>NZ_JFCB01000001.1 GCF_000725125.1 Streptomyces toyocaensis
ACCGGCGCCGGCGCCGGCCGGGGCGGCGGCCAGGGCGGTGAGGAGCATGGACCCGGCGGCCACATGGACGGCGGCGGCAGTTCTCATCGACGATCCCTTCGGTGCACGACGGCGACAAAAGGGATGTTTCGTTCGGTGGTGGCGTGAGGCAAGCACCCCCCGCCGGGGTGTGTCGGCCTTCAGGGCTCCCGGTACGGGTCCCGGTGCGCGAGGGCCGCGCGCAGCTCCGGCTCGCCCACCGCCCGGATGCCGCGGACCGCGACCGAGGTCAGATACGTACGGTCGTCCCCGGCGTCCCCGGCGCCGACGGGCAGGGTGCCCAGCAGCCGCTGACCGGCGGGGGAGGCCCACCGCGCGGACGGATGGATCTCGAACCGCGCGATCGCCAGGCAGCCCAGCGTGAGGATCAGCGGCAGGGCGAACCAGAGGGCGACCAGATGGCGCGGCGTCTGTGACGGGACGGGCATGAGCAGGGCCGCCGCCCCCAGCCCGGCCACGGCCGGCACCGCGAGCCGCACCTGCCGCACCGCGTCCGCGACGGTCGTGGCGGCGCCGTCCGGCACCGCCAGCCCGGCGCCGACCAGCCGCTCGGCGATCCCGCGCACGGCGTCGGCGGTCGCCGCGGCCGCCCGCACCGGCGCTATGGGCGACTGCCCCTCGGGCCCGACGGCCCTGATGACCGTCCGCTCCAGGTCGTCCCGTCCGTGCGGATCGACCACCGTCGCCCAGCCGGTGTGCGCCAGCAGCAGCCGCCGCTGACGCGCCATCGCGACGAGGGCGACGTCGGCGACCCGCCCGGGGCCGCCGGACAGGAACGCGGCCTCGTACAGCGTCAGATCGTGTCCCTCCCCGCTGCCGGAACCGGCGGCCGCGGCGGCACCGCGCGCGGCGGCCAGGCACAGGCGCAGGCACGTCGCACCGGCGACCGCCCAGGCCAGGAGGAGGAGCGGGACCCAGAACATGAGGTGTTTGTAAGCGACGCGGCCACGGAACACCATGCCCTGTTCACCATCCGGGCACAGTGTTGTCGATGTCCGGCGTCCCGCCCGGACGACGCGTGCCTCGGGCCCGGGTCAGCGCCGCAGCAGCACCCGCCGTGTGGCGCGCGCCAGCCGCACCGCCGGCCGGCCCGACCGCGGCCTCGGCCCCGACCGCTCCAGCCACCATTCCCGCAGCTCGCGCCGCAAGCGCCCGTCCTCCGGCCGCCCGGCCGCCAGCAGCTCAGCGACGAAGTCCAGCGCGTCGCGCCGGTGGCCGCCGGTCATCGGCCGCTTCTGCGCGTACGCCAGGAAGGCGGGCCGGTATCCGTCCCCGAGGAGCACCGGCAGTTCGGGCGCGACCTTGGCGACGACGTCGGCCCGCTTGGCGGCGAGCGCCCGCGCCTGCACGCCCATCCGCACCCGGTCGAACCCCTCGGGCACGGGCGCCTGGGCGACGAGCGCGGACAGCACGGCGGTCTGTGCGAGCGCGATCCGCTGCCGCGCGGCCTCGACGGCGCCCCGCCGCCACTCCGGGCGGCCCCCCACGACCGGGGCCGCCCGTGCGTCCCGGCGTCGCGCCCCCTCCTCGACCGCCCGCCGGACCGCGGCCAGCTCCCGCTCCAACTCGTCGGCCCCGGGGAAGTTCTCGTCCCGTTCCAGCAGGACGCCGGGAGGACGGACACGGGACGCGAGATCGGTCAGGACGTCCAGCACGGGCCCCGGCACGGGGTGGGCGTGGCTGTCGTGCCACACGCCGTCCCGTTCGAACCCGCCCGCCACATGCACGTACGCGATGGCCTCCAGGGGCAGTTCGGTGAGCGCCTTGGCCGGGTCCTCGCCCCGGTTGACGTGGTTGGTGTGCAGATTGGCGACGTCGATGAGCAGTCGCACCCCGGTGCGGTCGGCCAGCTCGTACAGGAACTGTCCCTCGGTCATCTCCTCGCCGGGCCACGAGATCAGCGCGGCGATGTTCTCCACGGCGAGCGGTACGGGCAGCGCCTCCTGGGCGATCCGGACGTTCTCGCACAGCACGTCCAGGGCGTCACGGGTGCGCGGCACGGGCAGCAGGTGCCCCGCCTCGATCCGCGGCGAGGCGGTCAGCGCCCCGCCGGCCCGCACGAACGCGATGTGCTCGGTGACGAGCGGCGAGCGGAGGGCGACGGCCCGCTCGGCGAGGGCCGCGAGCCGGCCCTCGTCGGGCCGCTCCGCCCCGCCGAGCCCGAGGGACACCCCGTGCGGCACGACGGTCACCCCGCGCTCGCGCAACCGCACCAGCGATTCGGGCAGATGCCCGGGGCAGACGTTCTCGGCGACCACCTCGACCCAGTCGATCCCCGGCATGCGCTCCACCGCGTCCGCGATCTCCGGACGCCACCCGATCCCGCTCCCCAGTCGCACGGTCATGCCCGCCCCCTCCGCCACCCGGCTCTCGCGCCCGGCCCCCGAACGTCCTTGCCGGACGTGCCTGGGGTATCGCCCCACCACCCGTCCCCGAACCGCCCTCCGGCCACCTTCAGAGCAACATTTGAGGTTCGGACCCCGCGCCGGGTCAGCGCACCGTGAAGGCCGGGGACGTGCCGGTGAACGGGGTGATGGTGCCGACGAGGCTTCTCGCGTCGCCGTGGTAGACGATGCGGTAGGCGCCCGAGGGGGTGTCCTGGGGAATGTCCCAGGTGATCGTGACCTTGGAGGCGGCGATGCCGTCGCGTTCCCAGTGGAAGCGGGTCGGCCAGTCGCCGTCGTCGGCGACGGTGCGCCAGGTTCCGTCGGGGTCGCGGCGCTGGATCTCCAGGTAGGTGTCGCCGCGGTGCAGGTCGTTGCCGGGGTGGGCGCCCGCGAACACGGCCTCGGCCCGTTCACCGGGACGGTGGTTCTCCCGCGGCGGTACCAGCACGTCCCCGAACCTCCGGAACGCCGGCGGCGCGTCCAGCACCACCCCCGGCTGCAGGGAGAGCGCCTTGCCGGACAGGTCCGGCGGCTCCGGGCCGAGGGGGAGGTCCGTTCCGTCGCGCAGCGAGGCTGCCAGGGCCGCCGCCGTCTGCTGGAGCGCCGGCAGCTGCCAGCGGCCGAAGAGCGTGCTGCCGCCCTCGTACTGCTGCGCGTCGTACTCCTCCGGGGTCGTCACGTAGTGGAAGTACGCGTTCGCGTACCCGGCGACCAGTACGTCGTCGAGGTCCGCGCCCACGATCCCGGCGACCGTGCGCCGCAGCCGCAGGCCCGCGCAGACGGTCACCTCGCCCGGTATGCCGATCAGGTGGAGCCTGCCGATGCGGACGAGCATCACGGGCACCCGCTCCTGCACCCAGGGATAGACGCGGTTCATCTCCCCGATGGGCACGAACACGTCCTTGGGCGCCTGCGCCTGCCTCAGCTCCGGTGAGACCGTGTAGACCACGGAGTCGGAGATCGCGTCCCAGAACGGGTTCTCCCCCTCCTCGAAGCCCGGGAAGGCCGGCCCGTCCTCCATGCTGCCCGCCGCCATCGAGGCGCCGACGCAGGGCCTGGACGTCCGGTGGGTGCGCCCGTCACCGGTGAACTCGGGGCGGACGGTGACGTCGGAGAGGTCGACGTACACCAGCCGGGAGTCGACCGGACCGGACAGCCGGACGCCGGGCCGGCGCGCCTGGGCCGCGGCGGCCTCGTACTGCCGGAGCCCGTTCGCGCGGGTGTGCGCGAAGTCCTCGGGGGTCGTGGGCGGTCGCAGGTCCAGATTGGGGGACATGTCGCCGCTGTTGGTCTGGGCGAACGCCGAGACGAACGCAGGGGAGCCGTCGGACAGGTAGTCGACGTCGTGGACCTCGCGCTCCCAGTGGTAGGCCGCGTACCCCTTGTTGTCCGCGCTGACGAGCCGGTTGTCCCCGGACATGCTGGTGCTGTGCACCGGGAACCAGTTGACGGCTCCCACGGCCCGCCCGCCCCGTTCCACCCGCAGCAGCGTGGTGTGCGTGTCGACGGCGTCCGGGAAGTGGTCGCGGTCGGCCTGCGGGTTGCGGTCGAATGCGGTCCGGGAGCGGTTGACGCTGGCCCCGGTCAACGTGCCGTGGCTGAGGACGAGTTCGGACGGCGCCAGGTCGTCGTGGGCCCGCTGGGCGGCCTCGAACAGGCCGTCCGCCACCGCCTCGAAGGTCTTGTGGTGGAAGCCGAACGTGGTCGTGTTGTACAGCAGATGGTGCGAGTAGCCACCGGGGCCGGCGTGCGTGTGGGTGGCGGTGATGAGCACGTTCTGCTCGGTGTAGAGGTCGCCGTACGCCTCACCGAGCCGGCGCAGCACCGCCCGGTGCACGCTCTCGAAGATCATCGGTGAGTCCGCGACGATCAGCATGACCCGCCGCCCGCTCGCCTCGTCGGCCACGACGAACGCCCGCGCACGCAACCGGGTGTGCAGCCCGGCGGCCTGCTGGTCGAACCGGCCGTACCCCATCATGCCGACCTCGGCGACCTCACCGGTGGCGTCGGCGAGGCCCCTGCCGACGAGGAAACCGGTGCCGCGGGCGGCTGCTGTGGCCCGGTCAGGGGCCGCCAACTGCGCGCCCGCCAGCCCCAGACCGGTGAGGGCTCCCGCTCGCAGGACGGTACGACGGCGGTGCACGGGACGACGTTCCGCGGACATCTGCTGCTCCTCAGGCTCGACCGGCCCCCCGCGGCGCAGAACATGAACAACTCTCAAGTTCCGCGCCCCCATTGGTACACCGCCTGCCTCAGACGCCGCAAGACGTGTGCGAGGCGGCCGGAGGGCCGCCCGGTGGCGCCGCCGTACCGCAGAGGCCGGGCGCCCACCCGCGCAGGGGGCCGTCACCGAGTGTCTCCGGCGTCACCGGTGTGTCACGGACGTACGCGGTAACGCGTCATCCATGGGGGCCCGGTCTCCGCGGCGGTCCTCCTCCTCCCGACGGCCCTGGCAGCATCAGCGCCACCCCGCCGAGCAGTGAGACCGCGGCGGTGAGGACGAACAGCGCGCCCAGCCCCAGGTCAGGGATCAACGCACCGGCGAGGGCAGGTGCGGCGACTGAGCTGACGGCGCCGACGACCAGGCAGCCCGTGAACGCGGCGCCCGCGCGGTCGGGCACCAGCTCGGCGGTCCAGACCGCCAGGACCGCCGAACCTGTCATGTACCCCACGCCGAAGAGGCAGGCGGATGCCGCCGTAGCGGCCGGGGAGTCGCCGTCCCAGCCCAGGAGCGCCAGCGCCGCAGCCACCGTCACGAGGCACAGGGCCGCGACCCTCGGGCTGCCCAGTCGCTGTGCGACGGCCCCGGTCGCCACGCCCACCACGCCGATGACGCCGATGGCCGCGTAGAGCGCCGGGACGGCTGCCGCCGGGAGGCCGCGGGCGAGGACATCGGCGGCGTAGGTGAAGTAGATGACGACGACCGCGAAGTAGACGACGGAGTAGGCGGCCGGGACCCTCAGTGTCCTCGCGAGTGAGGCGCCCCCGCGCCGTCCGTCCGGGTGTGGGGCCGGACTGGTCCGCGGCACCAGACGGATGTTCACCACGGCGGCGGCCACGGCGGCAAGGCCGATGCCGCACCACACCAGGCGCCATGACCACAGTGCGGCGAGGGCGGCCAGGCCACCCAGCACCACCAGGCCGCCGCTGGTGCCGGTCGTGATGATCGCCAGCGCTCTCGGCTGCTCCCGCGGCGCCACCGTCCCTGTCACGATGTCGGAGTAGGGCGCCCACACCCAGCCACCCGCACTGCCGGCCAGGACGGCGCCGGCGGCGAGCAGCCAGGGGGACTGCGCGACGGTCACGATCACCGCGCCTCCCGCGCCGCAGACCCCGCCCACGGTCGTCGGCGCCCGCGAGCCGCGACGGGCGGCGAGCGGCCTCGCGAGGAGCAGGCCGGCCAGGTAGCCGGCGAACGTGGCGCCGGCGACGAGACCGAGTACCGGTTCGGAGAGTTCCAGATCCCGTCGGATGCCGGGAAGCGTCAGACCGTAGGCGTACCGGGCCATGCCGAAGGCGACCCCGACCACCGCCGCTCCGGCCAGGCCGACCCGGCTGCCCGCGGACAGCGTCATGCGTGCTCCCTCGTCCTGCGGCACCGAGCCGGTGCCCACCACGGCGATCGGCGTCGCGATGCGCTTGGTCCGGCCGGGGTACCGCGGCGAGGGGGACGGGAAACCCGGCCCCACCGTCCGCTGCGTCAGGGGTTGCGTCGGTGGCGCAGTGCGGGATGGTCCGCCACCACCGTGCAGGAGCCCGGGGCGATCTCCGTGTAGCCCGCGTCGCGGACCGTGGGGAGGCCGCCGGTGGTCAGGGCGGGCCAGCCGGCCGGGGCGGCGGTGCGGACGGCGAGGGGGAATCCCGTGTCGTGCCAGCTCCTGCGCTCCTCGGGGGAGAGCTCCCACCAGGCCAGTTGCGCGCCGTGGCCCGCCTGGGCCATCGCCTTGCCGGCCGACATGCCGAGGCCGGGGTTGAGCCACAGGGTGGGGAGGCCCGGGTCCGCCGGGGGCACGGGGTCGGGGTCGTCGAGGTCGGTGCCGGAGACCTGGAGGCGGGCCAGGTCCCTGGGCCAGCCGTCCAGGGGGACCGGCGGGAAGACGCGGACCTCGGCGGACTTGCCGGTGACCGTGATGCCGGGGAGCGCCTCCGCACGGCGCCACTCCGCGCCGCGCGCCCGGCGCACCACCTTGCGGATGCGGGCGTCCTGCCAGTCGCGCACCGCCCGCGCCCATTCGCCCTCGCCCACGGAGCGCTCGTCGGTCAGCATGACCAGCACCGCGCGGGCCGCCGTCTCCAGGGCGTCCGTGCGGGCCGGGGGCGCCGCCCGTTCGATGCGGACCACCAGGGGCAGCACGAACTGGCGCGCCTCGTCACGGGGACCCGGGTCGGGGCGGAAGGGGCTGTCGGGGGCAGGAGATCGGTCAGTGCTCACGGAGCCAAGTGTGCCAAGCCGCGAGGCGCCTTCGTCAGCCCGCGCAGGACGTGCGTTCGGCCTCCCGCCATTCGCACACCGGGCACATGGTGATGCCCTTGTACGACTCGGGGTACTCCGTCGGCTCCCGGCACACCACGCACGCCGCGTAGGGCGGGCCGTCCGCCTCGGGGGGCCTGCTCACGTCGATCAGGCAGTAGTCGTTGACGGTGTCGCTCATGCCTCCAGCGTAGGCCCGGCGCGTCACCGGCGGTCCCGGCCCGGCGGTTCAGCGGGCGGACCCGCCGAGCACCCCGCCGCCGCGCGGTCCGCCCCTCCGGGCCGGGCGCTTCCGGGACTCGCTCGACGCGAGGCGGAGCGACGGAGTGTAGGTCCGGATTGATTGATCGGGCGGCATGGAGGTGAAAGGTCCGGGCGCAGGATGTAGCGGGTGACGACGAGGCCGGCGATGTGGGCGCAGAACACACCGGCCCGCCTGCGGGCATCCGCTCCGCCGATCCGGGCCGCGATCTTGCCGATAATCTCCCGCTCCAGCATCTCCTTCACCAGCCCGGTGACGGCGGGGTCCTGGGCGGCGCCCGCCACCAGGGCGCGCAGGGGTACTCCGGACTCCGGGTCCTCCCACAGGGCGAGCAGGTCGCGCAGGGCCCGCTGGGGAAAGGCCACCGGGTCGCCCTCCGCGGTGCGGGCGAGGGTCTCGGCGGGGTTGACGGCGGCCACCGGCCGGACCATGGCCTCCGTCCTCTCCGTCCGGCCGGCGCCCCTGTGGTGCGGTGCGCCACCGGCTCGTCGTCGCTCCGGTATCACTGACGGTGAGCAGGCCCGTCCGCGTCACTTCCCGGTGGAACGGTCGCCGCCCCGTCCCGCTCCGATCAGGTCGGAGACCTTCACGAAGCGGTAGCCCTGGCGGCGCAGCTCGGGGACGATCGTCCGCAGGGCCCGTTCCGTCGCCGGGGCGGCGCTGCGGGTGCAGTGCAGGACGACCACCGACCCGGGGCGGACGCCGTCCAGCACCTGCCGGGCCACCGCGTCCGCGTCCGTGGCGAACGCGTCGCCGCCCACCACGTCCCACTGCACGGCCGTGACGCCGGCCGGGACCAGCGCCTTGAGTGCCGGACGGTCGTAACAGCCGCCGGGGAAGCGGAAGTACGGCATCGGGTCCGTCACCCCCACTTTCCGGAACACCGCGTACGCCCGTTCCACGTCCGCCCGCATCCGGTCGGCGGAGACGGTCGGCAGGCCGTAGCAGTCGCCGGTGAAGGCGTAGTGGCTGTAGGAGTGGTTGGCGACCTCGAAGAGGGGGTCGCGGCCGATGGAGCGTGCCTGGTCCGGGTACTCCTCGGCCCACCGGCCCGTCATGAACACCGTGGCCGGCACCTTCAGCGCCCGCAGGGCGGCGATGAGCTGCGGGTGGTCGAAGCGTTCGCCCGCCGCGGCCCTCGGGCCCTGGTCGGCGGTCATGTCGGCGTCGAAGGTGAGGGCGACCGTCCTGCCGCCGGTGCGCGGGCCGTGGTGGAAGACCGGGGTCAGGCCCGCGGGGCCCGGGGCCAGGGTGGGCGGCGACGGGACGGCGGGGGAGGCCGAGGGCGCGGGGTGGGGCGGCCGGGGGTCCGGGCGGGCGGCGCAGGCGGTGAGGGCGGCGAGCGCGGTGGTCAGCACGCATGCGGCGGCTGCCCGGCGTGTAAGTGTGATCACCACATGACGGTATGAGGTGCTTTGCGGTGACCGGTGTGGGCCGTGGGGGGACGCCGACGAGTCTCACCCGGTCGGCGGGGCCCCGTGCGTCTAGATGTCGCGCCGGTCCAGCGGCCGTGTCGCCGGGCCCTGGATGACCTTGCCCTCCGTGTCGAACCGGGAGCCGTGACACGGGCACTCCCAGGCCCGCTCGGCGGCGTTGAAGTCGACCAGGCAGCCCATGTGGGTGCAGCGGGCCGAGAGCGCGTGCAGAGTGCCGTCCTCGTCGCGGTAGACCGCGAGCCGTCCGCCCTCGACGCGCACCACGGCTCCCTCGCCCGGCGGCAGTGCCTCCACCGGCGGCGAGGGACGCATCCGGTCGCCGACGAAGTGCTTGGCGACCTGGGCCTGGTGCTTGAGGAAGGACGGCGCCTCGCGCACCGTGGAGGCCAGGCGGCGCGGGTCGTACAGGCCGCTCCACTCGCGCTCCTCGCCCATGATCTGCGCGGTGAGCAGCAGTCCCGCCATCATGCCGCCGCTCATGCCCCAGCCGCCGAAGCCGGTGGCGACGTAGGTGTGCCTTGCGCCCGGGTGCAGCGGGCCGACGAGGGGCACGGTGTCGGTCGGATCGTTGTCCTGGGTGGCCCACCGGTGGGTGAGCTCCACGTCGGGGAAGTGCCCCCGGGCCCAGGCGGCCAGGCGGTCGAAGCGCGCCCGGGTGTCGCCCGTGCCCGGCGTGAAGTGCTCACCGGTGACGATGAGGAACCGCCGGGTGCCGTCCTCGCCGTACGGGGCCGTGCGGACCGAGCGGGTGTTCTCCTCGGTGGTGATGTACATGCCGCCCGGGTCCTGGGCGGCCGGGATCGGGCCGGCGACGACCAGCTCCCGTCGCGGTGAGAGGCGGGTGAACAGCAGCGCCCGGTCGAAGACGGGGTAGTGGGTGGCGACCACGACGTCGCGGGCCGTCACCATGGCGCCGGTCGACGTCGACAGCCGGCACGGCGTGCCCTCCTCCAGACCGAGGACGGTGGTGTCCTCGTGGATGCGCCCGCCGTGCGCCAGGATGTCGTCGGCCAGGGCCAGCAGGTACTTGCGCGGGTGGAACTGGACCTGGTCCGCCACCTCGACGGCGCCCGCCACGGGGAACGGCAGCCCGGTCGCCGTCACGAACGACGCCGGCAGGCCCGCCTCCCGCGCGGCCCGCGCCTCCGCGCGCAGTTCCTCGACCTGGCTCTCGTCCCGGACGAAGGTGTACGCGCTGCGGCGCTCCCACTCGCAGTCGACGCCCAGCTCGGCCACGACCCCGGCCGTGTGCTCGATCGCCTCGGACTGCGAACGGGCGTACAGCCGGGCCCCCTCGCTGCCGCGGGTGCGGCGCAGCTTGTCGTAGACCAGTGTGTGCAGGGCGGTGACCTTGGCCGTGGTGTGGCCGGTGACGCCGGCCGCGATCCGCCCGGCCTCCAGCACCGCGACGCTCCTGCCGGCCCGGCTCAGCTCCCGGGCCGTGCACAGCCCCGCGATGCCCCCGCCGATCACCGCCACGTCGACCTCGACGTCGTCGGTCAGCGCGAGATGCCGTCCGCCGGGTGTGCTCTGGAGCCAGTACGAGTCGCCGGCCTGCTGCTTCTCCGTCATGCCGGGCCGGGTACCCACATATGTCCGGTTCAGTGGACCGGGTCGTCCTGTTGCGGGACGGACGAGGGGAAGCTAACGTACAACCAAATGGTTGTAGATGGAATCGCGGACGAGACCGGCGACGCCGTGGGCCGGCTGTTCCACGCCCTGGCCGACGCGACGCGGCGCGACATACTCCGTCGCTGCGTCCGGGGTGAGCTGTCCGTGTCACGTCTGGCCGCGGCGTACCCGATGAGCTTCGCCGCGGTGCAGAAACACGTCACCGTGCTGGAACGGGCCGGCCTGGTCACCAAGGAGCGACGCGGACGGGAGCAGCTCGTGCGCACCGACCCCGACGCGGTGGGCCGCGCGAGGCAGGCCCTGGACGACCTGGAGTCGGCCTGGCGTGCCCGGGTGGACCGGATGTCCGGTCTGCTGACCGAGGACGCCGACGCGACCGGTGACGCCGACGCCCCGGCACCCGCGCAGAACACGACGAAAGGACCGGACAGATGACTGTCACCAGCGTCGACAAGGACGTCGACCGCCTCACCCTCACGCTCGTGGCCGACTTCACCGCCCCCGTGGAGCGGGTGTGGCGGCTGTGGGCGGACCCGCGCCGGCTGGAGCGCTGGTGGGGGCCGCCGAGCTACCCGGCGACCTTCGAGGAGCACGACCTGACGCCCGGGGGCGGGGCCAGGTACTACATGACCGGCCCGGAGGGCGAGAAGTTCGGCGGCTGGTGGCGCGTCTCCTCGGTGACGCCTCCGACGGCCCTGGAGTTCACCGACGGCTTCTCCGACCAGGACGGCAGGCCGAACCCCGAGATGCCGACCACCTCGGTACGGATGACGCTCACCGAGCACGACGGCGGCACGCGCATGGAACTGCGCAGTGTGTTCGACACCCGGGAGCAGATGGAGCAGCTGGCAGAGATGGGCATGGTGGAGGGGATGAGCCAGGCCGTCGGCCAGATGGACGCGCTCCTGGCGGGCTGAACACGGCGCCGGGACGCGGTGGGCGGCGTGCCGCCCACCGCGTCCCGGTCGTCGTCGTCCCCCGGCTACCCGCGCCAGGGGCCCGTCACGGCGAACGTCGTGCCGGGGTCGTAGCAGTTGACGTACATCGTGCTGCCGTCCGGGGAGAAGGTGACGCCGGCGAACTCGCCCCACTCCGGATCCTCGGGGGTCCCCGTGTTCTGGCGGTTGCGGGCCATCGCGTAGACCTCGCCGCGCCGGGTGACGCCGTAGACGTGCTGGGCCCCGCCGCCGTCCTCGCACACCATCAGACCGCCGCCGGGCGCGAGGCAGATGTTGTCCGGCGACTCGCCGGGCAGCTGGACGTCCGTGTCCGGGCCGAAGACGATCACCAGGGTCAGCCGCCGCCGGTCCGGGTCGTACCGCCAGATCTGGCCGTAGTGGTCCCCGGCCGAACCGTCGGCGCTGCGGGCGAAGGACGAGACGAAGTAGACCGAACGCCCGCCCCAGTAGCAGCCCTCCAGCTTCTGCGCGTGGGTGATGCCCTTCGGGCCGAAGTCCTGGTGGCGGATGGGGGTCCCGACGGCCCCCGGGTCCGGTACGTCGACCCACTCGATGCCGTCGAACCGGGCACCGATCTCCTGGATCGAGGACAGGTCGGGAACCCCCGGCACCCGCATCGCCTGGAGCCGGCCGCCGGCGCGCAGCGAACCGGTGCCGCCCAGGGGCTTGTGCGGCAGGAAGCGGTAGAAGAGGCCGAAGGGCCGCTGGAAGGCGTCCTCGGTCTCGTAGACCACGCCGCGCCTCGGGTCCACGGCGACCGCCTCGTGCTGGAAGCGGCCCATCGCGGTCAGCGGCACGGCACCCGTGCGGCGCGGGTCGGCGCCGTCGACCTCGAAGATGTAGCCGTGGTCCTTGGTGTAGCCGTTGGTGCCGGCCTTGTCCTCGGTCTCCTCGCAGGTCAGCCAGGTGTTCCACGGGGTCGGCCCGCCGGCGCAGTTGACGGCCGTACCGGCGATCGCGACCCGCTCCGACAGTACTTCGCCGTGGTGGTCCAGGGTCAGCGCCGTGCAGCCGCCCTTGCCCTCCGGGTCGTAGGTCAGCCCTTCGAGCACCGGGACGGGGGCTCTGCCACTGGCGCGGTTCTCGTGGTTGCGGACCAGGTGGACGCGGCCGTGACGGCCGGCGAACGCCGCCATGCCGTCGTGGTTGGAGGGCACCGGGCCCTCGCCGGAGCGCAACGGGTCGCCCTCGCGGGAGAGCACCGTGTAGCGGAAACCCTTCGGCAGGTCGAGCAGCCCGGCGGGATCGGGGACGAGAGGGCCGTAGCCGCGGTGGCCGAGGTCGCGTGCGGCGGCGGTGCCGGTGAACAGTTCGGAGAGGGCGCCGGTGAAGACGATGCCGATACCCACCGCCCCGGAACGGGCGAGCATCTGACGACGTGTCGCCGGGGAGCCGGTGGTGGACCCGGTTTCTGACATGGGGAAACCTTCCTGCTGGCGGACAGGAACTGTGACCAGCCGTGTCTATCACCTGCCGCCGGTCCCGGGAACCACGCGCGTAGCACGTGTCACGGGCCCGGCGGTTCTCCGGGGGGCGCCTCGCCGGTGTCCACCGCGCGGTTCCCGGGCGTCTGCTGGGCCCGCTCCAGGAAGCGCAGCAGCTCCACCGGGAAGGGCAGGACGAGGGTGGAGTTCTTCTCGGCGGCGACCGCGACGATGGTCTGCAGCAGGCGCAGTTGCAGCGCGGAGGGCGTCTCGGCCATCTGCTGGGCCGCCTCGGCGAGCTTCTTCGACGCCTGCAGCTCGGCGTCGGCGTTGATGACGCGGGCCCGGCGCTCGCGGTCGGCCTCGGCCTGGCGGGCCATGGACCGCTTCATCGTGTCGGGCAGGGAGACGTCCTTGATCTCGACGCGGTCGATCTGCACGCCCCAGCCGACCGCGGGGCTGTCGATCATCAGCTCCAGGCCCTGGTTGAGCTTCTCGCGGTTCGACAGCAGGTCGTCGAGGTCGCTCTTGCCGATGATCGAACGCAGCGAGGTCTGCGCCATCTGTGAGACGGCGAAGCGGTAGTCCTCCACGTTGATGATCGCCGCCGCCGCGTCGACGACCTTGAAGTAGACGACCGCGTCGACACGTACGGTCACGTTGTCCCGGGTGATGCCCTCCTGGGCCGGGACCGGCATGGTGACGATCTGCAGGTTGACCTTGCGCAGCCGGTCCACGAAGGGGACGATCAACGTGAAACCGGGGTGCCTCGTGTCGCCCCGCACGCGGCCGAGGCGGAAGACCACGCCGCGTTCGTACTGCTTCACGACACGTGCCGCCGCGACGAAGTACGTGGTTCCCGCGATGCCGGCCGTGACGGCCGCGGTGAGCAGTTCCTGGACCATGACGACCTCCCGTCCAGAGGTCTGCCTTGTGCGCTTTCATCCGCTGTTGTCACGATATGCCCGTCCTGCGGGCCGGGGCCACGGCGGCGGGGCAGGTCGTCCGCCCCCGGGTCCTACCGGGCGTCGGTGAGGCGCCCCGCGTCGCGGGCCAGGGCGGTGAGGCGGGATATCGCCCGGAAGTACTTCTTCCGGTAGCCGCCCTTCAGCATGTCCTCGCTGAACAGCCGGTCGAACGGCAGGCCCGAGGCCAGCACGGGCACCTCGCGGTCGTAGAGCCGGTCCGCGAGCACCACGAGCCGGAGCGCGGTCGACTGGTCCGGCACCGGACGCACGTCCGTGAGGCACACCGCGCGCAGTCCGTCGGTGAGGGCGCCGTAGCGGCTGGGGTGGACCCGTGCCAGGTGGTCCAGCAGATCCGGGAAGGAGTCGAGCGAGGCGCCCTCGGTGGCGTGCGCGGTCCGGGTCACCACCTCGTCGGAGTACGGCGGCGGCGCCTCGGGCAGGCCCCGGTGCCGGTAGTCCTCGCCGTCGATGCGCAACGCGCGGAAGTGGGCCGACAGGCCCTGGATCTCGCGCAGGAAGTCGGCGGCGGCGAACCGGCCCTCGCCGAGCTTGCCCGGCAGGGTGTTCGAGGTGGCGGCGAGCGCGACACCCGCATCGACCAGCTTGCCGAGCAGGGTGGAGACGAGCACGGTGTCGCCCGGGTCGTCCAGCTCGAACTCGTCGATGCACAGCAGACGGTGCCCGGAGAGGGTCCGCACGGTCTGCTGGAAGCCGAGGGCGCCGACCAGGTTGGTCAGCTCCACGAACGTGCCGAACGCCTTGAGGGAGGGCTCGGCCGGGGTGGCGTGCCACAGGGAGGCCAGCAGGTGGGTCTTGCCGACGCCGTAGCCGCCGTCGAGGTAGACGCCGCGCGGCCCGGCCGGGGACTTCTGCGGAGCCTTGCCGAAGCCGAACAGCCTGCGCCGGCCCGGGGCACCGGCCGGCGACCCGTTCAGCCCCGCCGCGAAGCCCTCGAGGACGCGCACGGCCTCGGTCTGGCTCGGCTGGTCCGGGTCGGGGATGTAGGTGCCGAAGCGCACCGCGTCGAACCGCGGCGGCGGCACCATCTCGGCGACGAGCCGGTCCGCGGGGACACGCGGCTCGCGGGCGCACAGGGACAGCGGAGCCACGTCGGCTGTCGGACCGGGACGGGAGGCGGCGGAGGAGGACACGGTCCCCCATGCTACGGGGCGTGGAACACTGCTCGACATGCGACGCCTGTTCCCCGTGACCGACGTGACCGACGAGACAGCGGCCCCCGGAGGTGAGGAGGGGCGCCAGTGGAGCCTGGCCGAGCTGGCCGCCGCGTACGCCTACCCCGGGCCGGGGCCCGGCGGCCGGGAGCCGTGGCTGCGGGGCAACATGGTGTCCACCCTCGACGGCGCCGCCCAGCACGACGGCCGCTCCCAGCCCATCTCCTGCCCGGCCGACATGCGGATCTTCGGTGTGCTGCGGGCGCTCGCCGACGTCGTGGTCGTCGGCGCCGAGACCGTACGGCAGGAGGGCTACCGTCCGGCACGCGCGCGTGCGGAGTTCGCCGCCGCCCGGGAGGCGGCCGGACAGGGGCCGGCGCCCGTGATCGCCGTGGTGACGGCGAGCCTCGACCTGGACTTCTCCCTGCCGCTGTTCACCTCCCCGTTGCTGCCCACGCTCGTCCTGACCGGCGCGGGCGCCGCCCCCGACCGTGTCGCCGCCGCCGAGAAGGCGGGCGCCCGGGTGGTGACCGCCGGGGAGGGGGTGGCGGTGGACCCCGCGCGGGCGGTGCGGGCGCTGGCGGACCTCGGACACACCCGGCTGCTCACCGAGGGCGGGCCGCGGCTGCTGGGCCAGACGGTGGCGGCCGGGGTGCTGGACGAACTCTGTCTGACCGTCTCCCCGATGCTCACCGCGGGTGACGCTCAGCGCATCGCGGGTGGACCCTCGGTGACACTTCCGCGGCGTTACACGCTGAACTCGGTGTTGGAGGAGGACGGCTTCCTGTTCACGCGCTACCGGCGGGCCTGACCGTCCGGACCGGGAGCGGCCGGGAGCGGAAGCCCGGAAGGAAGGGGAGATCCTGTTCGGCGACGGCCGCCGGTCCGGCGATCGGCGGAACGGACCGCACGCCCCGAGCGGGAAAGGGCAAGACTGGTTCCGGCAGTACCTGCGCGAACACGGGGCAGGATGGTGTGCGCGGGGGCTGGACCGGCCCACGGAGCAGAGAGGGCCCGCGGGTCCTCCGAGGAGAAGGGGCGCCTGGTGTTCACAAGCGTACTGATGATCGAGAAAGCTCTGACCTCCGCCGACGTGGAGTTCGTCACCACCTTGCACGGCGACGAGCCGGTCTCCTTCCACGTGCTGCTCCAGCCGCGCGGCGAACAGGCCGACCGGCTGCTGAGAGCCATCGACGACGTCGCGCTCGGCGAGATCGACGAGGCCGTCCGGGAGGGCGAGACACCCGAGGGCGAGGAGGCCCAGAGCATGGGGGAGCGGGCCCTCGAGGTGTCCCTGCAGGCACTGCGGGCCACCGGCGACACGGCGGACGGCCGGCTCGTCGAGGACCATCCGCTGGACGCCCTGAAGGCCGTCGTGGAGGAGGTCGGCGCGGACGAGGTGATCGTCCTGACCGACCCGCACTACGTGGAGGAGTTCTTCCACCGGGACTGGGCCTCCCGGGCCCGGCACAAGGTCGGGGTGCCGGTGCTGAAACTCTTCTCCCACAGCAAGGCATAGGCTGGGGCGGCGCTCTCCCGGTTCTCCCGCGAGGGCGCGAAGACCGCCGTCCCGCTCGTCGCACCACTGGGAGAACACGCATGGCACCCGGCCTTCCTACCGCCATGGACCGACCGCACTTCATCGGCATCGGCGGCGCCGGGATGTCGGGCATCGCCAAGATCCTCGCCCAGCGCGGCGCGAAGGTGGCCGGCAGTGACGCCAAGGACTCCGCCACCGCCGACGCCCTGCGCGCCCTCGGCGCCACCGTGCACATCGGCCACGCCGTCGCGCACCTCGCCGACGACGCCAGCTGTGTGGTCGTCTCCTCCGCGATCCGCGAGGACAACCCCGAACTGGTCCGGGCGGCCGAGCTGGGCATCCCGGTCGTGCACCGCTCCGACGCCCTCGCCGCCCTGATGGACGGCCTGCGCCCGATCGCGGTGGCCGGCACCCACGGCAAGACCACCACCACCTCCATGCTCGCCGTCTCCCTCACCGCGCTGGGCCGGGAGCCGTCGTACGCGATCGGCGGCGACCTGGACGTCCCCGGCTCCAACGCGCTGCACGGCGCGGGCGAGATCTTCGTCGCCGAGGCGGACGAGTCGGACCGCAGCTTCCACACGTACGCCCCCGAGGTCGCGATCATCCTCAACGTGGAGCTGGACCACCACGCCAACTACGCCTCGATGGAGGAGATCCACGAGTCCTTCGAGACGTTCGTCGGCCGGATCGTGCCCGGCGGCACGCTGGTGATCTCCGCCGACCACGAGGGCGCCCGCGAGCTGGCCCGGCGGCTGGACGGCTCCGTGCGGACGGTGACGTACGGCGAGGCGGCCGACGCCGACGTGCGGGTGCTGTCGGTCGTCCCGCAGGGCCTGAAGAGCGAGGTGACCGTCGCGTTCGACGGCGCCCCGCTCACCTTCACCGTCTCGGTCCCCGGCCGTCACTACGCGCACAACGCCGTCGCCGCGCTCGCCGCGGGCGTGGCGCTCGGCATCCCGGCCGCCGAGCTGGCCCCCGCGCTGGCCGCGTACACCGGGGTGAAGCGGCGCCTCCAGCTCAAGGGCGAGGCCGCCGGCGTGCAGGTCATCGACTCCTACGCGCACCACCCGACCGAGATGACCGCCGACCTGGAGGCCATGCGCGCCGCCGCCGGGGACGCCCGCATCCTCGTCGTCTTCCAGCCGCACCTCTTCTCCCGCACCCGGGAACTGGGCAAGGAGATGGGCCAGTCGCTGACCCTGGCCGACGCCTCGGTGGTGCTGGACGTCTACCCGGCCCGCGAGGACCCGATCCCGGGCGTCACCAGCGAGCTGATCATCGAGGCGGCGCGGGCGGCCGGCGCGGACGTGACCGCCGCCCACGACAAGGCGGAGGTCCCCGACGTGGTCGCGGGAATGGCGAAGCCCGGTGATCTCGTTCTCACCATGGGAGCGGGCGACGTCACCGACCTCGGCCCGCGGATCCTGGACCGTCTGTCGAAGTAAGGGGCTGGAAGCTCATGACGTACGACGTCGAGAAGCCGGACGAGCAGTGGCGCGCGGAACTCTCGCCGTCCGAGTACGCCGTGCTGCGCGAGGCGGCCACGGAGCCCGCCTTCACCGGTGAGTACACCGACACCAGGACCGAGGGCGTCTACTCCTGTCGCGCCTGCGGCGCCGAGCTGTTCGCCTCGGACACCAAGTTCGAGTCGCACTGCGGCTGGCCCTCCTTCTACGACCCGAGGGACACCGACGCCGTGGAGCTGGTCGAGGACCGGTCGCACGGCATGGTGCGCACCGAGGTCCGCTGCGCCCGCTGCGGCTCGCACCTCGGTCACGTGTTCAAGGGCGAGGGCTACCCGACACCCACCGATCAGCGGTACTGCATCAACAGCATCTCGCTCAGGCTGCGACCCGCTGAGGGCTGATCACCCCTGCCCGCCCCTCACCATCCCGTCAGCAGGAGGTGGTTGAGGAGCAGGGCCTCAGGGCGGCCTGCCTGGCCGGCCAGGCGCGCGGGCCAGGCGGAAGGGCAGCGGCGGGCAGCAGCCAGAACGCGAACGGCAGCCAGATGCGTTCCGTCTCCGCCCTGCTCATCCCGGACAGACCGGCGATCGGCACCCAGGAGCGCGGAGAGCACGAGCAGTGCCAGCCGGGGAGCGGCGACCGGGGTCAGGACCAGGAACGTCCACGGACGCCGGGTCGGGTTCTGGGGCGGGGGAGGAGGTCACGGCTCCCACCCTACGAACGTGAAACGGACACAACGGGCATCGGCTCCTTACGAAACACGGACGTCGGCGACCGGCCCGCACCGCCCGCACGCGCGGGGTGCGAGGCTGGCCGCATGGAGCAGCCACCACCCGACGCCGGGTCCGGAGCCCGGGTCCTCGTCGTCGACGACGACCCCACCGTCGCCGAGATCGTCACGGGCTACCTCGACCGCGCGGGATACGTCGTCGACCGGGCCGGCGACGGCCCCGACGCGCTCGCCCGGGCGGCGGCGCACCGGCCCGACCTCGTCGTCCTCGACCTCATGCTGCCCGGCATGGACGGCCTGGAGGTGTGCCGCCGGATGCGCGGTCACGGACCCGTTCCGGTGATCATGCTCACCGCGCGGGGGGACGAGGACGACCGCATCCTCGGCCTGGAGGTGGGCGCCGACGACTACGTCACCAAGCCGTTCAGCCCGCGCGAACTCGTCCTGCGCGTCGAGTCCGTGCTGCGCCGCAGCCGCCCCGCCCCGGCCGCGTCCGCCCTGCTGCGCGCCGCCGGCCTCGCCGTCGACCCGGCTGCCCGCCGTGCCACCAAGCACGGCGGTGAACTCTCCCTCACCATGCGTGAGTTCGACCTTCTCGCCTTCTTCATGCGTAACCCCGGGCGGGCGTACGCGCGTGAGGAGCTGATGCGGGAGGTGTGGGGCTGGGACTTCGGCGACCTGTCCACCGTGACCGTCCACGTGCGGCGGCTGCGCGGCAAGGTGGAGGACGATCCCGCGCGGCCCCGGCTCATCCAGACCGTGTGGGGCGTCGGCTACCGGTTCGACCCGGCCTTTGGCGAGGGGTGAGCATGCCGGACACGTTGCTCATCGCCCTGTTCGCCTTCGTCGGCGCCGCCGCGGCCGGTCTGCTCGGCGCGTGCGTGCTGCTGCTGATCCGGCGCCGGTCGCTGACCGCGCACCTCGCGGTCGTCGCCGGGGTCGCGGTGACGGCGATGCTCGCCGGCACACTGGCCGTCGCCCAGGCCATGTTCCTCTCCGCGCACGACCTGAGCGTGGTCACGACGGTCGTCGCCATGGCCGCCGTGGTGTCCACGGTCACCGCGCTGTTGCTGGGCCGCTGGGTCGTCGCGCGCAGCCGGGACCTGACGCTCGCCGCCCGCTCCTTCGGTGACGGCGGCGACTTCGCGGCCCCCGACGGCCCGGCCACCGCCGAACTCGCCGCGCTCAGCCGCGAGCTGGCGGCGACCAGCGTCAAGCTCGCCCAGTCACGGGACCGCGAGCGGGCGCTGGAGTCCTCGCGGCGGGAACTCGTCGCGTGGATCTCCCACGACCTGCGCACCCCGCTCGCCGGACTGCGCGCGATGGCCGAGGCGCTGGAGGACGGGGTCGCCGCCGACCCCGACCGCTACCTCCGTCAGATCCGCACCGAGGTGGAGCACCTCAACGACATGGTCGGCGACCTCTTCGAGCTCTCCCGCATCCACGCGGGCGCGCTGACCCTCTCGCTCTCCCGTATCTCCCTCTACGACCTGATCGGCGACGCCCTCGCCGGCGCGGACCCGCTCGCCCGTGAGCACGGCGTACGGCTCGTCGGCGACCGGGTCGAGGCGGTCCCGGTGCAGGTCGACGGGCGGGAGATGAGCCGGGTGCTGGGCAACCTGCTGGTCAACGCGATCCGCAGGACCCCGGCCGACGGCACGGTGGCCGTCGCCGCGCGGCGCTCGGACGAGGGCGTGGTGCTGTCCGTGACCGACGGCTGCGGCGGCATCCCCGAGGAGGACCTGCCCCGCGTCTTCGACACCGGCTGGCGCGGCACCCACGCCCGCACCCCACCGGCGGGCGCGGGCCTCGGCCTCGCCATCGTCCGCGGCATCGTCGAGGCCCACCGCGGCAGCACCACGGTCCGCAACGTCACCGGCGGCTGCCGCTTCGAGGTGACGCTCCCGGCGGCGGAGGGCTGACCCGGCGGGCGTCCCGGTGCGGGGCGGGGTCAGTCACCCCGCGGTCCCGCCGCCGCGAACTCCCGCATCCCCTCGTCGAAACCGATCTCGGGCTTCCAGCCCAGTTCGGCCCGCAGACGGGAGGAGTCCGCCGTGAGGTGGCGGACGTCGAACACGACGGGTTCGTGCCCGCGGGCCCGCAGCGCCTCGACGACATGGGGCCCGATGGACCCGGCACCGCCGGTGACCAGTACGCGCATACGCCCACGCCAGGCCCGCGCCCCGCCCGGGGCGGGCTCCGCGCCCGGCACGTCACCGCTCCGTAAGACAACCCCCGGTGGTTTCCCGCGCCCGAAACCGGGCAGGTGGCGGCCTTGGGACCCGGGCCGTCCCGGACGGTGCGCGCGGTTCCGGGGCTTTGTCGGTGGCGCCGTCTACACTCACCGGCGACACAGCGTGCGACCCCGGTCAGCAACTTCCGCCACGCGAAGGGCATTCGGCGTCTTGATACGGATCGATTCAGTCACGAAGCGGTACCCGGACGGCACGGTGGCGGTCGACCGGCTGTCGCTGGAGATCCCCGACCGTTCGATCACCGTCCTCGTCGGACCCTCCGGCTGCGGTAAGACGACCACCCTGCGCATGATCAACCGGATGGTCGAACCCACCGAGGGGACGATCCTCCTCGACGGCGAGGACATCCAGCGGCAACCCGTCACCACCCTGCGGCGGTCCATGGGTTACGTCATCCAGAACGCCGGGCTCTTCCAGCACCGCACGATCGTCGACAACATCGCCACCGTCCCGCGCATGCTCGGCTGGGGCAAGCAGCGGGCCCGCGAGCGGGCGGTGGAGCTGATGGAGCGGGTGGGCCTGGACACCTCCCTGGCCAAGCGCTACCCCTACCAGCTCTCGGGCGGCCAGCAGCAGCGCGTCGGGGTGGCCCGGGCGCTCGCCGCGGACCCGCCGGTGCTGCTGATGGACGAGCCGTTCTCCGCGGTCGACCCGGTGGTGCGCAAGGGGCTTCAAGAGGAACTACTGCGGATTCAGGGCGAGTTGGGCAAGACCATCGTCTTCGTCACCCACGACATCGACGAGGCGGTCACACTCGGCACCATGGTCGCCGTCCTGCGCGAGGGCGGCAGGCTCGCCCAGTACGCGCCGCCCGCCGAGCTGCTGTCCACCCCCGCCGACGGTTTCGTCGAGGACTTCCTCGGTGCCGACCGCGGCATCCGCCGGCTGTCCTTCTTCCCCGCAGCCCCACTGGAGCTGAGCACCGACGCCGTGGTCCCGGCCGACGCGCCCGCCGAGCGGATCGCCGCCGTCGGGAGCCCGTACCTCCTGGTGACCGGCCCCGACGGCCGTCCGCTCGGCTGGGCCGAGCGCGACCGGCTGACGGACGGGACCGTCGACACCGGCCGACTGCTGCCGTACGGACGGCCGTTCGTGCCCGGCGCCGACTCCCTGCGGGTCGCCCTCGACTGCGCCGTGCTCTCGCCCACCGGCTGGGCGGTCGCCGTGGACGCCGACGGGCGGGTGACCGGGGTCGTCTCCCAGCGGACCATCGGCGAGGCGATCCGCGCCGCCCACTCGGCCGGCCGCGCCGAGGACGAGAAGGTCGCCGGATGAGCGGCTTCTTCGACATCCCCAGCGACCTCCAGCACAGCTGGGCCGGCCTGATCGGACTGCACATACGGGAGGCCCTGCTGCCGGTGGCGGCCGGGCTGCTCCTCGCCCTGCCGCTCGCGCAGGTGTGCGGACGCTTCCGCTGGCTGTACCCGCCCGTGCTCGGTGTGACGACCGTGCTGTACGCCATCCCCTCGCTGGCGTTCTTCGTCGTCCTCATCGACTACACCGGCCAGACCGAACTCACCGTGATGATCCCGCTGGCCCTGTACAGCCTCGTGGTGCTGGTCCCGGCGATCGTCGACGGCGTGCGCTCGGTGCCGGACGAGACCCTGGCCGCCGCCACCGCCATGGGCTTCGGCCCCGTACGGCGTTATCTCCAGGTGCAGTTGCCGATCGCCGCCCCCGCCATCATCGCCGGGCTCCGGGTCGCCACCGCGTCCAGTATCTCCCTGGTCAGCGTCGGCGCCCTGATCGGCAACCAGGGCGCCCTCGGCAATCTGCTCGCGGCCGCGCAGAAGTACGACCGGCCGGAGCTCGCCGTCAACTCCGTGCTCACGATGGCCGCCCTGGCGGTCCTGTGCGACGCCCTGCTGGTCCTGCTGCGGGTCTGGCTCACGCCGTGGATGCCGCGTGGCGGCAGCCGCCGCAAACCCGCCACGCGGCGGGAAGAGCTCACCCCGGAGGGTGCGGTCCGGTGAACGTCCTCCACTTCGTCAACGCCTTCTTCAGCGACGGAGCCCACTGGCAGGGTTACGACGGCATCCCCCAGCGCTTCTGGGAGCACGTCCAGTACTCGGTGCTGGCGCTGGCCGTCGCCTCCGCGATCGGCCTGCCCGTGGGCCTGCTGACCGGACACACCGGACGCGGCGGGAACGCCCTCGCCCTCATCGCCAACGCCGCCCGCGCGCTGCCCAGTTTCGGCCTGCTGGTGCTCGCCGTCCTGCTGATCGGCTTCGGCCTGCTGCCCGTCATGATCCCGCTGGTCGTCCTGGCGGTCCCGCCGGTCCTGGTGACCACCTACGAGGCGGTCCGCTCCGTCGACCCCGCCCCGGTGGACGCGGCCAGGGGCATGGGCATGCACGAGTCGCGGATCCTCTTCCACGTCGAACTCCCGGTGGCGCTGCCGCTGATCCTCAGCGGCCTGCGGTCCGCCGCCATCCAGATCGTGTCGACGGCCACCATCGCCGCGTACGTCAGCCTCGGCGGCCTCGGCCGGTACATCATCGACGGGCTCTACCAGCGCGACTACGAGAAGGTGGTCGGCGGCGCCACGCTGGTGGCGGCCCTGGCACTCGCCACCCTCGCGCTGTTCTGGGCCGCGGGACGGCTGACGGTGTCGCCCGGCGTGCGCAGGCGCTGACCGCGGCCCGGCTCCGGCAGCAAACCGTGACCACCACGTTCTTGACCGACCGTCAAACGGCTGGATTGGATCGACGAATGACTCACACCGCCAAGGGCAGCAGATCGAGGACGAGGCACACCGGCGCGGCGGCCGTCGCGCTCACCGCCGCGGCGGCGCTGCTCGCGGGCTGTTCCTCCGACGACACCTCCGACAATCCCCTCGAAGGGGAGAAGGCCGAGACGGGCACCGTCGTCGTCGGCTCGAACAACTTCGCCGAGAGCACCCTGCTCGCCGACATCTACGGTGAGGCGCTGCGCGCCAAGGGCCTCAAGGTGACCTACAAGCACAACATCGGCAGCCGTGAGACGACGTACGGCCTGATGAAGAACGGCTCCATCACGGTCCTGCCCGAGTACAACGGCTCCCTCCTCGCCTACCTCGACCCCGAGGCCGCGCAGGAGTCGACGGAGGCGGTGAACGAGGCCGTCAAGGCGAAGCTGGACAAGAAGCTGACGCTGCTGGAGTCGTCGCCGGCCGAGGACAAGGACTCGGTCGCCGTCAACGCCGGGACCGCGAAGAAGCACGGCCTCACCAACGAGTCGACCCTCGCCGACCTCAGGGACGCCGCACCGGACCTGGTGATCGGCGGTTCGCCCGAGTTCCAGACCCGCCGGCAGGGGCTCAAGGGCCTGGAGTCGGTGTACGGACTGACGTTCAAGTCCTTCAAGGCGCTCGACGCGGGCGGCCCGCTGACGCAGGCGGCGCTGAGCGGCAACGAGGTGCAGGCCGCCGACATATTCACCACCGACCCGACCATCGTGAAGGAGAAGTTCGTCGTCCTGAAGGACCCGGAGAACCTCTTCGGGTTCGCCAACGTCACCCCGTTGGTGCGCAAGGACGGGCTCCCGAAGGAGGGCGTCGACGCGCTCAACGCCGTCTCCGCGAAACTGGACACCGAGACGCTCCTCGACCTCGACGCCCGGATCCAGCTCGAGAAGAAGGACCCGCTGGACGTGGCCAGGGCCTGGCTGAAGTCGGCCGGCCTGGACTGACCGCCGCCCGGACCGACCGGCGCCCGTGGGCGCGGCCGCCCGTCCGGCGCCCACGGGCGCCGGTCCTAGGCCGCCTCCGCGATCAGCCGGTCGATCAGCGCGATCAGCACGTCCCGGCTCGACTCCCGCTCCCGCGCGTCGCACAGCAGCACCGGCACGCCCTCCGGCAGCGTCAGCGACTCCCGGATGTCCTCCACCGGGTAGGGGTGCTCGCCGTGGAAGCCGTTGACGGCGATCACGAACGGTATGCCCCGGCGTTCGAAGAAGTCGATCGCGGCGAAGCTGGACCTGGGTCTGCGCACGTCCACCAGGACCACCGCACCCAGCGCGCCGAGGGCCAGGTCGTTCCACATGAACCAGAACCGCTGCTGCCCCGGCGTGCCGAAGAGATACAGCACGAGGTCGTCCGAGACGGTGATCCGGCCGAAGTCCATGGCGACCGTGGTGGCACGTTTCTCCTCGACGCCGTCCAGGTCGTCGACGTCGAGTCCCGCCATGGTCAGCGGTTCCTCGGTGCGCAGCGGGGCGATCTCGCTGACCGAGCCGACCATGGTGGTCTTGCCCACGCCGAAGCCACCGGCGATCAGGATCTTGACCGTGTCGGGAGCCGGACGGTCGGCGGGTGCCTGAGCGGTGGTGTCAGAGCCGGCCAAGGCCCTCCCTCACTTTCTGCAGCAGGTCCAGATCCGGGGTGGTACGGGTGACGGGGTGCGGCGGGTGGACGGTGATCCGGCCCGCCTCCAGCAGGTCGCAGAGCAGGATGACGACCACGCTCACCGGGAGGTCGAGACGCGCGGCGATCTCGGCGACCGCGACCGGCTCGGCACACAGCCGGAGGATGCGCAGGTGCTCGGGCTGTGGCCGGGCGGCCGTCTCGGGCTGCGGGTCCGCGGCCGTCACGGTCGTGATCAGGGTGAAGTCGGCGCGGCTGGGCCGGGTCCGGCCACCGGTCAGGGTGAACGGCCGTACCAGCCGGCCCGCCGGGTCGCTTCCGCCCACCTCACACGCCGGGGTCGGCAGCGGGCCCTGCGGCCTCCCGCGGCGCCGCGCTGAGGTGCTCGCCGATCTTCTTCACCAGCATGTTCATCTGGTATGCCACCACGCCGACGTCCGCGCCGGGACCGGTCAGCACCACCAGGTGGGCGCCGGGACCGGCCGACGTGAGGATCAGGTAGCTGTGCGCCATCTCGATGAGCGCCTGGCGCACCGGACCGCCGCGGAAGTCCATGCTGACGCCCTTGCTGAGGCTCATCAGACCGGACGCGGTCGCCGCCAGGCGCTCCGCGTCGTCGCGCAGGAAGCCGGTGGACTTGCTGACCACCAGCCCGTCCTCGGAGAGCACCACGGCCTGGTTCACGTCGGCGACCCGTTCCACGAGTCCGGTCAGCAGCTGGTCCAGCTGGGTGTGGGTGGCGGGGATGGGGGGTGTCATGACGATGTTCCTTCGTGAGCGGTCGGCGGTCAGCGGTCGGCGGGCGGAGTCGGGAGCTCGCCGGGATCGGCGGGCACGTGCGCCGGTACGGCCCCGTCGGCGTCGTCGGTGCCGTCGTCCCGTGCCTGGCGCGTGCCGCGCTGGAAGCCGGCGAGCGAGGAGGCGGCGCGCTCCGCGGTGAAGTCCTCGCAGGGCTCGTCCCCGGTGTCCGGCGGGGTCTCCTCGCGCAGTTCGGCGGCCAGACTGGTCTGCGGCACCCGGCGGGGGAGCGGGGTGAGACCGTCCCGGCGGGGGGCGGCCGTCGCGGCGGCGGGCGCGGAGCCGGTCCGTACGGCGGTGGCCGGCCGGGGCGCCGGGGCCTGCGCGCCCGCTCCCGCCTGCCCGTCGGCGTCCGCGCGCGCACCGGCGGCGGCCCCGTCGCGCCGGCCGTCCGCCGCGTCCTGTCCTGTCGTGG
The DNA here is from genome assembly GCF_000725125.1 of Streptomyces toyocaensis. Lineage (GTDB taxonomy): Bacteria > Actinomycetota > Actinomycetes > Streptomycetales > Streptomycetaceae > Streptomyces > Streptomyces toyocaensis. Next base: position 26,300 of record NZ_JFCB01000001.1, read on the forward strand.
AACTCGCCGCGTCCCGCGCGGTCGCGGTACCCGCCCCGTCCCGGCCGCCGTCACCGGCCGGTTCGTCCCGCACGACGATCTCGTGCGGGATCAGCACGATGGCCGTCGTCCCGCCGTACGGCGAGGGGCGCAGGGTGACGGCGATGCCGTGCCGGTGTGCGAGCTGCGAGATCACGAACATGCCGAGCCGGAGGTCGTCGGCGAGCGCCACCACGTCGAACTGCGGCGGCTTGGCCAGCTGGGCGTTGAGTGAGGCGTAGTCGTCCTCCGACATGCCGAGGCCCCGGTCCTCGATCTCGACGGCCAGCCCCTTGGCGACCATCGCCGCCCGCACCCCGACGGGGCTGGGCGCCGGCGAGTACACCGTCGCGTTGTCGATCAGCTCGGCCAGCAGATGGATCACGTCGGCCACCGCGGGCGGGGCGACGGACACCTCCTCCTCGGTGAGGACCTCCACCCGCTGGTACTCGGCGACCTCCCCGACGGCGCTGCGCACGATGTCGATCAGGGCGACCGGCTCGCTCCAGGAACGGCCGGGACGCTCACCGCTGACGACGACCAGGTTCTCCTCGTAGCGGCGCAACTGGCTGGCCGTGGAGTCCAGTTCGTACAGGCCCTTGAGGACCTCGGGGTCGGTGTGCCGGCGTTCCAGCGCGTCCAGCTTGCTGAGCTGGAGGTTGACCAGGTTCTGGCTCTGCCGCGCGATGCCCAGGATGATCTTCTGGAATCCGCGCCGGGTGTCGGCGAGTTCGACCGCGGTGTGCACGGCGGTGCGCTGCGCGGTGTTGAACGCCTGTGCCACCTGCCCCAGCTCGTCGTGTCCGTAGTCCAGCTCCGTCGTCGCCGACTCGGCGTCCACCTTCTCGCCGCGCTCGAGCCGGGCCACCACGTCGGGCAGCCGCTCCTCCGCCAGACCCAGGGTGGCCATCCGCAGTCCGCGCAGCCGGCGGGACAGCGAGCGGGTGATGCGCCAGGACAGCCCGACGCACAGCAGCAGCGCGAGGAGACCGGCGGCGCTCAGGGAGGCGGCCTTCACCAGCAGGCCGCGGGCCTCGTCCGCACTGCGGATGAGGAGCGCGTCCGTCTGCTGCCGGATCATCGTGGAGTACTGCGGGGAGACCCGGTTCACGGCCTCCTCCCAGCGGTCCCTCAGGTCCGGCAGGGCGACGGTGTGGTCGTCGGCCGTGGCGTGGGTGGCGAGGACCTGGTCCTCGACCGCCTCCAGGGCGCGCCACTCCGGGCTGCTCAGGATCCGCTCGGTCTGCGTCTTGGTCTCGCCTTCGAGGGACGGCTCGATCTGGTCCTCGACCAGCCAGCGGCGGGTGTGGACCAGCTCCGCGAAGGCGGTCCATTCCTCGTCGTCGAGTTGGCCGGACGGCCAGGCGAGCGTCAGGTGCGCGTTCTCCCGGGACACCAGCTCCGCCGCGTGTTCCAGCGCGACGAGCGGCTGGGCCTGCGAGGTCAGGTCTCCGTCGTCGACCTGGGAGAGCTCCTGGAAGGCGTGGATCTGGTCGTCGATGATCGAGGTGTACTGGGCCAGTGCCTCCTCGGCGCTGATGTCGCTGGGGTCGTCCACCTGGTCCCGGTAGTACTCCAGGCTGCCCACCGAGCCGAGCACCGAGTACAGCCGGTCGGAGACGCGCGCGGGTGCCTTGCCGATCGCGTCGGCCTGCCCGACCAGCTTCGCCACCGCCTCGTCGGTCTTCTCGCGCTGCGCGTCGAGGGCGGTACGGGGCCTTCGCGGCTCGGCCAGCCACGCGGCGGTCAGCGCCCGTTCCTTCTGCAGCGCGAGCGTGGCGTGCGTGCCCATCGCGCCGGTCGACCGGCTCAGCTCCGTCTGGGACCGCAGCTGCAGGCCCTCCGAGAACATACGGATCGTGGTCAGGCCCCACATGCCGGCGAGGGTGACGCTGGGCACGAGTGCGAGGAGGAACAGCGAGAGCCGAATGGAGCCGAGACGGCGCCGGGCACCTGTCCGTGGAGACATCGTGGTCCTAGGGCGTTCGGATGGTGGGGAGAGTACGCACGGGCCGGCCCGTCAGCGGGTTCCGCCGGCGGCGAACCCGGCGACCGAGTCCGCGTTGGCCTTCGTGACGAACGCCGGTCCGGTGAGCACGGGCGCGACCCCGCCGCCGCTGATGTTGCCGTTGGACCGGTACAGCCACATCGCGTCCACGGCGAGATAGCCCTGGAGGTAGGGCTGCTGGTCGACGGCGAACCGGACGTTGCCACCGCGCACGGCCTCGACCAGGTCCTCGTTGAGGTCGAAGGTGGCCACGCCGGCGTCGCTGTCCGCCTCCTCGACGGCCTCGACGGCGGTCAGCGCGAAGTCCGCCCCGTTCGTGACGATCTCGTCGATGGCGGAGTCCTGACGCAGCCGGGCGGTGAGGATTCCGGAGACGGCGCGCATGTCGGTGCCGTCCACGTAGAGGTTCTCCGTCGTCCCGTCGAACGCCTTCCTCATGCCCGCGCAGCGGGCCTCCAGGCCGACGTTGCCGCGCTCGTGGACGACGCACAGGGCGTGCTTGGCCTTCAGCTCGTTGAGCTTCTCGCCGACGGCCCGGCCCGCCACACTCTCGTCCTGTCCGAAGAACGCCGAAAGCCCCGCCGGCTTCCAGGCGTCGATACCCGCGTTGAGCCCCACCACGGGGATGTCGGCCGCCCGTGCCTCGTTGACCGGGCCCGTCATGGCACCCGGCTTGGCCAGCGTCAGCGCGATGCCGTCGACGCCGTCGCGGACCGCCTCGCGGACCAGAGCGGCCTGGCCCGCGGGATCCGGGTCGCTCACATACGTCAGCTCGATGCCGTCCTTGGCCGCCGCGGCCTCGGCCCCCTTCTTCACCCGGTCCCAGAAGGCGTCGTCCTCGCTGCCGTGGGTGACCATCGTGACCTTCGTCCGCCCGGTGCCGGACCCGCTCGCGTCGTCCGAGTCCGCGGAGTCGCCGGCCGCGCCGAACGCGGAGCAGCCGGTCACCAGCAGACCGACGGCGGCTGCCAGGGCCGCCGGGCGGAGTCTCGGGAGGCGGCGGGACGGGGGACGAGTGTTCATGAGGAGTGCGGACCTCGCTGTGCGGCCGAGCAAAAGAGCAGGGGAGAGCACGGACGGCGGCCGCGGGGAGCGGTGCGCCGATCGGGTGACTCTCGCTGGCCCGGAGCCAACCCTGTGCGACCACTGGTCGTCAAGTGAAGGGCCACGTGAAGTGAGGTGATGCTGCCGCATTGTGATGAAGCGTGAGCAGGCCCGCCCGCGCGCGGCGCACGGACCGGGCGGGCGGCACGCGGCGGTCACCGCCGCGGCCGTGGGCCCCGGTTCAGCGCCGGCGCAGCCGCAGGACCAGAGTGGCGCCCCCGGTGAGCACCAGGACGCCGACGGCACCACCCGCGAGCAGCGGGGCGGACGATCCGGAGGAGGCGGCGGCGGTGGACCGGACGCCGGGGGTGCCGGTGGGGCCGGGCGAGGGGGCCGCCGGGGTGCTCCCGGCTGGGGTGTGCGCGGCGGTCGCCTGCTTCTTCCGCGGGAACACCAGGTCCGAGCATGAGTAGTAGGTGTCAGGCGTGCCGCTGTTCTGCCAGACCGTGTACAGCACATGACGGCCCGACCGGTCCGACGGCAGGGTCACCCGGAACCGGTACGCACCGTCCGTCAGTGCGGGGTCCGTCACCTCGGCGAACGGCTTCTCCGGCAGGTCGGACCAGGTGAGCGGCCGCGCCGGGTCGTAGCCGGGCTCCGTCAGATACAGACGGAAGGTACCGGCGTGCGGGATCGTCGAGACGTACGTCACCGGCAGCGCCCCACCGGGGGTCACCCGGGTCGCCGGCCAGTCGGCGCGGGCGAGGTCGAGGCCCCGGTAGGCGGGCAGGCCCCCGCCGCACAGCTTCCCGTCCGGGATCCGCTGCCGGTCCCTGCCGCCGACGTCCGCCACCCGCAGGTTGTCCCACGCCGCGAACGGCGCGCCGTTCGCCGCGACCGCGGCGCGGCACGCCGCCGACGCCGCGTGTTCGCCTCCCTCCGGCGAGCAGGCCACGACCCGGCTGACCGGATCCGCCGGCGCCCCGTGGGCGCGCGCCGGGCCCGCCGCCCACAGAGGCAGCAGCAGCGGGGTCAGGAGGGCCGCCGCGAGTGCGGTGCGGTGTGCGGTCGTCCGGGACATCCGGAACACCTCTTCCAGCGGGGCGGAAACGCGCGGGTCCTTCCGTGCAGTACGGAGGAACCGCCCGTCGTGTTCACCTCCCCGCCGAGCCGGGCATAGCGTCCCGTTCCTGGTCAACCGCCCGTCGCCGAGGGTCGGTTCTGGGCCGGATCGAGGGTTTCCCCCGTATCCCGGCGGGCCGCGCGCTGCCTATCGTTCGAGCGCGGCCGGCTCCCGGATGACCTGGTGCGGGCCGCTGATCTTCTGAGCGACTCCCCCAAGCAGGCGGGTCGGCCGGTGCGGATGGGGCACCGGTCGGCCCGCCGTTCTCATTTGTGCCGACGCCTGACACACTTAGAGACCGCGCGCGCTGTTTTCTTTCGACGGGTGTGATGATCTTGCCTTTTATGCCCTTATTTGAATGGCCTCCCGCGTAATGGGGGCCACCGCAGGGTGAGTTATCGTGTACGAAGCGTCAAAACAAACGGCATGACCCGTTCCTTTCCGGCTCAGGAGTTAGGCGATGGCGAGGCAGGTACGCGCCGAGCAGACCCGTGCGACGATCATCACGGCCGCCGCCGACCTGTTCGACCGGCAGGGGTACGAATCGACCAGTCTCAGTGACATCGTCGAACACGCCCAGGTCACCAAGGGGGCCCTGTACTTCCACTTCGCGGCGAAGGAGGATCTCGCGCACGCGATCCTCGAACTGCAGTCCATGACCTGCCGCCGTCTGGCCCGGGACACCGAGATCCGGGGACACACCTCCCTGGAGGCGCTGATGCGCCTGACCTTCTGCATAGCCAGGATGTCGGCCGACGATCCCGTGCTGCGGGCCGGACTGCGGCTCGCCACCGGCGGTACCCGGCCGCGCCCGCCGCTCAGCCATCCCTTCACCGAGTGGCTGGACATCGTCACGGCGCGGCTCCTGGGCGCCGTCAAGGAGGCCGACGTCCACCCGGACGTCGACACCGACGTGGTGGCCCACTCCCTCGTCTGCTTCTTCGTCGGCACCCGGGTCGTCGGCCGGTCCCGGGAATCAGTCGCCCGCCAGCCCCGCCGCACGGCGGAGATGTGGCAGATCCTCATCCGCGGCCTGGTCCCCGTGACCCGGCGCGCCCGCTACCTCAGCCTGGCCGCACGGCTCGAACGGGAGATCGCCCCGGTGTGACGCACGGCGGGCGACGACGGACGCGCGTTACGGTGAGCCGCATGCCCGACATCCCCACCGCGCCGGTGATCGTCGCCGACGAGCCCGGCACGTTCCCCCACCGTGTGCTGGCCGAGCGGCACCCGGCGATCATCCGGCAGGTGCGCGAGGCCTTCCCCTACGAGCCCCGGCAGCGCGGCGCGCTCGACGCCCTGCTGACCGGCTGCACCGACGGCGCGATCCAACCCCTCCCCGCGGACGCGCACGACCGGGAACGCTGGGAGGCCTGGGGGATGACCACCTACGCGGGCCGCTCCTGGTACGACGTGCCCTGGCTGTGGTCCGAGAGCTGGTTCTACCGCCGGCTGCTGGACGCCGTGGGCTACTTCGCCCCCGGCCCCTGGCAGGGCATCGACCCGTTCCGTCCGTCCAAACGCGCCGAACTCGACTCGCCCGCCACGGACGAGGAACTGGCCGCGCTCGACGACCTGGCCGGCCGCCCTGAAGGGGAACAGGCCCGGGCCCTGCTGCACGGCTCCCTGTGGGGCAACCGCGCCGACCTCGGCTTCCGGCTGTCCGCGGAGGGGGCCGAGCGGACGGCCCCCGTCCCCGCCCTGGTGGCCGACGACAGCGAGCGGCTGTGGCCGCTGCTGTCGGGCACGGGAACGCTGTGCCTGGTCGCCGACAACGCGGGCCGCGAACTCGTCCCCGATCTGCTGCTTCTCGCGCACCTGCTCGCCCGCGGCCGTATCGGCCGCGCCGTGCTGCACGTCAAGCCGTACCCGTACTACGTCTCCGACGCCACCACCGCCGACGTGGTCGACGCCGTGCGCCGGCTCACCCATGCCGAGGGGGCGGCGGCCACGTACGGGCGGGACCTGTGGGCCGCCTTCTCCGACGGTCGTCTCACCCTCCGCGCCCACCCCTTCTCCTGCGCGCCGCTGCCCTACGAGGCGATGCCGGACGACCTGCGCGCAGACTTCGCCTCCGCCGCGCTCACCGTCGTCAAGGGCGACCTCAACTACCGCCGCCTCGTCGGGGACCGGTACTGGCCCCCGACCACACCGTTCGCGGACGTCACCGCGTACTTCCCCGGACCCGTCGCCGCCCTGCGCACCCTCAAGTCCGACGTGATCACCGGACTTGAGGCGGAGACCGAGGCGGCGCTGACGGCCGCGGAGGGGCAGCGCTGGCGCACCGGCGGCACCCACGCGCTGATCCAGGTACGGACATGAACCCGGGGATCCCCTCGGTGAAGAGGGTTCACGCGATGGTGTGATCACGTCGAGGCCGGTGGATGCCGTCACCTGCCCATGGGTAGCCCCCGGCCATGACGCAGCCGTTCGAACTCCCGCACTTCTACATGCCGCACCCCGCGCGGCTCAACCCGCACCTGGAGGAGGCGCGCGCCCACTCGACGGCGTGGGCGCGCGAGATGGGCATGCTGGAGGGAAGCGGGGTCTGGGAGCAGGCCGACCTCGACGCGCACGACTACGGCCTGCTCTGCGCCTACACCCACCCCGACTGCGACGGCCCCGCCCTCTCCCTCATCACCGACTGGTACGTGTGGGTCTTCTTCTTCGACGACCACTTCCTGGAGAAGTTCAAACGGTCCCAGGACCGGCCCGCCGGCAAGGCCCATCTGGACCGGCTGCCGCTGTTCATGTCGCTCGACCCGGGGGCGCCGGTCCCCGAGCCGGAGAACCCTGTCGAGGCGGGCCTCGCCGACCTGTGGGCGCGCACCGTGCCCGCGATGTCGGCCGGCTGGCGCCGCCGGTTCGCCGTCTCCACCGAACACCTCCTCAACGAGTCGCTGTGGGAGCTGTCCAACATCAACGAGGGCCGGATCGCCAACCCCGTCGAGTACATCGAGATGCGGCGCAAGGTGGGCGGTGCCCCCTGGTCGGCCGGGCTCGTGGAGTACGCGACCGCCGAGGTGCCCGCCGCCGTCGCCGGGACCCGGCCGCTGCGGGTGCTGATGGAGACGTTCTCCGACGCCGTGCACCTGCGCAACGACCTGTTCTCCTACCAGCGGGAGGTGGAGGACGAGGGCGAGCTCAGCAACGGCGTCCTCGTGCTGGAGACCTTCTTCGGCTGCACCACCCAGGAGGCCGCCGACCTCGTCAACGACGTCCTCACCTCACGGCTGCACCAGTTCGAGCACACCGCGTTCACCGAGGTGCCCGCCGTCGCGCTGGAGAGCGGCCTCACACCGGACCAGGTCGCGGCCGTGGCGGCGTACGCGAAAGGGCTGCAGGACTGGCAGTCCGGCGGCCACGAATGGCATCTGCGCTCCAGCCGCTACATGAACGAGGGCGCGCGTTCCGGCGCCCCCTGGCAGTCGCCGTCCGGCCCCGGGACGTCCGCCGCCGACATCGGCGGGCTGCTCGCGGCCACCGGCGCGCGGCGGTGGCGCGCCCACACGCACCTGCCCTTCCCGAAGGTCGGCCCGTCGGTCATCCCCGACATCGACATGCCGTTCCCGCTGCGGCTCAGCCCCGCCCTCGACGGTGCGCGCCGGCATCTGCTGGAGTGGTCACGGCGGATGGGCGTGCTCAGCGAGGGCGTCTGGGACGAGGACAAGCTGGAGAGCTGCGACCTGCCGCTGTGCGCGGCGGGCCTCGACCCGGACGCCACCCAGGAGCAACTCGACCTCGCCTCCGGCTGGCTGGCCTTCGGCACCTACGGCGACGACTACTACCCGCTCGTGTACGGCCACCGCCGTGACCTGGCCGCCGCCCGGCTGACCACGGCCCGCCTCGCGGCCTGCATGTCCCTCGACGGCGGACCGGTCCCGCCGCCCGCCAACGCCATGGAGCGTTCCCTGACCGACCTGTGGGCCCGCACGACGGCCGGCATGACCCCCGAGGAGCGCCGGCCCCTGAAGGCGGCGGTCGAGACCATGACCGAGGCCTGGGTCTGGGAGCTGGCCAACCAGATCCACCACCGCGTTCCGGACCCGGTCGACTACCTGGAGATGCGGCGCGCCACCTTCGGCTCCGACCTCACCCTGGGGCTCTGCCGCGCCGGCCACGGGCCGGCGGTCCCGGCCGAGGTCTACCGCAGTGGTCCCGTGCGCTCCCTGGAGAACGCGGCGATCGACTACGCGTGCCTCCTCAACGACATCTTCTCCTACCAGAAGGAGATCGAGTTCGAGGGCGAGATCCACAACGCCGTCCTCGTCGTGCAGAACTTCTTCGGCGTCGACTACCCGACCGCGCTGCCCGTGGTGCAGGACCTGATGAACCAGCGGATGCGGCAGTTCCAGCACGTGGTGGAGCACGAACTACCTGTGGTGTACGAGGACTTCCAGCTGTCGGAGGAGGCCAGGGCGGCCATGCGCGGCTATGTGAAGGACCTGCAGAACTGGATGGCGGGCATCCTCAACTGGCACCGCAACGTCCCGCGATACCGGGACGAGTACCTGTCCGGCCGGGTCCACGGCTTCCTCCCGTACCGCACGCCGGCCCCGCCGGTCCTGATCTGACGGCCTGACTCCCGCCGGAGGTGAACCATGGAGCAACCCGCGTTGCGGCCCAGGCCGATGCCCGGGGCCGGGGGCGGACCGAAGGGGCGTGCGGAGCCCGCCCGGCCGTCGGGACAGCACGCCGGACGGCGGTGGGGGCGGCGGCTGGTGACCGCGGTACGCGGGGTGCTGGCCGGTGTCGTCCTGGTACTGACCGGGGTCGGTCTGGGGGCGACGGGTGCCACGGTCGTCGGCACGGGCAGGCTCGCCGGGGCGGAGGGTCCGGCGGGAACGGCGGGCACGGCACCCGTCCCCGGCGCGTCCGTGTCGCCGCGCTCCGTGGCCGCCTCCGCGCCGGGGGCTCCGGCCGCGCCCGTCGTCGCCCGGCTCGGGGTGGAGGTGGCCGACGACCTGAGGCCGGGGGCCCGGGTCGTGGGCGTCCACGTACCCGGACCCGGCTTCTCGGCCGGCCTGGTGCGGGGCGACGTGCTCGTCGCGTTCGGCGGCACGCGCGTCCGCTCGGCCGCCGACCTGGCACGTGCCGTCGCGCGGGCCCGCCCGGGCGACGAGGTGAGACTGACGGTGCGCCACCGCGGCGGCCGCCGCCAGCTGACGGCCGTCCCCGGCATCGTCACGTGACCACCCGGAAGTGGCTGGTGAGCCGGCCCTCGTCGTCCAGGACGTGGAAGGCGAGCCCGGGCGGCGCGTCCCGGTCCGCGGCCTGCTCGCCCTCCCAGGGGAGCCGCAGCGTCCACGTCACGCCGGGCCCCACCAGCACCGGACGGCCCGCGAACGTGCCGGCGGCCGGGGTGTGGGCGTGACCGGTGATCAGCCCGGCGACCTCGGGCCGGCGCGCCAGCAGGGCGGCCAGCCGTTCGGGAGCGCGCAGCGGGTAGGAGTCGGGGAGGGGGTGGTGCACCGGCACCGGCGGGTGGTGGAAGGCGAGCAGGGCCCGGGCGCCGTCGTCGAGCCCGTCGAGCGTGGACTCGATCCAGGCACAGGTCTCCTCGTCCAGCTCCCCGTCGTCGCGGCCGGGGAGGGTCGAGTCGCACATCAGCACCGCGCCGCCGTCCAGCACGTGCGCGCTGTTGACCGGTCCGTCGGCGGCCGGCAGGCCCAGCAGTGCCGTGCGGTACGGCGCCCGGCGGTCGTGGTTGCCCGGGCAGGTGAGCACCGGGAACGGGGCGTCGCCGTCGCGCAGGCCCAGCAGGCGGGCGGCCTCCTCGTACTCGGCCTCGGTGCCGTGGTCCGCGATGTCACCGGTCACCAGCAGCGCGTCCGGTGGCTCCGGCGTGTTCCACAGCCGGTCGCGCACCCGCCGGGCGCGCTCGGCCGCCCGGGCGGTTCCGTCCAGATGCAGATCGCTGATGTGCGCGAGTACGAGCACGGTCGTACGCCTCCTCGGCAGTGCCTGTTAACGGTTGTGTGTGATCCAAGCATTAGTGATCACGCTGGGGCAAGGTTCTGCCCTCAGGTGGCGGGAGGCGCGGGACCAACACCGCGAACCGGCTCGCGCCGCCCCCGCCCGCCGGGCAGGATGCTGCCCGTAACCCCGACGACCGCCCCTGGGAGGCCCCCGGATGACCGGCACCGCGCCCGCGTCCTTCACCGCCGACGACTACGAGGCCCGCATGGAGCGTGCGGCACGGCAGGCCGCCGAGGCCGGGCTCGCCGGGCTGCTCGTGGCGCCCGGCCCCGACCTGGTGTGGCTCACCGGCTACACCCCCACGGCGGTCACCGAGCGGCTCACCCTGCTGATCCTGGCGGCCGGCCGGGACCCCGTGCTCGTCGTCCCCACCCTGGAGGCCCCGGACGCCGAGCGCGCCCCCGGCGCCCCGGCGCTCACCCTGCGCGACTGGACCGACGGCAAGGACCCCTACGCCGCCACCGCAGCCCTGCTGGACGCGGACGGCCGGTTCGGCATCAGCGACAACACCTGGGCCATGCACCTGCTGGGCCTGCAGAAGGCGCTGCCCGGCACCTCGTACGCCTCCCTCACCGAGGCCCTGCCCATGCTGCGCGCCGTCAAGGACGCGGCCGAACTGGACCTCCTCGCCGCCGCGGGAGCCGCCGCCGACGCCGCGTTCGAGGAGATCAGGGGCGTGGCCTTCGCCGGGCGCCGCGAGAGCGACGTCGCCGCCGACCTCGCCTCCCTGCTGCGCCGGTTCGGCCATTCCCAGGTCGACTTCACGATCGTCGCCTCCGGCCCCAACGGGGCCAACCCGCACCACGAGATCGGTGACCGCGTCATCGAGCGCGGCGACATGGTCGTCCTGGACTTCGGCGGCCTCAAGGACGGCTACGGCTCCGACACCTCCCGCACCGTCCACGTCGGCGAACCCACCGACGAGGAACGCCGGGTGCACGACCTGGTGCGCGAGGCGCAGGAGGCGGGCTTCCGCGCGGTGCGGCCCGGGGCGGCCTGCCAGGACGTCGACCGGGCCGCCCGTGCGGTCATCGCCGACGCCGGGTACGGGGAGTACTTCATCCACCGCACCGGGCACGGTATCGGCGTCACCACGCACGAGCCGCCGTACATGATCGAGGGCGAGGAGCGGCCCCTCGTCCCCGGCATGTGCTTCTCCGTCGAACCCGGCGTGTACCTGCCCGGCCGGTTCGGCGTGCGCATCGAGGACATCGTGACCGTGACCGAGGACGGCGGGCGGCGGCTGAACAACACCGCGCGGGACATGGTCATAGTGGACTGAACGGCTCTTCCGTCCCCTGCCCGCCCCCCGAACGGCAAACGGCGCGACCATGACCCAGGCACCCGCACCCACCGCGGACACCGTCCGCCGACTGGCCCGCTCGCTGCTGCAGGGCAGTGGCACGGGCGGCGCGGCCGGACCCGACGTCCGGCCCGTCACCGAAGGAACCGGGCCCGCCGCGTGGTGGGTCGGCGGCCACCATGTGCTGCGTCTCGCCCCGGACCGCGAGGCGACCGCCCGCCGGCGCCGCGAGGTGCGGCTGCGCGACCTCGTCCGGCCGCACGTGCCGGTGGCGCTGCCGACCGCGGTGGCGCAGGGCGAGTGGGCACCCGGTCTGCTCTGCACCCTCGACACCCGGCTGCCCGGCGGGACGGGGGAGGAGCACACCGTGTCCGCCGTCGGCGAGACCGACCTGGCGGGACTGCTCACGGGGCTGCGCGAGGTGCCGGTGCGGCAGGCGGAGACGCTCGGCGTGCCGCGCGTGTCCCCGCGGTCGCTCGAAGCGCTGCGCCGGGCCGCGGGCCGGGCCGCCGAACGGCTCGCCGCGGCCGACGAGTTCGACCCCGGACGCCTGAGCCGGCTCACCCCGCCCGCCGCGGTCCAGCTCGCCGCGCAGCCCGGCACGGCGGTCCTCGTCCACCACGCCCTCACCGGCGGCCACCTCGTGGTCGGCGCCGACGGCCGGGTGCGCGGCGTCCTCGGCTGGGACGCGGCGGTGGTCGGCGATCCCGCCGAGGACATCGCCGGCCTCGCGGTCGCCGTCGGCGCCCCGGCCGCCGTCCGCGCCGCCACGCTCGCCGGGTACGGCGCCCGCCCGTGCCTGCGCGGCCTCTGGCTGGCCCGCTGCGACGCCGTCGTCGACCTCGCCGACGCCCTGGACGGCCGCGGCCCGCAGACGCTCCCGCGCACCCGGCTGCGACGGGCCTGGGAGCCGATCATGCTGGAGCGGGTGACGGACCTCGGGGACGGCGACGAGGCGGGCTGACCCGGCCCGTCATTCCTGCAGCAGCACCACCGCCGACTCCGCGGGCAGGTGCAGCACCCCGTCCGCCCCCGGCGCCCGAACGGGCTCCCACGCCGCGAGGACGCGCGCCCCGGGGACGCCTAGGGGGACGGCGGCCGCCCGGTCCGCCAGGTTCACGGCGACCCTGACGTCGCCGCGCCGGAAGGCCAGCCAGCGGTGCTCCTCGTCGTAGGCCACCTTGGTGTCGCCGAGGTCGGGATCGGTGAGGTCCGGCTGTGCGTGCCGCACGGCGAGCAGCAGCCGGTACCAGGCCAGCACGCGTGCGTGCGGGTCGCGTTCCGGCTCCGACCAGTCGAGGCAGGAGCGGTCGCGGGTGGCCGGGTCCTGCGGGTCGGGCACGTCCTCCTCGGCCCAGCCGTGGGCCGCGAACTCCCGCCGTCTGCCGTCGCTCACCGCCTTGGCGAGCGCCGGGTCGGTGTGGTCGGTGAAGAACTGCCAGGGCGTGCCCGCCGCCCACTCCTCGCCCATGAACAGCATCGGAGTGAAGGGCGCGGTCAGCGTGAGGGCCGCCGCGCACGCCAGCAGCCCCGGGGAGAGAAGCGCGGACAGCCGGTCCCCCTGGGCGCGGTTGCCCACCTGGTCGTGGGTCTGGCCGTACCCGAGGAGCCGGTGCGCGGCCACCCGGCTGCGGTCCAGCGGGCGGCCGTGGTGCCGGCCCCGGAAACTCGAGTACGTGCCGTCGTGGAAGAAGCCGCCGGTGAGCGTCTTGGCGAGGGCCGCGAACGGGGCGCGCGCGAAGTCGGCGTAGTAGCCCTGCGCCTCACCGGTCAGGGCGGTGTGCAGGGCATGGTGGAAGTCGTCGTTCCACTGCGCGTGGATCCCGAGGCCGCCGTCCTCGCGCGCCGTGACGACCCGGGGGTCGTTGAGATCCGACTCGGCCACCAGGAACAGCGGCCGGCCCGTGTCGGCGGCCAGGGCGTCCACCGCCCGGGACAGCTCCTCCAGGAAGTGGCACGCGCGCGTGTCCACCAGCGCGTGCACCGCGTCCAGCCGCAGCCCGTCGATCCGGTAGTCCCGCAGCCATGCCAGCGCGCTGTCCACGAGGTAGGCGCGCACCTCGTCGGAGCCGGGCGCGTCCAGATTGACCGCCGAGCCCCAGGGAGTGTGATGGGTGTCGGTGAAGTACGGCCCGAACCGCGGCAGGTAGTTGCCGGACGGTCCCAGGTGGTTGTGCACGACGTCCAGGACGACGCCCAGTCCCAGCGCGTGCGCCCGGTCGACGAACCGTTTCAGCCCTTCGGGCCCGCCGTACGGCTCGTGCACCGCCCACAGCGACACCCCCTCGTACCCCCAGCCGTGCCGGCCCGGGAACGGGCACACCGGCATCAGCTCCACATGCGTCACGCCCAGGTCCGCGAGGTGGCCGAGCCGCTCGGCGGCGGCGTCGAAGGTGCCTTCGCGGGTGTACGTGCCCACGTGCAGCTCGTACAGCACCGCACCGGGCAGCGGGCGCCCCGCCCACTCCGTGCGCCACGCGAACCGGTCGTGGTCGACGACGGCACTCAGGCCGTCCGGCCCGTCCGGCTGGCGGCGCGAGCGCGGATCGGGCAGCACCGGACCGTCGTCGAGCGCGAAGCCGTACCGGGAGCCGTCGTGCGCCTCGGCCTCCCCCCGCCACCACCCCCCGCGCTGCGGATCGGGCTCCAACGCGCGCGTGGCGCCGTCGCACTCGAGCGTCACTCTTCCGGCCTGCGGTGCCCACACCTCGAACTGCACGGACGGTTCCCCTTCGTCTGCTCACCGTGATGTAGCCCGTCCATCGTGCTGCATCGGAGATCAATGCGCCGGTGGATCCTCCCTTTTGCGGCGGGTGTCGCCGGAATGCGCGCGCAGGGCGGCCGATTTCCCGGTTCCTGGACAGCCCGCCCGCCGCTGACCGACAATCGACGGTGTGACGTCGTCCTTCGAGTTCCACACGTCCCCCGCGCGGCTCTCCGACGCGGAGCGCGACAAGGCGCTGAGCGTGCTGCGGGACGGTGTCGCCATGGGCCGCCTGTCCCACGACACGTTCGTCCGGCGCATGGAACTCGCCCTCAACGCGCGGCGATCCGACGAACTCGCCGCACTCACCGCCGACCTCCCGAGAGAGAACCGCTTCTCGCGCGTGGTGTTCGGCACCGTCGAGGCGGTCTCCGGGTTCACCGTGCGGCTGCGCCGGGCCTGGCAGGCCGAGAAGCTGCCCAAACTGCTGCTGCCCCACCCGGCGGCCGGCCATCCGCTGCGGATAGGGCGCGATCCCGCCAGCGGACTGCGGATCAGCCACGAGACGGTCTCCCGCGTGCACGCCGAACTGCGCAACCAGGGCGGCACATGGGTGCTGCGGGACCTCGGCTCGACCAACGGCACGACCGTGAACGGCCGTCGGGTCGTCGGCGCGGCCGTCGTCCGCGAGGGCGACCAGATCGGCTTCGGACGGATCACCTACCGGCTCGCGGGCCACTGACGTACCCGGGGGACGCCGGTACGCGGCCGCGCTCCGGGCCGCGTACCGGGCGCGTGTCCTCCTCGCCGGCCGCACACGGCGTCCGCACCCTCCCGTTCGGGTGAGCGGGGGTCGGGACCGGGGACGTCCGTGCCGATGCAACGGGAATGACGCACACCTCACTGAAGACGGTACGGGCGGGACTGGTCGCCGCCCTCGTTCTGCTCGCCTGTGCGGCGCCCGCACGGCCGGACTCCTGGCGCCCCGCCGGGGACAGCCGGCTGATGCTCACGGTCGGCCGCGGAGAGGCGTCGCCCGCCGCGGAGGGCGGCACGGTGCTCTGGTGCGACCCGCCCCGTGGTCCCCACCGGCACGCCGCCGACGCCTGCGCTGAGCTGGAGGCGGCGGACGGGCGCATCGCCGACATCCCGGCGAAGGACGTCGTCTGCCCGATGGTCCACGCGCCGGTGACCGCGCACGCCCACGGCACGTGGCGCGGCCGGCCGGTCGAGTACACCGAGACGTTCCCGAACACCTGCATGCTCACCGCCCGCACCGGCTCGGTCTTCGCGTCGGCCGCCCCGTGACGTGACGGGCACCGCCCCGCGGCCGCGGTCCCGGTGTCAGCAGCAGTGCTCCCGAGCGTGGTGGGCCGCCGCGAGTACCGTGCGGGACTGGTGCTCGACCTGGTGCCGCACGGGGACCCAGCGGGCCCTGAAACGCGCGGCGAAGGCGTCGCTCCAGTCCGCGACCAGACGTTCGAGACGGGCCGCCGCCCGCGCGTCGGTCCCGCTCAGCGCCCGCCGCAGCATCGCCGCCACCCTGAGCGGCACGCGCCGCGCGAAGGCGTCCACGCTCCCCACGTACGCCCGCGTGCCGTCGGCGGGCGGTGTGCGGACCAGGTCGGCCGCCAGCCCCGGCACCAGCTCCAGTCCCCAGGTGGCCGCCCGCAGCAGCGGGCCGCCGGCGTCCCCCTGACCCGTCCCCGCGTCCTCCAGCACGCGCCGCACCTCGTCCGCGTCCCGCAGCAGCCGGTCCGCCAGGCGGTGCATGGCCGCGTCCGGGGCCGGATGGGGCGCGGGGTCGTCCACCAGGTCGCTCGCCCACATCGGCACCTCGATCACCGCGGTCAGACCGCCGTACCGGTGCGCGTGGTACCAGGTGCTGCGCCGGGCGTCGTCGGTCAGGCTCGGGTAGGCCGGCGCGGCCTCCGGCGCCGGCATCACGTGCACCCCGGGGCCGGACGCGGGCCAGCCCGCCGCGTCCGAGGCGCCCGTCTCCACCGGGATGTGCAGCTGCGCCGCGGACTTGGCGAACGGCTCGGCCAGCCCGGGGACGTCCCGGGTCAACTGCACCCAGCTGCCCCCCAGGTCGGTGCCGTGCAGGGACACCTGCAGATAGGGCCGCAGCTCGTCGATCACCCCGGTCAGCGCGAGGGTCTCGGGGGGCAGCCGGCCGGGCGGCAGCACCGACGGGGCCCACTCCGGCTGCTCCGGCCCCGCGGGGCGGAAGAAGCCCAGGTGGTAGTCGTACAGACTGCGCGGCGCCGGCGTCACGTGGAGACTCGCCCCGTCGGGGTCCGCGCACAGCAGGAAGTGCCAGGACGTACCGTCGCGCAGATCCCGCTCGTGCAGGACCCGCCGGGCCAGCGCGAGCAGCGTGCCCCCGCCGGCCGGTTCGTTGGCGTGGGCGCCGGCCACCACCAGAACGGCGCGCCGGGCGCGGCCCACGGACAGCAGGTGCAGCGGCCGCCCCGCGCGGGAGACGCCCACCTGCCGCAGAGCGCACACCCCCTGCCACTGCAGGGCCAGCGCCCGGGCGGAAAGAACCAGTTCGGCCACCGTCGGATAGCGAGACTCCAGCAGCGGACTCACCCCCCGTCACCGCCCGAATCCGCACTGCGCAGTACCCCACGGCGGGGAGACGGTGTCAAGAGCGCGACGGGGGAGCCCTCAGGGGACGCCCGGGGGCACGCCCGCCCCCGGTCACCGCGCCCGCGTCACTGCTGGTGCAGCCCGCGACCCGCCAGCGTCAGGAACACCTCACCGACCGCCTCGGAGAGCGTCGGATGCGGGTGGATGTGCCGGGCCACGTCGGACGGCTCGGCGTCCCAGCCGACGATCAGCTGGCCCTCGGAGATCATCTCCGACACATGCGGCCCCACCAGGTGCACGCCCAGCACCCGCCCCCCGGCCTCGGTGACGACCTTCACCGTGCCGCCCTGCCCGTGCACCATGCCCTTGGCGACCGCGGTCAGCGGCATGCTGTTGACCCCGACCTCGTATCCCTGCGCGCGGGCCTCCGCCTCGCTCAGCCCCACGGCGGCGGTCGCCGGCGACGAGTACGTGACCCGGGGCACCGCCGTGTAGTCCACGGGCGCGGACGGCACGCCCGCCAGGGTCTCCGCCACCAACAGGCCCTCGGCGAACGAGGCGTGGGCGAGGCCGGGAGACGGAGGCGGCAGCAGATCGCCCACCACATGCACCCCGGGCACGGCCGTCTCCAGCCGGTTCCAGTCGGCCGGCGCGACGAACCCGCGCCCGTCCGTCGTCAGTCCCGCGGCGGCCAGGTCCAGCCCGTCGGTCACCGGAACCCGTCCGACGGCCACCAGGAGGCGATCGGCCGTGACCGTACGGACCTCGCCCCGCGCGGTGCGCACCCGCGCACGCATGCCGTCGCCGGACACCTCGGTGTCCAGCAGCCGGGCGTCCGGCAGCACGTCGATGCCCCGCTTCCGCAGCCCCCGTGTCAGATGCCGGCTCACCTCGCTGTCCTCCGACGGCACGATCCGGTCGGCGGCCTCGACCAGGGTGACCTCGGCTCCCATGGAACGGTGGAAGGAGGCGTACTCCACGCCGATCGCGCCCCCGCCCAGCACCAGGACCGACCCCGGCAGGCCGGGCGCGAACAACGCGTCGTCGCTCGTCACCACGCGCCGTCCGTCCGGCTCGAGCCCCGGGAGCGTACGCGGTCGTGAGCCGGTCGCGAGCACGATGCCACGACGCGCGGTGAGGCGGTGGGCACCTTCAGCCGTTCCCTCGACCCGTACGGACCGCGGTCCCGTCAGTCGCGCATGCCCTCGCAGCACCCGCACGCCCGCATGGGCGAGATGGGCCTCCACGCCGCGGTGGTTGCGCGCCACGATGTCGTCCCGCGTGGCGACGAGCGCGGACCAGTCGACGGCGTCCAGGGTCGCCTTCACCCCCCAGCGTTCGCGTGCCTCGGCGATGCCGTCGACGAGTTCGGCCGCGTGCAGCATCGCCTTGCTGGGGATGCAGCCGCGATGCAGACACGTGCCGCCGACCTTGTCCCGCTCCACCAGCGCGACTTCCAGGCCGAGAGCCGCGGCGCGCAGGGCGGTGCTGTAGCCGCCCGTACCGCCGCCGATGACGATGACGTCCGTTGCGTTCATGCCCCTCAGCGTCCGTCCGGCCCTTGCCATGAGTCCAAGGCAATGTTCTTGTGGCATCGATGCAGGACCTTTATGGCGGGGGGCCGGAATGAGTCTGCGGCAGATGGAGTACTTCCTGACCGTCGTCCAGGAGGCGTCGTTCACCCGTGCGGCGGAGGTGCTGCACGTCTCCCAGCCCGCGCTGTCCCACCAGATCAAGGCGCTCGAACGGGCGACCGGCGGTCCGCTCCTGGAACGCATGCCGCGCGGGGCGCGGCTCACGCCCATGGGGCGCGCATTCCTGCCGCACGCCGAGGTCGCCGTCCGCAGCGCCGCCCAGGCCCGCCGCGCGGCGCGTGCCGCCGCCGGGGCGGAGGGCGGCGAACTGCACGTCGCCGCCGTCCACTCGGTGGCCGTCGGCATCCTGCCGGACGTCTTCGCGCGGTGGCACGCCGCCCATCCCGGTGTCGTGCTCCGTCTGCACGAGTACGCCACGACCGAGGCCCTGGAGGAGGAGGTGCAGCGCGGCACCGCCGACCTCGCCGTGGGCCCGGCGCCCAGCGGCTGGCCGGGCACCGTGGTGCCCGTCGGCGAGGAGGAGATCGTTCTCGTCGTCCCCTTCGACGACCGTTTCGCCGGCCGCACCACGGTGACGCTGCCCGAACTCGCCGACCGCCCCTGGGTCCGCTGCGCCATGGAGCCGGTCGTGCACGGCGAACGCTTCCTCGACTGGGTCTGCGGTCAGGCCGGGTTCGCGCCCCGCACCGCCGTCTTCACCGAGCACACCTCGACCGCCGTACGCATGGCGGTGGCCGGCGTCGGCGTGACCACCGCGCCCTCGCACATCGTGCGGGGCGCCGTCGGCGAGGACTGCGTGACCCTCTCCCCGGACCCGCCCTGGATACGCGCCCTGACCGTCTTCACCCGCGTACCACCGACCGGCGCCGCCGAGACCTTCGTCGACGTACTGAAAGCCGTGCTCCAGACCCCGCCCAGCCACGTTCCGCCCCCCTCCCCGGACTGCACCGCACCCCACCCGACCCCCGGGACGGCCCCCCTCGCGTGAGCCCGCCGACGGCGAGGAGGGGACGGGGCGGGGGTGCCCGCCCGCAGCGACCGGCGCGTCCGCGTCCTCAGCCCCGCCGGCGAACCCCACGCGCCGGTCCGAGGACGGACACCCCTCCGCCCTGGCCCCGCCCCACCCACTCACCACGAGCGCGGCGACGAGAAGTCAGTCCGCAATCCGCTCCAGCAGAGCCACCGGCAGTCGCCCGAACAACTCCGCCAGGCCCGCACGCCCCTCGAACTCCCGCCCCGGCCCCGGCTCCAGCACATCCACCCACCGCCCCGCCGGCAGCGGCAGCCGTGTGTCGCGCCAGCCGCCCTCCTCCGCCAGGCGCAGCGACAGGCGGGTCACGGCGGTCAGCACCTCGCCGGAGCGGACGAACGCCGTGCAGTGCGCCGCGGCGGGGCCCTCCGCCGGCAGCGGGTCGTACGACGCCGTGTCGCCGAAGACGTCCGGCCGCCGTGCCCGCAGCCGCAGCGCCGCCCGCGTCACCGCTTCCTTGTCGCCGCCGTCGTCCGCGAACCGCACGGTCCGCCGGTTGTCCGGGTCGACCAGCGCCCGGTACTCATGCTCCGTGCCCTGGTAGAGATCGGGCACCCCCGGCATCGTCAGGTGCACCACGGCCGCGCCGAGCACGTTCGCCCGGATGTGCGGCTCCAGCGACGCGCGGAACGCGGCCACCCGCTCGCCCGGTGCCCCGCACGGCCCCGCCGCCACGAACCGTGCCACCGCCTCCTCGTACGAGGGCTCCTGCTCCGTCCAGCTCGTGTGCAGACCCGCCTCGCGCACGTGCTTCAGCAGGGCGTCCCGCACCCGCTCCTCCTCGGCCGGCCCCAGCCCGAACACCGTCTGCCAGGCCGCCCACGCCAGCTGCGCGTCGGGCACGCCCTCACCGTCGCGCGTCACCTCCGCGACGACGTCCGCCCAGCGCACGGGGCACTCGGTGAGCACGTGCAGCGCCGCCCGCACGTCGGCGCTGCGCTTGGCGTCGTGCGTGGAGAGGACCGTTCCGGTGGCCGGCCAGTCGCGCTGCACGCGCGCGCAGTAGGCGTGGAACCGCTCCGGGGACACCGCCGGGCTGCCGGGGTCGCCGCCCACCTCCGTCGCCGACAGGAGCGGCACGTACCGGTAGAACGCCGTGTCCTCGACGGACTTGGCCCGCAGCGCCGACGCCGTCTGCGCGAACCGCGTGCGGAACTCCACGTGCGCCGGCCCGTCCCCGTACCGCCCGAGTACCAGGTCGCGTACGACGTCCACCGCCCCCGCCTCCTCGGGGACGGCGAACGCGAGCCTGGCCTCGGCGGCGGCCTCCTCGGTGACCACCGCGGCGGCGTCCACGGAGGCGTAGGGGCGGTAGACCCCCATCCGGACCAGCAGCTCCGTCAGCGCCGTGCGCAGCGCCCAGGGCGCGCGGTCGCGCAGCGCGGACTCCGGCGCGGTCGCGCACAGCCGGCTCGTCAGCCGGGTCAGCCGGTCCATCTCGGTGGCCAGCTCGTGCGTGAGCACCTTGTACGCGGCCCGCCGTACCGTGGCGTCCCAGTCGCCGCCCCGGTCCGTCTGCGGGGCCGCGAAGCGCCGGTACCGGCCGAGCAGCTCCCCGAACCCCGCCGGATCGGTGAACAGCCCGTCGACGTGGCGCAGGGCGTCGTAGCCGGTGGTGCCCGCGACGGGCCAGGAGGCGGGCAGCCGCTCCCCGTCGGCGAGGATCTTCTCCACCACCGTCCACCGGCCGCCCGTGGCCTCGTGCAGCCGCCGCAGATAGCCGTCGGGGTCGGCGAGCCCGTCGGGGTGGTCCACGCGCAGCCCGTCGATCACACCCTCCCGGAGCAGCTCCAGCGTCTTGGCGTGGGTCGCCTCGAACACCTCCGGGTCCTCCACCCGCACCCCGATCAGCTCGGAGATGCTGAAGAACCGCCGGTAGTTGAGCTCGGTCCGGGCCAGGCGCCACCACACGGGCCGGTACCACTGCGCGTCCAGCAGTTGCGGCAGCGGCAGCCCCGCGGTGCCCTCGCGCAACGGGAACACGTGGTCGTAGTAGCGCAGCACGTCGCCGTCCGTCTTCAGGTGGCCGGCCTCGGCGCCGAGCGGCCCTCCGAGCACCGGCAACAGCACCTGCCCGCCCTGCGCCTCCCAGTCGATGTCGAACCAGCGTGCGCGGGGCGAGTCGGGGCCGTCGCGCAGCACCTCCCACAGGGCCCGGTTGTGGCGCGGGGACATCGCCATGTGGTTCGGGACGATGTCCACGATCAGCCCGAGTCCGTGCTCCCGGGCGGTGCGTGCCAGCTCCCGCAGCCCCTCCTCCCCGCCGAGTTCCTCGCGCACGCGGGCGTGGTCCACCACGTCGTAGCCGTGCAGGGAGCCGGGCACGGCCTCCAGGACGGGCGACAGATGCAGATGGGACACACCGAGCGAGGCCACGTACGGCACGGCCTCCGCGGCCGCCGGGAAGGGGAAGCCGGGCTGCAGCTGCAGCCTGTAGGTGGCCGTGGGCACCGCCGGGTCAGGTCGCTCAGGGGTCATGGG
This sequence comes from Streptomyces toyocaensis, assembly GCF_000725125.1. Classification (GTDB taxonomy): domain Bacteria; phylum Actinomycetota; class Actinomycetes; order Streptomycetales; family Streptomycetaceae; genus Streptomyces; species Streptomyces toyocaensis. The sequence continues at coordinate 48,180 of NZ_JFCB01000001.1, forward strand.
AAGCTACGTACCCCCGTGGCGGCCTTTCGTGTCATCGCGCACCCCGCCGAGTCACCCGACGCCCGAACGGGCGACCGGCGGGGCGTGCCGCTACACCGGCCGTCGCAGCACCGTCAGGCTCCGGTCGGTCAGGGTCAGCCGGGTGCCGGCCGACACCTCCGGGCCGGTGCCCGGGGGGACGCCGTCCGGGCGGGCGGTGTCGACGATCACCTGCCACTGCCGGCCGTGATCGACCGGCACCACGAAGTCCAGCGGCTCGGGCGAGGCGTTGAACATCAGCAGGAACGAGTCGTCGGTGATGCGCTCCCCGCGCTGCCCGGGCTCGGAGATCGCGTTGCCGTTGAGGAACACCGTCAGCGCCGACGCCGGCGCGGAGTCCCAGTCGCGCTGGGTCATCTCCGCGCCCTCGGGCGTGAACCAGGCGATGTCGGACAGGTCGTCGTGGGTGCCCTCCACCGGCCGGCCGTGGAAGAAACGGCGCCGGCGGAAGACCGGGTGGTCCTTGCGCAGCCACACCATCGCGCGGGTGAAGTCCAGCAGCCGGCGGCGCGGGTCCTCCTCGCCGCCCCCCTCCTCCCCGGGCGCGGGCCAGTCGAGCCAGGCCAGCTCGTTGTCCTGGCAGTAGGCGTTGTTGTTGCCGCCCTGGGTGCGGGCCACCTCGTCGCCGTGGCTGATCATCGGCACGCCCTGGGAGAGCATCAGCGTGGCGATGAAGTTGCGCATCTGCCGGTCCCGCAGCCGCAGGACGTCCGGCTCGTCGGTCTCGCCCTCGGCGCCGCAGTTCCAGGACCGGTTGTGGCTCTCGCCGTCCCGGTTGTCCTCGCCGTTGGCGTCGTTGTGCTTGTCGTTGTACGCCACCAGGTCGTGCAGCGTGAAGCCGTCGTGGCAGGTCACGAAGTTGATCGAGGCCAGCGGACGCCGGCCGTCGTCCTGGTACAGGTCGGAGGAGCCCGTCAGCCGGGAGGCGAACTCCGCGAGCGCGCGCGGCTCGCCCCGCCACAGGTCCCGCACGGTGTCGCGGTACTTGCCGTTCCACTCGGTCCACAGCGGCGGGAAGTTGCCCACCTGGTAGCCGCCCTCCCCGACGTCCCAGGGTTCGGCGATCAGCTTGACCTGGGAGACGATCGGGTCCTGCTGCACCAGGTCGAAGAACGACGACAGCCGGTCCACCTCGTGGAACTGCCGCGCGAGGGTCGCCGCGAGGTCGAAGCGGAATCCGTCGACATGCATCTCGGTGACCCAGTACCGCAGCGAGTCCATGATCATCTGCAGGACGTGCGGGGACCGCATGAGCAGGGAGTTCCCGGTGCCCGTCGTGTCCATGTAGTACTGGGGGTCGTCGGTCAGCCGGTAGTACGAGGGGTTGTCCAGGCCCTTGAAGGACAGGGTCGGCCCCAGGTGGTTGCCCTCGGCGGTGTGGTTGTAGACCACGTCGAGGATCACCTCGATGCCCGCCTCGTGCAGCGCCTTCACCGCCGACTTGAACTCCAGCACCTGCTGGCCCCGGTCGCCCCAGGACGCGTAGGCGTTGTGCGGGGCGAAGAACCCGATGGTGTTGTAGCCCCAGTAGTTGTTCAGGCCCATGTCCACCAGGCGGTGGTCGTTGACGAACTGGTGCACCGGCATCAGCTCCAGCGCCGTCACCCCGAGCTCGGTGAGGTGCTCGATCACCGCCGGGTGCGCGAGGCCCGCGTAGGTGCCGCGCAGCTCCTCCGGCAGTCCCGGATGGCGCATGGTGAGGCCCTTGACGTGAGCCTCGTAGATCACCGTGTGGTGGTACTCCGTGCGAGGGCTCCGGTCGTCCCCCCAGTCGAAGTACGGGTTGACCACGACCGACGACATCGTGTGGGGCGCCGAGTCGAGATCGTTGCGCCGGTCGGGGTCGTCGAAGTGGTAGCCGTACACCTCCTCGCCCCACTCGACCGAACCGCTGATCGCACGCGCGTACGGGTCGAGCAGCAGCTTCGCCGAATTGCAGCGAAGTCCCCGCTCGGGAGCGTACGGCCCGTGCACGCGGAAGCCGTACCGCTGCCCGGGCATCACCCCGGGCAGGTACGCGTGCCGCACGAACGCGTCGCTCTCGCGCAGCTCGATCGCCGTCTCGGAGCCGTCGTCGTGCAGCAGACACAGCTCTACTCGGTCCGCGGCTTCCGTGAAGACCGCGAAGTTCGTTCCGGCGCCGTCGTACGTGGCACCGAGCGGATACGCCTCGCCAGGCCAGACCTGCATGGACACGACTCTTTCAGGTGTACGGCGCCGGTGGGGGCGCCTTGGCTCCGAGTGTTTCCGTGTCTCCCCGAAAGGGCGGGGCACACCTCTCTACCCATGCCCTCTCGGTCCACGCCCCGCGCATCCGCGGGTCCGGCTATGAATCAGCTCACTCCCGGGGCCCGGGCGGGCGGAACGGACGCATGAACGGAGGAAGTTGAGGAACGACCCTGTCCATCGGGCTGCACCGCGTGCCGCTTGCGGAGTACTCTCCTTGATCGTCGGGACGGGGAGTGCTCGGGGGAGCGGAAGGCGGTGCGCGGGTGGGCTCGGGAGGGCTGGAACTGCCCCCTGGTGACCAGGGTCACGAAGGGAGCGGCTCCACGGACGTCCCGCCCGGTGCGGTGTCCCTGGCGCGGCCGACGGACGCGGGCTCGATCGGGCCGGAGCTGGACTGGGGCGCCGACGCCTGGCGCGAGGTGCGCACCCGCGCCCAGCGGGCCGGCCGTGCCTACATCTGGCTGAACCTGGTGGAACAGCGGCTGCGCGCGGTGGTGGCCGCCGTCCTGCGCCCCGTCTACGAGCCCGTGCACGGCGACGACTGGGTGGTCGCCGCCGCCGGACCCGCCGGACAGGAGTGGGTGCAGCGCGCGGTCGCGGTGCGCGAGGTCAGCCGCCGCAAGGGCTACCTGCTCGACCCGGCCGACGACAACGTGCTGTCCTTCCTCACCCTGCCGCAGCTGCGCGAGCTCATGGTCCAGCACTGGCCCTGCTTCGAGCCGTACTTCGACGACCGCCGGGACGTCGAACTCGCCCTGGACGAGCTGGAGGTCACCCGCAACGTGGTCTCCCGCAACCGGGCGTTGTCCGAAGCGGTCCTCGCCCAGGCCGAGCGGGCCTCCGCGCGGCTCCTCGAGATGCTCGGCGCGGGAGGCGACGTGCCGTCCGCGCGCCGGCTGCCCGTCGACGCGGTCGAGGACCTGGTCGGCGACCGGTACGCCGACGTCGTCGCCGTCCATCCCGACCGGGTGCGGCTGCTGCGCCGGTTCCCCGCCGAGGACATCTTCGGCGGGGCCCGCCGCCTCGACGCCATCGGGATCGGGCTCAACCTGCTGGTGCAGAACTTCTCCGGGCGCCGTCTGGTGCGGCTGGCCGAGTCCGGCTGCCGGGTGCGGCTGCTGTTCCTGAACCCGGCCTCCAGTGCGGTCAAGCGCCGTGAGCGCGAACTGGGCATCAAGCGCGGCGAGCTCGGCCGCGCCGTCGAGATGAACATCCTGCACATGCGCCGCGTCCGCTCACGGCTGCGCGACCCGGACGCCTTCGGGATCCAGGTCTACGACGAGACCCCCCGCTGCACGGCCTACCTCGTGGACGGAGACGGGGCCGACGGCGTCGCCGTGGTCCAGAACCATCTGCGGCGGGCCCGGGGAATGGAGGCGCCGGTGCTGGTCCTGCGCAACGGGACCAAGGTGGTCAAGCCGGGTGAGGTCGAGGAAGGCGGGCTGTTCCCCACCTACCGCGAGGAGTTCGAGCAGATGTGGGCGGATTCGCGTCCGGTGTCCTGAACGCCCCGTGCCGGGGCCGTTCGTGGGGAGCCGTCCCGGCCGGCAAGCGGAACGGAGCCCTCTGATTGTCAGTGGTGCGTGGGAGGGTGAAGACCACTGGGGGAGAGCACCACACAGAAGGGGGGCAGCCCATGGGCTGGCACCGGGAGCTGCTGATCGGCTTCGACCTGGAGACGACGGGGACGGACCCGCGCGAGGCACGGATCGTCACGGGGGCCGTGATCGAGGTCAGGGCGGGGGAGCCGATGGGCCGCCGCGAGTGGCTGGCCGACCCGGGCGTGCCCATCCCCGCGGACGCGGTGGCGGTGCACGGCGTGAGCAACGAGCGGGCGGCCGCCGAGGGCCGCCCCGCCGACCAGGTGGCCGACGCCATCGCCGGCGTCCTCACCTCCTACTGGAAGACCGGCGTCCCGGTCGTCGCCTACAACGCCGCCTTCGACCTGAGCCTGCTCTCCGCCGAACTGCGGCGGTACGGACTGCCGTCCCTGCGCGACCGCCTGGGCGGCATCGACCCCGCCCCCGTCATCGACCCGTACACCATCGACCGTTCCGTCGACCGCTACCGGCGCGGCAAACGCAACCTCGAAGCGGTCTGCGCGGAGTACGGCGTCGTCCTCGACTCGGCGCACGACGCGACCGCCGACGCCCTGGCCGCCGCCCGGCTGGCCTGCGCGATAGCCGTCCGCCACCCCAAGGTGGCGGCCCTCGGCCCGGCGGAACTGCACCGCCGGCAGATCGAGTGGTACGCGCGATGGGCGGCGGACTTCCAGAGTTTCCTGCGCCGCAAGGGCGACGCCACGGCGGTCGTCGACAGCACCTGGCCGCTGCGGGAGCCGGCGGGCGAGCCGGTCTGACGCGCCCCGCGGCCCCGGGTCAGAAGGGGTACCAGCGCACGGTCTCGTCCCCGTCCCGCAGCGACGCCACCCGGCGTTCGAACTCGGCCAGCGCCTTGGGGTTGCCCGGCGCGTGCTGGGCGACCCAGGCGCAGCTGGCGGTCTCCCGCGCACCGCGCAGCACCGAGCAGCCCTCCCAGGCGCGCACGTCCCAGCCGTAGGTGCCGGTGAAGGACGCGTACGCCTCGTCCGGCAGCCCGTAGCGGTCGTGGGTGAGGGCCATCACCACCAGGTCGTGCTCACGCAGATCCGCCGAGAACGTCTCCAGGTCCACCAGGACCGGACCGTCCGGCCCGATGTGCACATTGCGGGGCAGTGCGTCGCCATGGATGGGCCCCGGCGGCAGCAGGGGCGTCAGCGCCGCGGCGGCCGACGCGAAACCGTCACGCCGCTCGCGCAGGTACGCCGCGTCGGCGGGGTCGATCGCGTCGCCCGCGAGCCGCAGCCAGCGTTCCACACCGCCCAGCAGCTCGCGGGGCGGCAGCGCGAAGGGGGGAGCGGGCAGCGCGTGGACCAGCCGCAGCAGTGCGGCCAGATCCGCAGGTCCTGCGGGCCGCACGGGCTCCGGCAGTCGGTGCCACACGGTCACCGGGTGCCCCTCCACCAGCAGTGCCCCGGGTTCGGCCGCCCGCACCGCGGGCACCCCCCGAGCCGCCAGCCACCCGGCGACGGCCAGCTCCCGGCGGGCCCGGTCCAGCAGCTCGGCGTCGCGGCCGACCTTGACGACCAGGTCACCGGCGGCGAACACCGCGTTCTCGCCGAGGGCGAGCAACCGCGCGTCCCGTGCCGCGCCGGGCAGCACTCCCGCCGCCGTGAGCACGTCCCGCGCCCGTGCCTCGTCCATCCGTCCCCTCCAGCTCCCACCGGCGTCCGGCCGCCGTGATCCGGCCGTCCATCGGCCAGTCTCGCATTCGTGCAGGTGTGCGTATGCGCAGTATTCCGGTTGCACGAGACGTATCGTCTCGTCTAGGGTCCTGGCATGACTGGTCCCGCTCACATCGCCATGTTCTCCATCGCCGCCCACGGGCACGTGAACCCGAGCCTCGAGGTGATCCGCGAGCTCGTGGCACGCGGCCACCGGGTCACGTACGCGATCCCTCCGCTCTTCGCCGGCAAGGTCGCCGGGACGGGCGCCGAACCCAAGCTGTGGCACAGCACGCTGCCAGGTCCCGACGACGACCCGGAGGCCTGGGGCACCACGCTGCTGGACAACGTGGAGCCGTTCCTCAACGACGCCGTCCAGGCACTCCCGCAGCTCGTCGAGGCCTACGAGGGGGACACGCCCGACCTCGTCCTGCACGACATCACCTCCTACCCGGCACGCGTGCTCGGCCACCGCTGGGGAGTGCCCGTCATCTCCCTCTCGCCGAACCTCGTCGCCTGGGAGGGGTACGAGAAGGAGATCGCCGAGCCGATGTGGGAGGAACCGAGGAGGACCGAGCGGGGGCGGGCCTACTACGCCCGCTTCCGCGCCTGGCTGGAGGAGAACGGGATCACGCAGCACCCGGACGACTTCGCGGGCCGCCCGGACCGTTCCCTCGTCCTGATCCCCAGGGTGCTCCAGCCGCACGCCGACCGGGTCGACGAGCGGGTGTACTCCTTCGTCGGGGCCTGCCAGGGCGACCGGGGCGCGGAGGGCGACTGGCAGCGGCCGGCCGGGGCGGAGAAGGTCGTCCTGGTGTCGCTCGGCTCGTCCTTCACCAAGCAGCCGGAGTTCTACCGGGAGTGCGTCAGGGCGTTCGGCGGTCTGCCCGGCTGGCACCTGGTCCTCCAGATCGGCGGGCACGTAAACCCCGCCGAGCTGGGGGACGTACCGGAGAACGTCGAGGTGCGCTCCTGGGTGCCGCAGCTCGCGGTCCTCAGGCAGGCCGACCTGTTCGTCACCCACGCCGGCGCCGGAGGCAGCCAGGAGGGACTGGCCACGGCCACGCCGATGATCGCGGTACCGCAGGCGGTGGACCAGTTCGGCAACGCCGACATGCTCCAGGGGCTCGGGGTGGCCCGGCACGTGCCCGCAGGCGAGGCGACCGCCGAGGTGCTGAGGGCGGCGGCGTCGTCCCTCGTCGAGGATCCCGAGGTCGCCCGGCGGCTCAAGGGCATCCAGGCCGAGATGGCGGAGGAGGGCGGCACGCGCCGGGCGGCCGACCTGATCGAGGCGGAGCTGCGGTAGCCGCAGGCCGGGGGCCCGGCGGAAGACCGCCGGGCCCCTTGCCGCCGCGCGTTCGCCGGATCAGACCGGCACGCGCTCGCCCTTGTCGTCCCGCGCCATCGGCGGCGCCACGGCCTCCGGCGACTCGTCGTGGGTCAGGTCGGGCATCCGGTGCAGCCACTTCGGCAGGTACCAGTTGCGCTCACCGAGCAGCGTCATCACCGCCGGGAGCAGCACACCCCGGATGATCGTCGCGTCGATGAGGACCGCCGCCGCGAGGCCGACGCCCATCTGCTTCATCGACTGCATCGACAGCGTCCCGAAGATCGCGAACACGGCGACCATGATGACCGCGGCGCTGGTGACGACACCGGCCGTGGTGACCACACCGTGCTGGATCGCTTCCCGCGTCGTACGGCCCCGCATCCGGGCCTCGCGGATCCGGGAGACCACGAAGACGTGGTAGTCCATCGACAGGCCGAACAGGATCACGAACAGGAACAGCGGCAGCCAGGTGATGATCGCGCCGACCCCCTCCGCGCCCACCAGGGACGCCCCCCAGCCGTGCTGGAAGACCGCCACGAGGATGCCGTACGCGGCACCCACCGAGAGCAGGTTCAGCACGATGGAGGTGATGGCGACCGTCAGCGAGCGGAACGACAGCAGCATCAGCAGGAAGGCGAAGACCACCACGAAGGCGAACACCGGGACGACGGCTCCGACCAGCTGGTCGTTGAAGTCCTTCGAGCCGGCGATCTGCCCGGTGATCGGCGCCTCCAGCCCGTCCACGTCGCCGAGCGTGGCGGGCCGCACCTCGTCGCGGAGCGTGTCCAGACTCTCGCCCGCCTTGTCCTGGTCGGAACCGCCGACCAGCGGAACGTAGACGAAGGCGACGTTCTGCCGGTCGTGCAGCTTGATCTCGACCGGGCCGCGCGAGGCACCCGAACTGACCGCCTGCTCCCGGAAGTCGGCGAGCGCGGCCTTCACCTCGGGCGCGTTGATGTCGTCCGCCCTGACGACCACCTCGGCCGGCTCGGTGCCGCCCGGGAACGCCTCGTTGACCCGGTCGTACGTCTGCACGATCGGCAGCGAGTCGCCGAACTCCTGGTCCAGCGTGAGGTTCTGCGTCTTCATCCCGAGTGCGGGAGCGGCCACGGCGAGCAGCGCGCCGGCCGCCACCACGCCGGCGAGCACCGGCTTGGCGAGCACCCGCTTCAGCACGGCCGTCCAGAACCGGCTGTCCGTGCCGCCGCTCGTGCGCCGCCGGCGCAGGAACGGCAGGCGGCCCTTCTCGACCCGCTCGCCCAGCAGCGAGAGGAGCGCCGGCAGGACGGTGACCGAACCGACCATGGCGACGGCCACCACCATCAGCGAGGCCAGACCCATCGCCTCGAACTCCGCGAGCCCGGTGAACAGCATGCCCGCCATGGCGACGCACACGGTCACACCGGAGACGACGATCGCCCGGCCACTGGTCGCGGCGGCGATCCGCAGTGCCGTCCGCGCGTCCCGCCCGGCCGCCCGCTCCTCACGCTCCCGGCGCAGATAGAACAGGCAGTAGTCGACACCGACGGCCAGGCCGACCAGCAGCATCACCGAGTTCGCGGTCTCGCTCATCGGCTGGAGATGACTGACCAGGCCCATCAGACCCATCGTCGCCATGATCGCGGTGATCGCCAGAGCCACCGGCAGCAGCGCCGCCACCAGCGCGCCGAACGCGATCAGCAGGATGCCGAGCGCCACCGGCACCGCCGAGTACTCGGCCTTCTTGAAGTCGTCGCCGAACGCGTCGTCGAACGTCTTCATCATGCTGGCGCCGCCGATCTCCTCGATCCGCAGCGACTCGTGCTCCTTCTGGACGTCCGCCACGGCCTTCAGCACCGGCTCGACCCGCTCCCCGGCGGTGTCGGAGTCGCCGCGCATGTCGAACTGGACCAGCGCGCTGCGCCCGTCCCCGGAGATGGTGTCGCTCTCGTACGGCGAGGTGACGTCCGTGGCCTCACCGGTCCCCTCCACGGCCGTGACGACCGCGGTGACCGCCGACCGGAACTCCTCGTCCGTGGCCGTCAGGCCCTCGTCCTTCGCCTGGACGAGCACGGTCTCACTGGCCGGCTCCTCGATGCCGGCGTCCTCGATGATGCGGGCGGCGGTGCTGGTCTCCCCCTTGAGCTGATCGCTGTCGCCGACGTCGACCCGGCCTGCGGCCGACCCCAGTCCCATCGCCAGCACGACGAACAGCACCCAGATGCCGACGGCCGCCCAGCGGTGCCGGGCGCTCCAGCCGCCGGCCCGGGCGGCGAGGCCCCGTACCCGCGAATCTCCGTTCCCCATGACGGGCTCGCTCCCTCGTGTTCGGCGGCGACCCCCTGCCGCCACCTGACCCTTTCGACGGTAGGGGCCGGATCAGCCCGTCTCGTCGTGCTGTCCGGTGAAGCTGCGGGGCGCCGAGTCATCCCATCGGCGTCGGCCTCCTCACCACTGGGGAGGACAGCGGTCCCCTACACGTACCCGGGGATGTGGGGGACGGTGATCAGGGTTGCGGGGCGCCGTCCGCCTTTTCGCGACCCTGTTGAACACGTCACAGACGAGTGTTCCGGTTGATCCGGACCCCACCGGTCCGCCAGAGTTCCGCACGGGTCCGCCCCACGCGGACCGGCCGTCGTGCCCGCCCCCACGGGGCACGACGGCCGTTCTATCGTGTCCCCATGACGACGAGGTACGCGGCGCTGCTGCGCGGGATCAACGTGGGCGGCAGCAGGAAGGTGCCGATGGCCGAGCTGCGCGCCCTGATGGAGGGGCTCGGCCACGAGGGGGTGCGCACCCATCTGCAGAGCGGCCAGGCGGTGTTCACCTCCGGGCACGGCGACGAGGAGTCACTCGCCGCCGAGCTGGCCGGGGCACTCGAGCGGCACTTCGGGTTCGGCGTCGACGTGATCGTGCGCGACCACGCCTATGTGAGGGCCGTCGTCGACCACTGCCCCTTCCCGGCCGGCGCGTTGGAGCCCAAGCAGCTCCACGTCACCTACTTCTCCGCGCCCGTCACCCCGGAGCGCTTCGCCGAGATCGACCCGGCGGCCCACCTGCCCGAGGAGTTCCGCCTCGGTGACCGCGTGCTGTACCTGTACGCCCCGGACGGCCTCGGCCGTTCCCGGCTCGCCGAGCACCTCGCCAGGCCCCGCATCAACAAGGGCGTCGTCGCCACCACCCGCAACTGGAACACGGTGACGAAGCTGGTGGAACTCACCGAGGGCTGACCGGGAAGGTGGGCGGGCGCCGGGATTGGACCAGCGCCGGGGCCGCCAAGTGGACCAGGAACCCGCCCCGCACCGCCCGTACGGTCGACGGCATGAGCAACGGATCACCCACCCGCGTCGACTGCTGGTTCGACCCCGCCTGCCCCTTCGCCTGGATCACCTCCCGCTGGCTGCTGGAGGTCGAGCGGCAGCGCCCGCTCGACCTGCGTTTCCGCGTGATGAGCCTCCACCTGCACAACCTCGGCAACGAGCTGCCCGACTGGTACCGGGACCTGGTCGACCGCTCCGTCGGCCCGGTACGGGTGGAGGTGGCCGCCGCCGAACGGCACGGCGAGAAGGTGCTGCGCGACCTCTACACCGCACTCGGCACCCGGATCCACGAGCGTGGCACGAAGGACTTCGACACCGTGATCGCCGAGTCCCTCGCCGAACTCGGCCTGCCCGGGGGCCTGGCCGCCGCCGCGCACGACCCGGCGTACGACGACGCCGTGCGCCGCAGCCACGAGGCGGGCGCCGAACCGGACTCGGGCGCCTACGTGGGGACGCCGACCCTGCACGTCGACGGAACGGTGTGGTTCGGACCGGTGCTGCGGGCCGTACCCCGGGGCGAGCGCGCGGCCCGGCTGTTCGACAGCTACCGGGTGCTGGCCACCGACCCCGACTTCTTCGAGCTGAAGCGGACCCGGACGGGCGGCCTGTCCTTCGACTGAGGACCCGTCACCGCGGGCGGGGGCCGAACGAGTCGCCCGGGGCCGGACCGGTCAGGCGCCGACCGCTGCGAGCAGCGGCACCCGGGCCTCGTCGTACCGCTCCAGCAGCACCTGTGCCACCTCGGGTGCCGGGCCCAGCACGTCCGCCAGGACGTCGGCCTCCGCCGCGCCCCGGGCGATGCGGTCCGGCAGGAAGCCGGGAGCGAGGACGTACGGCGCGACGGCCACGCGCGCGCACCCGAGGGCGCGCAGTTCACTGACCGCCTGCTCGGTGCGGGGGAGGGAAGCGGAGGCGAACGCAGGCCGCACGGCGCACCAACCGGTGTGCCGCCACTCCCGCGCGATGTCTGCGATCACTGCGATCGCCTCCGGGTCGGAGGACCCCGCCGAGGCCAGCACGACCCCGGTCGAGGACTTGTCGGCGGGCGTCAGGCCCGCCTCGTACAGCCGGCGTTCCAGCGCCGCCAGCAGCAGCGGGGACGGGCCCAGCACCCCCGCCTGGCGGATCCGCATCCGCCGCGGTGCCTGCGCCAGCACCGCCGGGATGTCCGCCTTGGCGTGGAACGCCCGGGTCAGCAGCAGCGGGAGGGCCACCACGTCGCGGACGCCTTCCGCGTCCAGGGACTCCAGCACGCCCTTCACCGAGGGGATGGTGAAGTCCAGGAACCCCGTCTCCACGCGCAGCCCCGGACGCAGCGACCGCACCCGCCGCACCAGGTCGTGCACGGTCGCGGCGTGCCGCGGGTCGCGGCTGCCGTGGGCGACGACGAGCAGAACGGGACGGCGCATGACGTGACTCAGCCCTTCACCAGCAGACCGCGGCTGCGCAGCACCCACCGCTCCAGCGGACTGAAGATCAGCAGGTCGATGGCGATGCCGACGGTCAGGATCAGCAGGATGGCCTCGAAGACCATGGCCATGTCGCTGGCGTTGCGGCCGTTCTCCAGCAACTGGCCGAGGCCCACTCCCAGGTCCGGGAAGGACGCGATGATCTCCGCGGCCATCAGCGAACGCCAGGAGAACGCCCACCCCTGCTTCAGGCCCGCCACATAGCCGGGCAGCGCGGCCGGCAGCACCACGTACCAGGTGCCCTTCAGCCCCGTCGCGCCCAGGGTCCGCCCGGCCCGCAGGAACAGCGGGGGCACCTGGTCGACGCCGGAGACCAGACCGTTGGCGATCGAGGGCACCGCGCCGAGCAGGATCACGGCGTACATCATCGAGTTGTTCAGGCCGAGCCAGATCACCGCCGGCGGCACCCACGCCACCGACGGCAGCGACTGCAGACCGGACAGGATCGGCCCGATCGCGGCGCGCACCACCTTCACCCGCGCCACCAGCAGTCCCAGCGGGGTGCCGATCAGCAGCGCGAAGAAGAAGCCGAGCAGGCCGCGCGAGACGGAGGTCCAGATGTAGCCGAGCAGCTCGCCCTGGAGCCACGCCTCGCGCAGGACGTGCCACACCGCGCCCGGCGAGGGCAGTTTGGTCGGATCGTCGACGATCTCGAAGGAGACCAGGGCCTGCCACACCGCCAGCACCAGCACGGCGGCCACCACCGGCGGCAGGACCTTCTCCCTGAGGGTCAGCCGCAGCGGCCTGCGACCGGTCTGCACCGTCTCCAGTGCGTCGAGCCCCGCCTCAAGACCGGCGAGGTCGCCCCCGTCCTTGTCCTTCGCGGTCGTCTCAGTGCTGGCCATGACGGCGGATCTCCCCACGGAGTTCTTCGGTGATCTCGACGGACAGTTCCGCCACGGCGGTGTCCTCGATGCGGCGCGGATGCGGAATGCCGACGGTCCACTCACGGGCGATCCGGCCCGGGCGGGAGGACAGCAGCACCACACGCTGCGCGAGCCGGACCGCCTCGCGCACGTTGTGCGTGACGAACAGGACCGAGAGCCGTGTCTCGCGCCAGATGCGGGTCAGCTCGTCGTGCAGCACGTCCCGGGTGATGGCGTCCAGGGCCGCGAACGGCTCGTCCATCAGCAGCAGCCTGCTCTCCTGGGCGAGCGCCCGGGCCAGCGCGACCCGCTGCCGCATGCCGCCGGACAGCTCGTGCACCCGCTTGCCGTGCGCGCCCTTCAGCCGTACGAGCTCCAACAGCTCCTCGGCCCGCCCGCGGCGTTCGTTCTTCGGCACGCCGCGCAGCTTCAGGGCGAGTTCGATGTTCTTGCCCGCGGTCAGCCACGGGAAGAGCGCGTGCTCCTGGAACATCAGCGCCGGCCGGCCGTCCGTGACGATCGTGCCGGCCGTGGGCCGGTCCAGGCCCGCGACCAGGTTGAGCAGCGTGGACTTGCCGCAGCCCGAGGCACCCAGGAGGGTGACGAACTCGCCGGGCGCGACGTCGAGCGTGATGTCGTCCAGCACGAGCTGCTGCCCGGCCGGGCCGGCGAACGACTTCGAGACGTGCTCGATCCGTGCGGCGTGCGTGACCGCCTCGGTGCCGTCGGCGGCCTGGGCGAGGGTCGTGGCCATGGTCGTCACCTCCTGGGAACTCTGCGTTGTCCGGGCTTACTTGGCGCCGAGTCCGGCGTCGTCGACGGCGGGCTCGCCCGCGGCCTTCAGGACCTTGTTGAGCAGCGTGAGGTCGTAGATGCCGTCCAGGTCCGGCTGCTCCAGCAGGCCGGCCCTCACGGCGTGCTCCGCCTGGGCGTCGAGCGTGGCGGCCAGCGGGTCGTCGGTGAACCGGATGGAATCCCACGCCGGGTCCAGCACCTCGGCGGGCAGCGGCTTGCCGGAGTCGGCCTCCAGCTGCTCGTTGGCGAGGGTCTTCGCCTCGTCCGGGTGGGCGTTGATCCACCGGTTGGTGTCGACGGACGCCCTCAGCACCGCCTCGACGGCCTTCGGGTGCTCCTCCAGGAACTCCTGGCGCACGATGATGTTCGTGATCACGAACTTCTCGTCCGGCCACAGGGACGCCTCGTCCAGCAGCACCTTGCCACCCTCGGCGACCAGCTTCGACGCGGTCGGTTCCGGCACCCAGGCGCCGTCGACCGATCCGGCCCTGAAGGCGTCCGGGGTGACCTTGTTGTCGCTGCGGACGACCGTGACGTCGCCCTTGCCGCTCTGCGCGTCGACCTTCCAGCCCTGCCCGGCCGCCCAGTTGAGGAACGCGACGTCCTGGGTGTTGCCGAGCTGCGGGGTCGCGATCCGTTTGCCCTCGACGTCCTCCAGGGACGTCACCCTGTCCGGGTTCACCACGAGCTTGACCCCGCCGGACGCCGAACCGCCGATGATGCGCAGGTTCTTCCCGCCGGACTTGGTGTAGCCGTTGACGGCGGGGGAGGGGCCGATGAAGCCGATGTCGACGGAACCGGAGTTGAGCGCCTCGATCTCCGACGGCCCCGCGTTGAACACGGCGTACTTCGCCTCCGTGGCGCCGAGTTCCTTCTGGAACAGGCCCTTCTTGTTGCCCACCAGCGCGGTGCCGTGGGTGAGGTTGCCGAAGTAGCCGATCCTGACGGAATCGAGGCCGTCGGTCTTCTTCGCCCCGGCGGCGACCTTCGCGGTGTCGTCGTGCTTGGCCTGGGACCCGTAGCCGCAGGCGGCCAGGGTGAGCAGCGGGAGCACGGCCATCACCGCGAGGGTGCGGCGCAGGGCGGTCGTGGCAGGCACGGGAGGTGTTCCTCTCGCAAGGCCCGGCGGTCACGGCCTCTCAGGTCGTGGCCGGGAAGTCGGCGGGTTTTCGTCTACGGCGGTGGGGGGTGAGGGCGCGCGAGCGGTGCGCGTACGTCAGCGCACACATCGGTCGACCCCGCCCTGCCCGGCGCCGAGGGACCCGCTGCCGACGCGGCCGCCCTCCTTCGCGAACCCGGTGTAGAAATCGGTGGAGTTCATGCTCAGAAGTCCCACCCGTCGTCGTCGGCCTCGGCCTTGACGGGCTCCGGCGCGGCGAACGACTCGCCGACCATGCCCGCGGTGAGCGTGGTGCCGTCACTGGGGTCGATGAGGATGAAGGAGCCGGTGCGCCGCGAGTCCGCGTAGGAGTCGGCGGGCAGCGGTTCGGCGGTACGGATCTTCACCCGGCCGATGTCGTTGGCGGTCAGCCGGCCCGGGTGCGGGTGCAGGGACAGGTCGTCCAGCGTCAGCCGGGACGGGATGTCCTTCACGATCGCCTTGACGGTACGGGTGCCGTGCTTGAGCAGGACCCGGTGGCCGACGGCCAGCGGCTGGTCGGCGACGTGGCACACGGTGGCCTCGATGTCCTGCGAGGTGTCCGGCGCGTCCTTGCTGGGGACGATCAGGTCACCGCGGGAGATGTCGATGTCGTCGGCCAGCAGCAGCGTCACCGACTGCGGCGTCCACGCGGCGTCGACGGGCCTGCCCAGCAGGTCGATCCCGGTGACCGCCGTCGTCCGCCCGGACGGCAGCACGGTCACCTCGTCGCCCACCCGGAAGGTGCCCGCCGCGATCTGGCCGGCGTACCCCCGGTAGTCCGGGTGCTCGGCGCTCTGCGGCCGGATCACGTACTGCACCGGCAGCCGCGCGTGGCAGTGCGCCAGGTCATGGCTGACCGGGACGGTCTCCAGGTGCTCCAGCACGGTCGGGCCGCCGTACCAGTCCATGTGCGCGGACGGCTCCACCACGTTGTCGCCGGCCAGCGCCGAGATCGGGACCGCGGTGACCTCGGGGACGCCCAGCTCGGTCGCGTACGCCGTGAACTCCTCGGCGATCGCGGCGAACACGGACTCCCGGTAGTCGACCAGGTCCATCTTGTTGACGGCGAGGACGACGTGCGGGACCCGCAGCAGGGCCGCGATGGCGGCGTGCCGCCGGGTCTGCTCGACCACGCCGTTGCGGGCGTCGACGAGGAGCACCGTCAGCTCGGCCGTCGACGCGCCGGTGACCATGTTCCGCGTGTACTGCACATGCCCCGGGGTGTCGGCGAGGATGAACCGGCGCCGGGGCGTGGCGAAGTAGCGGTAGGCCACGTCGATGGTGATGCCCTGCTCCCGCTCGGCCCGCAGGCCGTCGGTGAGCAGCGCGAGGTCGGGCGCCTCCTGGCCACGGTCGGCCGACGCGCGCGCCACGGCCTCCAACTGGTCGGTGAGGACCGACTTGGAGTCGTGCAGCAGCCGGCCCACCAGGGTGGACTTGCCGTCGTCGACGGAACCGGCGGTGGCGAACCGCAGCAGGGTGGTGGCCGCGAGTTCCTCGGTCGTGATGGTGCTCATGTCTAGAAGTACCCCTCGCGCTTGCGGTCTTCCATCGCGGCCTCGGAGAGCCTGTCGTCGGCGCGGGTGGCACCGCGCTCGGTGAGCCGGGAGGCGGCGATCTCGGTGATCACCTTCTCGATGGTGTCGGCGGCGGAGTCCACCGCGCCGGTACAGGACATGTCACCCACGGTCCGGTAGCGCACCAGCCGCTTCTCGACCCTCTCGCCGTCCTTGGGGCCGCCCCACTCACCGGCGGTCAGCCACATGCTGCCGCGCCGGAACACCTCACGCTCGTGCGCGTAGTAGATCTCCGGCAGCTCGATGCCCTCGCGGGCGATGTACTGCCACACGTCCAGCTCGGTCCAGTTGGACAGCGGGAAGACGCGGACGTGCTCCCCGGGGGCGTGCCGGCCGTTGTACAGGTTCCACAGCTCGGGGCGCTGGCGGCGCGGGTCCCACTGGGAGAACTCGTCGCGCAGCGAGAACACCCGCTCCTTCGCGCGGGCCTTCTCCTCGTCGCGGCGCCCGCCGCCGAACACGGCGTCGAACCGCTCGCTCTGGATCTTCTCGGTCAGCGGCAGGGTCTGCAGCGGGTTGCGGGTGCCGTCCGGGCGCTCCTTGAGCACCCCGCGGTCGATGTAGTCCTGCACGGAGGCGACGTGCAGCCGCAGCCCGTGCCGGGCCACCGTGCGGTCGCGGTAGTCGAGGACCTCGGGGAAGTTGTGTCCGGTGTCCACGTGCAGCAGCGAGAACGGGACCGGCGCCGGGGTGAAGGCCTTCAGCGCCAGGTGCAGCATGAGGATGGAGTCCTTGCCGCCGGAGAACAGGATCACCGGCTTCTCGAACTCGCCCGCCACCTCGCGGAAGATGTGCACCGCCTCGGACTCGAGGGCGTCCAGGTGGGAGAGGGCGTACGGACTGGCCGTGCCCTCCTCGGCGGTGGCGGCGGCTCTCATACCAGTCCCCTTTCGCTGAGCAGGGCGTACACGGACGCCGCGGACTCCTGCACGGTCTGGTTCTGCGACTCGATCCGCAGATCGGGCTTCTCTGGTTCCTCGTACGGGTCGTCCACGCCGGTGAGTCCGGTGAGTTCACCCGCGGCCTGCTTGGCGTACAGGCCCTTCACGTCGCGGACGGAGCACACGTCGACCGGGGTGGCCACGTGCACCTCGACGTAGGGCGTGCCGTTCGCCGCGTGCCGCCCCCGGACCGCCTCCCGGCTGTCCGCGTAAGGGGCGATGACCGGGACGAGCGCGGTGACGCCGTTGCGGGCGAGCAGTTCGGCGACGAAGCCGATGCGCTGCACGTTGGTGTGCCGGTCCTCGCGGCTGAAGCCGAGGCCCGCCGAGATGAACTCGCGGATCTCGTCGCCGTCGAGCACCTCGACCCGCCGGCCCCGCTCACGCAGTGCGGCGGCCAGCTCGTGGGCGATGGTGGTCTTGCCCGCACTCGGCAGACCCGTGAGCCAGACGGTGGCTCCGGTCGTCACGTGGTTCTCCTGGTTCGTCGAAGGCGCGGTCATGGTCAGCCGTGCAGCCCGCACTCGGTCTTGGCGCGGCCCGACCAGCGGCCGGCGCGCGTGCCCTCGCCCTCCAGCACGCGGCGGGTGCAGGGCGCGCAGCCCACGGAGGCGTAGCCGTCCGTCAGCAGCGGGTTGGTGAGGACGCCGTGCTCGGCGACGTAGGCGTCCACGTCGTCCTGGGTCCAGCGGGCGATGGGGGAGATCTTGACCTTCCGCCGCTTCTCGTCCCAGCCGACGACCGGGGTGTTCGCCCGGGTCGGGGACTCGTCGCGGCGCAGGCCGGTCGCCCACGCCTGATAGCCCGTCAGGCCCTCTTCCAGCGGCTGCACCTTGCGCAGCGCGCAGCACAGGTCGGGGTCGCGGTCGTGCAGCCTCGGGCCGTACTCGGCGTCCTGCTCGGCGACCGTCTGCCGCGGGGTGAGCGTGATGAGGTTGACGTCCATCACGGCCTCGACCGCGTCCCGGGTGCCGATGGTCTCCGGGAAGTGGTAGCCGGTGTCGAGGAACACGACGTCCACGCCGGGCATCACCCGGGAGGCGAGGTGGGCGACCACCGCGTCCTCCATCGAGGAGGTCACGCAGAAGCGGTCGCCGAAGGTCTCGGCGGCCCAGGTGAGGATCTCCCGCGCGGAGGCATCCTCCAGATCGCGGCCCGCCCGCTCGGCCAGTTCCCTCAAGTCGTCCGTAGAACGCTCTTCCTGAACAGCCGTCACGTCCGGACCCCTCCCGTGTCGGATCGCTCGAGCCCCCGGGCGAGCAGCCCGAGGAACTTCAGCTTAAATGCTCGGTTGCACGCGCCGCATTCCCACGCCCCGTGGCCCTGCTCCCCCGGACGCAGGTCTTCGTCGCCGCAGTAGGGGCAGTGGAACGGCGCGGCCCGCTCGCTCACGACAGGGCCTCTTCCGAGGCGCGGCCGACCCAGGCGGCGAACCGCTCGCCGTCCTCGCGCTCCGCCTGGAAGCGCTTCAGCACCCGCTCGACGTAGTCCGGCAGTTCGTCCGCGGTGACCTTCAGACCGCGCACCTTGCGGCCGAAGCCGGCCTCGAGGCCGAGCGCGCCGCCGAGGTGGACCTGGTAGCCCTCGACCTGCTCACCGCGCTCGTCGAGCATCAGCTGGCCCTTGAGGCCGATGTCGGCCACCTGGATGCGGGCGCAGGCGTTCGGGCAGCCGTTGAGGTTGATGGTGATCGGCTCGTCGAAGTCCGGGATGCGGCGCTCGAGTTCGTCGATCAGCGAGGCGCCGCGCGCCTTGGTCTCGACGATGGCGAGCTTGCAGAACTCGATGCCGGTGCAGGCCATCGTGCCACGCCGGAACGGGGAGGGCCTGGCGCTGAGGTCCAGTGCCTCCAGGGACTCGACGAGGGAGCCGACCCGGGCCTCCTCGACGTCGAGGATGATCATCTTCTGTTCGACGGTGGTCCGCACCCGGCCCGAGCCGTGGGCCTCCGCGAGATCGGCGATCTTGGTGAGCGTGGTGCCGTCGACGCGGCCGACGCGCGGGGCGAAGCCGACGTAGTAGCGGCCGTCCTTCTGGCGGTGCACGCCGATGTGGTCGCGCCACTGCTGCACCGGCTGCTCGGGTGCCGGACCGTCGGTCAGCCTGCGGTGGAGGTACTCGTCCTCCAGTACCTGGCGGAACTTCTCCGGACCCCAGTCGGCGACCAGGAACTTCAGCCGCGCCCGGTTGCGCAGCCGGCGGTAGCCGTAGTCGCGGAAGATCGACAGGACGCCCTCGTAGACGTCGGGAACATCCTCGATCGGGACCCAGGTGCCCAGCCGTACGCCCAGTTTGGGGTTGGTGGACAGGCCGCCGCCGACCCACAGGTCGAAGCCCGGCCCGTGCTCGGGATGGCGTACGCCGACGAACGCGACGTCGTTGATCTCGTGCACCACGTCGAGGACGGGCGAGCCGGAGATGGCCGTCTTGAACTTCCGGGGCAGGTTCGAGTACGCCTTGTTGCCCAGGACGCGGCGCTTCATCTCCTCCAGGGCCGGGGTGCCGTCGATGATCTCGTCCTCGGCGATGCCGGCGACGGGTGAGGCGATCATCACGCGGGGGGTGTCGCCGCAGGCGGTGACCGTGGAGAGGCCGACACCCTCCAGGCGGTCCCAGATCGCGGGCACGTCCTCGATACGGATCCAGTGGAACTGGACGTTCTGCCGGTCGGTGATGTCCGCGGTGCCGCGCGCGAACTCCTGCGAGATCTCACCGATCACCCGCAGCTGCCGGGTGGTCAGCGCACCGCCGTCGACGCGCACCCGCAGCATGAAGTACTCGTCGTCCAGCTCCTCGGGCTCCAGGATCGCGGTCTTGCCGCCGTCGATCCCGGGGCGGCGCTGGGTGTAGAGGCCCCACCAGCGCATCCGGCCGCGCAGGTCACTGGGGTCGATCGAGTCGAAACCGCGCCGGGAGTAGATCGTCTCAATGCGTGTCCGCACATTGAGACCGTCGTCGTCCTTCTTGACCTGCTCGTTGCCGTTGAGCGGGGTGAAGTGTCCCGCGGCCCACTGTCCCTCGCCGCGGTGACGGCTCACCTTGCGGCGGGGAGTCGCGGCGGCAGCATTCTGCGCGACGGCAGGTTTCTGCGGGGTGGCGGCCATGGTTGATACGTCCTTCGGGACAGGCGGGAAGAGTGCTCTGACCTGCGCATACAGGCACACGAAAGGGAGTGCGCGTCGTTGCGCGGGGAGTGGGGTGAAGAAAGGGGGCCGGGCGGTGCTGGGTGCTCTCAGCGCGCCGGACAGATGGCGCTGGACATGCGGCCGAGGTCGACGTGCCGCCGACTCACCAAGGCGATTCCAGTTCCAGGCATGGCGGAAGCCTGGCACGGCGTTCTGGACACAGTCCAGCTTTGTCCACAATGCAGACACCCTTGTCTCGAAATGAGAGACAAGGGTGTCCTTGGTCACAAGCGTCGCGGGCGGTCCTGCCCGCGCCGGTCAGGCCGGACGGGCACCCGGCCACGGGCCCGGCGTCGGCACCTGCGGCTCGTCCTCGACCTTGGTGTCGAACAGGGTGAAGCCCCGGCGCAGGTAGTTGTCCATGGCGTGCTCGCCGTCCTTGCTGCACGTGTGCAGCCACACCCGCGTGGTCGGCTTCAGTCCCGGCCGGCGGTCCGCCAGGTCCCACGCGCGGGCCGTCCCGTACGACAGCAGGTGCCCGCCGATGCGCCGCCCGCGGAAGGCGGCGAGGAGACCGAAGTAGACGATCTCGACGACCCCGTCCTCCTGTGCCTCCAGCTCCACGTAACCCGCCGGGGTCCCGCGGTCGTAGGCGACCCACGTCTCCACCTCGGGCCGGTCCAGGTACTCCAGCCACTGCGCGTACGTCCAGCCCAGCCGGTCGGTCCAGCGGATGTCACCGCCGACCGAGGCGTACAGGAAACGGCTGAACTCGGGGGAGGGCACCTCGGAGCGGACGACCCGCACGTCTCCCCCGGGCACGGCGGCCGGACGGAGATCGGTGGGCGCGGTCTGCTCCAGGGACCAGGTGGTCACGGAGATGGTCGTCATGTCCGAAAGGGAACCATCCAGGGCACGTTCCTGTCGAACGCCTGTCAGGGCGCGGACGGCCGCCCCATCCGGCTACCGGTGGAGGGACCGGTCGACCGAGGCCAGCGGCAGCGCGAACAGCATGCGCCCGGACTGGGACCACACGTCGCCGGTCTCCTGCCAGTAGGACAGGGACGTCGCCCCGGCGCTCCAGCAGCGGTGCGTCTCGTCCGCCCCGCAGCGGGTGGGGAGGGCCCCGTCGGCGTCCTGCCGCCACAGCGTGCCGCGCTCGTCCGGGGTCCCGGTCATCCGGCCCAGGTACCAGCCCGACCGGTACGACAGCACACTGCGCACCCGGGTCAGCTCCGTCTCGTACACCGCGACCGGATCGGGGTCGAGCAGCCCGGCACGATGCGGCTCGGTGCTGAACGAGTACCGCCACAGCCGGGTCGGCCCGTCCTCCGGGGAGGAGGCGCCGTGCGCCACCAGGCTGTCCGGCGCGGTGCTGCGGTCCAGGGCGATGCCGTCCGGCCGCGGGGCGCCGGCACCGCTCGTCCGGTAGGAGGCGACCGCCGTCAGCACGTACCGCGCCCCGGCCGCCGACCAGCCGCCGGGCACCCTGCCCACCGACCTGCCCTCCACGGTGGCCCGCTGCACCCGGTCCAGGTCGTACACGTACAGTGCGGCGCCTTCGCCCCGGCCGGTGGTCACCAGCAGCTTGTCCTGGTACCAGACCATGCCCGACACGGCGGAGCCCAGCCCGCGGTAGTCGCGGCCGTCGTCCACCGGAACGGTGAGCAGGGCCCAGGTGTAGCGCGGTGCGCCCGGGTCGCCGGCGTCCACGAAGGCGACCCTGGCGAGCCCCTGCTCGGCCACGGAACCCGCGGTCCGGCTCCACCCGGAGAGGATCACCCGGTGCGCGCCCCAGCGCCCGTCGTCGTCCGCGTCCCCCGAGGTGGTGACCGCGCCGGCCCGCCAGCCGACGGTGTCCCGGCCCGGCCAGCAGTACGCCCGCGTCGCGGCCGGTTCCACGGGCAGTGCCCGCCGGTCGTCGTCCGGGCACTCCTCCGCGTCGCGCAGCGAGCCGTCGGGGTCGGCGAGCACGGCGCCGATGCCGACGGGCCGGCCCATACCGGCGGAGAGGCGGTCGAGCGCGTCGCCCCGGACGGCCTGCTCGGTCAGCCGCAGCGGCGCGGTCTCGGCGGACGCGGTCAGCGGCCTCAGCGCCCCGGGGTCGTCGGCGTCGGTGGCCTGCGAGGCACTGATCATGGTCGCGGCCGCGGTCAGCGCGAGGGCGGTTCCGGCCAGCGCAGCCCGCAGCGCCCTGCCCCGTCTGCGCCGGCGGTGTCTGCCGCGATGCTTCATACCGTCCTCCCGGGGCGAGCCAACTGCGTCCGGTGATCTGCGGGTTGACCGTGGAGCAGTTGGGGTGGCCCGTACCGGGATGCTACGACAGCCGGCCGGCCCAGGAGGCGAAGACCCTGCAAATATGCGGAACGGCGACCTTCCGAGGCGCTCCAGGGCACTCCTGTACGACCCCGCGCACTCTTGACGGACGGCCCTCAGGCATCCGGGGCCGGCCGCCGCCGACGGCCCGGGACGGGGGCCGCCGCGCGGGGGAGCAGCTCGTCCGGGTGGTCCGGGAGCAGGACCTCCACCTCGGCGGACTCCGTGAAGCGGTAGGGCCGGTGGTCCAGCAGGGAGCCCAGGTAACGGCGTACGCGGGACATCTCGGCGCGGACCGTCACCGTACGGGCCGGGTCCCCGAACACCTCCCGGGCCAGGTCGGCGGCGCTGCGCCCCGCACGGTGCACGGCCAGCAGGTACAGCAACCCGGCGTGCCGGGGGCTCAGTTCCCGGGTCCAGGACCCCGCCTGGCCCGAGACCTCCACCGACCGGCGGCGCGGCTCCCTGAGATCCAGCACGACCCGCACGGCGTCACGTGTCACCGGTTCGTCCGCCACCCGCACCAGCCAGCCCCCGGCCAGCGGCTCCAGCGAGCACCGCCCCAGCGCGGGCAGCCACCGCATGCCCGCCGACACCGACGCGGGCAGCGCCAGCCGCTCCGTGTACGGCATCCCCGTCACCGCCGCCGTCCACCCGTGCCGGTCCACCACCAGCGCACGCCCGTCGAGCCGCGCCAGCACCGGCGCGGCCACCGCCCGCAGCCGCTCCAGCGACCGCACGTGCCGCTCCCGCAGCCGTGCCTCGGCCAGCTTCGCCACCGAGTCGACCCACGCCAGCGTGGCCGGGTGCATCGTCTCCAGCGGCCCGCTCACGTCCACGACGCCGATCAGCCGTCCGTCCCGGGGATCGGTGATCGGCGCCCCGGCACACGTCCAGGCGGCGTGCGACCGTACGAAGTGCTCCGACGCGAACACCTGCACGGGACGCCCCGTCACCGCCGGCGTGCCCACCCCGTTGGTGCCGACGACGTCCTCACGCCAGTCCGCGCCGACCTCGAAGCCCAGCCCGTCCGCCTTGCGCAGCACCGGCGCGCTGCCCTCCCGCCACAGCACCCGGCCCTCCTCGTCGGCCACCACCATGATGTGGTGCGCGACGTCCGCGACCGACAGCAGCCCCTCCCGCAGCACCGGCAGGACGTGCCGCAGCGTCGAGGACTCCCGCCGCCGCTGCACCTCCTCGCGGGACAGCGTGCCGCTGCGGACGTCGTGGTCCGGGTCCACACCGCTGCGCAGCATCCGCTCCCAGGACTGCCCGATGACCGGGCGGGGAGCGACGGGCAGACGCTGCCCCGACAGCGCGGCGGAGCGGACCTCGTCGAGCACCCGCGCCGCGCGCGCCGTGTCGACGGCCGCCAGGTGCGTCACGTCCATCGGTGACAGCGCCACCGGACCTCCCCGAGAAAGACTGTCCGACCCATACTGCCGCCTGCCCCGGACGGGGACCCTCGGTACCGGCGCGGGAACAGCAGGTTGCAACCCCCTGCAACCCTGGTGGGCGGCCTGAGGACTGTTTGAAGATTGAGCGACGCCGTCCCGAGCGGCGTCCACGGCTCTCAACGGGCCTGTGGTGCGGGGGTGGTGCCGTGTCGGCGCAGCACCACCCCCGCGTCATGCCCGTGGCAGCAGGACGGTGTGCGCGGCACGGGATGCGACGTGACGCGCGCCGGCGGCTGTCCGGTCGTGGGTGGCCGGTCGCGCAGTTCCCCGCGCCCCGGGGTGAATCGCTCAGGACACCGGCCGGGCCCGCTCCACCACCGATGCCAGAGCAGGCGTGGACGGCAGCGTCCCGAACGCCGAACCCGCGTCCCCGCCCAGCCGTGCCGCGCAGAACGCGTCCGCCACCTGCGGCGGCGCGTACCGCACCAGCAGCGACCCCTGGAGCACCAGCGCCAGCCGCTCCACCAGCCGCCGCGCCCGCCCCTCGGCACCCTCCAGATCCGCCAGCTCCGTCAGCAGGTTCTTGATCGCCCCGTCCAGCCGGTGATCCGCCCCGCGGGCCTGCCCGACCTCGCGCAGGTACGCGTCCAGAGCCCCCGGCTCCCGGCCCAGCGCCCGCAGCACGTCCAGCGCCTGGACGTTGCCCGCCCCCTCCCAGATCGAGTTCAGCGGGGACTCCCGCACCAGCCGCGGCATCCCCGACTCCTCGACGTACCCGTTCCCGCCCAGGCACTCCGCCGCCTCCACCGCGACGGGCGCGCACCTCTTGGTCACCCAGTACTTCGCCGCCGGCACCGCGATCCGCAGCAGCGCCCGCTCCTGCTCACCGCCGTCGTCGTACGCGGCCGCCAGCCGCAGCGCCAGCGCGGTGGCCGCCTCCGACTCCAGCGCCAGATCGGCCAGCACGTTGCGCATCAGCGGCTTGTCGGCGAGCCTGCCGCCGAACGCCTCCCGGTACGTGCAGTGGTGCACCGCCTGCGCCACCGCCTGCCGCATCAGCCCCGCCGAACCGAGCACACAGTCGAGCCGGGTCGCCGCCACCATCCCGATGATGGTGCGCACCCCGCGCCCCTCCTCCCCGACCCGGCGCGCCCAGGTCCCGGCGAACTCGACCTCGGCGGACGCGTTGGACCGGTTGCCCAGCTTGTCCTTCAGCCGCTGGATGAGGAACACGTTGCGCGTGCCGTCCTCCAGCACGCGCGGCACCAGGAAGCAGGTGAGACCCCCGGGCGCCTGCGCCAGCACCAGGAAGGCGTCCGACATCGGAGCCGAGCAGAACCACTTGTGCCCGGTCAGCTCGTAGGCGCCGTCCTCCGACAGCGGCCGCGCGGCCGTCCTGTTCGCCCGGACGTCGCTGCCGCCCTGCTTCTCCGTCATGCCCATTCCGAACAACGCACCGGGCTTCCGGCCGGGAGACCGCAGGGCGGGGTCGTAGACCGTCGACGTCAGCCGGGGCTCCCACACCGCCGCCAGCTCCGGCTCGGCGCGCAGCGCCGGCACCGCGGCGTGGGTCATCGACAGCGGGCACCCGTTGCCGGCCTCGACCTGCGTCCACAAGTGGAACGCCGCCGCCCGCCGCACATGCCCGCCCGGCCGGCCCCACGCCGCCGTCAGCCCCGCCGAGACGCCCTTGCCGAGCAGCCGGTGCCAGGACGGGTGGAACTCGACCTCGTCGATCCGGTGCCCGTAGCGGTCGTGCGTGCGCAGCCGCGGCGGATGCTCGTTGGCCAGCACCCCCCACTCCTGCACCTGCGCGGACCCCACCGTCCGCCCGAGCCCCGACAGCTCGGAGAGCCCCTCGTCCAGCACCTCCGGCGCCAGATGCCGCTCGACCGCCTCCACCAGAGCCCGGTCGGCGCCGAAGACGTCGTACTGCACCAGCGGGGGAGCCTGGTTGGTCACGGTGTGCGTGGTGCCTGCCATGCCCCGAACGTACCCCGCCCTCCGGCCTCCTCAACCGGTGATTCCGCCTCTGGGTGAGTGCGACCAGGCACGACGGATACCTTTGGTTCGTGCAGCCAGCAAGTGAATCCCCCGACGAGCCCTCCGGCCGCCTCCACCGGGCCCGGGCCCTCTACCGGAACGTCTCCAAACGCAGGACCGCCTGGCTGCTGCTCAAGGACACCGTCAATTCCTGCATGGAGTACCGCATCCTGGGGCTGGCGGCCGAGGCGGCGTTCTTCACGCTGCTGTCGGTCCCGCCGCTGCTCCTCAGCATGATCGGACTGCTCGGTTACGTCGACGCCTGGACCGGCGCCGAGACCATCCAGAGCTTGCAGCGCAACCTCCTCGACGCCTCCCGCACCGTGCTCTCCGACCGGGGTGTCACGCAGATCGCGGAACCGATCCTGCGGGACGTGACCAAGGGCGGCCGGCCCGACGTCATCTCCCTCGGCTTCCTGATCGCCGTGTGGTCGGGCTCCCGCGCGGTGAACGTCTTCATCGACACCATCACCGTCATGTACGGCCTGGACGGCGTCCGGGGCATCGTCAAGACCCGGCTGCTGGCGTTCCTGCTGTTCCTCGTGGCCCTGCTGATCGGCTCGGTCGCGCTGCCGCTGATGGTGGCGGGGCCGGACGCGGTCGTGCGGATCGTGCCCTGGTCGACGACGGTCGTGCAGATCCTCTACTGGCCGGTCGTGATCCTGCTCTCCATCGCCTTCCTGACCACGCTGTACCACGTCTCCGTACCCGTGCGCTCCCCGTGGATCGAGGACGTGCCCGGCGCGCTGGTCGCCCTCGGCATGTGGGTGCTCGGCAGCTTCCTGCTGCGGATCTACCTGACCAACACCGTCGAGGGGCCGACCATCTACGGCTCCCTCGCGGCTCCCGTCGCCGTGCTGCTGTGGATCGGTGTGTCCGCCTTCGCCGTGCTCGTCGGCGCCGCCGTCAACGCGGCCATCGACCGGGTCTGGCCGGCCGCCGCGACCGCCGCGGCCCGCGAGACCAACGAGCGGATGCGCCAGGCCCAGGTCGCCGAGTACGTCGCCCGGACCGCGGCGTCGACCGGCGAGGCCGACCCCGACATGCCCTCCGAGTTCCCCGAACGCTGGTCCCGCTTCCTCCCCCCGGAGGACGTCACGGCGCGCCTGCGCGCCCATGTGAAGACCACCCACCCGAGACACGGGGAGGGACCGGAGCACGAGGAGAAGTGAGCCGCGTCCTCCCCACCAGGCACGGCCCCCCGCTCACACCGTCCACGTCCCGGCCGCCGCCTCCTGGGCCACGAACTCCGCGAAGTCCCGCGGCCCGCGCCCCAGCACCTGCCACACCCCGGCGTCCTCCACCCGCGCGTTGCGCCCGTCCAGCAGCGTCCCGAACACCTCGGTGAGGAACGCGGCCTCCTCCGGCGGCACCCCGAGGCCGGTCAGCGCCTCGCCGTAGTCACGCGCCGGCACCGGCCGGTACGTCAGCGGCCGCCCCGTGGCCACCGCGATCTCCGCCACCGCCTCCCGCCAGGTGAGCAGCCGGGGCCCCGTCACGGTGATCGTCCGCCCCGCGTACCGCTCCCCGTCCGTCAGCGCGGCCACCACCACCTCCGCGATGTCGCGCACATCCACGAACGGCTCCGCGACCTCGCCCGCGGGAAACACCAGCTCCCCGCGCCGCACCTCCTCGAGCAGCGGTCCCTCGCTGAAGTTCTGCGCGAACCAGGCGGCCCGTACGACCGTCCAGTCCGCGCCCGACGCGCGCAGCGCCTCCTCGGTGGGCAGCGCCTGGTCCTCGCCCCGCGCGGACAGCAGCACCAGCCGCCGCACCCCCAGCCCCAGCGCCACCCGGGCGAGCTCGCCGACCGCCTCGGCGGTACCGGGAGCGCCCACGTCGGCCGGGTGGACGAGGTACGCCGCGTCGGCGCCCCGCAGGGTGTCCGCCCAGGTCGACCGGTCCGCCCAGTCGAACCCGGTCGCCCGCGACGCCGCCCGCACGGTCAGCCCCGCCGCCCCGGCGGCCCGTGCCACCCGGCTCCCCGTACGGCCGGAGGCGCCCGTGACGACCAGGGTCGTGTCCTTCGCACTCTTCGTGTTCTCCGTCATGCCCTCGAGTCAACCGCCGCGCACCGCACGGAACCATCGCCGAAGGGCTCAGGCGCATAAGCCCGCGTCTAGGCTGACCCCATGGACGCTCTCACCGGCCTGCTCGAGGGTCCGCGCGCCCGCGGGGCGTTCATGATCCGGGCGTGCTTCGACCCGCCGTGGGCGGTCCGCGTGGAGGACCGCGCCCCGCTGACGCTGATGCTCCTCGCGCGCGGCGAGGCGTGGCTGCTGTCCGACGCGGGAGAGCGGCTCCTGCTGCGCCCCGGCGACCTCGCCGTCACACGCGGCCCCGACCCGTACACCTGCGCCGACGACCCGGACACGGTCCCGCAGGCGCTGATCCTGCCCGGTGGCGAGTGCCACTACCCCGACGGACGGCCCCTGAACGGCGTCATGGACCTCGGTGTCCGTACCTGGGGCGACCGCCCGGACGGCGCGGCGGTGATGCTGATCGGCACCTACCGGATGCGCGGTGAGATCGGCGGCCGCCTGCTGGACGCGCTGCCGCCGCTGCTCTCCCTGACCGCCGAGGTGTGGGACTGCCCGCTCACGCCCCTCCTCATGGAGGAGATCGTGCGCGACGCACCCGGTCAGGAGGTCGTCCTGGACCGGCTGCTCGACCTGCTGCTCATCGCCGCGCTCCGGGCCTGGTTCGACCGGCCGGAGGCGGAACCGCCCGCCTGGTACCTGGCCCTGTCCGACCCCGTCGTCGGCCCCGTCGTCCGCCTGCTGCAGGACGACCCGGCCCACCCCTGGACGGTCGCCGCCCTCGCGTCGAAGGCCGGCGTCTCCCGGGCCGCCCTGGCCCGCCGCTTCACGGAACACGTCGGCGAACCCCCGATGACGTACCTCACCGGCTGGCGCCTCGCCCTCGCCGCGGACCGCCTCCGCGACACCGACGACACCATCGGCGCGATCGCCCGCCAGGTCGGCTACGGCAGCGCCTTCGCCCTGTCCACCGCCTTCAAACGGACCTACGGCGTCAGCCCCCAGGAGTGGCGGACCCGCGCGGCGTAGCCTGGAGGACGTGTACAGGGAGCGGGCGTCGCGGCTGACGGGCGCGGTCGTGTGGACCCACACCCCGTCCGGGAACGGTCAGGGCAGGGTGCTGCCCGACGGCTGCATGGACCTGCTCTGGCACGACGGGCGCCTCCTGGTCGCAGGCCCGGACACCCGCGCACACCTCACCGGGGGGCCGCCAGGCACCTGGACCGGCATCCGCTTCCACCCGGGCACCGCGCCCGCCCTGCTGGGCGTCCCCGCCCACGAACTGCGCGACCGCCGCGTGGAGCTGGCCGAGCTGTGGCCGGCGGCGGTCGTGCGCCGCGTCACCGCCCGCGTCAACGCCGCGGACGACCCGGCGCGCGGCCTGGAGGACGTGGCCCTCGGCCGGGCGGCCGAGACCGCCCCGCCCGACCCGGTGCTCGGCCGTCTCGTCACCGCCCTCGACGCCGGCCGTCCGGTCGCCGTGGCCGCCGACGAACTGGGCGTGTCGGCCCGTCAGGTGCACCGCCGGTCCCTCGCGGCGTTCGGCTACGGCCCCAAGACCCTCGCCCGCATCCTCCGGATGCGCCGCGCGCTCGCCCTGGCGCGGGCGGGCGTCCCCCTCGCGGAGACCGCGGCCCGCGCCGGCTACGCCGACCAGCCCCATATGGCGCGTGACGTGAGGGACTTGGCGGGAGCCGCGCTGGGCGAACTACTCGCCCGCGGGTAGCGGAGCGTACAGGTCCACCCCGTTCCCGTCCGGGTCGAGGACGACGGCGTACCGCTGCCCCCACACCGCGTCCCACGGCTTCACCCCGACACGGGCCCCGGCCCCGGCCAGCTCCGCGAACAGGGCGTCGACCTCCGCGGGACTGCCGCACCGCAGCGCCAGCGAGGTCCTGCCCCCGCCCGAGGGCGGCTCCCATCCCGCATGGAAGGACCGGACCACCTCCTCCGTGTCGAGCATCAGCCGCAGCCCGCCCGGCAGTTCGGCCTCCGCGTGTTCGTGGACCTCGGACCCCTCGGGGAAGGCGAACCCGAGCCGCCGGTAGAAGGCGACGGAGGCGGCCATGTCCGAGACGACCATCCCGATGGCATCGAATCGTGCACTCATGAGCGCCACGCTACGGCCGCCCCGCCGGCCCGGTCTTGAAGAAATCGGACATCGCCGCTGACCGGACCCCCGTGCTCCGGGAGACGCCTGTACCCCCTGCTGGAATCTCGGTCCTGTGTCTCGCCGCCCACCGGTTCGTCGGCACCGGCCCGTGCCCGGCGCGACGCACGCACCGTGACCTCGCCCGCCGCGACCGCCGCCGTCGTAGGCGACCGCCCGGACGCGGCGTCGGGCCCCGGCGCCCGACGCGGGCCGGGGGCCGGCGCGCTCGCGTAGGCTCCGGACGCATGGCCGGCCCCGCGCTCCTCGTCCACACCCGCACCACGGACTACCGGCACGACTCCATCCCGGCCGGTGTCGCCGCCCTGCACGGCCCTCGGCCACACCGCCGCGTCCTACGCCGACCCCGCCTTCCGCGCCCACCTGCGCGGCGGGATCACCTGGACGGGCGCACGGAACACCCGGCCCGTTTCGGAAGCCGGGGGGAGTGTCGGTACCGGCTCCTAGGGTGAGAGGCGCCGGAAACCGGGCCAACGACCACAGGAGCCACGCATGACGCGGTACTTGATCTCGTTCGACGACGGCGCGATGACCTTCCCCGAGGAGGAACTGCCCGAGGTGGCCGAGGCCTCGCTCGAGGTGGTGCGTGAGGCCCGGGCCGCCGGTGTCTGGGTCTTCGGTGGTGGACTTCAGAGCCAGCAGGCGAGCGTCGTGTCCACCGACGGGACCGTCACCGACGGCCCGTACCCGGAGACCAAGGCGGTGATCGGCGGGTTCTCGGTCATCGAGGTGCCCTCACGTGCGGAGGCGTTGAAGTGGGCCGCCAGGATCGCTGCGGCGTGCCGCTGTGCGCAGGAGGTCCGGGAGATCATGCCCGACCCGTCCGACTGACCGACGACGTGCTGCGGCGCTGCGCTGCTCCGGCCGGGTGACACACGGAGCGCGGTCCGCCGTCGGGGCGGCGACGCTGGGCGTCATGGCACCCACCACGTCAAGACGGTTCGCCGCCGCACTGCTCGTCTGGCTCGCCGTTCTCACCGCAACGGCGGCGTCGTCCCCGGCCGGTGGGGGACCCGGCACCCCCGAAGGGCCGTCCACGACAGCCGACGATCCGCTGCCGGCCCTCGAGAAGGCCGCGCGTCCCCTGCGCACCACCGAACCCACCGGGTCCCTCACGGACCTGCGGGCCCTCGGGCAGGCGATCGGTGACGCCGCGCTGGTCGGCATCGGCGAGGCCGCCCACGGCTCGCGCGACTTCGTCACCTTCCGGCACCGGGCCCTGCGGTACCTGGTCGAGGAGAAGGGCTTCCGCTCCTTCGTCCTGGAGGCCAACTGGAGTGCCGGACTGCGCCTCGACCGCTATCTGCTCACCGGTCGCGGCGATCCCGCCCGGATCATGTCCGAGGAGTTTCAGAACGCCTACCTCCTGCTGCACAGCCGGGAGTACCTGGACATGATCCGCTGGATGCGCGCGTACAACGTCGAGCACCCCGGCGACCCGCTGAGGTTCGCCGGTAACGACAACGCCTATGCCGGACCTGAGCTGTACGACCGGGTCGTCGATCACGTCCGCCGCTCCCACCCCGATCTGCTGCCCGCCGTCACCGAGCTGTACCGGGGGCCGGCTCCCACCCCGTCCGTCGGCGAGTGGATCCGCGCCGCCACGTCCGCACCCTTGGACGAGCGCCGTGCACGGGCCGAGCGCACCGGCCGCGTCCTCGCGCTGCTGAGCGCCCGCCCACACACCGGAACGGACGACGAGCACGCCTGGGCGGTCCAGCACGCGACCGTCATCGACCAGGTGGCGCGCCTGTACGCCTTCGACTTCACGGACCCCGGCGCCGTGCGGGAGGCCATGGCCTACCGGGACACCGTCATGGCGGACAACACCGTCTGGTGGCACCGCCGCACCGGCCACCGTTTGGTGCTCGGCGGGCACAACAGCCACCTGTACACCGCCTCCTCCACCCCCAACCTCCCTCTCACCCAGGGCGAGGTGCTCCGGCGGCGGCTGGGTGACGGCTACCTGGCGGTGGGACTCTCCTTCGGCCGGGGCGTCGTGCACGCCACCGAGCAGGGCCTGCAGAACCCGGTCGACGAGGACGTCAGGCGGTTCGAGGTCGAGCCCGCCGCCCCCGGCTCGGTCGAGCACACCCTGGACCGCGTCAGCCACCCGGACTGGTATCTCGACCTGCGCACCGCACCCGCCGCCGTCCGCGCCTGGCTGGACACCTCCCGGCCCAAACGGGAGATCGGCACGGACTTCCCTCCGCCCGGTGACCGGGTCGGCCTGCTGAGATCCGCGGACGTCGTGGTGCACCTGCACGAGATCCACCCGAGCGGAAGACTGGCCCGGAGCGCCGCCTCGCGCCGGCCCGGCCGCACGGTGACACCCGCCGGCCCGCTCCCCGTCCTTCGGGCGGCCGCCCGTCCCCCGCGCACCGCCGAGCCCACCGGCCCCTTCGACCACCCGGCCCCCCTGGGGAGGACGTCCGGGGACCCCCGGCTCCTCGGCGTCGGACTCCGGGCACCGTCCCCGGCTCCCCTCCCCTGAGCCCGGGGCGGGTGAGCAGGTCAGTCCGGGTGCCGGGCCACCGTCACCTGGTCGCTTTCCGCCGCGGCACCGGTGCCGGACGACGTGATCACCTCGGAGCGGCGGCCGTCCCGGTTCAGCAGGCCGCCCGTGACGGCGAGGCCGAGGCCGGCCACGGCGAGGGCGGCGCCGACCAGGGCGGGGGAGGTCCAGCCCCAGCCCGCCGAGAGGGCCAGCCCGCCGAGCCAGGCGCCGCCCGCGTTGGCCAGGTTGAAGGCGGAGTGGTTGGAGGCCGCCGCCATCGTCGGGGCGTCCTTCGCCTTGGCCATGAGCAGCATCTGGACGGGCGTGGTGATGAAGGAGCCCAGCGCGCCGATGAAGGTGATCGTCACCAGCGCGGGCCAGGTGCTGTGGACGGTGAAGGAGAACGTCACCAGCGCCCCGGCGAGCAGGGCGAGCCCCGCGTACAGCGTCGGGCGCAGGGCGCGGTCCGTGAGCGGGCCCGCGATCAGCGTGCCGAGCGTCATGCCGACGCCGTAGAGCGCGAGCACCAGGGTGATCGAGGAGTCGGAGAGACCCGTCACGTTGGTCAGGACGGGGACCAGGTAGCTGTAGACGGCGAAGAAGCCGCCGAATCCCACCACGGCGACGGCCAGGCCGATCACCACCTGCAGGTTGCCCATCGCCCGCACCTCGTGGCGGATGCCGGACTGCCCGCCGCGGGGCTGGTGGGGGACGAAGAGGGCCAGCGCGGCGAGCGCGGCGAGACCGATGACGGCGATCGCGAGGAAGGCGGACCGCCAGCCCAGCTGCTGGCCGAGGGCCGTGCCGGCCGGGACGCCGACGATGTTCGCGACGGTGAGTCCGAGGAACATGCGCG
The DNA here is from genome assembly GCF_000725125.1 of Streptomyces toyocaensis. GTDB lineage: Bacteria > Actinomycetota > Actinomycetes > Streptomycetales > Streptomycetaceae > Streptomyces > Streptomyces toyocaensis. The sequence goes on from NZ_JFCB01000001.1 coordinate 81,571, forward strand.
AAACCGCCCGCGCGGCCCGGCCGGGGGCGACCAGCCGGGAGGCCACGACGGCACCCACGCCGAACAGCGCCCCGTGCGGCAGCCCCGTCAGGAGGCGCGCGGCGAAGAGCGTGCCGTACGTGGGGGCCAGCGCGGACGCGATGTTGCCGACCACGAACAGCCCGGTCAGGAGCAGCAGCAGCCGCTTGTGGGGCACGCGCGCACCGATGCCCGTCAGTACGGGGGCGCCGACGACGACACCGAGCGCGTAGGCCGAGACGAGGTTGCCGGCGTCCGGCACGGAGACGCCGACCCCGTCGGCGATCTGGGGCAGCAGCCCCATCGTGGCGAACTCGGTCGTGCCGAGGCCGAACGCGACGACGGCCAGGGCCAGCAGAGCCAGGGGCATGGTGCGAGGCAACCTTTCGGAACTTTCGAGGACAGCGGGCCGGATGCGAGGGAGGGGGAAGGACCGAGGTCGTCCCCGGCTCTCGTGGCCGGTCGCGCTGAGCACCGTTGCCCGGCGCACCCCGGGGGCAGGGCAGGCCCATGGGCGGAGCGCGCCCACAAGAAGGGCAGCAAGAACGGCGGGCCGCGCATTCCAAGATCGGGCCGCACATCGCCGTGAGCTGTGTCACGGCGTACCGGGCGGCGTGCCGTCCGCCGGACGCGCACGCTCCCGGGGCACCACCGCCGGTGTCGGCCCGGCCGGCACCTCGGCGCTTCCCGCACGGAGCCGTCGGGCACCCGCCTCGCCACCGGACAGAAAGTGCTTCCTGCCGGAGATCCGCCACATCGGGGCGGGAAGGACTCCCCTACTCCCCCCGGCCGTCAGGAATACCCAGCGGCCCTGTGGTGCTCTTGAGTTACCGGCGGGTTAGCCCCCCGGTGCGTGACGTGGTGGCGCGGTGAAGGGCTGGTGGGCTCATGACGGCAGCGGACCGGGACAACCCCGTGGTCGGCACCCCGTACGGAGCCGTACGCGGCCGCTGGGAGCGTGACGTGGCCGTCTTCCGCGGCATCCCCTACGCGGCACCCCCGTTCGGTCCCCGCCGTTTCCGCCCGCCGGTCCCACCGGAGCGCTGGGACGGCGTACGCGAAGCCGCCGCCTTCGGGCCGACGGCCCCCAAGCCCCCGTACTCGGCGGCCTTCGCTCCGTACCTCTCCGACCCGGACGTCCCCGGCGACGACTGCCTCAACCTCAACGTCTGGACCCCCGACCCCGCCCCCGGCGCCCGCCTCCCGGTCCTCGTATGGCTCCACGGCGGTGCCCTGACCAGGGGATCGTCGGCGGTCCCCGTCTACGACGGCCACACGTTCGCCCGTGACGGCGTGGTGTTCGTCTCGCTCAACTACCGCCTTGGCGTCGAGGGCTACGGCCTGTTCCCCGACGCCCCCGCCAACCCCGGACTGCGCGACCAGCTCGCCGCGCTCCAGTGGGTCCACGACTCGATCGCGGCCTTCGGCGGCGACCCGGACCGCGTCACCCTCGGTGGCCAGTCCGCCGGGGCGATCAGCGCGGCGGCACTCGTCGCCGCCCCGCGGGCCCGGGGACTGGTCCGCCGCGCCGTCCTGCAGAGCGGCCCGCCCGAGACCACCGACCGCGACAAGGTGCGGCGCATGGTCCGGCGCATGGCGAACCGTCTGAAGGTGCCCGCCACCGCCGAGGCCTTCACCGGCGTCGACCGCGGACACCTGCTGCGCGTCCAGGCCGACATCGGCCGCCGCGGCAGCCCGGTGCTCGGCGGCCCCGCCTTCGGCATCGTCGTCGACGGCGACCTGGTGCCGCGCGACCCCCTGGAGGCCCTCACCGACGGCGCCGCCCCCGGCGTCGGCCTCCTGACCGGCTGGACCCGCGACGAGTACCGCCTGTGGCTCGTCCCCGGCGGCCTCGTGGAACGCCTCGACCGACTCGGCGCGGTCGCCGTCGCCGGTGCGATGGCCCGCTGCCGCTGCGGCGGCGAGGTACCGCGCGGCTACCGCGCCCTGCGCCCGGACGCCGGCACCGCGGAACTCGTCGGCCAGATGGTCACCGACCACCTGCTCCGCGCCCCCCTGCACCGGCTCGCCGACGAACGCCGGGAGCCGTCGTACGTCTACGAGTTCGCGTGGCCCTCGAACCGCCCCGGCATGGGCGCCTGCCACGCCCTGGAACTGGGCTTCGTCTTCGACAGCGGTCACGAGCCCGACGCCCGCAAACTCGCCGGCGAGGGTGCGCCCCAGGAGCTGGCCGACGCGATGCACGGCGCGTGGGTACGGTTCGTCACCGACGGCTCGCCGGGATGGGAGAGGTGGGACACCCGCCACCCGGTGCGGATCTTCGGCGACGGCGACCCGCACACCCGCCACGGCCCCCGCGACCGTGAACTCGCCCTGTGGAACGCGCCCGCCCCCGAGGAGCCCGCGCCGCCCCCCGAACTCCGCTCCGTCATACGCCGCCTGCGCCGCAACGGCGCACTCCGCCGCACCTGACGCCGGGCCGGCGGTCCGGGCGAGGCGCCGCTCCTCGGTGTGCGGGTCCTTCTTCACCGCGTGGTTCACGAGCCGGTCGTGCACCGTGGGCGGGCACGCCTCGCGCAGTATGCCGTCGCACTCGTCCCGCTCGAACGCCTCCGGGCGGCCCACCAGCAGCGCCAGCAGCCTCGCCGCGCTGTCACCGGCCTCCCGGGCCGGCGCGCGAGGCTTGCCTCGTCTTCAGCCGCTTCGCGAGCGCGCGCAGCGTGCCGAGGTTCACACCGTGGCAAAGAAGGCCGGCGGCGTGGAGGCCCTCCTGCGACGGTCTACATCTGCTCGGTCCTGAGTTCGTAGCCTGCTTCCTCGATCGCGGCGCGTACGTCCGCGGCCTGCAGAACCCCGTCGCTGGTCACCGCCACTGTGCCGCTGTCGACGTCCACCACTGCGGCAGTGACGCCGGCGATGCGTTTGAGCTCCTCGGTGACCGACTCCGCGCAGTGTCCGCAGGCCATGCCTGTGACGGAGTACGTGCTCACGGTCACGGCGTCGCCTGTCCCCGCTCGCCGCTGCCCTGTACGGGAACAGAGCGGGTGGTCATGTGCGCCTGACGCATACGCCCGTCGGGGGCGAACCGGCCGAAGAAGTAGACCTCGATGGCCAGGTCTTTGCCGCGTTGGGAGGAGTGAAGGGTGTAGCGGGCAGCGAGCCGGTCGCCCTCGGCGACGGCGTCGTGCACCTCCATGCGGAGGGTGGGCCGGTTCTTGCGGACCGGGCGGGTGTGCGCGATGAGTCTGTCGCGGTCCAGTCGGTGTCCGTCGGCGATTTCAACGATGTCCGGGGTGTGATAGCGGTCCACGATCAGTGCCGCGTCCTCGTCCGTCTGCAGCAAGTCCTCGGTGAACGAGGTGTAGAAGTCGATGAGGAACCGCTCGGGGTCGGAGCCGAGTGTGCGCATGTCACTCCCGCCAGTCTGGTGTCCACCTACGATCTTTTACATCCTGTAAAATATCTAGGCCCTGACAAGTTTGGCAACATGTAAGAGATGATGTCTCCCACCCGAAACCGTCGTGCTGACGCCCGTCGCAGCAGAGCCGCCATCCTGGATGCCGCGACCCAGGTCCTCAACGTCGAACCCGACGCAGGCATGGAGACGATCGCCTGCGCTGCGGGCGTGACCCGCCCGACCGTCTACGCCCACTTCCCTTCACGGGAGCGGTTGCTTCTGGCCGTGGTCGAGCGGATCACCCACGAGGTGGTAGTCGCCATGGATGCCGCCGACCTCGACGCCGGACCCGCAGTGGATGCCCTCATGCGCATGCTCGACGCCGGCGCACAGGTCACCGGGCGCTATCCCGTACTCGTGCAACTGATCAGCGCCCACACGGTCCCGCCGGAGGCCGACCACGACCGGCATGCGCCCGTTGCCGACCGGATCAGACGGGTGATCCAACGTGGCCGGCAGTCCGGGGAGTTCGACGACCGGCTCCCCGTCGACTGGCTGGTCGCGGCGACGATCAGCCTCGGCCATGTGGCGAGCGAGGAGGCGGACGCCGGCCGCGTACCCGCCAAGGCCGCACAGGATGCCCTCCGCCTCAGCCTTCTGCGCATCCTCGGTGCCACCTGAGAAGAGGCAGATCCCTCACCTCCGCGTTGGTGAACGCGCCGGAGCCGGTGTGACTCCCTACCGGTGAAGGCCGCGCCTACTCGAAGTGGTCCACGCCTGATCCCGCCGAGACGTTGAACTTGCTGCTCGTGGCCGGGCTGGCGGACACCTGGGGCGTGGGAGAGCGGGACCCGGGCAAGGTCGTGTGGTGCGAGTTCGTCACGGCTTCCGCAGGGCCCCGCGACAGAAGCGGCCGTCCGGCCGGTCCGGGTACGGCCGCCGTGTCGTCACGCGGCGCCGCCCGGCAGTTCGATCTCCGCCCAGATGGTCTTCCCCTCGGCACGGTGGCGCGTGCCCCAGCGCCGGGCGAACTGGGCGACCAGCAGCAGGCCCCGGCCGCCCTCGTCGAGGGTGCGGGCCCGCCGCAGGTGCGGGGAGGTTCCGCTGCTGTCGTACACCTCGCAGATCAGGGCCTGCCCGCGGATCAGCCGTAGCTGGACCGGCGGTTGCCCGTAGCGGATGGCGTTGGTGACGAGTTCGCTCACCACGAGTTCGGCGGTGAACGCCACGTCCTCCAGGCCCCACGCGGCCAGCCGGGCTCCCACTCCCGCACGGGCGTCGGCCACCGCGGCGGGGTCGGACGGCAGGTCCCACGTGGCGACGTGGCCCGCGTCGAAGGTCCGGGTGCGGGCGACGAGCAGGGCGACGTCGTCCTGGGGCTGTGTCGGCAGCAGTGCGCGGAACAGGTCGTCGCACATGGCCTCCAGCGATGCGGCGGGCTGCTCCAGGCGCCGGCGCAGCCGCGCGAGCCCGCTGCCCAGATCGTGCCCCGCGCCCTGCAGGAGCCCGTCCGTGAACAGCGCGAGGACACCGCCCGGCGGCACTTCCCATTCACGGGTCTCGAAGGGCAGGCCGCCCAGGCCCAGCGGCGGGCCGGGACGGATGCCGACGAAGTCCACCGTGCCGTCCGGTGCGACGACCGCGGGCGGCGGATGGCCGGCGGAGGCGGCCGTGCAGCGGCGCGTCACCGGGTCGTAGATCACGTACAGGCAGCTGGCGATGACACCGGTGGGCACGTCGAGCTGGGACCCGCGCGGCACCACGGCCTCCTCCTCGGCCACCACCTGGGTCGCCAGGTCGTCGAGCTGCGTCAGGAGCTCGTCGGGGGGCAGGTCGACCTCGGCCAGGGTGCGGACCACGGTCCGCAGGCGTCCCATGGTGGCCGAGGCCCGCAGGCCATGGCCCACCACGTCCCCCACGACCAGCGCGACCCGGGCGCCGGACAGCGGGATGACGTCGTACCAGTCACCGCCCAGCCCCGCCCGCGTGCGGGCCGGAAGGTAGCGGTGGGCCACCTCGACCGCCTCCTGGGCGGCGATCCGCCGAGGCAGCAGGCTCCGCTGGAGGGCCAGCGCGGTCTCGCGTTCGAGGGTGTAGCGGCGGGCGTTGTCCACGGCCACGGCGGCCCGCGCGCCGATCTCCTCGGCCAGCACCAGATCGTCCTCCGTGAAGGGCTCCTCGCGCCGGTGCCGGACGAGGAGCGCCACGCCGAGGGTGATGGCGCGGGCCCGCAGCGGGATGACCATGACCGAATGGACCCCGAAGGCCCGCAGCACTCCCGAGCGGGCCGCGTCGACCCGCTGCCAGGCCCTGATGGCCGGGTCGATGGTGCGGTGCAGCGAGGCCTCGCCGGTGGCCAGGCAGCGGGCGGGGGGCGTGGACGGGGGGTAGTCGTCCACGTCGCCGGGCCGGGCCAGGGCCTCGGGCACCCCGGGCAGCACGGACTGCTGCGCCACCCGGCGCAGTGTGACGGCGCCGGTGGGGGAGGGGCGCGGCTCGATCCCGCGGAACAGGGAGTCCAGCAGGTCGACCGTGACGAAGTCCGCCAGCCGGCCCACCACCAGGTCGGCCATCTCCTGCGCCGTCCGCATCACGTCCAGGGTGGTGCCGATCCGTGTGCTCACGTCGTTCAGCAGGGTGAGCCGCTCCCGGGCCAGGTGCTGCTCGGTGACGTCGAGGGCGGACACCTCCAGTTGCCGTACCCGTCCGTCGGGGCCCCTGAGCGGGGACACGGTGATGGCCCAGACCCCCTCCCGCGCTGCCGGCCGGGCTCTGCCCCGCACGCGGAACTGCTCGGTCTCACCGGTGCCGAGCACCCGGCGCATGCTGTCCTCCACGTGCCGGCAGACGTGGGGAGGCAGGACGTCGGTGACCCGCCGGCCCGTGATCCGCCGCTCGCTCAGGCCGAGCTCGTGCCGGGCGCCGGCGCTCGCCCGCACTGCTCGCAGCGCGGAGTCGAACACGATGACCGGAAGACGGCACTGTGCGAACGCCGCCTCTTCCGTGGTCGGGTCCGCGTCCGGCCCCTCGAGCGGGGTGGCCACGACGAGGTGCTGCGTACGGCCCTCGCCGTCCACCCACGGATACGCCCGCAGCCGTACCTCCATCCGCCGGCCGTCCCGGTGCCGGAGCAGTGTCGTCGCGGTCCGCCCGTCGTCGAGGACCGCGCGGACCGCCGCGCCCCTGCCTGCGTCCGCGCCGAGCAGACGGTCCACGGGGAGCCCGATGACCGCCTGGGACGGGTGGCCGAGCATACGCTCGGCGCCCGGGCTCCATCCCACCACGACGCCCCGGCCGTCGATGACGGCCGTGGCCGCGGCCGCCCGGTCCGGGGGGTCGCCGGTGCCGCCGTCGAGCGGATTGGCGTCGTGCATCTGATCATCGCCCGTTCTGCCGTCGGGGCCGCCGCGCCCGGGGCCGGGGCACCGGTGGTGTCGTGGACCGCCCCGCCGCGGCGATCCCAGCCCGCCGTCGTCCCGACGCCCGGCGTCCCACCCCTCACTCCACTTCTACCGTTCTTCGCCCACGACCGCGCGTCATGGGAGCGGGGCGACGCCCCACGACCGGTCACGCCGCACCTGCCCCCGGTCACAAGGCGCCCGGGCCGTCGGGGCCTCCTCCCGCGTCGGGCACATGCCTGCGGCTTCCGGGTTCTTTAGCATGATGTGAACCGATTGACGTGGTGGGAACGCCCCTCCGTCAGGGATGAGAACGCGGTGGCGACAGAGCAGCAGGTCCCCGGGCTGCCCGGAGCACATGGCGCGGCGCGGTCCGACGGCCTGCCGTTCCACCCGTCCGCTCTGGCCGCCGCGCGCGCGGCGGCCGGGGCCGCCGCGCTGCTGGCCGCTCTCCTCGGCCTGACGGGCCTGACCGGGTGGATCCTCGACGTCGACGTGCTGAAGAGCGTGCTGCCCCGTACCTCGGTGTCCATGAAGCCCGACGCCGCTGTCGCCCTCGTGGCGCTCGGCGTCTCGCTGTTCCTCGTCGCACGCGGCCCGGCTCGCCGGTGGACGACCGCGGCGGCCCGTGCGACGGCAGCCCTGGCGCTGCTGATCGGGGTGCTCACGCTCGTGCAGTACCTCACCGGGGTGAGCCTCGGCATCGACGAGCTGCTCTTCGAGGACGACACCGCCGATGTCCAGACGGGGATGCCGGGGCGGATGGGGCCGAACACGGCCGTGGCCATCTCGCTCGCCGGTGCGGCGTCCCTGTGCGCGAGTACGCGCCGGATCCCCGCGTGGACCGGCCAGGTCATGGGGCTCCTGGTCGGAGCCATCGGCATGCTGCGGCTGTACGGGGCCGCCTACGCGGTGCCCGAGCTGGAGCGGTTCGGCGCCTACACGGGCATGGCCCTGCACACCGCGCCGGCCCTGGTCCTTCTGGGTGTGGCCGCCTGCCTCGCCCGGCCGGGCGAGGGACTGACGGGACTGCTCACGAACGCGGGTGCGACGGGCGCGCTGGGACGCCGCATGCTCGTCACCGCCGTGGTCGTGCCGCCCCTGCTGGGCTGGGGCGTGCTGGCGGGTGAGAGCGCGGGGGTGTTCGGGCCGCGGCTGGGGACCGCCCTGCTGGTGTGGGGCCACGTGGCCGCCTTCACCGTGGTGATCTTCGCCGCCCTGGCCATGGGCCGTCGCGTCGAGGTGTCCCATGCCCGTCTCGAATGGCAGGTGCGCCAGAACGAACTGCTGCAGGCCTTCATGGACCACACCCCCGCGTTGGTGTTCATCAAGGACCTGGAGGGCCGCTACCTGGCGGTCAACACGACGTTCGAGGAGAGCCTGGGGCTGGGCCGCGACCAGGTACTGGGCCGCCGCGACCTGGACGTCATGCCGGAGGGCCTCGGCCGTCACGCGCGGGAAGCCGACCTCGCGATGCTGGCCGGGGGCAGGCCCGTGCAGCGGGAGGAACTGCTCGACCTGCCCGGCGGTCCGCGGGAGTTCCTGACCACCCTGTTCCCGCTCAACGACGCGTCCGGCGTTCCTTACGCCCTGTGCGGCGTGGTCACCGACATCACCGAACGCGTCGCCGCCCAGCGCGAGGTGGAGCGGGCACAGCGGCGGTTCCGCGCGCTGCTGGAGTCGGCACCCGACGCCACCCTCATCACCGACGGCGACGGCACCGTCGTCATGGCCAACGCGCAGGTGGAGCGCGTGTTCGGCCGAACGCCGGGTGACCTCGTCGGCACCCGGGTCGCCGATCTGGCGCCCGGCGCGCAACGCCGGCGGCAGGGCGCCCTCCTCGACGCCTACCTGCGACGGCGCGACCCGCGGCCCGCGGTCGTGGACCGGAACCTGTACGGGCTGCGCGACGACGGCTCCACCTTCCCCGTCGAGGTCAGTGTCAGCAGCCTCCAGGCCGAGCGGGAGACCCTCGCCGTGCTGTTCGTGCGGGACATCACCGAGCGCAGGCGGGCGGAGGCCGAGCGCGCCGAACGCTACGAGCAGCACCGGCACATCGCCTACACCCTGCAGCACAGCCTGATGGGGGAGCCGCCCACCCTCGCGTATCTGCCCAGCGCGCACCGGTACCTGGCCTCCGTCCAGGACCCCGGGGTCGGCGGCGACTGGTTCGACGTCATCCCCCTCGGCGGCCGCCGCACCGGCGTCGTCATCGGCGACGTGATGGGCCGGGGGCTGGAGGCGGCGGCCGTCATGGGGCAGCTGCGCGCCGCCTCCCACGCGCTGGCCCGTACGGGCGCTACCCCCAGCGGGCTGATGACCTCACTGGACGCGTTCGTCGGCGACCTGGCCGGCCAGCTCGTCACCTGCCTCTATCTGGTCCTCGACCAGGACGCGTGCGAGGTCACCGTCTGCTCGGCGGGCCACCCGCCCGTCGTCGTCCTGCCTCCCGGCGGGCCCCCCGGCCGGCTGCGGGCACCGGTCGGCGTGCCCCTGGGGGTCAACGACCCGGGCGGCGGCGGGGTGCCGTTCGAGGAGGTGACCCTGCCGCTGCCGCCGGGCAGCGTCCTCGCCCTCTACACCGACGGGCTGGTCGAACAGCCCGGCACCGACATCGAGGCGCGGATCGACGTCCTCGCCCGCACCGCCGGTGCCGCGCTGAAGGGTGCCCGCGCGGACCCGAAGGTCCTCGACCGGGCGGCGGACCGGCTGATCAGTGCCCTCATCACCGCCCCGGCCGACCACGACGACGACGTGACCCTGCTCCTGCTCGGCGTGCCCGGTCCGCACGGGCCGGACCCCGACCACTGACGGGGTGGCAGGCCCTGGGGAGCGGGGGGCGGGGTGCGGGGAACGGGGAGCGGGGAGCGGGGAACGGGGAGCGGGGTGCCGCCTGTGCGAGGTCGCTACGGCCGCACCCGCAGCACCTCCGCGACCGACGAGATGGTCTCCGGCCCCACCCGGCAGCACCCGCCGATCAGCCGGGCCCCCGAAGCGCGCCAGCCCGTCACCCGTCCGGCGGTGAACGTCGGCCGGCCGGTCCAGGCCCGCGCGCCCGCGTCCCACGTCTCCCCGCTGTTGGGGTAGACCACGACCGGTTTGCCCGTGACACGGGCGGCGAGCGGGACGGCGTGGTCGGCCTCCCGCGGGGTGCAGCAGTTCACGCCGACCGCGATCACCTCGTCCGCCCGCGCGGCGAGCGCGAAGGCGTCCTCCAGGGGCTGCCCCGCGCGGGTGCGGCCGCCTGCCGCCGAGTAGGACAGCCAGGCCGGTGTGCCGAGGCCGCGCAGGGCCCGCAGCAGGGCCTCGGCCTCGTCCGTGTCGGGGATCGTCTCCAGGGCCAGTACGTCCGGCGCGGCGGCGGCCAGGACCTCCATGCGGGGGCGGTGGAAGCGTTCCAGCTCCGCGACCGACAGCCCGTACCGGCCGCGGTACTCGGAGCCGTCCGCGAGCATCGCCCCGTACGGTCCGACCGAGGCCGCCACCCACAACGGGCGGGACGCCAGGGCCCGCCGGGCCGCCTCCCGGGCACACCCGACGCTCAGCGCGAGCAGCGCGGACGCCTCCTGACGGCCGGTCCCGCGCCGGGCGAAGCCCTCGTACGTCGCCTGGTAACTGGCCGTGATCGCCACGTCCGCGCCCGCCCCGAAGTACGCCAGATGCGCGCCGGTCACCGCCTCCGGGTCCTCGGCGAGCAGCCGGGCCGACCACAGCTCGTCGCTCAGGTCGTGGCCGGCCGACGCGAGCTGGTTGGACAGGCCGCCGTCGAGGACGACCGTGCCGTCCGCGAGCGCCTCGGCGAGTGGGGGAACGGTGCTCATGCCGGCGACGCTAGCGGAGCCACCCGCCACAGCGCGCCCTCCCGCCCCGCTGCTGGGATGCTGGGAGGGGGCACAGCCGAACAGGGGCGGTGAGTGCATGACCGGGCCGGAAGAGGACGAATCGCCGGTGGCGGGAGGCCGCGCCGACCCGCGCGGCGACCCGTTTCTGCGCACCCGGTTCGCCGTACCCGCGCGCCCGGCGACGTATCTGCGGCGGGAGCGGCTGACCAGGCATCTCGACCAGGCCCTGACCACCCCGCTGACCATGGTCAACGGGGCGGCCGGCGCGGGGAAGACGTTGCTGGTCGCGGACTGGGCCGCACGTCGCGGCCGGCTGCCGGTGGCCTGGCTCACCGCCGACGCGGCCGGGGACGGGCCCGGGGTGTTCTGGGCGTACCTGCTGCGGGCCCTGCGGACGGCCGGTGTGCCCCTGTCCGCCGGCATCGGTGCCCCGGCGGAGGCCAGCCGGGTGGGACCGGCCCTGCTCGTGCGGCTCGCCGCGGAGCTCAGCGGCCGGGAGCGGCCGGTGGTCGTGGTGCTCGACGAGTTCGACCGCGTCACCGCCCCGGAGATCGCCGAGCAGCTGGAGTTCGTCCTGCGCCACGCCGGTCCGGGGCTGCGCCTGGTCCTCGTCACCCGCACCGAGCCGCTGCTGCCCCTGCACCGCTACCGGGCCGCGGGCGAACTGACGGAGATCAGGGGCGCCGAACTGGCCTTCACCCCCCACGAAGCGGCCCGGCTGCTGGACCTGCACGGGCTGCGCCTGCCCCCGGCCGCGGTGCGCGCGCTCGTGGAGCGCACCCGGGGGTGGGCCGCCGGGCTGCGGCTGTGTGCGCTGGCGGCGGGACAGAGCCCGGACCCCGAGCTCTACCTGAAGGAGTTCGAGGCCGACCGGAGCACGATTGCCGACTTCCTGCTGGCGGAGGTGCTCAAGCGGCAGGAGGCCGGAACCCAGGAGCTGCTGCTGCGGGTGAGCGTGCTCGACCGGTTCGGGCCCGGGCTGGCGAACGCGGTCACGGGACGCGACGACGCCGAGGCCGCCCTGGCCCGGCTCAGCCGGGAGAACGCCTTCGTCGAGCACCTGGGGCACGGCCTGTACCGCCTGCACCCGTTGTTCGCGGAGATACTCCGCGCCCATCTGCGGATGCGCCGGCCCGGAGCCGAACCCGGACTCCATCGGACCGCCGCCGCGTGGCTGCGGCGGTCCGGGGCCCTCGCGGAGGCCCTCACACACGGGGCCGCCGCCGGCGACTGGGAGTTCACCGCAGGTGCCCTGATCGACGACCTCGCCATCGGCCAGTTCTTCACGGGGCCGCGCTCCGACACGACGGCGGGGCTGTTCGCGGCGATGGGGCGGGACGGCACGGGACCCGCCCAGGAACTGGTGCGGGCGGCCGGCCGGCTGGCCCGGTGCGACGTCGACGGCGCTCTGGCCCACCTGCGCCGGGCACGGCACGACCTCGCGGAGCACGACGGCACCGCGGACCGGGCGGCGGCCCGGCTGAGCTGCGCCCTGCTGGAGGCCCTGGCCGCCCGGCTGGCCGGTGCGCCGGACCGGGCGGAGGACGCCGCGCGGACGGCCGAGGGGTTGTGGGACGCGGTCCCCGAGCAGCTGGAGCGGCACCCGGAGATCCCCGCGCTGCTGCTGGACCATCTGGGCTCCACCCGGCTGTGGGCCGGGCGCTTCGAGGAGGCGCGGGCCGCCCTGTCCACGGTGGCGGAGTGCGCCCCGGGAGCGGTCACCGCACTCGTGCGCGAGGACGCGCTGGCCCGCCTCGCCCTGATCGACCAGCTCGACGGCTGGCCGGGCAGGGCGGAACGCAGGGCGCGGGAGGCCCTGGCGGAGACGGAGCGGTTCGGTCTGTCCCCGTCCGCCGGCGCCGGTGTGGACCGGGTCGTGCTGGCCGCCGTCGCCGTGGACCGGGACGAGCCGGGGCGGGCGCGGGCCCTGCTCGACGCGTCCGCCGAGTCGCACCCCGCGCTGCGGGATCCCGTCCTGGCGGCCTGCCGGGCGCTGACGACCGCGCGCCTGCACCTGGCGCGCGGCGATCCCGGTGCCGCGCTGAGAGCCGTGGAGGAGGAGGTGCGGGCCGACGTCGCCTCGCCGTGGGTACAGGGGGAGACCGCGCTCGTCGCGGCCGCCGCTCACCTCGCCGGTGGCCGGGCGCGGACGGCCGCCGGGCTGCTCGCGCGGGTGCCCGACGACCAGGTGGCGTGCGCCGTGGAGGCCGCGCGGGTCCAGCTCGCCGCCGGGCGGGCCGCGGCGGCCGTACGCCTGCTGGACCGGGTGCGCCCGGAGGGGCGGGCCGGTCCCGCGGTGACCGTGCGGGCCGCGCTGGTGCGGGCGCGGGCCGCCGACGAGGCGGGAGACGGCGCGGCGGCGCGCAGACTGGTGGGACGGGCGCTCGCGGAGGCCCGACGGGAGCGGCTGCGACGGCCCTTCGCCGAGGCCGGGCCGTGGATCCGGCCCTATCTGCGGTCGGAGGCCCCGCACCGGCCGGCGGCCGGCCGGCCCGCACCCTGCTTCGGTCCGTCCCGGCGCGAGCCGCCGCCCCCGGTCGTCGAGGAGCTGAGCGGACGCGAGCGCGACGTGCTGCGGCGCCTGGCGCTGACGATGTCCACGGAGGAGATCGCCGCCGATCTGTACGTGTCGGTCAACACGGTGAAGACCCACCTCAAGAGCGTCTACCGGAAGCTGTCGGTCAACCGCCGCAACGAGGCGGTACGCCGCGCCCGCGAGCTGGACCTGTTGTGACGGGAGGACCACCGTGACTCGAGGGCGGCCACTGATCGTCCCGGGGACCGCGCCGTTCCCGATGGTCCTCGGCACGTCCGTCCGTCGGGGCCCGGCGTGCGGACCCGTCCGGTCCGGCGGGCGGGGCGGGGCCGGCCGGAGGGCGCCGTGACGGCCGGCGCCGGGCACACGTCCCCGGGCCGCGTCGCACGGACCGCGGAGGACGGGGCGCACGCGGACTGCGCGGGCGGCGTCTACGGGTCCGTGCTCGCGGCCTCGGTGATCGTCGGGGCCGGCACGCTCGGCTCGTTCCCGCGTCTGGAGCTGGTGCTGCTGCTGTTGCTCACCGGCGCGGTGTTCTGGATCGCGCACGTGCACGCTCAGCTGTTCGGGGCGCGGCTCGCACAGCACGGCCCCGACCGTGCCGTCGTCCTGCGGGTGTGCCGGGAGGAGTGGACGATCGTCGAGGCCGCCGTGCCGCCCGCGGCCGCCGTGGCGGTCGGTCCTCTGCTGGGCCTGGGTGTGCAGGGCGGCCAGTGGCTCGCGCTGGCCGTCGCCGTGACGGGGCAGGTGGGCTGGTCCGTCGCGGCGGCCCGGCAGGCGGGCGCGACGCGGCGTCTGCTGGTCCTGTCGGCTCTGGTGAACCTCGTTCTGGGCCTGGTGATCCTGTCGTGCAAGCTCTGGCTGAAGCGCTGAGGGAGTCAGTCGTGGCAGGGCCGGGGAGCCTCTCACCTGTACGGGGTGAGCCGGGCCGCCGCCCGGGCGCCGACGATTGCGGGGTACGGGCGCGGTCCGCCTGTTCCAGGCCACCCGGGGAGCGGCTCATGCGCTACGAAATCCGTGTGGAGGGGCATCTCTCGGAGGCGCTGATCGAGGTGTTCCCGGAACTCGACCACGTCACGGTCCCGGGACAGACCCTGCTGTTCGGGTACGTCGTCGACGAGGCGCACCTGTACGGGCTGCTGGCCCGCTGCCAGTCCCTCGGCCTGCGCATCCTGGAGATGCGCCAGGTGCCGGAGTGAGCCCCCGGCCGGTGGTCACGCGGTCCGGGCGTGCACCCTGCCGGACCGGACGGCGGCGCCCAGCGCCTCGAAGTCACGCTCGTTGCGGTCGGCGTAGTCCTGCGCGAACCCGGTGAGTGCCCGGTCGAAGCGGTCGCCGCGCCCCAGGTAGGCGGCGATGGCGACCGGGTCGCCGGAGCGGGCGTGCGCCCGCGCCAGGCCGGCCCCGCACAGGCGGGCGAACAGCCGCAGCAGGCCCGGGTCCATGGTCTCCGGGCGGGCGATGCCCTTCCAGTCGCGCAACTGGCGCACATAGAAGTCACGGGGGCGTCCGTCGAGGCCCACGGCGTGCGTCCAGCCGAGCAGGATGTCGCTGGTCGTCTGGATCAGCCGCTGCCCGGCCACCACGCGCCGGCCCTGGTTGTCGAAGCGTTCGCCGTCCGTGTACGGGGCGAGCACCGACTCCTGCGCCTCCTTGGCCTGCAGCAGCAGGGGGTCGTCGTCGTCCCTGCCGAGCAGGAGGACGATCCAGCAGCGCGTGCCGACACTGCCGACGCCGACCACCTTCCGCGCCACGTCGACCAGGTGGTAGCGGCCCAGCAGGTGCCGGCGCTCCGACGAGAGCGAACGCGCGTAACCGTCCAGGACCTGGCGCAGGGCCTTCTCCTCGGTGGAGGGGTCGTCCAGCAGGTCGCGCAGCGGCGTGACCAGCGGCGGATCCCCGGCGATGCGCCGCCCTTCCGGCGTGACACGGGTGAGCTTCGCGAACGCCTGGAGATGCGTCCGGGTCCGGGCGCGCCGCGTCGCCTCGGTGGTGCGGCGCCGGGCCTCGGCGTCCAGCGACGAGGCCATGAGCTCGCGCAGCCGGTCGGCGTCGTCCTGCGCGTACCAGATGTCGAGGGTGCGCATCCCGGCGAACTCCCGCATGCGACGGCGGTACGCGGCCACGCAGGCGCGCACCGCGTCGTCCTGCTCGTCGAGGGCGAAGCCGTTCGCCCGCCCGGCGACGGCGAAGCTCGCCGCCAGCCGCTTGACGTCCCATTCGAAGGGACCGGCGAAGGTCTCGTCGAAGTCGTTGATGTCGAAGACGAGACGGCGTTCGGGGGAGGCCAGCAGGCGGAAGTTGAGCAGATGGGCGTCACCGCAGAGCTGTACGGTCAGCCCGGTGTCCGGGGCCGGACCGAGGTCCGCCGCCATGACGGCCGCCGCACCCCGGTAGAACCTGAAGGGGGACTCGAGCATGCGGCCGTAGCGGATCGGCACGAGTTCGGGCAGCCGGGTCGCGGACTGCCGCTCGATCACGTCGACGGGGTCGGGCCGGTTCCGGGATTCCTTGAACGAGCCGTGGGAGCCGCGCGGGGCGCGACCGCGCGCGTTCCTGCCGTGCGCGGCCCGCTCGGCGGGCGACAGGAAGCCGCTGAACGGACTCGGTACGGCCATCGCTGTCTCCCGCCTTGCCTGCCCCGGACGACGCCTGCACGCCGCCCAGTCCACCGCGCCCGCCCCACGACCGGATCACCCGCCGGGGGTGACCCGGTGACGGGAGCCGGGCGGAAGGCTGGTCGTGCGCTCGCGCCGCGCCCGGGCGCGCTGCCGCATCCGCGCGGGAGGAGGAGCCATGGCCCTGACAGGTGGTCCGGCGCCGGGGGCCGGACGCGGGTCCGTGCCCGGCGGTGCCGCCCTGGGTCCACCGGGCGGTCCCGCCGACGTCCTGGCGGCACTGGGGCGTTCGTGGACGTGGATGCTCGCCTCCGCGGTCGCCACGTTCGTGCCGGGCATCATCCTGCTGGTGTGGCCGGACACCACGCTGCACGTCCTCGCCGTGCTCATCGGCCTGTACCTGCTGGTGACCGGGGCCTTCCGGTTCGTCTGGGTGTTCGGGCGGGAGGAGCAGGGCGAGCGGCTGCCCGGGCTCCTGCTGGCGGTGCTGTACGTACTCGCCGGGGTGCTGTGCCTGCGCAACCCGCTGCAGACCATCGCCGCCCTCTCCCTGATCGTCGGGGTCGTCTGGCTGGTGTCGGGGATGCTCACCCTCTTCACGGCGCTCGCCTCGCGGGACCTCCCGCACCGCGCCGTCGTCCTCGGGGCGGCTCTGCTCGCCGTCGTGGCGGGGATCGTGGTCCTGGCCCTGCCCGCCGAGTCGGCCCGCGCCCTGACCCGGCTCCTCGGCCTGTGGCTCGTCCTCCTCGGACTCGTCGAGGCGGCCGTCGCCCTGGCCTGGCGCTCCGCACTGCGCAGGTCGGGCATCGGGTCCCACGGCCCGGCGAGCACGGACTGAGAGACCACCGTCCCACGCTTCACCCGTCCCGGGTGAGGCAGCGGGGGACCGGCGGGCGGACGCTGACAACGGGGATGACATGTCGGGCGCAAGCCCGGGACGGAGGACAGAGATGAGCGGCGCCATGTACCTCGCGTACGACTATCCGCTGCTGAGCGCCTTCTGGACCATGCTGATCCTCTTCCTGTGGATCATGTGGCTGGTCCTGCTCTTCCGGGTCGTCGTCGACATCTTCCGCGACGACGAGCTGAGCGGCTGGGCCAAGGCCGGCTGGCTGGTGTTCACGATCGTCCTGCCCTTCCTGGGTGTCTTCGTCTACGTGATCGCCCGGGGCAAGAACATGGGGCGCCGGGAGATCGCACAGGCCCGCGCCCAGCAGGAGGCGTTCGACAGCTATGTCCGCGAGACCGCCAAGGGCACCGGCGGACGGACCAGCAGCGTCGACGAACTCGCCCGGCTGTCCGAGATCAAGGCACGCGGAGACATCTCGGACGACGAGTTCCGCAGGGCCAAGGAGCTGGTCCTGAGCGGCCACGGCCCGGCGGGACACCCGGGCCCGTCCACCTCGTCCGCGGGGCGCTGACCGCACGACACGGAATCGAGGCACGGCCATGGCAACGACACACGGAGCGCGGGGTGCGGGCACCCACGCGCCGTCGGCGAAGCGGCAGTGGGCCGAGGGCCTGACGGTCTTCGCCGCCGTCTCGCTCATGATCGTGGGGGTGCTCGACATCCTCCGGGGCGTCATGGGCATCGCCGAGGACGACGTCTTCGTCACGACGCAGGACTACGTCTTCCAGTTCGACCTCACCGCCTGGGGCTGGACCCACCTCGTGCTCGGCGCCCTCGCGGTGCTCGTCAGCCTCGGACTGGTCCGGGGAGCGCTGTGGGCCCGCGTCGCCGGCGTGGTGATCGCCGGGCTCCTCATCATCGCCAACTTCCTGTCCCTGCCGTACTACCCGGTCTGGTCCGTGGTGATGATCGCCTTCTCCGGGTTCATCGTCTGGGCACTGTGCGTGGCACGTCCGGGTTCCCGCTCCGGGCGCTGAGCCCCGCCGAGGGGTCGCGGACCGGCGCCCGGAGGGACGCGACGTGGGACCGGCGCTCCCGGCCTGCGCGGCCGGAGCGCCGGTCCCACGCGCGGCGGCCGGTCCCCGGGTCCGCGTCCCGCGCGGCCGAGTGGGTACGCGGTGGGGCAGCGGTGCCTCCGAGCGGCCGCGTGCGGCCAGGGCGGCGCCGGGACGGCGGTCGGGACGCCCGGTCCGTGAGGGGGAACGACGGGACACGGCCCCCGTGGGCCGGGAAGGCGGTGGAGATGTGCCGTTGGCTCGCCTATTCGGGCACGCCGATCCTGCTGGACAGCATTCTGTACAAACCGGTCCACTCGCTCATCGACCAGAGCCTGCACGCCAAGATGGGCGTCGAGACCACCAACGGCGACGGGTTCGGCGTCGGCTGGTACGTGCCGGACAAGGACACCCCGGCCGTCGTGCGGGACACCGGTCCTGCCTGGAGCGACCGCAATCTGCGGGAGATCGCCGAACACGTCGTCTCCCCCCTCTTCTTCGCCCACATCCGGGCCTCGACGGGCACGGCGGTGCAGCAGACCAACTGCCACCCGTTCCGGTACGGCCGCTGGATGTGGATGCACAACGGGGCGATCGCCGAGTTCCACCGGCTCCGCCGTGACCTCGCCCTGTCCGTCGCGCCGGAGCTGTTCCCGTCCATGGAGGGGTCCACGGACTCGGAGATGATGTTCTACCTGGCGCTGACCTTCGGCCTGGAGGAGGACCCGCCCGGTGCCGTGGCCCGGATGGCCGGCCTGGTGGAACGCGTCGGCCACGAGCACGGCGTGGAGTTCCCGCTGCAGATGTCCGTCGCGGTGACCGACGGGGTGAGTCTGTGGGCGTTCCGCTACTCCACGCAGAAGAAGTCGCGTTCGTTGTTCTACAGCACGCGCGTCGAGACGCTGCGGTCCCTCCACCCGGACGTCGCCTTCCTGCGCGAGATCGCCGACGACGCCCGCCTCATCGTCTCCGAGCCCCTGGGTGATCTGCCCGGTGCCTGGAACGCCGTCCCCGAGGGCACCTACGGCGTGGTGCAGCCCGACGGGGACCGGATGCACACGTTCGCGCCCGCGTAGGACGGGGCTTCACGCCCGAGGGCCGCCCGGCACGCTAACCCGCTCGTCCCTGTCTGTGGCCACCTACGCGGGTTCCGGGGAGAGTACGGTCAACTGTGCCGGGAACCCGCTCCTTCGGGACACCGTCCGGCGGCGGGCGTGCGGGAGTGGGGCGGCGAGCCCGGTGCTCGTGACGTCCGTCGTGCGACGTCGGTTCGACGCCGACGGCACCCTGAACACGATACGGCGCCGGTCGACGGGCTCGGAGCCGACCATCCGGCCGTCATTCGCGCCGTCGCGGCCGACCGGGACGTCCCGGTCGGCCGGGGTGGGGTGAGCCCCTGGGGCGTTCCGACCGGAACCGGGGCGCCCCAGGCCCGCGCCTCCCCGCGGGCACGGACCGTTCGGCCGGCGCCGAAGCGTCGCGCTCCTAACGTTCCCCCCATGACCGAGAGCACGCAGACACCCACCCCCGCCGCTGCCGTCACCGGCATGGTCGACCACGTCCTCGCGCTGGCCGCCGGCTGGACCCGCTGGAACGGCGAGCCCGTGCACGCCGACGGCCGCGTCCACACCCCGCACAAGGCGATCCGCCGTGTCGCCGACCACCTGATCGACCACCTCGCGGAACTGGAGGCACGCCTCGCCGGCGAGGAACCGCAGCCCGACCACTGGCACGCCTCGCAGATCACCACCGGGGCCGACCTCGCCCCCTTCACCCCGCAGGACCTCGACGAGGCCCGCAGCCGCCTGACCCGGCTGGCGAGGATCTGGGCCCACCGCCTCGACGCGCTCACCGACGAGCAGCTCGACCACTCACCCGGCCCGGGCTGGAGCTTCCGCGAACTCGCCGGCCACGTACTGGAGTCCGCCTACTACGCCGACGCCGTGGGAGACCTGTCGTGACCCCCTTCGCCGAGCTCCACCACGCGGACGAACCCCTGCTGCTGCCCAACGCCTGGGACCACGCCTCCGCCGTCCTGCTGGCCGCACACGGCTTCCGGGCCGTCGGCACCACGAGCCTGGGCGTCGCCGCGGCGGCCGGACTGCCGGACGGCGCCGCGGCCACCCGTGAGCAGACGCTGCGGCTCGCGCTCACCCTCGGCCCGGCCCCGTTCCTGCTGTCCGTGGACGCGGAGGGCGGCTACAGCGACGATCCGGACCAGGTCGCCGAGTTCGCCCGGGAGCTGTACGCGCTGGGCGCGGCCGGCATCAACCTGGAGGACGGGCTCGGGCCCGCCGACCGGCACGCCGCGAAGATCGCCGCCGTCCGTGCGGCGGCCCCGGGCCTCTTCGTCAACGCCCGCACGGACACGTACTGGCTCGGTGACGGCGACCCGGAGGACACCCTGGCCCGCGCCCGCGCCTACCGCGACGCAGGCGCCCACGGCGTCTTCGTCCCCGGCCTCACCGACCCCCGCGCCATCGCCGCCCTCGTCCGCGACCTGGACGGCCTGCCCCTCAACGTCCTCCACTCGCCCACCGGGCCGTCCGTCCCCCGCCTCGCCCGCCTCGGCGTCCGCCGCGTCAGCCTGGGCTCGCTCCTGTACCGCCGGGCGCTCGGCGCGGCGGTGGAGACGGCGGTCGCGATCCGGTCGGGCCACGGGGCACCGGAGGGCACGACGCCCTCGTACGAGCGGATCAACGCCCTGAGCGGGGTCGTCCCGCCTGCCGGCGGGGCCAGTTCCGCAGGGTGACGTCCAGGGCCTCGACCGCCCGGTCCCAGGACGCCTCGAGGTCGCGGGGCGCGCCGAAGGCACCGGCGGACTCCAGGGAGCAGTAGCCGTGAAGGGTGCTGCGCAGCAGACGGACCGCGTCGGTGAGGTCCGGCTCGTCCAGGCCGTAGGCGCGGAGCAGGCCGTAGATGACCTCGGCGGTGCGGCGCATCGCGGGGGAGTCGGTGGCGAGGGACCGGTCCAGGCGGATCTGGGTCGCCGCGTAGCGGCCGGGGTGGGTGAGGGCGTACGCGCGGTACGCGCCGGCGAACGCGGCCAGCGCCTCCTTGCCGGTCCGGCCGGCGACCGCCGCCGCCATCCGGTCGATCATCTCGCCGCCCGCGAGGAGCGCCATCCGCACGCGCAGGTCGTGCAGGCCGCGCACATGGGCGTACAGGCTCGCGTCCCTGACGTTGAAACGGCGGGCCAGCGCGGACAGGGTGACGTTCTCGTAGCCCGCCTCGTCGGCGAGGTCGGCGGCGGCCGCGACGAGACGTCCGGCGGTCAGTCCGGCGCGGGGAATGGAGACCTCCGAGGGGCGCCTGGGGGATCCGGGGGCCGCCCAGCCTACCCAGCGTCACGCGGTCGCGGAGAGGACGAACGGGAGCCGGCCCTGCCGGAGCCCGCCGGGGCCGCCGGCGGGCTGACACGAACGCGTGGGGTCAGCCGGCGAGTACGTCCCGTACGAAGGCGTTGGTGAACGTGCCCCGGGGGTCGAGGTCACGGACGAGGGCCCGGAAGTCGTGCAGGCGCGGGTAGTGGGCGTGCAGCTCCGCCGCCGGCGTGGTGAACACCTTCCCCCAGTGCGGACGCGTGTCGAACGGCGCCAGCGCCTCCTCCACCCGCCGCACCACGGGCAGGACCGTCCGGGTGTCCTCGATCCAGGTGAAGTGGACGGCCACCGTGTCCCGGTCGTAGGAGGGGCTCAGCCACTGGTCATCCGCGGCGACGGCGCGCACCTCGCAGGTCTGCAGCACGGGCGCGACCGTCTCCCGGATCCCGTCCAGCGCGCCCAGCACCAGGGCGGCCGACCTGCTCGGCACCAGGTACTCCGACTGGAGCTCCGCGCCGCTGCTCGGGGTGAACTCCGCCCGGAAGTGCGGCAGCCGCTCGTGCCAGGGCCCCGGCACCCCGAACTGCTCGGTGCAGTTCACCCCCGGCATCCCCGGCACCGGGTGCATCTTCTCGGTCGCGGGAGCGGCCCAGGGGAAGTCCGGCAGCGGCTGGTCGGTGCGCCGCTTCACCCACACCTGCCGGAAGCCCGGCGACCGCCAGTCGGTGAACAGGCTCACGCTGTACGCCGACGCCATCACCTTCTCGAACGTGCCGGCGTCCGTCCCCTCCAGTGGCAGCTCGGTGAACACGCGCTGCTCCACCTCGAACGCCGGTTCCAGGTCGAGGGTGAGCGTGACCACGACACCGAGCGCCCCGAGTGAGGTGACCGCCCCGCCGAACCGCTCGTCGCCGCGCTCGACGGTCACCGTCGAACCGTCCGCCGTGACCAGTTCCACCGCGCGCACGGACGAGGAGAGCGGGCCGTTGCCGACACCCGAGCCGTGCGTGCCGGTGGCGACCGAGCCGGCCACCGAGATGTGCGGGAGCGACGCCATGTTCGCCAGCGCCAGCCCGTGCCGGTGCACCTCCCGGGCCAGCTCCGCGTAGCGCACCCCGCCCCCGACCCGCACCGTGCGGGCCGCCGTGTCCACGTCGATCCGCGGGGGCAGCCCGCCGAGGGACAGCAGCACGCCGTCCTCGCCGGCCTCGGCGATCTCGTTGAAGGAGTGACCGCTGCCGAGGACCCGCACCCGGGGGCTCTCCGCGACCAGTGCGCGCAGCGCGTCCAGCGTGCGCGGGCGGTGCAGCTCCTTGGCGGCGTACGTGATGTTGCCCGCCCAGTTGGTCACGCTCTCGGTCATCCCTCGCCCTTCCGGCCACCGGGCCGGAAAGGGCCCTCGCCGGAACCTACCCCGCCAGTGGCCCACGCCACGTGAGGGGCCCCGGCGGCCCGGACGTCCGACCGGGGGCATACCGTGAGGAGTCGTACGTCCGAACCGGGAGGAGAACACGGGATGGGCAGCCGTACCGCGCTGGTCGAGGATCTGATGGAGCGGTTTCCGCACGTGCCGCGCGAGGCCGTCTTCAAGGAGGACCTGCTGCGCGGCGGTGTGGCCTTCGACCCCTCGGCGCTCAGTGACAACGAGAGCGGAGAGGTCAAACCGAAGTCGTACTTCATCTTCTCCTTCGACCACGGCACCCTGCCCGAGCTGGGCGAGGCCGCGCTGCGGCGGCCGCCGGAGGAGATCATCCTCACGGGTGGTCCGTACGACCTGCGCCGGACGGTGGTGTCGGTCCGTGTGAACCCGGCCTCCCCCTACCGCGTCGCCGCCGACGAGCACGGCGTGCTCGGCCTCTACCTCGACGGCAGGCGGATCTCGGACGTCGGTGTGCCGCCGATGCCCGAGTACTACCGGCACACCCTGTCCAACGGGAAGTCGGTCATGGAGGTCGCCCCCACCATCCAGTGGGGTTACCTGATCTACCTGACCGTCTTCCGGGTCTGCCAGTACTTCGGCGCCAAGGAGGAGTGCCAGTACTGCGACATCAACCACAACTGGCGCCAGCACAAGGCGGCCGGCCGGCCCTACACCGGGGTGAAGGACGTCGAGGAGGTCCTCGAGGCCCTGGAGATCATCGACCGGTACGACACGGCGAAGGCGTCCACCGCCTACACCCTCACCGGCGGCGCCATCACCCGGACGGTCTCCGGACGTGACGAGGCCGACTTCTACGGCCACTACGCCAAGGCCATCGAGGAGCGCTTCCCCGGCCGCTGGATCGGCAAGGTCGTCGCCCAGGCGCTGCCCAAGGACGACGTGCAGCGCTTCAAGGACTACGGCGTGCAGATCTACCACCCCAACTACGAGGTGTGGGACGAGTACCTGTTCAAGATGTACTGCCCCGGCAAGGAGCGCTACGTCGGCCGGGACGAGTGGCACCGGCGGGTCCTCGACTCGGCCGAGGTCTTCGGCGCGCGCAACGTGATCCCCAACTTCGTCGCGGGCGTCGAGATGGCCGAGCCGTTCGGTTTCAAGACCGTCGACGAGGCGATCGAGTCCACCACCGAGGGCCTGCGCTTCTTCATGTCCCACGGCATCACGCCCCGCTTCACCACCTGGTGCCCGGAGCCGACCACCCCGCTCGGCAAGGCCAATCCGCAGGGCGCGCCGCTGGAGTACCACATCCGGCTGCTCCAGGCGTACCGGCGGACCATGGAGGACTTCGGGCTGTCCTCGCCCCCCGGGTACGGTCCTCCCGGACCCGGCCAGGCGGTGTTCTCCGTCAGCTCCTTCATGGACAGCCTCCCCGCGCAGGAGCCCGCCGGGACGGTCTGAGGGACACCGGGAAAGAGAACGAGGAAGGCCGGAACCGAGACGTTCCGGCCTTCCTTGCGTATGGTCACCGCGAGGGGTCGCGGTGCCGCCACACAAAGTGAGGACGGCGCTTGTCAGTTGTGTCGAGTCCGTGAAAAGCTCGGCCACTGCCGCGAGGTTTCCCCCAACTCCAAGGCCCTTATGTCGAGTTGACCTCGCACGTGATGCAGGAGTCTCATGCCCGACCTGCCGAGCCCCCAGGACGCCACCGAGGCGGCGCTGTTCTCCGAGTGCTGGGACGCGGTGCTCTCCTACGCCGACCTGTGCACGGCGGGATCCACCGCCGCCGCCGAACTGGCCCGAGAGGCCTTCGCCCAGGGCATAGGGGAACTCCGCGCGGCCGAGACGGGCACCGCGCGGGGGACCGGCCGCCGATCCTCCCGGCTGCCCCGGATACCCCTGCTGCTGACCGCCGTTCGCAGCACCGCCGCCGCCTGGGAGGAAGCGGGACAGGGGCACAAGCTCGATCCCGATCTCCGGCTGTGGCTCCACTCCGGCCAGGCCGCCCGCTACACCGGCCCGCCGCTGCGACGCCCGGTCGCCGTGCGCGGACTGCGCGATCTGCAGCAGGCGGACGCCGAACTGCTCTGGCTGGCCGAGGCGGAGGCCCTGCCGCTGCCCCTGGTGGCCCGCCGGCTCGGCCTCGACCCCGCCACCGCGGCCGACGAACTCGCCCAGGTGAGCCGCCTGTTCCGGGACCGCTGCCACCGCAACCACCTCGACTCCCCGCTGGACGCCGAGTGCCGCAGCTACGCCCGGCTCCTCGACGCCGTCACCCGCTCGCCCGCCGCGGACACCCCCGACGACCTCTCCCGGCACCTCGCCACCTGTCACCCGTGCGCCGAGGCCGCCGCCTGTCTGCGCCTGCACGGCGGGGGACTGCCCGGGGCGCTGGCCGGCGGAGTGATCGGCTGGGGCGGCCTCGCCTATCTGGAGCGCCGCCGCCGCGCCGCCGAGGTGCGGCTCGGCGCCGGACGCCCGGACCGCGCCGACCCGGACACCGACGACCCCGCGCACGGACCCGGCCGCGCACGCGTCGCCCGGAACGCGCTGCTCGTCACCGCCGTCCTCGTCTCCGGGCTCGCCCTCGCGGTCTCGCTGATGCCGTTCGGCGACACGGCCGAGGAACGCGCCGCACGGCGCGACGCCGACCGCCTGCCCGTGGCCGACCCCGGGCCCTCCCTGCCGTCCGCCCCCACGGTGCCCGCCGGCGACGCCTCCCCGCGTTCCCCGGCGCCGGCTCCGGCGAAACCGTCCGCCCGGGACACCCCCGGCAGCACACCGGACCGCGAGCACCCCGACCCGGAACCGCAGGGCACCTCCTCCGCGACGGCCGCGCCCGGGATCACCGGCCGCGGCGCACCCGCCGCCTGCCGGGTCGACTACCACCTGGCCAACCAGTGGCCCGACGGCTTCCAGGCCACCGTCACCGTCACCACGCGGGAACCGCTCGACTCCTGGCGCGTCGGCTTCACCTTCGAGGACGGCCAGCGGATCACCCAGATGTGGGACGCAACGGTGCGCCAGGACGGCTCCCACGTCACCGCCACCGCCGCCGACTACGACAGGACGGTCGCCGCGGGCGGGAAGCTCGCCTTCGGCTTCCTCGCCTCCTGGCGCGGCACCAACACCCCGCCGTCCGGCTTCACGCTCAACGGCCTCCCCTGCGCGCACCGCTAGACAGAGCACCTGTCGTGGCGACGGCGTCTGCCGCGCGACGCCGTCCCGCCTGGCCCGCACTCCCGCCGCCCCGTCCGGAACCCGGCGCGCGCCCCGGCGCGTGCCCGGCGCCGGAGCTTCCGGGCGACAGCCCGAGGGCCGCACGGGACGTGGATGCCGCACGGCCGGCAGGGACCGTGCGGCGCCCGGTCATCGTCGCCGAACACGGGGCGGTACGGGAGGCTCTGCCCGCCGGCGACGCCACCTCCTCGTGACGTCAGGTGGCTGTAGTGGCTGCCGGCCCGGCAGGTCAGACCTTGTCGTCCTCCTCGGACGGAATGTCCCGTGCCCGGTCCTGCATGCGGTCCCAGAAGTGACGCATGCCGGTGATGCGGACGTGGCGCTGCCAGGGCGCCCGCCGCAAGCGGCAGTACAGCCACGACCGCAGCTGCACCAGCTCCAGCAGTTCTCGCTGGTGCAGACAGAAGACCTCGCTGAACTCGATGCTCAGCGCCTCCACCTTCCTCGGGTACGGACACATCCGCATGCCGCACTTGTTCTCCGCGCAGTGCCGCCCCGCGTCCGGGGCGCCCGACCGGGACCTGTTCGAGTCGCCCGCCGTCGACGGCGCGGGGTCGAGAAGGGAACGGTCCCCCGCCAGGCAGTAGGGGAGCTTCGCAGGGGAGCGGCGGGCAGTCCGCTCTCCCAGGGCACGGAACTGCCGCGTGGGCCGGTGGCGGCCGGTTTCCAGGCCGAGGAGCAGCACGACGTCCGCCAGCAGTTGCTGAGCCGTGGGATCGAGTGTGCTCCATCCCGTCGACGGCGGGATCCAGAGGTTGTGGGCGCGCTGCTCGTACGGAAGACACACCTCGGTGCCGATCACACCGACCGTGGCGGCCTCGTCGATCCACAGGAACCGTTCCGGGCGCCGGGTCTGGAGGGCGTGGACCGCGAGACCCGTGGCCGCACGGACCAGCGGATGTTCCTGACGGCCCGACGTGTCGGGCCGCCACGCATCGATCGATCCCTTGCCGCTCATCCGCTGGTCCGAGGAGACATCGTCCGGCAGTTCCCACAGGGCAAGGGCCTGGACGAGTGTCAGCCGCGTGTACCAGAACGACGTGCGGTTCAGCATGTTCCGCGCCTTCTCCTTCAAGCTGTCCCGGACGACGTCCGTTCCCGCACTCTTGAGAGGCCGGCGGTTCGCGGCGTACTTGAAACCCTGGGCCAGCGCCATACCGAGCTCCGTGTGATGGCCCGACACCAACAGCCGGTTGCGGCCCCGTTCCTCCCCGATGGCCACGTCGATCCACTTCTGCAAGTCGTTCAGAGGGCTGTGGGCGTGGTCGGCCCGTCCCGACGAGAGAGCGAGCAGGGGAAGGAGCGAGGCCTGGGCGGTCTCACCGCGCCACTCCTGGAGTTCCCCCAGCGTTTCGTCCTCGACCCGGATGCGGTCGTACCGGGCTCGGCCCTGGTCCGTGTCGCGCCCGTCGTCACCTGGACACCCGGAACGGGCGGAGAACCCCCGAGGCCGGCCGTCGAGGCCGTCGCTCTCCGGCTCGTTCGCCGCCCGTTTCACCTTCACCGCACTGGGCAGCCGGCGAAGCTGGTCGGCAAGGGAGGCGTAGGCCTGCTGCCCCCCGCTTCCGACCTCCTGGGCGATGGCCACCCGCACCTGGTCATCGGGCTCCTTTCGGCAGATCTCCATGAGCCGCGTGTAGTCGACCCGACGGCCGGAGCGCCCCACGCGGCGCGCGGCCGCCCCGCACTTCACGACGGCGGAGAGCTTCGCCTCGCGCAGTCTGGCCGCGTCCTCTCCCCGGCTCAGCCGCAGCCAGTCATGGCACAGCACCTTCGTCACCTTCTCGTGCTGAGGGACGGCGTCGACACTGTCGATCTCCACGGCGGTGCCGTAGAGCTCCATGGCCCTCGCCCTGGGGCTTCCGTGTTCGGCGAGATGGAGCTGGTCGCGGAGTTGGCGGCTGCGCCGCGCAGCCAACTGCTCCGCGGCATCGGCGTCCCCGAGCAGCTTCCGCGCCTCGTCGACCAGGAGTTCGCGCATCAGAGCGACCGGACAGTCCCGCTGCACCTGGCCGTCGGAGCACCCGCAACGACGGCGCGCCGAACGGGAGTAG
The DNA here is from genome assembly GCF_000725125.1 of Streptomyces toyocaensis. Classification (GTDB taxonomy): domain Bacteria; phylum Actinomycetota; class Actinomycetes; order Streptomycetales; family Streptomycetaceae; genus Streptomyces; species Streptomyces toyocaensis. Next base: position 109,241 of record NZ_JFCB01000001.1, read on the forward strand.
AGGGTCAGCGCGATGAGCAGTTCCCGGCCGCCGAGACGTACGGCCTCACGGATGGCCCTGGAGTCCCAGTACGACTCCACCAGTGTCCCGGCACTGCCTTGGGACGCGAGGTGGGCGGAGGCGTGCCGCATGCGCCCACCGGCGGATTCCGGCACCGGCAGTGCCGCTTCGACGATCGAGTGCAGATAGCGGGAGCCGAGGTAGGCCTGAAGAACACTGTGCTGGAAGCGAACCGATCGTCCGGTCTCCTGGAGGAGACCCATGCGGGTTCCCCAGGTCGCTGCCAGCTGGACGTCCATCGACGGCCCCTCCAGGCACTCCGCCGTGCCGGAGAAGCAGTGCGGTACCCACAGGAGTTCCTGGATGTGCCGGTCCAGCTCCGCGGCGACGAGGTCGTTCCATCGCCTCTCATGCGGCTGCGGTGATGACAGACCGTCCGGCCGGGCGTCGACGGCGCCGGCAGCCGTGGGATCGAGCTCCGCGAGGGCGATGTCGGCACGGTCCGAGGCGAGGCCTATGCAGGCGAGCGCGGACACATGGGCGATCACCGCCCTCCTCGTCCCCTCGTTGAGCGGCAGCTCCGGGTGCACCGTGCCCTCGGCCAGGGCCTCCACCCATTGGTCGAGGAGACCCGCGCGCAGGTCCCAGCTGTCCCCCCGTGCGTCACTGTCGAAGCCCTGCCACAGGCTCTGCAGGAGCTCGTGTTCGTGCAGGTCCCTCGCGACACGCATGTACAGAGGAGAGTCCGCCATGCGCGCGACCTCGACGATCTCGTCAAGGACGGGGATGTCCTGACGCCAGGTCCCGTTGGCGGAGATGTATTCGAGCGCGGCCTCCGCGTTCAGTGGCTCCAGCTCCGTGATGGCCGCCTGCACGGCCCGCAGCGGATCGTGCGGCCGGGAGGCGATGACCAGGGGGAGGCCTTCCTCGCCCGCTTTCCGGATGGCGTTACGGATCAGGTTGTCACGTTCTCCCCTCACCTCCTCGTGGTTCAGCGCCTCCTCCAGACCGTCGGCGAGCACCACGATCCGGTCCTGACGCTGCCGGAGCCAACGCCAGATGCGGTCGACCTCGCCACTGGACCGGGCCTTCGGTTTGACGATCTCCTCGAAGCGCGTCCGTGCCAGTTCCGAGAAGTCCAGTTCCCTCTGTGCGTCGCGCAGTCGGACCGGAATGGGGACAGCCCTCTTCTCCGCCAGCTTCTGGGCGAGTCTGACCAGTACCGCGGTCTTGCCGGTTCCCACTTCTCCGACCACGACATGGGGGCGGCGAATGGCGTTGTCCCGCAGGTTGTTCATGATCGCGGTGCAGAGCCGGTCGCGGCCCACGACCTCTCCCAGAAGGCTGCCCGCCGTCGGAACGTAGCGTGCGGGGTGGCGCTTGACCTCGTGCCGGCAGTACCTGCGGATCAGCATCACCCTCCAGACCAGGAACAGCATCGTCGACGCCGCCAGCACCACCAGCGGCGTCACCACACCGGTGACGGCACCGCAGGACATTCCGATGGTGCTGCACACCCGGTCGGGGTCGAATCCCCCCGGCCCCTTCCACCCCGGGAGCGGAGCCGCCTGACCAGGCGTTGTCGGCGATGTCAGGGAGGTGGCGACCAACGCCCACACCGCCCTGGTCAACCAGAGCAGAAGAATCACGGTGAGCACGATCAGCCCAAGGTTCAGGCTGAGGCGACGGCTCCGCCACCTCTTCGGCTCCGTGACGCCCCTCTTGAGGAGCATCCGTGCGCGGACGTGCCAGAAACCGGAGACGAACGGACGCTTCAGATGGGCCCATTGCCGGTGGAACGGGCCTTCCTCCTGTTTCTCTCCCGTGACCAGCTTGAACCTCGGAGGCCGGATGCTGCTCCTCATAGAGCCCCTCCGCTTGCTCGTCTGGGGAACTTCCCGGGCGGTCGGCGTGCCGCGACGCGACCGCCCGGTCGCGGCCTTTCGTCTCGGCCCCGGACGCAGAAGCCGGCGCAAGCGCCCTCTGCCTTCCATAGTCGTCAGGGCCGACGGATCGTGCCACTCAGGCGGGGGTGCTCCACTCCCCGCCCACCTTCCGGCCGGTGAGGAGAAAAGCGGTGGCACCGGGGCCGGCGGTACCCCTAGTGTGTGTCTGCGGTGTTCGGCGACCGGGGTCGCCGGCCGTCGATGGTGCCGATTCGAGCGAGGAGTGGGAGGTGTTGACCGATGACTGTCGTTGAGCTGGGCGCTGCCCGCATGCGCGAATCCGTCACGTCCACCTCCCTGGCCACCGGCTGACCTCTCCTTCTCCGCCCGCGTACGCGCCTGCGTACGCGCGGCCGCCGGGGCCACCCACCTGAAGGGTCACCCCCTTGAGTCACCTCTCTCCTGCCACTTCCTCCGCGCTCGCCCCGTACGGCTGGGACGACGCATGGGCGGACGCGTTCGCCCCCCACGACGCGCACGGGCTGCTGCCGGGGCGCGTCCTCCGGGTCGACCGGGGCCAGTGCGACGTCGTCACCGCCGACGGGGTCCTGCGCGCCGACACCGCCTTCGTCACCCCGCACGACCCGCTGCGGGTGGTGTGCACGGGCGACTGGGTCGCCGTCGAAGCCGGCGGCAACCCCCGCTACGTCCGCGCCTGCCTGCCGCGCCGCACCGCGTTCGTGCGCTCCACCTCCTCCAAGCGGTCCGAGGGGCAGATCCTCGCCGCCAACGTCGACCACGCCGTGGTCGCCGTCTCGCTCGCCGTCGAGGTCGACCTGGCCCGGATCGAGCGATTTCTGGCGCTCGCCTGGGAGTCCGGGGCGCAGCCCGTGGTCGTGCTCACCAAGGCCGACCTCGTGCCGGACGCGGTGACCAGGGCGCACCTGGTCCAGGACGTGGAGACCAGCGCACCGGGCGTTCCGGTGCTCACCGTGAGCGCGGTCGACGGGGACGGACTGGACGTCCTCACCGCGCTGGTCTCCGGCGGTACGTCGGTGCTGCTCGGTCAGTCCGGCGCCGGCAAGTCCACCCTGGCCAACGCGCTCCTCGGCGAGGACGTCATGGACGTACGGGCCACCCGGGACGTCGACGGCAAGGGCCGCCACACCACGACCACCCGCAACCTGCTGGCGCTGCCCGGCGGGGGAGTCCTCATCGACACCCCGGGACTGCGGGGCGTCGGCCTGTGGGACGCCGGAACCGGCGTCGGCCAGGTGTTCCCCGAGATCGAGGAACTCGCCGAGGGCTGCCGGTTCCACGACTGCGCCCACGAGAGCGAGCCGGGATGCGCCGTCCTCGAAGCCGTGGAGACCGGTGAGCTGCCGCAGCGCCGCCTGGAGAGCTACCGCAAGCTGCTCCGGGAGAACCAGTACATCGTCGCCAAGACCGACGCGCGCCTGCGTGCCGAGATCCGCAAGGACTGGAAGCGCAAGCACGCGATCGGCAGGGCCGCGATGGAGGCCAAGCGGGGCCGCCTGCGCTAGCGCACCGCCATGTCCGATTTCCGCCAGCCGGGGCTCCCCGGGTGGCGGAGACTGGACGGTGTGATGGACGAGGACAGCAGGTACGAGGCGGTGCGCAGCCGGGACGCCCGGTTCGACGGGGCGTTCTTCTTCGCCGTGGCAACGACCGGCATCTACTGCCGGCCCAGCTGCCCCGCCGTCACCCCGAAGCGGCACAACGTGCGGTTCTTCCCGACCGCGGCCGCCGCGCAGGGCTCCGGGTTCCGGGCCTGCCGGCGGTGCCGCCCGGACGCCGTGCCCGGCTCGGCCGAGTGGAACGTGCGGGCCGACGTCGTGGGCCGGGCCATGCGGATGATTGCCGACGGCGTCGTCGACCGCGAGGGCGTCGCCGGACTCGCCGCACGGCTCGGTTACAGCGCCCGCCAGGTGCAGCGCCAGCTCACCGCCGAACTCGGCGCCGGGCCCGTCGCCCTCGCCCGGGCCCAGCGGGCGCACGCCGCACGGGTGCTGCTGCAGACCACCGGCCTGCCCGTCACCGAGATCGCTTTCGCCTCCGGATTCGCCAGCGTCCGGCAGTTCAACGACACCGTGCGGGCCGTGTACGCCACCACCCCCAGTGGCCTGCGCGCCTCGGCGCCCCGGGGCGGGCGGACCGCCGCACGGGCCGGCACACCGTCCGCCGGGATCCCCCTGCGGCTCGCCCACCGGGGCCCCTACCAGGCGGGGCCCGTCTTCGACGTGCTGGAGCGCGAGGCCGTCCCCGGCGTCGAGGAGATGAGCGGAACCCCCGGCAGCCGCACCTACCGGCGGACCCTGCGCCTTCCCTACGGCACCGGTATCGCCGCCGTCGGCGAGCGCCCGCACACGGGATCGGGCGCCCACCCCGGCGGCTGGCTCGACGCCCGCGTCCACCTCACCGACCTCCGCGACCTGACCACCGCCGTCCAGCGGCTGCGGCGGCTGTTCGACCTGGACGCCGACCCGTACGCCGTCGACGGGCGCCTCGGCGCGGACGTCCGGCTCGCCCCCCTGGTCGCCGCCCGCCCCGGGCTGCGCTCACCGGGAGCCGCCGACCCGGACGAGTTGGCGGTGCGCGCGCTGGTGGGCCGTGACGAGGCCGCGGAACTGGTCCGGCGCTACGGCAAGAGGCTCGACGCGCCCTGTGGCACCCTCACCCACCTGTTCCCCGAACCCGGTGTCCTCGCCGGGGCCGAACCCGACGGCACCCTGGGCGCACTCGCCGCCGCCCTCGCCGACGGCGCCCTGCGCCTCGGGCCCGGCGCCGACCGGGACGCCGCCGAGGACGCCCTGGCCGCCGTCCCCGGCCTCGACGAACGGACGGCCGCCGTGATCCGCACCCGCGCGCTCGGCGACCCGGACGTGGCCGCGCCCGGGCCGGACGCCCCCGACAGCTGGCGCCCCTGGCGCTCGTACGCCCTGAACCACCTGCGTGCCGCAGGGGAGTTGGAGTAAGCATGACGACCACGACGTACTGGACCGGTGTGGACAGCCCCGTCGGGCCCCTGCTGCTGACCGCCGCGCCGACCGGTGAGCTGACCTCGCTCTCCGTGCCCGGCCAGAAGGGCGGGCGCACCGTGCGGGACGACTGGCGGCGTGATCCGGGACCGTTCCGTGAGGCCGAGCGGCAGCTCGCCGCGTACTTCGCCGGCGAGCTGAAGGAGTTCCGGCTGGCCATGAGCGCCGTCGGAACACCGTTCCGGGAGAAGGTGTGGGCCGCGCTCGACGACGTCCCCTACGGGGCGACCGTCTCCTACGGCGAGATCGCGGCGCGGATCGGCGCGTCCCGGCCCGCCGTACGGGCCGTGGGCGGCGCGATCGGCGCGAACCCGCTGCTCATCGTCCGCCCCTGCCACCGCGTGATCGGCTCCGACGGCTCGCTGACCGGGTACGCGGGCGGGCTGGAGCGGAAGGTGCGGCTGCTGACCCACGAGGGCGCGCTGCGGTCCTGACCCGGGCCCGCGGTCACCCCCGGAGGACCACGGCCAGCCATGCCGCCGTGATCAGCTGACAGGCGAACAGTTCCGTCAACACGCTCCAGCCCCCCGAGCGCATCACCGTGCGCGTCGCCGCGACCGCCTCGGCGCGCCGGCCGAGCCGCAGCCGCTCGTGGAGGCAGACACCGCCGACGAAGCCCGGGACCGCGCCGATCACGGGCAGCAGAACGAAACCGAGGAACGAGCCGCAGCCCGCGTACGCGAGCATCCTGGCGTCGGAGCCGCTCGACCGCAGCCGGCGGGGCGGCAGGGCCCAGCGCACCACCTGGGACAGGAGCAGCACCGCCGTCGCCCCCACGCACAGCCACCACGCGGCGGGCCGCGGGTCCTTCAGCGCCCACCACAGGACCCCGGCCCACACCAGCCACGAGCCGGGTACCCCTGGCAGCAGCACTCCGCACAGGCCGAGCAGGAGTACCAGCCCGGCCAGCAGGAGGTCCCACGCTCCCATCCGTCCAGGGTGCAGGAGGCGTGCGAGCGGCGCAGAACAGGACGGCCGTTCCGCCCCTCGTCGCACAGCCGTCCCATGGTTCACCCGACAGGCCGTCCCGTGCGTGCCGCGCGGCGGGGAATTTCCGGATGCCCCGTTTTCCCGCGGCCCCGGCGGTGAACAATCGGGGGCATGAGTCAGCAGGGGGGAAGGTCCACCGGTCCTGAGGACGACTGGTGGAGGCAGCTGTACGACGACACCGCCGGTGACACGGGCCCCGCGCCGGCGCCCGATTCCCTGGACGACCGTTTCGCCTCGGCGTCCGGCACCCTGAGCACGGGGCAGCCGCCCCCGGCGCCCGCGGCGAAGGTCCCCGCGCCCCGTCCGACGCCCGCATCCACCTCCCACGCCCCGGCGGAACCCCCGCCCGCCACTCCGCCGGACCCGGTGACCTTCCCGCCGGACACCGGCCGTCCACCCGGGTCGCGGCCCTCGCCGGCCGCGGACCAGGACGCCTCCCCGACCCCGCCACGCCCGCCGCAGCACCCGCCACCCCGCCCCGGCCAGGTCCCACCACCGCCCGCCGGACAGGACGCGCCTCTCCCCGCCAGGCCGGACGTGCCTCCGCCTCCGCCTGCCGGGCAGGTCCCGCCTCCGCCTGCCGCGTCGGGGGCACCTCCGTCCGCCGTGCCGGACGTGCCTCCGCGTCCCGGGCAGGTCCCGCCTCCGTCCGCCGGGCAGGTCCCGCCTCCGCCTGCCGCGTCGGGCGTACCTCCGTCCGCCGTGCCGCATGTGCCTCCGCGTCCCGGGCAGGATCCGCCTCCGTCCGCGGGGCAGGTCCCGCCTCCGTCCGCCGCGTCGGGCGCACCTCCGTCCGCCGTGCCGGACGTGCCTCCGCGTCCCGGGCAGGATCCGCCTCCGCCCGCGGGGCAGGTCCCGCCTCCGTCCGCGGGGCAGGTCCCGCCTCCGTCCGCCGCGTCGGGCGCACCTCCGTCCGCCGTGCCGGACGTGCCTCCGCGTCCCGGGCAGGATTCGCCTCCGTCCGCCGGGCAGGTCCCGCCTCCGTCCGCGGGGCAGGTCCCGCCTCCGTCCGCCGTGCCGGGCGTGCCTCCGCGTCCCCGGCAGGAGCCGTCGCCCCCCTTGCCGCCCATGGCCTTCGGTACCTGGACACCCTTTCCCGCCTCGGCCCCTCCCGCCCGCACCGCCCCGGAACCCGATGCCGCCGCGGGGCCCGCCGGTCCCCGGCCTTCCCGTCCGGAACCGCCCCCGTGCCCGCCGCCGTCCCGCGGCTTCGTCGGGGCCCGGCCTCCCACGTACGACCCCGAACCCACCGCCCTCCCCGCTGCCGACCCCGACGACCTGGACGGCCTGGTGCCGGACACCGTCCTCGACGGGGCGCGGTACGGTGCCTGCACCCTGCGGGCCGCCTCCGTGCGCGGGGACTCCGCGCGGTACCGGGGAGAACCGCGACGCGACGCGCTGCTCACCGCGCGGTTCGGCACGGGAGAGCGGGCGCTGCTCCTCGTGGCGCTGGCGACCGGCGCCCGGACCGCGCCGCTGGCGCACCTGGCCGCCGCCGAGGCCTGCCGGTGGATCGGCCGGGCGGTGGGGCGCAGCCACGTCCGCCTGGTCGACGACATACGGGCCGCCCGGCGCGGCGACCTCAAGTCGGGCCTGCACCGCCTCACCGACCGCAGTCTCGGCAGGCTCCGCGCCGGGGCCGCCGAACAGGGCCTGGAGCCCGACGCCTACACGGCCACCCTGCGCTGCCTCCTCCTGCCCGCCGACCCCGAGTGCCGCACCAGGGTCTTCTTCGGCGTCGGCCCCGGCGGACTGTTCCGGCTGCGGGACGGCGCGTGGCAGGACATCGAACCGGAGGTCGCCGAGGTCAGGGGCGAACCCGTGGTCGGCTTCGGCTCACCGCCCTCCGAGACCCCCGAGGGCGACCGGCTCACCATGGACCTCGGCATCCCCACACCCCCGAGTCCGTACGAGCCCGCGCCCGAACCACCCCGCGAGCCCTTTCGCTTCCGCACCTCCGTAGCCCGCCCGGGTGACACCCTGCTGATGTGCGGCACCGGACTCGCCGACCCGATGCACGGCGAGGACGAGTTCCGCGCCCACCTGGCCGGCCGGTGGTCCCGCCCCGAACCGCCCGGCCTCGCCGCGTTCCTGGCCGACACCCAGGTGCGGGTCAAGGGATACGCGGACGACCGCACGGCCGTCGCCGTCTGGGAGGCGTGAGCGCTCCCGGTGTGAATTCATGGAACCCGTCAGGCATCTTCGACTCCGGAGGGGCAGACGGGACACCATGGCCAGACAGAACGTCGCGGAACAGTTCGTCGACATCCTCACCCGTGCGGGAGTCAAACGCCTCTACGGCGTCGTCGGCGACAGCCTCAACCCCGTCGTCGACGCCGTGCGCCGCAACCCCGCCATCGACTGGATCCACGTCCGGCACGAGGAGACCGCGGCCTTCGCCGCCGGCGCGGAGGCCCAGATCACCGGCAGACTGGGCGCCTGTGCCGGTTCCTGCGGTCCCGGCAACCTCCACCTCATCAACGGGCTGTACGACGCCCACCGCTCCATGGCCCCGGTCCTCGCCCTCGCCTCCCACATCCCGTCCAGCGAGATCGGCCTCGGGTACTTCCAGGAGACCCATCCCGAGCAGCTGTTCCGTGAGTGCAGCCACTACAGCGAGATGATCTCCAGCCCGCAGCAGATGCCCCGGCTGCTGCAGACCGCCATCCAGCACGCGGTCGGCCGCTCGGGCGTCAGCGTCGTCACCCTCCCGGGTGACATCGCCGACCACGCCGCGCCCGAGAAGCCCCTCCAGACCGCCCTCGTCACCTCCCGGCCGACCGTCCGCCCCGGCGACGCCGAGATCGACCGGCTCGTGGACATGATCGACGAGGCCGAGAAGGTCACCTTGTTCTGCGGCGCCGGAACCAAGGGCGCGCACGCCGAGGTCATGGAGTTCGCCCAGAAGATCAAGTCCCCGGTCGGGCACGCCCTGCGCGGCAAGGAGTGGATCCAGTACGACAATCCGTACGACGTCGGCATGAGCGGACTGCTCGGCTACGGCGCCGCCTACGAGGCGACCCACGAGTGCGATCTGCTGATCCTGCTCGGCACCGACTTCCCGTACAACGCCTTCCTCCCCGACGACGTGCGGATCGTCCAGGTCGACGTGCGGCCCGAGAACCTCGGCCGGCGCTCCAAGCTGGACCTCGCGGTGTGGGGCGACGTGAAGGAGACCCTGCGCTGCCTGACGCCCCGCGTCCGCACCAAGGACAACCGGAAGTTCCTCGACCGGATGCTGAAGAAGCACGCGGACGCACTGGAGGGGGTGGTGAAGGCATACACGCGGAAGGTGGAGAAGCACGTACCCGTCCACCCCGAGTACGTGGCGTCCGTCCTGGACGAACTGGCCGACGACGACGCGGTGTTCACCGTCGACACCGGCATGTGCAACGTCTGGGCGGCCCGCTACGTCTCGCCCAACGGCCGCCGCCGGGTGATCGGTTCCTTCTCCCACGGCTCGATGGCCAACGCGTTGCCGATGGCGATCGGGGCGCAGTTCACCGACCGGGGCCGGCAGGTCGTGTCGATGTCCGGCGACGGCGGCTTCACCATGATGATGGGGGACTTCCTCACCCTCGTGCAGTACGACCTGCCCGTGAAGGTGGTCCTCTTCAACAACTCCTCGCTGAGCATGGTGGAGCTGGAGATGCTGGTCGCCGGTCTGCCCTCGCACGGCACGGCCATGAAGAACCCCGACTTCGCCGCCGTCGCCCGGGCGTGCGGCGCCCACGGGGTGCGGGTGGAGAAGCCGAAGGACCTCGCCGGGGCGCTGAAGTCCGCGTTCAGGCACAAGGGCCCGGCCCTGGTCGACGTCGTCACCGACCCCAACGCGCTCTCGATCCCGCCGAAGATCAGCAAGGAGATGGTGACCGGATTCGCCCTGTCCGCCTCCAAGATGGTGCTGGACGGCGGGGTCGGCCGGATGCTGCAGATGGCCCGGTCCAACCTGCGCAACGTGCCCCGGCCGTGAGGGCGTTCACTCCGCGTGCGGCCGCCAGTCGCGTACGGAGGTGTCGTAGGCGTAGCGGGGCAGCTCCTCGACACCGCTGGTGCGGAACGGGCGGCCGTGGTCGTCGACGCGGACCGTGCCGGTGCGGCCCTGCGAGGACCAGTCCAGCTCCAGGTACCAGCTGCAGTCGCAGGCACCGGTCCGGGCGGTGACCGCCAGCACCTCCGGGTCGGTCGCGGAGACCCGGTAGGGCATCCGCACGGCCGGGATCGGCGTGCCGGCGTCGTTCCCGGCCACGGCGCGGGCGATGGGCCGGTCCTTGTCCAGGTCCACGTCGAAGTACCGCGGGGTGAGCGCGCCGCCGCAGCCCTCGTCCATGGCGTACACGTTGCCCGGGGCGGGTGCGGCGCGGCCGGTCACCCGGACCCGGAGCGCGGTGAGGACGACGGCCGTGTCGGACGTCCCCTGCACCGAGAGCTCCACCCTCGTCTCGCCGCCGTGCACGGCCGACTGCGCCTCCGCCCACGTCCTGGCGTCCTGCGGGGCCGGGGGCGGCGGGACCTGTCTCGGCGGCCTGGCGACGACGTAGTCGTGCCCGCACCCGTACGCCCACACGTGGGAGTCGGCCGACCAGGTGAGCGGCGGGGGCCCGCCGGACACGGCCGGCTCCGGCGGGGCGGTGGTGCCGCGCGGCGACCCCGGGGCCCCGGGACGCCTCTCCGGTGCCGCGCTGCCGGTGCCGGAAGCGGTGGCGGAGGGCGTGGGCGGGGAGCTACGGCTGTGGGGCTTCGCAGCGGTCCCGGCCGGCGCGGACGTACGCGGCGGCGCGCCGGAGTTCTCCCGCCCTCCGGACGGCCGCCGGTCGTCCGGCAGCGCGGACAGGCTCCCCACGGTCGCGAGCAACGCGCACACGGCGGCCACGGCGACGCCAACCCGTTCACGCCGCCGGTACCAGGGCCGTCGCCCGCCGGCTTCCGCCGCCCGGGTCCCGCCCACGGCACCACCTTCCGCCACGGGTCCCCCCTGGGGCGCCGATTCCCCGGCCCCCGCACCGGCGCGCCCGGCGTCCGACGCACCAACGGCAACGTCGCTCGACCACGCCGGCATGCTGCGGGGACCGGCGGCCGGGCCGGGGCCGGGCACCGGGCCTGTGGGTGCTCCCCCTGCTGCCCCCGCCGAGCCGCCGTCCGGCCCCCGCGGGTGACGGCGTGCCTCCGCGGCACGGAGCCAGCGGCGGTGGAGCTCCACGCGTTCCGTGCCCGACGCACCGCAGAGCGCGGCGAACCGTTCCACGGGGGCGAAGTCGACGGGAACCGCCTCGCCGGCGCAGTAGCGGTGCAGCGTCGAGGTGTTCATGTTCAGGCGACGGGCCAGCGAGCCGTAACTGCGGTCCGTGCGTTCCTTCAGCTCCCGCAGCAGCGCCGCGAACTCCGCCACCTCGTCCTGTGCCGACACCGACACGTCACCCCGCACTCGCTCCGACCCCGGCCGGGCCCTGGTACGGCATCCCAGGCACCCCATGTACCTGCACGTCGGACGGGCTGGGACGGTTCCATGCCGGTGGATACGGCGGCGACGCTTGCGCCCGCCTCCCGGGGCGGCCGATGCTCTCGGTACGCACCGAGCCGACGGTCGCCGGAGGACCGGCCCGGTCGTCACGGCGTACTGCCTCACCCTTCCATCCCGCACACCTCACGGGGGACATCCATGCCCATGCGCACCCGGGCCGCCGCACTCGCCACGCTCACCGTCGCCGCGCTCGCGGCCGGCACGGCGCTCACCGCACCGGCCGGCGCCGCTCCGAAGAAGGCCGCCTCACCCGCGTTCCTCACCGCCTCCGAGCTGCCGCCGCACCCGTCGTCCGGCTGGACCGCGGGTCCGGTCACCGACGGCTTCCCGGTGGAGCTCGCGTACTGCCTGGGCGAGGGCGTACCGGCCTACGACTACCGGCACCGCGTCTTCCACACCGACCTGGACACGGGCGCCGTCCAGGTCACCGTGGTCACCGGCTCCGCCGCCAAGGGCAAGGCGCTGGCCGCCCTGCTCGACAAGGAGATCCGTTCCTGCGCGGACCGGATCGAGCTGTCCGACCCGGAGACCGAGGCGGAGGGCCGGTACTACGGCACCCTGCCGGTCGAGGAGGGAGCGACGGTGCGCGGGCTGCACACGGAGACCTCCTGGGGCGCCACGGACATCCACCTGCTGTCCGTGGGACGGGACGGCAGGACCGTGACCGTCGTCGGGTGGGGGCAGATGGGCGACTTCGGTGACGCCCCGGTCGCCGCCTTCAAGAAGACGACGAAGAAGGCCGTCGCCAAGCTCTACTGAACCCCACGGCCCCACCGCACCACGGCCATCACGGAGCCGGGGTCGTCCTCTCGCCACGGGGGTCGGGAGGACGGCCCCGCGCGCATGCGTGGCCACTGCACTTCGGCCAACAACCGGCCGTCGACGCCGTCACATGACTGCCTGGTGGGTGACGGGGCAATGATTCCCGTGAACGCGTTCGAGCAGCGGGGGGAATCGACATCGGCACGCGGGCGGGGGCCATGAGGAGTCAGGCTTCGGCGGATCGGCTGAGGCGCACACTGGGGCGGGCGGATCTGAGAGCGGTGCCCGAGTCCCGCAGGGCGGTGCGTGAGCTGCTCACGCACTGGGGCACACCGGAACAGTCAGCGGTCGCGGAACTGCTCACCAGCGAACTCGTCACCAACGCGCTCGTCCACACCGACGACGAGGCGGTGCTGACGGCCACCGTGGGGCCGCGTGGACTGCGGGTGGAGGTGCGGGACTTCGTCTCCCGCGAGCCCCGGCCGCGGCTGCCGTGCACCGACGACGGCACGCACGGCAGGGGCCTGGTGCTGGTCGAGGCCCTCGCCGACGAGTGGGGGGTCAGCACGCACGAGGTGGGCAAGTCCGTCTGGTTCGAACTCGGCGCGGACGCCGCCTGACGGCGCCGGCCACGCGGCGGGCCGAACGGCGGCCCGCATGGCCGCGGGGGCGGCCCGTGCGGGCCGCCCCCGTCGTCCGTCGTCCGTCGTCCGTCGTCAGCCGAACTGCTGCTCCAGGTCCTTGAGCTTGCGCTCCAGGGAGTCCAGGCGCGGCAGGGCCTGGGTGTCGTCCTCGGCGGTGAGGTCGACGGTCTGCGGGTCAGCGCCGCCGGAACGCACCGGCTGCAGGGAGGGGCGCGCACGCACGGGCAGGGCCTCCGGCGCCGGTATGGCAGGCTCCGCGGAGACCATGTCGGAGTCGCGCTCCACGGTGGCCGTCTCCAGCTCGCGCCCGCCGTCCCGGCCGACGAAACCCCGGTGGCCGCGGCTGATCGCCTTCAGCCGGGCCCGCTCCATCCGCTGCTGGTCCCGCCGGCGCTGCTTGGCCTGGTCCTTGCGGATCTTGTCCTCGCGCACCTCCTCGACCGCTTCGTCGAGGCTGCGGACGCCCTCCAGCAGCATCAGCGACCAGGCACTGTAGGTCTCCCGGGGGGCGCGCAGCCAGCGCACGATACGGATCTGCGGGAGCGGACGCGGGACCAGGCCCTGTTCGCGCAGGGCGGCCCGGCGGGTCTGCTTCAGCGCGCGGTCGAACAGGACCGCCGCCGACAGGGACATGCCCGCGAAGAAGTGCGGGGCGCCCGCGTGGCCGATGCCCCGGGGAGCGTGGACCCAGTTGAACCAGGCCGCGGCGAAGGCGAACGTCCATACGAGTATCCGCGAGCCGAGTGCCGCGTCACCGTGGCTGGCCTCGCGCACGGCGAGCACCGAGCAGAACATCGCCGCGCCGTCCAGGCCGAACGGGACGAGGTACTGCCAGCCGCCGGAGAGGCCGAGGTTCTGTTCGCCGAAGCCGACAAGGCCGTGGAAGGAGAGTGCGGCGGCCACCGCCGCACAGCAGAACAGCAGGACGTAGGAGACGGTGCCGTAGACGGCCTCCTTGCGCCGACGGCGCTCCTCGCTGCGCTCCCAGGAGTCGTCCGCGCGCGTGTCCTTGACCGAGGAGCGCTTCCCGCGCGCCAGCACCGCCACCGCCGCCAGCATGCCCAGGAGCAGCACGGCGCCCGGAAGCAGCCAGTTCAGCGATATGTCGGTCAGTCTCATCTAGGGGTCCCTTGCATTGGGATAGGGCGTAACGCCCGCCATAGTGGCCCAATCCCAGCAGCCCTCAGGGGGTTTCGGGGCAAGAGGCCGCCAAGGAAGTGCGAGGGGGGTGCACAGGGCGGCTTTCTGCTCGAACTGCCGCGTGAGGGGCGGGAGTTGAGTTCGAATAAGATTACCCGTACGGGTGGTTCCGCGGAAAGTTCCCGCGGCGGGTGAGGACATTGTGAAGCAGTCGTGACCTCTGCGGCGTGCCGACCGGATGATCTTACGTCCCCGCACGGGGTGCCGGTGTCCGACGTGACGTCAACTCGCCTGCGCGGCCACGGCGGTGGCGCGTGCGGTGACGGAGTCCCTGGCGCAGGCGCGGGGGCAGGTGGCGCACATGTCCGCGGGTCGCAGTGTGTAGAACATGCAGCAGCTCACCCGGTCCCGGGTCGCGCGCTCCGCCGCCCCGCCGGGTCCGGCGGGGCGGAAGGCGGCGGCGCCGACGTACGGCCCGGTCGCGCCCGGCAGCAGCAGTTCCAGCTCGCGCATCGCCCGCTCCTCCTCGCCGAGCAGTTGGGCGACGTACCACAGGCTCTCGACGATCTCGTCGGTCGCCATGGCCCACAGGGCGCGGCCGCGTCGCCGCATCCGGGGGCCGAAACCGGCCAGGACGGGTTCGAGGTGCTGGGCGACCGCGGCGCGCACCTCCGCCCGCAGCGCCTCCTCGTCGGGCACCACCCGGGCGCCCGGCAGCACGGCGGCCGGGTCGTCGGGCAGGCAGGCGAAACCCTCCGGCCGTACGGCCATGCGGCCCACGGCGAGACCGGGCGCGGTGCGGTCGAACGAGACATGCGTCACGGGGTAGCGCGGCACCCTGCGGTGCAGGAACCACGGGACGGTGATCAGCAGGCAGGCGGGCCACGCGTAGCGGTGCAGGCCGAAGCTCGCGATCACGTCCGGGCGGCCCTGCCGGCCGTAGTCCCGCAGTACCTGGGTCTCGTCCCAGGCCAGGAAGGCGTCCAGGCCGGTCCCCGCCTCGGCGAGCTCGGAGGCGGTGACCCAGCCGCCGCCCCGGGGGGCCTCCTCGCCGGTGGCGAGCTCGGTGACGGCCAGCGCGGGAAAGGCCTCCGCCAGACGGGCGTACGCGTCCGCGACGGCCGAACCGGGCACAGGCATGGGACCACCCATTCGCTTCTCGTGGATCCGAGCAATAAAGGTAAGGCTCACCTTACCGAAGATCGCGGATATGGGAACTGGCGTCCGGTGCGCCTATGGTGCTTGACGGACAGGTGACAACCCGCCGTAATGACCGCAAGTACCGACACGTCCGCAGGAGGACCTTGTGAAGCAGCGCACGCAGGGCCCCGCAGGGGCGGCGGAGGCGGCGGCCACCGCCGCCCCTGGCCGCTGCCGGGTGCCCGCCCAGCCGGCGGCGCAGGGCGCGGCCGACCGGCTGCGCGACCGGGCGGGCGGTACCGAGGGCGACGCCGTGCGCGGCGAGCACACGCACGGCGAAGGGCCCCTTCCCCGGCCCGCCGTCCAGCGGTCCTCCGTGCGCGGACAGATACTCGCCGCGCTGCGCACCGCGCTGGTGACCGGTGACCTGCGCCCCGGCGAGGTGTACTCCGCACCCGTGCTGGCCGAGCGGTTCGGCGTCTCCGCGACGCCCGTGCGCGAGGCCATGCAGCAGCTCGCCCTCGAGGGCGCGGTCGAGGTCGTGCCCAACCGGGGGTTCCGGGTCGTCGAGCGGGGCGCGCGGGAGCTGGCCGAGCTGGCCGAGGTCCGGGCGCTGATCGAGGTGCCGGTGATGCTGCGACTGGCGCGTACGGTGCCCGCCGAGCGGTGGGCCGGGCTGCGCCCGCTCGCCGAGGCCACCGTCCGTGCCGCGTCCTCCGGGTGCCGGGCCACGTACGCGGAGTCCGACCGCGCGTTCCACGCCGCGGTGCTCGCGCTCACCGGGAACGAGCAGCTCGTCCGGATCGCCGAGGACCTGCACCGGCGTGCCCAGTGGCCGCTGGTCGGCGGCGTCTCCGGTACCCGGGGGCGTGCGCAACTGATCGCCGACGCGCACGAACACACGGCGCTGCTCGACGCGTTGATCGCCGGCGATCTGGACGTGATCCGGTCGCTGGTGGGGGAGCACTTCAACGGGGCGGGCTGACGGGGGAGCTGCCCGTTTCCCCGCCCCCGCCGCCCCGTCCCATCCCGTTACCGGGGGCTGCGCCCCCGGACCTCCTTCCGGCCCTGAACGGGCCCTGTCCTCGACATCCCCCGGAGGAGGTGGCCCCGGACGGGCCGGATGCGGATGAGGTTGTCACGCCGTGGCCGCGCCCGGTGGGGCCAGTTGGCCGGCCAGCCAGGTGGGGACGCCGCCCAGGAGGCGGAACAGGCGGCGGGCCTCCTCCCGCAGGCGGGACGCCTCCGGGCCGGTCTCCGTATCCGCCAGGGACACCAGGGCCGGCGCCGTACCGACGAGATAGCCCAACTCCTCGCGGATCCGCAGCGACTCCGCGAACCCGTGCCGCGCTTCCGTCAGCTCCCCGTCCCGCAGGGCGAGTCCGGCGAGGTGGCGCCATGTGCCGGACAGCAGCAGCGGGTCGGCCTGCGCCGTGGCACCCGCGTGGGCGCGGCGGTACGCGGCCCGCGCCGCCTGAGGCGACCGGGTGAGGTTCTCCGCGATCAGCCCGCGCCGGAAGTCCAGCAGCGCCCGCCCCGCCGCCCCCGGAGCGATCAGCGCCGCCGCCCGGCCGAGCGCGGCCCGCGCCTCGTCCGCCCGGTCGCGCACCCGGAACAGGGTCGCCGCGTAGGCCAAGTACCCGCGTTCACAAGCGGCCGCCCCCCGCTCGTCGTCGCTGTGCGCCATCGCCTCGGCGGTCCGCAGCGCGTCCTCCGCCTCCTCCCACCCGGCCTCGGTGTACACGCACCGCTCGACCAGCAGCGACGCCCGCTGCAGGGCCGCGTCCGGGGAGTCGGGTGCGAGCAGCGCGGCGGCGTCGGCCCAGCAGGCACGGGAGCGCAGCCGCCACACCGCCGTCTGGAGGGGATCGTCTTCGGCGGTCGTTCCGTCACCGGACATGGCGGTATGCGCCACGTTGCCCTCCCCGAGCACGCCATCGAGCTGTTGAGTGGTGGCCGCATCTCAGCACGAACCACGGGGCCCGGCCAAGAGGGTGGGTGAAGGATTTCACAAAGTCGTGCGCCGCGGGCCCGAACCGGCCGACGGCCGCCCGGGCTCAGCTCATGCGCAGGGCCAGGAAGAAGTCGAGCTTGTCCTCCAGACGGGACAGGTCACGGCC
Organism: Streptomyces toyocaensis; assembly: GCF_000725125.1. GTDB lineage: Bacteria > Actinomycetota > Actinomycetes > Streptomycetales > Streptomycetaceae > Streptomyces > Streptomyces toyocaensis. Next base: position 126,503 of record NZ_JFCB01000001.1, read on the forward strand.
CGTCAGCTGCTCGATGCGGCCGACGCGGTAGCGCAGCGTGTTGACGTGCAGGTGGAGGCGGGAGGCGCAGCGGGTCCAGGAGCCGTCGCACTCGAGGAACGCCTCCAGGGTGGGGATCAGCTCGGCCCGGTGGCGGCGGTCGTAGTCCCGCAGCGGGTCGAGGAGACGCGCGGTGAACGCGCGCCGCACGTCGTCGGGGACGAAGGGGAGCAGCAGCACGTGCGAGGCCAGTTCCTGGTGGCCGGCCGCGCAGACCCGGCCCTGGCGGGCCGCGGCGACGCGCCGGGCGTGGCGCGCCTCCTCCAGCGCACCGCGCAGCCCCTCCGCCGAGTGCACCGCGGCCGAGACGCCGAGCGTGAGCCGCCCGTCGCCGTCGAGCCCGGCCGAGAGGGGGGCGCGCACGGCCTCCAGGAGGACGTCGGCGACGACCCCGGCACCGGCGCCGTCGTGGTCGCCGGTCACCGCGGGCAGCGGGACGAGCGCGATCGCCTCGTCACCGGTGTGCGCCACGGCGATGCGGTCGGAGTGCTCGGGGCCGGCCGACGCGGGGTCGACCAGGATCTCCTCGAGCAGTGCCCGGGCCACCGGCCCGCCGTCGCCCTCCCCGCCGTCCCAGTCGACACGGGCCACCACGACCTGCCAGTGCGGCGCCGTGCCGAGCCCGGGCAGCAGCACCGGCGCGGCCACCCGCAGCCGCGCCGCCGTCTCGGCGGGCGCGGCACCCGTCTGCAGCAGCTCCAGCACCTCCTGGGCGAGCCGGCGCCGGACCGCGCGGGCCGCGTCACGGCGGTCCCGTTCGACGGCGATCAGCTGGGTCACGCCCTGGAGCAGGTCCAGCCGCTCCTCGGCCCAGTCCCCGGCGTCGGCCTCGACGGCCAGCAGCCAGTCCGACAGCACCGTCTCGCGCACGTCCCGTGCCGTGGAGGCGGAGTGCCCGCTGCCGCGCACCGGGAAGAGGCTGTACGTGATCTGGCCCAGCGTGACCCGGTGCGGTCCCGGCCGGCCGGTGCGGGCGGCGGTCAGCTGCTCCGCGGCGAGCCGGCCGCACACGTCGGCGGGCAGTGCGGGCTCCGCCCCCCGCGGCCCCGCGACCTTCGGCCCCGCGATCAGCCGGCCGGTGGGCGACAGCACCCAGGCCCGCAGGTCGAGGTCGGAGCCGAGCAGGTCGAGCACCACGTCGGGACCGCCGCCCGCCGGGCCCGACGTCATCATCCGCCGGTGCCGGTCCACGACCGCCGCCAGATCCCCGGCCCGCTCGCCGGAGACCTGCCGCACGACGTGCTCGGTGATGGTCGCGAAGGCCACCGACTCGTGCACGGCGAACAACGGCAGCCGGTGCCGCGCGCAGGCCACGACCAGGTCGTCGGGCACGTCGCCCAGTTCCGCCTCACCGGCCGCAAGGGCGGCCACCCCGGCCTGCACCAGGATCCGTACGAACGGCTCCGAGTCGGCGGCGCCCCGGCGCCAGGCCAGGCCCGTGAGCACCAGTTCCCCGCCGGAGAGATAGCGGCTGGGGTCCCGCAGGTCGGTGGTCATCACGCCCCGCACACCGCGGTCCAGCTCGTCCTCCCCGCCGAGCAGCCTCAGGCCCAGCGCGTCGGTGTCCAGCAGTGCGCGCAACCGCATTCTCGTCGCCGCCGTTCTCTGTCTCGGTATCTACGATGGACCGTGAAGGGATCTTCCGGTGCGGGCCCTCGGGGTGGCTGATCAGCGGTGTCGGCCGTTTCGCGGACGCTGTTCCCCGGTGCCGGAGGAAGATGGGGAGGTAGCAGACGACCTCCGTTCATACGAATCTACAAGATGCCCTCGTTGGCCAGCCAACTCCTTCGTGCTTTCCGTGACTGACCCGGGTGGATCACGCGGCGGTGTACTGGGCTCACTCCGAGTGAACCGCACACCGACGAGCCGGGCCCGCCGCACACGGATTGGCTCAATCTGTACGCCTTACGAGACGAAGAAGAGAGCCGGTCATGGACTTCCTTCGCCCCGCCAGCTGGGAGGAGGCGCTCGCCGCGAAGGCCGAGCACCCCACCGCTGTGCCGATCGCGGGCGGCACCGACGTGATGGTCGAGATCAACTTCGACCACCGCCGGCCCGAGTACCTCATGGACCTGAACCGCATCGCCGACCTCGAGGAATGGGAGGTCGGCGAGAAGAGCGTCCGGCTCGGCGCCTCCGTCCCCTACGCGAAGATCATGGAGCACCTGCGCGCCGAGCTGCCGGGTCTCGCCCTCGCCTCCCACACGGTCGCCTCCCCGCAGATCCGCAACCGCGGCGGTGTCGGCGGCAACCTCGGCACCGCCTCCCCGGCCGGCGACGCCCACCCGGCACTGCTCGCGGCGGGCGCCGAGGTCGAGGCCGAGTCGGTGCGCGGATCGCGCCGCATCCCGATCGACGACTTCTACACCGGTGTGAAGCGCAACGCGCTGGCGCCCGACGAGCTGATCCGCGCCGTCCACATCAAGAAGGCCGACGGCCCGCAGCAGTACTCCAAGGTCGGCACCCGCAACGCCATGGTCATCGCCGTGTGCGCCTTCGGGCTCGCCCTGCACCCCGCCACGCGGACGGTGCGGACCGGCATCGGCTCCGCCGCCCCGACGCCCGTCCGGGCCGGGACCGCGGAGGAGTTCCTGAACGCGGCGCTGGAGGAGGGCGGCTTCTGGGACAACGGGAAGATCATCACCCCTTCCGTCGCCAAGCGGTTCGCGGATCTGTGCGCCGCCGCCTGCAACCCGATCGACGACGTGCGCGGTACCGCGAGCTACCGCCGTCACGCGGTCGGCGTCATGGCCCGCCGCACCCTGACCTGGACCTGGGAGTCGTACCGCGGCGCCCACCGCACCACGGAGGGAGCCGCGTAATGCGACTCAACGTCACCGTCAACGGACGCCCCCAGGAAGCCGACGACGTCTGGGAGGGCGAGTCCCTGCTGTACGTGCTGCGCGAGCGGCTCGGCCTGCCCGGTTCCAAGAACGCCTGTGAGCAGGGCGAGTGCGGCTCGTGCACGGTCCGCCTGGACGGCGTGCCCGTGTGCTCCTGTCTCGTCGCGGCCGGACAGGCCGAGGGCCGCGAGGTCGTCACCGTGGAGGGCCTGGCGGACCACGCCGAGCAGCGTTCCCACGCCGGCGGCGCCCACGGCACCTCCCTGGACGAGGCCCGGCAGTGGCAGGCCCGGGGCACCGACTCGCAGACCGGCGAGGGCACCCGGCTGTCCCCCGTGCAGCAGGCGTTCATCGACGCCGGCGCCGTCCAGTGCGGCTTCTGCACCCCCGGTCTGCTGGTCGCCGCCGACGAGATGCTGGAGCGCAACCCGAACCCGAGCGACGCGGACATCCGGGAGGCCCTGTCGGGCAACCTGTGCCGCTGCACCGGCTACGAGAAGATCATGGACGCGGTCCGCCTGGCGGCAGCCCGCCAGCCCGAGGGGGTCTGAGCATGCCCACGAACGGTGTTCCCACCACGCTCACCCAGGGCTCGGGGACCAGGGGCGGCATCGGCGAGTCCACCCTCCGCCCGGACGGCACCCTGAAGGTCACCGGCGAGTTCGCGTACTCCTCCGACATGTGGCACGAGGACATGCTCTGGGGCCAGATCCTGCGCTCCACCGTCGCGCACGCCGAGATCGTGTCGATCGACACGAGCGAGGCGCTGGCCACCCCCGGCGTGTACGCGGTGATGACGTACGACGACCTGCCGGCCGACGTGAGGCACTACGGGCTGGAGATCCAGGACACCCCGGTCCTCGCCCACGGCAAGGTCCGCCACCACGGCGAACCGGTCGCGATCGTCGCCGCCGACCACCCGGAGACGGCCCGCCGCGCCGCAGCGAAGATCAGGGTCGAGTACCGCGAGCTCCCCGTGATCACCGACGAGGCCTCCGCCCTCGCCCCGGACGCGGTCCTCGTCCACGAGCACCGCGACGACCACCACATCGGCCACGTCCCGCACCCCAACGTCGTCCACCGCCAGCCCATCGTGCGCGGCGACGTGGCGTCCGCTCGGGAGCGCGCGGACGTGATCGTCGAGGGCGAGTACACCTTCGGCATGCAGGACCAGGCCTTCCTCGGCCCCGAGTCCGGACTCGCCGTCCCCGAGGAGGACGGCGGCGTCCACCTCTACATCGCCACCCAGTGGCTCCACTCCGACCTGCGCCAGATGGCACCCGTGCTCGGCCTGCCCGAGGACAAGGTGCGGATGACCCTGGCCGGCGTCGGCGGCGCCTTCGGGGGTCGCGAGGACCTGTCGATGCAGATCCACGCCTGCCTGCTCGCCCTGCGCACCGGGAAGCCGGTCAAGATCGTCTACAACCGGTTCGAGTCGTTCTTCGGCCATGTCCACCGCCATCCGGCCAAGCTGTTCTACGAGCACGGCGCCACCGCGGACGGCAAACTGACCCACATCGCCTGCCGCATCGTCCTCGACGGCGGCGCGTACGCCTCCGCCTCCCCGGCCGTGGTCGGCAACGCCTCCTCGCTCGGCGTCGGACCGTACGTCGTGGACGACGTCGACATCGAGGCGATCGCCCTCTACACCAACAACCCGCCGTGCGGCGCCATGCGTGGCTTCGGCGCGGTCCAGGCCTGCTTCGCCTACGAGGCCCAGATGGACAAGCTGGCGGCCCGGCTCGGCATGGACCCGGTGGAGCTGAGGCAGCTCAACGCCATGGAGCAGGGCGCGCTCCTGCCCACCGGGCAGCCGGTCGACTCGCCGGCGCCGGTCGCCGAACTCCTGCGCCGCGTCAAGGCGATGCCCATGCCGCCGGAGCGCCAGTGGGAGTCCAGCGAGGGCGCCGACGTGCGCCAGCTCCCGGGCGGCCTGTCCAACACCACGCACGGCGAGGGAGTCGTCCGCGGGGTCGGCTACGCGGTCGGCATCAAGAACGTCGGCTTCTCCGAGGGCTTCGACGACTACTCCACCGCACGGGTCCGGATGGAGGTCGTCGGCGGCGAGCCGGTCGCCACCGTGCACACCGCGATGGCGGAGGTCGGCCAGGGCGGCGTCACCGTCCACGCGCAGATCGCCCGCACCGAGCTGGGCGTCGGCCGGGTGACCATCCACCCGGCCGACACCCGGGTCGGCTCGGCGGGCTCGACCTCCGCCTCCCGGCAGACGTACGTCACCGGGGGTGCCGTCAAGAACGCCTGCGAGCTGGTCCGCGAGAAGGTGCTGGAACTCGGCCGGCGCAGGTTCGGCCCGTACCACCCGGCCTGGGCCACCGCCGAGCTCCTGCTGGAGGGCGGCAAGGTCGTCACCGACGGCGGCGAGGTGCTCGCCGACCTGGTGGACGTCCTCGGCGACGAGGCCGTCGAGGTCGAGGAGGAGTGGCGGCACCGGCCGACCGAGCCCTTCGACCTGCGCACCGGTCAGGGCAACGGCCACGTGCAGTACTCCTTCGCCGCGCACCGCGCCGTCGTCGAGGTCGACACCGAACTCGGCCTGGTGAAGGTGATCGAACTGGCCTGCGCCCAGGACGTCGGCAAGGCGCTCAACCCGCTGTCCGTCATCGGCCAGATCCAGGGAGGGACCACCCAGGGCCTGGGCGTGGCGGTCATGGAGGAGGTCCTCGTCGACCCGAAGACCGCGAAGGTGCGCAACCCGTCCTTCACGGACTACCTCATCCCCACCATCCTCGACACGCCGACCATCCCCGTCGACGTGCTCGAACTCGCCGACGACCACGCCCCCTACGGGCTGCGCGGCGTCGGCGAGGCCCCCACCCTGTCCTCCACACCGGCGGTCCTGGCAGCCATCCGCGACGCCACGGGCCTGGAACTCGACAGGACACCGGTCCGCCCGGAACACCTCACGGGCACGGCGTAAGACCGTCGCCGGGGAACCCGACACACCCCACGGCGACCCCGGCGCCGTCCACCTTGTTCGTCTCGGGCCGTCCCCCGGGTCGTGCACCTCCCCAAATCCCGTGCGGGCGCGCAAGCGCGGCGCCGGGTGTCCCTATGAACCTTGGGAGCAGGCCCACATGACCCAGCAGTCACTCACCCCGGCGACCACCGCCGAGGACGCGGCCACGGGAACCCGCGTCCCGGCCGGCCGGTCCTGGCTCGACCGGTACTTCCACATCACGCACCGGGGGTCCACCGTCGCCCGCGAGGTGCGCGGCGGCGTCACCACCTTCATGGCGATGGCGTACATCCTCCTGCTCAACCCCCTGATCCTGTCCGGGCAGGACGCCGCGGGGAACACCCTCGGCCGCACCGCCCTGATCACGGCGACCGCCTTCGCCGCGGCCCTCACCACCCTGCTGATGGGCTTCGTCGGGAAGGTGCCGCTCGCCCTCGCCGCCGGACTCTCCGTCTCCGGCGTCCTCGCCTCGCAGGTCGTGCCCGAGATGACCTGGCCGCAGGCCATGGGCATGTGCGTGATGTACGGCGTGGTCATCATGCTGCTGGTCGTCACCGGTCTGCGCGAGATGATCATGAACGCGATCCCGCTCGCACTCAAACACGCGATCACCATGGGCATCGGCCTGTTCATCGCCCTGATCGGCTTCTACAAGGCCGGCTTCGTGCACCGGGGCGAGGCGACCCCGGTCACCCTAGGTCCCGCGGGGGAACTGGCCGGCTGGCCGGTGCTGTTGTTCGCCGTCACCCTGCTCGCCGTCTTCATGCTCCAGGCGCGAGGCGTCCCCGGTGCCATCCTCATCGGTATCGGCGGCGGCACCGTGCTCGCCGTCGCGCTCAACGCGTTCGGCGTCGTCGACCCGGAGCAGTGGGCGGGCGGCGCCCCCGAGCTGAGCGGCGGCGCGGTGTCGATGCCCGACTTCTCGGCCTTCGGGGACGTCGAGTTCGGCGGCTGGGGGGAGGCCGGCGCGATGACGGTGGGGCTGATCGTCTTCACGCTCGTCCTCGCCGGCTTCTTCGACGCGATGGCGACGATCATCGGCGTGGGCACCGAGGCGAAGCTCGCCGACGGAGAGGGCCGGATGCCGGGCCTGTCCAAGGCGCTGTTCATCGACGGTGCCGGCGGCGCCATCGGCGGTGTGTCCGGCGCCTCCGGCCAGACGGTGTTCGTCGAATCGGCGACCGGTGTCGGTGAGGGGGCCCGCACCGGCCTGTCCTCCGTTGTCACCGGACTCCTCTTCGCGGCCTGCCTCTTCTTCACCCCGCTGACGGCGATCGTGCCGGGCGAGGTCGCCGCCGCGGCCCTGGTGGTGATCGGCGGAATGATGATGATGAACGCCCGCCATGTCGACTGGGCCGACCGCGCCACCGCGATCCCGGTGTTCCTGACCGTGGTGATCATGCCGTTCACCTACTCCATCACCGCGGGCGTGGCGGCCGGAGTCATCTCCCACACCGCCGTCAAGGCGGCCGAGGGCAGGGCGCGGGAGATCGGCGCCTTCATGTGGGGGCTGACACTGGTCTTCGTCGTCTACTTCGCCCTCGCCCCGATCGAGAGCTGGCTGGGCGTGCACTAGCCGCCGCACCGACCGTCCACGCAATCGCAGCTGAGGAGACCGAGACATGCTGGACATCGCCGAGGAACTGAACCGGTGGGTCGAGCAGGGCCGAGACTTCGCGGTCGCCACCGTGGTGGCGGTCGCGGGCAGCGCGCCCCGCGAGCCCGGCGCCGCGCTCGCGGTGGACGCCGACGGCACGGCCGTCGGCTCGGTCTCCGGCGGGTGCGTGGAGGGCGCGGTGTACGCGCTGTGCGAGCAGGCACTGCGGGACGGCGAAACCGTCCTGGAGCGTTTCGGCTACAGCGACGAGGATGCCTTCGCCGTGGGTCTGACCTGCGGCGGGACCATCGACGTCCTGGTCACCCCGGTACGGGCGGCCGACCCCGCCCGTCCGGTCCTCGCGTCCGCGCTCACCGCCGCCGCGCGGGGCGGGGCGGCGGCGTTGGCCCGGATCGTGAGCGGCCCGGCCGGGCTGACGGGCCGCGCGCTGACGGTCCGCCCGGACGGCTCGTACGAGGGCGGGTTCGGCGCCCACCCGGAACTGGACCGCACGGTCGCCGCCGAGGCGGGCGCCTTCCTGGATGCCGGCCGCACCGGCACGCTGGAAATCGGTGAGCAGGGCTCGCGTTGCGGAGCACCGCTCACCCTTCTGGTCGAGTCCTCGGTCCCTCCGCCCCGGATGATCGTCTTCGGCGCCGTCGACTTCGCGTCGGCACTGGTACGCGTCGGCAAGTTCCTCGGCCACCACGTCACCGTGTGCGACGCACGCCCCGTCTTCGCCACCCGGGCCCGCTTCCCCGAGGCCGACGAGATCGTCGTCGAGTGGCCCCACGAATACCTCGAGCGCACGACCGTCGACGCCCGTACGGTGCTGTGCGTCCTGACCCACGACGCCAAGTTCGACGTGCCGCTGCTGCGGCTCGCGCTGCGTCTGCCGGTGGCCTACGTCGGCGCGATGGGCTCCCGCCGCACCCACCTGGACCGCAACGCCCGCCTGCGCGAAGCCGGCGTGACCGACCTCGAACTGGCCCGCCTGAGGTCCCCCATCGGCCTGGACCTGGGCGCCCGCACGCCGGAGGAGACGGCCCTGTCCATCGCGGCGGAGATCGTCGCCGACCGCCGCGGCGGCACCGGGGTGTCCCTCACCGGCGCCCACACCCCGATCCACCACGACACCACGACGCCACCGACGGGCCGCATCGGGTCCGTGGCCTAGGGCTTGCCGGACACCCCCAGGGCCCCCGGGGCGTCACGGCTGCCGGAGCAGGCGGTTCACCGCCCGCCCGAACATCAGGCGGCCCGCCCGCGCCAGTGCCGCGTCGAACACGGCCGGGACGGCGCGGACGCGCACTTCCTCCCGCCAGATCACCCGCGCCCGGCCGCCGGGTCCCGGGCGGACCTCGATCTCCGCCCAGCCGCGCACGGCCCGGCCCCGCTTCTCCAGCCGGCAGAGGCCGGGGGAGTCGCCCGCGGGCGGCCGCCACACCGTCACTTCCATCGGGTCGTCGAAGGAGAGCGGGCCCAGTCCCGTGCGGGCGACGAAGGCGGTGCCCTCGCCCGCGGGCGGGGGAGTGGTCACCGTGATCCGGGTCAGCGGCACCACGTCGCCGTGGCGGGGCCATGTGGTGAGCCGCCGCCAGGCCTCGTCGAGGGGGAGGGGAACCGTGCGCTGGAGCTGGAAGGTGGCCACGGGGGAATCCTAGGAAACCCGGGCCGCCCGGCGGCGCATCCGGGTGCGGGTCACCCGGTCGGCCCAGTGACCGGCCTCGGTGACCGCCCCCGGCCGCTCACCGGTACACCGTGCCCGGCTCCGCCCTCCCCGGGGCGAGGAGCTGGGGAACCGTGACGAACACGTAGCCCCGTTTCTTCAGCGCGTCGATGACGCCGGGCACGGCGGGGACGGTCCCGTCGTAGATGTCGTGGAGCAGGATGATGCCGTCGCGGGAGGCCTGGGCGAGCACGCGGCGGGTGATGAGGGCGGAGTCGGTGGTCGAGTAGTCCTTCGCCGTCACGCTCCAGAGGATCTCCGAGAGGCCCAGTTCGCGGCTGATGCCGTGCACGGTGTCGTCCGTGCGGCCCTGCGGCGGGCGCATCAGGGTGGGGCGGCGGCCGGTGAGGCGTTCTATCGCCTCGTTGGTGCGCCGCAGCTCCTCGCGTATCTCCTCCGGCTCCAGCTCCGTCAGGATGCGGTGGGTCCAGGTGTGGCTCGCCACCTCGTGGCCCTCGTCGGCCATCCGCCGCACGAGCTCCGGATACGTGTCGATGTGCCCCTTGCCCAGCAGGAAGAACGTCGCCGGGACCTGCTGCTCCTCCAGGATGTCCAGCAGTCGCGCGGAGTTCTCGCCGGGGCCGGCGTCGAAGGTGAGCGCGATGCACTTGGCCACGCGGCAGTCGACGGTGCCGAAGCGGGCCTGGACGTCGGTGGTCCGGACGGCGCTGGGAGCGGTCGTCTCCAGTCGTGTGCACCCGCTCAGGGCCGGCGTCAGCGCCACGGTCACGGCCAGGGCCGCCGCCGCACGGAACGCGGTCCCCCGTCTTTTCATCTTCTTGGTCGGAGAAGGCATGCGCGGACTATACATAGCGTATATACACGAGATGTATAGTCCGTTTCGCGTGCCTCCGTCGGCGTGAACGCCGGGGTGTGAGGGTCGTCACTCGCCGGCGGGCGATGCCCGGCTCGATGCCCAGACGTGCTCAACTCGCCCGTATGGGACAAGCTGTGTCCAAGTGTTTGAGACAACCGCGAATGCGGCACCCGCGTCCCGGTAACAGCACCGAGCCACTCAGGGACGGAGCACAGCCCCGATGCGCCTCCTCGTGACCAGAGCCCGGAAAAGGGCGTGCGGATGACGTCGTACGCCGTCGTGATCCCCACCCTGGTGCGGGACACCCTCGCCGACTGCCTCGCCGCGCTCGCCGCGGCGACCGGGCCGCGTCCCGACGGCATCGTCCTCGTCGACGACCGCCCCGGGGCGGTGCACGCCCCCGACGCGCTGGGCCACGCGCTGAGCGTCCTGGGCGACCTGCGCGCACGCACCACCGTCCTGGCCGGCGGCGGACACGGGCCCGCCGCCGCGCGCAACACCGGCCTGCGCGCCGTCACGGCGCCCTGGGTGGCCTTCCTCGACGACGACGTCCAGGTGGGGCCGCACTGGTGCGCGCAGCTCGTGCGGGACCTGTCAGAGGCGTCCCCCGACACGGCCGGCGTCCAGGGCGTCATCACCGTGCCGCTGCCCGAGGGACGCCGCCCCACCGACTGGGAACGCCGCACGGCCGGGCTCGCCCGGGCCCGCTGGATCACCGCGGACATGGCCTACCGCACCGATGCCCTGAAGCAGGCCGGCGGTTTCGACGAACGCTTCCGCCGCGCCTTCCGCGAGGACGCCGACCTCGCGCTGCGCCTTCTCGACGCGGGCTGGCGCATCCGCCGGGGCCACCGCACCACCCTGCACCCCGTGCGCCCCGCCTCCCGCTGGGCGTCGGTGGGACAGCAGCGCGGCAACGCCGACGACGCCCTGATGCGCCGGCTGCACGGCCCCGACTGGTGGGACAAGGCGGTCGCGCCGCGCGGCCGGATCCGCCGGCACACCGCGATCACCGCCGCCGGGACCGCCGCCTGCGTCCTCGGGGCCACCGGGCACCGCCGCGCGGCGGCCGTCTGCGCCCTCGGCTGGGCCGCCGGTACGGCCGAGTTCGCCCGTGCCCGCATCGCCCCGGGACCGCGCACCCGCGACGAGGTGACGACCATGCTGGCCACCAGCGTGGTCGTCCCGCCCGCCGCGACCTGGTACCGGCTGGCCGGGGCCTGGCGCCACCGCAACGCCCACGCCTGGCGGGAGGTGCCCCGATGAGCCCCGTGCGGGCGGTGCTGTTCGACCGCGACGGCACCCTGGTCCACGACGTCCCTTACAACGCCGACCCCGGCCGCGTACGGCCCGTCGAGGGCGCCCGCGAGGCGCTGGACGAGCTGCGCGCACGCGGCATCCGCACGGGCGTCGTCACCAACCAGTCCGGCATCGCGCGCGGACTGCTCACCGAGGCCGACGCCCGCCGCGTCAACCGGCGCGTGGAGGAACTCCTCGGACCCTTCGACGTGTGGGCCCTGTGCCCGCACGGGCCCGACGACGGCTGCCCGTGCCGCAAGCCCCGGCCGGGCATGATCCTGTGGGCCGCCGGCCGCGTCCGCGCCGACCCCGCCGACTGCGTGGTCGTCGGTGACATCGGCGCCGACGTGGAGGCCGCCCGCCGTGCCGGCGCCCACGGCATCCTGGTCCCCACCCCCGAGACCCGCCCTGAGGAGACGGCCGCGGCCCCCCACGTGGCCCCGGATCTCCCGGCCGCGGTGCGCCTGCTCCTCGGCACCCCGCCGTGGGACCGCCCCGCGGGCCCACCGGCCCGCCACCCGGACCCGCGGCCGGGGCCCGGTCTGTGCGCGAGCGGCCCGACGGCGCACTCCGCGGCGGGCGGGACCGGGCGGCCGTACGACGCCGGCCGGTCCCCGCAGAGGAGGCGCGTGTGAAGGCCCTCGTCACCCGCCTCGACAGCTTCGGCGACGTTCTCCTCGCCGGGCCCGCCGTGCGCGCCGTAGCCGCCCGGGCCGACCGCGTCACCCTTCTGTGCGGGCCGCACGGCGCACCCGCCGCGGGACTGCTGCCCGGGGTGGACGAGGTGCTCGTCTGGGACTCGCCCTGGACCGGGTTCCAGCCGCCCGAGGTCAGCCGGGAGGAGATCGACCGCGTCGTCGGCGCCGTCGACGCCGACACCGCGCTGATCCTCACCTCCTTCCACCAGTCGCCCCTGCCCACCGCGCTGCTGCTGCGCCTGGCCGGGGTCCGCTTCATCGCCGCCGACAGCGAGGACTACCCCGGCTCCCTCCTCGACGTACGCCACCACCGCGCCCCGCACGCCCACGAGGCCGAGGCCGCGCTCGACCTCGCCGAGGCCGCCGGGTTCCCCCGGCCCGACGACGGACGGCTGCGGGTGCTGCCGCCGCCCGCGACCGAGGCGCTGACCGGCCCCGGCCCCTACGTCGTCGTCCACCCGGGCGCCAGCGTGCCCGCCCGCGCCTGGAGCCCCGGCCGGTGCGCCCAGGCGGCCCGCGAACTCGCCGCCGCCGGGCGCCGGGTCGTGGTCACCGGCGGCGCGGGGGAGCGGGACCTGACCGCGTACGTCGCCGGCGGCCACGCCCTCGACCTCGGCGGCCGCACCGGTGCCGCCGAACTCTCCGGAGTCCTCGCCGGCGCCGACTGCGTGGTCACCGGCAACACCGGCCCCGCCCATCTCGCCGCCGCCGTGGGCACCCCGGTGGTCTCCCTGTTCGCGCCGGTGGTACCCGCCGAACGGTGGCGCCCCTACGGGGTGCCGTACGTGCTGCTCGGCGACCAGCGGGCACCGTGCGCCGGCACCAGGGCCCGGCGGTGTCCCGTACCCGGCCACCCGTGTCTGGAGGAGATCACCGCGTACGACGTCGTCGCCGCCGTCGACAAACTCGTGGAGGTGATCCGGTGAGCCCGCGGCGCACCCCCGACGCCCCGCGGGGGCGGCTGCTCGTGCTGCGCGCCCTCGGCCTCGGGGACCTGCTCGCCGGGGTCCCCGCACTGCGGGCCCTGCGGCGGGCCTTCCCCGGGTACGAGCTCGTGCTGGCCGCGCCCGCCGGACTCGCGCCGGTCGCCGCGGCCACCGGAGCCGTCGACCGGCTGCTGCCCGCGTCCGCGCCCTCCCGCGCGGTGCCGCGCGCCCTGCACTGGACCGGTCCGCCCCCGGACGTCGCGGTGGACCTGCACGGCAACGGTCCCCCCAGCCACCGCCTGCTGCAGTCCCTGCACCCCCGGCGCCTGCTGGCGTTCGCGCACCCCGGGACCCCGGAGATCGAGGGCCCGCCGTGGTACGCGGAGGAACACGAACGGGACCGCTGGTGCCGGCTGCTCCGCTGGTACGGCCTTGACGCCGACCCCGCCGACCTGCTGCTGCCCCGCCCGCGGACTCCGTCCCCCGCCCCCGGCGCCGTCGTACTGCACCCCGGCGCCGGAGCCCCCGCCCGCCGCTGGCCGGCCGAACGGTACGCGGCCGTCGCGACCGCCCTGCGCGAGCGCGGCCTGCGGGTCGTGGTCACGGGCGGCGCGGACGAGGAGGACCTGGTGGCGCGCCTGGCCGCACTGGCCGGACTGCCCGGCGACGACGTCTTCCCCGGGGGCCTGCCCTTCGGCCGGCTCGCCGGACTCGTCGCGGGCTGCCGGGCCGTCGTCAGCGGCGACACCGGCATCGCCCACCTGGCGGTGGCCCACGCCGCCCCGACCGTCACACTCTTCGGCCCGGTCCCGCCCGCCCTGTGGGGCCCGCCCCGGCACCCGCGCCACGTCGCCCTCTGGCACGGCCCGCCGGGCGACCCCCACGGGCCGCGCCCCGACCCGGCGCTCCTGCGCATCACCCCCGCCGAGGTCCTGCGCGCGCTGGACCGCCTGCCCGTCACGCCGGCGGGCCCCCACGCACCACCGGAAGAGGTGACCACACGATGACCGTCCCGCCCGCGGACCACCGCCCCCTCGGTGTCGTCATCGCCACCCGGAACCGGTGCGACCGGCTCGCCGTGACCCTGCGCCATCTGCGGAAGCTGCCCGAGAGGCCAGAGATCCTCGTCGCGGACAACGCCTCCACCGACGGCACCCGCGCCATGGTCGCCCGCGACTTCCCCGCCGTACGCGTGCTGGCGCTCCCCGTCAATCACGGCGCCCTCGCCCGCAACCACGGCGCCCTCGCCCTCGGCACCCCGTACGTGGCGTTCAGCGACGACGACTCCTGGTGGGCGCCCGGCGCCCTCGGCCGGGCCGCCGAGCTGTTCGACGCCCATCCCCGGCTCGGCCTGATCGCCGCCCGCACCCTCGTCGGCCCGGCCGCGGACCCCGACCCGCTCAACGACGTCCTCGCCGGCTCCCCGCTCGGCCCGGCCACCGACCTGCCCGGCACCCAGGTGCTGGGCTTCCTCGCCTGCGGCGCCGTCGTGCGACGCAGCGCCTACCTCGACGCCGGGGGATTCCACCGGCTGCTGTTCTTCGGGGGCGAGGAGACCCTGCTCGCCTACGACCTCGCCGCGCGCGGCTGGGGGGTCAGCCACTGCCCCGACGTCGTCGCCCACCACCACCCGGCCCCCGCCCCCCGCGCCGGCCGCCCGGCGCTCCAGCACCGCAACGCGCTCCTGACCGCGTGGCTGCGCCGTCCCGTCCCGTACGCCCTCGCCCGTACCTGGGCCCTCGCCGCCGAGGCGCGCGGCGACCGCCACGCGCGGCGCGCCCTGCGCGAGGCCCTCGTCCGGCTGCCGGGCGCCCTGCGCGAGCGCCGGCCCCTGCCCCCGTGGGTGGAGAGGGCAGCCCGGCTGCTGGAGGGGACGGCCGCATGACCGACCCCCGCACCACCGTCGTCGTCATCACGTACAACCGGCGCCCCGAACTCCTGCGCACCCTGGGCCGCCTCGCCGCACTCCCGGAGCGGCCGCGGGTGATCGTCACCGACAACGGCTCCACCGACGGCACCGCGGAGGCCGTCGCCCGCCACCACCCCGACGTCCGGCTGCTGCGCCCCGGCCGCAACCTCGGCGCCGTGGGCCGCAACCTCGCCGTGCGCGAGGTCCGCACGCCCTACGTCGCGTTCTGCGACGACGACTCCTGGTGGGCCCCCGGCTCCCTGGCCGGCGCAGCCGACCTGCTCGACCGGAACCCGGCGCTCGGATCGGTCACGGCGCGGATCGTCGTCGAGCCCGGCGGCACCGAGGACCCGATCGTCCGCGAGCTGCGCGACTCCCCGGTGCCGGGCCCGTCCTGGCTGCCCGGGCCGGCCCTCGGCTCTTTCCTGGCCGCCGCGACCGTGCTGCGCACCGACGCCTTCCGCACCGCCGGCGGCTTCCACCCGCGGCTCTGGCTCGGCGGCGAGGAGGAACTCCTGGCCGCCGACCTCGCGGCCGACGGCTGGTGGCTCACCTACGCGGACCACCTGACGGTCCACCACCAGGCCTCGGCGGTCCGGGACGTGACCCTGCGCCGCCGGCACGGCATCCGCAACACCCTGTGGTTCACCTGGCTGCGCCGCCCGGCCGGCCCCGCCCTGCGCCGCACCCTGAACCTCGCCCGTACCGTCCCACGGGACACGGCGTCACTGCTCGCCTTCGCCGAGGCGGCGGCCGCCCTGCCCTGGATCCTGCGCGAACGCCGGGTCCTGCCCCGCGAGGTGGAGTCCCGGCTGCGTCTGCTGGAACCCGCCCAGCGCACCTCCACCGCGCGCCGCTACACCGGCTGAGGACCTGCCTTCCACGTCCCGGCACGCGCACCCGGCCCTCACCGCCCGGGCGTCCGCCCGTGGACCGGCACCCGCGCGCGGTGCGCGGCCGGGACCGGGCCGGTCCGGCCTCCCCGGGGGGCTGTGCCCCCGGACCCCCTTCGGCCCTGCACGGGCCTCGTCCTCGAACTCCCCCGGAGGGGGTACCCGCAGGACGGGCTGCCGGAAGCGCCGCGGATCGGGTGGCGTGGCGGAGTGTGGTGCGGCGGTGAAGGCCGGGAGGAGACCGCTCAGCCGCCGGACCAACGGCACAGCAGGCGGAACGCCGCGAAGAGGGTGAGGGGCCACAGCGCGGCGAACGCCCAGATCGCCCAGGGGGTCGAGGTGACGATGCCGGTCACCATCAGGGTGACCGACACCGCGAGGAGCCCGGCCACCGTCCACCCGCGCGGGCGGTAGGACGCGACGCGCGCGAGGAGGCGCGTGACGTCGGGCCCCCGGCGGACCCTCAGCGTGCGCAGCCGCCGGTCGAGCCGGCGGTCGCGGCGCAGTGTCCGCTCGATCTCGTCGAGGATGCGCTGTTCGTGCTCGGGAAGCCGGTTGATGGACACGTCTCCTCCAGGGACCACCGTGAGGACCGGGACGACCGCGAGGCACCCGGGTGCCCGGACGGCCGCCGCGCTAACCGGCGGTGGCACGGGGCGCGAGCACCTCCATCAGCCGGTCCGCGCCGTCCGGCACCCGGCCGTCCCGGAACGCGTCGCGCACCTGCCGTGCGGCCACCCGGCCCGAGGTCAGGCACCAGTCCCACCACCGCTCCAGCCGGCGCTCGTCGAGCTGCTCGGCGCCCAGCAGCGCGGGCCAGCCGCACGCGCGTGCCTGCGCGGTCACCTTGGCGCCGCCGATCACCGGGTCCACGGCCAGCACCGGGGTGCCGACCCGCAGGGCGAGCACCAGCCCGTGCAGCCGGTCGGTGACGACGAGGTCGAGGCGGGCCAGCACCGACTGCACCTGCGCGGGTGTCGCGCTCAGATGCCAGTCACGGGTGTCCAGGCGGGTCTCCAGCTCCAGCCGGGCGCAGTCCTTGCCGGCCAGCCAGCGGGTCACCCGGTCGGCGACCTGCCCGTGCCGCCGCTGCTCCCCGTACTCCTGCTGGCCGTGGGTGAGGATCACCCCGACCACGGGCCGCGCGGGCACCGCCGGCGCCCGTGCCGCCAGGTCCTCGGTCGGCTCGCTGCCGGGGGCGTCCCGTGCCAGCACGCGGTGGAAGCCCGTCGCGGCGGCGTCCGCCGGGTCGATCACCGAGGTCCCCACGGCGATCCGCACGCAGTGCGCGAAGCGCCGGTGCAGCTCCTCGACCTGCGGTCCGTGCAGGGGCCCGCACACGAACACCAGATGCGAGTAGTCACCGGGCCGCAGGCCGTCGAGGTGCAGGGCGTCCGGCAGGAAACCGGGGCTCCACGCGACGTCGTACGGCGTCCCGGAGGCCCGCAGCACCTCCTCCACCCGGCGCAGCGCCAGTACGTCCCCGGCGGTCGCCTCCCCGTCGCGGAAGCTGAACCACCCGGTCAGCAGGACCCTTCGGGGTCCGGAGGTCTCTTGTCCGTACACAGTGCCACCGAGTGCCCCGCTCCGGGGTGAGCCAATCGGCCCGGAGCGCGCTCACCCCGTCGCGCCGGTGCGGGCATCGAGGACAGATCCTGACCTCGATGGCCGGTAGCGTGACGGTATGACGAAGACGACGAAGCGGAGCGCCGCGCTCTCGCCGGCCGCCGTGCTCGGCCCGCGGGCCCTCAACCGGGCCACGCTCGAACGGCAGCTGCTGCTGCGCCGCTCGCCGATGTCGGCCGTGGACGCGGTCGGGCACCTGCTCGGTCTCCAGGCGCAGAACGTCAAGCCGCCCTACTACGCGCTCGCCGCCCGCCTCGACGGCTTCACGCCCGAGGCGCTGTCCCGGCCGATGGCCGACCGCGAGGTCGTCCGCATCGTCACCATGCGCTCGACCATCCACACGCACACCGTCCGCGACTGCCTCACCCTGCGGCCCCTGGTGCAGCCCGCCCGCGACCGGGAGCTCAACCAGTTCCGCGACGGGCTCACCGGCGTCGACCTGGACCGGCTCGCCGCCCTCGCCCGCGACCTCGTCGAGGCCGAGCCGCGCACGATGAAGGAGCTGCGCGAGGCCCTGCTGCAGGAGTGGCCCGGCGCCGACCCCGGAGCCCTCTCCATCGCCGCCCGCTGCAAGCTCCCCCTCGTGCAGGTCACCCCGCGCGGACTGTGGGGCCGCAGCGGACAGGTCCGGCTCACCACCGCCGGGCACTGGCTGGGACGCCCCGCCGAGCCGTCCCCCACGACGCCCGACGAGACGGTGCTGCGCTACCTGGCCGCCTTCGGCCCCGCCTCCGTCAAGGACATGCAGACCTGGGCCGGACTGACCCGGCTGCGCGAGGCCTTCGAGCGGCTGCGCCCCCGGCTCGTCACCTTCCGGGACGCGTCCGGAGCCGAGCTCTTCGACCTCCCCGAAGCGCCCCGCCCCGACCCCGGGACCCCGGCCCCGCCCCGCTTCCTCCCCGAGTTCGACAACCTGCTGCTCTCCCACGCCGACCGCACCCGCGTCGTGCCGCCGGAGTACCGGGGCCGCAGCTGGCAGGGGAACGTCGCGCACCGCACCCTGCTCGTCGACGGTTTCCTCGCCGGGCTGTGGCGGCTCGACGAGGACGCCCTCGTCGTCGAGCCGTTCGGCCGGCTCGACGCGGCGCGGCGGGAGGAGGTCGCCGCGGAGGGGGAGCGGATGCTCGCGGTGATGCACCCGGAGAGGGCGTACGACATCCGCTTCGGAACGGTGCGCGGGTGAGCCCGGACATGGAGAGGGGGCGCTGCGGGCTGCTCGTGGAAGCCCGCAGCGCCCCCTGGTTCACTGCCTGAGGGTCACTCAGGGAATCCGCGGTCCGTCACGCACGGACCCGCGCCGTCATGGACGGGTACGCGGACGTCGTGGTGGTCGTCCCGTCGGCGACGGGCTGCGGCGGAGGAGGCGGTGAGCAGCGCCGTCGTGGCTGCGGCGGCGGTCGCCGCAGGTACGGCGGCGGCCCGTCTGGCGCGGGTGAGCCCGGACATGGGTCTCCTCGGGGTTGCCGGTGGGGGTCGCGCGGAGCGGGGGCCGAACCTGAGGGCTCGGCCTCCGTGTGACCGGCGAGCGGCACGCGTATCACGCTACGACCCGGCGCGCGACCGGCCCAATGAGGGAACCCCCTAAGCGAGTTGGGGCAGGGAAAACCCTCGGTCGAACCCCCTGCGCCCCCGGGCGCTACGTCGTGCGGCGCCCCGCCGCCAGGCGGACGATGTCGACCCGCGAGCGGATGCCCAGCTTGCGGTAGACCCGGGTGAGCGTCGCCTCCACCGTCTTCACGCTGATGAACAGCCGGCCGGCGATCTCCCGGTTGGTGGCGCCCTCCATGACCAGCGCGGCGACCTGGCGCTCCATCGAGGCGAGTCCGTCCAGCACCGCCGGGGCGGTGGCGGGCACCGGCTCCGTCTCCGCGGGACCGGCGGCCACCGCCGCGTCCACCTGCCGCAGCCACGGCAGCGCGCGGCAGCGCCGGAACAGCCGCGCGGCCTCCTCGTACCCGCCCGGACCCTGCCCCCGGGCACGCAGCCGGGCCAGCGTGAAGGCCGCCCGCGCCTCCTCGAGGCCGAACCCCAGCCTGGCCAGTCGTTCCTGCGCCGACGTCAACTGCGCCACCGCCGCCTGGTGCTCACCGCGCGCCGCGCGTACCAGCGCCTCCGCCCGGTCGAGCACCGCCAGCACACTCGCGCGGTTCAGCCGCAGCGCGTGCACCCGGGTGTGGTTGATGAGTTCCTGCGCCTCGCCGGGTTCACCGATCCGTACCAGCGCCTCAGCGAGGTCGCCCTGCCAGCGGCCCCGCGCCGGGTCGTGGACGCCCATGCCGTGCTCCAGCTCCCGCACCCGGCGCAGCGAGCGGACCGCGGCCTGCGCGTCCCCGGCCACCAGCTGGGCGTAACCGAGGGCGGCCAGGGCCAGGGAGAGGTACAGCTGGTCGCCGTCGACCTCGGCGTGGTCCGCGGACTCCCGGGCCAGCGCCAGGGCCCGGTCCACGTCCCCGCCCGACGCCTCCGCGAGCGAGGCCTGCATGGCCGAGGCGCTCTCGCCGATCCCGGAGTCCCGGGCCAGCCGCAGGCTCTCGCCGGCCAGGTCCAGGGCCCGGCCGCAGTGCCCGAAACGCAGCTCGGTGTCGGCGAGCAGCCGCGAGAAGTGCACCTCGCTCTCGACCATGCCGCGCCGCCGCGCCTCCCGCAGCAGTGCGGTGATGGCCGTACGGGCCTCCGGCAGCTGGTCGCTCATGAGCAGCCACCGGAACCTCGCCATCGCGGCGCCGTTGTGGTGGCTGGCGACGTCCGGGTCCTGCGGCTCCTGGAGCGCCCGCCGGATCGTGGCGGGAGCGTCCGGGTGGCCCATCAGGGTCTCGGTGGACGACTGGAAGGCCAGCGCCATCAGCTCGGTGCGGCGGTCCCCGCCCCGGGCGGCCAGTTCCGCCGCGTGGGCGGCCTCCTTGCGGGACTCGGCGAAGTCGCCGTCCACCACCACCTCGCGCCAGGCCAGCTGGTAGTGGACCAGCGCCAGGAGCCGGGGGTCGTCACCGGCGTCGGCCAGCACCTGCGGGAACACCGCGTCGACCTCGCCGAGCGCCTGCCCGGCCGCCTCGATGACCACCATCCAGGCCCGCACCCGCTCCGCCGGCACCGTCGCCCGGGTGAGCACCTCGCGCGCTATGTCCCGGGCCAGGTCGGCCTCACCCGCGGTGATCGCGTCCTCGGCGGCCTGGAGCCGCCGCTCGTCCGGTCCCGGCACGCCGTCGGCCGGGGTGTGCCGGGCGGCGAGCAGCCCGAGGGAGGCGGCGACCGAGGGCGCCCCGCGGTCCCGGGCCAGCGCGGCGGCCTCGGCGAGCCGGGCCGCGACCTCCGGGTCGGCGCCGGTGGCGGCCAGCGCCAGGTGCCGGGCCCGCTCGATGGGATCGGAGGCCGCCGTGGACAGCGCCGTGTGCACGGCCCGCCGCTCCTGCGCGGGCGCCTCCGCGTACAGGGCTGCCGAGATCAGCGGGTGCGCGAAGCGCAGGGCCGGTTCCTCCGGGTCCGTCGCCAGCAGCCCCAGGGCGGCGGCCTGGGCCGTCTCGGCCTCGGCGTTGTCCCGGCCGGCCGCGTGCAGGAGGGCCAGGGTGGGACGGGCGCCGGCGCTGGCCACCAGGAGGGTACGGCGGGCCTCGTCCGAGAGCATCTCCAGACGGCTGAGGACCAGCGCCCGCAGCGACGTCGGCACCGGCAGCGGCTCACCCGGACGGGGCCGGGCGGGGCTCTCCGCGAGGGCGCGGCCCAGCTCCAGCGCGAACAGCGGGTTGCCCGCGCTGGTGCGGTGGATGTCGCGGACCGTGGAGCGGGACAGGCCCGTGTAGCCGCGGTGGTCCAGCAGGGCGGACACCTCGGAGCGGGTGAACGGACCCAGCCGCACCTCTAGCGTGTCCGGCGGGCAGGCGCGCAGATGACGGTCGTACTCCTCGCCCTCCGTGCGCACCGCGCACAGCATCCGCACCGGGCTGTCGCCGAGCCGCCGGGCGGCGAACCCGAGGAGCTCGGCGCTGGCCGGGTCCAGCCACTGCAGATCGTCGGCGACGACGAGGACCGGGCCGTCGGCGGCCAGCGCGCGCAGCGTCGACAGCACCGCGAGCCGCAGCGCGAGCCCGTCCCGCTGGAGCGTGGACTCGCCCCGCCCGGTCAGCGCCGACTCCAGGGCGGTGCGCTGGGCGGCGGGCAGCCGGGGGGCGACCTCGTCGAGGACCAGGCCGAACAGATCGGCCAGCGCCAGGAACGGCAGGTGGGATTCGGACTCCGTGGCCGAGCAGCGCAGCACCGTCCGGGCCGCACCGGCGTTTTCCGCCGCAAGTGCCCGCAGCACGGTCGACTTTCCTATTCCGGCGGGCCCGTGCAGCAGCACGCTGCCGCCTCCGGCGAGCTGCTCCCGCGCGTCGGAGAACAGCGCCTCCCGGCCGATGACCAGGTCGGGGCGGTACCTGGCAGGCTCCTTGAAGTCCCGTCGCACGGTCACCGCTCCCCTCCGTGTGGCGTGTCCTGGCCAATATTAGGCAACAGGCTCCTTAATTCGGGCGGACGGTGTAGTGAGGCAAATTACAGCGGGCGGAGCAACGGTAAATGCAAAGTCGAACCGGTGGTAATGCACCTCACGGCCAATCATCACAAATCTAGGGCAACCACCCCGCCCGGCGGGCCGCGACCACCGCCTGACCGCGGGTCCGCACCCCCAGTTTCCGCATCGCCGACCTCAGGTACGCCTTGACCGTCTCGGCCGTCACCCCCAGCCGCTCGGCGGCCACCGCGTTGGTCGCCCCGGCCGCCACACAGGCGAGCACGTCCACCTCCCGGGGCGCCAGCCGCACCGCCGCGGCCGGGGCGGTCCGGGAGGTGAGCAGGGCACACGCCGCGAGCAGCTCGGCCCGCAGCACCGGGTCCGCGATCCGCGGGGCGAGCGCCCGCAGCGCCGCGTGCGCCTCCCGCACCTGCTCCCAGTCCGCGCCGGACGCCCTCCCCGGCTCCGGCCGCGGGTGGGCGGCCGTGAGCAGGTCCGCCGCCTGCTCCCGCACCACCAGCGCCTGTTCCACGTCCCGCGCCGTCTGCACCGCCTCGCCGAGGGTGCGGTCGCCGAGCGGCTGGGCGGCGCGCAGGGCGCCGTAGAGCACCGCCCGCACCCGTCGCCGCACCACCACCGGCACGGCGACGACGGCGCGCAGGCCCTCGGCGGCGACCGGGACGTCGTACTCGTGGCTGATCTGCCGTGACACCGAGTAGTCCGTCACCGCGCACGGCCGGGCGAGCGCCACCGCCTTTCCCCCCAGACCGCTGCCCCGGGTGACCGCGAGCGAGCTGAGCGAGGGTGTGGCGGTGCCGCTCAGCTCGCTGATGCGCACGTGCCGCCGCCCGGGCTCCATCAGGCCGCCGAAGGCCACCGGCAGCCCGGTCGCGCGCCGCAGCCGGGCCAGCGCCCCGCGGATCTCCACCGCGTCGCCCGCCCTCATCGGGTCAGCTGTCACCTGTTCGCCCCTCCACCGCGGCTCCTGTGCGGGCGCACACCCCCGTTCGGGGGTAGTGAGACCTGCATCACGGATTACACGATGGCGGGGAGCCGCGGCAATGGTCCGGCACGAGGAGGAAACATGACAACGGGGACGGACGCGTTCCGCAGGGCCAGGGACTTCCTGCTGGAACACCGCGAGGACTACGACACCGCCTACCGGGACTTCGCCTGGCCCCGGCCCGAGCGGTTCAACTGGGCGCTCGACTGGTTCGACGTGATCGCGGACGGGAACGACCGCACCGCCCTGCACCTCGTCGAGGAGAACGGCGACGAGACCCGGCTGTCCTTCGCCGCGCTCGCCCGCCGCTCCGACCAGGTCGCCACCTGGCTGCGGCAGCGGGGCGTGGGCGCCGAGGACCGGGTGCTGGTCATGCTCGGCAACCAGGCCGAACTGTGGGAGACCGCCCTCGCCGCGATGAAGCTGCGCGCCGTCGTCATCCCCGCCACCCCGCTGCTCGGCCCCGCCGACCTGCGCGACCGGGTCGACCGGGGCCGCGTCCGCCATGTGATCGTCCGCGCCGCGGACACGGCGAAGTTCGACGAGGTGCCCGGCGACTACACCCGGATCGCCGTGGGGGAGGGGGCCGGCGGGAGCTGGGTGCCGTACGCCGACGCGTACGGCGCGGACGGGCACTTCGCGCCCGACGGGCCCACCCTCGCCGACGACCCGCTGATGCTGTACTTCACCTCGGGCACCACCGCCCGGCCCAAGCTGGTCGAGCACACCCACACCTCCTACCCGATCGGCCACCTGGCGACGATGTACTGGATCGGGCTGAAACCCGGCGACGTGCACCTCAACATCTCCTCGCCCGGCTGGGCCAAGCACGCCTGGTCCAACCTCTTCGCCCCGTGGAACGCCGAGGCGACCGTCTTCCTGCACAACTACACGCGCTTCGACGCGCCCCGCCTGATGACCGAGATGGACAAGGCCGGCGTCACCACCTTCTGCGCCCCGCCGACCGTGTGGCGCATGCTCATCCAGGCCGACCTCACCCAGCTGCGCACCCCGCCCCGTGAGGTCGTCGCCGCCGGGGAACCCCTCAACCCCGAGGTCATCGAGCAGGTCCGGCGCGCCTGGGGCGTCACCATCCGGGACGGCTTCGGGCAGACCGAGACCGCCGTGCAGGTCTCCAACAGCCCCGGCCAGGTACTCAAGACCGGCTCCATGGGACGCCCCAGCCCCGGTTACCGCGTCGAACTCCTCGACCCGGTCTCCGGTGCCCCCGGCGCCGCCGAGGGCGAGATCGCGCTCGACCTGGCCGCCCGCCCGGTGGGCCTGATGGCCGGCTACCACGGCGACCCGGACCGCACCGCCGAGGCGATGGCCGGCGGTTACTACCGCACCGGCGACATCGGCTCCCGCGACGACGACGGGTACATCACCTACGTCGGGCGGGCCGACGACGTCTTCAAGGCGTCCGACTACAAGATCAGCCCCTTCGAGCTGGAAAGCGCCCTGCTGGAGCACGAGGCGGTTGCCGAGGCGGCCGTGGTGCCCGCGCCGGACGAACTGCGGCTGGCCGTACCGAAGGCGTACGTCGTGCTCGCGGAGGGCTGGGAGCCAGGCCCCGACGCCGCGAAGGTGCTGTTCGAGCACTCCCGCCGGGTGCTCGCCCCGTACAAGCGGATCCGCCGCCTGGAGTTCGGCGAGCTGCCCAAGACCGTCTCCGGCAAGATCCGCCGCATCGCACTGCGCGAGGCCACGGCGGCCGGCTCCGCCGGCGAGTACCGCGAGGAGGACTTCCGGTGACCGCACCCCTGTCGTACGCCCACGGCACCAGCACGACGCCCCTGCTCGGCGACACCATCGGCGCCAACCTGCTACGCGCGGTCGCCGCCTGGCCCGAGCGGGAGGCACTGGTCGACGTGCCCTCCGGGCGGCGCTGGACCTACGCCGAATTCGGCGCCGCCGTCGACGAGGTGGCGCGCGGACTGCTGGCGAAGGGCATCGCCACGGGCGACCGGGTCGGCATCTGGGCGGTCAACTGCCCCGAGTGGGTCCTCGTGCAGTACGCCACGGCCCGCATCGGCGCGGTCATGGTGAACATCAACCCGGCCTACCGGGCGCACGAGCTGGAGTACGTGCTGGGGCAGTCCGGCGTGGCGCTGCTGGTCTCCTCGCTCGCCCACAAGGGCAGCGACTACCGGGCGCTGGTGGACCAGGTCCGCGGATCCTGCCCCGGGCTGCGGGAGACCGTGTACATCGGCGACCCGTCGTGGGACGCGCTGACCGCGGGCGCAGCCGCCGTGCCGGCCGAGCGGCTCGACGCGGTCGCCGCGGGGCTGAGCTGCGACGACCCGGTCAACATCCAGTACACCTCGGGCACCACGGGCTTCCCCAAGGGGGCCACGCTCTCCCACCACAGCATCCTCAACAACGGCTACTGGGTGGGCCGCACCATCGGTTACACCGAGCAGGACCGGGTCTGCCTGCCGGTGCCCTTCTACCACTGCTTCGGCATGGTCATGGGCAACCTGGCGGCCACCTCGCACGGCGCCTGCATCGTCATCCCTGCCCCCTCCTTCGAGCCGGGGGCCACGCTGGAGGCCGTCCAGCGGGAGCGCTGCACCTCCCTCTACGGCGTGCCCACCATGTTCATCGCCGAGCTGAACCTGCCCGGCTTCGCGTCCTACGACCTCACCTCGCTGCGCACCGGCATCATGGCGGGCTCACCGTGCCCGGTGGAGGTGATGAAGCGCGTGGTCACCGAGATGCACATGGAGCAGGTCTCCATCTGCTACGGCATGACCGAGACCTCCCCGGTCTCCCTGCAGACCCGCATGGACGACGACCTGGAGCACCGCACCGGCACCGTCGGCCGGGTGCTGCCCCACATCGAGGTCAAGGTCGTCGACCCGGCCACCGGGGTGACGCAGCCGCGCGGCACCTCCGGTGAGCTCTGCACCCGGGGCTACAGCGTGATGCTCGGCTACTGGGACGAGCCCGCGAAGACCGCCGAGGCCGTCGACGCGGGCCGCTGGATGCACACCGGGGACCTCGCGGTGATGCGGGACGACGGGTACGTGGAGATCGTCGGCCGTATCAAGGACATGATCATCAGGGGCGGGGAGAACATCTACCCGCGCGAGATCGAGGAGTTCCTCCACGCCCATCCGAAGATCGCGGACGTCCAGGTCGTCGGCGTGCCGCACGAGCGCTGGGGCGAGGAGGTGCTCGCCTGCGTCGTCCCCCGCGACGCCGCCGATCCGCTCACCCTGGAGGAACTGCGCGCCTTCTGCGACGGGCGCCTCGCGCACTACAAGGTGCCCAGCCGTCTGCAGCTACTGGAGTCCTTCCCGATGACCGTCTCCGGGAAGGTGCGCAAGGTGGAGCTGCGGGAGCGGTACGCGGCCGGTTAGGGCGCGGCGAGTGTCCCACCGGTGCGCGGCACGTCGGCGCGCAGGCACTCGCGCGGCCACCGGTCGAGCCCGTGCGCGGCCTCCTCGGCGCGCATCCGGCGCAGCCCGGGGGTGAGTTCGGGTTCGCCCAGCGTGCGGAAGCCCAGGCGCCTGTAGTACGGGGCGTTCCACGGGACGTCGAACGTGGTCGGCGTCAGCGCCGTCAGCCCCTCCTCGCGCGCCCGGTCCGCCGCATGGGCGAGCAGGGCCCGGCCACCTGACCACCCACGTTGGGCGCGGGGGAGGTTCAGTCCGAGCCGCCCCCGCCTCCGCAGCCTCCTCCGCCACCGCCCCCGCAGAAGAGGTGACCGCCTCCGCCGCCGTAGCTTCCGCCGCGCGGCGAGTGGCGGAGCGGGCGCTCGTCCCTCAGGCTCACCCGCTCGGTCAGCCCCGCCCGGAGGGCGAAGCGCGGGACGAAGACGCGCAGGGCGTCCGTGCCGTGCAGGGCGACGGCCAGCAGTTTCTCCTGGTCCGGCCGGCCGTGCCGGCTCGACGGCAGCGGAAACGCCTTCCGCAGGACCTGCACCCGTCGCCGGGCGGCCCTGGTGCGCCTGAGCAGCGGATGTCCCAGCATCCCCGCCTCCGCGAGCCCGACCCGCAGCTCGGCCAGCGCCCAGCGGACGTCCGGGTGCCGCAGCAACTCCCCGACGTCCGAGGGCTCTTCCAGGCAGTGGTACACCGCGCTCTCCAGGTAAGGCGCCCGCATGCCGGCCGGGACGACCCCCTCCTGCTCCAGGTACTGCTCGGGCGTCGGCAGTGGCGGCAGGGCCCGCCCCGCCTCCCCGTCGACGGCCCGTACCGTGCCCGGCGCGCCCGCCTCGACCGCGCCCCGCAGATGCAGGGCGACGACGGCCACCGTGACCGCGGCGCGTGGGCCGCCGGCCAGCAGGGCGAGCTCGTGCGGCGTTCCCCGGACGTTCCCCACGGTGGTCATGCCACGGCACCCCCTCGGCCGGGGCCCGCCGCCCCCGTGCCGGCGGGCCCCGTGTGCCAGGAGTGTGCCCGCCGGCGGGGGTGGCCGAAGCCTCCCGGGCCGTCTTCAGAGGTTCATTTGAGGGTGACGTAGCCGGTGTACGGCCGATGCCGTAGCGGCGCTCAGGGTGTCTCGTGGTGCTCGGACAGTCCCGGCCAGTCGTCGGGGCCGCCGCCCTGCCACTCGATGAGGTCGGTCTCCTCGACGTCGGTGACGTACAGGTCGGCCAGCCGTAGGATCTCGCCCACGTCGTCGACGTGCGTGGCGATGCCCAGCGTCTCGTCGTCCGAGGTGACCCGCCGGGAACCGTCAAGGGCCGGGGAGTGCACCACGATGTGCGGATGCTCCGTCGGATGTGCCATGCCCCCAGGCTGCTGCGCGCCGGACGGATCCGCACCCCCGCACGCCGGGCTCCTCCCCTCACCTCGAAGGCGGCGGGGCGGAGGGGAGTCCGTTAAGGTCGTGCCGGAGCGACTGGGGCGCACTGACGCCGCGATCACCCCGGACGTCTGCAGTCGTCTCTTCCCCGAGTCGGACGGCCGAGGGGCCGTGCAGGTCGGAGCCGATGCCATGGGGGCACAGTGCGATTGAGAGTGGAGTTCACGACAGAGCCCTTCGACCTCGACGAGGCGCCCACGCACGCCGTGGTGGCGCGGGAGGTCGTCGAGGGGGCCGAGCTCGACGCGGTGGACGTCGGCCCGTTCGGCAACACCGCCGAGGGCGGCGCCGAGGCGGTGCTCACCGCCGTGGACGCGCTGCTGCGCCGCACCCTGACGGCCGGCGCCACCCGTGTCTCGCTCCAGATCAACGTGGTCGAGGAGGGCGACCGGTGAGCGGTTCCGGCGAGGACGCCTTCATCGCGGCGGTCAAGCCGCTGGTCGACGCCATGGGCGGCGAGATGGTCCCGCCGGACGAGGCGGGGGCCGACGACGTCGTGCTGTCCTGGGAGGGCAGCGCCGCCGTCGCCGTGCGCCTGCCGCAGCTCGCGGACTCCCTCGACCACATCCTCGCCGCCCTGGAGCGCCGGAAGGGCGTGCCGCTCGCGGAACTGGACCGCCGGGCGAAGCAGGAGATCGTACGCAGTCTGGAGGCGCGCGGCGCCTTCGCCGTGCGGCACGGTGTGGAGACCGTGGCGAGTGCGCTCGGGGTCAGCCGTTTCACCGTCTACAACTACCTCAATCGCGAGAAGGGCGCCTGACCCTCCGCCTGGCGGGTGCTTCTCCAGCGGCCCGCCCGAATTTTCAACAAACTGTTGACGCGAAGTCCGCGGCGGCGTTCACTGTCGGCACGCCCGTTCGCAGCACTAGGCCGTTCGCGGCCACGGAGGCTCCCGTGACGTCGACACCCACGCCCCCGGGCCTGGCCCGTTTCAACGCCCTGGCAGAGCACGCGGCGCTCGCCGCACTCCACGAGGCCTGCGCCTCCACCACCTGGGCCCGGCGCCTGCTCGCCGGCCGCCCGTACGCCACCGCCGACGAGCTGCACGCCGCCGGCGACGCCGCCACGGCGGAACTGACCGCGGCGGACCTGGACGAGGCGATGGCGGGGCACCCGCCGATCGGCCGCCCCCGGCCCGGTGACCCGGCCTCCGCGCGGGAACAGAGCGGGATGACCGGCGCCCCGGACGCACTCAAGGCCGAGATGCTCGAACTCAACCTGGCCTACCAGGAGAAGTTCGGCCACGTGTTCCTCATCTGTGCCACCGGCCGGACCGGCGAGCAGATGCGGGACGCCGTCAGGGAACGCCTCGGCAACGCGCCGGAGCGGGAGCGGGAGATCGTCCGCACCGAACTGGGGAAGATCAACCGCATCCGGCTGGCCCGTCTCGTCGACGTCGAAGGGGACTGACGCACATGAGCACCGACACCACCGCCTCCGTGTCCACGCACATCCTGGACACCAGTGTCGGCCGCCCCGCCCAGGGCGTCGCCGTCCACCTCTCCGCCCGCACCGGCCGCCGGTCCGACTGGCGGCCGCTCGGCGGCGGCACGACCGACGCGGACGGGCGGTGCACGGACCTGCCGGCCCTGCCGGAGGGAACCACCCACGTACGGCTCGACTTCGCCGTGGAGCCGTACTTCGAGGAGAAGGACGCCAAGAAGCGAGCCGATGCGCAGCAGGACGCCCCCGCGAACCGGGACAGCGGCGCCGCAGTGTTCTTCCCCGAGGTGGCGATCACGTTCGCCGTCGTAGCGGGCGAGCACTACCACGTGCCGCTGCTGCTCAACCCGTTCGGCTACTCCGTTTACCGAGGGAGCTAGCACACCATGCCCACGATCCTGGGACAGAACCAGTACGGCAAGGCCGAGAACCGAGTCGTAAAGATCACGCGGGACGGCGCCACCCACCACATCAAGGACCTGAACGTCTCCGTCGCCCTGTCCGGCGACATGGAGGAGGTCCACTACTCCGGATCGAACGCGAACGTCCTGCCGACCGACACCACCAAGAACACGGTGTTCGCCTTCGCCAAGGAACACGGCATCGAGTCGGCCGAACAGTTCGGCATCCACCTCGCCCGGCACTTCGTCACCTCGCAGGAGCCCATCCGCCGGGCGCGCATCCGCGTCGAGGAGTACGCCTGGGAGCGCATCGAGGTCTCCGGCGAGGCCGAGCACTCCTTCGTCCGCAAGGGCCAGGAGACCCGGCTGACCCAGGTCACCTACGACGGTGACACCTGGGAGGTCGTCTCAGGACTGAAGGACCTTACGGTGCTCAACACCACGGACTCCGAGTTCTGGGGCTACGTCAAGGACACGTACACGACGCTCAAGGAGGCCTACGACCGTATCCTCGCCACCTCGGTCTCCGCCCGCTGGCGTTTCAACTGGACCACCGACGAGCAGTCGATGCCCGACTGGGAGACGTCCTACGAACAGGTCAAGAGGCACATGCTCCAGGCCTTCGCCGAGACCTACTCCCTGTCGCTGCAGCAGACGCTCTACCAGATGGGCGCGCGGGTCGTCGAACACCTCGGCGAGATCGACGAGATCCGCTTCTCCCTCCCCAACAGCCACCACTTCCTGGTGGACCTGGAGCCGTTCGGGCTGAAGAACGACACCGCCGACGGAGCGGTGTACTTCGCCGCCGACCGCCCCTACGGCCTGATCGAGGGCACCGTGCTGCGGGACGGCTGCGAGGCGCGGATACCGGTGGACCTCACCAACCTCTGACCGCCCCCCCCATGTCGGCACCCGTGGCCGGGGAACGCGGGGGAAGGCATACGAACGCACGGGCACCCCCGCCCCGGCCACGGCACTCGAACACCCTGGGTCCTGCCGTGCCCTCAACCCGTAGGCGAAAAGGACGCACCATGGCAGCAGACCGGCGCATCGTCATCGAGAACTGCGCGATCGCGACCGTCGACGCGAAGGACACCGAGTACGCCTCCGGGTACCTCGTCCTCGCCGGCAACCGCATCGAATCGCTCGGCGCGGGCACGGCCCCCGAAGGGCTCGGGAACGTGGTACGCCGGATCGACGCGAGCGGGCACCTGGCGACCCCCGGCCTGGTCAACACCCACCACCACTTCTACCAGTGGATCACCCGGGGCCTGGCCACCGACCACAACCTGTTCGACTGGCTCGTCGCCCTCTACCCGACCTGGGCCCGCATCGACGAGCCGATGGTGCGGGCGGCGGCCGAGGGCTCGCTGGCGATGATGGCCCGCGGCGGCGTCACCACCGCCATGGACCACCACTACGTCTTCCCGCGGGACGCCGGCGACCTGTCCGGCACCATCATCCGCGCCGCCCGGGACATGGGCGTCCGCTTCACCCTCGCCCGTGGCTCGATGGACCGCGGCGAGAAGGATGGCGGACTGCCCCCGGACTTCGCCGTCGAGACCCTCGACGACGCGCTCGCCGCCACCGAGGAGACGGTGCGCCGGCACCACGACGCCTCCTTCGACGCCATGACGCAGATCGCCGTCGCCCCCTGCTCGCCCTTCTCCGTCTCCACCGAACTCCTGCGTCAGGCAGGCGAGCTGGCACGCCGACTCGGAGTGCGCCTGCACACCCACGGTTCGGAGACCGTGGAGGAGGAGAAGTTCTGCCACGAGCTGTTCGGCATGGGCCCGACCGACTACTTCGAGTCCACCGGCTGGCTCGGCGAGGACGTCTGGATGGCGCACTGCGTCCACATGAACGACTCCGACATCGCCGCCTTCGCCCGTACGGGGACCGGCGTCGCCCACTGCCCGTCCTCCAACGCCCGGCTCGCGGCCGGCATCGCCCGTGTCCCCGACATGCTGGCGGCCGGCGTCCCGGTCGGCCTCGGCGTGGACGGCACCGCCTCCAACGAATCCGGCGAACTCCACACCGAACTGCGCAACGCCCTGCTCGTCAACCGCCTGGGCGCCCACCGCGAGGCCGCCCTGAACGCCCGGCAGGCCCTGCGCCTCGGCACCCACGGCGGCGCCCGGGTGCTCGGCCGGGCGGCCGAGATCGGCTCCCTGGAGCCGGGCAAGCTCGCCGACGTGGTGCTGTGGCGGATGGACACCCTCGCCCACGCCTCCATCGCCGATCCGGTGGCCGCGCTGGTCCTGGGCGCGGCGGCCCCGGTCACCGCGTCCTTCGTGAACGGCCGGCAGATCGTCGAGAACGGTCGGCTGCTCACCGCCGACGAGGACGCGATCGCCCGCTCCACCCGCGCCGAGGCGCGGCGGCTGGCCCGGATCGCCGCGCGGGGCTGAGCCCCACCGACGTCTCCGGCCGGGAGGGACGGCTCCCGGCCGGAGACCGCGGACCCCGACCTCGGGGCCCGCGGCGGCCGTCTCCGGGGCGCGCGTCAACGCGCGCCCCGGAGACGGCCCCCCGTCCTGGGGGAGATCGTCGACCGCCCGGCGGACGAGCGGACGACCGCGGCCGGCCTGCGCGCCGACACGCTCGGCTCCACGGTCGGCCCGCTGTTCAACGGCTTCATGTGCGGTGCGTTCGCCCAGAACATCGGCCTGGTCGCGATGACGAGGATCCGCAGCCGGTACGTCGTCGCCACCGGTGGCGGCTTCCTCGTGCTGATGGGGCTGTGCCCGGTGGCCGCCTCGCTGATCACCGTCGTACCGCGCCCGCCCGGATCGTCCTGGACTCCGGCATCCCCACGGGCTGCGTGGTGGCGGTCCTGCTGAACGTCGTCTCCAGCCACCTCGGCACCGGCCGCCGGGAGGCGTCCGAGGTCACCCATCCGAGGGAACCGGGCGAGGAGCTCACGGGCGCGAAGGCCCCGGCCACGCCATGAGGTTGGCGAACAACTCGGCCTGCTCGACGGCGTCGTCGAGGGCATGGTGCGTGTGCCGGCGCCGGGAGAGCAGCTCGCGCGGCATGGTGCCCTTCGCGACCGCCCGCAGCGGCAGCCCCGCCTTCGCGGCGTACAGGGTCTTCATGTCCAGACAGCCCGAGTGCCCGAAGGGACTCGAACCGGTGAAGCGGATCAGGTACCAGTACAGGAACGTCCAGTCGTACGAGGCCGGGTAACCGCACATCACCGGCTGGGCGCCGTCGGCCGCCTCGCGCACCCAGTCGGTGAACTCGCCCATCGCCAGGACCGGTTCGGTGCCTTCCGAACCGAGCCGGTCCCGGTCGAGTCCGCTGACCGCCAGGGCTTCGGGAACGAACTCCTCGCTGATCGGCCTCAGTTCCCGGTAGAACGTGCGCTCCTCGGGGTCGGCCGCCCGGAACCCCTCGGCGTCCTGCACGCCGGCCACCGAGGCGCCCAGGCTCAGCATGGAGTAAGGCCCGGGGATGGGCCCGTCGGCCTCGATGTCGACGGAGATGTACAGGCTGGGTCTGACGCGTCGTGGGGCCATGGGACGCAAGGATCGCAGGCGGGGGCGTGCTCCCGCATCCGGATTCCGCCGCCGGTCAGGAGGCGCGGGCCGCCGCCACTTCCTGGCGCAGGCGCGGGAGCATGTCGTGGTACACGCCCGGGCAGAGGGTCTCGCCGTAGTCCTTGTGGCCGTAGAGCTGCGCCGAGGGGATGCCGTACCGCGTGCACACGTACGCGCACAGGGTCACCAGGACCTCCCACTGGGCGTCGGGCGGCACCGCGCCCGCGTGGTAGGCGCCCTCGCACGCGATGCCGATGGCCTGGTTGTTCTGCCCGGAGGTGTGGGAGCCGAGGACGAAGGTCCGCCCGCCGGTGAGGGCCTGGAGGCTGCCGTGCCGGCCCTCGGTGATCCAGCCGCCCCGGCTGACCAGGAAGTGGTAGCCGGTGTCGACCCAGCCGTTCTTGTCCAGGTGCAGGTCCTGGACCCAGTGGGCGTGGGCGTGCGCCTGGGCGCGGGAGAAGTCGGAGGTGTTGGCGCTCACCGTGTGGTGGACGACGATCTTGCTCGGCCGGTACTGCAGGACGCTGATGTTCCCCTGGGGGGACCGGGCGTCCCAGTCCGCGGTGCTGTCGATGTCCGGCTCGACGACCTCGGCGTCCCGCGCGTGGGCGGTGCCCGGCAGGGCCGCGGCGGCGGCCAGGGAGGCCGCGCCGGAGAGCAGCAGACGGCGCCTCAGGGCGTTCTCGGGATGCACGGTCACTCCTCGGGGAGGGAGGGGGTGGGGGGAGGGGGTGGAGCCGGCGACGGACGGCCGCCGGCTCCACCGGGTGATCGCCACGCGCCGGGGTCTACACGGTCACGTGTTGTTGGCGAGCGCCAGGAGCCGGTCGCGGGAGCCGTTGAACTGGTTGCGGTCCACGTTGCCGGAGACACCGCTGACCGAACCGGTGCTGGTGTACTGCCACACCGTCCAGGTGGGGAATCCGCTGGGGATGGTCGGCGACGACGCGGTGGTCCAGTGCGCCACCCACAGCGGGCTCTTGCTGTACATGCCGGTCCAGTTGCCGGTGCAGGTGTTCCACCAGCCCGCCGTCGTGTAGATGACCACGTCACGGCTGGTGCGCGACTTGTAGGTGTTGTAGAAGTCGCTGATCCAGCTGCGCATCTGCGTGGTGGACAGGCCGTAGCACATCGCCCCGTACGGGTTGTGCTCGATGTCCAGGACGCCGGGCAGGGTCAGGTTGTCGCGCGACCAGCCGCCACCGCTGTTGACGAAGTAGTTCGCCTGGGTGGCTCCGCTGGAGACGTTGGGGCGCGCGAAGTGGTACGCCCCGCGGATCACGCCGGCGTTGTAGGCGGCCGGGTAGTTCGTGTTGAAGCTCGGGTCCTTGTACGTGGTGCCCTCGGTCGCCTTCATCCAGGCGAACTGGATCCCGGAGTTGCGTACCGAGGTCCAGTTGATGGCGCCCTGCCAGTGCGAGACGTCGATGCCCTGGACGCCGTCGGTCGGGGCCATGACGCCCATCGACGGCTCACCGGCGGGCACGCCTTCGTGGATGCGGGTGCCCACCCCCATGTACGCCTGGCCGGGCTTGATGGTGACGCGGTCCCGGTCGGGCTGGGGTGCGGCGGTCGCGCCGCCGACGGCGGTCGCCGTCAGGGAGAGGGCGGCGCCGAGGACGCCGAGTGCCGTGGCGATCCGTCTGCGGGGGCCGACGAAGGGTCTGGGGAGAGAGAACATGGGGGACTGCCTCCTGACACACGTGGGGATGAGCGAAGGAGGTGACGTCGGCCGCTGCCACCTGGGCAGATAGTTGCTGTTTGACGTGCGCGCGTCATTAGTTACGCACGTAGATTCCAGGCCTGTAAAGAGCCTTCGTTCCTCTCTGGTGGTCTGGACCACTGTAGGGGGGGATGGCCTGGAAACTTGGGAACCCGGCGGCGGAAACTTTCAGCGTGTGAAACCCCGGCTACAGCCCGAACAGGCCGGGATCCGTCGCCAGGTCCCGGAAGACGTCCTGCGGATGCGGCAGGAGCTTGCGCTGCTTCAGGTCCATCAGTCCGCCGGCTCCGGTGAGTTCGGCCGCCACGGTGCCGTCCGCCCTGGTGATCGTCTGCTCCATGGTGAAGATCTTGCCGCCGCTCCAGACGAAGGAGCAGCTCACGTCGGCCTCGTCACCGGCGAGCAGTTCCCGCTTGTAGCGGATGGTGGTCTCCAGGGCGACCGGTCCCACCCCCTGGGCGATCAGGCGGGACTGGGTGATTCCCGCCGCCTGGAGCAACGACCAGCGCGCGTGCTCCGCGTAGTTGAGGTACACGGCCTGGTTGAGGTGGCCCTGTACGTCGGTCTCGTATCCGCGCACGGTCACCCGGACGGAGAACGGCTCGCTCACTGGGTCTGTCCCCTCTTCACGCCTGCTCGGTTGGCTGCCCGACCCCACCGATCTTGGCATGCCCCTCAGACCCGGCGCGGGGAGGCCAGGAGATAGCGCGCCCGCGTCCTCGGCTCCGTGTACTCCCCGGCCTGCCAGCCGGCCCGCTCCAGCGTGACCGCGCAGGCCCGCAGCGCCGTACCGTCCGGCTCGTACACGGCGACCGCCTCCGGCTGCGGAGTCTCCCGTACCCGGTAGCCGCCCGCTTCGGGGTCCGCGCCGGCCGGACGGTGTCCGGCGGCCTCCAGGGCGAGCGCCGCGGCCCGCACCAGGTGCGCGCGTTCCCATCCGCAGGGCCGGTCCGTCGCGCCGTCGGGGTTGGTCATCCGGCGCAGCTCCAGCATGCCCTGCCAGGCGCTCCGCACCTCCCGGAGCCGGGCGGCGCCGTCCGCGGGAGGTGACTCCTCGCCGCCCGTCCGCGCCGCGAACCCGCCGGTCGTGGCCGGCTGCTCCACCGGCTCGGGTGCGGGCTCCGCCTCCCGCAGCCGGTGGCCCGCCGGAGTCAGGAAGTGATCGTGCGGCGGCCTCGGATGCCGGAAGGCGAGCCCGCGCCTCACCAGCGCGGCGAGCTGTGCCGGCGTGCCCGTCAGCCGCCCGGTGCCGGGATCGGCGGCCTCGACGACGCGGCGCTGCGCGGCGGTGAGCGGTCGGGTCATCGGCGTCCTGAGGCGTAGGGGAGGAAGGCGGCCCACTGCTCGCGGGCCAAGGTCAGGCTCATGTCTCTCCCGGCAGTTTCTCGCCATAGGTCAGTGATGCGCGAGGCGCGAGGGCCTGAGCCCGGATGATCCCATAGCGCAGTTCGAGAATCTGGATCTCTCTCCGGTCCGAGGTCAAGCGACTGACGAGTGGGATGTCGCTGTGTGCTCGGCCGCCGCAGCGGCGCCCGCCGACGCCCGGTGCGCTGACCCCCGCCGGACCCGACACGGAGTCCGGCCGCGGGGGACGTGTACACCAGGACGGTGTGGTGTGAGGTCGCCCCGGGGGTGAACCCTGGGGTGAGCCGCCTCGCCTACTGCCGGTATCCGCTCAGGAAACGGCCGATCCGGCCGATCGCCGTCTCCAGGACGTCCGCGTGGGGGAGCGTGAGAATGCGGAAGTGGTCGGGGGAAGGCCAGTTGAAGCCGGTTCCCTGGACGACCTGGATCTTCTCGCGGAGCAGCAGGTCGAGGACGAACCTCTCGTCGTCGTGGATCCGGTGCACCGTGGGATCGATGCGCGGGAAGGCGTACAGCGCCCCCTTCGGCTTCACGCAGCTCACGCCGGGGATCTCGTTCAGCTTCTCCCAGGCCACGTCCCGCTGTTCGCGCAGCCGTCCGCCCGGCGCGGTCAGCTCGCGGATGGACTGCCGGCCGCCGAGCGCGGCCTGGATGCCGTACTGCGCGGGCGCGTTGGCGCACAGCCGCATGGAGGCCAGCATGGTCAGGCCCTCGAGGTAGTCCTTCGCGTGCTGCTTCGGGCCGGTGACCACCAGCCAGCCGGAGCGGAAGCCGGCCACGCGGTAGGTCTTGGACAGGCCGCAGAAGGTGAGGACGACCAGGTCGGGGGCGAGCGCGGCGGCCGAGTGGTGCACGGCGTCGTCGTAGAGGATCTGGTCGTAGATCTCGTCGGCGAACACCATCAGTCCGTGCCGGCGGGCGAGGTCGAGGATGCCCTCGACGATCTCCTTCGGGTACACCGCGCCGGTGGGGTTGTTGGGGTTGATGACGACCAGGGCCTTCGTGCGGTCCGTGATCTTCGCGGCCATGTCGTCCAGGTCCGGGTACCACTCGGCCTGCTCGTCGCACAGGTAGTGCACGGCCTTGCCGCCGGCGAGGTGGGTCACCGCCGTCCACAGGGGGAAGTCGGGCGCGGGGATCAGGATCTCGTCGCCGTCCTCCAGCAGCGCCTGTACGGCCATCGACACCAGCTCGGACACGCCGTTGCCGAGGAAGACGTCGTCCACGTCGACCTCGAGGCCCAGCGTCTGGTAGCGCTGGGCGACCGCGCGGCGGGCGGAGAGGACGCCGCGGGAGTCGGTGTAGCCGTGCGCCCGGGGGAGCATCCGGATCATGTCCTGGAGGATCTCCTCCGGCGCCTCGAACCCGAACAGGGCCGGATTGCCGGTGTTCAGGCGCAGCACGCTGTGCCCCGCCTCCTCCAGCGCGTTGGCGTGCTCGATCACCGGGCCGCGGATCTCGTAACAGACCTCGCTGAGCTTGCTCGACTGCCGGAACTCCATGCGCCCCTCCGGATTGTGATGTTGCTTGGTTTTACCAAGTAGACGCTTGGAAAGTCCAACGACATGTCTAGACTGCGTCGCATGCCACCACGCCGAAGCTACGACCAGTACTGCTCCGCAGCCCGTGCGCTCGACACCGTCGGCGACCGCTGGACCCTGCTGATCGTCCGGGAACTCCTCGCGGGACCGCGTCGCTACACCGACCTGCACGCGGACCTGCCGGGTGTCAGCACGGACGTACTGGCCTCACGGCTGAAGGACATGGAGCGCGACGGCCTCACCACCCGCCGCAGGCTCGCCCCGCCCGGCGCGGCCTACGTCTACGAACTCACCCCGCGGGGTGAAGCGTTGCTGCCCGTCCTCCAGGCCCTCGGCGCCTGGGGCGAGACCGAACTGGGCGAGCGGCGCCCCACCGACGCGGTGCGGGCCCACTGGTTCGCTCTGCCTCTGCTGCGCGCACTGGACGGCGGGACGGGCCTGGTCGAAGTCCACCTGGAGGAGGGGCGGTTCCACCTGCACGCCGGCGCCGAGGCCGGCCCCGTCTACGGCGACGGACCCGCCCCGGGAGAGCCCGACGCCCTTCTCTCCCTGGACACCGCCACCTGCACGGCCATCAGCCGTGGCGAACTGCCCCTGGCCGACGCGATCCGCGCGGGCCGGGTCGAGGTGAAGGGCGACGGCACGCTCGCCGAGGCCCTGCGGGAGGGGTGAGCTCAACGACGGGCTGACGGCGAGCAGGCTCGGGTCGAGGGCACCGCGCGGAAGGACCCATCTGCTCACGAACCGAAGGCACCCCCGTCAGGTTGCCGCCGCATAACACCGGACGGCCACCTTCTGCTCCGGGCTCCACTGCTGTTCGACTGTGGCCAGCAACTGCCAGCCGAGCCGCTCGTACAAAGCTGCCGCCGCCGTGTCAGAAGCCACCACGTCGAGCACCGGATGCAAGCCGCGACCCTGTGCTTCCGTGACGGCCCGCGCCATCAGCAGCGCACCGATCCCGTGGCCGCGAGCCCACGGGGCGACGAACAGCCGGCTGACCACGGCGGTCGCGTCGATGCTCACCCCTGCACGAGCGCTCCACAGCCCAGGTGCGGCGTCTCCTGCGTCGCTCCGGGACAGGCCGACATGGCCGGCAACGCGGCCGTCCAGTTCCGCCACCCACGAGGCAACGAGCGAGGGCGGCGTGAGCCATGTCCCGGGCAGGTCGGGCCAGTTCACCGGATAGCCGTCGTGCTCATGGACCTCTCTCAGCACCCGCACACAGTCACTGAGGTCACGATCATCCCGCTGCCGGGCACTCGGGGGTACGTCCGCGCCGGACACGCTCTCGCTCTTCACCGCGGCATGGAAACACACCCCGAAGGCCCGTGACCAGCGACTGAAGTTCCCTGATCCGCGAGCGGAAGGTCTGTCTCCCGCTCGCGGACCGACTTCTCACGCCCAGGGGCCGTCGATCCGCCCGAACCCCGAAGCCCTCGCGTTCCCCGAGCTGGGGTGTCGCGAGGACCATGGGAAC
Source organism: Streptomyces toyocaensis (assembly GCF_000725125.1). Taxonomy (GTDB): domain Bacteria; phylum Actinomycetota; class Actinomycetes; order Streptomycetales; family Streptomycetaceae; genus Streptomyces; species Streptomyces toyocaensis. The sequence goes on from NZ_JFCB01000001.1 coordinate 165,652, forward strand.
TCGAGCGGGGCGGGCCTTCCGGGAGTGCGTCAGGCGGTCGGTGGTACCCCGGGCGGGCGGCCCGATCCGCGGGTCAGGCGGTAGCCGGCGACGCCCGCCAGGGCGGCGAGCGCACCGCCCACCGCGGTCCAGATCCAGCGGTCGGACCACCAGCCGGAGGTCCAGCCGTCCTCGGGCTCCAGGCCGGCCAGCACGGCCGCGTCGTCCTTCTCCTCGTCCGCCTCGGCACGTGTGGCGATGCCCGGCACCAGCGGCTCGGACAGCGCGCCGTCCACCGCCACCGCGCCGCCCATGTCCTTGGACCCGACGCGCAGTTCGGCGTCCACCGGCTGGCCCAGATCGGCCGTGGACAGCCGCAGCGCCGTGAGGCGGACGTAGTACGTGCCCGGCAGCGGGTCGTTGGCCCACGGCTCCGACCAGGCGCGGACGGTGCGCAGCACGCACTCCAGTTCCACGGAGGCCGCGTCCGCCCCGGCCGTGCGGGTCTGTGCGCCGTACTGGCAGGCCTGGCGGCGGCGCAGTCCGTCGTACACGTCGATCTGCCAGGTCTCCGCCGCGTGGCTCTCGGGCAGCTTCACCGTCGCCGTCACGGTCGGGCGCTGCCCGGCGTCCGCCGGGAACGACCAGTACAGGTAGTCACCCGTGGAGGCGCGGGCGGTGGCGGTCTGCCCCTGCTCGACCTCCGCCGCGGTGCGGAACGAGGTGCCCGCGCGGGTGGGTCCCCGGCCGTCGCCGGACGCCTCCGGGGAGGGCGAGTCGTCGGCCGCGGCGGGGGCCGCGGCCAGGCCGAGCGTCAGCAGGGCGACGCCCAGGACACGTATGGCGCGCATCAGTGGGTCCTCCAGACAGCGAACCGCCAGCGGGACAGCCAGCCCCAGAGCAGACCGGCGACGAAGCCGGTGAGGATCAGTGCGCCGAGGAGCCACCAGCCCCGGCCCAGACCGAAGGAGGCCACGTCGTCCGCCCCGTGCGGACCGTCCACGACGTCGACGGTCAGCTCCAGCGGAAGGCCGGGTGTGGTCTTCACCCCGGATTCCGCCGAGAAGGAGTGGGTCACCGCCAGGCACACGGTCTCTGCGGCCGGCTTGCCGCTGTCGTCGTCGTCCCGCTCGGGCTTCGGGTGGCGCAGACCGGTGGAGAGGACATCGGTACGGCCGGTGCCCGCGGCCTCGCCGCGCACGATCTCCCGGCCGTGCAGCGTGACGGCCCGCAGCAGCACACCGTGGTCCGGACGCACGGCCCGGTCCGCCGCCACGCTCACCGAGGCGCGCAGCTCCTGCCCCGGCAGCAGCTCCACGCGGTACCAGCGCTGCTGCCCGAACTCCTCGCGGTCGGTGTAGAGACCGGACCGCAGTGTCGGGGCCTTCGCGCACGTGTCGGCGCCCTGCGTGGCCACCGGCGTCACCACCGGTTCGGCCGCCCGGTCCACCAGCTCGTTCACGCGGTCGGTGAGTTCGTCCTGGTGCTCGACGGAGGTGTAGGTGCCTCCGGTCGCCTCGGCGATGCAGCTGAGCTGCCGGCTGAGCTTGGCGTTCGGCACCAGGCCCAGGGTGTCGACGGTCAGGCCGATGCCCTTGGCCGCGATCTCCCGGGCCACCTCGCACGGGTCGAGCGGCGCACAGGTGTCCTCGCCGTCACTGATCAGCACGATGCGCTTGGAGCCGTCACCGCCCTCGAGATCGTCGGCCGCCTTCAGCAGCGCGGGACCGATCGGGGTCCAGCCGGTCGGGACGAGCGTGGCCACCGCCGTCTTGGCCTCGGTGCGGTCCAGCGGGCCGACCGGGTAGAGCTGCGCGGTGTCCTTGCAGCCCTCCTTGCGGTCGTCGCCGGCGTAGTCGGCTCCCAGGGTGCGGATGCCGAGCTCCACCTCCTCCGGCGTCGCGTCCAGCACCTCGTTGAACGCCTGCTTCGCCGCCGCCATCCGGGACTGGCCGTCGATGTCCTTGGCGCGCATGGAGCCGCTCACGTCGAGGAGCAGGTTCACCTTGGGTGCGTCCTGGCCCGCGGGTTCATCGGCGGCTGCCCCGGCCGGGAGGGCGAGCCCGGCCGTCAGTGCGGCGAGCAGGACGCAGACGCCTGCCACCGGCCGTTTTCTTCTGATCATCGGCGGATCCTATTGATGGGGAGTGCCGCGCTCCAAAACGGAGTGTCACCGGCCCTCGACCCGGAAGGGATTGGGCAGCTCGGCCCACTGGTCACCGGCCGTCCGCGGTGACAGCCGCATCAGCGTCAGCGCCTTCGCCGGCAGCGGCTCGTGCAGCAGCGCGGCCAGGTCCGGGGTGCGCGGCAGATCCCGTACGGCACTCTCCAGGGCCGCGCGCAGGACGGGACCGGAACCGGCCGTACCCGCCAGCGCGCCCGCGACGAGGGAACCGAACAGCTTGCGGCGCAGCGCGCGTTCGTCGTCCGTGACCATGCGTGCGGGCAACTCGGGGAGCGGCAGGCCGTGCCGGGCCAGCCGGGCGGGCCCCACCCGCAGATCGGCCAGGTCGCGATAGACCAGCCGCACCGGATTCCCGTCCGGCGTCAGCACCACCAGCAGGTTCTGGCCGTGCGCCTCCAGCGCCACCCCCATCTCCAGCAGCCGCAGTCCGACGGTGAGGGCGAGCCCCGCGAACCGCGCCAGCCACGCCTCGGAGCAGGGCAGTCCGGTGGTCGCCAGCGCCGCCACCGGGACGACCCGCTCCCCGGGCCGGGCGTACTCCTCGGGCGACTCGCGCAGCACCGCGGCGAGATCGGGTGATCCCGCCGCGACCGCGCCCAGCGTGCGGGTGACGTGCAGCAGTCCGTCCGTCCGGGCGGCCACCGCCTGCCCGAAGTCCGACAGCACCGCGGACGCGGCGACAGACCCGAGCGAGATGTCCCGCACCGAGGACGTCAGCCGGGCGCTCAGCGCCGTTTTGACGTGCGGCCCGTCCGGCAGCGCCAGTGTGCGCAGTGCCATCAGCGGATGCGCCGCGAGCCGCCGCCCGCCCGTCCGTTTCAGCACGTGCGCCGCCTGCCAGGGATGCACCGGGACCACCACCCGCCCCGCCTCCCGCAGCCACCCCGGCCACACCCCCGTCACCAGGCACTCCCCGGCCGGCACCGGTACCAGCACCAGCTCCACCAGGGGCCCGTGCTCGGGACCGTAGGCCAGTTGCTCGGCCGCCGAGAACCCCGGCCGGGAACGGCAGCCGGGATGGAAGGGATGCCCGTCGACCACCCGCTGCTCCCACTCCCAGTCCCGCGCCGGCCACTCCCGCGGGTGATTCCCCTGATCCCCCCGCCCCGCCCGCGACAGCGCCAACGACGCGACGCTGTGCCCGAGTTCGGCGGCGAAGAGCGCCGAGTGCGGCACGGCGAGATCCGTCATCAGCCGCGCCGGATCGTCGTACGCCGTCCCGTCCAGCCACACCTGCGTGACGTAGGCGTCCGTCGCGTACGGATCCGCCCGCGGACCGCGCAGCCGCCGCCCGTCCGCCAGCCACAGGGCGAGCCCGCCGCCTCCCGCGTCCCGGCGGACGATCCATGGCAGCGGCTCGTGCGCGAGACCACGCCACAGCCGGGTCAGCACGGCCGCGCGGGCACCGGGCAGCTCGCCCGTGTACCCGGCCACGAGACCGGGCCGTACGGCGGTCAGCTCGTCGGCGATCTCGGCCTCGGCGGCGGGGGGACGGTGCACGGGCGGACTCCTCGGGGTACGCGCGGGGCGGAACGTCCGGGGGGACGATGACAGACATACTGATCGTCTCCGCCGGACAGACCGTAGGGAACCAGAACGCGTGGACCTCACCCCTCCGCCCGCAGACGGCGACGCGGCGCACCGTGCCGCCCTCGCCCGGCGTGCCGACGCGTACGCGGCCGTTCCGCTGCTGAACTGTCTGCTGCGCGAGGTGGCCCGGCCCCTGCCCGGCCCGGAGGGCGCGCGGGACGGCGGCACCCACCGGACGTACCGGCTCCCCGGGGTGAACCGGCTGCTGCGGGTGCGCGGCACCCATCGCCCCGCCGCCCCCGAGGTGCGCACGGCGGGTGCCTGGCACCGCGTGGGCCACATGGAGCTGGTGAAGCTGGTCGCCGAGGAACTGCGCCGGAGCACCGGCCTGTCCAATCACGAACTGCCCGCGGAGATGCTCGACAGCAGGGACGCCGTGGCCGCCCTGCTCGACGCCCGCGCCCGGGCCGCACCGCCCGACGACCCGTATCTGCGCTCCGAGCAGTCCCTGCTCACCGGCCACACCCACCATCCCGCGCCCAAGGCGAGGGGCGGCGGACCCGCGGCCGCCTGGCTGCCGTACGCACCCGAGGCGTACGCCCGCTTCCCGCTGACGCTGCTGGGCGTGCGCGAGGACACGGTGGTGGAGGAGGGCGACACCGTGGCCCTGGACCGCCTGGGCACCCCTCCGCCCGGTTACCGCCTGCTGCCCGCCCACCCCTGGCAACTGGACCTCGCGGCCCGCGACCTCGCCCCCGCCTTCGCCGACGGCCGCCTGGTCCGGCTGGGCACGACCCCCTTCCCGGTGTGGCCCACCGCGGCGATCCGCACCGTGTACGCCCCCGGCGAGGACCTGTTCCTGAAGTTCAGCCTGGACGTGCGCATCACCAACGACATCCGCCGGCTGTGGCGCCACGACCTGTCGCGACTGCGCGCGACGGACACGGCCGCGCGGTCCGCCTTCGCCGGGTACGAGGGCCCGGCGGCCCCGGCCTGGCTGAGCGACCGCGGCCACCGCACCGCGGACTTCGCCTTCGAGCAGCTGGCCGTCGTGGTGCGCGACGGACTGCGCGGGCACCTGGCGCCCGGCGCCACGTGCTACCTGGCGGCCGCGCTGGCCGAGGGCTTCGCCGGCGACCCCCTCGCCGGCACGTCCCGCCCTCACGTGTGGTGGGAGGCGTACCTGTCCCGCGTGGTGCCCCCGGTCCTGACGGCCTTCGCCCGGCACGGCGTCGTCCTGGAGGCCCACCTGCAGAACACGCTGATCGCCGTGGACGGTGACGGCACACCCGTCCAGGCCCTGTTCCGGGACGCCGAGGGCGTGAAGCTCCTCCCGCGGGCGGCCGCCGGGGCACCCGTGCCCACGGTGACCCGGGAGGCCGGCTGGGAACGTCTGGTGTACTGCCTGGTCGTCAACCACCTGATGGAGATCGCCGCCACCCTGTCCGGCCACCACCCCGGCCTCGACCCCTGGCCCGCCGTCCGCCGTGAACTGGCGCGCCACGACCTGCCCGAGATCCCCGCCCTCCTCACCGCCCCGGCCCTCCCGGCCAAGACCAACCTCCTCCTGCGCTGGACCGCGGCGGACGGCGCCGACGCGCGGTATCTCCCGCTGCCCAGCCCGCTGACCGGCGACCGATCGCGTCAGTCGAAAAAGTAATGGAGAAGGCTTTGGTAACCACGGGTTACCCCGCCTCGGGGAAACTGCTGAAGCGTCTCGAAGTGAGCAGGTGATCGTGACGAAGCGACTGGCCGAAACGTTGCACCGTGCTATAGTGGGGCAGCTGTGGATAGTCGCAAATGCCCGCTTTGGTCAGAAGGGTGCAGGCTTCTGCCTGTCGCTGCTGACGTCCAGTCGAATAGTACTGCTGAGTAAGAGCCGGCTGTGCCAGATGATCCGGTCCTCAGGGGCCGGACGGTATACGGGGGTGAGTCATGGCAGGCGATGGCATACCTTGAACCGGTCCGACGCTGATCGCGTCCTCGCCATCAATTGATGAACTCCACGTTTGAAATCGGAAATCCGTGCCGCGCTTGATGCGCTGTGGCCGATCGATTTCAACATGTTCTTTTCAGTTGCACGAGTGTGATCGGGTGGGGGTAATGTCGGTGAGGCCTACAACTGTGCACCGAGAGTCCGACGAGATATCTGACGTCGCAATCGGGCGGTGGGCTCGGGGGACACTGAACGAAGCATCCCGGAGGGACGCGTTATCCGATATTCTCGGGGCTGATGTCAGTCACGAACTGGTCGACTTCGCCGCGGGTGCCGGTGGAGACGTCCACCTGCTGGCCGAGTTCGCGCTCGGCCTCGCCGAGGAGGGGCTGACCGAACGGCGCAACGGTGTGGTCCGGCTCACCGTGCGGCGGATCCCGCGCCGTGTGCTGACCGCGGTGAGCAGCCAGTTGAGCGAACTGAGTGCGTCGTGCCAGCAGTTCCTCAAAGTCGCGGCGGTGCTGGGCAGGACCTTCATGCTGGAGGACGTGTCCAGAATGCTGGACCGGTCCTCGGCCAGTCTGCTCGCCCCTCTGGACGAGGCCCTGCTCTCCGGATTCGTCGTCGAAGCCGAACACCGACTGGCGTTCCAGAGCGATTTCCACTTCCGGGGGGTGTTCGAGTCCATTCCCGCGCCTGCGCGCGGCGCGTTGCAGCGTGAGGCAATGGGCACCTCCGCGCAACGCACCCGTGAGAACGCCGTGCGCGGCGGAACGGCCGGGCGGCCGGCCGCTTCACGCCGTGCGGCCGGAGAGGGATCCGGTGGCCCGTGTTCCAGGGCCCACAGTCTCATCATGAAGGGCGACGCGGTCGCCGGCGTACGCGTCGCGGAAAGCCTTCTCGCCGATCCGGGAACATCGCATGCGGACCGGGTCGATGCGGAGGCGTCAGTGATTCTGGGATGCTTCCTGCTCGGGCAGGAAAGAGCCGTCACCCTTTCCGAGCGCATTCTTCGGGAGCGCGGCACCCGGCCGGGGGACGTCGCCGCATTGATGGCGCTCGCCACTCTGTCCAATGTGCGCTGGCGGGCCGGAGAACTGGCCGAAGGGCTAAGTCTCGGGCGCACCGCCGTACGCCACGGCGAGGATGCCGATCCCGTGTGGCGGCTGCATTTCCAGCTCGCCCTTGCGGGAAAGTTCGCCAACCTCCGGGAATTCGACACGGCGGAATCGCTGATCGATGCCGCGGAGGCTGGTCTGCGGGACATGGTCTCACCGGTCTGGACGGCTGCGCCCGCGGCCATGCGGGCCCGGGTGTATCTCCAGTCCAAGCGTCTGGGCGACGCGCGGCAGCAGGCGGAGGCGGCGACCGCCGCGTGGGAGCAGGAGGCTGTCCCCGTGCTCCGGCCGCTGGCGTCCTCCGTGCTCGGCACCATCTCGCTGTACCTGGGGGACCTGCCCGCGGCGATCGAGCACGTGGAGCGGATGCACACCGACCTGACGAGGTGTCAGGGAGTGCTGCTGTCCGCCCAGTACGCCTGGACGGACATACTGGTCACGGCCAAGAAGGACGGGCCCCGGGCGGCCGTCGAGTTGCTGTCCGGCACATACGGTCACCTGCCGACGCAGCGGTCTCTCTACATCGAGGACCCGAGTTCCGCCGCCTTTCTCGTCCGTCTGGCGCGCGATGTCGGTGACAGCGAGCTCAAGCGCAGCGTCCTCGACACCGTGGACGGTCTCGCGGGCGACAATCCCGGTTTCCAGATCGTCGGCCTCACGGCCATGCATGCCAACGCATTGGCCGACAGTGACACGGCCGCCCTGGCACACATCATCGTGGAGTCGCCGGATCCCGTTTCCGTCGCCCTGGCGACGGAGGAACTCGCCACGCTGTACGCGGCCCAGGCCCCGGCGCGGTGGCGGAAGACGATTTCCCCGCCGTCCGAGGACACCTCGTCACTCCGGAATCTCACCTGCTGGTCGCGCCTTACGGAGATGGAGCAGCGCATCTCCTATCTGGTGAGCGTGGGACTGACGAACCGCCAGATCGCGAGGCGCGTGCACCTGTCGGCCCACACGGTCAACTACCACCTCCGGAAGATCTACCGGAAACTGGGGATCAACACGCGCGTCGAACTGGCGCGCCAGGCGGCTACCTATTCGAGTGGGGCCGCCGTCTACTCGATGGAGGGGGAGGAGAACAGCCTCTGAGCCACCCCTTGGCATGTCATGTTCATTACCGAATCATGGGCATGACGGGCAGGGGGTGGCCCGGCCGGCGTCGCGTGGCGGACGGATCAGCTCGTGGATCCGGACCGGGAGGCGCCGGCCGGCACCGGGGCAGGTGCCTCGTGAGCGAAGAAGTGCCGGGTGAGCTCGACGCGACTGTTGATGTCCAGCTTCGAGAACACCCGGCGCAGGTGGCTGTCGACGGTGTGGGGCGACAGGAACAGGACGCTCGCCGCCTCACGGTTGGTCCTGCCGTCGACGATCGCCCGTACCACGCGCAACTCGGCACTCGTGAGGCTCTCCCAGCCCGACTTGGGCCGGCCGGCGCCGAGTCGGCGCACGTGGTGCACGCCGAGACGGCGCAGCTTCTTCTGCGCGCGTGCCGTGTCACGCGACGCCCCGCACTCCAGATAGAGGTCCAGGGCGGACTCGAGGAGCTGGACCGCCCGGCTTCTGTCACCCATGCCCTGATCCACCCGCGCCGCGTCCTCCAGGGCGTTGCCCGCCGCGAGCGGACGTCCGGCGAGCCGGTGGAGCTCCGCGGCGCGGTGCAGTGCGGTCGCGTCGTCGCGCAGCACGCCCTCCGCGTGTTCGGCTCCACCCCTCAGCGACCGCACCCCCGGGTTGCGCTCGGCGACGTGCCGCGCGAACGCGGCCGCCTGTTCGGCTTCCGCGTCGAGACCCGCCTGCCTGGCCTGGCGGACGAGCGTCGCGGCGGCGGTGGGGGCCTCGGAGAACAGCAACGGGTCGGGCGAGGCCTGTGCCTCGACGTCGATCAGGGTGCGGACCATCATCGCAGGGCGCCCACTGGCCGCGTGGAACTGTGCGAGCGCCCAGTCCAGGCGGGTCCTGTCGGCTGCCGGGGCTCGGGGCACCAGGTGTTCGGCCAGGCGCAGCTGTTCACTGGCGGTCGCCAGATCATCGCACTGCGTACTGACGCGGGCCAGGACCAGGCGGGCCGGCACCGCGTGCCCGGACGGCGACCGCTCCACCAGCCGGAGCGCGCTCTCGGCTTCGGCGCGGGCTTCCTCGAGCCGGCCCGTCGCCGCCAGCAGCTCGGCCCGGTGCCCGTGCCACAGGGACTCGGGCCAGGCCCCGCCGGCCCTGTCCGCCTCCTCCATGACGGCAGTGAGGACGGCGTCCGCTTCCTCGCACTGGTCGACCGCGACGAGGGCCCGGACCAGCCATGTCCACAGCGGGCTGTCGCACGGGACGGAGTCAGGCGTGGCCGCGGGCCGTCCGTCCCACACCGACGCCGCGCCCGGCCCGCACCCGTCCTGCCGGGCGGGCGTCCGGCGCGGCAGGACGGCGGACAGGTCGTGGCAGCCGGCCTCCCGCAGCCCCTGCCCCAGCTCCAGCACGAGCCGCGTCTCCGCCACCGCGTCAGGGCCGGGACGTACGGCGAGGTCCAGGAGACGGGAGGCCTCGGCATGCCGGCCCACCGTGACGAGCAGGCGCAGGGCCCGCGCCAGTGCCCCCGGCCCGTCGTCGCCGTGACACGCCAGTGCCGAGACGGCTCGGGCCGTCAGGGCGTCGTTCCTGTCACCCGCCGGTGACGGCTGCCCCGGCACGGCCGGAGTGACGGCAGACGATGCGGAGGCCGGCGGAGCGGGGCGGACGTCCCGCGCGCCGGGCCTGGGAGGCTCCACGGCAAGAGCGGGCCCGGCGGTCGCGCCTTCCGCCGGGGCGCCGTGCCGAAGCGCCTCGGCGATCACCTCGTGGGTGAACGCGAGCTCCGCGCCCTCCCTGCGCAGCAGACCCGCCTGCACCGCCTCCCCGGCGGCGGCGGACAGCGCGCCGGCCGGCTCGCCCAGCAGGTCCGCCACGTGCTCGGCCGTGAACGGACGGCCGGACCGCCCGCCGTGTTCCAGGAGCCGCCGGACCACGGGCGACATGCCGGCCAGCAGCCGGTCGATCGCCGTACGGACGCCGACGGGCACGCGTTCGGTCAGCACCGAGGCCGTGCCGTCCAGGACCACGACCTGCCCGGCCTTCATGAGCGCGCGGAAGACGTTCTTCAGCAACCAGGGGTTGCCCTGGCAGCGCTCCGCCCACCGGAGCACGGACGCGTCGGGCTTGGCGCCGAGGACGCCGGTGCACAGCTCGGCCACCGCCTCGTCGTCCAGCGTCCCCACATGAAGCCGGACCGCGGCGTGGTCGATCAGCCAGTCGAGGGCGTGCTGGGCGAGCACCGACGAGGGAACCGGCCGGCGGGCCAGCAGCCAGAGCACCGGCGACGAGGCGAGCGAGCGGACGAGTTCGCGCAGGGCCAGCGCGCTGACGTCGTCGATCCGGTGGGCGTCGTCCAGCACGATCACCAGGGGGTGTCTGCGCGCCGCGTCCTCGACCAGGGAGCCGATCCGGTCCACGAGCCAGAAGGGGTTGCTGTCCGGGCGTGCCAGTTCGTCGAGTCCGTCCGCGCCGGGCAGGGCCCGCCGCAGGAAGTTGATCAGCAGATGCACGGGAGTGGTCGGCTGGTCGACGCCCCCCGTCCGCCCCACGACCGCCGTCAGGCCGCGGTCGGCCGCCTCCAGCGCCGCGGCCTGCAACAGCTGCGTCTTGCCCACCCCGAACGGGCCCTCGACGACGACGCAGCTCCCGGACCCACGCGTCGTGGCGTCCAGGTGGGAGCCCAGGACGGACAGGATCCGCTCACGCCCGGCCAATGGATTCATGATTCCCCCCGTGTTGCTCTGCAGAGCCGTCCAAGCAGCTTTCCGTCAGGCGCAACGCGGTGTGCAACTGTCCGGAGCGGCCAGTTGCACACCTGTCGTCCACCCGTGATCGAGTCGAGCGATCAGCGTGGCCGCTTCAGTTATACGGGATGCCCGCCGGGGTGGGGGAATGCCCGGTCGCATTCGCACTACTCGCCCGAGTAGTGGGCAGCGCAGACGGTTCGTCATTACCGTTCGTGTCGTTGCGATTCGCTGGCGAGCAGAGCAGCGACTTTGACGAACTCTTTCCAAGGTTTCCTTGTTTTCGTGCGGGATGACGTGCATTCGGAATGGGCCGGGCGCCGCTCCGCGTTCGACGTGACTGTTCTCGGCGAATTCACGGAAGTCCGGGACGCATGAGTGCGAGAGTGACCGCCGCCTCGACCGGGAGATGAAAGCATGACCGTGAGTTATCTCGGAACAGCCGTGGAGCCGGCCGCCATTGATGCCGCGATCAGTGACTTCTTCGCGGAACGCCGAGCCGAGGCCGCTTCGCTCGGTGAGGACTTCGCGGCGACCGTCAAGGAGTTGGAGAACTACGTCCTGCGCGGCGGCAAGCGCGTCCGGCCGACGTTCGCCTGGCTGGGCTGGATCGGTGCCGGGGGTGACCCGGACGACCCGGTGGCCCCTGCCGTGCTTCGCGCCTGCGCGGGATTCGAGCTGCTGCACGCGTCGGGGCTGATCCACGACGACATCATCGACGCGTCCCAGACCCGTCGGGGCCATCCCGCCGCGCACGTGGTCTTCGCCGAGCGGCACCGGATGCGGCGCTTCTCCGGTGACCCGGGCGCCTTCGGCGCGGGCGCCGCCATCCTCGTCGGGGACCTCGCCCTGGTGTGGTCCGACGTCATGGTGCGTGCCTCCGGGCTGCCGGCGGACGCGCAGACCCGGCTCGGACCGGTGTGGTCCGCGGTGCGGTACGAGGTGATGTACGGCCAGCTGCTCGACCTGATCAGCCAGGCCGGCGACGAGGAGGACGTCGACGCGGCACTGCTCGTCGACCAGTACAAGACGGCCTCGTACACGGTGGAACGGCCCCTGCAGTTCGGTGCCGCGATCGCCGGCGCCGACTCCGGGCTCGTGGCGGCCTACCGGGCGTTCGGCGCCGACATCGGCATCGCCTTCCAGTTGCGCGACGACCTGCTGGGCGTGTTCGGCGACCCGGCGGTGACGGGCAAGCCGTCGGGGGACGACCTGCGCGAGGGCAAGCGGACGGTGCTGCTCGCGACGGCACTGCAGCGCGCGGACGCGCGCGATCCGCGGGCGGCGGCGTTCCTCAGGGCGACGATCGGGACCGACCTCGGGGACGACGACCTCGCCCGGGTCCGCGCCGTCCTCACCGATGTCGGCGCCGTGCGGCACATCGAACGGGAGATCGAACGCCGCACCGACCGGGCCATGGCGGTGCTGGAGGCGAGCAGCGCCACCGGTCTCGCGAAACAACAGCTCGCCGCGATGGCGACCAAGGCGACGCAGCGGGCCCACTGATGGCGACGACACCACAGCGCACCGTCGGCGGCCGCGCGGACCTCGTGGACGAGCCGGACTCCGGGCACCGGTCCTCCGGTGTCGGACGCGCCCACGGCAAGGCCATCCTGCTCGGTGAGCACGCCGTCGTGTACGGCGCCCCGGCGCTGGCCGTTCCGGTGCCCCAGCTGCCGGTCACCGCGAGCGCGACGCGGCGCCCCGGGGACGACGGCGCGGACGAGGTGACCTTCGAGCTGGCCGGTCCCGGGTCCACGTCACGGATACCGTCGTCCTCGAGCGGACTGCAGCGCCTGGTCGCAGAGTTCAGGAAGTGGGCCGGCGCCGTGGACGGCCTGCGTGCGGACGTGCTCATCGACTGCTCGATCCCGCAGGGGCGTGGGCTCGGCTCCAGCGCCGCCTGCGCCCGGGCGGCGGTCCTGGCCCTCGCGGACCTCCTCGGCCGCCGCCTCGACGCCAGGACGACGTTCGACCTCGTACAGGCCTCCGAGAAGGTGACGCACGGGAGGGCGAGCGGCATCGACGCGCTCGCCACCGGCGCGACCTCCCCCCTGCTGTTCCGCTCCGGCACCGCCCGGGAGCTGCCGATGCCGATGCCCGGGGACGCCCCCGCGCCTCCCCGGGAGCGGGCCGCGGAGCGCGCCGCCCCCGACGGGTACCGCGGCCCCGGCGGAGTGTTCGTCATCGCGGACAGCGGGATGAGCGGCGGCACCAGGGAGGCGGTGGAGCTGCTGCGGCGCAGGTTCGCGCGCGAACCGCGGACCCGGGAGGCGTTCGTCGGCCAGGTCTCGGACCTGACGGACGAGGCCGTGCGCGACCTCGCCCACGGCCGGTGGGACGACTTCGGCACGCGGATGACCGAGAACCACCGGCTGCTCCGCGAGATCGGGATCAGCACGGCCCGCATCGACGCCCTGGTCGAGGCCGCGCTGGCCGCGGGCGGCCTGGGCGCCAAGCTCAGTGGCGGCGGCCTGGGGGGCTGCATGATCGCGCTCGCCGACGAACCCGGCCGGACGGCGGCGGTCGTGAGCGGCCTCCGAGAAGCCGGTGCCGTCCGGACCTGGATCGTGCCGGCAGGAAGGTATGCGCACCATGCGGACTGACCATCGGGCGGGGCCGGTCGCGCCGGCCGTCGACGCCCCGGGCCACGGAGTGACGGCTGTGGCCCACCCCAACATCGCGTTGATCAAGTACTGGGGCAAGCGCGACGAGCGGCTCATGATCCCGTACGTCGACAGCCTGTCGATGACGCTGGACATCTTCCCGACGACCACCACGGTCCGGCTGGACCCCGGGGCGCCGGCCGACAGTTTCACCCTCGACGGCTCCCCCGCCGAGGGCGAGGTGCGCCGGCGCGTCGTCGGCTTCCTCGACCTGCTGCGGGAGAGGTCCGGACGCTGCGAGCCGGCCGTCGTCGACACCCGCAACTCCGTGCCCACCGGGGCCGGACTGGCGTCCTCGGCGAGCGGTTTCGCAGCCCTGGCCCTGGCCGGCGCGGCCGCCTACGGGCTCGACCTCGATCGCACCGCGCTGTCCCGGCTGGCCCGCCGGGGGTCCGCGTCGGCCTCCCGGTCGATGTTCGGCGGCTTCGCGGTCTGTCATGCGGGCCGCGGCACCGGTGCGGCCGCGGACCTCGGCTCCTACGCGGAACCGGTGCCGGTTGCGGACTTCGATCCCGCGCTGGTGATCGCGGTGGTCGACGCGGGGGCCAAGGCCGTGTCCAGCCGGGCCGCCATGCGGCGGACCGTCGAGACCTCGCCGCTCTACCGCGCGTGGGCGACCTCCGGCAAGGCCGATCTGGCCGAGATGCGGGCGGCGTTGCGGCGGGGAGATCTCGACGCGGTCGGGGAGATCGCCGAGCGCAACGCCCTCGGCATGCACGCGACGATGCTGGCGGCACGGCCGGCGGTGCGCTATCTGTCGCCGGCCACGGTGTCCGTGCTCGACGGCGTGCTGCGGCTGCGTTCGGACGGCGTGCCGGCCTACGCGACGATGGACGCCGGACCCAACGTCAAGGTGTTCTGCCACCCCGCGGACGCCGACCGGGTGGCCGAGGCGGTGCGCGGCGCCGCCCCGGGCTGCACGGTGTTCACCGCGCGGCGCGGGCCGGGCGCCCGGCTGACGACGGAGGCCGAGCGGTGAGCGCGGCGGTCACCCGGCACGCCCCGGGCAAGCTGTTCGTCCTCGGCGAGTACGCCGTGCTGGAACCGGGCCACCCGGCGGTCCTGGTGGCGGTCGACCGCCACGTCGGCGTCACCGTGTCGGCGGCCGACGGGGCAGAGGTCGTGATCGAGTCGGACCTCTCCCCGCGAGCGGCGTGCCTGCGGCGCGGTGCCGCCGGGCTCGGCGCCGACGCCGGTGCCGAGCCTCGGGTCCTGGACCGCCTCGGCCACGTCGTGTCGGCGATCGACGTGGTCGACGGACTGCTGGCCGAGCGCGGACGGCGCGCGCCGCCGATCCGCGTCTCGGTCACCAGCCGCCTGCACCGTGACGGAACGAAGTTCGGGCTGGGATCGAGCGGCGCGGTGACGGTCGCCACGGTGACTGCCCTGGCCGCGTACTACGGCATGGAACTGTCACCGGACGACCGGTTCCGGCTCGCGCTGCTGGCCACGGCGCGGCGCGACCCCCGCTCCTCCGGCGGCGATCTCGCCGCGAGCGTCTGGGGCGGCTGGGTCGCCTACCGTGCGCCCGACCGGGCAGCCGTGCTGGCCCTGGCGCGGCGCGGGGGTGTCGAGCACGCCCTCCGGGAGCCGTGGCCCGGGTTCTCGGTGCGCCGGCTGCCGCCGCCGCGCGGACTCGCGCTGGAGGTGGGCTGGACGGGACAACCGGCCAGCACCGCCTCGTTGACGGGCCGCCTGGAGACGGGGGAGTGGCGGGGCAGCACGGCCCAGCGGGACTTCGTCCGTCGCAGCGACGCCTGTGTGGAGGCCGCGATCCGCGCGCTCGAGCGGGGGGACGACGACGAGCTGCTGCACCGGATCCGCGGCGCGCGCCGGATGCTCGCCGATCTCGACGGCGCCGTCCGTCTCGGCATCTTCACCCCGGTGCTGACGGCCCTGTGCGACGTCGCCGAGGCCGTCGGCGGCGCCGCCAAGCCCTCGGGCGCCGGAGGCGGCGACTGCGGCATCGCGTTCCTGGAGGCCGCCGAGGCGTCGCGGGTGTCGCGACTGCGGGAGCGGTGGTCCGCCGCGGGGGTGCTCCCCCTGCCGATTCACATCCAGCCGACGAAAGGGAGCCCAGCATGATCGCTGAGCGCAAGGACGCCCACGTGCGGTTCGCCACCGAGCAGCATCGCCGGCGCGGCGGGCACAACCAGTTCGACGACGTGTCCTTCGTGCATCACGCGCTGGCCGGCATCGACCGCTCCGACGTCTCGACGGTCACCCGCTTCGGCGGCATGGAGTGGCAGGTTCCGCTGTACATCAACGCGATGACCGGCGGCAGCCCCAAGACCGGGGAGATCAACCGCGATCTGGCGATCGCCGCCCGCGAGACCGGGGTCGCCGTCGCCACGGGATCCATCAGCCCGTACTTCGCCGACGCGTCGGTGGCGGACACCTTCAGCGTGATGCGCGAGGAGAACCCCGGTGGTTTCATCCTGGCGAACATCAACGCCAACGCCACCGTCGAGAAGGCACGCCGCGCCGTGGACCTGCTGCAGGCCGACGCCCTCCAGATCCACCTCAACGTGATCCAGGAGACGGTGATGCCGGAGGGCGACCGGTCGTTCGCCTCCTGGGGCCCGCGGATCGAGGAGATCGCGGCAGCCGTCGACGTCCCGCTGATCGTGAAGGAGGTCGGCTTCGGGCTCAGCCGCGAGACCCTGTTGCGGCTCCAGGAGATGGGCGTACGGGTCGCCGATGTCTCCGGCAGCGGCGGCACGGACTTCGCACGGATCGAGAACGACCGGCGTGACCGGCCCGACTACTCGTACCTCAACGGCTGGGGACAGTCCACCCCGGCCTGCCTCCTGGACGCCCACGGCGTCGGCCTCCCGGTGCTCGCCTCCGGCGGTGTCCGTCATCCGCTCGACGTGGCGCGCGCACTGGCACTCGGCGCCTCCGCCGTCGGGGCGTCCGGCCTGTTCCTCAAGACCGTGCTCGACGGCGGCGCCCCGGCCCTGATCTCGCTGCTGTCCTCGTGGATCGACCAGCTCACAGCCCTGATGACCGCGCTGGGCGCGCCCACCCCCGCCGACCTCGCCCGGTGCGACGTGCTCGTCCAGGGCGACCTGCGCGCGTTCTGCGCCGACCGGGGGATCGAGACCCGGTGGCTGGCGACCCGCTCCCGTTCCTACCGCACCAACTCCTCCAGCACGCACCACGAGACGATCGGAGGTTCCCGATGACCGAGTCCCATGCGGTCGCCGGCGTTCCCATGAAATGGGTGGGTCCCCTGCGCATGTCGGGGAACGTCGCCGAGCTCGAGACCCACGTGCCGCTCGCCACCTACGAGTCACCGCTGTGGCCCTCCGTCGGGCGCGGCGCACGGCTGTCCACCATGGTCGAACAGGGCATCGTCACCACACTGGTCGACGAGCGGATGACGCGCTCGGTCTTCGTGAGGGCCGAGGACGCCCAGGCCGCCCACATGGCCGCCCTGGAGGTCGACGCCCGCCTCGACGAACTCCGTGACGTCGTGCGCACCTGCGGCCGGTTCGTCGAACTCATCGGATTCCACCACGAGATCGCGGCCAACCTGCTGTTCCTCCGGTTCGAGTTCACCACGGGCGACGCGTCCGGGCACAACATGGCGACGCTGGCCGCCGACGCGCTCCTCAGCCACATCCTGCAGGCCATCCCCGGAATCACCTACGGCTCGATCTCGGGGAACTACTGCACGGACAAGAAGGCGACCGCGGTCAACGGCATCCTCGGGCGGGGCAAGAGGGTCGTCGCCGAACTCCTGCTGCCCCGTGACATCGTCCACAAGTCGCTGCGCACGACGGCCGCCGCGATGGCCGACCTGAACATCGGCAAGAACATGATCGGCACCCTGCTCGCGGGCGGGATCCGCTCGGCCAACGCCCACTACGCGAACATGCTGCTCGGCTTCTACCTGGCGACGGGCCAGGACGCGGCGAACATCGTGGAGGGCTCCCAGGGCGTGACCGTGGCCGAGGACCGGGACGGCGACCTGTACTTCTCCTGCACCCTGCCCAACCTGATCGTGGGGACGGTCGGCAACGGCAAGGGACTCGACTTCGTCGAAGAGAACCTTGAGCGGCTCGGCTGCCGCGCGGCGCGCGAGCCCGGCGACAACGCCCGGCGTCTCGCGGTCATCGCGGCCGCGACGGTGCTGTGCGGAGAACTCTCCCTGATGGCGGCCCAGACGAACCCCGGTGAGCTGATGCGGGCGCACGTCCGGCTGGAGCGCAGGAACGCGACGACCAGGATCGGAGGCAAGTGATGCCCGGGGACCTCACCGTGGGAATCCACGACCTGTCCGTCGCGACGACGCAGTACGTCCTGACGCACGAGACGCTGGCCGGCCACAACGGCACGGGTGTCGCCAAGTACCACCGGGGCATCGGCCAGCGCGCGATGAGCGTGCCGGCCGCCGACGAGGACATCGTGACGATGGCCGCCGACGCCGCCGCGCCCGTCGTCGCCCGGCACGGCGCCGACCGGATCAGGACGGTGGTCTTCGCGACCGAGACGTCCGTCGACCAGTCGAAGGCGGCGGGGGTCTACGTCCACTCGCTGCTGGGGCTGCCGTCCGCCGCCCGCGTCGTGGAGCTCAAGCAGGCCTGCTACAGCGGGACGGCGGCCCTGCAGTTCGCCATGGGACTCGTGCACCGGGACCCCTCGGAGCAGGTCCTCGTGATCGCCAGTGACGTCTCCAGGTACGAGCTGGGCAGTCCGGGCGAGGCGACGCAGGGCGCCGCGGCGGTGGCCATGCTGGTCGGCGCGGATCCGGCACTGGTGCGCCTGGAGGACCGGTCAGGGATGTTCACCGCCGACATCATGGACTTCTGGCGGCCGAACTACCTCACCACCGCCCTGGTCGACGGCCGGGAGTCCATCTCCGCCTACCTGCAGGCGGTGGAAGGCGCGTGGAAGGACTACACCGAGCGCGGCGGCCGGAAGCTCGGCGAGTTCAGCGCCTTCTGCTACCACCAGCCGTTCACGAAGATGGCCCACAAGGCGCACCGGCACCTGCTCCAGCACAACGGTCACGCCGCCGACGAGGAGGAGATCACCCGCGCCATAGGCCACACGACGGCCTACAACGTCGAGATCGGCAACAGCTACACCGCGTCGATGTACGTCGGGCTGGCCTCGCTGCTCGACCACGCCGACGACCTGAGCGGTGAGGTCATCGGCTTCCTGAGCTACGGGTCCGGCAGCGTCGCGGAGTTCTTCGCCGGCACCGTCGTCCCGGGATACCGCGCGCGGTTGCGCTCCGACGCGCACCGCGAGGCGATAGGCCGCCGGCAGCAGATCGACTACGCCAGGTACCGCGAGCTCCACGAGCGGTCCTTCCCGGCCGACGGCGGGGACCATCCCACGCCGCGGGAGACCACGGGGCCGTACCGGCTCGTCGGGCTCTCCGGCCACAAGCGCATCTACGCGGCGCGGTAAGGACCCACCGCGCCCATCAGCTGTCTGCGCATGCGACCGCATGCCTCAATCGCTTGGAGTCGTACATGTCCACAACCTCCGAGGCGGACGAGATCTATTCCGCCGTCACGGAAACAGCAGGACGGCTGGGCATAGCCTTTTCGCGCGACAAGGTCCGTCCCATTCTTTCGGCGTACGGGGACGCCTTCGCGCATGCCATGCCATTGGCCTTCAGGATGGCGACCGGTCCGCGGCACGCGGGTGATGTCGACTGCCGTTTCATCACGCACCCGAAGGACCGGAACCCGTATCCGCTGGCCGTGTCCAAAGGGCTCACCCCGAGGACGAGCCACCCCGTCGGAGCCTTGCTCCCGGACATCGAGGAACGCTTTCCGGTCGACGGGTTCGGTATCGACTTCGGAGTGGTGAGCGGCTTCACGAAGGTCTATGCGGGCTTCGCTCCGAAGGACCTGCAGAAGGTGTCGGAGCTCGTCGGGACACCGGCCATGCCGGACAGCCTCGCCCACAACTTCGACTTCTTCGTCCGTAACGGCCTGGACGACAAGGTCGCGTTCGTTGCGGTCGACTACCTGCACAGAACCGTGAACGTGTACTTCAACGACGTGCCCGCGGCATGCTTCGAGGCCGACGGAATCCGGCGGATGCTCCGTGACATCGGACTGCCGGAGCCGAGCGAGCGCATGCTCGGGATCGGCAGCCGGGCCTTCGGGCTCTACATCACCCTGAACTGGGACTCTCCGGCGATCGAGCGGTTCTGCTTCGGTGTGACGACCACGGACCTGTCGAGCCTTCCCGTTCCCGTCGAGCCACAGCTCGAGAAATTCGCAGAGAGCGTTCCCTACGGCGGCGCGGACCGAAAATTCGTGTACGGCGTCGCCGCGGCCGCCGAAGGGGAGTACTACAAACTCGAGACGCACTACAAGTGGAATCCCGGGACCGTGGCCTTCATCTGATCGAAAAGCCGGTATGCGCGCAGCTCCTGGCGCCGTGAACATGCACCGCCGGGAACTGCGCGCGGTCGGCCATGCCCGAAAACGGCCGGCGCACAGGTTTTTCTCCAGTCCCTCACCGACCACCAGGCATCCAGACAGGAGTGCGCCATGAGACCAGTGAACACATTGCACAGGGCCCTCATTCCGTGGCCCGCGGAAGTCGACCCGGAGCACCTGCGCGAGGCCACATCGCGGTTGGTCACACATGTCAGCGGTCAGGTCGACGACGGGGGCGCGATACGCGGGGAGTGCCACAGCCGGGTGCTGGAATCCGCGCTCGCGCTGTCGCTGATGACGCGCACCGGTGCCGCCTCGCCGGCCCGGGACCGGGTACTCGCCTTCCTCCGGGAACACCTCGACTCCCCGCATGAGTTCGACCGGGTCCTCGCCACGCTGGCAGTCGGGCGCGCCACCGACCGGGCATCCGCCGCGGACGCCGACATCGTCGGCAAGCTCACCGAGGCGCTGCTCGGCGCCGCACCGGCGTTCATCTCCGGCCGCCGGCGCAGGATGCTGTACGCCGTGCTGTCGCTGTTCGGATGCCCGGTGCCGCCCGACGCCGCCCCGGAAGCCGACGAGAAGGCCCCCACGGATTCCGTCCACTCCTGGGCCGCCGTCCAGCAGGCCGCGGTCACGCTGGTCCTCTCCAACGCCTCGGGCGTCAGCAACGGAGCCACGTCCGCCGCACTGCGGAC
The DNA here is from genome assembly GCF_000725125.1 of Streptomyces toyocaensis. Classification (GTDB taxonomy): domain Bacteria; phylum Actinomycetota; class Actinomycetes; order Streptomycetales; family Streptomycetaceae; genus Streptomyces; species Streptomyces toyocaensis. The sequence goes on from NZ_JFCB01000001.1 coordinate 185,983, forward strand.
GCTGAACGCCGTGCGTCCGGCGACGACGGTGTGGGAGGGCTACGTACTGCTGCACCTGCTGTCGCTGCACGGGCTCGCCGGCGTACCCGGGCAGGAGGAGACCGTCCGCAGCGGCCTGCGGACCCTGCTGCGGTACCAGCGTGACGACGGCGGCTTCCCGTTCGTGGTGGACCTCCAGCACTGGTGCACGTCGACCGCCGGCATCGCGCTCGCCGCAGCCGGTTCGCGCCCCGGCGTGCTGCGGGCCATGGCGGAGGCGCTGGTCGCCCACGAGGTCGACGAGTCGCAGCGCTCCCTGTGCCTCTCCCTCTCCCGCGGTGAGCCGCTGGCGGACGGCTGGTCCTTCGGTCCCCGTGTGGCGCAGAACGACGTCGACTGCACCTCGTGCATCCTGGAGTTCCTGCACGGCGTCGACCCCGTCGGCCACGGCGGCGCCGTGCGGCGCGGCGTGGACGCGCTGCTCGCCGTCCAGGGCGCCGACGGAGGGTTCCCCACCTATGTCGCCGGCGCCGCCTCCGAGCCGTGCATGACCGCCGCGGCCGTCAACGCGCTCGCCCCGCACCCCTCCACCCGGCCGGCCCGGCAGCGTGCTCTGGCGTTCCTGGCCGGCAGCCAGCTCCCGGACGGCGGATTCGAACCGGGGTGGAGCCGCAGCCGGCTGCACGCGATGTTCCGTGCGCGCCTCGCGGCCTGCACGGCCGGCCCGGACGACCACCGTGCGGCCCGCATGGCCGAACGGATCGACCACTCGGTGCGTGAGACGCAGAACCCCGACGGCGGCTGGGGGATGCAGCCGGGCGATCCCAGCGACCCCATCAGCACCGCCTACGGGCTGATCATCCTGTGCTACGGGACCGCGTCGCCGCCCGTCGGGCGCGCCCTGTCCTGGCTGCTCGCCCACCAGAACGCGGACGGCGGCTACAGCGGCCCGCCCGACATGGTCGGCCCCCGCCCGTTCCCGTACCACATCCCGGTCCTGACCGACGCCCCCGTGCTCCTCGCGCTGGGGCACGTGCGCCACCGGGTGCAGGGCACGGCGACCCTGCTCAGAGACGTGGCATAGCGGCGGTACCACTCGCCGACAGGACACGACATGCCGACTGCCGGCGAAGCCATCGGGCTTCGCCGGCAGTCGGCTGTGGACGGTGAGGAGGGTCAGCCGCCGTTCACCTTGCGCTGAACGTACTCGTAGGCGAGGTCGCCGATCTGCGGAGCGTACTGGGACGCCGCCTCGATGGAGGCGCGGAAGTTCTGACCGCCCCAGAGACGGCTCTCACCGCATTCCCGGGCGAAGTCCGTCAGGCTGCTCCAGCGCAGCGTCATGTCCTCGGCCGGGGTGACTCCCGGCTCGACGAAGGAGGAGCCCTTGGCGACGGAGTGGGCGATGTTGAGCGTGTCCGTGCCGGTGAAACGCCGTGTCAGGTGGGCGAAGGCCAGGCACTCCGCGGCTTCCGCGGAGGGGTACTCGGGGTGGTCGGGAGCCTTGACCGGGTGGTCGGCGGGCCAGGCGTCCAGATAAGCCCGCCACTCGTCGCCCCTGAGGTCGTTGACGGTCCCCTCTCCGGGGCCGCCCCACGCCGTCACCTTCTTCTTCCCGTACAGGTGGCGGATGGCGCTGAACGGCCGGACCGAGTCGTACTTCCGCTTCAGGTGCCAGGTGGCGATGGAGAGATCGTAGAACCCGATGTCGCGCACGACGGTGTAGTGAATGGTCTTCTCGACGTCGTACCTTCCCCCGACGATGACCGGCACCGTACCGACGAGTCCGAAGGTGTCGAAGTTGCTGTTGAAGAGTTCAGCGGCCATCTTCCGGCGGTCGTCCAGGAGCGCCGATGCCCTGAGAACCTCGTCGGCCTGTCGTTTGTAGGCCGTGTGGTGGTGGTGGTTGCTCTTCCACGGGGGAGACACCTTGAACCGGGTGGGACTGTCGTACGTGAACGGTTTGACCCGGCCGAAGTGCGGAGTGGCGAACTTCTGGACGGTGAAGACACCGTTCTTCTCGAACGTGTTCGGCTGCCAGCGGGACGGGTCGCGGAGCTTTTCCGCGCTGTTGACCGGCCTGTATCCCGTGTAGTCGGCGTAGGGCTGCCGGTTGTACTGCCGGCCGCCTGCCGTGCCGTCGCGGTTGGTTCCGTCGTTCTTCCTGGCCGCGAAGGCGTTCTTGGCGGCCAGAATGCCTATACCGCTCGGTGTGGTGGGGTCCGCTTCGGTGTTGTCGGGATCGAGGCCCGCCGATTGCATCATCTCCCGCCACTTGGGCTTGTGTTCCGGGTAGAGCACGTTCAGCGAGGTGAAGGCGGAGTACATGACGGCGATGTTCTTGTTGCGTGTCGTGTGTTCGGAGACCGGTCGCCGGCCGAGGTCCGAAAAGATGCCCACCGCTGTCGGGTGGTACGGAGCAATGGCGTCGAACCACGGCACCTCCAGCAAAATGGTGGAGTCCCTGTTCACCGGACTGCTGCCCGTGTTGTTCGCGCGTGAGACCGCGGCGAGCTTCATGTAGATGATCCCGGTCACGGCATTCCCGTGATCGAAGTCGAAGCCCGCCGCCTGCTGCGGTGACGCGGTCACAGCACTGGTCAGTGATCCGGTCAGGGCCGTGGCGGTGGCGATGGCCATCGCGTACCTCAGACGCCGACTCCGCGGCCGCCGTGCATGGGTCACCGGAATTCTCCATTCAGTCGACTTGCGAGTCCTCAGAGGTCGCCGGCGGAAAGGATGGGGTTTTTTCGAGCGCAGAATTTGACCGCACGGTAACGTGATCTCTGTCGCACTGAAATTAGTTGACTCGTCCCGCGCTCGGCCACTGCTCCTTCTGGTAGTCGGGACTACTCATGTTGGAGGTGGGCGGGTATTGCCCGCAGCCACGGCCGCGGACGACAATGTGCCCTGGAAGCGGTCATCGCTTCCAGGGCACTCCCACCGCGCGCGGTCAGAGGCGCGACCCGGTCGGCGCGAGGGGCAGGCGTGCGGTCACCTCGAACCCCCCGCCGGGTGTCGGCTCGGCGTTGAAGTCTCCGCCGAGCAGCTGACAGCGCTCGCGCATGCCCAGGATCCCGCGGCCGGTCCTGGCTGCCGGTGTGCCCGTGCCGTTGACGGACGGCCGGAGCGCAGGGCCGCCACGGGGACCGGGGCGCCCCTGGTCGGTGACTCGGATCTCCAGATGGTCGATCCCCGGGTTCACCGCGACCGTCACCCGGGTCGGGCCCGTGTGCCGGATGATGTTGGTGATCGACTCCTGCAGGATGCGGTAGGCGGCACTGTCCACCGCGCTCGGCAGCGGCTCCGCGGGCGGGTCGACCTCCAGCGTGAGGTCCAGTCCGGCGGCGCGCGCCTCGACGGTGAGGTCGTCGATCTGTTCCAGGCTGGCGTGCGGCACCGGGTCGTCGTTGTCGCCCCGGAGAACGCCGAGGATGGCTCGCATCTCCTGCAGCGTCCGCGAACTCGTCTGCTCGATGGTCCGCAGCGCCTCACGCGCCTGCTCCGGCCGCTTGTCGAGCACGTGCGCGGTGACCCCGGACTGTACGTTGATGATCGCTATGGCGTGAGCGACGGTGTCGTGGACCTCGCGCGCGATCCGCAGCCGCTCGGCGTCGACCCGCGCGCGTGCCTCCTCCTCCCGGGTCCGCTCCGCCAGCTCCGCACGCAGCTCCGCCTCGGCCGCGATGACCCGCCGGGACCTGACGGATTCGCCGAGCGTGACGCTCATGACCGACACACCGATGCGGAAGAAGACCCAGCCGATGGCCTCGCGCGGCTCCACGTCGGCGGCCGCGTACAGCCACCCGGCGGCCAGGACCGCGGTACCGGTGCCGGCGATGGCCAGTGACCGGCGCCCGTCACCGTAGGCGGCGAGGCTGTACAGGGCGACCAGGAGTCCGAGCCAGCCGTACCCGTCGGGGAACTCGAGGAGGTAGTAGGCCAGGCTGGCGACCGCGGCCGTGGCGAACGCCGCGACCGGCCACAGCCGGCGGACGGCCACGACGAGACCGCCCACGACCAGCAGGGCGAACCCGAGGTGTCCGAGGTCGGAGAGCGGACGCTGTTCCGTCCCCCTGGCGGCGGCGAGGACGACCGTGCCCTGCACCTGCATCACGGTGACGAAGAGCGCCAGCAGCAGATCTTGGGCCGGTACCCGCAGGGATGACGACCCGGGGCGGATTCTCATGCCGCGATCCTAATGTCCGGGACGGCGCCCGACGCTCCGCTTCGAGGCGCGATCCACTACGTCGAAAGGCGCGGCGCGCCGCAGCCGGTTACGCCCGATTGCGTAGGCACCGCCATCCGTCGTCAGAGGCGGAGCCGCCCCGCGCACGGCACGATCGCCGTGGTGACCGATCGACCGCACCCATGCCGAGATGCGAGCCGTGCCGCGAGGCTCGACGACTGAGGAGCAGATGATGACGACAACCGAGTCTCCACGTGCGGACGGGGCCCTGGCGGGACTGGGGCGCTTCTGTTTCCGCCGCCGCCGCCTGGTCCTCCTGACGTGGGTCATCGGTGTGATCGCCGTGGCGTTCGTCGGCTTCGGCTACGGCGCCGCCCCCGACAACGACTTCTCCGGCGGAGACTCGCAGTCGGCCAAGGCGCAGAAGCTGATGGCGCAGCACTTCCCGCAGGAACAGGGCGACAGGCTCACCCTCGCGATCAGGGCCGACAAGGGGATCGACGATCCCGCCGCGCGGCAGAAGATCGAGAAAACCATCGCCGGGCTCGCCGACTCGGCCGTCACCGGACCGGTGATCTCGCCGTACCAGGACGCGAAACTGGTGACGGAGGATCGCCGCATTGCCCGCACCACCATCCCGCTGAGCGACAAGGAGGTGGAGAAGACCGAGGTCAAGCCCTTGGTGGACTTGGTCAAGGACGCCTCGGACGACAGCGTCACGCTGGCGCTGGGCGGCTACATGGCGGAGAAGGCCGAGACGCCTCCGCAGGGCCCGGCCGAGAGCGTGGGCATCCTGGCAGCGGCAGTGATCCTGTTCATCGCCTTCGGGTCACTGGTGGCCATGGGCCTGCCGATCGTCACCGCCCTCCTGGCCATCGTGGGCGGCCTGGCGCTGATGAAGCTGGTGGCGCACCTGGTCCCCGCGCCGGACTTCACGATGGTCTTCGGCGCGATGATCGGGCTCGGCGTCGGCATCGACTACGCCCTGTTCATCGTGACCCGCTACAAGGACGCGCTCCGGGAGGGCGACGACCCCGAGGGCGCCACCGTCAAGGCCATCACCACCGCCGGTCACGCGGTGCTGTTCGCCGGCACGACCGTGGTCATCGCGTTGATGGGTCTGGTCGTCATGGGGCAGCGGCTGATGACCGGGGTGGCCGTCGCCACGTCGCTCACGGTGCTGGTGACGATGATCGCCGCGGTGACCCTGCTGCCCGCCTTCCTCGGCTTCACCGGATACAGGATCAACTCGCTGCGCCTGCCTCGTCGCGCCTCCCGCCGGAACCGCGAGGCGAGTGCGCCGGCCGAGGCACGCCCCACGTTCGCCGAGCGCTGGGCCGGCGTGGTGCAGCGCAGGCCGCTGATCGCCGCACTCCTCGCAGGCGCGAGCCTGCTGGTGCTGGCCATCCCCATGCTGTCGATGCGGCTGAGCCAGCCCGACGCCAGCGTGCAGCCCCATGACAGAAGCAGCTACATCTCGTACGAGATCCTCTCCGACGGGTTCGGCCCGGGCTACGGAGCCCCCCTCGTCTTCGCCACCGAGGTCGGCTCCAAGGACGCCGATCTGCGTCCCGTCGTCGAGGCGGTCAGCAGGACGGAGGGCATCGCCTACGCCACACCACCCCGGGTCAGTGAGGACGGACGGGCGGCCACCTTCACCGCCTTCCCCACGACCGGGTACCAGGACGAGGCGACCGCCGACCTGGTGCACGAGCTCCGTGACGACGTGCTGCCGGGGACCCCGGGCGGTGAACAGGTCCTCGTCGGTGGACCGAACGCCAGCACCATCGACGTGGCCGAAGAGTCCGGTTCGCGCCTGCCGTTGATGATCGCGGTCGTCGTGGCGATGTCCATGGTGCTGCTCATCGCGCTGGTCCGGTCGGTCACCATCGCCCTGCAGGCCGCCGTGATGAACCTGCTGTCGATCGGCGCCGCCTACGGCGTCGTGGTCGCGGTCGTGCAGTGGGGCTGGTTCGGTCCGGCCCTCGGCTTCCCCACCGCCATGCCGGTCACCACCTGGGTCCCCATGATGATGTTCCCGGTCCTCTTCGGCCTGTCGATGGACTATCAGGTGTTCCTCATCTCCCGCGTCCGCGAGGAATACGAGCGAACCGGCGACACCCGCGAGGCCGTCGCCCGGGGGCTGGCGCGGACCGCCAAGGTGATCACGGCCGCGGCAGCCATCATGATCGCCGTCTTCACCACCTCCCTGCTCGGCCCCGACGTCGCGGTCAAGCAGGGAGGCCTGGGCATGGCGGTCGCCGTGCTCATCGACGCCACCATCGTCCGGATGGTGTTCGTCCCCGCGGTGATGGAGCTGTGCGGCAAGGCCAACTGGTGGATGCCCGGACGCCGGGCACCGAAGACGGCCTCGGAATCCCCCGCCGAGGTCGAGGAGGGGGTCAGGGTCTGACCCCCCGCCGGTCCGGATCCAGCGCCACGCGGGATCCGGACCGGCACCCCGCCGTACCCGCGCAGTCGCCGACACCCGTCCAGCACTCGAAAGGAAGTCCGATGTCCGTCCGTCGCTTGCTCCTTGCCGCACCGGCAGCCCTGCTCGCCCTGCCGGCGCTCGCCGCACCGGCGGCAGCCGCACAGGTCTCGATCGCCCAGGACGACAGCGGCGGCGGGCGGGGCGTGTCCGTCGTGGCCCTGCTGCTGGCCCTGGCCGGCGTGGTCGCCGGCGTGCTGGCGCTGCGCTCCGCCGGGCGGGCCGACGGAGGGAAGGGGCCGGGCGCGGCCTTCGCCGCCGTGGGCCTCGGCCTCGTCGGCGCCGTCGTCGGCGGTGTCGCGCTGGCCGGCTCCGACGCCGGCGTCGGCACCGGGAACGGGCAGGGCGGGGCCATGGTCGCCGTGGTGCTGGCGGTGGTCGGCATCGTCGTCGGCGGTCTGGCGCTGGCCCGTTCACGGCGCACCGCCTGACCCTTCAGGGACCGGTTCCCCTCACCTCGCCCCGGCCGCCACCCATGTGGCGGCCGGGGCGACGCCGTTCGGCCGGCGCCCTCGCACCGCTCAGCGGCGCTCTGCCGGGGTGAACAGCTCGACGAGGTTGCCCGCGGGGTCGGCCAGCAGCAACTGGCGTCCGCCGGGGCCCGAGACGATGTCGCCGCGGAGCACCACACCCGCTTGCCGCAGCCGTTCCCGCTCGGCCTCGAGGTCGTCGACGACCAGGTGGATGCGGTTGCGCCCGCAGCCGGCGGCGTCCTTTGGCGTGGCGCGCGCTCCCGAGCTGGTCGGGCCGGACAGCAACAGCCGCAGGGGACCGCGTACGACGTCGGCGAACGCGGGCGGGAACGCGTTGAGCACCGTGAAGCCCAGGTGCGTGGTGTAGAAGTCGATCGCCGCCCGGACGTCGTCGACGATGTAGCGGACGCTCGCCAGGGCGCCCTCGCTCTCGTTACCGGTCATACGGCATCTCCTTGCGGCGGTGGTCGCGGAGTGCGCGGTGAGGCGGGAACGTCCCCCCGCGGGCAGGTCGACGGCCAGAGCATAGGCCGCGTCCACCCCGCGCGGCGGCGCGCCATTCGGTCACGGCACGCGGGAATCCCGTGAATGGGCCATGCGCCCGTGGGTGCCGAGACCCGAGAGTGCTGTACCGCGCACACATGACGTCGTCGTCACTACGGCGTTCTCATAGCGGAGGTGTCATGGGCACGATCGACCAGACAGCGGACGGTGACCGCTACGTCTCGTTGCACAACAGTCCCGAGTTCAGGGCGCTGCGGCGTCAATCGCATACCTTCACCGCCTGGGCGGGCGTCGTCTTCTACGGGTGGTGGTTCCTCGTCATCCTGCTCGCCGCCTTCGCGCCGGGCTTCTACCGGCAGGGCCTCGTCGGTCCGATCAACGTGGGCCTGCTGTTCGTGTTCGTGTCGTTCAACCTGGTGGTGGTGGTCTCCTCGGCCTACATGCGCTTCGCCCGCACGCGGCTGGACCCCCTCGGTGACCGGGTCCGGGCGAACCTGGAAGGAGACCTTCGATGAGCGGCTTCCTCTCGATGCCTCACCTGCCCCCGGTGGAGAACACCTGGGCGGCACCCGCCATCTCCACCGCCGTCGCCATCGTGCTCGTGGTCGTGGTGACCGTCGTCGTGAGGTCGGCGCGTGACAGCACACGCACCCCGGACGGCTTCCTCCTCGCGGACCGGAAGGTCCCCGCCGCGCAGAACACACTCGCGCACCTGGGTGCCTTCATCATGTACTCGACCGTGATCATCATGGTCGGGCACATCGCACTGAACGGCTTCGACGCCATCCTCATGGTGACGGCCTTCACGATCGGCTCGGTGATCGGTGTACTGATCTACGCCGGGCCGATGCGGAACGTGGGCGGGCACACGATCGGCGACCTGTTCGTGCTGCGCGCCCGCGAGCGTCCCGCACGGATCGCGTCGGCAGTGATCACGCTGACCACGTACACCATGTTCATGGTCTCCATGCTGGCCGCGGTCGGCCAGGTCGCCATCCGGATGTTCGACACCGGCAGCGAACCCAACATGCTCCTGGGCGGCCTCGTGGTCGTCGTGGTGGGCCTGGTCGTCATCGCGTGGGTGTACATGGGCGGAATGCTCGGTGTCACCCGGATGCTCGCGCTCAAGACGGTCCTGATGGCCGCCTTCGTGCTGGTACTGACCGTGGTGGTGCTGGCCAAGTACAAGATGGACATCCTCGGGCTGCTCGACGACGCCCAGGCGAACGCGAAGCCGGATGCGCGCGGGTTCGAACTCCTGGAGCCGGGGAGGCAGTTCGGAGAGGGCTCCACGCCGCTGTCTGATCAGGACCCGTGGGTCCACGCCTCGAAGCTCTTCTGCATCGCGGTCGGCGGCATGGGGATGCCCTGGGTCTTCATGCGCTTCTACGTGGCGACCAACGCGCGGGCGGCACGGCAGTCGGCCGGCTGGGCGTCGGTGATCGCCGTCGGGTTCTACCAGTGCCTGGCCATCCTCGGCCTCGGCGCCGTCGCGATACTCGGCGCGAACAACTTCGGCATGAGGTCCGAACACCGCGACATCACCCTGCCCAAGCTCGCCGACGAACTGGGCGGTCCGTGGATGTCCGGCATCTTCGGCGGGCTCGCACTGATCTCGGTCGCCGCGGTCTTCGCGGGCCTGCTCATCAACGGGGTGACGTCCTTCACCAAGGACATCAACGCGGCACGTGGCAGGCGGCCGGAGCCGGCCGCGGAGCTGAGGGAGATACGGCGCAACGTGCTGGTCATCGGGCTCCTCTCCATCGTCGTGGGCGGGGCGATGGTGCCCCTGTTCACCCACATCTTCATTCCGACCGTGGTCGACCTGGGGGCCGCCACCGTCCTGCCGGCCATCCTGTACACCCTCTACTGGAGGCGCTTCAACACCCGGGGACTGAAGTGGACGGTCTACGGCGGGATGGCGGTGACCGTATTCATGATCGTGTTCTCCAACGGAGTGTCGGGTGACCCCACCACCGCCATGTTCCCCGACCTGAACTTCAAGATCTTCGACATCGAGCCCGGACTGCTCTCGACGCCGATCGCCTTCCTGCTCGGCTACATCGGGACGGTCACCAGCGACGAGCGCAACGACGCGGGCTTCGCCGAACTGCAGGTCCGTGCCTTGACGGGGGTCACCGTCCCCAGCCGCACGTCCCCGGTCGCCACCGGCGGCGCGGACGGGCAGGACCGGGAGAGCCAGACACCCAGCGCCGTGTGAGCGACGAAGCCGCCCCCGACACCTGTGGGGAGTCCGGCGGTTCGCCGCCGGACCCCACGCGGTGCCGGGGTGCGGACACCCCCTGGGAACTAGGGGCTGACCAGCCCCGTGCGGTAGGCGATGACGACCAGTTGGGCGCGGTCCCGCGCACCCAGTTTCGCCATCGCGTGGCTGACGTGGGTGCGCGCGGTGGCCGGGCTCAGGCAGAGCTCGGAGCCGATCTCGTCGTTGCTCAGGCCCTGTCCCACCAGAGCAAGCACCTCGCGCTCGCGCTGGGTCAGGACCGACAGCCGGTCCTCGGCGGCCTGCGCGGCCACCCGCTGCGAGGTGAACTGGCCGATCAGGCGCCGCGTGATCCGCGGGGCGAGCAGCGCGTCCCCGGCGGCGACGACCCGGATGGCATGGAGGAGTTCGGCCGGCCCGGCGTCCTTGAGCATGAAACCGCTGGCACCGGCCTGCAGTGCCTCGAAGACGTACGCATCGGTCTCGTACGTGGTGAGGATCAGGACCCGCACATGCTGAAGCCCATGTGTCTTGACGATCTGTTCGGTCGCCTGGATCCCGTCGACCTTCGGCATGCGGATGTCCATGAGGACGACGTCCGGACGGGTCGCACGGGCCTGTTCGACGGCCTCGGCACCGTTGGTGGCCTCCCCGACCACCTCGATGTCGTCCTCGACGTCGATCAGGACCTTGAATCCGGACCGAACGAGACGCTCGTCGTCGGCGAGCAGAACCTTGATCGGGGCACGGTCGAGCGAGGACGGGTCTGCTGCGCTCATGCCCGGGATCATACTGCCGGGGCGGACGGCGCCGCATGCACGCCCGCCCGTGATCGACTACGGCGAAGTGCGCGTTCAGGCGCCGACCCGGTACGCAGATCTGCGTATGCACAGCCGTCCGCCGTCGGAGGACGCCCCGGAGTGCCGACGCGACGATTCCCAGGTGAACTCGCCGACGGAAACAGGCACGTCCGTGACCACACCAACCCGAAGGGCGCTCATCGATGCGTAGGACCATAGCCGTACTGGCGGCAGTGCTCATGCTCGCGGTCGTGGGGCAGTTCTTCCTGGCAGGCAGCGGAGCGTTCGACACCGCGCCCACCGACGAGGCCTTCCGGCCGCACCGTGCGCTGGGCTACATGGTCGTCCTCCTCGCGCTCGTGACGACGCTGACCGCGGCCGTGGCCCGTGTGCCCGGCCGGCTCATCGGCATGACCGGCCTGCTCGCCGGGCTGGCGATCGCACAGCCCTTGATCGCGGTGATCGCCGAGGCGTTCGGTGACACGGGGACGTCCACCGGGGGCCAACTGGTCTTCGGCCTGCACGCGGTCAACGGCCTGTTCATGATGGGCGTGGCGGGCAGGATCCTCCGCGAGGCGCGGAGCCCGTCGAACTCCACCGCGTCCACCGACCGAACCGCCGGCGGCGCCCGGTCCGCGCCGTGACCACGGCCCAGTTGATCCTCCTGGACCACGGCGTCGCCCTGGCGGGCGTCGCCTCGTGGTTCGGGGCCGGTGTCGCGGCGGCCCTCCGGCGTCACCGGCTCGGCCTCGGACTGCTCGTCGGAGCCGTCCTCGTCACGCTCGTCCGGGTCGCCACCGTGTCGGTCCTGGCCGGCCGCGGCTGGTGGTTCGTGGCGGAGAAGGCGCTCCTGGGGCTGCCGTTGCTCTGCGTCGCGGGGACCGCCGCGGTGGTCATCGCGGGCCCGGGCCTGTGGGCCGCCAGGAGGACGAGCGGCGAGCGCCTGCCGGCGAGCTGCGCCGTCTCGCTCCTCACCGCCGCCTGTGCCGCGCTGGCCGGCCTCGTGGTCACCTTCGCCGCGGGGTATCCCCTCACCTGGCCGACGGCGCTGATCACGGTCTCGTCCGTGGCCGCCTGCGCCCTGCTGACCGCCCGGGCCATGACGGGGGAGGCGCAGGACGAGAAGCAGGACGAGGAGCAGCGCGCGGAGCCGGACCGCCGGTCCGCCCTCACCCGACGGCGGTTCGTCAACACCGCCGTCGGCGTCGCCGCCCTGGGCGCCGGGGGCACCGGCGCCGTTCTGATGTCCGGATCCACCGACTCCGTCGTCACCGGTGGCGGACCGGCACATCCGTCCGGCTCCGGTACGGCCCTGTCCGTGGCCGATCTGCGCGGTCCCGGGAAACCGTCCCCGGACGGTGCCGTGCGCCGGCACGTGCTCACCGCGAAGACGGCCACCGTCCGCCTGGACTCCGGACGCGAGATCGACGCGTGGACCTACGACGGCCGGCTGCCGGGCCCGGCGCTCACCGCCACCGAGGGTGACGTCATCGAGGTGACGCTGCGCAACGACGACATCGACGACGGCGTCACGCTGCACTGGCACGGCTACGACGTGGCGTGCGGTGAGGACGGTGTGCCGGGCCTGACGCAGCACGCCGTCGGCCCCGGCGAGGAGTTCGTCTACCGGTTCCGCGCCGACCAGGTGGGCACGTACTGGTACCACACCCACGAGGCGTCGGACCCCGGTGTGCGCAAGGGGCTGTACGGGACGCTCGTCGTCACACCGAGGGAAGCGCGGCGGACGGACCAGGACGGCGGCGGCCGGGAACGGCTCGACCTCACCCTTCCCGTGCACACCTTCGCCGGAGCCGTGGTCGTGGGGGACCGGGACGGGCGCGCCGGACACACCGCGGCGCCCGGTACGGCGGTACGGCTGCGGCTGGTCAACACCGACTCCGATCCGCACCGGGTCGCGCTGTCCGGAACCTCGTTCCGGGTCGCGGCCGTCGACGGCCGCGACCTCAACCGCCCCGGACCCGTCCGTGAGGTGAGCCTGCGGCTGCCCGCCGGCGGGCGCTACGACCTGGTGTTCGTCATGCCGGACACGGCCGTCGCGCTGGTGCTCGACGACGACCGGGAGAAAGGGGTGTGGCTGCGCCCCGGCGACGCCGGACACGAGCCGCGGACCGAGGACACCTCCGGCTGGCCGGAGCTCGACCTCCTGCGCTACGGAACGCCCGCTCGCCTCCCGTTCGACCCGGACACCGCCGACCGGGAGTTCACCCTCGTCCTGGACCGCGCCGTCGCCATGGTCGACGGCCGGCCCTCCTACGCGCAGGCGGTCAACGGACTCGGGCACCCGTCGATCCCCGACCTGCTGGTCGCCGAGGGCGACGTCGTCCGGTTCACCGTCGTCAACCGGAGCCTGGAGACCCACCCCTGGCATCTGCACGGCCATCCCGTGCTGATCCTGTCCAGGGACGGATCGCGCTGCTCGGGCAGTCCCCTGTGGATGGACACGTTCGACGTGCGGCCGGGTGAGGTCTGGGAGGTGGCGTTCAAGGCCGACAACCCCGGGATCTGGATGAACCACTGCCACAACCTGCCCCACGCGGAGCAGGGAATGATGCTCCACGTCTCCTACGACGGGGTCACCACACCGTTCGCGGACGGGCACGCCGGCCACGGGTGACGGCCGGCGGCGCCCCGACCGGCGGCGCCGGCCCGGATCACCGCCGGCCGAGCAGTTCCAGCGTGCTGTCCCGGCGCCCCCACGCGAGTACGGCGACGAGCGGGAGCAGGACCAGCGCCAGGACCGAGGGCGTGCCGGCGACGAGGTTCGTGATCACCGCCCCGGTCATCAGGCCCGTCAGCCCGAGCGCGGCCGGACCCGACAGACGCGGCACGAGCAGGCCGAGGGCGCCCGCGACCTCGAGGGCGCCGGTGAGGTACCGCAGCCAGTGCCCGGCCCCGATCTGGTCGAAGAACTCGATCATCTTCTCCGAACCGGCGAGCTTCGCCGAGCCGGCGGCCAGGTAGAACGGCACCAGGAGCACCTGGATCACCAGCAGGGCGATGCCCGCGGCCCGGTGCCGCCCTGCGCTCGCCGGTGCCGCCCGCCCGCTCACCGGCTGCCGCCCACGTGCTGGGCGTAGACGCGCGCAAGACCGGAGTCCCCCGCCTCGCTGAGCAGGGAGACGAGCAGGTCACGGAGGATGCGCGGGCCGTGCTGGGTGAGGACGGACTCGAGGTGGAACTGCACGGAGCGGAAGCCCGTGCCGCGCAGGGCGTGCACCTCGCCGGTGCCGGGGTTCCGGCTGACCTCGATGGGCTTGCGCCGGTCCGTCCCCGGTACGAAGTCGTGCTCCGCGCGGGCGGCGTAGGTGTTGTAGTAGCCCACGAGTTCGGACTGGCCGAACAAGTTGATGCGCTTCTGCACACCCTGGTTGGGCACCGTGCGCCGGACCAGTTCGAAGCCGAGTTCCGAGGCGAGTATCTGATGGCCCAGGCAGATGGACAGGAAGGGCACGGAACCGGAGAGCAGGTCGCGGGTGAGCGCGCGGAGCGTGCGCATCCTGGGGGAGGCCGTGTCGCGCGGGTCGCCCGGGCCGGGACCGACGACGACCAGGTCGTGTCCCTCCGGCGCCGGGGCCCGGTCGAAGCGCGTGACCGTGGCCCTGAGGCCGAGGGCGCGCATCTGGTGGCCGAGCATCCCCATGAAGGTGTCCTCGTTGTCGACGATCAGCACCCGCCGCCCGTCCAGCGCCGGGTCCGGTCCGTCCCGGTGCGCACCGGCGAGCCAGAACCGCGACAGGGTGGCGTTGCGGCTCCGCAGCGCGCGGCGCACCCGGGGGTCGTCGGCCGGTGACGCGGCCCCTCCCACCGGAGCGGGCCGGCCGCCGGCGCCGGCCGGCGCGAGGCCGAGCGCTTCGAACATGCCCGCTGCCTTGGCCCTGGTCTCGGCCACCTCGGAGCCGGGGTCGGAGTCGCGGACCAGGGTGGCGCCGACGCCCATGCCGAGGCGGCCGTCTCCGTCGATCTCGGCGGTCCTGATCATGATCGCCGAGTCGAGCGTACGGCTGCCCGCCGCGTCACGGCCGATGAGCGCGAGGATGCCGCCGTAGTGCCCGCGGCCCGTGGTCTCGTGGCGGGCGATGACCCGGAAGGCGTTCTCCAGGGGACTGCCGGTGACGGTCGGTGCGAGCAGGGTCTCCCGCAGCACGTCGCGCACGTCGAGTTCACTGTCGCCGGTCAGGACGTATTCGGAGTGGGTCAGGCGCGCCATCTCCTTGAGATAGGGACCGTGCACCCGGCCACCGGTGGTGCACATGCGCGCCATCATCTTCAGCTCCTCGTCCACGACCATGTAGAGCTCATTGGCCTCCTTCCGGTCGTTCAGGAAGGCCAGCAGGCCGGACGCCTCCGGCCCGCCCGGGGGATGGCGGTAGGTCCCGCTGATCGGGTTCATGGAGACGGTGCCGCCGGTCATGCCGACGTGCCGCTCCGGTGACGCTCCGACGAAGGTCGCGGCGCCGGTGTGGAAGAGGAACGTCCAGTGCGATCCGAGTTCACCGGTCAACAGCCTCCGGAAAATGGCGAGTCGGGTGCGCAGGGAGCCGTCCTCCAGCCGCGCGGTGAAGGAACGCTTGATGACGAAGTTGGAACCGGCGCCCTGCCCGATCTCCTCGCCCAGCACCCGCTCGACGGTGGCCGCGTACGCGTCGTCGCCGATGTCGAAGCCGGCGCCGGTGACGCGTACGTCCTGCTCGGGCAGGGCGGCCAGTGCCGCCTCGCGGCTGAGCGCCCTCTGCCCGGCGACCCGCAGGGCCAGCAGGGGAGCCCGGTCGTCGAGGCAGGCGAAGCCCCGCTCGGTGATCTGCCGGTACGGGACCGCCACGAGCAGGTCGTGCCGCGCTCCGTCCGCGCGCCCGTCGGGCAGGGGCAGCCCGGCGAGGCCGCCCACCTCCTCGACCTCGCCGGTGAGGACCTCCACGCGGGCGTCCGGCTCCGAGCCGGGCCGGTACAGGAGGGCGAAGGCGCCTCCGTCCGCACCGAGGCCGGCCAGCGCGTCGCGGGGGTCGGCCGGAACGTCCGGGTGAATGTCCGTACTCGAATCGGTCCCGTGCATATCGCTCCCCTTCGGTGAGACCGGATGACCCCTTCGGATGGTGCGGCGGCGAAAGGCGCCGTACATGACGTGAAGCCGCCATCGCGTGATTCCGGTTACGCCCCGCCGCATGGCGTGAACCGCTGAATGCGGTGCCACTACTCGGGCGAGTAGTGGGCCCGGCCCGACGGCCCGCCTACTGTCGGTCCCGAATCCGGTGCGACATTCCACGAGGGGTGGTGAATTCGACTGTGGATGTGCTGGTCCAGAAATTCGGCGGTACCTCCCTGCAGACGCTCGACCACGTCCGGCGGGCCGCCCTGCGCATCGCGACGGCGCGGCGCCGCGGAGCGGCGGTGGCCGTGGTCGTCTCGGCGCGCGGCAGCAGGACCGATGACCTGCTGCGGCTGGCGGCCGACGTAGGTGCCGCCGGTCCGTCCCGGGAGCTGGATCAGCTGCTCGCCGTGGGCGAGTCCGAGTCGGCGGCGCTGATGGCCCTCGCCCTGAACGGGGCCGGAGTGCAGGCCGTTTCGCTGACCGGGCACCAGGCCGGCATCCAGGCCACGGAGCGGCACGGCGACGCGCTCATCACGGCCATCGGGGCCGCCCGGGTGCGGTCGGCTCTCGACGGCGGCAAGGTCGCCGTGGTCACGGGATTCCAGGGCGTGGACCCCGACGGGGACGTCGTCACGCTCGGCCGCGGCGGTTCCGACACGACCGCGGTGGCGCTGGCGGCGCGGCTGGGCGCATCGGTGTGCGAGATCTACACCGACGTAGACGGCGTCTTCAGCGCCGATCCCCGCACCCTGCCCGCGGCTCGCCGTCTGCCGTGGGTCCCACCCGGCGTGATGGCGGAGATGGCCTTCGCGGGCGCGAGGGTGCTGCACACCCGCTGCATCGAACTGGCCGCCATGGAAGGGGTCGAAGTGCACGTCCGAAACGCGTCCACGCAGGCGCCCGGAACCACCGTCGTCGACCGGCAGGACACCGCCCCGCTGGAGACACGGCGGGCCGTCATGGCGGTGACCCACGACACCGACGTCGCACGCGTGCTGGTGCACTGCCGGGACGTCTACCGGGACCTGGCCCCGGACGTGTTCGAGGTGCTGGCCGCGCAGGGGACGGTGGTGGACCTGGTCGCCAGGTCGGGCCCGCACGAGAACGAGTTCCGCATGGGGTTCACGATCCGCCGCAGCCAGGCCGAACCCGTGCGGGCCGCACTGCACAGGCTGACGGCCGCCTTCGGCGGGGGCGTGCGCTTCGACGAGAACGTCGGCAAGGTGTCGGTGGTCGGGATGGGGCTGCTCAGCCGTCCCGAGTACACCGCCCGGCTGATGTCCGCGCTGGCCGGCGCAGGGATCCCGACGAGCTGGATCGCCACCTCCCAGATGAGGCTCTCCGTGGTCGTGCCGCGCGAACGCGTCGTCGACGCCGTCGAGACGCTGCACCGCGAGTTCCACCTCGACCGGCCCGAGCCGGCAGACGTCACGTCCGCGACGGCCTCCGGCCGTTCCGCGACCGCTTGAGAGAGGCAGGGCACAGTGGCTGTACACAACGCGCCGTTCGCTCGCAGTCTGCGACTGCGGCGCCTCTTCCGCCAGGGCGACGGGCGACTGCTCGTCGTGCCGCTCGATCACTCCGTCACGGACGGACCGCTGCGCCGTGGCGGTCTGGACCCCCTCCTCGGTGAGCTCGCCGGAACCGGCGTCGACGCCGTGGTGCTGCACAAGGGCAGCCTCCGCCACGTCGGCCACGGCTGGTTCCGCGACATGTCGCTCATCGTGCATCTGAGCGTGAGCACCCGGCACGCCCCCGACCCCGACGCCAAGTACCTGGTCGCCCACGTGGACGAGGCGCTGCGGCTGGGCGCCGACGCGGTCAGCGTGCACGTCAACATGGGGTCACCCCAAGAGGCCCGGCAGATCGCCGACATGGCGGCCGTGGCGGGGGAGTGCGACCGGTGGAACGTCCCGCTGCTGGCCATGGTGTACGCCCGCGGACCGCAGATCCCCGACTCCCGGGCCCCGGAACTCGTGGCGCACGCCGCCACGCTGGCCGCGGACCTCGGCGCGGACGTCGTCAAGACCGACTACGCCGGAACCCCCGAGCAGATGGCCGACGTCGTCCGGGCCTGCCCCATTCCGGTCATCGTGGCCGGCGGCCCGCGCTCGGACGACACCGACACGGTGCTGGCCCATGTGTCCGACGCGCTGCGCGGTGGCGCGGCCGGCGTGGCCATGGGACGCAACGTCTTCCAGGCCGACCGGCCCGGCCGGATGGCGGCCACGATCGCGCGGCTGGTGCACGACACGCCGCACGTCCCGGGCCGGGACGGCGTCGACGACCGGCTCGCCCTCACGTCCTGACTCCCTGACCCTTCCGCGACCTTCCGCGATTCTTCCGCCGAGGAGATACCTGTGAAGCTGTGCTGGCTGGACATCCGCAACGTCAACGGCGCCAAGGAGGCCATCATCGAGGAGGCGGTCCACCAGAGGGTGGACGCCGTCGTGGCGGCCGATCCGGCCGATCTGGAGACGCTGCCCCCGACGGTGAAGAAGGTCCTGTTCCCGCAGGACCTGCCGCTGCCCGAGAAGCTGACGCCCGCCGACCTCGTCATCGTCGAGCCGGGCCGGCACGGGGAGCCCGCCGAACTCGCCCAGCAGTACCCCGATGTGGAGTTCGGGAGGTTCGTGGAGATCACGGACGCCGACAGCCTCGAGGACGCCTGCCGCGCCGCGCGCCTCGACAGGTGGAGCCTGCTGTACTTCCGGGACCCCACCAAGATCCCGCTGGAGATCGTGCTGGCCGCCGCGGCCGGAGCGAACGGCAGCATCATCACCCAGGTCGCCGACGTCGAGGAGGCGGAGATCGTCTTCGGTGTCCTCGAGCACGGCTCCGACGGCGTGATGCTCGCCCCGCGCACCGTGGGCGACGCCACCGAGCTGAAGGCCGCCGCGGTCAGCAAGGCCGCGGACCTGGACCTGGTGGAACTGGAGGTCACCGGCATCCGCCGGGTGGGGATGGGCGAGCGGGCCTGCGTCGACACCTGCACGAACTTCGGCCTCGACGAGGGGATCCTCGTCGGTTCGCACTCCACCGGCATGATCCTGTGCTGCAGCGAGACCCACCCGCTGCCGTACATGCCGACCAGGCCGTTCCGGGTCAACGCCGGCGCGCTGCACTCGTACACGCTCTCCGCCGACGGGCGCACCAACTACCTCAGCGAACTCCGCTCCGGCGGCCGCGTGCTGGCCGTCGACGCCAAGGGGAAGTCCCGGATCGTCACCGTGGGCCGGGTCAAGATCGAGACGCGGCCCCTGCTCGCCATCGACGCGGTCGCGCCCTCGGGCGTCAAGGTCAACCTCATCGTGCAGGACGACTGGCACGTGCGGGTGCTCGGGCCGGGCGGCACGGTGCTGAACGTCACGGAGCTGACGGAGGGCACGAAGGTCCTCGGCTGCCTGCCGGTCGAGCAGCGGCACGTCGGCTACCCGATCGACGAGTTCTGCATCGAGAAGTGAGCGGGGGCCGCGAGGAGCGAGAGGTGACCGCGATGGCCGCACAACCCGTGCTGGACTTCCACGTACGTCTCGCTCCCCGGCCCGGCGCCGTGGCGCGGCTGCTGACGACGCTGGACGCGTGCGGACTGAAGCGGGCGGTGGTGTGCGCGGGCGGCACCATCGACCTGGACCGGCTGGCCCGCCAGCTCGTCGAGGGCGGGCACGTCGAGACCGACGCCGACAACGACGCGGTGCTGGACGCCTGCGGTGGCACCGACGGGCGCCTGGTGCCGTTCTGGTTCGCCAATCCGCACCGCTCACCCGAGGCGTACCGGTCCAGGGCCGCCGAGTTCCGCGGCCTGGAGATCTCGCCCGCGGTGCACGGCGTCGGTCTGAACGATCCCCGTGTGACCGAACTCGTCCGGGTGGCCGCCGAGTTCGCCCACCCCGTGTACGTGGTCTGCCTGGCCAGGCCCGGTGCGGGGGTGGCCGACCTGGTCTCCCTGGCCCGCCGGTTCCCGCGGGTGGGCTTCGTGCTCGGGCACAGCGGCATCGGCAACATCGACTTCCACGCGCTCGACCTGATCCGGGACGAACCCAACATCTGGCTGGAGACCTCCGGCGGCTACACGTGCGTGGCCGAGGCGGCGGTGAGCCGGCTGGGGGCCGGGCGGGTGGTGTTCGGCTCCGAGTATCCGCTCCAGCACCCGGCCGTGGAGCTGGCCAAGTTCCAGGTGCTGCCGCTGCCGCCCGAGCAGTGGCGGCAGATCGCCTGGGACAACGCGCATCGACTGCTAGGAGAGGAGAAGTGGTGAACGACTCGCGTGCACGTCTGCCTCAACTCGGCCAGTGGCACGGGCCGGACGAACTGCAGCGCATCCAGGAGAAGCAGCTGTCGCAGACCGTCGCCTGGGCGGCCCGCTCGCCGTTCTACCGCGGACGGCTGGACGCGGCGGCCCTGCCCGCCACCACCGCCGATCTCGCCGACCTGCCGCTGACGACGAAGCAGGACCTGCGGGACAACTACCCCTTCGGGATGCTCGCCGTCCCGAAGCAGCGGCTGGCCACCTACCACGAGTCGAGCGGCACCGCCGGACGGCCCACGCCTTCGTACTACACCGCGGAGGACTGGACCGACCTGGCCGAGCGCTTCGCCCGCAAGTGGATCGGGATGTCCGACGAGGACGTCTTCCTGGTGCGCACCCCCTACGCGCTGCTGCTCACGGGGCATCTCGCGCACGCCGCCGGCCGGTTGCGCGGGGCCACGGTGGTGCCGGGCGACAACCGGTCGCTGGCCATGCCGTACGCCCGCGTCGTCCGCACCCTGCACGACCTCGGGGTCACGCTCACCTGGTCGGTACCGACCGAGTGCCTCATCTGGGCCGTCGCGGCGACCGCCGCCGGCCACCGGCCGGACGCCGACTTCCCCGCGCTGCGGGCGCTGTTCGTCGGCGGCGAGCCGCTGACCGCCGCCCGCCGCCGGCGCATCAGCCGGCTGTGGGGGGTGCCGGTGATCGAGGAGTACGGCTCCACGGAGACCGGCAGCCTCGCCGGCGAGTGCCCGCACGGCCGGATGCACCTGTGGGCGGACCGCGCGCTGTTCGAGGTGTACGACCCGGCCACCGGCAGGGTCGGTACGGAGGGCGAGGGCCAGCTCGTGGTCACGCCGCTGTTCCGGGAGGCGATGCCCCTGCTGCGCTACAACCTCGAGGACAACGTGCGGGTCTCCCACGACGACTGCGACTGCGGCTGGAACCTGCCCACCGTCCAGGTGCTCGGCAGGGCCGCCTTCGGCCACCGGGTCGGCGACGCGACCGTCACCCAGCACCGGCTGGAGGAGCTCGTCTTCTCCCTCCCGGAGTCCCACGGAGTGCTGTTCTGGCGGGCGCGGGCGGAACCGGCGGCCCTGCGCATCGAGATCGAGGTGGCCGAGGAGCACCGCGGGGCCGCCGTCGCGGAACTGACGGCCTCGGTACGGTCCGCCCTCGGAGTGGACAGCGAGGTCACCGGGCTGCCCCCGGGCACCCTGATCCCCCACGACGCGCTGACGGCCATGCCCGACGTGGTCAAACCGCGCAGCCTGTTCGGGCCCGACGAGGACTGGGGCAAAGCGCTCCTCTACTACTGAGGCGGACGACATGCCGCAGATACGGGTGGCCGTGGCCGGGGCCGGAATCGCCGGCCTCACCTTCGCCCTCGCCCTTCGCCGGGCCGGTATCGACTGCCACCTCTACGAGCAGGCCGAACGGCTGACCGAGGTGGGCGCCGGTGTGCAGGTCACACCCAACGCCACCCGGCTGCTGCACCGGCTGGGGCTCCACGACCGTCTGCGCGCCGTCGCGGTGGCGCCGCGGGCGATCGAGATGCGGCGCTGGGACGACGGCAGCCTGCTGCAGCGGACGGAGCTGGGCGGTCCGTGCCGCCGCCGCTTCGGGGCGCCGTACTACACCGTGCACCGCGCCCATCTGCACGACGCCCTGCTCTCCCACGTCCCGCCCGACCGGGTGCACCTGGGGACCCGCCTCGTCGCGGTGACGCAGAGCACCGGCGAAGCGCGGCTGCACCTGTCCGACGGTACGACGGTGGCGGCGGACCTGGTCGTGGGAGCTGACGGCATCCGCTCGGTGGCCCGCGAGCAGATCGTGGCCGACCGGCCGCGGTACTCCGGACAGACGATCTACCGGGGCCTGGTGCCGGCGGACCGGGTGCCCTTCCTCACCGCCGATCCTCGGGTGCGGCTGTGGTTCGGACCGGACCAGCACTGCGTGTGCTATCCCGTGTCCTCCGGCCGGCAGGTCAGTTTCGGCGCCACCGTCTCCTCGTCGCACTGGCGGGAGGAGTCCTGGTCGGCACCGGGTGACCGCGCCGAGCTCGCGGCCGCGTACGCGGCCTGGCACCCGGACGTCACCCGGCTGATCGCGGCGGCGGACACGGTCAGCCGGTGGGCCCTGCACGACCGCGACAGCCTCGGCCGGCTGAGCACCGGACGGGTGACCGTCATCGGCGACGCGGCCCATCCGATGCTGCCCTTCCAGGCGCAGGGCGCCAACCAGGCGATCGAGGACGCCGTCGTGCTCGCCTCCTGTCTGGCAGGCGCGGGCGCGGGCGGCCTCGCCACGGCCCTGCGCCGTTACGAGCGGATCCGTCTGCCCCGTACCACCCGCGTTCAGCAGCAGTCCCGCGCCAACGCGACGACCTTCCACCTCGCCGACGGAGACGAACAACGCCGTCGCGACGCTTCCACACAGACCTCATCGGGTCTGGAGCGGCACGAGTGGCTGTTCGGGTACGACGCCGAGCAGGCCGCCACGAGCAGCAGGAGTTGATGATGGAACTGACCGGAATCGAATCCACGGTCGCCCTGGTCACCGGAGCGGCGCGGGGCATCGGTGCCGCCGTGGTGGGCACCCTGGCGGGCGCGGGAGCGCGTGTCGCGGCCGTGGACCGCGACATCGAGGCGCTCACCACCGTCGTGTCCAAACTCGAGGCCGAGGGGGCCTCCGTCCGCGCCTACCGCGCGGACGTGTGCGACAGCGAGCCGGTGGACGCGCTCGTGCGGCGCGTCGAGGAGGAGCTCGGCCCCATCGGCATCCTCGTCAACGCGGCCGGCGTGCTGCACACCGGCCGGGTGGTCGAGCTGTCGGACCAGCAGTGGAACGAGATCTTCTCGGTCAACGCCTCGGGGGTGTTCCACGTGTCCCGCGCGGTGGCCCGGCGGATGATGCTCCGCCGCGGCGGAGCGATCGTGACCGTGGCGTCCAACGCGGCCGGTGTGCCGCGTACCGAGATGTCCGCCTACGCCGCGTCCAAGGCGGCGTCGGCGCAGTTCACCCGGTGCCTGGGGCTGGAGCTCGCCGACTACGGCATCCGGTGCAACGTCGTCTCGCCCGGCTCGACGGACACCCCCATGCTGCGCGCGATGCTCGGCGAGGGCGGGGATCCCCGGCAGGTGATCGAGGGCTCGCCGAGCGCGTACCGCGTCGGCATCCCGCTGCGGAAGCTGGCCCGGCCGCAGGACGTGGCCGAGGCCGTCGCGTACCTCGTGTCCGACCAGGCCGGTCACGTGACGATGCACGACCTCTACGTGGACGGCGGCGCCGCGCTGCACGTGTGACGCCACCCGACGGACTTCAGGAGACGGACCATGGCCATGAAACCGATCGCGCCGTACCGCATGCCCGGACAGGCCGATCTGCCGACCGCGGCGGTGACCTGGCGGCCGGAGCCGGAGCGCGCCGTCGTACTGGTGCACGACATGCAGCGGTACTTCCTGCGCCCGTTCCCGGCCGGGCAGTCGCCGCTGTCCGAACTCCTCGGCAACGTCGCCAAGCTGCTCGCCGCGGCGCGTACGGCAGGGGTGCCGGTGGTGTACACGGCGCAGCCGGGCGGAATGAGCCGGAAGGACCGCGGGCTGCTGCACGACTTCTGGGGACCCGGCATGGATGCCGGGGAGGCCGACCGCGCCATCGCCGACGACGTCGCCCCGGAGCAGGGCGACACGGTGCTCACGAAGTGGCGCTACAGCGGGTTCTTCCGCAGCGACCTGGAGGAACGGCTGCGGCGGTCGGGACGGGACCAGCTCGTCGTCTGCGGTGTCTACGCCCACATGGGCTGCCTCATGACCGCCTGCGACGCGTTCAGCCGCGACATCCAGCCGTTCCTCGTGGCGGACGCCCTGGCCGACCTCTCGCTCGACGACCACCTCATGGCACTCCGCTACGCCGCGGACCGCTGCGCCGTACCGCTGACCGCGGCCGACGTGCTGGCCGCACTCGGGGCCTGAACCGCACCCCTCGCGTCCGTTGCCCGACCCTCACCCACCCACGGAGGTACACGTCCATGTCCCAGCGCACCCATGTCGTCGTCATCGGCGGAACGTCGGGAATCGGGAGGCACTTCGCCCGGTCCTGCGCCGAGCGGGGTGACGACGTGATCATCACCGGCCGTTCGGAGGAGCGGACCAAGAGCGTCGCCCACGAGATCGGCGGGCGCACCCGCGGACTCGCCCTGGAACTGGCCGACCCGGAGCGGATCGGGTCCGCGCTGGCCGAGGTCGGGCGCGTCGACCAGCTGGTGCTCGCGGCGCTCGACCGGGACCACAACACGGTGCGCGGGTACCGGCCGGCCGACGCGATCCGGCTGCTGACGGTGAAGCTCACCGGCTACACGGAGGTGCTGCACGCCCTCGCCCCGCGGATGACCGACGACAGCGCCGCCGTCCTGATCGGCGGCCTGGCCAGTCACCGGCCCTACCCCGGCTCCACGTCCGTGACGACCGCGAACGGCGGCATCGGGGCGCTGGTGCGGACGCTGGCGGTGGAACTCTCGCCGATCCGGGTCAGCGCCCTGCACCCGAGCATCGTCTCGGACACGCCGTTCTGGAGCGACAAGCCCGCCGCACGCGAGGCCGCCGCGGCGGGTGCCCTCACCCGGCGGCCGGTGACGATGGAGGACTGCACCCACGCGATCAGGTTCCTGCTGGAGAACCGTGCGATCAACGGCGTCAACCTGAACATCGACGGCGGAGAAGTGCTCATCTGACGCCGGCCGTGACACGCCACGGTCCCCACCGGCCGGTCGCGCCCTGTCCGTGCTCCCGCTCCGCGCGCGTGTAGCGCGAGAGATCACGGGCCGAGAACAGGGCCATGCCGGCGTGGAAGCCCGTCACCGCCACCGGAAGCCGTGCCCAGTAGGCGAGCCGGCCGTCGACACGGAACTCCGCCTCCGACGTGCCGGCCCGGTAACCGATGGCGTACCGGTGCCGCTGTCCCGGCTCCGTCGGCACGTTCAGCACCACCCGGTGGATGAAGTGCTCGTGCGGCTCCGCCACTCCCGGCAGCGCCAGTCGTTCGATCACCGCGTACACGGTGTCGTTCGTCGCGGCGGCGTTGAGCACCACACCCGTCTCGAGGTCGAAGACGTTCACGGTGCCGAAGGCGTCCAGCAGGTCGTGGGGGACCTGACCGTAGGTCCGCACCCCCATCTCGACCTCGAACGTCAGCAGGCCGGACGCCGGCACGGCGAAGCGCCGCGCCGACCGGTACATCTGCTTGGCGTTGTTCTGCCGCGGGTCCGTGTCGTGGAAGCGGGTGAACGGGTTGACGGTCAGCTCCAGTCGCCCGTCCCCGGTGCGCACCCGGGCGTTGCGGTCCCGGTACTCGTGCCGCGCGCCGTCCGCGCCGGTGATCGACATGATCGTCCAGCGGGCGGGGTCGAGCTCCGGGCTCGTGAAGTCGTCGTACGTCCACGCATCGGTCCGGGGCACTGACTCGGTCTGAGGCAACGACGTCATGCCGTCACCATCGATCCCGTCCGCCGCCCGGGACCATCGCCCGTTCACGCCGTTCGGACCGGGGCGCGCGCCATGCCCGGCTTGGCCGTCCGGAATCCCGTGAATGGGGCATGCCCGGGCGGAGCGCCGGTCCGAGACTGCGTACCGGCCGCCGCGTCCGCCCGCCGGCGGCGTGGTCACGGGCGGGCCCGGCCGAGCAGGACACACGGCACAGCACACCGGCCGACCACGGACCTCGTGGGGCGGTCGAACCGACCCAGCGCGCTTGGAGGGCAATCGTGGAGCCGGTACCGGTACTGGTCGTGGGCGCGGGCCCCGTGGGGATGGTCGCCGCCCTGGCGCTCGCCCGTCAGGGCGTTCCCTGCGTACTCGTCGACCAGGGCGTCGAGACGTCCGTCCACCCCAAACTGGACTACGTCAACAGCCGCAGCATGGAGTTCTTCCGCCGGCTCGGCCTCGCCGACGACGTCCGCGCGGCCGGCGTCGCCCCCGGGCACCGGGCCGACGTGATCTGGTCGACGGGCCTCGCCGGTGAGCCGATCACCACCTGGAGACTTCCCTCGGTGGACGAGGAACGGCGGCGCATCGCCGAGCGGAACGACGGCACCCAGCCCGCCGAGCCGGGCCAGCGCATCTCCCAGATCGAGCTGGAGCCGGTGCTGCGCGCGCACTGCCGGCGCGAACCGCTGGTCGAGCTGCGCTGCGGTTTGCGGTTCGACACCCTGACACAGGACGACGCGGGGGTGACCAGCCGGCTGGCCGACGTGATGACCGGCGAGCAGGTCCTGCTGCGGTCCCGCTACGTCATCGGGTGCGACGGTGCGTCGAGCCGGGTGCGCGAGGTCTCGGGCATCGGCGAGCAGGGCTTCGACGTACCCGGCCTCCCCGGGGCCTTCATGGTGCACTTCAAGAGCCGGGACCTGGACACCCTGCACCGGCACGGCCGGTTCTGGCACTACTTCGCCTTCCGGTACGTCATCATCGCCCAGGACGAGGTCGACACCTGGACGATCCATGTCAACGGTCTGGAACCGGCCGAGTTCGACACGCCCCCGGCCGACCCGGCGGCCTTCCTGCGACAGACGACGGGCGTCGATCTCAAGATCGACAAGGTGCTGCTGACCTCGCGCTGGCGCCCCGGATTCATGATCGCGGACCGTTACCGCGCCGGACGGGTCCTCCTGGCAGGCGACTCCGCCCACCGCATGTTCCCGACCGGCGCCTACGGGATGAACACCGGCATCGGCGACGCCGTCGACGCGGCCTGGAAGACCGCCGCACTCGTCAAGGGCTTCGGCGGCCCGGCCCTGCTGGACAGCTACCAGGCCGAACGCCACCCGGTGGGCCTGCGCACCCTGCACACCTCGCACCGGCACCTCGGCGTCCACCTGAAGGCGGGGGCGCTCCTGCGCGAGGGCGCACCGCCGGACGCCGTGGCCTCCCACCTCGACGCCGAGCGAGGGGAGAACGAGTACCGGGGGATCGAACTCGGCCACCGCTACCGCGACTCTCCCGTCGTCTGCCACGAGGACGGTCCCGAACCCCCGTGGAGCCCCCGGGAGTACACGCCGACCACCTGGCCGGGAGGGCGCCCGCCCGGCCTCCTCCTCGACGACGGCACCCCGATCCTCGACCGTTACGCACCGTCCTTCACTCTGGTCGACTTCGCCGGCGACGGCCGGGCGGCGCCGCTCCTCGACGCGGCGGCCGCGCAGGGACTCCCGGTCGCCCACACCGTGGTCACCGATGCCGGCGCCCGGCAGATCTGGGAACGGGACCTCGTCCTCCTGAGGCCCGACCACCACGTGGCCTGGCGCGGGAACCGGCCCCATCCGGACCCGTCCGCCGTGATCCGGCGCGTCAGGGGCGCCGGGTGAGGCGCCCGACCGCATGCCGCACGACCCCTGGCGACGGTGCCTGCTCACCGTGTGCCGTCACCCCGCCCCACGGGCGTCGGCCGCCGGGACACGCCATTCGCACTCCTCCACCGGGCGGTGCTGATCCTCGACAGGAGCACACATGCAGCCATCAGGCGTTACGGCGGACGTCAACCACAGCGGGCCGTGGGAGGGAAAGCCGGCGGCGCAGCAACCTCAGTGGCGGGACCACGCCGCCTACGACGCGTCATGCCGGATCCTGGAGTCGGCCCCGCCCCTGGTGCGGGCCGCCGAGGTCCAGCAGCTGCGGTGGTCGCTTGCGGACCTGCTGACCACCGGCGCGCTCCTGCTTCAGCTGGGTGACTGCGCAGAGAGCCTCTACGAGTGCACGCCACGGCACACGGCTCAGAAGCTCCAGGTCATCGACCGGCTGGGAAGCCGGTTCAGCGAGCTCACCGGACGGCGCGTCCTGCGCGTCGGCCGCATGGGAGGGCAGTTCGCCAAACCCAGGTCGCAGCCGACCGAGAACCACGGCGCGCTGGTGATCCCCTCGTTCCGGGGGCACATGATCAATTCCGAGCTCGCCGTGCCGCAGACGCGGCAGCCCGACCCGCGGCGCATGGTGTGGGCCTACGAGGCCGGCTCCGCCGTGCAGCGGGCGATGCGGACGCACCGCCGGGGGGACGGGGGGCCGTCGACCACGGACGGGCCGTGGTCGAGCCACGAGGCCCTGGTCGTGGACTACGAGTCCCGGCTGGTGCGCCGCGACCCCGAGACCGACCAGCTGTACCTGGGCTCCACCCACCTGCCATGGGTGGGGGAGCGGACCCGCCGGCCGGACCAGGCCCATGTCGCCCTGCTCTCCGCCGTGGTCAATCCGGTGGGGTGCAAGATCGGACCGACCGCGAACGCCGACGACGTCCTGCGCGTGTGCGAGGTGCTCGACCCGCGGCGCGAGCCCGGCCGCCTCGTCCTGATACCGCGGATGGGCCGTCACCGGATCCAGCAGGCGCTGCCGCCCCTCGTCCGCGCGGTGGCGAACGCCGGGCACCCGGTGGTGTGGCTGAGCGACCCCATGCACGGCAACACCGTGAAATCCGGTCTCGGCCTCAAGACACGCCACCTCACCGACGTGATCGACGAGGCGCTGCGGTTCCGCGACATCGTCGAGGGCGGACGGCAGCACGCCGCCGGACTCCACATCGAGGTCGCCGCCGACGACGTGACCGAGTGCGTCGGCGGGCCCGTGGAGAACGAGGACGCACTGCAACGGCACTACACGACGCTGTGCGATCCGAGACTCAACGCCGACCAGGCCACCGAGCTCATCGAGGCGTGGGCCAAGGGAACGGGGTGACGACAGTGATTCCCCTGGTGCAGGCAAGCCTGGGAGAGCGGGAACTGGCCGCCGTCGCCGAGGTCTTCGCCGCCGGCCGGTCCGCGGGCCGGCCGGCGAGGGAGCTGGAGGCGGAGCTGACCGACCGCTTCGACGCCGCCGACGCGGTCGTGGTGAGCGACGGTGCCGGGGCGCTCCGGCTGGCCATGCTCGGGCTCGGGGTCGAGCAGGGCGACGAGGTGATCGTCGCCGACTACGGGTCTCCGGTCCCCGCCCACGCGGTGCGTCACGCCGGTGCCGTCCCCGTCCTCGCCGACGTGCGCGCCGACACGGGCACCGTCGACCCGTGGGCGGTCGCGGACCTGATCGGGCCCCGGACCGTGGGCGTGATCGCGGTGGACACCGTCGGCCTGCCGGCCGACTACACGGAACTGAGGTGGCTCACCGACCGCCACGGCCTGTTCCTCGTCGAGGACGCCATCTGCGCGGCGGGCGCGAGCTACAAGGGACGCCGAGCGGGCGCCCTCGCACCGGTGGCCTGCCTTTCGCCCCCCGGGCACCAAGGGGCCGTGCGAGGTGAGGGGGCGGCACTGCTGACCCGCGATCCTGTCTTCGGCGCCACCGCGCGGACCCGGTCGTCGGCCGTCCTCGGAGGCGCTGTCGACGAGGGACCGGCCGGCCTCGCGGCCGCCCCGGAGTGCGTCGACGTCGCCCGCGACCACCGGCCGTCCGACGTCGCCGCCGCGATCCTGCGGGTGCAGCTGGCCCGGACGGAGGAGCTGCTGCGGCGCCGGCGGGCCGTCGCGGCCCGCTACGCGGGCCTGCTCGCGGACGAGGAGCTGCTCTCGCTGCCGCATGTGCCGCAGAACCGCTGCCACGCGTGGCAGTCCTACGTGGTGACGCTGGACCCGGGCGTGGACCGCGCGGCGGTCGCCGCCGAGCTGCGGGCGCGGGGCATCGGCTGCGGGCACGGCGCGTGGGCGACCCACCTGCTGCCCGCGTACGAGGCGGCGAAGCACGCCTGCCCCGTCTCGGCGGACCTCTTCCGGCACAACCTCGCCCTCCCCATGCACGCCGAGCTCACCCCGGGTCAGGTCGAACGGGTCGCGGACGCCCTGCGGACGGCGCTGCGGACCCGCAGACCGGCGCCCATGGTCCGGACGGGCTGATTCAAGAGCGACGTTCATCGAAGGTGACACTCTTCTGACATTTTCCGGAGACCGCGCCGACACGCCGCACGGAATTGACATTTCCTGACGTCGAGTTGAATGCGCGACCCTTTTCCGTTCCGTACCCGTGAAAGAGACTCATTGCACGAACCGGCCCGCGAAGAAATTCCCTGAAAATCGTTCGTGGAGGAGCACGGTGAAACCAGAGCTTGACGCGCCCGAAGGCGCCCGGTACGCAAGGATCATGGGAGTGGGCTCGTACCGCCCGCGTCGGATCGTCGACAACGAGGAGGCATGCCGGCTCATCGATTCCTCCGACGACTGGGTGCGTTCCCGCACCGGTATCGTCACACGGCGGTGGGCGGGCCCGGACGAGACCCTGGGGGTGATGGCGGAGCAGGCCGCGCTCAAGGCCGTCGCGGCCGCCGGTCTCAGCACGGCGGACATCACCTGCGTCATCGCCGCCACGTTCACCCATCTCAAACAGACGCCGGCCATCGCGACCGAGATAGCCCACCGGATCGACGCCACACGGGCAGCCGCCTTCGACGTGTCGGCGGGCTGTGCCGGTTTCGTCCACGGGGTCGTGCTCGCGGCCGACTCCGTCCGCAGCCGCGGCGGACATGTCCTGGTCGTAGGCGTGGAGCGGATGACCGACCTGCTGAACCTGCGCGACCGTTCCACGGCCTGCATCTTCGGGGACGGCGCCGGGGCCGTGGTGATCGGCCCCGCCACGAGCCCCGGGTTCGGTCCGGCGGTCTGGGGGGCGGACGGGTCCCAGGCGGACGCGATCGAGCAGAGCGTCCCGTGGGACGCGCTGAGGAACGGCACCGGCGAGGACCCCTTCCCGTATCTGCGGCAGGAAGGCCAGCGGGTCTTCCGCTGGGCCGCCTACGAGATGGCGGACGTCGCGAAGCGGGCTCTGGCGGCAGCGGGGATCAAGCCCGCCGACGTCGACGTCTTCATCCCGCACCAGGCGAACGTCCGGATCATCGACACGATCGCGAGGCGGGTGGGACTGCCGGAATCGACCGTCGTCGCCAAGGACATCGTGACGGCGGGCAACACCTCCGGTGCCTCCGTTCCGCTGGCCCTGGACGCGGTGCTGTCCTCGGGAGAGGCCCGGAGCGGAGACCTCGCCCTGCTCGTGGGCTACGGGGCGGGCCTGTGCTACGCGGCGACCGTCGCCGTCCTGCCGTAGTCGCGCCACCACTCGCCGGGAGGCAGCGGGGCCTCAGCCCTCCGACGCGGCACCGGACCCCGGGTCGCCGCCCGCGGCCCCCTGCCGGCCCAGCTGGAAGCCGACGCCGCGCACGGTCACGATCCACCCCGGGGAGCCGAGTTTGCTGCGGATCTTGCTGATGTGCGTGTCGATGGTCCGGCGTGACCACGCGTCCCCCCACACCTCCCGCATGATCCGCTGCCTCGGCAGGACGGCGTCGGGCTGCGAGGCGAGGAGACGCACCAGGTCGAACTCCTTGCGCGTCAGGTCGATGGGGCGGCCGTCCAGGCTGACCCTGCGTGCGGACACGTCGATGAGCAGCGGTCCGTGCGCGATCACCGACGGATCCGCCGGGGGCGCGCAGCCCTGGCTGCGGCGCATCACGGCTTCGATGCGGGCCATGAGTTCGCGGAACCCGTAGGGCTTGACGACATAGTCGTCCGCCCCGGCCTGCAGGCCGAGGACCCGGTCCAGTTCGCTGCCGCGCCCGGTGACGGCGATGACGGGGACGCCGCTGCCGGCGCGGATGCGCCGGCAGACCTCGAGGCCGTCGAGGTCGGGCAGGTCGAGATCGATGAGGACCATGTCGGCCTGCCCGTGGGAGTCCAGGGCGGCCATGCCCGTGGCGACCCGTTCCGCCTCGTGACCCTGCCGCAGCAGGCTCCGCACCAGCACGTCCGCGCACGCCGTGTCGCTGTCCACCACGAGCATGTGCCAGGCGACAGCCGGCTGTGCGACGTGCTCGGCGGTGGTGGCCCGTCGGCGGTCCGGGTGCTCCGGCCGACGGCGGTCGTGCCCGGCGCGTGTCAGCGTCAGGTGCGGACGGTCGCCTGCAGTGCTCACGCTTCCCCCTCGCCGGGCACGCCGCCCGGGAATCCGCCGGATGCCGCTCACGCCACTCCCGGCCCGGACGTCGTCCGCGCCCTCTGTTCGAGCTCCTGCGCGAACTCCAGCCACGCCCCGGCGCAGGACCGGGCCAGCTCGGCCATGGAGTTCCGCCAGTGCGGCGGCACGGCGTCGATCAGCTCGCACCATTCGACGGGTTCGATCACGTGGCCGTCGACCCACCGGACGAAGGCCCGGCCGTTCTGCGCGTACCGCACCGCGGGGTCCCTGCTCAGACTGCCCACCACCGAGCGCCAGTCCGGGCCCTGACGGATGCTGCCCGCGCTCGGCCGCGGTGACTCCGCCGGGCCGCCGGCCGACGGGACGGGCTCCCGGGCGGGGCCGCGCTGCGAGTCCGGGACCGGGTCCCGGCCCGCTCGCAGGCGTTCCCGCACGTCCCGGGCCGTCCCCACCGAGATGCCGGCCTCCCGGGCGATGGCCCGCAGCGGGGCGTCGGGCTGCATGGCGATGACCTCGCTCGCCCGCCGTCTGCCCGCCGCGGCGTCCACGGGGCGGGCCCGTCCGTCCCTTCCGACCCGGCTGCCGTCCCGCGCGGCCGGGAGACCGGAGCGGCGCCGGATCGCTCCCACCGTCGTGTGGGACAGTCCGGTGGCGGCCGCGACTGTCCGGTCCGACCACTGCGGGCGGGTCGCGAGGATCCGGCGGGCCGCGGCCTCCCGGTCCGCCAGCGAGAGCGGCAGTCCGTGTGTGATGTTGGCGTCGACGGCCCGGAGAAAGGCTTCGCCGTCGTCCCCCTCGAAGAACGTGACGGTGATCGTGTCCTCGCCCCGGAGTAGCGCGGCCCGTACCCGGTGCATGCCGTCGATCACCCGCATCGTGCCGCGCTGGACGAGAATGGGCGGCAGATTCCGCGCCGCTGCCAGTGACTCCACGTGCTCGGGGTTCTCCCCGGTGAGCCGGGGGGAGTCGGCCGGCAGCAGGGAGGAGATCGGGACCCGTGCGGGGGCCGGCCCCTCTGACGTGGCGGCGTCGTCCACGCGGGCCCTGTGCGACGGTGTCTTCTGCGCCGGAAATTCAGTGTCGGCGGAGTCGTTTCCCGTTATAAGGGCCTCCACATTACTCCACATGCGTCCACTCACCTGTCGGAAGGTAGGGTTGAGCGCGTTCGCGGAAAGGCCGTGCGTCTTCCCCCGGCATCATCGCCATCCGGCCAGTACCGCAGCAACACCACCAGGACTCCAAGGTGGGTAGTGGCCACTGCTCGATCGAGTAGTGGACGGGCCGTTACCATGCCCTTTTCATGTGTCACGCCGACGGCCGGAAGCAGGGGGCGCACGCACAATGCTGAGAGAGGTCACCGCGACCCGCTACGTCGAACCGCTGCACACCGGCGGCTCCGTCCCCGCCGTCGTCGAGGCCGACGACCTCGGCACCTACGTCGTGAAGTTCACCGGGTCCGCGCAGGGACGCAAGGCGCTGGTCGCCGAGGTGATCGTGGGGGAGCTGGCGCGGGCGCTCGGGCTGCGGTTCCCCGAGCTGGTGCTGGTGCACTTCGATCCGGCGGTGGCGGACGGCGAGCCGCACCAGGAGGTGCGGGACCTGCACGCCGCCAGTGCCGGAATCAATCTCGGCATGGACCATCTGCCGGGTGCCCGGGACTTCACCCCGGAGATCGCCGAGGTGTTCGCCGTCGATCCGCTGGAGGCCGGGCGCGTCGTCTGGCTCGACGCCCTGACGGTGAACGTGGACCGGACCGTGCACAGTTCCAACCTGGTGGTCTGGCCGGCACTCGGCGTCGCACCCGCGCGGCTGTGGCTGATCGACCACGGCGCCGCCCTCGTCTTCCACCACCGCTGGGAGGGCTCCGACCCCGGCAGGGCCTACGACTTCCGTCACCACGCCCTCGGCCGGTACGGTCCCGACGTCCGCGCCGCGGACGCCGAGCTGGCCCCGAAGGTGACCGAGGAGCTGTTGCGGTCCATCGCCGCGGAGGTCCCCGACGACTGGCTGGCGGGCGACTCCCGCTTCGCCACGCCCGGCGAGGTCCGGGAGGCCTATGTGGCGTACCTCCACGCGCGTGTGCGGTCGTCGCGGGCCTGGCTGCCCACCGACTTCCCCACCGCGCGGCAGCTCGCCGAGGAGAACGCCCGGCGTGCGGCGCGGACCCGCCAGGGGCGGCCCGACTGGCTGAAACGGGTTCCGGACCTGCACGGTGAACCGGCGGCGGAACAGGACTGGTCGGTACACCTGGGGTGACGGCGGACGCGGGTGCCCCGGGCGATCCGCGCCGTCCGGGACATCCGGCCGGGCTCAGCCCTGGAGCTGCCGGTACGCCGGCAGGGTGAGGAAGTCGACGTACTCCTCGTCGAGGGAGACCTTCAGCAGCAGGTCGTGGGCCTGCTGCCAGTTGCCGGCCGCGAAGGCCTCCTCACCGAGTTCCGCGCGGATGCCGGCCAGTTCCCCGGCGGCGACCTCGCGGGCCAGCTCGGCGGTGACCTGCTCGCCGTTGTCGAGGACGACCTCCGCGTTGATCCACTGCCAGATCTGGGAGCGGGAGATCTCGGCGGTGGCCGCGTCCTCCATCAGGTTGAAGATGGCGACCGCGCCGAGCCCGCGCAGCCAGGCCTCGATGTAGCGGATGCCGACCTGCACGGCGTTGACCAGGCCGGCGTACGTCGGCCTCGCGTCCAGGGAGTCGATGGCGATGAGGTCCGCGGCGTGGACGTCGACGTCCTCGCGGAGGCGGTCCTTCTGGTTCGGCCTGTCGCCGAGTACCCGGTCGAAGGACTCCATGGCGAGGGGGACCAGGTCGGGGTGGGCGACCCAGGAGCCGTCGAACCCGTCGTTCGCCTCCCGGTCCTTGTCGGCGCGGACCTTCTCGAAGGCCACCTTGTTGACCTCCGCGTCCCGGCGGGAGGGAATGAACGCCGCCATGCCGCCGATCGCGTGTGCGCCGCGCTTGTGGCAGGTGCGCACGAGGAGTTCGGTGTACGCGCGCATGAACGGCGCGGTCATGGTCACCGCGTTGCGGTCCGGCAGGACGAACCGGGACCCGCCGTCACGGAAGTTCTTGACGATGGAGAAGAGGTAGTCCCAGCGGCCGGCGTTCAGACCGGAGGCGTGGTCGCGCAGCTCGTAGAGGATCTCCTCCATCTCGTACGCGGCCGTGATCGTCTCGATCAGGACGGTGGCGCGCACGGTGCCCCGGGGGACGCCCAGGTAGTCCTGCGCGAAGACGAACACCTCGTTCCACAGCCGGGCCTCCAGGTGGGACTCCGTCTTGGGGAGGTAGAAGTACGGGCCCTTGCCGAGGTCGATCAGCCGCTCGGCGTTGTGGAAGAAGTACAGGCCGAAGTCGACGAGCGCGCCGGGCACGGGGGTGCCGTCCGGGGCGGTGAGGTGACGCTCGTCGAGGTGCCAGCCGCGCGGGCGCACGACGACCGTCGCCAGCTCCTCGTCCGGGCGCAGGGCGTAGGACTTGCCGGTGCCCGGGTCGGTGAAGTCGATGTTCCGCGTGAAGGCGTCGATCAGGTTGAGCTGGCCGGTGACCACGTTCTCCCAGGTGGGCGCGGACGCGTCCTCGAAGTCCGCGAGCCACACCTTCGCGCCGGAGTTGAGGGCGTTGACGGTCATCTTGCGGTCGGTGGGGCCGGTGATCTCGACACGGCGGTCGTCGAGCGCCTCGGGGGCCGGGGCCACCTTCCAGGAGTCGTCCGCGCGGACCGCGGCCGTCTCCGGGAGGAAGTCGAGCGTGGAGGTGCGGGCGATCTCGGCGCGGCGTTCCGCGCGGCGGGCGAGGAGCTCGTCGCGCCGGGGCGTGAACCGCCGGTGCAGCTCGGCCACGAAGGCGAGCGCCGGCTCGGTGAGGACCTCCTCCTGCCGGGGCAGGGGCTCGGCGTCGACGACGGCCAGCGGGGACGGCGCTGGTGCGGACATCAGCTGTCACTTCCTTCGCGTGCGTGGCACCGGGTGCCGGTCGGCCCGGGTACGGCGGTGGACGCCCGTGCGGACGTCAGCTGCTTCTGATCAGTGGATGCTAGTTTCCTCATGGTGGAACTTCAATGTTTTGTTGATGTCGAGATCCGCCGGGTCGAGCCACCAGGGCGCTCGGTGTCACCGGCTCGTTCGAGCCGGGCCAGATCGGCCTCGGTGTCGATGTCGTAGGGCTCGGCCACGTCGCCGCACTCGACGAGCGCGATCCGGTCCGCGTGCTCCTTCAGGTAGGCGCGTGCCCCCCGGTCGCCGGTCGCGGTCGCGGCGATCCCCGCCCAGTGCGCGGCGCCGAACAGGACGGGATGGCCGCGCACGCCGTCATAGGCGGCGGACACCAGGGACTCGGGGGAGCCGTACGCGCCGAGCACCCGGGCGACCGCTTCCGGCCCGATCCCGGGCTGGTCGACCAGGGACACCAGTGCGGCCCGCGCACCCGTGCCGGCCAGGGAGTCGAGACCGGCCCGCAGGGAGGTGCCCATGCCCCGCTCCCACGCCGGGTTGCCGACGAGTACGCAGTCCGGCAGCGAGGCGCGGGCGCGCACCTCGTCCGCGCGCGCCCCGAGCACCACGTGCACGCGGGCGCAGCCGCCGGCGCGCAGGGCCGCCACCGCATGCTCCACGAGCGGCCGTCCCCGGTGGGTGAGCAGCGCCTTGGGGCGTCCGCCGAGCCGCCGTCCGCCGCCGGCCGCCAGCAGCAGTCCCACGACCTGGTCTTCGTCGTCCGTCATGAGTCCTGCATACCTCACCGGCCGCGCGTCCGGTGAGGCGCCGGGCGCGGGTGCCCAGGGGCCGGATGTCACTCTGTGGAACAAGCCGATGACGCAGCGGACTGGCGCGAGGGCCCCGGGGTGGCGTTTACTGGCGCGCACCGACCGGCGGGGGCCGGGGCCGGAAGGGGCGGCGCACGACGACGTGTGAGGGGGAGGACTGTGTTGCGGAGCGTGGAGCACAGGCACGTGTCCGGCGGTCAGGTGGACCCACGGGTGACGGAGCTGCGCTCCGCCGTGGCCCGGTTGCGCCGCCGGCTCGCCGCCCACCCGGTGGAGTTCCGGGACCGGGGCGTCGCGGAGGAGGAGCTCGCCGCGCTGGCCGGCCTGGCCGCCGCCGACACCCCCGACATTCCCCGGCTGCGACGCTCCCTGCTGCTGGTCGCCGGTGCCATCGGCTCGGTCAGCGCACTGGCGCAGGGCGTGCGCGAACTGCGCGAGGCGGTGGACCAGTTCGGCCGGGCGCCGCGCGATTGACGCGCGCCCGTACGCATGCCCGGCCCCGGACCGTCAGGCGGTCGGCGCGGTGCCCGGGGTGGTGAGCGCCTCCGACAGTTCCGCCGCGACCTGCTGGAGCACCGGGACGATCCTCTCCGTCGCCGCCTCCGTGACCCGGCCCGCGGGCCCAGAGATCGAGATCGCCGCCGCCGTCGGGGAGTCCGGCACCGGAACCGCGAGGCAGCGGACGCCGATCTCCTGCTCGTTGTCGTCGATCGCGTAGCCCTGGCGGCGTACGTCCTCCAGGGCGGCGAGGAAACCCTCCGGGGTGGTGATGGTCCTGTCCGTCGCGGCGGGCATGCCGGTACGGCCGAGCAGGGCCCGCACCTCCTCGGGCGGGAAGCCGGACAACAGGGCCTTGCCCACGCCTGTGGAGTGCGGCAGGACGCGCCGCCCGACCTCGGTGAACATCCGCATGGAGTGCTTGGACGGCACCTGCGCCACGTACACGATCTCGTCCCCGTCGAGCAGCGCCATGTTCGCCGTCTCGCCGGTCTCCTCCACCAGCCGGGCCAGATACGGGCGCGCCCAGGTGCCCAGCAGCCGGGAGGCGGACTCGCCGAGCCTGATCAGGCGCGGACCGAGCGCGTATCGGCGGTTGGGCTGCTGACGGACGTAGCCGCAGGTGACAAGGGTGCGCATCAGGCGGTGGATCGTCGGCAGGGGCAGCCCGCTGCTCGCCGACAACTCGCTCAGGCCGACCTCGCCCCCCGCGTCCGCCATCCGTTCGAGCAGGTCGAAGGCGCGCTCGAGGGACTGCACGCCGCCACTGGGGGCGGTCCGGGCGGAGTCGGTGGTGCTGGCGCTGGACGTCGGCACGGCGCGTTCCTTTCGGGGCTGGCGGGAGGGGCAGCAGCCTACCCGGCAGCCGCTCGACTGCCCGCTGGCGCGGAGCTACGTTCTGCTTGTCGAAAGTGTCGTTCCGGTTTGTGGAAAGGTCCAGAGCGGGTCATCGGCCCGGCCGCACGGGAAGCATGCCCTTGACGGGCCCGGGAGTGAAGTGAAGACTCCTTCAACAGAAAGTTGAATTCGGGGTGGAAGATCAGGAGGATCCGGGTGTCCGACGCCGAACTGGTGCTGCGCTCGACGCGCGTCATCACTCCCGAGGCGACGCGCGCCGCGTCCGTCGTGGTCACCGACGGCACGATCACGGCCGTACTGCCCCACGACGCACCCGTACCGGCGGGCGCCCGCCTGGAGGACCTGGGGGACGACGTCCTGCTGCCCGGCCTGGTCGACACCCACGTGCACGTCAACGACCCGGGCCGCACCGAGTGGGAGGGCTTCTGGACCGCCACCCGCGCGGCGGCGGCCGGCGGCATCACCACCCTGATCGACATGCCGCTCAACTCCCTGCCGCCGACCACCACGGTCGGCCACCTGAGCACCAAGCGGCACGCCGCCGCCGGCCGGGCCCACGTCGACGTCGGATTCTGGGGCGGCGCCCTGCCGGACAACGCCGAGGACCTGCGCCCGCTGCACGAAGCCGGCGTCTTCGGCTTCAAGGCGTTCCTGTCACCGTCCGGCGTGGACGAGTTCCCGCATCTGGATCGGGAGCAACTGGCCCGCTCGCTCGCCGGGATCGCCGCCTTCGACGGCCTGCTGATCGTGCACGCCGAGGACCCGCACCACCTCGCCGCCGCCCCGCAGCACGGCGGTCCCAAGTACGCCGACTTCCTCGCCTCCCGCCCGCGCGACGCCGAGGACACCGCCGTCGCCCACCTCGTGGAGCAGGCGAAACGGCTGGGCGCGCGCGTGCACGTGCTCCACCTCTCCTCCGGCGACGCGCTCCCCCTGATCGCCGCGGCCAAGGCGGACGGCGTACGGGTCACCGTCGAGACCTGCCCCCACTACCTCACCCTCACCGCTGAGGAAGTCCCGGACGGGGCCAGCGAGTTCAAGTGCTGCCCGCCCATCCGCGAGGCCGCCAACCAGGACCTGCTCTGGCAGGCCCTGGCGGACGGCACCATCGACTGCGTCGTCACCGACCACTCCCCGTCCACCGCCGACCTCAAGACGGACGACTTCTCGACCGCCTGGGGCGGCATCTCCGGCCTCCAGCTCAGCCTGCCCGCCGTCTGGACCGAGGCCCGCAGGCGTGGCCACGGCCTTCAGGACGTGGTCCGCTGGATGTCGGAGCGGACGGCCCGGCTGGCCGGACTCGACGGGCGCAAGGGCGCCATCGCGCCCGGCCGCGACGCCGACTTCGCCGTCCTCGCCCCCGACGAGACCTTCACCGTCGACCCGGCGGCGCTCCAGCACCGCAACCGCGTGACCGCGTACGCGGGCAGGACCCTGTACGGCGTCGTCAGGTCCACCTGGCTGCGCGGCCGCCGCATCGCGGCCGACGGCGAGTTCACCGAACCGAAGGGCCTCCTGCTCACCCGTCCCCACTGACACCGACTCCCGAGAGGCAGGACCACATCACCGTGACGGCGATCGAGAACTTCACCGGCGACGCCCACCCCTACAGCGGCGGTGACCCGTACGCGGACTACCGCACCGCCGACTTCCCCTTCAGTCACCTCGCCGACCTCGCCGACCGGCGGCTCGGCGCCGGTGTCATCGCCGCCAACGACGAGTTCTTCGCCCAGCGGGAGAACCTCCTGCTGCCCGGGCGCGCCGAGTTCGACCCCGGGCACTTCGGGCACAAGGGCAAGATCATGGACGGCTGGGAGACCCGGCGCCGGCGCGGCACCTCAGCCGAGCACCCCTGGCCGGCGGCCGACGACCACGACTGGGCGCTGATCCGGCTCGGCGCGCCCGGGATCGTCCGCGGCGTCGTCGTGGACACCGCCCACTTCCGTGGCAACCACCCGCAGGCCGTGACCGTCGAGGGCGCCTCGGTGGCGGGGTCACCGTCCCCGGAGGAACTGCTCTCGGACGAGGTGACGTGGACGACGCTGGTCCCGCGCACCCCGGTCGGCGGCCACGCGGCCAACGGCTTCGCGGTGTCGGCCGGACAGCGCTTCACCCACCTGCGCCTCAAGCAGCACCCCGACGGCGGCATCGCCCGCCTGCGGGTGTACGGCGAGGTCGTCCCGGACCCGGTGTGGCTGGCGGCGCTCGGCACCTTCGACGTCGTCGCCCTGGAGAACGGCGGCCGGGTCGAGGACGCTTCGGACCTGTTCTACTCGCCGGCCGCCAACACCGTCCGGCCGGGCCGTTCGCACAAGATGGACGACGGCTGGGAGACCCGGCGCCGCCGCGACGAGGGCCACGACTGGATCCGCTACCGGCTGGTGGCGCAGGCGCGGATCCGGGCCCTGGAGATCGACACGGCGTACCTGAAGGGCAACAGCGCGGGCTGGGCGTCGGTGTCGGTGCGGGACGGCGACGACGGCGACTGGCAGGAGATCCTGCCCCGCACGCGCCTCCAGCCCGACACCAACCACCGCTTCGTCCTCCCGGAACCCGCGGTCGGCACCCATGCCCGCGTGGACATCTACCCGGACGGCGGCATCTCCCGCCTCCGCCTCTTCGGCTCACTGACGGACCGGGGAACCGCCACCCTGCCACGGCCGTGACTCAGCCGCCCCGCCGCAACCGCGGGCCGTCGTGCCGCCTGGGGCACCACACGCCGTGCGGCGGCCGGAGCTCCGGCCGCCGCACGGCGGACGTCACGCCGCATGCCCCCCGTCCACCGCGAACTCCGCCCCGGTGACGTACCCCGCCCCCGCCAGATGCGCGATCGTCTCCGCGACCTCCTCCGCCGTCCCGAACCGACCCAGCGCCGTCACCGCCGCCTGACCGGCCGCGAACGGCCCGCCCGCCGGGTTCATGTCCGTGTCGATCGGCCCCGGATGGACGATGTTCGCCGTGATCCCGCGCTCGCCCAGCTCCCGCGCCAGCGCCTTGGTCAGCCCCACCAGCGCCGACTTGCTCATCGCGTAGAGCGTTCCCCCGGGCCCCGGCACGCGCTGCGTCATGCACGTGCCGACGGTGATGATCCGCCCCCCGCGCGGCATGACGGCCACCGCCGCGCGCGAGGCCAGGAACACCCCGCGCACATTCACGGCGAGCACCCGGTCGACACCCTCCAGGGACAGCGTCTCCACGGGGCCGAGCACGCCGACCCCCGCGTTGTTCACCAGGACGTCGAGCCTGCCCAGTTCCCGCGCGGCGGCGGTCACCGCACCGGCCGCGTCCTCGGGGTCACCGGCGTCCGCACGCAGGGCCACCGCGCGGCGCCCCAGCGCCTCCACCCCCCGTACGACGTCCCCGGCCGCCTCCTTGCCGTTCACATAGGTCACCGCGACCTCCGCGCCCTCCCGCGCGAGCCGCAGTGCCGTCGCCGCGCCGATCCCGCGGCTGCCGCCGGTGACCAGTGCCGCCTTGCCGATCAGGTTCTGCTCCGTGGTCCTCACGGATGTGTGTGTCGTCATGCGTCCATCCCAGCGCCCCCGCCGATCGGCTGCTGGCGGCGAACGGACGCCGTCCTCACACGCCGCCGCGCCGCGGGCCCCACCGAGGTCCGCACCGACGACGCCGGACGATGCCGTTCGGCCCCCGCCGGTGCCGAACGGCCCAAGACGACCGCGGTGCACGGGTGTGATGCTGAGACGTGACAGCCCCGGAACAGATGGATGTGGAGGCATGGTGAGCGGTCTCGTGGTGGTGGGCGTGGACGGTTCGACGTCGGGTCTCGCCGCGGTGGAGGTCGCCGCGCGGGAGGCGGCGTTGCGCGGCGCGGGACTGCGGGTGGTGCACGCGTGCCTCTGGCCCGCCCTGCACGTGCCCATGGGGCCGTCGCCGATGGGACCGCCGGAGGGCGGGCTGCGCAACATGGTCGACCGCCTCGTGGCGGACGCCGTCGAACGGGCGCGGGCGGCGGCACCCGAGGTCGCCGTCGACCAGGTGGTGGTGACCGGTGAACCCCTGACGGTTCTGGAGGCGCAGTCGCGCGGCGCCGAGCTGGTGGTGGTCGGGTCCCGGGGCATGGGCGGGTTCGTCGGGCTCCTGGTGGGTTCGACGGCGGTGCACCTGGCGGCGCACGGCCGCTGCCCCGTCCTGGTGGTGCGCGAGGAGCCGCAGGCGGACGGCCCGGTCGTGCTGGGCGTGGACGGCTCGGCCGCCGGGGAGAGGGCCGTCGGGTTCGCGTTCGCCGAGGCCGCCCTGCGCAAGGCGCCCCTGGTGGCGCTGCACACCTGGACCACCTGGAACGCGCCCCTGCCCGCGCCGGAGGGCGAGGCGGCGCCGTACGCGAACCCGCCCGGCGCGCTGGCCGGGGAGGAGGAGCGGCTGCTCGCCGAGGCGATCGCCGGCCACCAGGACCGCTACCCGGACGTGGTCGTCGAGCACCGGACGGTGCACGGCGGCGCCCGCGAGGCGCTGATCGAGGCGAGCCGGTCCGCGCAGCTCGTCGTGGTCGGAGCGCGCGGGCGCGGCGGTTTCACCGGACTGCTGCTGGGGTCCGTCAGCCAGGCCCTCCTGCACCACGCGCACTGCCCGGTCGCGGTGGTGCGGGGAGCCGGCGAGCGGGACTGAGGGCCCCCGCACGGGACGGGAAGGCCGGCGGTCAGCCGGCCTTCCGGCTCTCCGCGGCGGCGAACGGGGCGCCGCCCGGCACCGGCGGGGCGATGCCCGCGTGGATCTCGTGGCCCTCGAGGAACGCGAACCCGTGGACGGGTCCCCGGTCCCAGCCGGCGAACTCGCTCGCCGGACCCGCGAGCGCCCGCACCACGGCGAGGAACCCCAGCACCTCCAGCGTCTGCTTCATGCCACCGACTCCCGCCCCGCGAGCCGCCCGCCCACGTCGCGGTGAGGCCGTCGACGCCGACGACCGGCCGCAGCGGCGCGGCGGGGGCCGCTCGGCCTCCGAGCTCGTCGTCGGCCGCACCCCGGTCGTCGAGGC
This sequence comes from Streptomyces toyocaensis, assembly GCF_000725125.1. Taxonomy (GTDB): domain Bacteria; phylum Actinomycetota; class Actinomycetes; order Streptomycetales; family Streptomycetaceae; genus Streptomyces; species Streptomyces toyocaensis. The sequence continues at coordinate 229,047 of NZ_JFCB01000001.1, forward strand.
GCTGCGCGAGGGCGTGCCCGCCTCCCCGCGGGTTCGTCCTCCGGGAAACCCGCCCCGCCGGGATCCTCGCCGCGGCGCGCCGGGTCACGGCCGGTGGCCCGGTGCTGTCGCCGGCGGGATCCTGGCCGGGCTCGGTCTCACCTACCGTGTGCATCGCCCCGCACGCCCACGACGCCGGTCTGCTGGAGGAGACCGACAGGCACTGAACCCCGTCACCCGCCCGCCCGTCCTTCCGAGGAGCCCCGGCCCATGGAACCGTCCCCCGTACTCGACCTCGCCACCGCCCGGCGGACCCTGGACAGCCAGCCCTTCAGCAGGCTCCTCGGCGCCCGGCTGACCTCCTTCGGGGGCGGCGGGGCGACGCTGGAGCTCGACATCCGCGAGGAACTCCACCAGCAGAACGGCTTCCTGCACGGCGGCGTCCTCGCCTACGCGGCCGACAACGCCCTCACCTTCGCCGCCGGTGCCGTCCTCGGCCCGTATGTGCTCACCGGCGGCTTCTCCGTCCAGTACGTGCGCCCGGCCACCGGCCGCACCCTGCGCGCCCGCGCCGAGGTCGTGCACGCCGGCAGGCGCCAGGCCGTCGTCCGCTGCGATCTGCTCACCCTCGCCGAGGACGGCGCGGAAACGCTGTGCGCGGTCGCCCAGGGCACCGTCCTGCCGGTCCAGGCGCCCTGACCGTCGCCCGGGTCAGGCCGGCGCCGCCGCCCCGCGCAGCAGTTCCGTCGGCCGGACCGGCCTGCGCTCCCGCCGGGACAGCTCGCACGCCTCCGCGACCAGCAGCGCCTGGAGGGCCTCACGCCCGTCGCAGGGGTTGGCCCGCTCGCCCCGCACCACCTCGACGAAGGCAATCAGTTCGGCCTCGTACGCGGGCCCGAACCGCTCCAGGAACCCCCGCCACGGCTTGTCGGCGGCCGGCGGCCCGGTCGGCTCGGTGGACGCGATCGGCGTACGGTCGTCCAGGCCGACGGCGATCTGGTCCCGCTCCCCGGCGAGTTCCATGCGGACGTCGTAGCCCGCACCGTTCAGCCGGGTGGCGGTGAGCGTGGCGAGGGTGCCGTCGTCGAGGGTGAGGAGCGCCGCGCCGGTGCCGACGTCGCCCGCCTCGCGGAACATCGCGGGGCCGGCGTCGGACCCGGCCGCGTAGACCTCCGTGACCTCCCGGCCGGTCACCCAGCGCAGGATGTCGAAGTCATGGATCAGGGTGTCCCGGTACAGCCCGCCGGACTGCGCCAGGTATCCGGCCGGCGGCGGCTCCGCGTCGCTGGTCATCGCCCGTACCGTGTGCAGCCGTCCGAGCCTGCCCGAGCGCACCGCCTCCCGCGCGCCGGTGTAACCGGCGTCGAACCGGCGCTGGAAGCCCATCTGCAGCACGGTCCCGGCGGTCTCGACCTCCGTGACCGCCTGTAATGTGGCCGCGAGGTCCAGGGCGACGGGCTTCTCGCAGAACACCGGCAGCCCGGCCCGTGCCGCCCGGCCGATCAGGTCGGCGTGGGCGGACGTCGCCGTCGTGATCACCACGGCGTCCACTCCCCAGGTGTAGATCTCGTCCACCCCGGGTGCCGCCGTCTCACCGAGCCGGTGTGCGAGGGCCTGGGCCCGCGCGGGATCCACGTCCGTGAGGATCAGGGAGCCGACGTCGCGGTGCCTGCTGAGTGTGTGGGCGTGAATGGTGCCGATCCGGCCGGTACCGATGACCCCGATGCGCATGGAATCAAAGTGGGCCCCGCGCCGCTCCCTGTCAATGCGTATGTCCGGACAACCGGACTACACGACTTCCCGTCAACAGCGCCCGGGGCTACGCTCGGGCCGTGCCGAAACCAGAAGTGGACCCGACCGTACAACTGGAGCTGAGCGTCGACCGCGGCTCCCCCGTGCCGTTGTACTTCCAGCTGTCCCAGCAGCTGGAGTCCGCCATCGAGCACGGCGTGCTGACCCCCGGCACCCTGCTGGGCAACGAGATCGAGCTCGCCGCGCGGCTCGGTCTGTCCCGGCCGACGGTCCGCCAGGCCATCCAGTCGCTCGTCGACAAGGGCCTGCTCGTGCGCCGCCGGGGGGTCGGCACCCAGGTGGTGCACAGCCGGGTCAAGCGTCCGCTGGAACTCAGCAGCCTCTACGACGACCTGGAGTCGGCCGGTCAGCGTCCCGCCACCAGGGTGCTGGTCAACACCGTCGTCGCCGCGTCCGCCGAGGTCGCGGCCGCGCTCGGGGTGAGCGAGGACAGCGAGGTGCACCGGATCGAGCGGCTGCGGCTCGCCCACGGCGAGCCCATGGCACACCTGTGCAACTACCTGCCGCCCGGGCTGCTCGACCTGGACACCCGGCAGCTCGAGGCCACCGGTCTGTACCGGCTCATGCGGGCCGCCGGGATCACCCTGCACAGCGCCCGCCAGACCATCGGCGCCCGCGCCGCCACCGCCGCCGAGGCCGAGCGGCTGGGCGAGCAGGCCGGCGCCCCGCTGCTCACCATGCAGCGCGTCACCTTCGACGACACCGGCCGCGCGGTGGAGTACGGCACGCACACCTACCGGCCCTCCCGCTACTCCTTCGAGTTCCAGCTCCTCGTACGGTCCTGAGCGCGCGGGCGGCCTTCGTCGCAATGTCCGGACAAGTGACCGGGGGTCGTTCCCCCGGCGACGCCCGGGAGCTCACCGACGCCGGCGGGGCGGTGCCCCAGGGCGCGGGGAACTGCGCGACCAGCCACGACGCAGCCGGACCCGGCACAAGGACGCCCCCGGCCCCGGTGCGGAAGGCAGGGCCCCGCACCCTTCCCGTTCGGCTCCCGGCACAGCCGTGCGGCAGAATCGCACTCGATGAGCACCTACCGCGACTTCACCGCCCCCATCGGCTCCCGCCGCGCCCCGGTCCTGAGAACCGTCGGCACCCGGGAGCGCCGCTCGCACCTGACGGCGCCCCGCGTCCCCACGGTGGGCATCGACATCGGCGGCACCAAGGTCATGGCGGGTGTCGTGGACGCCGACGGCACCATCCTGGAGCGGCTCCGCACGGAGACCCCGGACAAGTCCAAGAGCCCGAAGGTCGTCGAGGACACCATCGTCGAACTGGTCCTGGACCTCTCCGACCGGCACGACGTGCACGCGGTCGGCATCGGCGCGGCCGGCTGGGTCGACGCCGACCGCAACCGCGTGCTGTTCGCCCCCCACCTGTCCTGGCGCAACGAGCCGCTGCGGGACCGCCTCGCCGAGCGGCTCGCCGTCCCGGTCCTGGTCGACAACGACGCCAACTCCGCGGCCTGGGCCGAGTGGCGCTTCGGCGCCGGGCGGGGCGAGGACCACCTGGTGATGATCACCCTGGGCACCGGCATCGGCGGCGCGATCCTGGAGGACGGTCAGGTCAAGCGCGGCAAGTACGGGGTGGCCGGCGAGTTCGGTCACATGCAGGTCGTCCCGGGCGGCCACCGCTGCCCCTGCGGCAACCGCGGCTGCTGGGAGCAGTACAGCTCCGGCAACGCGCTGGTCCGCGAGGCGCGCGAGATGGCCGCCGCCGACTCGCCGGTCGCGTACGGGATCATCGAGCACGTCAAGGGCAACATCGCCGACATCAGCGGCCCGATGATCACCGAACTGGCCCGTGAGGGCGACGCCATGTGCGTCGAACTGCTCCAGGACATCGGCCAGTGGCTCGGCGTCGGCATCGCCAACCTCGCCGCCGCCCTCGACCCCTCCTGCTTCGTCATCGGCGGGGGCGTCTCCGCCGCCGACGACCTGCTGATCGGCCCCGCGCGGGACGCCTTCAGGCGCCACCTCACCGGCCGCGGCTACCGCCCCGAGGCCCGCATCGTCCGCGCCCAGCTCGGCCCCGAGGCGGGCATGGTCGGCGCCGCCGACCTCGCCCGCCTGGTCGCCCGCCGCTTCCGCCGGGCCAAGCGCCGCCGGGTCGAGCGCTACGAGCGCTACGAGCGGTACGCGGAGGCCCGCCGCACCACCCAGGAGTCGCTGTGACCGGCGAGTTCCCCCAGCGGCCCGCCGTGCCGGACGGGACCCGCCCGGCCGAGGACCGGCGGCACATGATCCGCCGCAGGGCCCTCACCCTGCTGATCATCGTCCTGCTCATCGGCGTACCCGCCGGATACCTGGTCATCTCGGCCAACCAGAGCCGGGCCAGCGGCAAGGACAAGGAGGCCAAGTACTCCGCGACCGGGCTCACCGAGGGCTGGCCGTCCAAGCTCCAGCGCCGCATCTACCAGGTGCCCGTCCCGCAGCCGGCCTGGTGGGTGGCCTCCTACGAGACCAACAACTGGAAGACCAGCCGCCTGTACGTCGAGTTCGAGACCAGCGACGCAGGCCTGAGCGCGTTCCTCACCGCCATGGGCGTACAGGAGAGCGAGCTGAAGCGGGGCGACCTCACGATCGGCGAGCGCGACCGGGAGATCACCGGCTGGACGTTCGAGGGACCCGGCACCTGGTCGGGCCTGGTCCACGAGCAGGAGGACCCGGCTCCCACGCACGACGTCGTCGTCCACCACCACAAGCCGGGCTACCCGAGGGTGTACGTCGTCTCCCGCACCGTGCCCTGACCCCGGCCCCGGCCCGGCGCCGCACCGGCCGCCGGGACCGATTGTCGGACCCCGCCCGTAGAGTCGAAGACGACTGGTCCGACACGCGGGCGAGGAGGTGAGAAGGCGTATGAGTGAGCGAGCCGTGACGGCCGAGCGGCCCGCGGCCCCACCGGCCGGCGCGCACGCCACCGACGTCCCCGCCGGGCTCGCGGCCGTCTTCCTGCCCGCGCCCGTCCCACGCGACGGACGCGTCGCCTTCTACGACCCCGAAGGCACCCCGGACGCCAAGGGTCTCCCCGAACCCCCCGGCCACGGGCCGGACAACTCCGGGCCCGCGCGCCGTACCGACCTCACCGTCGTCCGCCCGCACGGCACCGGCGTACGGCGGCGGACGGTCCCGGCCCTCTCCCTGCCCGTCGACGAGGCACTGCCCCTGCTGGTCCGGGCCCGGCACGATCCGGCGGCCCACCCAGCCACCGCGTGCTGGGGAGCGGCCGCCCTGCACGCGCTGCGCCTCACCGCCCGCGGGCGGCTGCTCCCCGGCCTGACACCCGCCGGCCACGACGCCTGGCGCGCCGGCCCGCTCGAACCGGACGACGTGGCGCACCTGCGCGCGGTGGCCGCCGCCCTGCCCCACGAGGGCCACGCCGTGCCGCTGCCCGGACCCGGCCCGATCCGGCTGCCCCGGCCGGAGGCGCTGGTGCGCGCCTTCCTCGACGCGGTCGCCGACACCCTGCCCCGCACGCCGGCCGCGCCCTACGCCTCGGGCGCGCCGTTCGCCGCCCGCAAGGCCCAGCGGCTGCCCGACGCCCACGACTGGGCCGCCGAGGTCGCCGCCGGCATGGACGCCGGGGTGCGCGTCTCCCTGCGCCTGGACCTCTCCGCGTACGACCTCTTCGACGCGGGAGCCGGCGGGGACGGCAGCGGCGCGCGCGGTGCGGGCGCGGCGATCGTGCAGGTGCACAGCCTCGCCGACCCCACCCTGGTGGCCGACGCGGCCGCGCTGTGGGCGGGCGAGGCGGACAGCGCCTTCGGCCCCCGCGCCCGGGTGGACGCCGCCCTCGCGGTGCGCCGCGCGGCGCGCGTCTGGCCGCCGCTGGACCGGCTCTCCGACCAGGACGTGCCCGACGTGCTGGCGCTCTCCGAGGACGAGCTGGGCGACCTGCTCGGTGTGGCGGCCACCCGGCTCGCCGCGGCCGGCGTCGCCGTGCACTGGCCCCGCGACCTCGCCCAGGACCTGACCGCCACCGCGGTGGTCCGGCCGGCACCCGGCTCGGCCACCGACGGCAGCGGCTTCTTCGAGAGCGAGGACCTCCTGCGGTTCGGCTGGCAGCTCGCCCTCGGCGGCGACCCGCTCACCGAGGGCGAGATGGACGCCCTGGCCGAGGCCCACCGCCCCGTCGTCCGGCTGCGCGACCAGTGGGTGCTGGTCGACCCCGCCCTCGTCCGCAAGGCACGCAAACGCGACCTGGGCCTGCTCGACCCCGTCGACGCGCTCTCCGTGGCCCTCACCGGAAGCGCGGAGATCGACGGGGAGACCGTCGAGGCCGTCCCCGCCGGAACCCTGGCCGCGCTCCGCGACCGCCTGACCGCGGGCATACGGCCCGCCGCGCCACCGCCGGGCCTGGACGCCACCCTGCGCGACTACCAGCTCAGGGGCCTGGCCTGGCTCGACCTCATGACCTCCCTCGGTCTCGGCGGCTGCCTCGCCGACGACATGGGTCTCGGCAAGACCGTCACCCTCATCGCGCTGCACCTGAAGCGGACCCGCCGCGAGCCCACCCTGGTGGTCTGCCCCACCTCACTGCTCGGCAACTGGCAGCGGGAGATCACCCGGTTCGCGCCCGGCGTCCCCGTGCGCCGCTTCCACGGCGCCGGCCGCAGCCTGGACGAGGCGGACGGCGGCTTCGTCCTCACCACCTACGGCACCATGCGGTCCGCCGCCCCGGCGCTGGCCGCACACCGCTGGGGCATGGTCGTCGCCGACGAGGCGCAGCACGTCAAGAACCCCCACTCCGCGACGGCGAAGGCACTGCGCACGATCCCGGCCCCCGCGCGGGTGGCCCTCACCGGCACGCCCGTGGAGAACAACCTCTCCGAGCTGTGGGCCCTCCTCGACTGGACGACCCCGGGACTCCTCGGCCCGCTGAAGTCCTTCCGGGCGCGGCACGCACGCGCGGTCGAGACCGGCGAGGACGAGGAGGCGGCCGAGCGCCTCGCCCGCCTGGTGCGCCCGTTCCTCCTGCGGCGCAGGAAGTCCGACCCCGGCATCGTTCCCGAGCTGCCGCCCAAGACCGAGACGGACCACCCCGTGCCGCTCACCCGCGAACAGGCCGCGCTGTACGAGGCGGTGGTGCGCGAGTCGATGACCGCCATCGAGACCGCGCGGGGCATGGGCCGCCGCGGCCTGGTGCTGAAACTGCTGACCTCGCTGAAGCAGATCTGCGACCATCCGGCGCTGTATCTGAAGGAGGAGCACGCGCACGCCGGAGGCGACCGGCTCGCGGCCCGTTCCGGCAAACTCGCCCTGCTCGACGAGCTGTTGGACACCCTGCTCGCCGAGGACGGTGCGGCGCTGGTGTTCACGCAGTACGTGGGGATGGCCCGGCTGATCACCGCGCACCTCGCCGAGCGCGCCGTCCCCGTCGACCTGCTCCACGGCGGTACGCCGGTGCCCGAGCGGGAACGCATGGTGGACCGCTTCCAGAGCGGACACACCCCGGTGCTCGTCCTGTCCCTGAAGGCCGCCGGTACCGGCCTGAACCTCACCCGCGCGGGCCATGTCGTGCACTTCGACCGCTGGTGGAACCCTGCGGTCGAGGAGCAGGCCACCGACCGCGCGTACCGCATCGGCCAGACCCAGCCCGTCCAGGTCCACCGCCTCGTCACCGAGGGCACCGTCGAGGACCGGATCGCCGAGATGCTTCAGTCCAAGCGGGCCCTGGCCGACGCGATCCTCGGCTCCGGCGAGTCGGCCCTCACGGAACTGTCCGACCGCGACCTGTCCGCCCTGGTGTCCCTGCGGAGGCCGGCATGACCCCCCGCCCGTCCGACGAGGCCCGCGAGGCCCTGCGCGCGGCACGGGCACGAACGAGCCGTGAACCGGCGGACACGGACACACCGGAGCACGGGCCCGCTCCGGACCGGCCGACCGCCCCGGCCGCCGGACAGCCCGACGGGCCCGGTCGCCCCGGCACCGGACCCCGCCCGGGCGACGTGGCCCGCGAGGCGCTGTGGCAGGCGGTGCGGGCCCGGCGCGGCGCGCCAGGGGCCGCCGACGCGGAGGAACCGGACCGCGAGGACGCCGGCGCACCGGAGCCGGAGGGAGAGGCACCCGCCGGGGAGGGGCCCCACGACAGCGCTCCTTCCCCCGACGGCGCGTCGTCCGGGGACACGGAGGCCGCTGCCGGCGCTGCCGCCGGACATCGCGTGCCCCCGCGCCCCGGGGACATCGCGCGGGAGGCGCTGCGCTCCGCGCGTGAGGAGGCGCTGCGGGCGCGCCCGCAGCCCGGCGACCGTGCGACGGACACCGGGCCCGGTGAACGGCCCGCCCCGTCGCCCCGGGTCCCGCGCACGACCCGTGGCGACCGGGCGGCCGAGGCCCGGGCGAGTGAGGTACGGGAGGCGCTCGCGGACGCCTTCCGCATGCCCGGACCGGACCCGGAGACCGACGCCGCCCCCGCGACGCCCGACGCCGCGGGGGCGACGTCCGGCGGCCCGCAGCCCCTCCGCGGCCGGGCCGGGGCCACGCAGCGCGCCGGCACACGCCCGTCCCGTACCCCGCAGGCCACCGCACCGCCCCTGCCCGCCACGCCCCCGGCCATGGCCGCCCCCGCCCGTGACGGCGACCTGCGCCGTACCTTCCCCGCATTCCCGCCCGTGCCCCCGGGCGAGGAGGGCTTCGCCGGGACGTGGTGGGGCAGGGCGTGGGTCACCGCGCTGGAGGACGGTGCCCTGGACCCCGCGCGGCTCGCGCGCGGACGCGGATACGCAGAGCGGGGACACGTCGACGCCATCACCGTCACACCGGGGCTGGTCCTCGCGTACGTGCGGGGCAGCCGCCCGCGCCCCTACCGTGTGCAGGTGCGGCTGCGGACGTTCCGGGACGCGGACTGGGAGCGGTTCCTGGACGCCGCCGCCGAGCGGCCCGGACACATCGCGGCCCTGCTGGACAGGGAGATGCCCCAGTCCCTCGCCGACTGCGGGGTCCCGCTGCTGCCCGTCTCCGCCGAGCTCGCCCCACGATGCAGCTGCCCCGACCCCGGCCACCCCTGCAAGCACGCCGCGGCCCTCTGCTACCAGACCGCCCGGCTGCTCGACGCCGACCCGTTCGTGCTGCTCCTGCTGCGCGGACGCGGTGAGCGGGAGGTGATCGACGCGCTCAGCCGGCTGAGCGCCGCCCGCGCGGCCCGCGCCGCCCGGGAGAAGGAGCCCGAGCCCCTGCCCGGCATACGAGCGGCCGACGCCGTGGCCCGAGGCGGTCGGCACCTCCCGCCGCTGCCCGCCCCGTTGCCCCCGCCCGCCCATCCGGAGCAGCCACCCGTCTACCCCGCGTCCCCCGGCGGGCCGGACCCGTTCGCGCTGGACCAACTGGCCACCGACGCCGCCGCCCGCGCGCACGCCCTGCTCACCACCGGTCGCGACCCGGTCGGCGGGCTCACCCTGTGGCAGGACGCGGTGCGCCTCGCCGCCGCCCGCCCCGGCTCCGGACTGACCGCGGCGACGCGCGCCCTGTACTCCTCCCTCGCCCGGGCCGCCGGCCGCACCCCCGCGGAGCTGGCGCGCGCGGTCGCCGCCTGGCGCCAGGGCGGCCCGGCCGGCCTCGCCGTCCTGGAGGAGCCCTGGGACCCGCCGGCCGGCCGCTTCGACCGTGCCCGCCCCCTCCTCCGCGCGGCCGACCTCCCCGCCTTCCGTCCCTGGCACAACCGGCTCACCCACCCCCGGGGCCACGTCCAGCTCCGCCTCGGCCGCGACAACCTCTGGTACGCCTACGAGTCCGAGCCGGACCACGACGACTGGTGGCCCCGCGGGACCCCCGACCCGGACCCCGTGGGCGCCCTGACCGGCCTCGACTCACCGGGCGGCCTCTGAGGGCATCGGCGGCGGACCGGACACGGCCGCACCGGCCCCGGCCCGTGGTCGCCGGTGCGGCAGGGACGGCCCTCCTCCGGTCCGGTCCGGGGGCACACGCCGCTCACCCGCCCTCCCGGCCCGCCACCGCAGGGATACGCGCCAAAGTCTCCGCGCGCGGCCCGGTACCGCACCACTGCCGCGGTCGGCCCCCGTGCGGGCCCTCCGCACCGTCCGTGACGCCCGGAGACACACCTCACCGCCGGTCGTCACACTGCGTCCACGACTCCTTCACGAAGGGTGCGCTTTTGGTCGCCGGGCGGGCCGGGGTCCCGGCACGGGGGAGACGGGCCACGCGTCGTCTGCCTAGCCTCCCGGGTCATGCGATCACCACTGAGACGCCTCGGGCTCGCCACGGTTCTCGGCCTCGCCCTCGCCCTGTTCGGCACGGCTCCCGGCGCGAGCGCGGCCGGCCCCGCACCCGCGGAGCTGACGTTCGCCACCGACACGGCCACCACCACGCCCGGTGGGACGGTCCAGTTGTCGATGACCCTCACCAACAACCACACGTACGACATCTGGTTCGTGTACCAGACGATCGACCCCACGTGGCTCACCACTCAGCGTCCCGACCTGAAGTACGGCTTCACCGGCTGCACCCTGGCCACCGCGACCGGCAGCACCTCCTGCTCGGGGACCGGGCCCGCCGACCTGGGCGCCAACTACGGCGCCACCGTCCCGCCCGGGCAGAGCCGGACCGTCACGCTGACCCTGCAGATCGCGTCCGACTCCGGCTGCAACGGCAACATCGGTTTCTACTCCTACTACTACGCGGAGTTCAGCGACAGCTCCAGCAGGAGCGGGGGCCCGGTCTACACGCCCGAGACCCGGGTGCTCTGCGCCTGACGCACCGCACGGCTCACTGCCGCTGACCGAATCCGTGCCGGTTCCGCACCCGGTGTGAGGTCCAGACCTCCGGCAGTCGCGCCGGCGGGCCGAGCGGGCCCGCCGGCGCCGCGTCCGGGCCCGCCACCTGCTCCGGTGTTCCGCACGGCCCCGCCGTTCACAGCCGGCCCGACGGTGCCGACCGGTCACTTCCGGTCCGCGGGTGTCCTGATCGGCACCCGCGTCTTTCCGTCAGGTTCCGCGACACGCTCACGAATTGCACACAAGCGCATCACCATATGAGGCGACGGATGTGTCGACGACCGGCTTCTGAGGGGGACGCCGGCGCGACGCAAGGGGGTGCGTCGGCTCCATCGGAGCGGTGTTCACCCCTGCCCGCGGGAGGGGACTTCACCGCATGAAGCGGATCACACGCACCGCCGCGCTCACGGCGGGCGCGCTCATCGCCGCCCTCGGCCTGCCGAGCACGGCGGCCCACGCCGACGACCTCGCGCCCCGCGTCGATCTGCGCGTCCTGGTGGTGAGCGACGGCGGCCCGGCCGTCGACGCCGTCGCGGCCGAACTTCAGACCGCCGGTACGCCGTACACGGAGGTCGACCTGACCCGGTCCGACCGCCCCGCCGTCGACGCGGCGTTCCTGGCCGACACGGTGGACGGCCGGCCACGCGCCAAGTACCAGGCGGTGGTCCTGCCGAACGACAACCCGTTCCCGGCCGGCTCCCCCGAGATGGCGGCCCTCGCCGCCTACGAGCGGACCTACGACATCCCGCAGGTCGACGCCTACACCTACGCGCGTCCGGAGGCCGGCCTGCAGTACCCCGTGTACGGCGGCTACGCCGGCAGCCTCGACGGGGCGCGGGCCGAGGTGACCGCCGCCGGCCGGTCCGGCCCCTTCGGCTACCTGGACGGCGTCGTGCCCTTCGAGGACAACTCCGCCGACGTGGGCGAGAGTTACGCCTACCTGTCGGCGCCCGTGGCCGGCGCGGACTTCACCCCGTACGTCGAGGCCACGATCCCGGGGCGAACCGCCCGGGGATCGCTGGTGGGGGAGTACCGGCACGACGGGCGGCGCGAACTCGTCGTCACCTTCGTGTACAACCGCCACCAGCAGCAGTTCAGGCTGCTGGCCCGCGGCATCGTGGACTGGATGACCGGCGGCACGCACCTGGGCGCCTCCCGCAACTACTTCGCCGTGCACGTCGACGACGTCTTCGCCGCCGACGACCGCTGGGACACGGAGCTGAACTGCACGCCGGGCGACGTCGACTGCCCCGACGGCGAGGGCACGCCCGACCCGATCCGCATGACGCCCGCCGACGTCGACCACGCCACCACATGGCAGGACGAACGCGACTTCACCCTCGACCTCGCCTACAACGGGGCCGGCAGCGTCGACCAGCGCGAGGACAACGGCGGCGCCGACGCCCTGGCGGACCGGCTGATCGCCGAACGCGCCCGCTTCCGCTGGGTCAACCACACCTACACGCACGCCTTCCTCGGCTGCGAACAGGACACCACGGTGGTGCCCTGGCGCTGCGCCACGCACCCCGACGGCAGCACCCGGTGGGTCTCCCGCACCGCCATCTCCGACGAGATCGCCACCAACCGGGTGTGGGGGCGGACCGCCGGGCTGCCCCTGCACGACGACGAACTGGTCACCGGCGAACACTCGGGGCTCAAGGTGCTGCCGCAGCAGCCCGCCGACAACCCGAACCTGGCACCCGCGCTCGCCGACAACGACATCGCCTGGCTCGCCTCGGACAACTCCCGTGACCCCGTGCAGCGTCGGGTCGGTCCGGCCACCACCGTCTCCCGCTATCCCATGAACGTCTTCTACAACGCCGGGCGCGCCGCCGAGCAGGTCGACGAGTACAACTGGATCTACACCAGCCGCGCCCAGGGCGGCAGCGGCATCTGTGAGGACAACCCGGCCACCACGACGTGCCTGCCGGCTCCGCTGGACACCGCGACCGGATACACCGCGCACATCGTTCCGGTGGAGACCCGGATCGCACTGGGACACGTCCTCGCCAACGATCCCAGGCCGCACTTCATCCACCAGTCCAACCTGGCCGAGGACCGCATCGCCTACCCCGTCCTGGACGGCGTCCTCGACGACTACGAGGAGCTGTTCGCCGGGAACACCCCCGTGGTCAACCTGCGGATGAAGGACATCGGACGCGAGCTCCAGCGCCGCGCGGCCTGGACCGCGGCCCTGGAGGGCGGCCAGGTCACCGCCCACCGCATCGGCGGCACGGTCACCGTCGAGGCGCCGGACACCACGGCCGTCACCGTCACCGTGCCCACCGGCACCACCCTCGCGGGCGAGGCGTTCGGCGAGGCGTACGCGGGCCGCGCGTCCGGCTGGACGCCCTCGGCGGGCCAGGCGCTGACCTTCACACTGCCGCAGTCCCACGCGACCGGTTCCGGCACCGTCGGCGACGGACCGCTCCCGGCCACGCCGCCGGCCCCCGGCACCAGGGTCCCCGCCGGCGTGCGCGACCACGTCCCACCCGCCCCGCGCGGCTGAGCGGCGCACCGACCCGCGGTCCCGGCCGTCGACCCCCGGCCGGGACCGGCACGACCCTCCCCATATTCCGGCCGTGGAGCACCCCATGCACGTTCACCACGGCGCGCGGCGCTCCCGCGCGGCGCGCGTCACCCTGCTCACCGAAGGCACCTACCCGCACAGCCACGGCGGTGTGAGCGTCTGGTGCGACCAACTGGTCCGCGGCATGCCCGACATCGGCTTCGACGTGCTCGCCGTCACCGGCACCGGCCGCGAGCCGGTCGTCTGGGACCTGCCGGCCCAGGTCGCGCGGGTCACGTCCGTCCCGATGTGGGGAGCCCCGCCGGAGGGCCGCCCGCCCCGGGGGCGCCGGCGCGACCGGCTCTCCGGCGCCTACGAGCAGTTCCTGACGGCACTGCTCGACCCGTGCGCGGAGAGCGGCTTCGCCCCGGCCCTGTACACGATGGCGCGGGCCGCCGTCGACGGCGTACTGAGCCCGTTCCTGCGCGGCGACCGCGCGATCGCCGTACTGACCGCCGTGTGGAACCGCCGGGGCCTCGCGGTCCGCGAGGCCCGGCCCACCCTGCACGACGCGGTGACCGCCACCGGGCTGCTCGAGCACGCCCTGCGCCCGCTGGCCGCCCCGCTCCCCGAGGACGGGGTCGCCCACGCGGTCAGCGGAGGCGTCGCCGCGCTCCCCGGGCTGGCCGCCCTGGAACGGCACGGCGTCCCCCTGCTGCTCACCGAGCACGGCGTCTACCTCCGCGAGCGCTACCTCGGATACCGCACCGCCCCCTACCGCTGGCCGGTCAAGGCGGTCGTCCTGGGCTTCTTCCGGCTGCTGGCCGAGGAGAGCTACCGCAGGGCCGCCCTGATCACACCCGGCAACCGCTACAACCGGTTGTGGGAGGAGGAGGGAGGCGCTGACCCGCGATCCATCCGCACCGTCTACAACGGGGTGGACCCGCAGGCCTTCCCGCCCGCCGGGCCCGAGCCCGAGCAGCCGACCCTGAGCTGGGCCGGCCGCGTCGACCCGATCAAGGACCTGGAAACCCTCATCCGGGCCGTCGCCCTGGTCAGGGCGGAGCGCCCCGACGTACGGCTGCGCCTCTTCGGCGGGACGCCGCGCGGCGGGGAGGCCTACCGCGAGCGGTGCGAGCAACTGGCCGCCGGCCTCGGCCACGGGGACGCCGTGACCTTCGAGGGCCGCGTCGACGACATCAAGGACGCCTACGCCGCCGGCAGCGTCGTGATGCTGTCCAGCATCAGCGAGGGCTTCCCCTTCACCCTGATCGAGGCCATGTCCTGCGGCCGGGCGACGGTGTCCACCGATGTCGGCGGGGTACGCGAGGCCGTCGGGGACACCGGGCTGGTCGTGCCGCCGCGGGACCCGGCCGCCATGGCCGCCGCCGCGCTGGAACTGCTCGGCGACCCCGGCCGGCGCAGGGCCATGGGAGAGGCCGCCCGGCTCCGCGTCATCGAACAGTTCACCCTGCGCCGCACCGTCGACACCTTCCGCGCCATCTACCTCGAACTCGCCGGCTCCCGGCGGCAGCCGCCCGTGACCACGGCACGGCCCCGCGCGGCCGCCCACGCGCGGCCACCGGGCAGGACCGCCGCCACGGCCGTACCGCCCGGGGACGGGTGGTCCACGCGTCCCACGGCACCCACCGCGACCCGGAGCGTGGCCCTGTGAGCGGGCCCATGGCCCTGGAACCCGGCGGGGCCGAACAGGACACCCTCGCGCTCCGGCTGGCCGCGAGCGCCGCACGGCTGCCGCCGCACCGCCCCGCCGACGACCCCACCCTGGTCGTACGGCCGGCGCCGCCCGCGCCCGACCGGGCGGAGGTGGACCGGCTGGCCGCCGCCATGGCCGACCGCGTCGGCCCCGCCGTCCACCCCTACGAGGTGGCCGCGCTGCTGGAGTCGGAAGGACTCACCGCGGACGCCGTCCGTCACCGGTACGGCCACCCGAACCTGTTCTCCCTCGCCTCCGCCCTCTACGAACGCGTCCCCCGCGTCCATCCCGAGCCCCCGCCCGCGCCCGACCCCTGGCGCCCCGACACCGTGCGCTGCCTGCTGCGCGGGGCGCTGTTCGCCCTGCCGGGCCTCGCCCACCTGCTCGCCGCGCCGCTGTGGCAGGCCGCACGGCACGCCCCCGCCCTCGTCGCGTCCGCCGTCGTCTCGTGGGCCTGGGGCCAGGCGCTGGGACACCGCGCCCACCTGCGGCTGGCGACCGGACGCCGTGAGGCGGGCCGCACGCTGCTCGGCGGAGGGGCCCTCGGCGCGGCCCTGGCCACGGCCACCGCCGCCGTCGTGACCGGCGACGGGGCGGCCGTCCCGATCGCCGCCGGACAGTCCCTGTACCTCGCCGCCGCGGGGGTGCTCCTCGTGCTGGCCCGGGAGCTGCTGCTGCTCGCCGCCCTCACCCCGCTCGTCGCCGCTGCCGCGGTGCTGCCCTGGGCCGAGCCCGGCCCCGTGCCGCGCGCGGCAGCGCCCCTGCTCGCGCTGGCGGCCACGCTCGCCGCCACCGGCTGGGCGCTGCGGGAGGCGAGGGGCGCGCCGCCCGCCACCGGCGGTGCGCGCCCGCCACGGCTGTCGGCCTCCCTGCCCTACGGGCTGTTCGGCCTGGCGGCGGCGGTGCTGGTGCTCCTGGAAGGGCTGCGGCACCCGTACGCCGTGATCGCGCTGACCGTGAGCATGGGACCGGCCGAGTGGCTGCTCTACCGCTACCGGGGCTGGTCGGTCGCAGCGCTGCGGACGACCGCGACACCCGCCGCCTTCCTCCTGCGCTCGGCCGGACTCCTCGCCCTCTGTCTGGCCGCCTACCTCCTGCCGCTGACGCCCGCCGCGCTCCTCACCGGATCCGACCCGGCCGCCCTGCTGCTCCTCGCCGCGACGCTCTGGACGGCGCTGCTGCTCCAGGCGTTCGGCGTGGCCTGGCCCTCCGCCCTGATCTGCCTGGCCGCCGCGGGCTGCGCCGCGGTCGTCACCCTGTTGCGCCTGCCACCCGGGCAGGCCGCCCTGCCCGTGTGCTGCGGCGCGGCGGCCCTGTGCCTGTCGGTGTGCGCACTGCGGCTGCTCGGCCGGCCGTCCGTGCACGCCTGACCGGCCCACGCACCGCCGCGCACACGGCACCACCGGCACCACTGAGCACCACCGCACCGAGCAGGACCGCGAGACCACCGCACCGTCGCACGGCGACCGCCGCCCGACTCACCGGAAGGACCACCGAGTTGACCTCCGCACCGCTCGCCGCCGTCACCGGGGCCGAAGGCTTCATCGGCTCCCACCTCACCGAGGCCCTCGTCGCCTCCGGGCACCGCGTCCGGGCCATGGCCCAGTACAACTCCTTCTCCTCCTACGGATGGCTGGAGACCCTGTCACCGGACGTCCTGGACCAGGTGGAGATCGTCCTCGGCGACGTCCGGGACCCCGGCTCCGTGCGCGGGCTGCTCGACGGTGCCGACTGCGCCTACCACCTGGCCGCGCTCATCGCGATCCCGTACTCCTACCGGGCACCGCACAGCTACGTGGACACCAACGTGACCGGCACCCTCAACGTGCTGGAGGCCGTACGTCAGCTGGGAACGCCCCGTCTGGTGCACACCTCGACCAGCGAGACCTACGGCACCGCCCGCACCGTGCCCATCACCGAGGACCACCCCATCAACACCCAGTCCCCGTACGCCGCCTCGAAGGCCGGCGGGGACCGGCTGGCCGACAGCTACCACGCCAGCTTCGACACCCCGGTGGTGACGCTGCGGCCGTTCAACACCTTCGGGCCGCGGCAGTCGATGCGCGCGGTGATCCCGACCGTCATCGGGCAGGTCGCGGCGGGGGAGCGCACCATCACCCTCGGTGACCTGCGGCCCACGCGGGACTTCACCTACGTCGGGGACACGGCGCGGGCGTTCCTCGCCGTCGGCACCGCGCCCGCCGACCGGGTCGTGGGCCGCACCTTCAACGCCGGCACCGGGGGGGAGATCTCGGTCGGCGACCTCGTCGCGCTGATCGGCAAGGTGATGGACACCGCCCTCGACGTACGCGCGGACACCGCGCGCCTGCGGCCCGCCGGCTCCGAGGTGATGCGGCTGGTCGCCGACGCCTCACGGCTCACCGCCGCCACCGGGTGGCAGCCCGTGCACACGCTGGAGGAGGGACTCGCCCGGACCGTGACGTTCTTCCGCGACCCGGCCAACCTGGCCCGCTACAAGACCGGCATCTACAACATCTGACCCGTCGTCCGGCACGTCCCCGGGGACCACGAAGCATGTGAAGGAGAAGGCCCATGCACGCAGTGATACTGGCAGGAGGCAAGGGCGTCCGGCTGCGGCCCTACACCACGGCGCTCCCCAAGCCGCTCGTCCCCATCGGCGACCAGCACGCCATCCTGGAGATCGTGCTGCGCCAGCTCGCCGCGGCCGGCTTCACCCACTGCACCATCGCCATCGGCCACCTCGGTGAGATCATCCGGGCCTACGTCGGCGACGGCTCCCAGTGGGGCATGGACATCGACTACGCCACGGAGGAGAGCCCGCTGGGCACGATGGGCCCCCTGCTCACGCTGCGCGAGCGACTGCCCGAGAACTTCCTGGTGATGAACGGCGACGTCCTGACCGACCTGGACTACGCCGACGTCCTGAACCGGCACACCCGCTCCGGTGCCCCGCTGACCATCGCGACGTACGCCCGTACGGTGCACATCGACTTCGGCGTGCTGACCACGCGGCAGGGCGAGGTGGTCGCCTTCACCGAGAAGCCGAGCATGGACTACCGCGTCTCCATGGGCGTCTACGGGCTGTCCCGCTCCACCCTCGAGGGCTACACACCCGGTCTCCCACTGGGCTTCGACGAACTCGTGCTGGATCTCCTCGCCGGGGGACGTCCGCCGCACGCCTACGAGTTCGACGGGTACTGGCTGGACATCGGGCGCCCGGACGACTACGACCGGGCGAACGCGGAGTTCACCAGCCGCAGGTCCCTGCTGCTCAAGGGGGCCTGAGCCGAGCATGCGCATTCTCGTCCTGGGCCGCACCGGCTACCTGGGCCGTCACGTCGTCGCCCACTTGCGGGGCCTGCCGGACGCGACGGTGACCGCCGCCGGCCGGGCGGCCGGCGGCGGCCCGCGCCTCGACCTGGCCTGCGACCCGCCCGAACGGCTGGCCAAGACCCTTGCGGAGGCGGCGCCCGACGCGGTCGTCAACTGCGCGGGCGCGACCGGCGGCGACGCGGTCACCCTGGCCGAGGTCAACGCCCGGGGCCCCGCCGCCCTGTGTGCCGCGCTGCGGCAGGCCGCGCCCCGGGCGCGCCTGGTGCACCTGGGCTCGGCCGCCGAGTACGGCCCCGGGGAGCAGGGCACCCGGGCGACGGAGTCGGCGGCCACCCGGCCGCTCGGGCCGTACGGCGCGACCAAACTCGCGGGCACGGCGGCGGTGTCCGCCTCCGGCCTGGACGCGGTGGTGCTGCGGGTGGGCAATCCGGTGGGGCCGGGGGCCCCGCCCACCGGGCTGCCCGGCCGGGTCGCCGCCCTGCTGCGCGACGCCGGCCCCGGACCCGACGCGGTGCTGCGCCTCGGGGACCTCTCCGCGTACCGCGACTTCGTCGACGTACGCGATGTCGCCCGCGCGGTGGTGCTCGCCGTCACGGCGCCCGGGCCCCTGCCGCCCGTCCTCAACATCGGCGGAGGCCGGGCGGTCCAGGTGCGCGACCTGGTGCACCGGCTGGCCCGCCGGGCCGGCTTCGGCGGACGGATCGAGGAGGACACCGGCGGGTCGGCCCGCTCGGCCGCGGTGTCGTGGCAATGCTCCGACATCACGGCGGCGGCCGGGGCGCTGGGCTGGCGCCCGGCGTACTGTCTTGAGGAGTCGCTGGCCGCGCTGTGGGGGGACGGCGGCGGGGACACCCCCGGCCCGGAAGGCGGCCGTGCTCCGTGAGCCTGCTGATTCCCCTGTACGTGCACCCGGCCGAGGACCCGGGTGCCTGGCACCGGCTCGTCACGGCCGCCGCCCGGACCCACGCCGTCGTGCTCAACCCGGCCGACGGCCCCGGGGCCGGACCGGAGCGGGCCTACGTGGCGGCCGCGGAGGCGCTGCGGGCGGCCGGCGCCCGGCTGCTCGGCTACGTCGACACCGCCTACGGGGCCCGTGCCCCGGCCGAGATCGTCGCCGACGCGCGCCGGCACCGGGAGTGGTACGCGGCCGACGGCTGCTTCCTGGACCGGGTGACGGCGGGGTCCGACGCCCTGCCGGGCTGCCGGAGACTGGTCCGTTCCCTCCGCCGGTCGGGCGCGGGGACCGTCGTGCTCAACCCGGGCGTGGAGCCGGCGCCCGGCTACCTCCGCATCGCCGACCTGACCGTGACGTTCGAGGGTCACTGGTCCACCTACGTCTCCGCGTTCAGCCGTTCCTCCCGGACGGAACGGCATCCGCCCGAACGGCTCTGCCATCTCGTCTACGGGGTGCCCGAGGCCCTCGTACCGCTGGCGGTGCGCACCGCGCGGGACCGCGGCGCGGGGGTGTGCGGTCCCGTGACCGGCGAACTTCCCAACCCCTGGGCCGCGTTGACGCCGGCCCTGACCGAGACCGCCCCCGAGGGACCGGAATGAGCAGGACACTTTCCCCGTACGCGCTTCCCACGGCCGTGCCGGCCCTGCTGGCCGTCGCGGCCCTCGCGCTGTCCGGGTGTTCCGGACCGGACCGTACCGGGAGCACCGGCGCCGGGTCCGGCCCGGCCCGCACGGCGTCGGCCGCCCCGCCGCCGGGCCCCCGCGCGTCACCGTCCCCGCCCCGCCCCTCGCACACCCCCGGCGGGACACGCTGGCGCCCACGCCCCGGGCTCTCCTGGCAGTGGCAGCTCGACGGCCGGGCCGACCCGTCGGCCGACGTGCCCGTCTACGACATCGACGGTTTCGAGAACACGGCGCGGGACGTGGCCCGCCTCCACCGCGAGGGCCGCAAGGTGATCTGCTACGTCAACGTCGGCGCGTGGGAGGAGTTCCGGCCCGACAGGGACGCGTTCCCGCGTTCCGTGCTCGGTCGGCCCAACGGCTGGCGGGGCGAACGCTGGCTGGACATCCGCCGCGTCCACGTCCTGCGGCCGATCATGGAGCGCCGGTTCGACATGTGCCGGGACAAGGGCTTCGACGCGGTGGAACCCGACCTGGTGGAGGGCTACGGCAACGACACGGGCTTCCCGCTCACCGCCGGCGACCAGCTCCGCTACAACCGGATGATCGCGGACATCGCGCACGACCGTGGTCTGTCGGTGGGCCTCAAGAACGACCTGCCGCAGATCCCCCAGCTCGTGGACCACTTCGACTTCGCCGTCAACGAGGAATGCGCGCAGTACGGCGAGTGCGCCGAACTCTCCCCGTTCGTCGAGGCGGGCAAGGCGGTCTTCCACGTGGAGTACTCCGAGCCGACCGGCGCGTTCTGCGGCCTCTCCCGGCAGCTGGGGCTGTCGTCCATGCGGAAGAAGCCGGAACTGGGGGTGTGGCGGGACCCGTGCTGACCACCGGGCCGCCCTCCCTCATCCCGCCCCGCTCCTCGTGACCGACGCCATGGAGGTATCGGCCTGCCGCAGCTCGGCGAGGAGTTCGCTCTGCCCGGCGAGGAGTTCGGTCAGGATCCGCCGGGCCGCGCGCAGCAGCTCGGCGACGTCGCCGCCGGCGAGGGCGTACCGGACGGTGGAGCCCTCCCGGACCGAGACGACGATCCCGGCCCTGCGCAGCACGGCAAGCTGCTGCGAGAGGCTGGACGGTTCGATGTCGATGTCGGCGAGCAGGTCCCGCACCGGCACGGGCCCGTGCTGCAGCAGCTCCAGGACCCTGATGCGCACGGGGTGTCCCAGCATGCGGAAGAACTCTGCCTTGGCCTGATAGAGGGGGACTTGCATGGGTGCGTGCTCCCTGCCGCATCGGGGATGTTGTGCGAGGCGCGGCGGCGCCCCCGAGGGCGCGCCGCCGCACGACTGCCGTCCGTCGCCACCGATCCTTCTCGCCCGGCGCGGCGCGCACCCACGGCTTGGGCCCATGTTGATGTGGTGACTTGAAGAAGTCTTCACATCGTGGGCGCGCGTCGGCCCGGTTCCCGGGGCGTTCACACTTCCAATTGCTCTTCGACCCGCTTGAGCTGGTGGCGGGCCATCGCCAGGTTCGACCGGCTCTTGTCGAGCACCAGGTACAGGAAAAGGCCGTTGCCGCTCCGGCCGGTGACCGGCCGGATGAGGTGGTACTGGGTGGCGAGCGTGATGAGGATGTCCTCGATCTGGCCCTTCAGACCCAGCAGTTCCATGGTGCGCACCTTGGCCCGGATGACATCCGTGTTGCCGGCGGCCGCCACGTTCAGGTCGAGGTCCTTGCCCCCGCCCAGTGTGCCGAGGGCCATGCCGCTGGAGTAGTCGACGACGGCCGCTCCGAGGGCTCCCTCCGCTTCGGTCATGATGTCTTTCAGTGACACTTCCACGGTCGCCATGGGCGTCTCCCTCTAGTCGTTTCGTGGGTCGCGTCGGCCTCGACGGGGCGCCGGTTCTCGCCCTGGCCGCGGTGGAACCGTAGGCAGGCGGCACCGGCCCGGGGGCACCGGTTTCCAGGGATGACCGCCAATGATCGAATGCTTGCGCCAGGGGACTGCCATCTGGCGCTCACGTGTTCGGAAAGCTTCGGGCGCAGCGCGGACCCGCCGCGCGAAGGCACCCTCCGTGCGACATACTCTCCCGATGAGGTCACGCACTTCGCCGATCAGCCGGCCGGTCACGATACGGAGGGCCGTCGCGCGGGATGCCGGACGGCTCACGCGGCTGGTGCGCGGCTCGGGCGCCTACGCGGGCAAGTACGCAGCCGCGGTCGCGGGCTACCGGGTAGGTCCTGACTACCTCGAGGCCCACCGCGCCTTCGTGGCCGTCGGCGGCGACGAGCACGACAACCGGATCCTCGGTTTCTACTCGCTCGTCCTCGCTCCACCGGAGCTCGACCTGCTGTTCGTCGTCGACGGAGCGCAAGGACGGGGTATCGGACGACTGCTCGTCGCGCACATGCGGTCCGAGGCCCGTGCCGCCGGGTTCGACCGTGTCACGGTGGTGTCGCATCCTCCCGCCGAGGGCTTCTACCACCGCGTCGGTGCGGTGCCGACCGGGACCGTGCCCGCGAACCCGCCCGCCGTGCTGTGGGACCGTCCCGCGTTCGAGTTCCGCGTCCCCCCGGAATGACGCGGTGTGCCGGTTCGCGGGGCGTCCGGGCCGTACCGCGTGAGACCCGCGTGGTGAGGCGGGATGATCTTTTCCTATGGTGACGCGGTGTGCGGGCGTGTAGCGTCTGTGTCAGCTGTCGTGGTTCGGAATTCCCTCTCGCCCACGCCTTTGATGTGGGCTCATTGCTGTGCTGTGCCGCAGGGACCAGGGCGATCACCTCCGTCTGCCACAGGAAGTGGGAGGCGTTCATCGACTGGAAGGCATACGACATGGCAACGGGAACTGTGAAGTGGTTCAACGCGGAGAAGGGCTTCGGCTTCATCGCCCAGGACGGCGGCGGCCCGGATGTCTTCGCGCACTACTCCGCGATCAACTCCACAGGCTTTCGTGAGCTCCAGGAGGGCCAGGCCGTGACGTTCGACGTCACCCAGGGCCAGAAGGGTCCGCAGGCCGAGAACATCAACCTGGCCTGACCTCCCGGCCCGCGCCCCTCTCCTGCCGGGCGTGCACGGGATCAGGGCCGCGCAGCCGTCGCTGCGCGGCCCTGTCGGCGTAGCCGTGGTCAGGCGTCGATGATGACGGGGATGATGAGGGGCTTGCGGCGGTACGTGCGGAACGCCCAGTTCGCCACGGCGCGGGCGATGAGCTGTTCGAGCTGGTGGGCGTCCCCGACGCCTTCCTCGGCCGCGGTGGCCAGGGTCTTCTCGATGACGGGGACGACCGGCTCGAACGTGGCGTCGTCGTGGACGAAGCCGCGGGCCAGGAAGTCGGGGGCCTCTGCGAGGGCACCGGTGTCCGCGTCGACGATGGCCACCACCGTGACCACGCCTTCGGCGGCCAGGGTGAGACGGTCCTTGAGGGACGCCTCCGTGGCGCCGCCGACCTCCATCCCGTCGACGTAGACGTTGCCGGCGGGAACCTTGCCCGTGATGGACGCGCGCCCGTCGACGAGGTCGACGACGACGCCGTCCTCGGCGATGACGACCCGCTCCGGGTCGACGCCGGTGCGGATGGCGAGGTCGCCGTTGGCCCGCAGATGCCGCCACTCGCCGTGCACCGGCATGACGTTGCGGGGCTTGACGATGTTGTAGCAGTACACGAGCTCGCCGGCGCTGGCGTGTCCGGACACGTGCACCTTGGCGTTGCCCTTGTGGACCACGTGGGCGCCCCACCGGGTCAGCCCGTTGATCACCCGGTAGATGGCGTTCTCGTTGCCGGGGATGAGGGAGCTGGCCAGCAGGACGGTGTCGCCCTTGCCGATGCGGATCATGTGGTCCCGGTTGGCCATCCGCGACAGCGCGGCCATCGGTTCGCCCTGCGAGCCGGTGCACACCAGAGTGATCTTGTGGTCCGGGAGCTTCTCCAGCTCCTTCGTGCTCACGACCAGACCGGAAGGGACCTTCAGATAGCCCAGGTCACGGGCAATGCCCATGTTGCGGACCATCGACCGGCCGACGAAGGCGACCTTGCGGCCGTGCTGGTGGGCGGCGTCCAGGACCTGCTGGATGCGGTGAACGTGGCTGGCGAAGCTGGAGACGATGACCCGGCGCGGCGCGGTGCGCATCACCTGCTCGATCGCCGGGTTCAGCTCCCGCTCGGAGGTGGTGAAGCCGGGTACCTCGGCGTTGGTGGAGTCGGTGAGGAACAGGTCCACGCCCTCCTCGCCGAGGCGGGCGAAGGCGCGCAGATCGGTGATGCGGTCGTCGAGGGGGAACTGGTCCATCTTGAAGTCGCCGGTGTGCAGCACCATCCCGGCGCGGGTGCGGATCGCGACCGCGAGGCTGTCCGGGATGGAGTGGTTGACCGCCACGAACTCGCAGTCGAAGGGACCAAGACCGCGCCGGTCACCCTCCCGTACCCGCACCGTGCGCGGCCGGATGCCGTGCTCCTTGAGCTTGGCCTCCAGGAACGCCAGGGTCAGCTTGGAGCCGACCACCGGGATGTCCCTGCGCTCGCGCAGCAGATACGGCACGCCGCCGATGTGGTCCTCGTGACCGTGGGTGAGGACCACGGCCACGACGTCGTCCAGCCGGTCCCGGATCGAGGTGAAGTCCGGCAGGATCACGTCCACGCCGGGCTGGGTCTCCTCGGGGAACAGCACGCCGCAGTCGACGATCAGCAGTTTGCCGGCGTGCTCGAAGACTGTCATGTTGCGGCCGATCTCCCCCAAGCCGCCCAGGGCGACGACCCGCAGCCCTCCCTCGGGCAGGGGCGGGGCGGCTTTCAGTTCGGGGTGTGGATGACTCATACCCTGACGGTACCCGGAGAGCGGGACGGGGTGATCCACTGCCTGTGTGATCCGGCGAGGGTGTGATGTCGGCCTTCGCACCTCGTGCGACTGGAGTACTACATGATGGGGAAATCGAAGTACGTGTCCGGATAGGGCTCGTCGGCGAGCGTGTAGTGCCACCACTCGTACTCGTACGCCTTGAAACCGCAGGACTCCATCACGGACCGCAGGTGCTGACGGTTCCGCGCCTCGACGGGGGCGAGCCCTTGTGCCCCGTGGTGCGAGACGGGATCCATCAGGTCGTGGTCGCCGCCCATGGGAACGAGCTCGTTCGTGGCCAGGTCGTAGAGTGTGAGGTCGACGGTGCTGCCCCTGCTGTGGCCCGACCTGGCGGCCACATATCCCTTCTCGAACATCTCGGCCCTGGCGATGTTGGGATAGTGCCGCGACTTCGTCCGGCCGTCCTCCGGCTGCTGCGACCAGCGCAGAAAGCAGTCGACGGCGCGCTGCGGTCGATAGCCGTCCCAGAGCAGCAGGCCGAACCCCAGTGACGCGGCCTCGTCCCGCGCCCGCTCCAGAGCCGCGCACAGAGCCTTCGTACCGACGATTCGGTTGACCAGATATCCGTCCACAGGTTTGCCGGTGAAGTTGTCCCACGTGGCGTACTTGGCGTCCCAGCGCAGTCCGGGCACCAAGTCGTCCGCGAAGACGAAGCCGTCCGTCATGGACTCCGTCGGCTTCATCGCATCTTCCCTGTCAGAGCGAGGGAGACGGTGAGGTCGATCACTTCGGACATCGGCAGACCCGCGGCCGCCATCATCCGCGGATAACGGCTGTACGAGGTCAATCCGGGGAGGGTGTTGACCTCGTTGAGGACGACTTCGCCGTCCTCCTTGAGGAACATGTCCACCCGAGCAATGCCGCGGCATCCCAGGACGCGGTACACGGCCTTGGCCTCCTCCTGGACGCGCAGCCGTGACGCTTCGGGGATGTCGGCGGGAACGATCGCGATGGAGTTCTCGGACCCGGTCTCGGGGGAGTCCTCCTGATGGATCCTGAAGAATCCGTGCGAGAGCGCGATCCGGTCCACCTCGCCCACGACGAGATCCGTTCCGGTCCCCAGGATGGCGCAGCCGATCTCGCTGCCGGGGACGGCCTCTTCGATCAGCACCTTCGAGTCGTACTGCCGTGCCGTTTCCACGGCACTCGACATCTCCTCCTCCCGGGACACCTTGGTGACGCCGAAGGACGACCCCGATCGGGCCGGCTTCACGAAGACCGGATAGGTGAACCGGGCGGCATCGACGGTCTCGTCCGCCGCGACGGTCCAGAAGTTCGGCGTGGCGATTCCCGCGTTCCTGACGACCGCATAGGCAAGGGACTTGTCCATGCACACGGCGGAACTCTGGATGTCGCAGCCGACGTAGGGGATGCCCGAGAGTTCCAGCAGACCCTGCATCGCGCCGTCCTCGCCGAGTTTGCCGTGCAGCACGGGCAGTACGACGTCCAGACGGATCGTGCTGCAGCCTCCCTGCTCCAGCACCAGCAGTCCGTGCACGTCGCTGTCCGGCGACAGCACGACCGGGCGGCAGTCGCCGTCCTCCCATTCCGCGTCGGGCCCGTCGCAGAGCTTCCAGGCACCGCTCTTCGTGATCCCGATGTAGAAGGGTTCGTACTTTTCGAGATCCAGGTTCCGGGCCACCTCCCGCGCGGACTTGATGGAGACGGGGTGCTCCTCGGAACGGCCTCCGAATACGATGCCGATCTTCAGTCTGGCCATGCTGATTCCTGCTTTCGAAATGTCAGGCAGTTGGTGAGAGAGTTCTCCACGGTGTCGCGCAGGGCGTGATCCGTGTAGTAGGCGGTGTGCGGAGTGATGAGCGCATTCGGCAGCTCCTGAAGCCGCAACAGTGCCTTGCTTTCCATGGGTCTGTCCCGGCAGTCGGCGTAGAAGATGCCCTCCTCGCCTTCGACGACATCCAGCGCCGCGCCGCCCAGCCTGCCGCTTTCCAATTCGTGCACCAGGGCCTCGGTGTCGATGAGCCCACCACGTCCGGTGTTGATGACCAGCGCGCCGTCCTTCATCCGCGCCAGGCGCTGCTGATCGAGCAGATGGTGCGTGGCCGTGGTGAGCGGCGCATGCAGCGTGACCACGTCGCTCCGCCGCAGCAGTTCGTCGAGCGGAACGTACTCGGCGACACCGGGGCGGTCCGCCGGATGGTTGTCATGGGCCAGAACGCGGCAGCCGAAACCTCGCAACCGGTCCAGGACCGCCGTGCCGATACGCCCCGTCCCGACCACTCCGACCGTCAGATCGCGCAGTTCCTTCCCGCGCACCTCACTCAGCCGGTAGTCGTGCATGTCGGTGCGACGGACGATGGCTTTCGCGTCCCGCAGCACCATCAACATGAGCATCAGGGTGTAGTCGGCCACGCTGTCCGGCGAGTAGGAGACGTTCTCCACAACGATGCCGATGCTGTCCGCGTATTCCACGTCGATGTGGTTGTACCCGATGCTCCGGGTGGAGATGTAGCCGACGCCGACCCTGCCGAGCGCACGCAGCGTGGCATGGGTGACGGGCGTCTTGTGGCTGATGCTGACGCACCGGCTGCCCAAGGCCAGTTCACTGTTGGCCTCGGACACCGGGGCGTCGGTGATGACCGGCTGCACACCGAGGCCGGGCGCCAGCTCGCGGAACAGAACGGCTTCGTCCGGACCACACCCGTATACGGCGATATGGGCCTTCTCGCTGTGGGTCATACCTCCAGTCAAGGGGAAGTGCTGTTGCCGGAACGTATGTGCTTTTCGATATGCCCGCGATACGCCCCGCTCCCTTGACTGGACCCATGACTCACAAAGCACCGGGCATGACGTTCAGGGAGCCGGCGTGATTCCGCTCGGGCTCGGCGAGATCGCCGAAATCGTTGGCGGAAAGGCCACGGGCGAATCCGTGACCGTGACCGCGCCGGCCGTGCTCGACAGCCGACAGGCCGAGCCGGGCGGCCTCTTCGTCGCCTTCGCCGGCGAGCATGCCGACGGCCATGACTACGCCGAGCGGGCCGGGCGGGCCGGTGCGGTGGCCGTGCTCGGCTCCCGGCCCACGTCGCTGCCCACCGTCGTCGTCGAGGACGTCCGGACCGCGCTGCAGACGCTCGCCGCCCATGTCGTGGCCCGGCTGCGCGACGGGCTGACCGTCGTCGGGGTGACCGGTTCGCAGGGCAAGACCGGCACCAAGGACCTGCTGGCGGCCGTGCTGTCGGGCGCCGGGCCGACGGTCGCCACGACCGGCTCGCTCAACAACGAACTCGGTGTGCCGCTCACCATGCTGCGCGCCCAGGCGGCCACCCGGTTCCTCGTCCTGGAGATGGGAGCCCGCCACGAGGGCGACATCGCCGAGCTCACCGGCCTGGTCGCACCCGACATCGCCGTCGTGCTCAACGTCGGCGTGGCCCACCTCGGCGAGTTCGGGTCGCGTGCCGCCATCGCCAGGGCCAAGGGCGAACTGGTGCAGGGCCTTGTGCCCGGCGGCACCGCCGTGCTCAACGCCGACGATCCGAGGGTGGCCTCGATGAGCGTGCTCACCGACGGTCCGGTTCTGACCTTCGGCCGGACGGACCCGGCCGACGTACAGGTACTCGACGTGGTCCTCGACCGACTCGGCCGGCCGTCCTGCACGCTGAGGACCGTCGACACCTCGGCTCGCCTCGCGCTGCCGCTCGTCGGTGCCCACCAGGCGCTCAACGCCTCGGCCGCCGCGGCGGCGGCACTCGCGGCCGGGGTTCCCCTCGACCTGGCCACGACGGCGCTGACCACCGCCTCGCTGTCGCCGTGGCGGATGGAACTGCGCGACCTCGCCTGCGGGGCGACGCTGCTCAACGACTCCTACAACGCCAACCCCGACTCGACCCGCGCCGCTCTGGACGCGCTGTCGGCCATCGAGGGCGGGCGCCGCATCGCCGTACTCGGCGAAATGCTCGAACTCGGCGACGGGAGCGAGGCGGAGCACCGTGCCGTCGGGGCGTACGCCGCCGCCCGGGCCGACGTGGTGGTGGCCGTCGGCGAGGCCGCCCGGCCCCTCGCCGACGGTGCTGGAGAGCGGGCCGTGGTCCTCGCCGGCAACGACGCGGCCGTCGACTGGCTGCGCGACCACCTGGCCGCCGGGGATGTGGTGCTGGTCAAGGCT
This sequence comes from Streptomyces toyocaensis, assembly GCF_000725125.1. Taxonomy (GTDB): domain Bacteria; phylum Actinomycetota; class Actinomycetes; order Streptomycetales; family Streptomycetaceae; genus Streptomyces; species Streptomyces toyocaensis. Next base: position 257,653 of record NZ_JFCB01000001.1, read on the forward strand.
TCCCGTGGGGCGCGCCTCGACGAAGTCGCCGCCGGACTCGCGTAGCCGGTGTGCGGTTCAGTGCCCGCGGCGCCTCATGTAGAGGTCGAAGGCCCGGTAGATCATCGGCCGCAGCGGCAGGTCCCACTCGCCGACGTACCGCACCGCCTGGCCACCGGTGCCGACCTTGAACCGGACAAGGCCGACGTGTGGGTCGTCGGCGTCGAGGGTCGGGGTGATGCCGCGCAGGTCGTAGACGTCGCAGTCGGCCGCGAGTGCGTCACGGATCATCGCCCACTGGCAGGCGTTGGAGCCGCGCACCTCGCGCTTCGCGGTGGCGGAGGCGCCGTAGGAGTACACCGCGTGGGATCCGACGCGGACCATGACGGTGGCCGCGACCAGGTCGCCCTGGTGGTGGGCCAGGTAGATCTTGATCCGCTCGGGGTCCTCGGCGCGCAGTGCCGTGAACATGGTCTCGAAGTAGCTCAGCGGGCGGGGTGTGAAGCGGTCGCGCTCGGCGGTGTGGACGTAGAGGTCGTGAAACGCCTTCAGGTCCTCCGGACCCCCGTCGCTGACCGTGACCTCGACGCCCTCCTTGGCCGACTTCTTGATGTTGCGGCGCCACTGCTGGTTCATGCCTCTCAGCAGCTCGTCCTCGGTCCTGCCCGCCAACGGGAGAACGTACTTGAACTGCGGATGCCCGACCCCGAACCCGTCCAGCGGGTTCTGCGGCAGCCAGCCCGCGTCCTTGAGCTGGCTGCTCACACGGGCGCCGACCGGGTCGTCCCACCGTCCTGGCATGTCGGTCAGCCGCCGGATCTGCGGGTCGGCGATGCCGTCCTTGATCTGGGTGGCGTCCCAGGTGTCCGTGACCACCGGCGGACCGAGCCGGATCGCGAACGCGCCGTGCTCCTTGAGATATGCCGCCAGCGGATCGAGCCACGCACCGATCTCGCTGCTCCAGTCGATGACCGGGCCCTCGGGCAGATACGCCAGGGTGTACCGGTCGAGCCGCGGTACCGGGCGGTGCAGAACGAGCCCGGCACCCACCAGGCGCGGACCGTCGAACCAGCCGAGGGACTCGCTGCGCCACTCGGTCTTGACCCGGCCCCACGCCGGGGTCTGCAGGAAGCTGACCGACCGCTGGGCCCGGACGAACGCCAAGTGATCGGCGGCGCTGATCGGCCTGACGACCGGATTTCCGGCTGCGGTTCGTGTGAGTGCGCGGGAGGAATTGTTGGACATGCTGCCAGTCAATGCAGGGGAGTGTTGCCCGGACGTATGCGATTTTCGATACGCCGACGATATATCAGCACCCGGCGGCCCGCGGCGTTCACCAGCTGATTCGGGCCGCCACCGGACGGTGGTCACTGCCCGTGCGCGGCAGCAGCCACGCACTCGTCGGCTCCACGCCGCGGACCAGGATCTGGTCGATCCGTGCCACCGGGAACTTCGCCGGCCAGCTGAAGCCGAACCCGTCCCCCGCCACGTCCTGGGACGAACGCAGCTGCGAGGTGAGGCCGTCGAACGCACGGTCGTCCAGGGTGCCGTTGAAGTCACCGAGCACCAGCACCCGCTTGCTGCGCTCGGCGGCGACGGCCTCGGCGAGCTTCGTCGCGTCGGCGTCCCGCGATTCCGTCCAGAAACCGCCCCTGGGCATCACCCTCACGGAACCGAGATGCGCCACGTACACCGTCAGCGGCCCCTCCTCGGTGGCCACCGTGGTGCGCAGCGCCCGAAGCGGTTGCACCGGGATGCCATCCTGCTGCGCTTTCCCGACCGGCGGCTCGACCGGCCGGGTGCCGGACAGCGGCAGCTTGCTCCAGAGCCCGACCGTGCCCTCCTCGGCGTAGTGCGGGTACGTCTTCGCCAGCTCCTTCTCGTAGCTGGCCTTGGTCTGGTCGGTCAGTTCCTGGAGCGCCAGCAGGTCCGCGCCGGAGGCGGCCAGGTCACGGGCGGTGCCGGCTGGATCAGGGTTCTCGACGGCCACGTTGTGGCTGACCACCATGAGATCGCCGGCCTGGTCGGTCGGGCCGCCGGGCAGCCCGCCGAAGAGGCTCCACCACACGGTGACCGGCAATAGCAGGGCGACGGCCGACGAGGCGGAGCGGCGCCACAGCGCTCCGGCAACCAGAACCGGGATGAACAGACCGAACCACGGCAGGAAGGTCTCCACCAGACTGCCCAGACCGGCCCAGTCCGTGACCTCCCCGTGCAGCAGCAGAAGCAGGCCGAGCAGCAGCGCACACGCCGTGAGTACCGGGCCGCGCCTCCACGGGCCCGGACCGGAGAGACCCGCGGACGGATGTCCTTCGTCGTCGGCCGACTGACTGCCCCGTACGGTCTCCGCGATGTCCACTTCCGCCATCGTCTGTCCTCGCTCGCTCTTGCTCACCGCTGATCGCAGGTGCTCATTGATCATTGCTGCGTTTTCGGGCCATGGGTGGGATCGGCATACGTCCGCGGGCAGCCGCTGGTGGTCGCCTCGGTGCGCATTTCGTAGTACCAGGGTGCGATCCCGTGGATCCGGCGCAGCTCTGATGCGGCATCATACGGGTGGATCATTCTGGTATTCCGGTGAACGACAGTCGCTGTCGACGTGAGTAGCAGGGAATTCGTCGCCGTTCGGCGCGGTGGCCGAGAGGTCTGAAAGGCCGCGGACGACCAGCCGGCGAACCCGACGGGTCGTCGTCCGTGCTGAGGGCTGGGTTCGAGGCATGCAACCAGGTAAAGCAACCGGATGTTGCCAGCGCGTATGCGATTTTCGATACGCGGACGATATGTGCCGGCCCGTAGTCTTGAACCGACGAGCCGACATAGGTCTTCAGGTCGTGGACCCCACCAGGTCGTCCGCACCCACGCCGCGCCTGCTCTCGTCAGGGCTCCGTCAAGTTCCGGGAGTGTGCGTAGCGCCGGCGATCGCGCCTGGTAGGGGCGGGTAGCAGTACAGGCACGGGGTTCGGTCACGCACGCACCTGGACTTGACGGAGCCCTGGGCCGCCGCTGCTCCGGCGCACTCGACTGTGCCGGCCCGCGCCACCGCCCCCCGCAGGGCAGGCACGACTCCTGCGTCCTGTCTCAATTTGTTCGATTCCGTGGGGCGTTCGCCCTCACCGCACCGCCCGGAGAGGCCTCACGCCCCGCACCGGATGGCCTGAAGCCGCCACCCTCAGCCCCTCGCGCAAGCCCGTCATCAGCGCTGACATGCACTCCGCGAGTAGTCGCACGACCGGAGTTGCGGTTGTTGTGGCAGGCGGGGGAGTTTTTTGAATCGCACAGAAGTGCTACCGTCCTATGGGCGTTTCGGCTGGTGAATATTCATCCATGCAGGAGTGACACGTGGTGACAACGGGGAGACGGAACGGCTCTGGCTACGGGAAAGAGCCCGCACTGCGACGCCATGTCGGTCCGACATGATTCGTGGTGTCGGTTGACGCGACCGGCGACGGGACGGCGTTCCGCGTTTCCCCGGTCTTTCCCAGGGTCCAGGTGACCTTCTTCCGGAGTGCTGCCGAGTTCCATGCCCGGTGCTCTGATCTGGTGTGATGGAAATTCCACCCAAGATCAGCCGCGGCTGACCGGTAGCCGCCTCACGAACGTGGTGGCGCCAAGGCATGACAGGACTGTTGTCAAGGCCGTGAGTAGACCCCCCATAGCTCTCCGATACCACGGCGTTCCGTAGTTCATGTCGCGGAACGAAACGCGTCCCAGATCCACCTAGGGATCTTCTGCATGCCTTCACAGATCCGTGCACAGGCAATCAGATCATGAGGGAGATGGCGTTGCAGCGAGAGCAGGAACAGATCGATCGGCAGACCTGCGTCGAAGTGGAGATCAGCTTACTGTCAACAGTCGACTCACCGCGGACCTCGGGGGAGGATCCGGACCACGTGGAGGCGCTGTCCGTCGCGCAGTCCCCGCTTCCTCCCATCCTCGTCCACCGTCCGACGATGCGCGTCATCGATGGTCTCCATCGTGTGCGTGCGGCTGAACTGCGCGGCCAGGACAAGATCGCCGTCAGCTTCTTCGAGGGCAGCGAGGCCGACGCGTTCGTGCTGGCGGTCGAGTCCAACACCATGCACGGACTCCCCTTGTCGAAGGCCGACCGCAAGCGGGCGGCGGCGCGGATCGTCACCTCGCATCCGCAGTGGTCGGACCGGATGGTCGCATCGGTCGCCGGTATTGCCCCCGGCACGGTGGCCGACATACGCAGAGGGCTCCCGGGTGCGTCGGCCGCCGAGGAGAGCAGAATCGGCCAGGACGGCCGGGTCCGCCCGATCAACGCCGCCGCGGGACGCAGGAACGCGGCGAAGATCATCGCCGGGAACCCCGGTCTCTCCTTACGCCAGATCGCCCGGATGGCCGGCATATCCCCCGAGACGGCCCGCGATGTGAGAAGCCGGCTCCGCCGAGGAGAGGATCCGCTGCCCGGCCGGCAGAGCAGGACATCGGCGGACCCCGGCGCGAAGCTCCCGGCGCCGCAGCGCTCTGCCGGCGACGCGGCGGTGCACGGCAGGCCGTCGGGGCAGGATCACAGCGTCGTGGTGGAAAGGCTCAAGGCGGATCCGGCCCTGCGGCTGAGCGAGACCGGACGCACACTGCTGCGGCTGCTCAACCTCCACACGATCGATGCGACGGAGTGGCAGAGGATCATCGACAACGTACCGCCCCACTGCAGCGGCATCGTGGCACGTCTGGCCGACGAGTACGCGGTGATGTGGTCGGAGCTGGCCCTTCGGCTGGGTGGCAGGGTCACCGAAACCGCATAGTCCGCCGTCGCCGTGTCCAAGCGTCGAAAATGGCCAATTGGTCGGGGACGGACGTAGGGCGGTGAGCCGTCGAAGTCCTCCTACCACGCGGCGGTAGGAGGACTTCGACGGCTTACGACCTTCAGCCGGGGACGAGGGTGCGCAACTGCCTGGCCGCGGCGACACCGTCGCAGCCCGACAGGCCGAGGGCGTCGCGGAGTTCGTCGGCCAGCAGGTCGAGCACCCGGCGGGCACCGGCCTCTCCGGCCGCGGCCAGGCCCCAGATCAGCGGTCGGCCCACCAGGACACCGGACGCCCCGAGAGCGAGCGCCCTGAGCACGTCGGTGCCGCTGCGGATGCCGCTGTCCAACAGCACTTCGCAGCCGTCGTTCACGGCCGCGGCCACCTCCGGCAGCACATCGATGCTGGGAACGGCTCCGTCAAGCTGGCGGCCCCCGTGGTTGGAGACCACGACCGCGTCGACCCCGGACTCGACCGCCCGCACCGCGTCCTCGGCCGCCAGGACACCCTTGAGCAGCAGGGGGAGCCGGGTCTGCTTCCGCAGGGCCGCCAACGACGACCACGTCGTCGCGGAGGAGAAGGCCTGGCCCGTGTGGACGGCTACCGCGGAGCTGTCGGCATGCCGTCGGTGCGCGGTCGAGCCGGTGCTGATGTTGGCCGCCCGCACATGGCTGGGCAGGGCGAAACGGTTGCGTACGTCGCGCAGCCGGCGCCCCATCCACGGCACGTCGACGGTGAGCATGATCGCCTCACAGCCCGCGTCCTCCGCTCTGCGGACGAGTTCCAGGGACTGCGCGGCGTCCCGGAGCCGGTAGAGCTGGAACCAGACCGTTCCGCCGATCGCCGTGAGCTCTTCGATCGGGACACTGCTCAGCGTGCTCGCGGTGAACGGCACGCCGGCCGCCTTGGCCGCCCGGGCGGCGGCCCTCTCGCCATCGGGGTGGACCAGTTGCTGGTAGGCGACGGGCGCGACGGCGACCGGCATCGGGACGGGCCGCTTCAGCAGGGTGGAGTCAGCCGTGCACCGCGACACGTCCCTGAGCACCCGGGGGACGAGGAAGACGCGGTCCAGCGCGGTGCGGTTGGCGTCGAGCGTGACCTCGGCTCCGCTTCCTCCCGCGACGAAGTCCCGCACGTCGGCGGGCAGGACCGAAGCGGCGGCGCGTTCGAAGTCGGCCAGGCAGTGGGCCGGAGCGGCCGCCGTCTCACTGCCGTGGCCCACGCTGCCCCGTCCTCTCCAGTTCCACGGCCTCGTAGAGTGCCTTGATGTTGGCACTGCCGAAGGTCTCGGCACCCTGGCGCTCGATGACCTCGAAGAACAGCGTGTGCCGCAGGTGGGTCGACGCCGTGAAGATCTGGAAGAGCTGGCCGCCGTGGTCCTCGTCGACGAGCACGTTCGTCGCCCGGAGGTCGTCCACCCTGGACTCGCTCAGGGCGATCCGCTCGCCCAGCAGGTCGTAGTAGGCCTGAGGAGTGGTGAGGAAGGTGACGCCCCGGTCGGCCAGGGCCCGCACCGAACGGACCGCGTCCGGGGAGGAGAAGGCCAGATGCTGGACGCCTGCCCCCTGGTGTGCCTTGAGGAACTCGTCGATCTGTCCCGGGTCGGCCGAGGGGTCGGGCTGGATGAGCGTCAGGGTCACCGAGCCCGACGGGCTCTGCACCACCGCGGACTCCATGGCCTGCCTGCCGACGACGATGCGCTCCTCGAAGATGCGCCGGAACCCGAACGCCGTCAGGTAGTGGTCGACCGTGGGGTCGAGATCGCCGGTGTTCAGGCACACCGCGATGTGATCGAGGTCGAGCAGGTCCACGCCCGCCGGGCCGTCGCCGGTCCGCGATATCGGTGAGAAGCCCGCGGGCAGCCCCGGCTCCTCCCCGGGAGCGCGCTGGACGAGTGTGTGGACGACGTCGCCGAAGCCGTGGAGGACGGCCGTCACGGCCGGCCCGTCCCCCCCGTGCGGGGTCGGCGGACGGTGGACGCGGGCGCCGTTCGCGACCGCCGCGTCGAAGGCGGCGGTCACGTCCGCGGTGCGCAGGGCGATGTCGGCGACGCCGTCGCCGTGTGAGGCGACGTAGGTCGAGGCCACATGCTCGTCCGACGTGGCTTCGGTGAGTACCAGGGTGATCCGTCCGTGGCGCAGTGCGGTGCTTCGGTGATCGGCGAAGTCGCCGGAGCCGACCACCGTGAAGGCGTATTTGTCGACCCAGGTGAGTGCGGCCGCCTCCAGATTCTCCACGTACATCTCTACGTAGTCGACCGAGAGATCCGCCAGCGGATCCGCCGCCATTGCTAATTCGCTCATGACTGTCCCCATGTCAGGAGGAGAAGGGCAGGGATCCGTGAACTGTAATAGATGACTCCGGCGGAAAAAAGGAGATGACCGCTGGACGGATGGACTACAGGCCTGTCGGGTATTGTCGGCCGGACCCGTGCAGAAACTGGACGGGGATTCAGTTATGGCCGGTGGACTTTCCGAGGGTGATGTCTCATGATGCGCGCCATGGCCGTCATCGGCACGGGTCTGATCGGTACCTCGGTCGCGCTCGCGGCAAGTCGGCAGGGAGTGGTGGTGTATCTGTCCGACCGGAACCCGTCTGCGGCCAGGACGGCCGCCGCACTCGGTGCGGGACTCACCCAGACTCCCGCGGAGCGGGTGGACCTGGCCGTGCTCGCCGTACCGCCGAGCCAGGTCGGCACGGTGCTCACGGAGGTGCAGAAACGCGAGCTCGCCGTCAGCTACACCGACGTGGCGAGCGTGAAGGCCGGGCCGGAACAGGTCGCGTTGGCCCAGGCTCCGGATCCGTCCCGCTACATCGGGGGTCACCCGCTGGCGGGCCGGGAGCAGTCGGGCCCGCTGGCGGCCCGTGCCGAACTGTTCCGGGACCGCCCGTGGGCGCTCACCCCGTCGCCGATGACGTCCAACGCGACCTTCAACCGGGCCCTGGAACTGGTGGCGCTGTGCGGCGCGGTGCCGGTGGTGACCCAGAGCCAGGCACACGACGACGCGGTTGCCCTCACCTCCCACGTACCGCATCTGCTGGCGAGCCTGATGGCGGCGCGGCTGCGGGACGCCCCGGCCGAGATGTCCAGGCTCGCGGGTAACGGACTGCGCGACGTCACCCGGATCGCGGGCGGTGACTCACGCCTGTGGGGCGACATCCTCCAGTCCAACGCGGGGGCCGTGGTGGGTGTCGTGAAGCGCGTGCACGAGGACCTGACCCGGCTGGTGGCCGCCCTGGACCAGCTCGCCGAGCGGGGCGGCGAGGACCGGGACGACGGCCTGCGGACGATGATGGAGCTGCTCGACCGGGGTGTCGCCGGGCTTGCCGAGATCCCCGGGCGCCGCGTCGGCGGCGGTGGGAGGGCCGTACGTGTGACCGTCCGGGACCGTCCCGGGGAGCTGCCGCGGCTGCTGGGCGTCGTCGCGGACTTCGGCGTCGTCCCCGAGGACGCCACCGTCGACGCCGACGAGGCCGGCGCGCTCACCGTGGACTTCACCGTCCCGCCGGGGGCCGCCGACCGGATGGTGGCCGAGCTCAGGGCCGATGGATGGGAGGCGGTCCGGCCGAACGGCATCGGACCGTACTTCAGGGAAATGGCGCGAAAAGAAGACGGTATCCCGTCGGAAGCCGTGTCTAAGTGAGCATTCATGCCGGTTGGACGACGGTTGTCGGACGCCTCTCGGTGTGTGATCCTGAGCCGGTAAACCCCAAAACTCATTGATTTGTTTCGCGTGGGGGTAAATCCATGGCCGAACGCGGCGTGCACGAGTATACGCACCACGCGGATGAAGGACTCGTCTCCATGCTGTCGGGTTTCCTCACGCCACAGGCGAATTCCCCCGCGGCCCTCACCGCGACCGAACCGGTGACCTTACGGAAGACGGACCTGCACGGCAGCGTCTCCGATCCGGTCCTGGACACGATGAACTTCCTCAACGAGGTTACGCTTCGCTATCCCGACGCGATCTCCTTCGCTCCCGGCCGTCCTTATGACGGGTTCTTCGACAACGAGCAGATCTTCTCCCACATCCGCCGGTACCTGGAGCACCTCCAGGAACAGGGGAGTTCACCGCAGCAGATCCGCACCGCCATGTACCAGTACGGGCCGACGGCCGGTCAGATCCGCGAGATCATCGCCGACTCGCTGCGCGCCGACGAGGACATCGACGCCCCCGCCGAGTCCGTCGTGGTGACCGTCGGCGCCCAGGAGGCCATGCTGCTGGTGCTGCGTGCCCTGATCAGCGGCCCCGACGACGTCCTGCTCGTCTCCAGTCCCTGCTATGTGGGGATCACCGGCGCGGCCCGCCTGCTGGACATCGCACTGACTCCGGTCGTGGAACGGGAGGACGGGTTCTCCTGTGCCGACCTGGAGGCGGCCATCCAGCACGAGAAGGCCCGCGGGCGCCGTCCCCGTGCCTTCTACCTGGTGCCCGACCACGCCAATCCGTCGGGGAACACACTGGGGCTGCGGGCCCGCGCCGAACTCCTGGAACTCGCCGCGCGCCACGGCATCCTCATCCTGGAGGACAGCCCCTACCGGATGGTCAGTCCCGGCCGCCCGCTGCCGACCCTGAAGTCCCTGGACCGCGCCCGCACGGTCGTCCACCTGGGTTCCTACTCCAAGACGATCTTTCCCGGCGCCCGGGTCGGCTTCGTCGTCGCCGACCAGGTCGTCGTGGACCAGGACGGCCGGAGCAGCCTCCTCGCGGACGAACTCGTCAAGATCAAGAGCATGGTGACGGTGAACACCTCGTCGCTGAGCCAGGCCGCCGTGGCGGGCGCGCTGCTTGCCGCCCAGGGCCGGGTCTCGGAGCTGAACGCCAGAGCAGGCGCCTATTACGGCGACGCCATGCAGTGCACGCTCCGGCATCTGGACGCACGCCTTCCGGCGGACCGGCGAGCATCTCTGGGGGTGCGCTGGAACGAACCGACCGGCGGATTCTTCCTGACCGTGCAGGTCCCGTTCCGGGCGGACGAGGCCGCACTCACCCGGTCCGCACAGGACTTCGGCGTGATCTGGACCCCGATGGAGCACTTCCACCCGGAAAAGGGCGGCCACCACGCCATGCGGCTCTCCATCAGCTATCTGACTCCCACCGAGATCGACGAGGGGACCGCTCGCCTCGCCCGCTTCATCGAGGCGGAGAGCGCGAAGGCCTGACGACCTCACCGGCCGGCAGCAGCGTGCCCGGAAGAACCCGGAGGCGTTCCCGCCCGGAGCCGATGAACCAGCACGACTCATGAGGAAAGGTGATGAACATGACCGTCAGCGGCATCGTGAGCAAGCCGCGCAGCAAGCCGCGCATGTGGGGGTGGACCTTCAGGTGACCGTCAACCTCGATCATCCCGAATTACTCGACGCTCCTGTCCTGGAGACCGGGGTCCTGTCCGCAGAGGGCCGCGCACTCCCCACTCCTCCACGGCCCCGCATCGTCGGTGTGGGCACGGCCGTGACCCGCACGTCCTACTCACAGCAGGAAGTGCTGGATGCCTTCGGGATCACCGATCGCAAGGTCCGCTCCATCTTCCTCAACAGCGCCATCGAGCGACGCAACCTCACCCTGCCGCCCATGGACAGCGACTCCGTCCGGGTCTCGGAGTCCCAGGGCGACCTGCTCGACAAGCACAAGAAGCTGGCGATCGAGATGGGCGCCGAGGCTCTGCACGCCTGTCTGAAGCGGTGCGGCGCCGAACTCTCGGATCTGCGTCACCTGTGCTGCGTGACGTCCACCGGCTTCCTCACCCCCGGACTCAGCGCGCTGCTGATACGGGAACTGGGCATCGACCGCCACTGCAGCCGCAGCGACATCGTCGGCATGGGCTGCAACGCGGGACTCAACGCCCTCAACGTGGTGGCGGGCTGGTCCGCCGCCCATCCCGGGGAACTCGCCGTGGTGCTGTGCGCGGAGGCCTGCTCGGCCGCGTACACGATGGACTCGACGATGCGTACCGCAGTCGTCAACAGCCTGTTCGGCGACGGAGCCGCGGCCGTCGCGCTGCTCGCGGGCCCCGGCGGCGCCACGCCGGCCACCTCCGAGGGCCCGACCGTTCTGAAGTTCGCCAGCTGCATCATCCCCGAAGCGGTCGACGCCATGCGCTACGACTGGGACCGCACCCAGGGCAGGTTCAGCTTCTTCCTCGACCCGCAGATCCCGTACGTGGTGGGCGCGCACGCCGAGACCGTCGTCGACCGCCTGCTGTCCGGCACGGGCCTGCGCCGCAGCGACATCGGACATTGGCTGGTGCACTCCGGCGGCAAGAAGGTGATCGACGCCGTCGTCGTCAACCTGGGACTCACCCGGCATGACGTCCGGCACACCATCGGTGTGCTGCGCGACCAGGGCAACGTTTCCAGCGGTTCGTTCCTTTTCTCGTACGAACGGCTCCTCGAAGAGGGCATCACACGACCGGGAGAGTACGGAGTGCTCATGACCATGGGACCGGGCTCGACGATCGAAACGGCGCTGGTCCAGTGGTGAGGCCGCAGAGCGTGGAGGACGCGCTGACCCTCACGATCGACGGGACGGAGCCGCTGTCGGCCGCCTCCGTCAAGGCAGTCGCGGCCGTCTGTGACCGGGCCGAGGACCTCGCCCGCGACGACCGCGGCGCCGGCGTGGTGACCGTGCACGTCTCCGGAGCCCCCGAAGGGGCCTGGACCAGCGGGCTGGACGTCATGCTGGTCACCAAGTGGGAACGGGTTCTGCGTCGGCTGGAACGGCTCCCCATGGCCACCGTCGCGGTGGCCTCGGGTGACTGCGGCGGGCCGGCCCTGGACGTCCTCCTGACCACCGACATCCGCGTGGCCACCCCCGACACGCGGATGTCGGTCCCCCGCGACGGCTCCGCCACCTGGCCCGGGATGGCCGCATACCGGCTCGTCCAGCAGGCCGGCGTCGGCAGGATCCGCCGGGCGGTGCTGTTCGGCCTGCCCATCGGCGCCGCCGACGCGGTGCGGCTGGGGATCGTCGACGAACTGGCCGACGATCCGGCGGCTGCGGTGGCGGCAGCGGCGGAACTGGTCGCCGGTCTGGCAGGCAAGGAGGTGGCGATCAGACGCCAGCTCCTGTTCGACGCCACGACGACGAGCTTCGAGGACGTCCTCGGCCCCCACCTGGCCGCCTGCGACCGCGCCCTGCGCGGCAAGGACGTAGCCGAGGAGTCTGTATGACGACCGTCCTGCCACCCCTTGAGGACACCGACGGCCTCTGGGCGGCGCTGACCGAGGCCGCCGCGAGCGTGGAGAAGCTGCTGGCCACACTTCCGGAGCACGGCGCGCGCTCCTCCGCCGAGCGGGCCGAGATCGCCGCCGCCCACGATGCCGCCCGCGCGCTGCGCGTCCGCTTCCTGGACACGCACGCGGACGCCGTCTACGACCGGCTCACGGACCACCGTCGCGTCCACCTACGGCTCGCGGAGCTCGTCGAAGCCGCCGCCACCGCCTTCCCCGGGCTGGTACCCACCCAGCAGCAGCTCGCCGTGGAGCGGTCCCTGCCCCAGGCCGCCAAGGAGGGCCACGAGATCGACCAGGGCATCTTCCTGCGAGCGGTGCTGCGGTCGCCTCTTGCCGGGCCGCATCTGCTCGACGCCATGCTCCGTCCGACCCCGCGCGCCCTGGAGCTGCTTCCGGAGTTCGTGCGCACCGGTGAGGTGGAGATGGAAGCCGTCCACCTGGAGCGCCGGGACGGCGTGGCACGGCTGACCATGTGTCGCGACGACCGCCTGAACGCCGAGGACGGTCAGCAGGTCGATGACATGGAGACCGCCGTCGACCTCGCCCTGCTCGATCCGGGCGTCCGGGTGGGACTGTTGCGCGGCGGGGTGATGAGCCATCCCCGTTACCGGGGCAAGCGGGTGTTCAGCGCCGGCATCAACCTCAAGTACCTCAGCCAGGGCGGCATCTCACTGGTCGACTTCCTGATGCGCCGGGAACTCGGCTACATCCACAAGCTCGTCCGGGGCGTGCTCACCAACGACGACCGACCCGGCTGGTGGCACTCACCCCGGATCGAGAAACCGTGGGTCGCGGCGGTGGACGGCTTCGCGATCGGCGGCGGAGCCCAGTTGCTGCTGGTCTTCGACCGCGTACTCGCCTCCTCCGACGCCTACTTCAGCCTTCCCGCGGCGAAGGAGGGCATCATCCCGGGAGCCGCGAACCTGCGGCTCGGCCGGTTCGCCGGGCCGCGCGTGTCCCGGCAGGTCATTCTGGAGGGCCGCCGGATCTGGGCGAAGGAACCCGAGGCGCGCCTGCTGGTCGACGAGGTCGTGGAGCCGGACGAGCTGGACGCTGCCATCGAGCGGAGCCTGACGCGACTCGACGGCGACGCCGTGCTCGCCAACCGGCGGATGCTGAACCTCGCCGACGAGTCACCGGACGGATTCCGCGCGTACATGGCGGAGTTCGCCCTCATGCAGGCTCTGCGGCTCTACGGCCACGACGTGATCGACAAGGTCGGCCGATTCGGAGGGCGGCCCCCCGCATGACCGGCGACCGTACGCGGGTGCGCTACGAGAAGAAGCAGCACGTCGCCCGTATCACGCTCGACCGTCCCGACGTGCTCAACGCGATGGATCTGCGCATGCACGAGGAGCTCGCCGAGATCTGGGACGACGTCGAGGCCGACGACGACATCAGGGTCGCCGTGCTGACCGGAGCGGGTGACCGTGCCTTCTCCGTCGGCCAGGACCTCAAGGAGCGGGCCCGCCTGGACCGTCAGGGCGTCGCTCCGACGACCTTCGGCAGCCGCGGGCAGCCGGGCTGGCCCCGGCTCACCGACCGCTTCACGCTGTACAAACCGGTGCTCGCACGGGTCCACGGTTACGCCCTGGGCGGCGGTTTCGAACTCGCCCTGGCCTGCGACCTGATCATCGCCTCGGACCAGGCGGTCTTCGCCCTGCCCGAGGCGCGGCTCGGTCTCGTGCCCGGTGCGGGCGGTGCGTTCCGGCTGGCCAGGCAGCTGCCGGAGAAGATCGCCATGGGGTACCTGCTCACCGGTCGTCGGCTGAGCGCCGCGACGGCCCTGCGCCACGGGCTCGTCAACGAGGTGGTCCCGGCCGACCGGTTGGACGCCTGCGTCCAGGAGTGGACCGACGACCTGGTCCGCAGCGCCCCGCTCTCGGTCCGGGCCATCAAGGAAGCCGCTGCGAAATCCGTCGACATGCCCCTCGAGCAGGCGTTCACCGCCGAGTACGGCTGGGAGGAGCGCCGCAGGCGCAGCAGCGACGCGGTCGAAGGAGTCCGGGCCTTCGCGGACAGGCGCGATCCCGTCTGGACCGGCCGCTGAGCCGAGCACCGAGCGCGGAGTACGTACGGGGGCGGGAAGGGGAGCGGGGCGCCGCGTGACGCCGCGGGCGTCGGTCCGCACGGGCCCGCGGGAGCTGCGGTCCTCTCCCGTCCTCGCCTGTCCTCTCCCCTCCGGTGCCGTCGGGAGGGGTGGGCGGCCGTCAGGTGCGGACCGGGAGCTCGGTGGCCCGCCTCCGGACGATCGTGAACACCCCGGCCCAGGGCCATGTGCGGTCGAGGTGCGGCGCCGCGCCGGGGGTACGCCGACGCCCCGTCCCCCGGCGCACCGGCCTGGTCCGCCGGCCGGTCCGGCCGGGGACGGACCACGGCGCCCGAGCGTGGACGTCAGGAGGGAAGCGGCCCCGGTGCCGGGCGCGGTCGTCAGGAGGGGAGCGTCGCCAGGCGGCGTCGGTCGTAGGGGGAGAAGCGGCGGTCCAGGCGTTCCGCCAGACGCGTCCTGGCCGCGTCACAGCGACCCGCCGAGATCAGCGCGTACACCAGCGTCTCCTCGACGACCTCGCGCTGCGCAGCGCTGCCGCCCACCGCGCGCAGTGCCGGCAGGACGCGTTCCAGCCGTTGTGCCGCCTCGGCCCAGTTCTCCTCCACCACGTGTGCGAACGCCTCGCACAGCGGGGCGATCACCGCCCGCTGCACCGAGTCGGCACCCAGCGCGTGGGCCTGCAGGCGGCGCAGCCCGGGCAGGTCCCCCGCGGCGGTGAGGGTGACCGCGGCGTGCAGGGCGGTGAAGGCGGTGGCCGGGCGCTCCAGGACGTCCGCCGCGACCGACTCCAGTACGTCGTCGACGGGGACCCGGCCCTGCCAGTGGCCGGCCATCCGGGCCCGCCACAGCAGCGAACCGGAGTCGACCAGCGCCCGGATGCCGGCCACCTTCCCGGGCGACAGATGGGTGGCCCACCTGCGGCGAACGGCTTCCGCGTCGTCGGATGCCAGCTCGTGCAGGGCGGCGTGCCAGGCGAAGTGGGCGCGGTGCGTGCCGCCGCGGCCGTGGCCGCCCAGCCATGCGTCGAGCCGGTCCCGGCCCTGGGGATGGTCGCCCTGCTCGTAGTGCACGTGCGCCAGGGCGTGCATGGCGTGTCCGGAGGCGGGTTCCTCGCCGAGGGCCTGCTCGGCGAGGGTGCCGGCCTCGTCGTAACGGCCCTGCTCCTGGCGTACGAACGCCAGCAGCGAGGTGTGGAACCAGTGCCCCTCGTGTGCGGGTGCGGTCCGCTCGACCACCCGCAGCGCGGCGCTGCCGTCGAGGTCGTACAGGCCGGAGAAGGCGATGGTGGGGACGGCGGCCGCGAGCGCGAGCCGGTCGCCGGGATGGCTGTCCAGGTGGCGCAGGAGCGCGGCGTCGCCCTCCGCGGGGCTGCCCTCGACCCGCCGGGAGACCACCTCCACGAAAGAACGCTCGCGTTCGTCGGCCCGCTCACGCGCGCAGCGCCGGGCCTCGGCCAGGGCCCGCGGCACGTCCACGTCGGCCCCGCACTCGTGCCCGATCAGCGCGAGCGCCGCGTGGCCGGCGGTGAAGCCCGGGTCGAGCGCGACGGCTCGGCGTAACGCCTCCTGGGCCCCGGCCCGCACCTTCAGCAGACGGTCCACTCCCGAGCGGTAGGCGGCGGCAGCGGCGTGGTGCGTACTGAGCGGAAGCCCGCCGCCGTCGGTGGGCCGCCGCACTCCTTGCCGGGCGGGTGCGGCGCCGGAGGCCAGAGGCGCCCGCTCGGCGAGCACCGCCTCGGCCACGGCCACCGCCTGCGCGCGGATCTCCGGAATCGCGGTCGTCTCCCACAGTTCGCCGCGGCGCGGCGAACCCAGCGTCCACATGGCGCGGCTCGTCCGCCCGTCCCGGCCGCGCAGGCGTCCTCCGGCGGTGGACACGCCGATGCCCAGCGGGCCGGGCACCGCCTCGCCGCGCCGCAACAGGGTGCGCCACAGCGGATCGGGCGTGTCCGCCAGCAGCAGACCGGGGCCGGTGCAGTCCACCACCCAGCCCACCCGCAACTCCCGGCCGTCGGTGAAGGAGACCGAGAGCGCGCCGTCCGGGAGCGTTCTGACATCGGTGATCCGCCCCCGCCCGGTACGCAGCCGCCGGGTACGGCGCATACGATGCACACTCTCCGCGGTGGCCGGGGGCATCCGGTGCCGGTGCGTGTTCCACAGCGAGCCGTCCCGCCGCAGGAACTCGGCGCGCTCCTCGGCGGTGAGCGACGCCCACACCTCGGCGGTGTGCGGGCGCAGCCCGTCCAGCGCGGGGCGCCAGTCGCCCTGGGCCCGCATGACCCTTCCGATGTGCCGGTGGATCGTGGCGCGCAGTTCCGGCAGCGGCAGGTCCCTGAGGGGTTCGGTGCAGGCCGCGGCGGGCAGGGGGCTCACCGCGTGTGCCTCGGGCAGCCGGCCGTTGCGGGACACGGCGTACACCGTGCGGCCGAAGCGGCCCAGCCGTAAGGCCACGTCCACCGCGGTCAGCCCGGTGCCGATCAGCAGGACGTCGTCCCGGCGGCCCTCGTCGGCCGGGGCGTCCAGGGCGCCCGGCGCCCACGGGTCGGCGATGAACCGGTCGCCCGCGCGCAGCGCGGACGGCAGTGACGCCGGGGACGAGGGAGTGGGGCCGGTGGCCAGCACCACGCCGGCGGCGTCCACGGCCGTGCCGTCGGCCAGCTGGAGCCGGGCGAGTCCGCCGCTCCAGTGGCAGTCCACCACCCGGCTGCGCAGCCGGCGGACGCGGACGGTGCCCTGTGCGGCGATGACGGCCCGGCCGAGGGTGTCCGCCAGGTAGGCGCCGTAACGGTAGCGGGAGGCGAAGTCGGCGGCGGTGACGGTGGGTTCGCCGTGGCGACAGAGCCAGCGGACGAAGTGCCCCGGGTCGTCGGGGTAACAGCTCATGTCGCCCGCCGGAACGTTGAGGAGGTGCCGCGGGTCACGGGTGGCGTAGGCGGTGCCGCGGCCGGCCTCGGGCGCCGGGTCGATCAACAGCAGTTCCAGGGGCGTATGCCGACGGACCGCCGTCTCGCAGAGCTGGAGGGCGACCAGGGCGCCGGCCGCGCCCGCACCCACGATGGCGACGGGACCCTGCGCTGTCGTTGACGTCATGCGATGTCTCCTGTCGGCCGTTCGGTCTGGTTCTGACGGGCGTACCGGTGCCCCTGTCGCTTCGACCTGTTGCCTGCCGCTCGCACGGTCGCTGATGGACGCGATGGATGTTCTCGGCCGTACGACATCGGCCGGCTCACGAATTCCGGATGCGGGCCCGTGCTGTCGTTGTGCCGTAGTTCACCATTTTCATGAACTACCTGCAAGCAGCGCTGAGTTGGCCGCCGGATGCCTGTTTCCGGCTGATTCCTGGCGGGTGTCGCTCACGCTCGGTGGACGCGGTGCCGGCCGGAGGTCGGCGGCGGGAGCGGTCAAGTGCCGTGCGGGTGTGAGAGATTGACCGGATGCGGATCACGGCACGGACGGACTACGCGGTGCGGGCGATGGCGGAGCTGGCAGCCGAGGGTGAGACCCCCTTGACCGCCGAGGAGCTGTCCGCCCGCCAGGACATCCCGGTGCGGTTCCTCTTCGGCATCCTGAGGGAGCTGCGCCTGGCCCGTCTGGTGCACAGCGTGCGTGGTCCCCAGGGCGGATACCTGCTGGCCTCCGCCGCGGAGGAGATCACTCTGGCGGCCGTGATCCGCGCGGTGGACGGCCCGCTGGCCAGCGTGCGGGAGCTCAGCCTGACGGGCCTCGAGTACCCGGGGCCGGCCGCCGTTCTCCCCGACGTGTGGCGGGCGGTGCGTACCAGTCTGCGCCAGGTGCTGGAGACCACCACGCTTGCCGACCTCGCCCGTGGCGAGCTGCCGGAGATCGTGCGGTCCCGGGCCGAGGAGTACCGCACCGGCGTTCGCGATCACGAGCAGTGACACGAAGTGGATTCCTGGCACATTCCGTTCCGGTGAGGCCCGGCGTGGAGCTCGCACCGCGTCAGCGACGAAACACGATCACCTGTTGAGGGTTTCCGGCGGAGGCGCGGCCGGCAGCCGCACCGTGACCTGGAGGCCGCCTCCGGGTCGCGGGACGATGGTGAGCGTTCCGTCGTGTGCTTCGGTGATGCTCTTGACGATGGCCAGACCCAGGCCGACGCCCGCGTGGTCCTGGCGGATGCGTTCGGTGCCCCGCCGGAAGGGCTCGGTGAGGGTCGAGACCAGCTGAGCCGGGAGAACCTCGCCGGTGTTCTCGACGCTGAGCGTCACGCTTCCGGACTCGATGCCGGTCGTCACTCGCACGATGCCCCGACCGTGCAGGTTGTGGACGATCGCGTTATGGATGAGATTGACCGTCAGCTGCAGCAGGAGCGCGCGGGAGCCCATGGCCGGGGTGATGTCGCCGGAGGCCTCGATGGCGACGCCGTGCTTCTCCGCCAGGGGAAGCAGTGTCTCGACGGCCTCCTCGACGTTCAGTGACAGGTCGACGGGCTCCCGGGTGAAGGAGCGCTGGTCGGCGCGGCTGAGCAGGAGCAACGCCTCGGTGAGGTCGATCGCCCTGGCATTGACGTTGTGGAGGCGTCCGATCAGCTCGCCCAGGTCTCGCCCCGGGCCGTTGATCGTCACTTCGAGAAGGGCCTTCGTGATCGCCAGCGGGGTGCGCAGCTCGTGGGAGGCGGTGGCCGCGAACCTCCGCTGCTCGGCGACGTGCGCCTCAAGGCGCGCGAGCATGGTGTCGAAGGCGTCGGCCAGCTCGCGGAACTCGTCCTTGCGGCCTTCCAGCTCGATCCGGTGGGAGAGCGAGCCGTTCGCGGCCGTGCGGGTGGCGTCGGTGATGCGGGTCAGTGGGGCGAGCATCCGGCCGGCGAGCAGCCACCCTCCCAGCAGGCCGAACACCAGCAGGAGGGCCAGCACTACGGCCGTCGCCGGAGCGTAGGCGTGCAGCACGATGGCGCGGACGGGTACGAGCCCGTTGGGGCTGCTCGCCGCATCGGGCAGGCCGCGCAACAGGTACACCCACACGGTGACCAGCATCAGCGTGCCCGCGAGCATGACGAAGCCCGCATAGCTGAGGGTGAATTTGAGGCGGACGCTCATGCCCGGTGCCCTATGCACCCGCATCGCCCTCACGCCTGATGTCCGTCGGGGTGGCAATCCGGTATCCGACGCCGGGCACGGTGGCGATGATCTGAGGTTCACCGAGGCGTTTGCGCAGAGCCGAGACCGTGATACGCACGGCGTTGGTGAACGAGTCGGCGTTCTCGTCCCAGGCCCGCTCCAACAGTTCCTCGGCGCTGACGACGCCGCCCTCGGCGGCGACGAGCACTTCGAGCACGGCGAATTGTTTGCGGGTGAGTGCGATGTAGCGGTCGTCGCGGTAGACCTCGCGACGGAAGGGGTCCAGGCGCAGGCCCGCGATCTCCCGCACGGGCGGCCTTATGTGCGCGCGCCTGCGGTCGAGCGCCCTGATCCGGAGGATCAGTTCACGCAGTTCGAACGGCTTGGTGAGGTAGTCGTCGGCACCGAGCTGAAACCCGGAGGCCTTGTCGTCGAGCCGGTCGGCGGCGGTGAGCATGAGGATGGGCATTCCGGATCCCGTCGCGACGATCCGCTCGGCGACCTCGTCACCGGAAGGGCCGGGAATGTCGCGGTCGAGAACGGCGATGTCGTAGGCGTTGACGCTCAGTAGCTCCAACGCGGTGTCGCCGTCTCCGGCGATGTCCGCCGCGATCGCCTCCAGGCGCAGCCCGTCGCGGATGGCCTCTGCCATGTACAGCTCGTCCTCGACGATCAAGACACGCATGCGCCAATGCTACGACCTGGAACTTATCAGCAGCATATGGAAAAACCGCGTGCCTTCCGGCGGCGTCACCTCCGCTCGAACGTGCGTGGGTGACAAGGGCGACGACAACGGTGGCGGCACCTCAGGAGCCGCGGATGTCGTCCAAGTGTCGGAACTGATCGCTTGGTCACCGCCCGTGGACCTACCACTCGTGGACATCGGGTCCGATCAGCACCATGGACCTCCGGAGATCAGAGTCGTGGGAGAGGGGATGTCCGCATGGTCATGATGCCGTCCATCGGGGGGGCGCTGAGGGCCGGCGGAGGTGCTGATCCCGAGCCGTCCAGGATCAGCCCCGGCACGTCCCGCAGAGTGATCGCCTACCTTCGCCCGCACAGCGGAAAGATCGCGGTCTTCGTCGTCGTCGCCGTCCTGGAGTCGCTCATCGTGGTGGCGACTCCGCTGTTGCTCAAGCAGATCGTCGACGAGGGGATCCTCAAGCACGACTCCAAAACCGTCACCCTGCTGGCCTGCCTCACCGCCGGGCTCGCCGTCCTCGACGCGTTACTGCAGCTGGCGCTCGCCTACATCGCCGGTGCGATCGGGCAGGGGGTCAGCTACGACCTCCGGATCCGGGCGATCGGTCACGTCCAGCGGCTGCCGGTCGCGTTCTTCACCCGCACCCAGACCGGGGTCCTGGTCGGACGGCTCCACACGGACCTGATCATGACGCAGCAGGCCTTCAGCCAGCTGCTGATGGCGGTCACCGGCGCGGTCTCGGTCGTCCTGGTGATGGCCGAGCTGTTCTACCTGTCGTGGCTCGTCGCCCTCATCACGCTGGTGCTGATCCCGCTGTTCCTCATTCCCTGGGTGTACGTGGGCCGAGTGATACAGCGGCACACCAGGCAGTCGATGGAGGTGAACGCCGGCCTGGCCGGCCTGCTGCAGGAGCGGTTCAACGTGCAGGGGGCGATGCTCTCCAAGCTCTTCGGCCGTCCGCACGAGGAGATGGCCGAGTACGAGGACCGGTCGCGCAAGCTCCGCCGGATCGGGGTGAACGTCGTCGTCTTCAGCCGGATGGCCTTCATCATCATGGCGCTGATGGCCTCGCTCGCCACGGCGCTCACCTACGGGGTCGGCGGCGGCCTCGTGCTCTCCGGGACCTTCCAGCTCGGCACGCTGGTCGCTCTCGCCACCCTGCTGGGGCGGCTGTTCGGGCCGATCACCCAGCTCTCCGGGATGCAGGCGAACGCGGTGATCGTCCTGGTGAGCTTCGACCGGATCTTCGAGCTCCTCGACCTGAAGCCGCTGATCGAGGAACGCTCCGACGCCGTCGTGCTCAGGAGCGACACAGCCCCGGAGATCGAGTTCGAGGACGTGTCGTTCCGCTATCCGGGTGCGGACGAGGTCTCGCTGCCGTCGCTGGAGCAGAACGTGCGTGGCGGACGGGAGCCGGGGGAGGCGACGCCGGAGGTCCTGCGCCACGTGAGCCTGCATGCGCCGGCCGGAACCCTCACCGCACTCGTCGGCCCGTCCGGCGCGGGGAAGAGCACTCTCACCCACCTGGTGTCCCGGCTGTACGACCCGACCTCCGGCACCGTCCGTGTCGGCGGACTCGATCTGCGGGATCTCTCCTTCGCCTCGCTGCACGAGACGGTGGGCGTGGTCAGCCAGGACACCTACCTCTTCCACGACACCATTCGGGAGAACCTTCGCTACGCCCGTCCGAGCGCCATGGAGGACGAGGTGATCGAGGCGTGCAAGGGGGCCCAGATCTGGGACCTGATCGAATCCCTCCCGAGAGGGCTCGACACCGTCGTGGGAGACCGCGGCTACCGGCTGTCGGGCGGGGAGAAGCAGCGACTGGCCATCGCGAGGCTGCTGCTGAAGGCGCCCTCGGTCGTCGTGCTCGACGAGGCCACCGCTCACCTGGACTCCGAGTCGGAGGCCGCCGTCCAGCGGGCCCTCAGGACCGCGCTGCGCGACCGCACCTCTCTGGTGATCGCCCACCGGTTGTCCACGATCCGCGAGGCCGATCAGATCGTCGTGATCGACGACGGAGGCGTCCGTGAGCGCGGGACGCACGAGGAGCTGCTGGCCGAGGGCGGCCTCTACGCGGAGCTGTACCACACGCAGTTCGCCAATTCGGGTGGCGACGGAGCCGCGCCCGAAGGCGACGGGGCCGGGCCGGTCCCCCAGATGGCTGCTGAAGGGGGACGATGAATTCCGTGCTGTCCACGCCGACGGTGCCGGAGCTGTTCGCCCGTCAGGCGGAGCGGACGCCCGAGGCGGTGGCCGTGGTCGACGGGGACCGGTTCGTGACCTACCGGCAGCTGGACGAACTCGCGGGCCGGCTGGCCGGGCGGCTGATCGGCCGGGGCGTCCGCCGTGGCGACCGTGTGGCGGTCCTCATGGAGCGCTCGGCGGACCTGGTGGTGACGCTGCTCGCCGTATGGAAGGCGGGAGCGGCGTACGTGCCGGTGGACGCTGCCCATCCCGCGCCGCGGGTGGCGTTCGTGGTCGCGGACTCGGGTGCGTCCTTGATGGCATGTTCGGCCGCGACGGCCGGCCGCGTGCCGGAGGGGGTCGAGCCGGTCGTCGTCACGGACGAGGGCCGGGGCGACGCGTCGGCGGTCCCGGTGTCTCCCGGGGACCTGGCGTACGTGATGTACACCTCCGGGTCGACGGGGACACCCAAGGGAGTGGCCGTCCCGCACCGGAGCGTCGCGGAGCTGGCGGGGAATCCCGGCTGGGCGGTGAAACCCGGTGACGCGATCCTCATGCACGCGCCCCACGCCTTCGACGCGTCCCTCTTCGAGATCTGGGTGCCGCTTGTCTCGGGTGCCCGTGTGGTGATCGCTGAGCCGGGCGCAGTGGACGCCCGACGTCTGCGGGAGGCGATCGCGGCCGGCGTCACGAAGGTGCATCTGACGGCGGGCAGCTTCCGCGCGCTGGCCGAGGAGTCGTCGGAATCCTTCGCCGGGCTCCAGGAGGTGCTGACGGGCGGCGACGTGGTGCCCGCACACGCGGTGGAGAAGGTGAGAAAGGCGGTCCCCCAGGCACGGATCCGGCATCTGTACGGTCCGACGGAGACGACGCTGTGCGCGACGTGGCACCTGCTCCAGCCGAGCGAGGCGCTGGGTCCCGTGCTGCCGATCGGTCGTCCGCTTCCGGGCCGCCGGGCCCAGGTGCTCGACGCGTCGCTGCGGCCCCTGCCGCCGGGAGTGGTCGGTGACCTCTATCTCTCGGGCGCCGGCCTTGCGGACGGCTACCTGGACCGGGCTGCGCTGACGGCGGAGCGGTTCGTGGCGGATCCGTCCGTACCCGGCGGCCGGATGTACCGGACGGGGGACCTTGTCCAGTGGACCGCCGACGGCGAGCTGTTGTTCGTGGGCAGAGCCGACGACCAGGTGAAGATCCGCGGGTTCCGGATCGAGCCCGGTGAGATCGAGGCCGCGCTGACCGCCCAGCCGGATGTCCACGAGGCCGTCGTGGTGGCGATCGACGGACGCCTGATCGGCTACGCGGTGACGGACGTGGATCCCGTCGTCCTGCGTGAGCGTCTCGGGGCGACGCTGCCGGAGTACATGGTCCCGGCTGTCGTGATCACGCTGGACGGGCTTCCGCTGACCCGCAACGGCAAGGTGGACCGGGCGGCGCTGCCGGCGCCCGTCTTCGGGACGAACGCGGCGGGTCGCGAACCCGCCACCGAGGCCGAGCGCGTCCTGAGCTCCCTGTTCGCCGAACTGCTCAGCCTGGACCGGGTCGGTGTCGACGAGAGTTTCTTCGCCCTGGGCGGCGACTCGATCGTCGCCATGCGGCTGGCGGCGCGCGCGTCCAGGGCCGGTCTGCTGGTGACGCCCTCGCAGATCTTCAACGAGAGGACCCCCGCACGGTTGGCGGCCGTGGCGCGTGACGCGGCCGCCGACACCCCCGGCACCCCCGACGGCCGTCCCCTGATCGCCCTCACCGCGGAGGAGGAGGCGGAGCTGGCGATCGCCGTACCTGGTGCCGAGGAGGTCTGGCCGCTCGCCCCACTCCAGGAGGGGCTGCTCTTCCAGTCGACCCTCGAGGAGGAGGGCCTCGACATCTATCAGGCGCAGTGGATCCTGGAGCTGAACGGGCCGTTGGACGTGGCCCGGCTCCGGGCCGCATGGGAAGCGGTCTTCGCGCGGCGCGCCGAGCTCAGGGTGAGCTTCGTCCGGCTCGCGTCCGGGAAGACGCTCCAGGCCGTCGCCGGACACGTCGTCCTGCCCTGGCGGGAGGTCGACCTCACCGGCGTGAGCGACGCCGAGGCGGCCGTCCAGGCCCTCGCCCGGCAGGAACAGGAACAGCGATTCGACCTGGCCGCGGGCCCCCTGTTCCGGCTGCTGCTGGTCCGGTTCGGCGAGGACCGGCACCGCCTGCTGGTCGTCCACCACCACATCCTGACCGACGGCTGGTCGGTGGCGGCCATCCTCAACGAGGTGACCGAGGCGTACGAGGGCGGCGGTCGGCTCCCGGAGCGGATCGGCGCGGCATCCTACCGGGACTACCTGGCCTGGCTGGGTCGGCAGGACAAGGACGCGGCACGCGCTGCCTGGCAGGCGGAGCTGTCCGGCCTCGACGAGCACGCGTCGATCGCGAAGACGGCGGCCGGGACGGGATACGAGTACCGCATCGCCTACGTCGTGCCGGAGCTCCACACCCGGTTGACGCAGGTGGCCCGTGACCACGGGCTGACGCTGAACACGCTGGTGCAGGGCGCGTGGGCGATGGTGCTGGCCCGGCTCGCGCGGCGCACCGAGGTGGTGTTCGGCACCACGGTCGCCTGCCGGCCCGCGGAGCTTCCGGGGGTGGAGTCGATGCCCGGGCTCATGATGAACACCGTGCCGGTCCGGGTGTCGCTCGACGGCGGGCAGACGGTCGCCGATCTGCTGACCGGTCTGCAGCGGCGGCAGGCGGCCCTGATCCCGCATCAGCACCTGGGACTGCCGGAGATCCAGAAGGTGGCCGGGCCGGGCGCGAAGTTCGACACGCTGCTCGTCTTCGAGAACTACCCGCGGGACTTCGCCGACCAGTTCACCTATCTGGGCACGGTCGAGGGGACCCACTATCCGCTGACCGTCGGCATCATCCCGGGGGACCACCTCAGGATCCAGCTCGCCTACCGGCACGGGCAGATCGAGGAAACCGTCGCCGAGTCCACGCTGGGATGGTTCGTCGGCGCCCTCGGCGCGGTGGCCGCCGACCCTTCCGGGTTGGTGGGGCGTGCCGGAATGGGCGGGGGCCGGGTGAGCGGCCCGGCCGCGGCGCCGGCGGCGAGGGAGTCCCTGCCGGTGCTGGTGGCGCGGGTCGTTCAGGAGCGGCCGCACGAGACGGCGGTGGTGGACGGCGACGGCGAGCTGACCTTCGGGGAGCTCTGGGAACAGGCGTCTGCGCTGGCCGCCGTGCTGAGGGCCCGCGGGGTCGGACCGGAGTCCCGGGTGGGCCTCGCCGTGGGGCGGTCGGCGTGGTGGGTGGTCGGGATGCTGGGGGTGTCGCTGGCCGGAGGCGCGTTCGTTCCGGTGGATCCCGCGTATCCGGCCGAGCGCGTGAGCCTGCTTCTGGGCGACGCGGATCCCGTGCTGGTCGTGTGCGACGGGAAGGCACGGGACGCGGTGCCCGAGGAGTTCGCCGACCGGTCGCTGGTGATCGACGAGGTCGATCTCTCGGCGGTCCCGGATGCGGAGTTGCCGCGGGTGGGGCCCGACGACGTGGCGTATGTGATCTATACGTCGGGGTCGACGGGAACCCCGAAGGGTGTCGTCGTCACCCACGCGGGCCTGGGCAATCTGGCGGCGGCGCAGATCGACCGGTTCGCTGTCTCGCCGTCGTCACGGGTCCTGCAGTTCGCGGCGCTCGGCTTCGACGCCACGGTCTCGGAGGCGCTGATGGCGCTGCTCTCGGGGGCGACGCTGGTGATGGCACCGAAGCAGGACCTGCCGCCGCGGGTGTCGCTGGCCGAGGCACTGGAGCGGTGGGACGTCACCCATGTGACGGTTCCGCCGTCGGTGCTCGCCACGGCCGACGTGCTGCCGGAGAGCCTGGAGACGGTGGTGGTGGCAGGGGAGGCCTGCCCGCCGGGCCTCGCGGACCGCTGGTCCGAGGGACGACGGCTGATCAACGCCTACGGGCCGACCGAGGCCACGGTGTGTGCCGCGATGAGCATGCCGTTGACGGCGGGCCGGGACGTGGTCCCGATCGGGGAGCCGATCGCGGGAAGCCGCTGCCACGTACTGGACGCGTTCCTTCGGCCGTTGCCGCCGGGGGTCACCGGTGAGCTCTACGTGTCGGGGATCGGGTTGGCCCGTGGCTACCTGGGCCGTGCGGCGCTGACGGCGGAACGATTCGTCGCCGATCCCTTCGTCCCCGGTGAGCGGATGTACCGGACAGGAGACCTGGCCCACCTGACGAGCAGCGGTGAGCTGGTGTTCGCCGGGCGGGCCGATGACCAGGTGAAGCTCCGTGGGTTCCGGATCGAGCCCGGCGAGATCGAGTCCGTGCTGTCCGGCCACCCGCAGGTCGCTCAAGCGGCTGTGACCGTCCGGGACGACCGCCTTCTGGCCCATGTGTCGCCGACCGAGGTCGATCCGCACGCGGTACGGGAGTACCTCGCCTCCCGGCTGCCCCAGCACATGGTGCCCGCCGTGGTGGTGCTGGAAGCGCTGCCCACCACCCCGAACGGGAAGATCGACCGCAGCGCGCTGCCCGACCCCGATCGCGCTGCCGGGACCGTCGGCCGAGAACCGGTCACGGAGCTCGAACAGGTGCTGTGCCGGCTGTTCGCCGAGGTGCTCGGCCTGGAGCGGGTCAGCGTGGACGACGGCTTCTTCGAGCGGGGCGGAGACTCGATCACCTCCATGCAACTGGTGGCGCGGGCGCGGCGGGAAGGACTGGCCCTCGCCGCGCAGGACGTCTTCGAGCTGAGGACGCCGGAGGAACTCGCACGGCTGGCGGCCCGGTCGCCTCTGCCGGAACGCCTCCGGCCCGCGACGGCCGACGGTACGGGCGAGGTGCCGTGGACGCCGGTGATGCGAACGCTGGGCGACCGGATCACCGGTGCGGGATTCGCGCAGTGGGTGGTTGTGGGCGCACCCGCGGATCTGGGTGAGGGGATCCTGGCCGCCGCGCTGGCCGCCCTGGTCGACACCCACGACATGTTGCGAGCACGGGTGGAGCGGGGACGCCTGATCGTAGGTGAACGTGGCTCCGTGGACACGGCCGGTCGGGTCCGGAGGGTGGGGCTCGACGGAGGCTCGCTGGACGAGGCCGTGGAGGCCGCGGTGCGGGACGCGGTGGGACGGCTGGACCCGGAGACGGGCGTGATGGTGCAGGCGGTGTGGGTGGACGCCGGGCCGGAACGGGTGGGCCGATTGGTGATGGCGGTGCACCACATGGCCGTCGACGGCGTGTCCTGGCGGATTCTGGTGCCGGATCTGCGGGCGGCGTGCGAGGCGGTCCTGGCGGGACGGACCCCTGCGCTGGAGCCGGTGGCGGTGCCGTTCCGGCGGTGGGCGAGCCTGCTGGTGGAGTGGGCGACGTCCGCGGAGCGGGTCGGCGAACTGCCGGCGTGGCAGGCGATCCTGAGCCAGGTGGACCGGCCGGTCGACGGGCGGCAGGGGAGCACGGGGAGTGTGGGCTCACGGTCGTGGGTCATGGCGGGAGCCGAGGCGTCGGCACTGCTGGGACGTGTTCCGGGGCTGTTCTTCTGCGGGGTCCACGAGATACTGCTCGCGGGGTTGGCGGGGGCGGTGGCGCGCTGCTTCGGCGGCCGTGTGGTGCTGGTGGACGTGGAGAGTCACGGCCGTCACGCGGTCGGCGGGCTGGATCTGTCCCGGACGGTCGGCTGGTTCACCAGCGTGCACCCGGTGCGCCTGGACGTCTCGGGGATCGACCTGGCGTCCGGGGATCTGGTCAAGGCGGTGAAGGAGCAGTCACGGGCGGTGCCTGATGACGGGCTCGGTCACGGGCTGTTGCGCCATCTGAACGCCGCGACGGGGCCGGTGCTGGAGGCCATGCCGTCGCCCTGGATCGGATTCAACTACATGGGCCGGTTCGCCGTGGGCGAGCAGAACGACGTGGCGGAGTGGCAGCAGGCCGGTGACATCGGCGGTTCCCTGGACCCGGCCATGGCACTGCCGCATGCGCTGCAGGTCGACGTGGTCGTCCGGGACATGCCGCAGGGCCCGGAACTGAGGCTCATGGCGAGCTGGCAGGCCGGCCTCCTCGAAGAGGCCGAGATCGAACGGTTCGGTCGGATGTGGCGGGACACGCTGTCCGGCCTGGCCCACCTGGCGGACGACTCCTCGGCCGGGGGGCACACCGCGTCCGACTTCGACCTTCTCGACCTCGATCAGGACGAGATCGAGGGTTTTGAAGCCATAGCGACGGACTTCGGCGGAGGTCGGTAACCGTGACCGCAACGACTACGTCTCCTGGATCGGCGCTCGCCGAGATCTGGCCGCTGTCCCCGATGCAGGAGGGAATGCTCTACCACTCCTCCTTCGACGACGCGGCCCCCGACATCTACGTCATCCAGCAGACCCAGATCATCGACCAGCCGCTGGACACCGAGCGGCTCCGGACGTCTTGGCAGGCCCTCCTCGACCGGCACCCGACGCTCCGGGCGTCCTTCCACCGACGGAAGTCCGGCGAGACGGTCCAGCTCATTGCTCGGGATGTCCAACTTCCCTGGACAGAGCGCGACTTGTCCGGCCTGAGCGAGGACGACGCGATGGCCGAGGTCAGCGTGATCGCGCAGAAGGAGCGCGCCAGGGGGTTCGACCTGACGCGGCCTCCGCTGCTGCGGCTGACGCTCATCCGGCTCGGTGCGAAGCGGCACTGTCTCGTGACGACGAGCCACCACCTGCTCATGGACGGGTGGTCGCGGGCGATCCTCGAGTCCGAACTCCTCGAGATCTACGCGGCCGGCGGAGTCGTGTCGGGTCTGCGGTCGGCGGCCTCCTACCGGAACCATCTGGCATGGCTGGGGAGGCAGGACAAGGACGCCGCCCGGGCGGCATGGCGCGCGGAACTGGCCGGTGCCGACGGATCATCGGCGCTCAGCATCTCCGAACGGCCCGGCCGGGCACCGGAACTGCCGGTCCGGGAGGTGATCCGCCATTCACCGGCCTCCACCTCCGCCCTGACGGAGTTCGCCCGCGGCCATGGGCTGACGATGAACACGGTGGTGCAGGGGGCGTGGGCGCTGGTGCTGGCCCGACTGGCGCGCCGCCAGGACGTGATGTTCGGCGCGACGGTCTCCGGGCGCCCGGCGGACCTGCCGGGCGTGGAGGGCATGGTGGGGCTGTTCATCAACACCGTGCCGGTGCGCGTGCGGCTGGACGGCGGCAGAACGGTCATGGAGACGCTGACGGAGCTGCAGGAGCGGCAGTCCACGCTGATCGCGCACCAGCATCTCGGGCTCCCGGAGATCCAGAAGCTCGGCGGGGCGGGTCTGGACACGCTCGTGGTGTTCGAGAACTACGTCGATCCCGCGGTGGGCTCGAAGTCCCCGCGCGCTCTCGGCCTCACCCTGCAAGAGTTCCACCAGGCGTCCCCCTACGCGATCACTCTGGGCGTCATGCCGGGTGAGAGCATCGAGATCGAACTGCAGTACCAGCCGGAGATCGTCGACGCCGGAGTCGCCGAGGCCGCTCTCCACGGGCTCGTCCGCGTCCTGGACCAGATGATCGCGGAGCCGGGCGCGCCGGTGGGCCGCCTGACCCTGCTGGGCGACGCCGAACGCGAGCGGGTGGTCGAGCGGTGGAACGAGACGGGCGACCCGATCGCCGCGCCGTCGGCGGTGGATCTCTTCCTCCGGCAGGTGGAGAGGGCCCCGGACGCGACGGCGATGACGGCCGGGGGACGAAGCTGGTCGTTCGCGGAGCTCGACGAGTGGTCGGGCCGGCTGGCGCGGGTACTGAAGGACCGGGGCGTGCGACGTGGTGACCGCGTCGGTGTCCTGCTGGAGCGTTCGCCGGACGTAGTGGCGGCATGGCTCGGGGTGTGGAAGGCGGGAGCGGCGTTCGTGCCCGTCGACCCGGACTACCCGGCGGACCGGGTCGCGTTCATGATGTCCGACGCCGCGGTCGCCGCCGTGGTGTGCGGTGCGGGGACCGCGGCCGTTGTGCCCTCGGGCCACGTGCTCGTCACGATGGACGATGCCGTCGACGGTGAGACCTCGCTGGTCCCGGTCGGGGCGGACGACCTGGCGTACGTGATGTACACCTCGGGATCGACCGGGACACCCAAGGGCGTCGCCGTCGCGCACGGCGGCGTCGCGGCCCTCGCGGGAGACCCGGGGTGGGGCGTCGGAGCGGGCGACACCGTGCTGATGCACGCGCCGCACACCTTCGACGCGTCCCTGTACGACCTCTGGGTGCCGCTCGTGTCGGGTGCGCGGGTGCTGCTCGCCGAGCCGGGCGTGGTCGACGCGGAGCGCCTCGCCGCTCATGTCGCAGAGGGCCTGACCTCCGTGAACTTCACGGCGGGTCAGTTCCGGGCGCTGGTCCAGGAGTCGCCGGAGTCGTTCTCGGGGCTGCGCGATGTGCTGGCGGGCGGCGACGTGGTGCCGCTCGGTGAGGTGGAGCGGGTCCGGCGGGCCTGCCCCGAGCTGGTCGTCTGGCACACGTACGGCCCGACGGAGACCACCCTGTGTGCGACCTGGAAGGCGATCGAGCCCAGCGACCGGCTGGGATCGGTCCTGCCGATCGGCCGCCCACTGCCGGGCCGGCGGCTGTACGTGCTGGATGTCTTCCTGCGTCCGTTGCCGCCGGGCGTCGAGGGCGATCTCTACATCGCGGGCGCGGGGGTGGCGCACGGCTATCTGGACCGTCCCGGGCTGACGGCGGAACGGTTCGTCGCGGACCCGTTCGCCTCCGGTGAGCGCATGTACCGGACGGGCGACGTCGCGTACTGGACGGACGAGGGCGAGCTGGTGTACGCCGGGCGCGCCGACAACCAGGTGAAGATCCGCGGCTACCGTGTGGAGCCGGGCGAGATCGAGGCGGTGCTGGCTGAGCGGCCGGGCGTCGACCAGGCCGTGGTGGTGGCACGTGAAGGACGCCTGATCGGCTATGTCGTGTCCGGCGGCGACGTCGACCCGGAAGGGCTGCGCGAGGACGTCGCCAGGGCGCTGCCCGGCTACATGGTGCCGGCGGCGGTGCTGGTCCTCGACGCGCTGCCGGTGACGGCCAACGGCAAGGTGGACCGGGCGGCGCTGCCGGACCCCGACTTCGGCGGACGCGTCACCGGCCGGGAACCGGTCACCGACGCCGAGCGGGCGCTGTGCGCGCTGTTCGCCGAGGTTCTCGACCTGGATCGGGTCGGCGCGGATGACAGCTTCTTCGAGTTGGGCGGGGACTCCATCACCTCGATGCAGCTGGCGGCGCGGGCCCGCCGCGCCGGAATGGTCTTCGGCGCGCGTGAGGTGTTCGAGCACAGGACCCCGGCGGGAATCGCCGGGATCCTCGACCTGGACGGCGGGTCGGCCGAACCGCCCGAGGACACGGGAGACGTCGCCCGGACGCCGATGACGAAGGTCTGGGGGCCGGGGGCCGCGCGGTGGGTGACCGTCGGCGCGCCCGGTGACCTGTCGGTGGACACGCTGGCGGCCGGGCTGAGCGTGGTGATCGACGCCCACGACATGTTGCGGAGCCGGACCGTCGGGGCCGGGACGCCCCGGATGGTCGTGTCCGGCAGGGGCGCGGTGGACGCCGCGCATCTGATCGAGCGGGTCGAGGCGGACACCGGTGACCTCGACGACGTCGCGGAGCGGTGCGCTCGGGAGGCGGCCGGTCGGCTGGATCCTGCCGCGGGCGTGATGGTCCGTGCGGTGTGGGTGGACGCGGGACCCGGTCGTGTCGGACGGCTCGTGCTGGTGGCGCACCCCGCGGTGGTCGACGCGAGGTCGTGGGAGATCCTGCTGCGCGACCTGAGGGCTGCCTGTGAGGCGGTCGCCGCGGGCAGGGAGCCGTCCGTCGACCCGGTGGACGTCTCGTTCCGGCGATGGGCGGCCGCATTGGCGGAGCAGGCGACCTCCGCGGAACGCGTCGCGGAACTGACCGGGTGGACGGCGCTCCTCGACGGAGAGGAGCCACGGCTGGGCGAGCCCGGCACCGGCTCGCCCGCGGGACGCCGATCATGGACCTTGCCGAAGGACCGCGCCGGTGCGCTCGCGGAGCAGGTCACCTCGGCCTTCCACTGTGGTGTCCACGAGGTGCTGCTCACGGGCCTGGCGGGCGCGGTGGCGCGTTGGCGAGGAGGCCACGTGGTGCTGGTGGACGTGGAGGACCACGGCCGTCATCCGGTGGGCGGGATGGATCCGTCCCGGACGGTGGGCCGGTTCACGAGCGTGCATCCGGTGCGGCTGGACGTGGGCGGGATCGACCCGGCGTCCGGGTCGTTGCTGAAGGCGGTGAAGGAGCAGTCGAGGGCGGTGCCCGGCGACGGGCTCGGCTATGGGTTGCTGCGCCATCTGAACGGCGAAACGGGACCGGTGCTGGAAGCCTCGCCTTCGCCTCGGATCGGGTTCGTCTACCTGGGCCGGTCCGCCACGGCCGAGGTGCGGGAGTGGCAGCGGTCCGGAGGGATCGGCCATTCGTCGGACCCGGACATGAGGCCGTCACACGCCCTGGAGGCGGAGGCGGCCGTCCGGGAAACGCCGGACGGCCTGGAACTGACGCTCACGGTGGCCTGGCCGGCCGGACTCTTCCCGGAGGCCGAGGTCGAACGCTTCGGCCGGCTGTGGCTGGACGAGTTGTCCGCCCTGGCCCGTCTGGTGAGTGACTCTTCCGCCGGTGGGCACACCGCGTCCGATTTCGACCTCCTCGACCTGAACCAGGACGAGATCGAGGAACTCGAAGCCGAGTTCGACGACGACCTTTAAGCCTTTTCGCTGGATCGAGGGAGATTTCGATGGCTCAGTCGCGGATCGAGGACATCTGGCCTCTGTCGCCACTGCAGGAAGGCCTGCTGTTTCACACGGTCTACGACGACGAAGGGCCCCACGTCTACCTGGGTCACTGGATCCTGGAGCTGGACGGTCCGGTCGACCCGGCCAGGTTACGCACGGCATGGGAGACGCTGCTCACCCGGCACGCCGCGCTCAGGGCCTGCTTCCGGCAGCGTGCGACGGGTGAGACGGTGCAGGTCGTCGCGAGCGGGGTGGACCTGCCGTGGCGGGTGGTGGATCTCTCCCACCTCGACGATCCCGACGAGGCGGTGCGGGAGCTCGCCGAGGAGGACCGGCTGCGGAGGTTCGACCTCGCGAAGGCCCCGCTGCTGCGCCTCACGTTGATCCGTCTCGACGACGCCACGCACCGGCTGGTGGTGACCTGCCATCACGCGGTCATGGACGGCTGGTCGTTGCCCATCGTGTTCGACGAGCTGCAGGCTCTGTACGCGGCCGGCACCGGTTCGCCGGACCTGCCGGAAGTGGCGTCCTACCGGGATTACCTCGCCTGGCTGAACCGGCAGGACCAGAAGCGGGCGCTGGCGGCATGGGCGGCGGAGCTGCGCGGCGCTCAGGACCCGACCCTGGTGGCGCCGGCCGACCCGGGCCGAGCGCCCGGCATGCCGGAGAGCATCACCGTCGAGGTCCCCGAGCACCTCACCCGATCGCTGGAAGACCTGGCCCGCAGCAACGGGCTGACGCTGAACACCGTGGTGCAGGGCGCGTGGGCGCTGGTGCTGGCGCAGCTGTCGGGCCGGACGGACGTGGTGTTCGGGGCGGTGGTCTCGGCACGCCCGGCGGACCTGCCCGGCGTGGAGGGCATGGTGGGGCTGTTCCTCAACACCGTGCCCGTGCGCGTACGGCTGGACGGTGCCACGCCGGTCATCGGCATGCTGACGGAGCTGCAGAGGCGGCAGTCGGCGCTCATCCCGGACCAGTACGTGGGTCTGGTGGAGATCCAGAAGGCGGCCGGCCCCGGCGCGATCTTCGACACCCTGCTCGTCTTCGAGAACTTTCCCCGCGACCTCGGTGAACCGGACTCCCCCGAGACCTTCACCGTTCGGGTGAACCAGGGCAGGGAGGCCGCCCACTACCCGCTGACGCTGGTCGCCGTCCCCGGCGACACGATGCTCCTCAAGCTCGACCATCTGACCGACCTCTTCGACGCGGACGCGGCCCTCTCCGTCATCGAGCGGTTCCAGGGGGTTCTGCGCCACCTGGCGGCCGACCACGAGACCACCGTGGCCGACCTCGCTGTGACGACCGCCGCCGAGCGCAACCTGGTGAGCGCGTGGGGCACGGCACCCGGCGCCGAGCCCGGCGACCTGCCGCTGGTCCTGTTCGATCGCCAGGCGGAGCGTCGCGGAGACGAGACGGCGATCGTCGACGGAGACCGGACGACGTCGTTCCGAGACCTGGCCGGGTATGCGGACAGGCTCGCGGGTTACCTGACCGGGCGGGGCGTCGGGCGTGGTGATCGGGTCGCCGTGGTGATGGAGCGGTCGACCGACCTGATCGCGACGCTGCTCGCGGTGTGGAAGGCGGGGGCGGCGTTCGTGCCGGTGGACCCCGGCTACCCGGTGGAACGCGTGAAGGTCATGCTGGCGGACGCGGATCCGGCCGTGGTGGTGTGCCGGGCCGCGAACCGGGCGGCCGTGCTGGACGGCGGGCTCGATCCGATCGTCCTGGACGATCCGGAGATCCGGCGGGCCGTCGCGGAGTGCGCCCGCCCCTCGGTGCAGGTCTCAGCCGACGACCTCGCCTACGTGATGTACACCTCGGGGTCGACGGGCACGCCCAAGGGCGTCGCGGTGTCGCACGGCAACGTGGCGGCGCTGGTCGGGGAGCCGCGGTGGGAGATCGGGCCCGGCGACACCGTGCTGACGCACGCCTCCCACGCCTTCGACATCTCCCTGTTCGAGATCTGGGTGCCCCTGCTGTCCGGCGCCCGAATGATGATCGCCGAACCGGGCGCGGTGGACGGGGAGGCCCTGGCCCGGTACGTGGCGGCCGGCGTCACGGCCGCGCACCTGACCGCGGGGGCCTTCCGGGTACTGGCCGAGGAGTCACCGGAGTCGGTCGCCGGGCTTCGCGAGGTGCTGACCGGCGGGGACGAGGTGCCGCCGGCGGCGGTGCGGCGCGTACGGCGGGCGTGCCCGGACATCCGGGTGCGGCATCTCTACGGCCCGACGGAGACGACGCTGTGCGCGACCTGGTGGCTGCTCGAGCCCGGCGACGAGGCCGGAGGGGTACTGCCGATCGGACGTCCCCTCGCCGGCCGGCGCGTCCACGTCCTGGACGCGTTCCTGCGCCCCGTTCCTCCGGGCGTGAAGGGCGAACTGTACGTCGCCGGGGCCGGTGTCGCGCGTGGCTACCTGGGCCGTTCGGCTCTGACGGCCGAGCGGTTCGTCGCCGATCCCTTCGTCCCCGGCGAGCGGATGTACCGGACCGGTGACCTGGCCCACTGGACGGACGAGGGCACGCTCGTGTTCGGCGGACGTGCCGACGACCAGGTGAAGATTCGCGGCTATCGAGTGGAGCCGGGAGAGATCGAGGCGGTCCTCGCCGGGCTTCCGGGCGTCGGTCAGGCCGTGGTCCTGGCCCGGGACGAGCGTCTGATCGGCTATGTGGTCGCGGAAGAGGGGCGGGACCTCGACCCGGCGGGGCTGCGGGAGCGGCTCGCCGAGACGATGCCCGAGTTCATGGTCCCGGCGGCGGTGATCGTGCTGGACGAGTTGCCGCTGACGGTCAACGGGAAGGTGGACCGGCAGGCCCTGCCCGACCCGGACTTCGCGTCGAAGTCGGTGGGCCGGGATCCGGCCACCGAGGTCGAGCGGATCCTGTGCCGGGTGTTCGCCGAGGTCCTCGGCCTGGAACGGGTCGGGGTCGAGGCCGGCTTCTTCGAACTGGGCGGGGACTCCATCTCCTCGATGCAGGTGGCCGCCCGCGCCCGCCGTGAGGGAATCGCCCTCACCCCCCGGCAGGTGTTCGAGCAGCGGACCCCCGAACGACTGGCGCGAGTGGCGGGAACGACGCGGTCGGGCCGCTTCGAGGCGGACGCGGGCATCGGGGAGATTCCCTGGACGCCGGTGATGCGCGCCCTCGGAGCCGACGCGCAGCGCCCCGGCTTCGCCCAGGCGCGGGTCGTGGTCGCCCCGCCCGGCCTCGACCGGAGCGCGTTGGTGGCGGCCCTGCAAGCGGTGCTGGACACCCATGACCAGCTGCGCGGCCGGGTGGAGTCCGACGGACGGCTGATCGTGCCCGGTCGCGGCACGGTGGACGCGGCCGGACTGGTGACACGGGTGGCGGCCGCGACCGCGAACCTCGACGAGATCGCCGGACGCGAGGCCGGGACGGCCGCGGGCGTCCTGGACCCGTCGACGGGAACCATGGTGCGGGTCGTGTGGATCGATGCCGGAGACGCCGAGCCGGGCCGGCTGGCGCTGGTGGCGCATCACCTGGTGGTCGACGCGGTCTCGTGGGGCATCCTGCTGCCGGATCTGCGGACAGCCTATGAACAGGTGATCTCCGGAGGGACCGCGTCTCTCGAACCTGCGACGACGTCGTTCCGGCAGTGGGCGAGGCGGCTGACCGAGCAGGCGCTCAGCGAGCGTACCGTCGCCGAGATCGATCACTGGGTCGGGGTCCTCGACGGCGCGGACCCGTTCCCCGAGGAGCACGCCGGGCGGCCGCACTCGTGGTCCTGGACACTGTCCGGATCCGCGGCGCGGAGCCTGGTGGGTCAGGCCCCGGGAGCCTTCCACTGCGGGGTCCAGGAGGTGCTGCTGGCGGGCCTGGCCGGCGCGGTGGCGCGCCTGCGCGGTGGTGACGCCGGGGTGCTGGTGGACCTGGAGGGCCACGGCCGCCACGCGGCCGACGGCGAGGACCTGCTGCGCACCGTGGGCTGGTTCACCAGCGTCCACCCGGTCCGCCTCGAAGTCTCCGGCCTCGACCTGGCGGCCGCGGCGGCCGGGAACGCGGCGGCCGGGGAGCTGCTGAAGGCCGTGAAGGAGCAGGTCCGCGCCGTTCCGGGCGACGGGTTCGGCTACGGACTGCTGCGCCACCTCAACCCCGACACCGGGGCCAGGCTGGCCGAACTGCCGTCCCCGAGAATCGGGTTCAACTATCTCGGCCGGTCGGCCGCCGCCTCCCCGGACACCCCGTGGCAGGTCGTCGAAGGGCCGCTCGGTGCGGGAGCCGACGCCCCCGACCTGGTCCTCGCCCATGCGCTGGAGGTCGGCGCGAGGGTGCAGGACACGCCGGGCGGTCCCCAGGTGAGGCTCACCGTGGACGGCCGGGATCTCGACCCCGACACGGTGGAGCGGCTGGGGGAGGCCTGGCTGGAGATGCTCACCGGCCTCGCCGCCCACGCCGCCGATCCCGGCGCCGGAGGCCACACGCCGTCCGATTTCGACCTCGTCGACATGTCGCAGCGGGACGTGGCGGAGCTGGAGGCCGCCGCGCCCGGGCTGACCGACATCTGGCCCCTGTCGCCCCTGCAGGAAGGCATGCTCTTCGAGCGGGCCCTCGACGAGGAGGGCGTGGACGTCTACCAGAGCCAGCGGATCCTGGAGCTGGACGGGCCGCTCGACCCGGAACGGCTGCGCGCGGCGTGGCAGCCGCTGGTCGCCCGGCACGAGTCGCTCCGGACGAGCTTCCACCAGCTCGGCTCGGGTGAGACGGTGCAGGTCGTCGTGGGCGAGGCCGACATCCCCTGGCGTGAGGCGGACGTGTCACATCTCGGCGAGGCCGACGCGGCCGCCGAGGTCGAACGTCTTCTCGCGGAGGACCAGGCGGAGCGGTTCGACGTGACCCGCCCGCCGCTGCTCCGGCTGCTGCTGATCCGTCTCGGCGAGAACAGGCACCGGCTCGTCCTGACGTCGCACCATGTCCTCCTGGACGGCTGGTCCACGCCGATCATCCTGGGCGAGATGTCCTCCGGCTACGCCGGCGGACCGGGCCCGTCGACGTCACCCTCCTACCGTGACTACCTGCTGTGGCTGAGCCGTCAGGAGCAGGACGCGACGCTGTCGGCCTGGCGGTCGGAGTTCGCCGGGTCCGACGAGCCGACCGTGGTGGACGCCGACGCGGGCAGGGCGATGGTGATGCCGCAGGAGCATTGCGCGTGGCTGTCCGCCGAATCGACCCGGACGCTCACCGACTTCGCCCGCGGCCACGGGCTGACGCTGAGCACGATCGTGCAGGGCGCGTGGGCCCTGGTGCTGGCCCGGCTGGCGGGCCGGACGGACGTGGCGTTCGGCACGGTGGTGTCGGGCCGCCCGGCGGACGTACCGGACGTGGAGCGGATGGTGGGGATGTTCATCAACACCGTTCCGGTCCGGGTGCGCCTCGACGGCGGCCTGCGGGTCCTGGAGCTGCTCCAGGATCTGCAGCGACGCCAGGCGGCGTTGACGGAACACCAGTACATGGGTCTGTCGGAGATCCAGAAGGCGGTGGGACCGGGCGCGGTCTTCGACACCATCATGATGGTGGAGAACTACCCGCTCGACGCGGCCGGCCTCGGCGACGACGGCGGTGTCACGATCAGCTCGGCCGTCACCCGGACCGGTACCGGCTACCCGCTGACCATGAGCGCCAGTCCCGGAGAGCGCCTGCAGATCCGCGTGTCCTTCCGGCCCGACCGGATCGACGAGAGGACCGCCGCCGAGGTCGCCGGGCAGGTTGTGCGTGTCATCGAGCGGGTGGCGGCCGAGCCCTCGCTCCCCGTGGGGCGCCTGGGTGTGACGAGTGACGCGACACGCACGTCCGAGGTGGAGCGCTGGAACGCGACCGGCGAGGCCGCCGGCGGTGCGTCGGTGGTGGAACTCTTCCGGCGGCGCTCGGCAGGCACGCCGGACGCGGTGGCCGTCGTCGACGGCGACCGCACCCTGTCCTACGGCGACCTCGACCGGGAGTCGGACCGGCTGGCAGGGCGTCTGGCCGAGACGGGCGTGCGCCGCGGCGACCACGTCGGCGTGGTGCTGGAGCGCGGCGCGGACCTGTTCGTCGCATTCCTCGCGGTCTGGAAGGCCGGCGCCGCCTACGTCCCGGTGCATGTGGACTACCCGCCGGTTCGGATCGAGCGGATGCTGGCCGACGCCGGCGTGACGGTGGCGGTCTGCGCCGAGGGGACCCGGAACGCGGTGCCGGACGGGCTCGAGCCCGTGCCCGTGGACGCGCCGTGGGCCGGGGAAACGAGGCACGAGACGCCGACGGTCACGGCGCGCGACGCCGCCTACGTGATGTACACGTCGGGATCGACCGGGGAGCCCAAGGGCATCGTGGTGCCGCACGGAAGCGTCGCGGCCCTGGCCGGCGACCCCGGCTGGGCACTCGATGCCGACGACTGCGTCCTGATGCACGCCTCGCACGCGTTCGACGCGTCGCTGTTCGAGATCTGGGCGCCGCTGGTCCGCGGTGCCCGCGTCATGGTCGCCGAGCCGGGCGCGGTCGACACGCAGCGCCTGCGGGAGGCGGTCGCACGCGGCGTGACCACCGTCCATCTGACGGCCGGGAGCTTCCGGGTGCTGGCCGAGGAGTCGCCGGGCTCCTTCGACGGGTTGCGCGAGATCCTCACCGGCGGAGACGTGGTGCCCCTCGCCTCCGTCGCACAGCTGCGCCGGGCCTGCCCGGACGTCCGGGTCCGGCACCTTTACGGCCCGACCGAGACCACACTGTGCGGCACCTGGCATCTCCTCGAGCCGGGGGACGAGCCGGGCGACGTCCTGCCGATCGGCCGCCCTCTGGCCGGGCGGCGGGCGTACGTGCTCGACGCCTTCCTCCAGCCGGTCGCCCCGAACGTGACCGGTGAGCTCTACCTCGCCGGCGTAGGTCTGGCGCTCGGCTATCTCGGGGCCCGCGGCGCCACCTCGGAGCGGTTCGTCGCCGACCCGTTCGTCCCCGGCGAGCGGATGTACCGCACCGGCGACCTGGCACGCCGGAACGACCGGGGCGAGCTGTTGTTCGCCGGACGGGCCGACGCCCAGGTGAAGATCCGGGGCTACCGGGTCGAGCCGACGGAGATCGAGACGGTGCTCGCCGAGGCTCCCCAGGTCGCGCAGGCGGTCGTCGTCGCGAGGGAGGACGGTCCGGGTGAGAAGCGGCTGATCGCCTATGCGATCGCGGAACCGGACCAGGTCCTGGACCCCGAAGCGCTCCGCGAACACCTCGCGGCGCGGCTGCCCGAGTTCATGGTCCCGGCCGCGGTGGTGGTCCTGGACGACTTCCCGCTGACGATCAACGGGAAGATCGATCGCGAGGCCCTGCCCGCTCCCGAGTTCTCCGCGAAGCCCGCCGGCCGCGAGCCGCGCACCGAGGCGGAGCGGGTGCTGTGCGCACTGTTCGCCGAGATCCTCGGGCTGGACCGGGTCGGGGCCGACGACAGCTTCTTCGAACTGGGCGGCGACTCGATCCTCTCCATGCAACTGGCAGCCCGGGCCCGCCGCGCCGACGTCGTCTTCGGCGCGAAGGACGTCTTCGAGCAGGAGACACCCGCGGCCATCGCGGCGGTCGCCGAGCGCGGCGGCGCCCCGCGGGCAGAGCTCGCCGACGACGTCGGCGAGGTCGCGTGGACGCCGGTGATGCGGGCGCTCATCGAACGCGACCCCGGCGCGCTGACCGGCGGGGCCCTGACCCAGTGGGTGACCGTGGGCGCTCCCGGCGACCTGTCGGTGGACGCGCTGGCGGCCGGGCTGGGCGCGGTGATCGGCACCCACGATCTGCTGCGGAGCCGGATCGTCACGGCCGCGGGCGAGGAGCCGGGCATGGTCGTGTCCGCTCGGAGTGCGGTGGACGCGGCCGGTCTGGTCGAGCGGGTCGACGCGGACACCGGCGACATCGACGAGATCGCGGACCGGTGCGCCAGGGAGGCGGCGGCGAGGTTGGATCCCGCTGCCGGTGTGATGATCCGGGCGGTGTGGGTGGACGCCGGACCCGGCCGTGTGGGTCGGATCGTGCTGGTGGCGCACCATCTGGTGGCCGACGCGGTGTCGTGGCAGATCCTGCTGCTGGACCTGCGTGCGGCATGTGAGGCCGTGAGCGCGGGCGCGGAGCCCGCTCTCGACCCGGTGGAGGTCCCGTTCCGGCGCTGGGCGCGGACACTGGCCGATCAGGCCGCGGTCCGGGCCGCGGAACTCGGGACCTGGACGGAGATCCTCGACCAGGCGGAACCGCGGCTGGCCTCCCTCGACCCCGCGCGCGACACCATCGCGACCGCGGGACGCCGGTCCTGGACCCTGCCGCGAGACCGGGCGGGCGTGCTCGTGGGGAAGGCCGCCTCGGCCTACCACTGCGGTGTCCACGAGGTGCTCCTGGCCACGCTGGCGGGCGCGGTCACCCGGTGGCGCGGTGGCGACGCCGTCGTGGTGGACGTCGAAGGCCATGGCCGCCGGCCCGTCGGAGAGCTGGACCTCTCGCGGACGGTCGGCTGGTTCACCGACATCCACCCGGTCCGGCTGGACGTGACCGGGATAGACACCGACGAGGTGATCGCCGGTGGCGAGGCGGCCGGCCGCCTGCTGAAGGCGGTCAAGGAGAACGTGCGCACCGTCCCCGACGGTGGCCTCGGCTACGGTGTGCTGCGCCACCTGAACGCGGAGACGGCACCGGTCCTGGCGGCGTTGCCGAAGGCGGAGATCGGGTTCAACTACCTGGGCCGCTTCTCCTCCCGCCCCGAGGGAGATCCGGAGCCCTGGCAGATGACGGGGACCATCGGCGGCGCCGCGGAGGAGCACGCGCCGTTGCGCCACGCCGTGGAGGTCGACGCCGTCGTCCTCGACTCCCCGGACGGACCCGAGCTCCGGCTGACCCTGACCTGGGCCGGACGGATCCTCGGCGAAGCCGAGGCGGAGTCGCTCGGCCGGGCCTGGCTGGACCTGCTGTCCGGACTCGCCGCGCACGCCGCCCTCGGAGCCGGTGGGCACACCCCCTGCGACTTCTCCCTCACCGCGCTGACGCAGCAGGACGTGGAGGAGATCGAGGCCGCCGTTCCGGGACTCGCCGACATCTGGCCGCTCTCCCCGCTCCAGGAGGGACTGCTGTTCCACGCCGTCGACGAGCGAGGCCCGGATGTGTACGCGGGTATCCGCACCCTCGCCCTCGACGGCCCGCTGGACGTCGCTCGCTTCCGGGCGTCCTGGCAGACCCTCCTCGACAGGCACGCCGCGCTGCGGGCGAGTTTCCACCAGCTCGGGTCCGGCCAGGCCGTGCAGGCGATCGCAGGTGAGGTGGTGTTGCCCTGGACAGAGACCGACCTGTCGCACCTGCCCGAGGACGAGGCGCTGGCGGAGGCCGAGCGACTCGCGGAGGAACTGCATGCCGACCGGTTCGAACTGGATCGGGCCCCGCTGTTGCGCCTGCACCTGATGCGCATCAGCGAACGCAGCCACCGGCTGGCCCTCGCCTCCCACCACATCTCCTGCGACGGATGGTCCCTGCCGATCCTGTCCGGCGACGTGACGGCGGCCTACGAATCGGGCGGCGACGGCCGGTCCCTGCCCGCCCCGACGTCGTACCGCAGCTATCTCGCCTGGCTCGCCCGCCAGGACAAGGAAGCCGCCCGGCAGGCGTGGCGGAGCGAGCTCGCCGGGCTCGACGAGCCCACTCACGTCGTGCCGCCGGACGCCGTCACCGCGCCCGTCGAGCCCGAGCGACTCCGGTTCGACATGGACGAGGACCTGAGCCGCCGGCTGGTGGAGTTCACCCGCCGGCACGGCGTCACGATGAACACCCTCTTCCAGGGAATCTGGGCGCTGCTCCTGGCCCGGCTGACGGGCCGGGACGACGTGGTCTTCGGCTCCGCGGTGGCCGGGCGGCCGCCCGAGATTCCCGGC
Organism: Streptomyces toyocaensis; assembly: GCF_000725125.1. Taxonomy (GTDB): domain Bacteria; phylum Actinomycetota; class Actinomycetes; order Streptomycetales; family Streptomycetaceae; genus Streptomyces; species Streptomyces toyocaensis. The sequence goes on from NZ_JFCB01000001.1 coordinate 300,232, forward strand.
GTCGAGTCCGTGGTGGGCCTGTTCATGAACACGCTGCCGGTCCGGGCCCGCCTCGACGGCGGTGAACCGTTCCTCGACATGCTGACGCGGCTGCAGGAGCGTCAGGTCGCGATGATGGCGCATCAGCACGTCGGGCTGTCGGAGATCAAGCAACTCGCCGGGCAGGGCGCCGCGTTCGACACCATCGTGGTGTTCGAGAACTACCCCCGCCCGCCGCTCCCGTCCGAGGACCCCGATGCGCTCGTCATGCGCCCCGCGGGGATCCCGAACGACAGCGGGCACTACCCGATATCCATGCGCGCCTCCCACGACGGCGGCGTCCACGGCGAGTTCATCTACCGTCCGGACGTCTTCGACCGGACCCGGGCGGAGGAGATGCTGGCGGCGGTCGTCCGGGCACTGGAGCAGGTGGCGGCCGATCCGTGGACCTTGGTGGGCCGGGTCGGCCTGATCGGCCCGACGGAGCGCGGCCTGGTGGTCGAGGAGTGGAACGCCACCGATGCGCCCTTCGTGCCGGAGCCGCTGCCCGTACTGTTCCGCCGCCGGGCGGAACTCTCGCGGGACGCGATCGCGGTGGAGGACGCGGATCGGAAGCTGTCGTACGGGGGGCTGCTGGAAGAGGCAGAGGATCTGGCGCGGCTGCTGGCGGGGCTGGGCGTCCGGCGGGAAACGCGCGTGGGTGTGCTGGTCGGACGGTCGGCGGAGCTGGTGGTGGCCCTGCTCGGCGTGTCGCTGTCGGGCGGGGTGTTCGTACCGGTCGACCCGGAGTATCCCGCCGGACGGATCGAGCTGATGCTGACGGATTCCGCCCCCGAGGTGCTGCTGTGCACGAAGGCGACCCGGACAGCCGTGCCGGACGGGTTCGCGGGCGTCGTGGTCGTACTGGACGAGCGGTCCGCCGCCGACCCGGGTGCGGCGCTGCCGGCCGTGGCGGTGGGCGACGGAGCGTATGTGATCTACACCTCCGGGTCCACGGGTACGCCCAAGGGCGTCCAAGTCACCCATGCCGGGCTCGGCAACCTGGCCGGCGCGCAGATCGAGCGCTTCGGCGTGACATCCTCCTCACGCGTCCTGCAGTTCGCGTCCCTCGGGTTCGACGCCGCGATCTCCGAGTTGTGCATGGCCCTGCTGTCAGGCGGGACCGTGGTGCTGGCCGACCCCGACAGCATGCCGCCGCGAGTGTCGCTGGGCGACGCGGTGCGCCGGTGGCGCATCACCCACGTCACTGTGCCGCCGAGCGTGCTGGCCGTCGAGGAGGACCTGCCGGACAGCCTCGAGACACTGGTGGTCGCCGGTGAGGCGTGCCCGCCCGCTCTGGTCGACCGCTGGTCGGGGGACCGCCGGATGATCAACGGTTACGGGCCCACCGAGACCACCGTGTGCGTGACGATGAGCGCACCGTTGTCTCCGGGACGCGACGCGCCCCCCATCGGCCGCCCGATCGCCAACATGCGGGCGTACGTGCTCGACGCCTTCCTGCAGCCGGTGCCGCCCGGCGTGGCCGGTGAGCTCTACGTCACCGGGGCAGGGCTCGCGCGCGGGTACCTCGGACGTCCGGGCCTGACCGCGGAGCGGTTCGTCGCCGACCCGTTCTCCTCCGGGGGCCGGATGTACCGCACCGGCGACCGGGCCCGCTGGACCCGGGAGGGAGAGCTGGTCTTCGTCGGCCGGGCCGACGCGCAGGTCAAGGTGCGCGGTTACCGGGTCGAGCCGGGTGAGATCGAGGCCGTGCTGTCGGACCATCCGGGAGCCGCCCAGGTGGTGATCGTCGCTCGTGAGGACGGCCCCGGCGAGAAGCGGCTGGTGGCGTACGTCGTGCCGGCGGCCGCGCAGCCGGCCGACGAACTGATCGCAGCTCTCCGCGAGACCGCGGCCGAACGCCTGCCCGAGCACATGAGGCCGGTGGCGTTCGTACCGCTGGACGCGGTGCCCCTGACCCCGAACGGAAAGGTCGATCACCGGGCACTCCAGGCCCCCGACCTCGCCGGGAACTCCTCCGGACGGGGTCCGCGCACGGCCGTCGAGGAGCTGTTGTGCGCGGTGTTCGCCGAGATCCTCGGGGTGGAACGGGTCGGAGTCGACGACAGCTTCTTCGAGATCGGCGGCGACTCGATCAGCTCGATGCAGCTGTCGGCCCGGCTCCGCCGCGAAGGGCTGGAAGTGACCCCCTGGCAAGTGTTCGAGGAGAAGACGCCCGAACGGCTGGCGGCGCTCGCCAAGGAGCTCCCGGCCGAGGGCGAGGAGAGCTCGGAGCCGGAGTCCGACGACGGCATGCTCCTGGCTCTCTCGCCCGACCAGATGGACCAACTCCAAAGCGGGCCGACCGATGGATGACCTCCACAAGGAGCAGATCGTGACTGTTGACGACACTCGTGCAAAGCCGCGCTCCGGCGTGGAAGACGTCTGGCCCCTGTCGCCGCTGCAGGAGGGAATGCTTTACCACACGGCTCTGGACAAGGACGGCCCCGACACCTACACCGTTCAGTCCGTCTACGGCATCGAGGGACCGCTGGACTCCGAGCGTTTGCAGAGGTCCTGGCAGGCGCTCCTGGACCGGCACGCCGCGCTGCGGGTCTGTTTCCGGTACGTCAGCGGCGCGCAGATGGTTCAGGTCGTCTTACGCGACGTCAAGATCCCGTGGCGTGAGACAGACCTCTCCGGACTCCCGGACGACCTGGCGGACGACGAGGTGGGGCGGCTGGCGGAGGAGGAGCTGGCCGAGCGGTTCCGTCTCGAGACGGCCCCGTTGACGAAGCTGCACCTGATCCGGCTCGGCCCGGAGAGCCACCGGCTCGTGCACACCCTTCATCACGTCCTGGCCGACGGTTGGTCGATGCCGGTCATTCACCGCGAGCTCTCCGCGATCTACGCGGCGGGCGGGGACCCGTCCGGGCTGGCGGCCACGGCCTCCTACCGCGACTATCTCTCCTGGCTGGGCCGCCAGGACAAGGAGGCGGCCCGGGCCGCCTGGCGGAAGGAGCTCGCCGGCCTGGACGCCCCCACCACGGTCGCCCCGGCCGATCCGAGCCGAATACCGGACATCGACACGGTGATGACCGAGCTCTCCCCGGAGCTGACGAACGATCTGGCACAGCTGGCCCGCGGCCACGACCTCACGTTGAGCACCGTCGTCCAGGGTGTGTGGGGTGTCGTGCTGTCGCAGCTGGCAGGCCGCACCGACGTGGTGTTCGGCGCGACCGTCTCGGGACGGCCGGCCGAGCTGGCCGGCGTCGAGTCGATGGTCGGCATGTTGCTCGGCACCCTGCCGGTGCGCGTCCGGCTCGACGGCGGGCGGCGGGCCGTCGATCTGCTGGCCGATCTGCAGCGGAACCAGTCGGCGCTCATGGCCCACCAGCATCTCGGCCTTCAGGAGGCACAGGCCGTCGCCGGACTCGGAGCGCTCTTCGACACGCTCGTCGTCTACGAGAACTTCCCCCGCACCGGACTCGACCGGCCGGCGGACGACGGCCTGAACATGCGCCCCGTGCGAAAGGGACGCGACTCCTCGCATTACCCGTTCACCCTGGTCACCGGGCCGGGCGAGCGGATGCCGGTCATTCTCAACTACGACCGGGGCCTGTTCGAGCGGGAGGTCGCCGAATCCGTCCTGGGCGCGTTCGTCCGGGTGGTGGAACGGCTGGTCACCGAGCCCGACGTCCTGGTCGGCCGGCTGACCCTGCTGAGCGAAGCCGAGCGCGCCATGGTGGTGAACGAGTGGAACGCGACCGCTGGCCCGGTGCCCGGTGAGTCCGTGGTCGAGCTGTTCGGGCGGCGGGTGGACACCGCACCCCACGCGGTGGCGATCACCGATGCGAGCGGCACGGACCTGACCTACGCCGAGGTCGACCAGGCTTCGAACAGGCTGGCCGCATACCTCACCGGTCGCGGCGTCCGGCGCGGCGCCCTGGTCGGTGTGGTCATGGAGAGGTCCGCCGACCTGGTGATCACGTTCCTGGCGATCTGGAAGGCGGGCGCCGCGTTCGTCCCGATCGACACGGGGAATCCGGCTGAGCGGACCGCGCTCATCCTCGCCGACTCCGGGGTCTCGACCGTCGTGTGCACGATCGCCACCCAGGCGGCCGCGCCGGAGAACGCGATCGTCCTCGACGCGCCGGAGACCCGCGCGGCCGTCGACGAACAGGCCGGCACCGCTCCGGAGATCCGGGTCGGCGCGGACGATCTGGCGTACGTGATGTACACCTCCGGTTCCACCGGCGTCCCGAAGGGCGTGGCCGTCACCCATGGGGGAGTGGCCGGTCTGGCGGGCGACGCGGGCTGGCGGATCGGTCCCGACGACGGCGTGCTGATGCACGCGACGCACGTCTTCGACGCCTCGCTCTACGAGATGTGGGTGCCGCTCGCCACGGGCGGCCGGATCCTGCTCGCCGAGCCGGGAGTGGTGGACGCCGACGGCGTGCGCCGGGCCGTCGAACGGGGCGCGACCGCCCTCCACCTCACCGCCGGAACCTTCCGCGCCCTGGCGGAGGCGTCACCGGAATGCTTCACCGGCCTGACCGAGGTCGGCACCGGCGGAGACGTCGTTCCCGCCTTCGCGGTGGAGAACCTGCGGCGGGCCCAGCCCGCTCTCCGGGTGAGGAACACCTACGGGCCGACCGAGACCACCCTGTGCGCGACGTGGAAGCCGATCGAGCCCGGTGACGGGATCGGGCGTGAGCTGCCGATCGGCCGCCCGATGGCGAACCGCGGGATCTACATCCTCGACGCCTTCCTGCAGCCGGTCGCGCCGGGAATCACCGGCGAGCTGTACATCGTCGGTACCGGCCTGGCCCGCGGGTACCTCGGCAGGCCGGACCTGACGGCCGAACGGTTCGTCGCATGCCCGTTCCGGGCCGGTGAGCGCATGTACCGCACCGGAGACCTGGCGCGCTGGAACCGCGACGGGGAGGTGGTGTTCGTCGGGCGGGCCGACGACCAGGTGAAGATCCGGGGCTTCCGGGTGGAGCTGGCCGAGGTGGAAGCCGTGCTGGCGGCCCAGCCGGGAGTGACCGAGGCGGTCGCCATGGCGCGCGAGGACCAGCCCGGCGAGCGGCGTCTGGTCGGCTACGTCGTCACCGACGGAGGCGAGGCCGACGTCGACGAGATGCGGCAGCGGATGAGCCTCGTCCTGCCTTCCTACATGGTCCCCGTGGCGATCGTCGTCCGTCCGGGCCTGCCCATCACTGCGAACGGCAAGGTGGATCGCCGGGCCCTGCCCGCCCCCGACCTCGCGGGACGCACTTCGGAGAAGGCGCCCGAGAGCGAGACCGAGAAGGTGCTGTGCGCGCTGTACGCCGAGATCCTCGGGGTGGAGCGGGTGGGCGTCGACGACGCCTTCCACGACCTGGGCGGCAGCTCGGCGCTGGCCATGCGTCTCATCGCGCGGATCCGCGAGGAGATCGGCGCGGATCTGCCCATCCGGCAGCTGTTCTCCTCGCCCACGCCCGCGGGCATCGCCCGGGCGCTGGCGGCGAAGTCACGTCCCGCGCTGGAGGCCGCCGCCACCCGGCCGGAGGAGGTGCCCCTCACCGCCCGACAGCTCCGCGCCTGGCTGCTGGCCCGTCCCGGAGAGACGACCGCGGGCATGCACACCTCGGTCGCGCTGCGCGTGCGCGGCCGACTGGACGTGCCCGCGCTGGAGGCGGCGCTCGGTGACGTCGCGTCCCGGCACGAGATCCTCCGGACGACCTTCCCCGGCCAGGCCACGACCGTCCACCAGCACGTCCACGACTCCGCGACGGTTCAGCTGACGCCGATTCCGGCCGCCGAGGAGGACCTCCCCGGGCTTCTCGCCGAACGGGCCCGGCAGCCCTTCGACCTCACCCGTGACATGCCGTGGCGCTGCGACCTCTTCGCGCTCGCGGAGCGGGAGCACGTGCTGGCGCTGACGGTGCACCGGATCGCCGCCGACGACGACTCGCTGGACGTGTACTTCCGGGACCTGGGGGCCGCGTACGGCGCGCGGCGCGCGGGCCGGGTCCCGGAGCGCGCGCCACTGGCCCTCCAGTTCGCCGACTACGCCATCTGGGAGCAGCGGCTGCGCGAGGGCGAACGCGAGCAGGGAAGCCTGATCGACGACCAGGCGTCCTTCTGGCGGGACCACCTCGCCGGCATCGACGGGGATACGGTCCTGCCCTTCGACCGTCCGCGTCAGGCCATCCCGTCGCGGCGGGCGGGCGCGGTCGCCCTGCGGCTGGACGGCGCCCCGCACGCCCAACTGCTGGCGGCCGTGGACTCGGCGGGCGCGGACGCCCACCAGTTGGTGCATGCCGCGCTCGCCATGCTGCTGACCCGACTGGGCGCCGGCGAGGACCTCGTGATCGGCACGACGCTGCCGCGGGACGAGGACCTGATCGACCTCGAGCCGATGATCGGGCCGTTCGCCCGGCCGCTGCCCCTGCGCACCGACGTCGCGGGCGACCCCACCTTCCGGGAGGTCGTCGCCCGGGTGCAGGAGACCGTCCGGGACACCCGCCAGAACCTGGACGTCCCGTTCGAGCGGATCGCCGATCTGCTTGAGCTGCCCGCTTCGCTCTCCCGCCACCCCGTGTTCCAGGTGTCCCTGGACGTGGCCGAGGAGGACACCGGCGCGTGGGACGCGACGGGACTGCCTGCCCTGCGCACCAGTGTCGAACCCGGCCGGCCCGAGGCCATCGAGCTGGACCTCGCGTTCAAGCTCACCGAGCACCGCGACGAGGACGACCACGGCGACGGCATCGACGGAGAACTCCGCTACGCCGTCGACCTGTTCGACGCTTCCACGGCCGAATCGCTGGCACGACGGCTGGTCCGCGTCCTGGAACAGGTGGCGGAGGACCCCGACCGGCGCGTCAGCGATCTGGACATCCTGCTGGACGACGCCGAGCGCGAGCGTCCGGCCGAGGCCCCGGCCGTGTGGACCGGGTCCGTGCCCCCGGCAGTCGCCGACCTGGCCCAGGACGGCCCGCTCGGCGCGCTCGTGCTCGACGACCGGCTGCTCCCCGTCGCGCCCGGAGCCGTCGGTGATCTCTACGTCACCGGCCCCGCGGTCGACGCCGTCCCGGCCGACCGGAGCCTGGCCTGCCCGTTCGGGGCGCAGGGGCGGCGCATGCTGCGCACCGGCTCGCTCGCCCGCTGGTCCGCTGCCGGAACCCTGACCCTCCTGGGCGAGCGGCGGCGATCCAGCGTCGCGGCGAAGACCGCCGCGGGCGACTTCGAGGTCCTGCTGCCGCTGCGTCCCGGCGGCGACCGTCCGCCGCTGTTCTGCGTCCATGCGAGCGGCGGCCTGAGCTGGAACTACGGGCCGCTGCTGCGGGAACTCCCGTCGAACCAGCCGGTCTACGGAATCCAGGCGCGCGGCCTGGCCCGCACCGAGGCCCTGCCCGGCGGAGTCGACGAGATGGCGGCCGACTACGTCTCGCAGATCCGCACCGTGCAGCCCACCGGGCCCTACCACTTCCTCGGCTGGTCCCTCGGCGGGCGGATCGCGCAGGCGATGGCCGCGCTGCTCGAGGCCGAGGGCGAGCAGGTCGGCGTGCTCGCGCTGCTCGACGCCTATCCCACCTACATGGGGAAGAAGGCACGCGGCGACGGGCGTACCCAGGCGGCCGTCGACAAGCTGAAGGAACAGCAGATGGAGCTCGCCGCCGGGCTGGTCAGGGGGGACGGAGCCCGGGCCCGCCTGGAAGAGGTCATGCGGAACCTCGCCGAGGTCGGGCCGAGGCACGAGGCCCCGAGCTTCGCCGGCGACGTCCTGCTGTTCGTCGCCTCGAAGGACCGTCCCCCGCACATGCCCGTCGACTGGGCGATCGCCAGCTGGCAGCCCTTGACCAGCGGGACCGTGGAACACCACGAGATCCCCGTCGACCACAACGAGATGATGCAGCCCGCGTCGCTGGCCCGGATCGGGGCCGTCGTCGCCGAGAAGCTCCGGCCGCGGCCGTAGCGGGAAAGGACCACCATGACCAACCCCTTCGACAACGAGGACGGCTCCTTCTTCGTGCTCGTCAACGACGAGGGCCAGCACTCCCTCTGGCCCGCCTTCGCCGAGGTGCCGGACGGCTGGACCTCCGTGCACGGCGAGGCCGGCCGCCAGGACTGCCTCGCCTACATCGAGGAGAACTGGACCGACCTCCGGCCGAAGAGCCTGATCGCGGAGATCGGCGGCTGAGAGGGTGTCCAACCGCTCAGGTCGGGCAGTCGGACGGGCTCGACGCCCGTCCGGCTGCCCGGAGACCCTTGTTCCACGTACGCCGGCCGGATGAGACGAAAGGACCCGCGGCATGTTCGAGGAGATCAACGTCGTCCGGGCGTCGCAGTTGCACCGGAGGGACCGGTTCGATCCGGTGCCCGAACTCCACTCCCTGATGAAGGAGGGTGGCCTGACCGTCCTCGGAACCGAGGACTCCACCGAGGGGCGGACCGCGTGGCTCGCCACCGGGATCGACGAGGTCCGGCAGGTCCTCGGCTCGGACAAGTTCAGCGCCCGCCTGCTCTACGGAGGGACCGCGGCCGGCATCACCTGGCCGGGCTTCCTCACCCAGTACGACCCGCCGGAGCACACGCGGCTCCGCCGGATGGTGGTGCCCGCGTTCTCCCACCGCCGGATGCAGAAATTCCGGCCGCGGGTCGAGCAGATCGTCCAGGACAGCCTGGACACCATCGAGTCGCTCGGCGGCCCGGTGGACTTCGTCCCGCACTTCGGATGGGCCATCGCGACGCCGGCGACCTGCGACTTCCTCGGCATTCCCCGTGACGACCAGGCGGACCTGGCACGGATCCTCCTCGCCAGCCGGACCGACCGGTCGGACAAGCGGCGCACCGCGGCGGGGAACAAGTTCATGACCTACATGAAGCAGCATGTCGCCCAGTCGCGCCGCGGCTCCGGCGACGACCTGTTCGGCATCGTGGGGCGCGAGAACGGTGACGCCATCACGGATGCCGAGCTGACGGGGGTGGCCGCGTTCGTCATGGGCGCTGCCGCCGACCAGGTGGCCCGTCTCCTCGCGGCGGGCGCGTGGCTGATGGTCGAACAGCCCGCGCAGTTCGCTCTGCTCAGGGAGAAGCCCGAGACCGTACCGGAGTGGCTGGACGAGACCATGCGGTACCTCACGACCGACGAGAAGACCCATCCGCGCGTCGCGACCCAGGACGTGCGGATCGGGAACCAGCTCGTCAAGGCCGGCGACACCGTCACGTGCTCCCTGCTGGCCGCCAACCGCCCGAACTACCCGAGTGCGGAGGACGAGTTCGACATCACACGGGAGAAGGCGGAGCATCTGGCGTTCGGGCACGGCATCCATCACTGCCTCGGCAGGGCCATGGCCGAGCTGATGTTCAAGGTCTCGATTCCGGCGCTGGCGCACCGCTTCCCCACCCTGCGGCTCGCCGATCCGCAGCGCGAGATCACGTTGGGGCCGCCGCCGTTCGATGTGGAAGCCCTGCTGCTCGACTGGTAGCACCGGACAGAGGAGTACCGATGGCACTTCCCTTGCCGCACCGGCGGCACCGGCTCGATCCTGTGCCGGAGTTCCACGACCTGCAGAACGAGGGGCCGCTGCACGAATACGACACCGAGCCCGGGATGGACGGCCGTAAGCAGTGGCTGGTCACCGGGTACCACGAGGTTCGGGACATCCTCGCCGATCCCGAGCGGTTCAGCTCCATGCGGCCGGTCGACGACGAGGCCGACCGGGCCCTGCTGCCGGGAATCCTGCAGGCGTACGACCCGCCGGACCACACCCGGTTGCGCAGGACCGTGGCCCCGGCCTACTCCGCCCGGCGGATGGAACGGCTGCGGCCCCGCATCGAGGAGATCGTCGAAGAATGCCTGGACGACCTGGAGGACGTGGGGTCGCCGGTCGACTTCGTCAGGTACGCGGCCTGGCCCATCCCGGCGCTGATCGCCTGTGAGTTCCTCGACGTCCCCCGCGACGACCGGGCCGAGCTGTCGCGGATGATCCGGGAGAGCAGGGAGAGCAGGCTCCCTCGGCAGCGGACCTCTTCGGGGATGGGAGTCGTCAACTACACCCAGAAGCTGGCGGCCCGCAAGCGCCTCGATCCCGGCGAGGGGATGATCGGTGTCATCGTGCGCGAGCACGGGGCGGAGGTCAGTGACGAGGAACTGGCGGGGCTCGCCGAGGGCAACCTGATCATGGCCGCCGAGCAGATGGCTGCCCAGCTGGCGGTCGCGGTGCTCCTGCTGGTGACCCATCCCGACCAGATGGCGTTGCTTCGCGAACATCCCGAGCTCGTCGACGGCGCGACCGAGGAGCTGCTGCGGCACGCTTCGATCGTCGAGGCCCCGGCCCCCCGGGTCGCTCTCGAGGACGTGAGTGTCGCCGGACGTGACATCCGGGCCGGAGACGTCCTGACCTGCTCCATGATGGCGGTCAACCGTCCGCAGGGCGAACACTTCGACATCACCCGTGAGAACCCGAAGCACATGGCGTTCGGATACGGCATCCACCACTGTCTCGGGGCACCGCTGGCCAGGCTCCAGCTACGGGTGGCCCTGCCGGCGGTGCTCCGCCGGTTCCCGTCGCTGCGGCTCGCCGTCCCCGAGGAGGACCTGCGGTTCAAGCCCGGCCGGCCCGCGCCCTTCGCCGTGGAGGAGCTTCCCGTTGAGTGGTGACGACCGGCCTCCGATCCACACGCTCCGGCAGGGCTTCGACCCGGCCGACGAGCTGCGCGCCGCCGGAGAGCTGACGCGGGTCAGGCTCGGATCCGGAGCGGATGCCGAGCACACCTGGCTGGCCACCGGGCACGACGTCGTCCGGCAGGTGCTCGGGGACCACACGAGGTTCAGCACGCGCCGCCGCTTCGACCGGAACGACGAGATCGGCGGGAAGGGCGTCTTCCGGCCCCGCGAGCTGGTCGGCAACCTGATGGACTACGACCCTCCGGAGCACACCCGGCTACGGCGCCTGCTGGCCCCGGGGTTCACCCATCGCAAGATACGGCGGATGGCCCCGTACATCGAGCAGATCGTGACGGAACGCCTCGACGAGATGGAGCGGGAAGGGTCCCCCGCGGATCTGATCGAGTTGTTCGCCGACGAGGTGCCCGGCCCCGTGCTGTGCGAGCTGCTCGGGGTACCGCGGGACGACCGCGCCATGTTCCTCCAGCTCTGCCACCGGCATCTCGACGCCTCGCTCAGCGGCCGGCGGCGGGCGGCCGCGGGCGAGGCGTTCTCCCGCTACCTGGTGACCATGGTCGCCAGGGAACGGAAGGACCCCGGCGACGGGCTCATCGGCATGGTGGTCGCCGAACACGGCGACACGGTCACCGATGAGGAGCTGAGGGGCGTCTGCGTACAGATGATGCTGGCCGGAGACGACAACATCTCGGGCATGATCGGCCTGGGCGTGCTGGCGCTGCTGCGGAACCCCGAGCAGATCGCCGCGCTGCGGGGCGACGTCCCGGCGGCGGAGCGGGCGGTCGACGAGCTGATCCGGTACCTGACGGTCCCCTATGCTCCGACGCCCCGGACCGCCATCGAGGACAGCACCGTCGGCGACCAGGTGATCAAGGCGGGGGAGACGGTCCTCTGCTCTCTCCCGACGGCCAACCGCGACCCCGCCCTGCTGCCGGACGCGGATCGCCTCGACGTCACCCGGGAGGCCGTCCCCCATGTCGCGTTCGGGCACGGTGTTCACCATTGTCTGGGAGCCGCTCTCGCCCGCCTCGAACTGCGCATCGCCTATACCGCGCTGTGGCGACGCTTTCCCGACCTGCGGCTGGCGGATCCCGACGGGGCGACCGAGTTCCGGCTGAGCACCCCCGCATATGGAATCAGCAGGCTGATGGTCACGTGGTGACCGGATGGACGGCTTGAGCGGCGATCCGTTGCCCAGCACAATTGCGAAAGACTCGATCGAGGGATGGTGGGAGATGTCGGTGGAAACGTTCGACGTTGTGGTGGCGGGAGGCGGACCGGGGGGTTCGACCGTGGCCGCCCTGGTCGCCATGCAGGGCCACCGAGTGCTGCTGCTGGAGAAAGAGGTATTCCCGCGGTATCAGATAGGCGAGTCATTACTTCCGTCCACGGTTCACGGGGTGTGCCGGCTGCTGGGTGTCACCGATGAACTCGCGGCGGCTAAATTCCCGGTGAAGCGCGGCGGTACTTTCCGCTGGGGTGCCAGGCCGGAACCGTGGACGTTCTCCTTCGCGGTGTCCCCGCGGATGACCGGGCCGACCTCGTTCGCCTATCAGGTGGAACGGGCGCGGTTCGACGAGATCCTGCTGAACAACGCCAAGAGCAAGGGTGTGACGGTCCGCGAGGGATGCTCGGTCACCGCGGTGGTCGAGGAGGGCGACCGGGTCACCGGCCTGCGGTACACCGACTCCGACGGCGGTGAGCACGAGGTCGGCGCGCGTTTCGTGATCGACGCGTCGGGCAACAAGAGCCGGCTGCACGCCAGCGTCGGTGGTACTCGCGAATACTCGGAGTTCTTCCGCAGCCTGGCCCTGTTCGGCTATTTCGAGAACGGCAAACGGCTTCCGGAGCCCTATTCGGGCAATATTCTGAGCGTCGCCTTCGACAGCGGCTGGTTCTGGTACATTCCGCTGAGCGACACGCTCACCAGCGTGGGCGTGGTGGTCCGCCGCGAAATGGCCGAAAAGATCCAGGGCGACCGGGAAAAGGCCTACAACGCCCTGATCGCCGAATGTCCGCTGATCGCGGAGTATCTGTCGGACGCGCGTCGGGTGACGACCGGGAATTACGGGGAACTGCGGGTACGCAAAGACTATTCCTACCACCAGACGAAGTTCTGGCGCCCGGGAATGATTCTCGTGGGCGACGCCGCGTGTTTCGTCGACCCGGTGTTCTCCTCCGGCGTGCATCTGGCGACCTACAGCGCCCTGCTGGCCGCCCGTTCGATCAACAGCGTGCTCGCGGGCGACCTGGACGAGAAGACCGCCTTCGACGAGTTCGAGGGCCGGTACCGTCGGGAATACGGGGTCTTCTACGAGTTCCTCGTGTCGTTCTACCAGATGAACGTGAACGAGGAATCGTATTTCTGGCACGCCAAGAAGGTCACGAACAACGAGCACACGGAGTTCGAGTCCTTCGTGGACCTGGTCGGCGGGGTGGCGTCCGGCGAGACGGCGCTCGCGGCGTCCAGGCTCGCCGAGCGCAGCGCCGAGTTCGCCGGCGCCGTCGACCAGATGGCGGGCGGTGACGACGGGGACATGGTGCCGCTGTTCAAGTCGCACGTGGTCAAGCAGGTGATGCAGGAGGGCGGCCAGGTCCAGATGAAGGCGGTCCTCGGCGAGGACGCCGCACCGGAGGAGCCTGTCTTCCCTGGCGGGCTGGTGTCCTCGCCCGACGGGATGAAGTGGCTTCCCTACCGTGGATGAGGCGGACGAGGTCGCCCCGGTCGTCCGGCCGACGGCGAACTACATGAGAAGAACGCTCTGCGATCCGCACGAGGACATGTTCGCCCTCAGGGCGCATGGCCCGCTGATCCGGATCGAGGGCAACGCGTCCGATCAGATGAGCACGGACTACGTCTGGCAGGCCATGGGCTACGACGTGGTGCGCAAGATACTCGGCGATCATGAGAACTTCACGACGCGGCTCCGGCTGACCGATGCGCAACCCCTCAGTGGCGAAGGGGTGTCGGTCCCGCCGGAGCTGGCCGGACAGATCTCGATCTACGATCCGCCCGAACACACGCGGCTGCGGCGGATGTTGACGCCCGAGTTCACGGTCCGGCGGATCCGCAGGCTGGAGCCGGCGATCGAGGGCATCATCGAAGAGCACCTCGATGCGTTGGAGGGCGCGGGACCGCCTGCGGATCTCCAGGTGCTGTTCGCCGACCCGGTCGGCGGCGAGACCCTGTGCGAGCTGCTCGGGGTCCCGCGGGACGATCGGAACGAGTTCATCCGCCGCGTCAGGCAGAACGTCGACCTCAGCCGCGGCTACAAGGCCAGGGCGGCGGACAGCGCGGCCTTCAACCGATACCTGATGACGCTCATCACCCGGCAGCGGAAGGATCCCGACGAGGGGTTCCTCGGCATGCTCGTACGTGAGCACGGCGACCGGATCACCGACGAGGAGTTGAAGGGCGTCTGCACGGCGCTGATCCTCGGCGGCGTCGAGAGCGTCGCCGGGATGATCGGCTTCGGGGTCCTCGCGCTGCTCGAGCACCCCGACCAGAGGCGGCTGCTCTTCGGTTCCCGCGAGGAGGCCGACCGCCTGGTGAACGAACTGCTGCGTTTCCTTTCGGCCGTGCAGCAGCCGACTCCGCGAATGGCCGTCAGGGACGTCGTCGTGGAGGGGCAGTTGATCAAGGCGGGGGAGTACGTCCTCTGCTCGATTCTCATGGCCAACCGCGACGAGGGGCTGACGTCGGATTCCCATCTCCTCGACGCGAACCGTGAACCCCTCCCGCATGTCGCCTTCGGGCACGGCATCCATCACTGCATAGGCGCCGCAGTGGCAAGGGCGGTGCTCCGCATCACCTATCAGTCCCTGTGGCGACGGTTCCCGCGACTGAGCCTGGCCGTGCCCGCGGGGGAAGTGAAGTTCCGTAACGCGTTCATAGACAGCCCGGATCGCTTGCCGGTCACCTGGTAGCGGGCGCCACGACGGATCAGCGATCGATCGAGGGATGGTGAGAGATGTCGGCAGAGACGTTCGACGTGGTCGTGGCGGGGGGTGGGCCGGCGGGTTCGACCGCCGCCTCCTTGGTGGCCATGCAGGGCCACCGGGTGCTTCTGGTGGAGAAAGAGGTCCTTCCGCGCCACCGGGTCGGTGAGTCGTTACTTCCGTCCACGGTGCACGGCGTGTGCCGGATGCTCGGTGTCACGGACGAGCTGGCGGAGACGGACTTCCCGGTGAAGCGGGGCGCGACGTTCCAGTGGGGCGGTCGTGCGGAGCCGTGGGCCTTCTCCTTCGGGGCGTCGTCGCGGCTGACCGACGCGACGTCATTCGCCTACCAGGCGGACCGTGCGCGGTTCGACGAGATCCTGCTGAAAAACGCCAAGCGCAAGGGTGTGGTGGTCCGCGAAGGGTGCTCGGTCACCGCGGTGGTCGAGGAGGGCGACCGGGTCACCGGCCTGCGCCACACCGACCCCGACGGCGGTGAGCACGAGGTCGGCGCACGTTTCGTGATCGACGCGTCAGGCCATGAGAGCCCGTTGTCCGCCAGTGTCGGCGGCACCCGCGACCGTGCGGGGTCCTTCCGCGGCCTGGCACTGTCCGGGTACTTCGGGAACGGCTGCAAGCGGCTGCCGGAACCGCGTTCGGGTGACGGCCTGAGCGTGACCTTCGACGGTGGCTGGTTCTGGTACGTCCCGCTGTTCGGTGGGCTGACCAGCGTGGGCGCGGTGGTGAGCGAGGAGCGGGCCGAGAAGCTCCAGGACGACCGCGAGGAGGCGTTCAAGGCCCTGATCGCCGAATGCCCGGCCATCTCGGATCTCCTCTCGGAGGGGATGCGGGTGACGGCCGGCAAATACGGGAAACTGCGAGTCCGCGAGGACTACGTCTACCACCGGACGACGTTCTGGCGTCCGGGGATGCTCCTGGTCGGAGACGCCGCGTGTTCCGTCGATCCGCTGTTCTCCAGCGGGGTTCACCTCGCGACCTACAGCGCCCTGCTGGCCGCCCGTTCGATCAACAGCGTTCTCGCGGGCGATGTGGACGAGAAGACCGCCCTGACGGAGTTCGAGGCGCGGTACCGCCGCGAGCTCGGCGCGTTCTCCGAGTTGCTCACGACGTTCCACACGATGACCGGCGAGGAGCACCCGGAACCGGAGTCGTTCGTGGACGTGGCCGCCGGAGTGTCGTCCGGTGAGTGGGCGCTCGCGGCACAGGGCGGAGGAGCGGCAGCACCCGGGGAACCGATGTTCCGGGGTGGGCTGGCGGTCTCGCCCGACGGAATGAAGTGGCTGCCCGCCGCGTCGAAGGAACGAGAGGACGCCCGATGAACGGGATGTGCTGGATCGCCTCCTACCCGAAGGCCGGAGGCCACTGGCTCCGGTGCATGCTGACGTCCTACGTCACCGGCGAGCCGGTCGAGACCTGGCCGGGCATCCAGGCCGGGGTGCCGCACCTCGAAGGGTTGTTGCGTGACGGGGAGGCCCCCTCCGCCGACCCGGACGAGCAGGTCCTGCTGGCGACGCACTTCACCGCGGACCGCCCGGTGCTGCGGTTCTACCGGGAGTCCACCGCCAAGGTGGTCTGCCTGATCCGGAACCCGCGCGACGCGATGCTCAGCCTGATGCGGATGAAGGGGATTCCGCCGGAGGACGTCGAGGCCTGCCGGAAGATCGCCGAGACGTTCATCGCCGACGAGGGATTCTCGTCGGTGCGCATCTGGGCCGGCGAAGGATCATGGCCGGAGAACATACGCAGTTGGACGGACTCGGTGCACGAGAGCTTCCCGAACGCCGCCGTCCTCGCGGTGCGGTACGAGGACCTTCGGAAGGACCCCGAAGGGGAGCTGTGGAAGGTCGTGGACTTCCTCGAACTCGGTGGACGGGACGGTGTGGCGGACGCGGTGGCGAACTGCACCCTGGAGCGGATGCGGGAGATGGAGGAGCGGAGCAAGCTCCTCGGCCTGGAGACGACGGGACTGATGACCCGTGGGGGAAAGCAGCTGCCTTTCGTGGGCAAGGGCGGGCAGCGGAAGTCGCTGAAATTCATGGGCGACGACATCGAGAAGGCCTATGCGGACCTCCTCCATGGGGAAACCGATTTCGCCCACTATGCCCGTCTCTATGGATACGCTGAATGAATTCCCCGCTTGAACAGTCCGACACCGCTCGATGTTGCCCTGACGCGACCCCGTACAGATTCGATCGTGAGGAGCAGAAGTGACAGAGGAACAACTCTTTCTCCGGTCCGACACCATCATCGAGCCATTGGTCGACCGGTTCTACGCCCAGCTGTACACGACGGCTCCAGTGAGCGGCACCATGAACCTGGCCTTCCGGCAGATCCCGATGCTGGAGTCCTACCTGCAGACCCCGGACTACCACTTCTCGGGTAGTCGCGATCCGAAGTTCCGCGGCGGATTCTTCGTCGGTATCGAGGAGAAGCGGAAGGGCGAGGTCGAGGCGCTGCTTGCGGCCATCCGGCGCGACCGTGCGGACATGATCCGGTTCGCCGAGGCGATCGCTGAGGCCGAGAAGATCGTTCGGGAGGAGGCGACCGGCTACGACCTCAGGTCGCTCTACCCGAAGCTGCCCTCCGAACTGGCCGGCCTGGTGGAAGTCACCTATGACACCGGCAACCAGGCCTCGCTGCACTTCCTGGAGCCGCTCGCCTACCAGAGCAAGGCCTACACCGAGGACCGCCAGTCGGTACAGCTCTCGCTGGAGACGGGCATCGAGCGGCCGTTCGTGATGAGCACCCCACGGCTGCCCTCTTCCGACGTGCTGGAGCTGGACATCCCCTTCCGGCACCCCGGCATCGAGGAGCTGTTCCTCTCCCGGATCCGGCCCACCACCGTGGCCGCGCTCCGCGAGGCGCTGGAGCTAGGCGACGCGGAAGCCGCCCAGCTGTCCCGCCTGCTGGTCGCGGAGCCGGGGCTGGCCGCCGACCGCCACGTCACGGCCGGAACCAGGATCCGTTACTGGGGGCATGCCTGCCTCCTCCTGCAGACGCCCGAGGTGTCGATCCTCACGGACCCGTTCATCAGCGCCGACACCAGCGCGACCGACCGGTACACCTATGACGACCTGCCCGACCACATCGACTACGTCGTCATCACACACGGGCATTCCGACCACCTCGTGGCCGAAACCCTGCTCCAGCTGCGTGGCCGGGTCGGCACATTCGTCGTGCCGAGGACATCGCGCGGCAATCTGTGCGACCCCTCGCTGGCGCTCTTCCTGAAATGCCTCGGGCTCCCCGTCATCGAGGTGGACGACTTCGACGAGGTGCCCTTCCCCGGCGGGAAGATCGTCGCCACTCCCTTCTTCGGGGAGCACGCCGATCTCGACATTCGCGCCAAGTCGACCTACTGGATCAGTATCGGGGGGAAGTCCGTCTACGTGGGAGCGGACTCCTCCGGCATCGATCCGGTCCTCTACCGCTATGTCCGTCGGCATCTCGGACGGGTCGACATCGCATTTCTCGGCATGGAGTGCGACGGCGCGCCGATGAACTGGAAGTACCAGCCCATGCTCACCCAGCCGATCCCGAAGAAGATGAGTGACACCCGCAAACTGTCCGGTTCCAACGCGGAGCAGGCGAGCGCGATCGTCACCGAGCTGGGGGCGGAAGAGGTGTACATCTACGCCATGGGTGAGGAGAGTTGGCTCGGCCACGTCATGGCCACCAGTTACAACGAGGACTCCTACCAGCTTCAGCAGATCGCCGAGTTCGAGGAATGGTGCACGCGCCAGGGAGTCAAGGCCGGCCATCTGCTCAACCGGGCCGAATGGCACTGGGCATAGCCGGGCGAAAGGGAACCGTATGTAGGCGTTGAGGCAACGCCCGCTCCACGGCCTCAGGTGCGGCGACGGCCGCCCTCGACGGCGGGGAGGGACGGCCTGGATCCCCAGCGGCGCCGTTGGCCGTCAGCAACGCCAACGGATTCGGGTGGGTCAGGCCGTCCGCCCATGTGGTGTTCGCTTCGGATGTCTCCTCGTCCGGCGTGCGGCTGCGGGCGGCCGGTCCAGGGATCAGGTCAAGGGCGTGCCCTGCGAGCGGGACACGAGGTAGGCGACTTCGAGCGGCTCTTTCCCTGTCCGTCGTGCGGTAGTCGGGCCGAGGCCAACATCGATCGACCGGAAAATCTCTGCCGTTGATCCCCGCTTGCCGTCCGTGCCCCTCCCGGTACCTTCGAACGGAGAGAGTTGATTACCTTGGACCACTGGTCAATCGCCGCCCGCTCCGCCGATTCCCTGACCGGTGAGATGCTCGCGGGCCTCGCGGTGACCTTCGCCGTGGCATTCGTCTTCGCCCGGCTCGCCAAGCGCATTCGGCAACCCAGGGTCATGGGAGAGATCATCGCCGGTCTTGCCCTGGGGCCGAGCCTGTTGGGCCTCTTACCGGGAGACCCCGTCGAAGCGTTGTTCCCGGCGGACGCACGGCCGGTCCTTCAGGCGCTCTCGCAGCTCGGACTCGTCCTGTTCATGTTCGGCATCGGCTACGAACTGGACTTCGCCCTTCTTCGGGGGGCCGGCAGCCGGGTCACCTTGGTCTCACTCAGCTCCATGGCGCTGCCGATGGCGCTGGGGGCCGGGCTCGCCGTTCTCCTCTTCCCTCTGTACGACAAGTCGCAGCTCAGCAGCGACGGTGTGCTCGCCCCGGCGATCTTCCTCGGGGTGGCGATGTCGATCACGGCGTTCCCGGTGCTGGCCCGGATCATCGCGGAAAACGGCATGCAACGCACCCGCATCGGTGCCATGGCGCTCGCCTGTGCCGTCGTCCAGGACTTCCTCGCCTGGTGTGTACTGGCCGTTGCCGTGGTGATCGCCACCGCAAGTGGTCTGTGGCCGCTGGCGCGGATGGTGCTGGAGTCCGGCCTGTTCCTGGGCGTCCTCCTCTACGTCGTGCGACCGGGGCTGCGTCGGCTGCTGGCCCCGGAGCGGAGGCGGGCGGTCGGCAGCTCCCTGATCCACGCCATCCTCGTCACCGGACTGCTGGTGTCCGCCTGGGCGACCCACGAGATCGGCCTGCACGCCGTCTTCGGTGCCTTCGCCTTCGGCGCCGTGGTGCCCCACCGCCACATAGAGGTGCAGGCCCCCCAGGTCGTCGAGCGCATCGAGCAGACCAGTCTCTTTCTGCTGCCGGTCTTCTTCACCGTGACCGGCCTGTCGGTGGACGTCGGCGGGCTCGGCAGAACCGGCCTGATCATGACCGTCGCCGTCGTGCTGGTGGCCTGCACGGGGAAGTACGTCGGCGCCGCCGTCTCCGCACGACTGACCGGCGCCTCGAAGGCCGAGTCGAGAACGCTCGGCGTCCTGCTCAACGCCCGCGGACTCACAGAACTGGTCATCCTGAACGTGGGCCTCGGGCTCGGCGTGCTGGACAGTCGTCTGTTCAGTGCCATGGTCGTCATGGCACTGGTCACCACCTTCATGACGGGACCACTGCTGCACCGCCTCGGATTCCACGAGGAACTGCGACTGGTTCCGGCTCCCGTGAAGAACGCGGACAACAGCGTCTGACTGCCGGGGCATCTGCGCCTTAGTGAGTTGCCGGCGCTGGCGGACCATGGCACTCGGTACGGCTGACGGCGCTGTGCGAGACGGGGACCCGCGGGCTGGTCGCGGCTGGCTTCGCACCCTGCGAGCAGGCGAACTCGCCTCCGCCACAGCCCTGTGGCGCAGCTGCGTTTTCTTGGCGGCAGCGGCTTTTCCCCGGGCGTCGCGCAGCGTGCCGTTGGCTACCCTTCCTGAGGCGTTGAACGCTGAGTGAATCAATATCTGTTCCCGAGGGATCAGTTTTTGGGGGGCCGTGCAGCGGGATTTTTTGCCGCGAAGAGCAGAGCGGCATTATCCAACGTGCGCGGGCCGTTCCGGCGTGCTACTGTCTGTCTCAGTTGCAGTTGTGGTTCCCAAAACTTCAAGTGCCCCCGCCAGGCTTCTGCCGGTCGGGAGCACTTTTGTATTTCCGGTCATTTCCGGGCGGGGCAATCATCGCGGCGACACGGCGTCCGCGCAGTGCGGACGCCGGCGCACTGCCCCAAAGGAGATTGACATGGCTGCTGGTACCGTGAAGTGGTTCAATGCGGAAAAGGGCTTCGGCTTCATCGAGCAGGACGGTGGCGGCGCCGACGTGTTCGCCCACTACTCGAACATTGCCGCGCAGGGCTTCCGTGAGCTGCTCGAGGGCCAGAAGGTGAACTTCGACATTGCGCAGGGCCAGAAGGGCCTGACGGCCGAGAACATCGTTCCGGCCTGACGCTCACGCGCAATCCGTAGCTGGGGCCCGCATCCCTCGGGGTGCGGGCCCCAGCTGCACGCGTATCCCGTACCACCACAAGCGGCTCCTCCCTCAGGACGCAGACGCATCCTGAAGCGCTGCACCGCAGCCGGCGCCCGGATCGCAAGGTCCCCATCGCATCACCTCTTTCAGTACCTGTGCCCACGGATGTTTCACCGGCCAGATCTGCATTCTTTTGCCACCGGTCCATACTTGTAATTCTCCGTGCCATCCATCGCAGCGGGAATTCCTTGATATGTGCCACATCGAGGAAGGTTCCGCATGAACCGCACGTACACGAACGACCGCCCCGCCCGCTCCCGCGGCGGCCGCGCCGACGCCGGAAGGGGCGGCAGCGGCTACGGCTCGCAGGCACCGCGTCGTACCGGAGCCCCCGTCCGCTCCGGCGGTTACGGCCGTCGGCCCGCCGCCGTGCAAGGTGAGTTCGCGCTGCCGAAGACGATCACCCCCGCACTGCCCGCTGTTGAGGGCTTCGCCGATCTCGACATGCCCGAGCAGCTGCTGGCCGAACTCGGCAGGCAGGGTGTGACCGCACCGTTCCCGATCCAGGGAGCGACGCTGCCGAACTCCCTGGCGGGCCGTGACGTACTGGGCCGCGGACGCACCGGTTCCGGCAAGACCCTGGCCTTCGGCCTCGCCCTGCTCGCCCGCACCGCTGGACAGCGTGCCGAGCCCCGCCAGCCGCTGGGGCTGATCCTCGTACCGACGCGTGAGCTGGCACAGCAGGTGACCGACGCGCTGACCCCGTACGCCCGCTCTGTGCGGCTGCGGCTGGCCACGGTGGTGGGCGGGGTGTCGATCGGCCGGCAGGCCGGTGCGCTGCGCGGAGGGGCCGAGGTCGTCGTCGCGACGCCGGGGCGGCTCAAGGACCTCATCGACCGCGGCGAGTGCCGGCTGAACCACGTGGGCATTACCGTGCTGGACGAGGCCGACCAGATGGCCGACATGGGCTTCATGCCCCAGGTCACCGCGCTGCTCGACCAGGTGCGTCCGGAGGGGCAGCGGATGCTGTTCTCCGCCACCCTGGACCGCAACGTCGACCTTCTGGTGCGCCGCTACCTGACTGACCCCGTCGTGCATTCGGTCGACCCGTCGGCCGGTGCGGTCACGACGATGGAGCACCACGTCCTGCACGTCCACGGTGCGGACAAGCACGCCGCCACGACCGAGATCGCCGCTCGCGACGGCCGCGTGATCATGTTCCTGGACACCAAGCACGCCGTCGACCGGCTGACCCAGGACCTGCTCAACAGCGGGGTGCGGGCCGCCGCGCTGCACGGCGGCAAGTCGCAGCCCCAGCGCACCCGCACGCTGACGCAGTTCAAGACGGGGCACGTCACCGTGCTGGTGGCGACCAACGTCGCGGCGCGCGGCATCCATGTCGACAACCTCGACCTGGTCGTCAACGTCGATCCGCCGACCGACCACAAGGACTACCTCCACCGCGGCGGCCGTACCGCCCGCGCCGGCGAGTCCGGCAGCGTCGTCACCCTGGTCACCCCGAACCAGCGTCGCGGCATGGTCCGTCTGATGTCGGATGCCGGAATCCGGCCGCAGACCACTCAGATCCGCTCGGGCGACGAAGCCCTGAGCCGGATCACCGGCGCCCAGGCCCCGTCCGGCATCCCGGTCGTCATCACCGCACCGGTGGTCGAACGCCCCAAGCGCGGCGCCACTTCCCGAGGCCGCCGCCGCCGCCCCGCCTCGGCGACCAGGCGCACCCCCGTACGCCAGTCCGGCTTCGGCGCGACGGCCTAGAACTTTCGTCCCGTTCCGGGACCTGTGGGTCGGAGCCCCGCGCTGGCCGTACACCCCGTGCTACCTGGCGCTGGGGTGGGCACCGGTGAGCCACCTGCCCGATTTCCTGCACACCGGCGGAGCGACCGCAGTGGTTCTGATCGTTGTCGGCGGTCTCCTCTACAGCGCGGGCGCGGTGGTCTACGCCCTCCAGCGGCCCGACCCCGCACCCCGCTGGTTCGGCTTCCACGAGGTCTTCCATGCGCTGACCGTGGTGGCCTTCACCGCGCACTGCACCGCCATCTCCCTCGCCACCTACTGACCCGCGACAGTGTCCCGGTCCGCCGCTCATCGCCGACGTCGCCGCGTGCTGACCGCGGCGGGCCGGGCGGTCGCCGAGGCATCGCCCCGCGCGTGAAAGGCGAGGCGGAAGACATCAGGGGGACAGTTCGCTGTGGCACATCATGCGTACGCCGGTGGAGGGGCCAGGAGGGCAGGACCCGACAAGGACCTTCCGGAGCAGAGGACGGTCGAGGGCATGGCGTACTGAACGAAGTCTCGAAGGAGGGCGTGAACACCGTGTCGCCGGGCACAAGGGCTATCGCACCGAGGTCCTGGCATTCGGAACTGGTCGGGATCTGCCCACCAAGGGACGAACTGAGGCCCTTGTGAAGCTCGTACGCACACGCGCTTGAGCCGGAATTGACGATGGGGTTAAAAATGATCATTCTTGGGCTTATTCTGCTGATCATCGGCCTGCTTGTCGGCATGGGTCTGCTGACGACGATCGGTGGCATCCTCATTCTGGTTGGCGCCATCCTGTGGATCCTGGGTGCGACCGGTCGCGCGGTCGGTGGACGCAAGCACTTCTTCTGAAGCTGTCGCTCCACGTCCCCCGGCTGGCTGTTGGCGGGCTGTCCGCATCACCTGCGGGTCGAGCTCAACCACGGCGACCGACGGCTTCGGTTCATCTGCGACGACCGCGGGGAGGGGCTGGCCGAGCGCCGCGATGAGGCACAGCTCCCTGCCCACGGTGGCGGGACGGACGCGCGGGCGCTGTCGCGCTATGGCAGGCGGGTGAGCCTCGGACACGGTGCCCCGGTCCACAGCCTGAACTGCTGGTGTCTCGGCCGGTTTCCCCGGCCCGGGGGGAGCCGGGGCGGCGCCGTCCGGCCCTGGCTGACGTGAGATCGTCCGATGCCTCAAACGGTATGCCGCCCGCGGGGTCTTCAACTTGGGCAGACCGGTTTCCCGCACCCCTGCGTTATAGGGGCGTCCGTGAGACGTGAGAGGGTCTGGGGCGTGAGTGAGACACCACCGAACACCCTGCAATACCGCTTTGACGGGCCAGAAGACGCTCCGGTTCTGATCCTCGGTCCCTCACTGGGTACCACATGGCACATGTGGGACCGGCAGGTCCCCGAGCTGACCCACCAGTGGCGCGTGTTCCGGTTCGACCTGCCGGGGCACGGGGGCGCCCCCGCCCACCCCGCGGGCTCGGTCGCCGACCTCACCGCGCGACTGCTCACCACGCTCGAGAGCCTCGGCGTCCAGCGCTTCGGCTACGCGGGCTGCGCGCTCGGCGGCGCCGTCGGCATCGAGCTGGCCCTGCGCCACCCCGAGCGCCTCGCGTCCCTGGCGCTGATCGCCGCCTCGCCCCGCTTCGGCACGGCGGACGAGTTCCGCCAGCGCGGGGTGATCGTGCGGACGAACGGACTCGACCCCATCGCCCGCTCCGCGCCCGAGCGCTGGTTCACCGGCGGTTTCGCCGCCGCCCAGCCCGCGATCACCGAGTGGGCCGTGCAGATGGTGCGCACCACCGACCCCGGCTGCTACATCGCCGCCTGTGAGGCGCTCGCCTCGTTCGACGTGCGCGCGGAGCTCGGCAGCGTCGGCGTGCCGACCCTGGTGCTGGTCGGCTCCGAGGACCAGGTCACCGGCCCCGCCGAGGCCCGCACCCTGGTCGCCGGGATCCCCGACGCCCGGCTCGCCGTCGTACCCGGCGCCTCCCACCTGGTGCCGGTGGAGCAGCCGGCCGCCGTCACCGACCTGCTGGTGCGGCACTTCTCCACCGCCTGGCAGCCCGCCTTCGAGTCCGCCACCGGTCAGATCGCCCTGCCCGCGGGAGTGGCGGTGCAGCCCGCGCCGGCCGCCGCCGCCCAGCCGGCCCCCGTCGCCGAGATCGCCCCGGCCGCCGTGCCGCAGCAGCCGCAGGGCAGGCCCGACCCCTACGACGCGGGGATCAAGGTCTGCCGGGAGGTGCTGGGCGACGCGCACGTCGACCAGGTGCTGGCGCGGACCGACGCGTTCTCGGGCGACTTCCAGGAGCTCGTCACCCGCTACGCCTGGGGCGAGGTGTGGGACCGCCCCGGACTCGACTGGCGCACCCGCAGCTGTGTCACCCTCACCGCCCTCGTCGCCGGCGGACACGAGGAGGAGCTCGCCGTGCACACCCGGGCCGCGCTGCGCAACGGGCTCACGCCCGCCGAGATCAGGGAGGTGCTGCTCCAGGCCGCCGTCTACTGCGGCGTCCCGGCGGCGAACAGGGCGTTCCGGGTGGCCCAGCAGGTCGTCCGCGAGGAGACCACACCCCAGGAGTGAGCCCCGGGCCCTCCGCCCGGCAGCGCGCGCCGGGGCAGGATGGGCCCATGAAGCTCACGAAGAAGTCGCACGCCTGCGTCCGCCTGGAGAAGGACGGACGGATCCTCGTCCTCGACCCCGGGGGGTTCAGCGAGGAGGACGCCGCCCTCGGCGCGGACGCCGTCCTGGTCACGCACGAGCACCCCGACCACTTCGACGAGGGGCGGCTGCGGACCGCCCTGGAGGCCAACCCGGCAGCCGAGATCTGGACCCTGAAATCGGTCGCGGACCAGATCTCGGCGGCGTTCCCCGGCCGCGTCCACACCGTCGGCCACGGCGACACGTTCACCGCCGCCGGCTTCGACGTCCAGGTCCACGGCGAACTGCACGCCGTGATCCACCCGGACATCCCGCGCGTCACCAACGTCGGCTACCTCGTCGACGGCGGGAAGCTGTTCCACCCGGGCGACGCGCTCACCGTCCCCGACCGCCCGGTCGAGACGCTGATGCTGCCCGTCATCGCTCCCTGGAACAAGATCTCCGAGGTCATCGACTACGTCCGCGAGGTGCGGCCGCGGCGCGCCTACGACATCCACGATGCCGCGCTCACCGACCTCGTCCGTCCGATCTACGACCGCCAGATCGGCGCCCTCGGCGGTGCCGAGCACCTGCGGCTGGCGCCGGGCGGCTCCGCCGAGCTGTGAGCCGGCGGGCGGCGGTCGAGCGCTGTCGGACCCGCCGGGTAGGTTGTGGGACATGCGCATCGCGACCTGGAACGTGAACTCGATCACCGCCCGCCTGCCGAGGCTCC
Source organism: Streptomyces toyocaensis (assembly GCF_000725125.1). GTDB lineage: Bacteria > Actinomycetota > Actinomycetes > Streptomycetales > Streptomycetaceae > Streptomyces > Streptomyces toyocaensis. Next base: position 326,244 of record NZ_JFCB01000001.1, read on the forward strand.
TGGCCTGGCTGGAGAGCAGCGGCACGGACGTCCTGTGCCTCCAGGAGGCCAAGGTCGCCGAGGACCAGTTCCCGGCGGAGCAGCTGCGCGAGCTGGGCTACGAGTCGGCGGTGCACGCCACCGGCCGGTGGAACGGCGTGGCGGTGCTCTCCAGGGTGGGCCTGGAGGACGTCGTCAAGGGACTGCCGGGCGACCCCGGCTACGACGGCGCCGTCGAACCCCGCGCCATCTCTGCGACCTGCGGCCCCGTCCGCGTCTGGTCGGTGTACGTGCCGAACGGCCGCGAGGTGGACCACCCCCACTACGCGTACAAGCTCCAGTGGTTCGAGGCGCTGAAGGCCGCCGTGGCCGGCGACGCGGCGGGCGGCCGCCCGTTCGCGGTCATGGGCGACTACAACGTGGCACCGACCGACGACGACGTCTACGACCGGGCCGCCTTCGAGGGCTCCACCCACGTCACCCCCGCCGAGCGCGCCGCCCTCGCCTCCCTGCGCGAGGCCGGCCTGTCCGACGTCGTGCCGCGCCCCCTCAAGTACGAGCACCCCTTCACGTACTGGGACTACCGCCAGCTCTGCTTCCCGAAGAACCGGGGCATGCGCATCGACCTGGTGTACGGCAACGCCCCGTTCGCGAAGGCCGTCACGGACTCCTACGTCGACCGCGAGGAGCGCAAGGGCAAGGGCGCCTCGGACCACGCGCCGGTCGTGGTGGACCTGGACGTGTAGCGGGGAGCCGCCGGCCGCCGTCCGGTCCCGCGCGCCCAGTGGTGCGCCGGGCGGGACGAATGACAGGCTGGAGGGATGAACATCCCGTTCCTGGGCAGCCGGCGCCGGAAGGCCGGGGTCCCCGGTCCCGAGGGGATCGCCGAACTCCTCGCCGAGTGCGAACTGCTGCGGTCCCAGGCCTGCCGGGCGGGGGTCCGGCTGGACGACTCACCGGCCTCGCTGGAGGCGCTGGACCAGCTCGTGCCGGGCTGGCGGGACGACGAGGAGACGTCCACCTGGCTGGGCAACGACGCGGGGCTGTACCTCGGCACCGTCATCGTGCGCACCGTGCGGGGGGCCGCCTGGGAGATCCGCGCCGACGGACAGCCGGTCGTGCGGCTCGCCTCCGGCCGGGAGTTCGACGTCGTGCACTCGGGACACGAGTGGGCGGCCGACGGAGTCCCCGAACTGTCGCAGCTGTACGCGGAGGTGGCGGAGGCGTGAAGCTCCGGGCCCGCGGCTGATGCGTGGGGCCGGCGGATCCGCCGACCGGGCCGCGAGACGCCGTGCGCCCGGCCCGAGCACTGAACGGGTGACGCCGGGAAACACGTCCGTCCGGACCTCGACTACGATGTTCCCTCCGTCCCGGCGGGGGAGGGGACTTCGCGCCAGGAGAGCGGACACCGTCGCCGGGAGGGGCCCACCGCGGATTCCGCCGCGGGGAGGCGGTCACCACAGGCCGGTCCCGTCCGGCGGCAGCCGGAGATCACTGCTCGCGCGGCGAACCGACACGTTACGTCGGGTCTGCGCCGACGAGGAGAAGGTCAGCTGCGCGCCGGACGGGTGAGGCCGGCCGTTCAGTCCGCCCGGTGCGTCTTGCGCGGCGCCGGAGCCGGCAAGGGTGTCTGCGCCGCCCTGGTCACGTCCGCGACCAGCTCGACCACATCGGGCCCGTAGGCCTGGGAGTTGACCACCTTCAGCAGCAGGACGAAGGATCCCGTACCGTATGTGCGGGCCAGCCGCTCGTGATGGCGGGCGAGATAGCGGGTGGCGGCCTGATTGGTGATCGCGCGCTGGCCGCAGAACAGGAACACCGGGCGGGTCTCGCGCCGTTCACCCGCGGTCAGCCGGGCCAGCAGGACGTACTCGGTGACGCCCGGGTCCATGCGGTACCGCTCGGCGCCGATCTGGAAGGCACCCCGGTCCGGGCCCGGCTCCGGATCCACGTTGACCCGCACCCCCGGCAGCATCGCCGCCATGTGGGCCACCATGCGGCGGTTCGACCCCGGGCCGCCGACGCAGAACTCCGTGCGTTCGCCGAAGCCCTGGTGCGCCGTGTCCTGGGTGACCACCTGGACGTGCGCCCCGCAGTCCTTGACCAGCGCGGAGAGCTCAAGCAGCGCGAACACGTCGAAGCGGTGCACGGCCGGCTCCGCCGTCGCGGGGTCGCGGTTGACGACGAGCAGCGACTCGGAGTTGTCCGGCAGGCCGAAGAAGGTCTGCTTGCGCCTGAGCTTCCGCTTCCACAGATAGGTGCGGGCGATCCAGCCCAGCGCGGCACTGATGCCCGCGGCCACCACACCCAGAACGATGTTGCGCACGTCGTCGGTCATGGGCGCGCATGCTAGCGGGCCGACACAAACCCGTGTTCGACACGCAGGTCATGGACGTTTCCGGACAGTGGGCACGGCGCACCCGACGACATCCCTGACGGGGGCATGGCGACGAACTAAGCTGCGCGGACGGCCCTTTACCGGAGGTGCGGATGCGTCGCCCTGTCGCACGGAGTCTCGCAGTCCTGGCGGCCGGTGCCGCCGTCGTGTCGGTGGGGGCGGCCGCGCCGCCCACCCCGCACGAGCGGCCCGCCCCACACACGCCCAAGGTCCCGGTGGCCGTCGGACACGGCGGCGCGGTCTCCAGCGTCGACGCCGACGCCTCCGCCGCCGGGATCGAGATCCTGAAGAAGGGCGGCAACGCCGTCGACGCGGCCGTCGCCACCGCCGCCGCGCTCGGCGTCACCGAGCCCTACTCGGCCGGCATCGGCGGAGGCGGCTACTTCGTCTACTACGACGCCCGTTCCCGCACCGTGCACACCCTCGACGGCCGCGAGACCGCCCCGCTGACCGCCGACTCCGGACTGTTCCTGGAGAACGGCGCACCGATCCCGTTCGCCGAGGCCGTCAGCAGCGGCCTGGCGGTCGGCACCCCCGGCACGCCCGCCACCTGGCAGCGGGCGCTCGCCACATGGGGCGAGCGCGGCCTGGGCACGGTCCTGAAGCCCGCCGAACGCCTCGCCCGCGACGGCTTCACCGTGGACGAGACCTTCCGCGCGCAGACCGCCGCCAACGAGACCCGCTTCCGCCACTTCCCCGACACCGCCGAGCTGTTCCTCCCGGGCGGCGAACTCCCGGTCGTGGGATCCACCTTCAAGAATCCCGATCTGGCGCGCACCTACCGGGAGTTGCGCCGCGAGGGCGTCGACGCCCTGTACCGCGGCGACATCGGCCGGGACGTCGTCACCACGGTCAACAAGCCTCCCGTGGACCCCGACAGCGGCTGGAACGCCCGCCCCGGTGAGCTGTCCGCCCGCGATCTCGCCGGCTACCGCACCAAGTCCCAGCCGCCCACCAGGACCTCGTACCGCGGCCTGGACGTGTACTCCATGGCGCCCTCCTCCTCCGGCGGCACCACGGTCGGCGAGGCCCTCAACATCCTGGAGCGCACCGACCTCTCCGAGGCGAGCGACGTCCGCTACCTGCACCGCTTCATCGAGGCGAGCCGCATCGCGTTCGCCGACCGGGGGCGCTGGGTGGGCGACCCCGCCTTCGAGGACGTACCGACGAGGGAACTGCTCTCCCAGCGGTTCGCCGACTCGCGCGCGTGCCTCATCGAGGACGACGCCGTCCTCAGCAGCCCCCTCGCCCCCGGTGACCCCCGCGACCCGAGGCCCTGCGCCTCGGGCGGCGAGGCCGCCCCGACGACGTACGAGGGCGACAGCACCACGCATCTCACCACCGCGGACCGGTGGGGCAACGTCGTCTCCTACACCCTCACCATCGAGCAGACCGGCGGCAGCGGCATCACCGTGCCCGGGCGCGGGTTCCTGCTCAACAACGAGCTGACGGACTTCTCCTTCGCCCCGGCGAACCCGGCCGTGCACGACCCGAACCTGCCCGGCCCGGGCAAGCGGCCCCGGTCGTCGATGTCACCGACGATCGTCCTCGACCGGTACGACCGGCCGGTGGTCGCGCTCGGCTCGCCCGGCGGTTCCACCATCATCACCACCGTCCTGGGGACCCTCACCGGTTTCCTCGACCGCGGACTGCCCCTCGTCGACGCGATCGCCGCGCCGCGCGCAAGCCAGCGCAACACGGCGCGGACGGACCTCGAACCCGGCCTGTACGACAGTGGACTGCGGCAGGACCTGGAAGCCGTCGGCCACTCGTTCCGCGAGAACCCGGAGATCGGCGCGGCCACGGCCGTCCAGCGGCTGCCGGGCGGGGCGTGGCTCGCGGCGGCCGAGACGGTCCGCCGGGGCGGCGGCTCGGCGATGGTGGTCCGTCCGGCGCGCTGACCACGCGCGGGGGCGCCCCGGCCGGGCGCCCCCGCGTGCTCACAGCTCGGGCGCCGGCGTCTCCTGCGTACGGAACGTCAGACGCCCGTCCTGGGTGTCCACCGTCACCCGGCCGCCCTCCCGGACGCGTCCGTCAAGCAACAGCCGGGAGAGCTGGTTGTCCACCTCCCGCTGGATGGTGCGGCGCAGCGGCCGGGCGCCGTACTCCGGCTGGTAGCCGCGCTCGGCGAGCCAGTCCACGGCCGCGTCGGTGAAGTCGACCGCGACGCCCCGCCCCTTGAGCCCGCGCCGGGTGCTCTCCAGCAGCAGGTCGGTGATCCGCCGCAGTTCCTCGGCGGTCAGCTGGCGGAACACCACGACCTCGTCGATCCGGTTGAGGAACTCGGGCCGGAAGTGCTCCCGCAGCGGCCGCAGGATCTGCTCGCGCCGCGCCTCCTCGTCCGCCTCCGGGCCGCCGGTCGCGAATCCCAGGGTCGCGCCGCGCCGGGTGATCGCCTCGGAACCGAGATTGCTGGTCATGACGATCACGGTGTTGGTGAAGTCCACCGTCCGGCCCTGCGAGTCGGTCAGCCGGCCGTCGTCCAGGACCTGGAGCAGGATGTTGAAGACGTCCGGATGGGCCTTCTCCACCTCGTCCAGCAGGAGCAGCGAGTAGGGGTGCCGCCGCACCACCTCGGTCAGCTGCCCGGCCTCCTCGTGCCCCACGTAGCCGGGCGGGGCGCCCACCAGCCGGCTGACCGTGTGCCGCTCCTGGTACTCGCTCATGTCGAGGCGCACCATCCGGTCCTCGCTGCCGAACAGCGCCTCGGCGAGAGCCCGCGCCAGCTCCGTCTTGCCGACGCCCGTCGGTCCGAGGAACAGGAAGCTGCCGATCGGCCGGTGGGGACTGGCGAGCCCCGCGCGGGAGCGCAGCACGGCGTCCGAGACGACGCGCACCGCCTCGTCCTGCCCCACGACGCGCTGGTGCAGATGCTGTTCCAGCCCCAGCAGCCGGTCCTTCTCCTCCTCGGTGAGCCGGCTGACCGGGATTCCCGTCTGCCTGGCCACCACCTCGGCGATCGCCTCGGAGTCCACCCACAGGCTCTGGCCCTCGTCGACCTCGCCGTCGCCGCCGGTCTCCGCGATCCGCTGCTTCAGCTCCACGATGCGGTCGCGCAACTGGGTGGCCTGCTCGTACTGCTCGTCCGCGACCGCCTGGTCCTTGTCGCAGGTCAGCTGCTCGACCTCGCGCTCCAGGGCCCGTACGTCCGTGCCCTTGGTCCGGGCCCGCAGCCGCACCCGCGCGCCGGCCTGGTCGATGAGGTCGATGGCCTTGTCCGGCAGGCGGCGGTCGCTCAGATAGCGGTCGGACAGCTCCACGGCCGCCACCAGCGCCTCATCGGTGTAGCGGACCTGGTGGTGGGCCTCGTAGCGGTCCCGCAGGCCGCGCAGGATCTCGATGGCGTCCGCGGGGGTAGGCTCCGGCACCATGATCGGCTGGAAGCGGCGGGCCAGGGCGGCGTCCTTCTCGATCCGGCGGAACTCCTCCAGGGTGGTCGCCCCGACGATGTGCAGTTCGCCGCGGGCGAGGGCCGGCTTGAGGATGTTGCCCGCGTCCATCGAGCCGCCCTCGCCGCCGCCCCCGGCGCCGACGACGGTGTGCAGTTCGTCGATGAAGATGATCAGCTGGTCGGAGTGGGAGCGGATCTCCTCGACGATGGTGTTCATCCGTTCCTCGAAGTCGCCCCGGTAGCGGGTCCCGGCGACGACTCCCGTCAGGTCCAGGGCGACCACGCGCCGTCCGAGGAGGATGTCGGGCACGTCCCCCTCGGCGATCCGCTGCGCCAGCCCCTCCACGACCGCGGTCTTGCCGACACCCGCGTCACCGATCAGGACCGGGTTGTTCTTGCCGCGCCGGGAGAGCACCTCGACGGTCTGCTCGATCTCCTGGTCCCGCCCGATCACCGGGTCGATGCGGCCCTCGCGGGCCAGCTCCGTGAGATCACGGCCGTACTTGTCCAGCGTCGGGGTGCCCGTCGGGGTGCGGGGGCGTTCGGCGCGGGACTGCGCGGCCTCCGGTGCCTCCGGCGGGCCGGAGGCGGCGAACCGGGCCGCGCCCAGGATGTGCCCGGCGGCCGAGTCGGGGTTGGCGGCGAGGGCGCTGAGCACGTGTTCGGGGCCGATGTAGCCGGCGCCGCTCGCCCGGGCCATCTCGTGGGCGTCCAGCAGGGCGCGCTTGACGGCGGGGGTCAGGGACAGCGAGGTCGGTGGTGGGGCCTCGCCGGGGCTGTGCTGGACCGGACCCGACCGGTCGTCGATCTGCGACGCGAGCGAGTCGGGGTCCGCGCCCGCCCGGCTGAGCAGGCTCCGGGTCGGCTCGGCGGAGAGGGCGGCGCGCAACAGGTGCTGGGTGTCCAGGTCACGGCTGCCGTGCTCGGCGGCGTACTGGGCGGCGCCGCGCACCAGTTCACGGGCGGGCTGGCTGAGGAGCCGGCCGATGTCGATCTGACGGGGGCGCGCTCCGCCGAAGAAGCGGGCGAGGAATTCTGCGAACGGGTCACCCTCCGGGCCGACGAAACCACTCGTCATCGTCATCCGTTCCTTCGCTGGGTCGACGTGCCGGGGCCGGGTAACCCGGCCGGGGCTCGCTCATGCCCACGATGACACGATCCGTAGGCACGGGCACGTCAGGAGGGCGACGGGGCGCGGCCGCGGCGATGCCCCCGGTGACCGGGTCGGTCAGGGCCCGGGAGACGACCTCGCGCAGCGGCGTCGTGTCGGCGGTGACGCGTGTGACGAGGTCGCCGCCGCGGTGAGGGGCGTACGTCCGCATCTCCGGCCGGAGCTGTCGTACGACACCCTCGCCGGTGCGCTCCAGGAGGACGACGAGCGGCTGGGCCGGCCCGAGGGCGGAGCCCGCGAGGTCAGCAGCACGGCCCGGGTGGACCGGTCCTCGCCCGCGGGCACCGGTGGCCCGGTGCCCGCGGCCGGCCGGGGTGCGGGGAGGGATCGCCCGCCCGGCGCACGGGTTGTCCCGGGGGCGCGGAAGGGAGGCGCCGGGGGCGTTCGCGGAACTCCGCCGCACACCACCGCCTCCGTTTCCGTCGGCGGTGGTGTCCGCTCGTCAGGCGGTTCGGCGGGCCGTCAGGACCCGCGGCCCGTTCTCCGTGACGGCCACCGTGTGCTCCACGTGCGCCGCGCGGGTGCCGTCGTTCGTGCGGAGGGTCCAGCCGTCCGGGGCGACGTGGTACGCGTCCGTGCCGCCGGCGATCAGCATGGGCTCGATCGCGAGGCACATGCCGTGCCGCAGGGGCATGCCCCTGCCCGGCCGGCCCTCGTTCGGCACCCCGGGGTCCTCGTGCATCGTGCGGCCGATGCCGTGGCCGCCGAAGTCCTCCATGATCCCGTACCCCGCGCCGCGGCACACGGTGCCGATCGCATGGGCGATGTCGCCGATGCGGTTGCCGACGACGGCCGCCTCGAGGGCCGAGGCGAGTGCCCGCTCGGCGGTCTCGACCAGCGTGACGTCGGCCGGACGCGGGGTGCCCACGATGAAGCTGATCGCCGAGTCCCCGGCCCAGCCGTCCAGCTGGGCACCGCAGTCGATGGAGACCAGGTCGCCGTCCCGCAGCCGGTAGCCGTCCGGGATCCCGTGCACGATCGCGTCGTTCACGGACGCGCAGATCACCGCAGGGAACGGGGTCGACGCGAAGGACGGCCGGTAACCCAGGAAGGGCGAGGTCGCCCCGGCCGCACGCAGCACGTCCCGCGCCACCTCGTCCAGCTCCAGCAGGGAAACGCCCACGCCGGCGGCCTTCCGCACGGCCGTCAGCGCGCTCGCGACGACCTGCCCGGCCTCGTACATGGCATCGATCGATGCATCGGTCTTCAGCTCCACCATGCCAATTACTATACCGGTATTAGAATGGGCGTCATGGTGCGCACCCCCTTGACCCCGGAAGAACGCGAACGCGGTGAGCGGCTCGGCCGGCTGCTGCGCGAGACGCGCGGCGACCGCAGCATGGCGGAGGTCGCGGCGCGGGCCGGGATCTCGGCGGAGACCCTGCGGAAGATCGAGACCGGGCGGGCCCCGACCCCGGCCTTCTTCACCGTGGCGGCGCTGGCGGGCGTGCTCGGGCTGTCCATGGACGCGCTGGTGGAGCGCTGTGCGCCCAGCGGGTCCGTCGCCGCCTGAGCCCGGCCGCCCGGGCCCCGGCGCCAGGAGACGCGGGCCCTGCTCGACCGCCTGTGTCCGCACGCGCACCCCCGAGGACACCGCCCGCGCGGCCGCACCGGACCCGCACCGTCTCGTCCCGCTGCTCCTCACCGCCGCCCGGGGCGTGTCCGACGGGCGGCACCGGGATCTGCTGCACGCCCTCCGCGTCGCGGGATTCGCCGCCTGACCGGCGATCGGGCCGACTCACCCACAGGGGTGTCAAACACCATCGACTCCCCGGCCTCGATGACGATGGTCTTGGCAAGGCCGCCCGAGAGGCTTACGTTCGTCCCTCTACGACCGTTTCTACAGGCGTAGAGGCGCTGACGCCGCGTCGAAGGAGCAGCTCTCATGACCCACGTCGTACGTGCCGCTCTGGTTCAGGCGACCTGGACCGGCGACACCGAGTCCATGCTGGCGAAGCACGAGGAGCACGCCCGCGAGGCGGCCCGGCGGGGCGCGCAGGTCATCGGGTTCCAGGAGGTGTTCAACGCTCCCTACTTCTGCCAGGTCCAGGACCCCGGGCACTACCGCTGGGCCGAACCCGTCCCCGACGGCCCGACCACCCGCCGGATGCGGGCCCTGGCCCGCGAGACCGGCATGGTGGTCGTCGTGCCGGTCTTCGAGATCGAGCAGCCGGGCCACTACTACAACACCGCCGCCGTGATCGACGCCGACGGCACCGTTCTCGGCAAGTACCGCAAGCACCACATCCCGCAGGTGAAGGGATTCTGGGAGAAGTTCTACTTCCGCCCCGGCAACCTCGGCTGGCCCGTCTTCGACACCGCCGTCGGCAAGGTCGGCGTGTACATCTGCTACGACCGCCACTTCCCCGAGGGCTGGCGCCAACTCGGTCTCAACGGAGCGCAGCTGGTCTACAACCCGTCCGCCACGCACCGGGGCCTGTCGTCCCACCTGTGGCGTCTCGAACAGCCGGCCGCGGCCGTCGCCAACGAGTACTTCGTCGCCGCGATCAACCGCGTGGGCGTGGAGGAGTACGGCGACAACGACTTCTACGGCACGAGCTACTTCGTCGACCCGCGCGGTCAGTTCGTCGGCGACGTCGCCAGTGACAGCAAGGAGGAACTCGTGGTCCGTGACCTGGACTTCGGCCTCATCGAAGAGGTGCGGCAGCAGTGGGCCTTCTACCGCGACCGCCGCCCCGACGCCTACGAAGGGCTGGTGTCGCCGTGACCGACGACCTGCTGGGCCGCCACCGCTCCGTGCTCCCCGACTGGCTCGCCCTCTACTACGAACAGCCCATCGAGATCACCCACGGCGAGGGACGCCACGTCTGGGACTCCGAGGGCAACCGGTACCTCGACTTCTTCGGCGGCATCCTCACCACCATGACCGCCCACGCCCTGCCCGAGATCACCAAGGCGGTGAGTGAGCAGGCCGGGCGGATCGTCCACTCCTCCACCCTCTACCTCAACCGGCCGATGGTGGAACTCGCCGAGCGCATTGCCAAGTTGAGCGGCATCCCGGACGCCCGGGTCTTCTTCACCACCTCGGGCACCGAGGCCAACGACACCGCCCTGCTGCTCGCCACCACCTACCGGCGCAGCAACACGGTCCTGGCGATGCGCAACAGCTACCACGGCCGCTCCTTCAGCTCGGTCGGCATCACCGGCAACCGCGGCTGGTCCCCGACCTCCCTGTCCCCGCTCCAGACGCTGTACGTGCACGGCGGCGTGCGCACCCGGGGCCCCTTCGCCGACCTCGACGACCACGACTTCGTCGCCGCCTGCGTCGACGACCTCAAGGACCTCCTCGGCCACACCCGCCCGCCCGCCGCGCTGATCGCCGAACCGATCCAGGGCGTCGGCGGCTTCACCTCGCCGCCCGACGGACTGTACGCGGCCTTCCGCGAGGTGCTGCACGAGCGGGGCGTCCTGTGGATCGCCGACGAGGTGCAGACCGGCTGGGGCCGCACCGGCGAGCACTTCTGGGGCTGGCAGGCCCACGGCCGCAGTGGGCCGCCCGACATGCTGACCTTCGCCAAGGGCATCGGCAACGGCATGTCCGTCGGCGGGGTCGTCGCCCGCTCCGAGATCATGAACTGCCTGGACTCCCACAGCATTTCCACGTTCGGCGGCACCCAGATCACCATGGCGGCGGGCCTGGCCAACCTCACCTACCTCCTGGAACACGACCTCCAGGGCAACGCCCGCCGGGTCGGCGGGCTGCTCATCGAGCGGCTGCGCGCCGTCGCGGCCCAGGTGCCGGCCGTACGGGAGGTGCGCGGACGCGGCCTGATGATCGGCATCGAGCTGAGCCGCCCCGGCACCGACGAGGCCGACCCCGAGGCGGCGTCCGCCGTCCTCGAGGCGGCGCGGGAGGGCGGCCTGCTCATCGGCAAGGGCGGCGGGCACAACACCAGCGCCCTGCGCATCGCCCCGCCGCTGTCCCTCAACGTCGCGGAGGCCGAGGAGGGCGCGGAGATCCTCGATCGCGCGCTGCGGAGCATCCGGTAGGACCCGTGCCCCCGAGCGGAAGGACGCCGCCATGACGACCTGGGAGCCGTCCGCACCGGCCCTGTCGGTCCGGCAGGTCCTCGCCCTGGAGCGGGTGCTCGCCGGGGAGCCCGAGGTGGTGGCGGCCGCGGGGCGGCTGGACCGGCCGGTGCGCTGGGTGCACGTCGCCGAGGCGGCCGACGTCGGGGTGATGCTCAGCGGCGGCGAGATGGTGCTCACCACCGGCGTGCTGCTCGCCGGTGACGAGGACAGACAGGCGGAGTACGTCCGCTCCCTGCACCGCGCGGAGGCGTCCGCCGTGGTCCTCGGGCTCGGCCGGGCCTTCCCGTCCCCGCCGGAGGCCATGAGACGTGCGGCGGAGCGGTGCGGACTGCCGCTGGTGGTCCTCCACCGCCCTTCGCCCTTCGCCCAGTTGACCGAGGAGGTGCAGTCCCGGCTGGTGCGGCGGAAGTTCGCCGCCGTCAGCCTCTCCGAGGCCGTACGCACCGGACTCACCGCGCTGATCACCACCGGGGCACCGCTGCAGCGCCTGCTCGACGAGGTCGCCCGGCACAGCGGATGCCCCGTCGTCGTCACCAACCTCGCCCACCGGGTCCTCGGCACGGCGGGGGAGCGGCCGGCCGTGGACGACGTCCTGCGCGACTGGGAGCGCATCGCCCGGCAGGCCGGACGCGGCGAGGGCGACGGCTGGATCCGCGCCGAGCTCGGCGGGCGGGGCGAGCCGTGGGGCCGGATCGTGCTGTGCGGCTACCGGGGCGACACCGCGACCGGCCGGCTGCTCGCCGACCGCGCCGCCGAGGCCCTGGTGCTGCACCGCATGCTCGGCGGCGGCGCCGCCCGCACCTGGGAGGAACAGTCCGCGCAGAGCCTGATGACCGACCTGATCGGCGGCGTCGTACCGGCCAGGGCCCTGCTGCCCCGGGCACGCGCGGCCGGGCTGCCGGTCAACCGGCGCACCTTCGTGCCGCTCGTCGTACGCGGCCGGGACGCCGCCCGGCTGGACCGCGTGCTGCGCCTGCTGGGGCTCCCCGGGATCGCCGCCGAACTGGCCGGCTCCGCGGCCGCCGTGCTGCTCAGCCTCGCCCGCGACCAGGACCCCGACGCGCTCACCCTCCACTTCGCCGCCCGGCTGCGCGCCGAGCCCGGGGCCGCGCCCGCCGTGGTGGCGGCGGCCGGTGCCCGCACCGCCTTCGACGACGTGCCCGCCGGGCTGCGCGAGGCCCGGCACGTGGCGGACGCGGTGGCGGACTCCGCCGCCGCGCTGGACCTGCCGCCCGTGGTCCGCCTCAGGGACGTCCACCTGCGCGGACTGATCAGGCTGTTGCGGGACGATCCGCAGGTGCAGTCCTTCGCAGAAAGGGAGTTGGACGGCCTGCTCGGCGAACCGGACGAGGACCTGCTGTCCGTGCTGCGCACCTACCTCGCCACCGGCCGCAACAAGTCCCGGACCGCGCAGCTCCACCACGTCTCCCGGCCCGCCCTCTACCGCCGGCTGGAGGCGATACGGACCCGCCTCGGCGTGGACCTCGACGACTTCGAGCAGGCCGCCTCGGTCCACATCGCGCTCCTCGCGCACGACGCGCAACAGCACTGAGACAAGCGACCACCTGCGGCAACGGCGGTGAGACATGGGATCGTCGACGGGTGACACGGTGACACGCCGCACCCCCGCGGACGTGACACGGTGCACCTCAAAGCGGGCTCGTCCCCTCCCTAGGCTCACCGCACACCGAGCGACCGGAGGTCCCGATGAGCCGAGTGATCCGTGCCGCCGTCTTCCAGACCGCCTGGACCGGCGACAAGGAGTCGATGATCCAGGTCCACGAGCAGGCCGCCCGCGACGCCGCCGCCCAGGGCGCTCACGTGCTCTGCTTCCAGGAGCTTTTCTACGGGCCGTACTTCTGCCAGGTGCAGGACCCGGCGTTCTACGCGTACGCCGAACGCGTCCCGGACGGCCCGGTCGTCCGGCGTTTCCAGGCACTCGCCCGGGAGCTGGGCCTCGTCCTGGTGCTGCCCGTGTACGAGGAGGAGCAGCCCGGAGTCCTCTACAACACGGCCGCCGTGATCGACGCGGACGGCTCCTACCTCGGCAAGTACCGCAAGACACACATCCCCCAGGTGAAGGGATTCTGGGAGAAGTTCTACTTCCGTCCCGGCAACAGCGGCTGGCCCGTCTTCGACACGAAGGCCGGCCGGATCGGCGTCTACATCTGCTACGACCGCCACTTCCCCGAGGGCTGGCGCGCGCTCGGCCTCGCCGGCGCCGAGATCGTCTTCAACCCCTCGGCCACCTCGCGCGGACTGTCCGGCTACCTCTGGCAGGTGGAACAGCCGGCGGCGGCCGTCGCCAACGAGTACTTCGTCGGCGCCATCAACCGGGTGGGCGTGGAGGAGTACGGCGACAACGACTTCTACGGCACGAGCTACTTCGTCGACCCGGAGGCCCGGTTCGTCGGCGAGCCGGCGAGCGACAAGGAGACCGAACTCGTGGTCCGCGACCTGGACATGGCGAAGCTGAGGGAAGTGCGCGACCGCTGGCAGTTCTACCGGGACCGCGCGCCGGGGGCGTACGGCCCCCTGACCACCCCCTGAAGGCAGCACCCGCACGTACCCACCGCGAGGAGTGACCAGTGAGCCGAACATTGATCCGCGGCGGCCTCGTCATCACCGCCTCCGACGAGATCCACGCCGACGTCCTGATCGAGGACGGACGCATCACCGCCCTCGCCGCCTCCGGCACCCCCGCCGCCGAGGCGTTCACCTCCGCCGACCGGACCATCGACGCCACCGGGAAGTACGTCGTCCCGGGCGGCGTCGACGCCCACACCCACATGGAGCTGCCGTTCGGCGGCACCTTCGCCTCCGACACCTTCGAGACGGGCACCCGGGCCGCCGCCTGGGGCGGCACGACGACCATCGTCGACTTCGCCGTGCAGAGCGTCGGCCGCTCCCTGCGCGAAGGCCTGGACGCCTGGCACGCCAAGGCTGAGGGCAACTGCGCCGTCGACTACGCCTTCCACATGATCGTCTCGGACGTCAACGCCGGCACGCTGAAGGAGATGGACCTCCTGGTGGAGGAGGGAGTCACGTCGTTCAAGCAGTTCATGGCGTACCCGGGCGTGTTCTACTCCGACGACGGACAGATCCTGCGCGCCATGCAGCGCTCCGCCGGGAACGGCGGGCTGATCATGATGCACGCCGAGAACGGCATCGCGATCGACGTGCTCGTCGAACAGGCCCTGGCCCGGGGCGAGACCGACCCCCGCCACCACGGCGAGGTCCGCAAGGCCCTCCTCGAGGCCGAGGCCACCCACCGCGCCATCCGGCTCGCCCAGGTCGCCGGGGCTCCGCTGTACGTCGTCCATGTCTCCGCCACCGAGGCCGTCGCGGAACTGTCCCGGGCCCGCGACGAGGGCCTGAACGTCTTCGGCGAGACCTGCCCGCAGTACCTGTTCCTGTCCACGGACAACCTCGCCGAGCCGGACTTCGAGGGCGCCAAGTACGTGTGCAGTACACCGCTGAGGCCGAGGGAGCACCAGGCGGCCCTGTGGCGCGGCCTGCGCACCAATGACCTCCAGGTGGTCTCCACCGACCACTGCCCCTTCTGCTTCACGGGCCAGAAGGAACTCGGCCGGGGGGACTTCTCCAGGATCCCCAACGGTCTCCCGGGCGTGGAGAACCGCATGGACCTGCTCCACCAGGCCGTCGTCGACGGGCACATCTCCCGCCGGCGCTGGATCGAGATCGCCTGCGCCACCCCGGCCCGGATGTTCGGCCTCTACCCGAAGAAGGGCACGATCGCGCCCGGCGCGGACGCCGACGTCGTGATCTACGACCCGGGGGCCGAGCAGGTCATCTCCGCCGGCACCCACCACATGAACGTCGACTACTCGGCCTACGAGGGCATGCGGGTCACCGGCCGCGTCGAGACCGTCCTCTCCCGCGGAGTCCCGGTCCTCACCGGGCGGGAGTACACCGGGCGCGCCGGGCACGGTGTCTACACCCCGCGTGCCACCTGCCAGTACCTCACCTAGGAGCGCCGCATGGACTTCGGACTCGTACTGCAGACCGACCCGCCGGCCTCGCGGGTCGTCAGCCTGATGAAGCGCGCCGAGCGCAACGGCTTCACCCACGGCTGGACCTTCGACTCCGCCGTGCTGTGGCAGGAACCCTTCGTCATCTACAGCCAGATCCTGGCCGGCACCACGAAACTGACGGTCGGCCCGATGGTCACCAACCCCGGCACCCGCACCTGGGAGGTCACCGCCTCCACCTTCGCCACCCTGAACGACATGTTCGGCAACCGCACCGTGTGCGGCATCGGGCGCGGCGACTCCGCGATGCGCGTCGCCGGACGCAGACCCAACACCCTGGCCAGGCTGGGCGAGGCGATCGACGTGATCCGCGACCTGGCCGAGGGGCGGGAGACCGAGGTCGACGGGCAGCCGCTGCGGATCCCGTGGGTGAGCGACGGGAAGCTGCCCGTCTGGATGGCGGCGTACGGACCGAAGGCGCTCGCCCTCGCGGGGCGCAAGGCCGACGGCTTCATCCTCCAGCTCGCCGACCCGTATCTCACCGAGTGGATGGTGAGGGCCGTGCGCGCCGCGGCCGTGGAGGCGGGTCGCGATCCCGCCTCGGTCACCGTCTGCGTCGCCGCCCCGGCGTACGTCGGTGAGGACCTGGCGCACGCCCGCGAACAGTGCCGCTGGTTCGGCGGCATGGTCGGCAACCACGTCGCCGACCTGGTCGCCCGTTACGGCGAGCACTCCGGCATGGTCCCCGAGGCGCTGACGTCGTACATCAAGGAACGTCACGGCTACGACTACAGCCACCACGGACGGGCCGGCAACCCGTCCACGGACTTCGTGCCCGACGAGATCGTCGACCGGTTCTGCCTGCTCGGCCCGGCCGAGGCGCACATCGAGAAGCTGCGGGCGCTGCGCGACCTGGGCGTGGACCAGTTCGCCGTCTACGACATGCACGACGCGCAGGAAGCGACGATCGACGCGTACGGCGCGGAGATCATCCCGGCACTCGACCACTGACCGGTACCACCGCCGAAGGACACGCCCATGACCGCGACCGTCCCGCCCACACCCTCCGACAGACCGATACCCGACCCGGCGGGACGCGTCGAACTCCCGCCGGGCGCCGCCCTCACCGACGGCCGCTTCGTCAACGACGACCTGCTGCCTGTGCCGCTGGCCCGCCGCCGCTGGACGACGTACAACTTCACCGCCCTGTGGGTGGGGATGGCGCACAACATCCCCTCCTGGCTGCTCGCCTCCGGTCTGGTCGCCCTGGGCATGGACTGGAAACAGGCCGTGTTCACCATCGCGCTGGCGAACGTCATCGTGCTCGCGCCGATGCTGCTGACCGGTCACGCGGGACCCAAGTACGGCATCCCGTTCCCAGTGCTCGCCCGTGCCTCGTTCGGGCTGCGCGGTGCCAACCTGCCGGCGATGATCCGGGCCGGGGTGGCGTGCGCCTGGTTCGGCATCCAGACCTGGATCGGCGGCCAGGGCGTCTTCGTGCTCCTCGGCAAGCTGTTCGGCGGGTGGGCCGAGGCGTCGCGGATCGGGGGCCAGCCGTGGACGCTGTGGGTGTGCTTCGTCCTGTTCTGGGCCCTCGAACTGGCCATCATCCACCGGGGCATGGAGACACTGCGCCGTTTCGAGAACTGGGCCGCGCCGTTCGTCATCGTCGGCGCGCTGGTCCTGCTGGCCTGGATCGCGGGCAAGGCCGGGGGTCTCGGCCCGCTCCTCGACCAGCCCTCGCGGCTCGGCTGGGGCGCCGACTTCTGGCCGGTGTTCTTCCCCTCCCTGATGGGCATGATCGCCTTCTGGTCGACCCTGAGCCTGAACATCCCCGACTTCACCCGCTTCGGCGCGGGCCAGCGCGCCCAGGTCTGGGGCCAGACGCTCGGACTGCCCACCACCATGACCCTGTTCGCGCTGCTGTCCGTGTTCGTCACGTCCGGCTCGCAGGCGGTGTACGGGGCCCCGCTGTGGGACCCCGTCGCACTCGCCGCCAAGACCGACAACGTCTTCGGGCTGCTCTTCGCCCTGGTGACGGTGCTGGTCGCCACCATCTCGGTGAACATCGCGGCCAACGTGGTCTCCCCGGCGTACGACCTGGCCAACCTCGCGCCGCGCCTCATCAGCTTCCGCACCGGCGCGCTGATCACCGGCGTCGTCGGCGTGCTGATCATGCCGTGGAAGCTCACGGAGACACCCGAGCTGTACATCTTCACCTGGCTGGGCCTGGTCGGCGGGCTGCTGGGCACCGTCGCCGGCATCCTCATCGCCGACTACTGGCTGATCCGCCGCACCGCCCTGGACCTGCCCGACCTGTACAGGCCCGGCGGACGGTACTGGTACACGTCCGGCTGGAACCCGCGTGCCGTCGCCGCCTTCCTGATCGGCGGGGTGCTCGCGGTGGGCGGCTCCCACTCGGCGCCCGGGAAGGGGCCCTTCCCGCGGGACGGACTGGTCCCCTTCCTGAAGCCCCTCGCGGACTACGGCTGGGCGGTGGGTCTGACGGCGTCGCTCGTGGTGTACGCCGCGCTGATGGCGGGGCAGCGGCCCACGCCGCCGGACGGGCCCTAGCGGGCCGTGCCGAAGTCCTGGGTCCAGTAGGAGCCGGGCTGGGCGAGACCGACGCCGATCTCCTTGAACGCGCAGTTGAGGATGTTCGCCTTGTGACCGGGGCTGGTCATCCAGCCCTGCATCACCTGCTCGGGGGTGGAGTAGCCGTAGGCGACGTTCTCGCCGTAGGTGCTCCAGCTGTACCCGGCGCGGGTGATGCGGTCGCCGGGGGAGGAGCCGTCCGAGCCGGTGTGCGACATGGTGCCGCTCGCCGCCATGTCCTCGCTGTGGTTCTGCGCGGCCTCGGTCAGGGTGGCGTTCACCGTCACCGGGGAGCAGCCGGCCTTGCCGCGTTCGGCGTTGACGAGTTCCACGACCCGGGCGACGGCGCCGGAGGCGGTGGCGCTGGGCGCCGCCGGAGCGGACGTGCTGGGCTTCGGAGCGGACGTGGTGGGCCTGGGAGCGGCCGTGGTGGGCTTCGGGGCCGCGGTGGTGGGCCGGGAGGCGGAGGCCTCGGGCGCCGTCTTCTTCGGCTTGTGCGACGGCTTGGCGCTGCCGCGCTTCGGTGCGGCGGGCTTCGACGGGGTCGTCGTCGGGGCCGGTGTCGAGGACGGTGCGGCCGAGGGCTCACCCTCGTGCTGGCCGCTCCATTCGCGGTACCAGCCGGGGCCGTCCCACCCGTCCCGGTCCGCGACCGGCGCGGCGGTGCTCCGGTCCTGCCGTTCCCCGTCGCCGGGCCAGTCGGTACAGGCCATGGCGACCGAGGGTATGCCTATGACGCCGATGGCGACTGCCGCGACGACCGTGCGGCGGTACTGCTGCTGATGGCGGTGCTTTCCCATGCGTGACCTCACCCCTGGTGTACGGAGGCTGGTCATTCTTGGGACGGTCCGGCGCCGGGCGCAAAGGGCCTCGCTACTACCG
Source organism: Streptomyces toyocaensis (assembly GCF_000725125.1). GTDB lineage: Bacteria > Actinomycetota > Actinomycetes > Streptomycetales > Streptomycetaceae > Streptomyces > Streptomyces toyocaensis. The sequence goes on from NZ_JFCB01000001.1 coordinate 344,705, forward strand.
GGCTTCGTAGCACCGCGGGGGCCTTGCGATGGGCGGGGGAGCGTGCCGACCCCCTGGTGGCGGGCTTCCCGGGGCGCCTGCCACCTCGTCAGAAACCCCCGCGTGCGGGGGGAGCCGGGGCCCCCGGCTTCCCGTCGGACCGCCACCCGCCCCGCTCCGGCCCGCATCCGTGGCAAGCCGGACAAGTCCACTATGTCGACGAGGTGATCGCTACTAAGCGGCCCGCACAGATCGGGAACCCCGTGTGACAGATGTCACGGAACCATCAATTCCGGATCAGTTCCGCGCGTCCCCCAGGGCGGCCACGGCCTCCTTGGCGGCCTTGATGGCACCCTTGTTGATCTCGTCCGTGTCCGGTGCCTTCTTCGACTCGAAGTCGCTGCCGTTGTACGTCACGATCACCAGCGCGTTGGACGCGCGCGCGACGACCACGCCCTCACGCGTCTGCTGCTTGTCCTCGGTGGTGAGGTTCACGACGGAGTACGCCGCGTCCCCGAGCCCGGGAACCGCGCCCCCGCCGCTCTTCTCCTCCAGCCGGCCCCGGTACGACCGCTCCGCCGCGTCGTCCGACTCCAGCACCTCGAAGGACACGTCGAGCCAGCGGTACTCGTACCCCTTGAGCGCGTTCCAGGAACAGGTGCGGCGCAGCTTCGCGTCCGTGGACGGTATCTCCTTGCCGGCCGTCTTGGCGCCCGGCACAAGGGACTTGAGGCTCTTCTCGGCGACGCTGTCGCACGGCGCCGGCGCGGCGGTGTACGTCTTCGCCGCACGGGTCGGCGACGGGGCGGGTGCGGACTGGGTCCGCGTGTTCTCGGCCGGCTTGCTCTCGGCGGCCTGCGGAGCGGCCAACGGGCCGGAGGACAGCGCCCAACCCGCCGCGGCGAGAACGACCACCGGGGACAGGCGCGCGGTCAGGGCGATCGGCAGAGGAAAGGAACGCACGGCGCACTTCTCGTGGATGACGGTGCGGAGGGAGTCCGCACTGCGGACGGGACGCCAGTGTCACACGCATCGTGACGGTGCGGAAGGGTCAACTCGCTCCGTAGGCGCGCGATGACGGGGGCGTACCGTCCGGTGTCGCCGGTTGCCTCGATTCCGTTGGGAAACAGGTGATTCGGACGCGTCAGGGCACGCGCGCGATCCACTCCGGCGCGGTGAACTTCGTCCGCGCCAGCTCCTGCGCGCGGGCCAGCTCCGCGTCGGTCACCTTGCCGTCGGCGAGCCCGTACCGGGCGCGGAACGAGTCGATCATCCGCCCGATGACGGCCTCGCGCGGCAGACCGGTCTGCCGGCGCAGCGGATCCACCCGCTTCCCCGCGCTCCCGGTGCCCTTGTCGGACAGCTTCTCCCGCCCGATGCGCAGCACGTCGAGCATCTTGTCGGCGTCGATGTCGTACGCCATCGTCACGTGGTGCAGCACCGCGCCGGGACCGCCGTCCGGACCCACGATCCGCTTCTGCGCGGCGCCGGCGATCTTCCCCTGGTCGGTGGCGATGTCGTTGAGCGGCTGGTACCAGGCCCGGATCCCCATCTCACCGAGCGCGCCGAGCACCCAGTCGTCCAGGTAGGCGTAGCTGTCCTGGAAGGACAGTCCCTGCACCAGCGACTCGGGCACCGACAGCGAGTACGTGATCGTGTTGCCGGGCTCCACGAACATCGCGCCGCCGCCGGAGACGCGGCGCACCACCTCGATGCCGTGCCGCCGCGCGCCCTCGGCGTCCACCTCGTTGCGCAGCGACTGGAAGCTTCCGATGATCACCGCGGGGGCGCCCCACTCCCACACCCGCAGCGTCGGAGGACGCCGGCCGGCGGCGACCTCGGCGGTCAGCACCTCGTCCAGCGCCATGTGGAGCGCGGGGGACTGCGGTCCCTCGTGGATGAACTGCCAGTCGTAATCGGTCCAGTCGGTGGCGTGGGCCAGGGCGCGGCGCACCGCGATGCCGACGCCCTCCGAACTGAGCCCGTACATCACGGTCCCGCCGGGCAGGGCGGCGTCGATCCGTGCGGCCAGACCGGCGGCGTCGGTGTCGGCCGGCGCGCCGTCCAGCGCGTGGTTCACGGCGTCCAGCGCCTCGTCGGGTTCCAGGAAGAAGTCGCCCGCCACGCGCGCCCGGCGCAGTACGCCGTCCTCCACGTCCACGTCCACGACGACGAGCTTGCCGCCGGGAACCTTGTACTCACCGTGCACGGCTCCGCCTTTCGTTGCGCCGTCGGGACCAACACCGGCCCGGCCGCGGATGTTCCTCGCCCGCGCGGTGCCGAGTGACGCGGGCCGGTCAGCGGGGGAGCGGCAGCCTCGCCTCCATGGCCCCCACCAGATGCTCGGCCGCCCACGCGGGGCCGTACCGGCGCAGGTCGCGGGCCATGCGGGCGGCGCGCCCACGCACGGTGTCCGCCGTCGCCGCCGCGAGGGCTTCCGGCACGTCCGGCGGTCGCAGCGCGTTGGGGTCGCGGACCACGCCGACCCCGGCCCGTTCGGCGTCCCTCGCGATGGAGAACTGGTCGCTGGACATCGGCAGGACCAGGGCGGGCACCCCGGCCCGCAGGCACTCGGTGAAGGAGTTACCGCCCCCGTGGTGGACCATCGCGTCCACGTGGGGCAGGAGCTGCCGCTGCGAAACCGTCGGGACGACCACGGCCCGGTCGCCCGCGAGATCGGCGAGCGCGCCCGCGCGGGCGCCCGCCGCCACCACGACGGCCGTGTCGTCCGTGCCGTCCAGCAGCCCCGACACCACGCGGCGCAGCACGTCGTCGCGGGCCGACAGGAAGGTCCCGAAAGCCACGAGCACCAGCCGCTCGGCCCGCTCGCGCAGTTCCCGCAGGCGGCGTGTCCAGTCGGGGGCCGGCGGTTCGTCCGGGCCGGCCATGTGCCCGGCGAACAGGTGGACGGGTCCCTCGGGCCGTCCGGGCAGCCACGGCAGGTCGGGGTAGGCGTAGAGGACGGCGTGCGGGGAGGTCAGCGCGAAGGCACGGCCCGGAGCCGGGGCCGACGGAGCGCGGTCGCGGGCGAAGGCGGCGAAGAGGCCGGTGAAGGCCCGGTCGTTGTCCCGCACGGCGGCGCGCAGCGTGGCCAGCGGGGACGGGGCCGGGCGCACCGCCTCCGGCCAGTCGTGGGGCAGGCCGAAGAAGGACCCGGGGCCGGAGAGCACATAGCCGGGATGGCCGGGGCAGTACGACGCGTACGGCACGCCCAGGCAGTGCAGGGCGAGGGTGGCCGCGTAGGCGAGCTGGTCCACGACGTACCAGTCGGGGCGCAGCCGCCGGTCGACCGACCGCAGATCCTCGTACACGCCCTCCGGGTCGGCGAGCATGTCCGCGCGCCGGTGCCGTGCCTGGGTCAGCAGGGTGTCGACGGGGCCGCGACGGGTGGCCCGCAGGAACTCGGCGAGGCGTGCCGCTTCCCGCGCGGCCTGGTCGGTCCGCTCCGCCACCCCGGTGTTGGAGTTGCGGGTCACCGTCAGCGGCACGAACCCGACTCCCGCGCGGTCGGCCAGCGGCCGGAACGCCGGAGCGCACGCGAAGAACACCTCGGCACCGTGCGCGGCCAGCGCCGCCGCCAGCACGGACAGGGGGGTGGCGTGGGAGTGGAACGGGGGGCTGACGATCAGGATGCGCGGCATGTCCTCTGTTCACCGGGCGGGGACGGGCGGATGCGGGGCCGGTGGTGATCGGGGTTGCGAGGGGCCGGTGACGTGCTCATCGTAAGGTGCGGGACAGGTTTCCGGCGGCATGGGACGCCGGCCTCACGGGCCGCTGCCGCCGGGTGCATCCATGCCGGGAAGCGCGGGCGAACGCTATGCGAAACGACCGCCCCGAGGAGGCCCACGTGTCCGTCGCCCCGCCGCCGCTGCCCGGCGTCGGCCCGGCACAGCCCGGTGTCGAGCGGGATCCGCTGGTGGCTGCCCGGACCGCGTTCTTCACCCGGGCGGGGGCTCCGGCGTGGCAGGGCCCCGGGGCCGGCCCGGCCCTCGCCCGCCCCGGTGCTCTCGCGTGCCTGCTGGAAGCCGAGTACGGCCCGCTGCCCCGCCTCCTGCCGCCGGGGAACTTCCGGTTGCCCGGGCGCGAGGACGCGACGGTCGCCTCCCTGCGGCGGGCCTGCCGGCTGGAGGTCCCGCTGACGCCCGACGCGCTGCTGGCGCACGGCGAGGGCGGGCCGTTCCTGGCCGCCGTCCTCACCGAGATGTGGCAGGCGACGGTACGGCGGTACGGCGCCGCCTGGGCCGAGGAGGCACTGCGGGAACGCCTGCGGGAGGCCGGAACCGGGGCGGCGCGGACCGTGCTGCTGCTGGACCTCGCCGAGGCGGCCGGGCTGCGACCGCTCGGCGCCGCGGAGGCCGCGGACGCCGCGGCACGGGCCGGCCGGGCGGCCCGCCACGCGCTCTGGCGCTACCTGCACCGGCTGCCCGAGGGCCCGGCCCACCTCCCCCCGGTGTCCGGGGCGCGGGACGTCCACGAACGTCTGCTGCTCGGCCCCCCGCCCCCCGCCGCCCTCAGCGGATGGCCGGAGGGCGGCCTGGTGGTGGCCCAGACCATGCTGCTGGGCCGGCTCGACAGGCCGGGGGAGGGCGCCGGCGGTGGACTGTCCGTGCTGCTCGGCGGCCTCGGTGACGCGCTCGCCGGGACGAACGGGATCGGCGCCGTGGTCACCGTCGTCCTCGCCGGCCGGGACGACCTCGACCTCGACCCCCGCCTGCTCGTACGGCGCCGGGGGAACCACTGGCTGCTGCGGCTGCCGGTCGACGCGCCCACCGCGCCGCCGCAGCACGCGATGCCCGCCCACCGCCCGTCCCTCGCCTGGTGGGCCACCCGCCTGCTGCGTTCCCTGCCGCGCGCCTGCGACGTGGTGCACGCCCGTTACGCCGACGACGGCAGCCTGGCCCTCGCGGAGTCCGCCGTGCGGCTCGGCGCCCGCCTCGTCTTCACCGCCACCCCCGACCCGCACCGCCGCCTCGCGGAGACGCACGCCGGCGCGGACGACCCGCCGGCCACCGAGGCACTCCGCGGCGACCTGCACCGGATCTTCCTCGCCGACCGGCTCGTCGACCGCGCCGACACCGTGATCGGCATACCTGGCGGCTCCGGAACGGAGGACCTGCTGCGTCACTTCCCCGCGCTCGCCCACCGCTACGGACCCGACGGCCCGCCCGCACCCCCGGAGGGCATCGCCCCCTACGAGCCCGCGGAGGACGAGCGGGAGCGGCGGAGCGCGTTGCTGGACTCCCTGTTCGCGGGCGGCGACCGCCCCGACGCGCTGGACCCGGCCGACCGGGACCTGCCCCTGCTGCTGTGCGTCGGGCGGCTGCACCCGGTCAAACAGCAGGACCTGCTGCTGCGCACCTGGCTGACCGCCGATCTGTGGCGGCGCGCGACCCTCGTCATGGTGGGAGGCGCGACCCGGCACCCGACCCCGGACGAGCACCGCGTGCGCGCCGCGCTCGGGGCCCTGGTCACCGGGCGCAAGGAGGCGGCACGGCGGCTGGCGCTCCTGCCCGCCCTGCCCAACGACCGGGTACGCCGCCTGGAGCGGGCCCTTGCCGACCCGGAACACGGTGTGCGCGCCTGGTACGTGTGCCCCAGCGCCAAGGAGGAGTTCGGCATCGCCGTGCTGGAGGCCATGGAGGCCGGGCTGCCGGCCGCCGGACCGCTGCGCGGCGGGGTGGGCCACTACCTGCGCGACGGAGTCAACGGTGTCCTGCTCGACACAGGTTCCGCCTCCGGCCTGACCCGCGGCCTGCACCGGCTGCTGTCCCTGCCCGAGAGCCGGCGCGGGCGACTGGCCCGCGCCGGACAGGAGACCGTGGCCGCCCGTTACTCGATCGCCCCCATGGCACAGGCCCTGGCCGGCGTGTACCGAAGCGCCGGACGCACCTGAGATCCGGGCCGGACCGTGACCGCGGCCCGTCACCGCCGATAGCCTCCCGGGGGAGCCGGAGAAGGACTCGGGCCCCTGCACGCGGACAGCGAGGTAGCGGCCCTGTGTTCACCACCCGCCCCACCCTCCAGGGCACCTTCGGCATGGTGTCCTCCACCCACTGGCTGGCCTCCCAGTCGGCGATGGCCGTGCTGGAGGGCGGCGGCAACGCCTTCGACGCGGCCGTGGCCGGAGCCTTCGTCCTGCACGTCGTCGAGCCGCACCTCAACGGCCCGGCCGGCGAGGTGCCGATCCTGCTCGCGCCGGCCGGCGGGGAGGTACGGGTGCTGTGCGGGCAGGGCGTCGCCCCGGCCGGGGCGAGTGCCGCCCACTACCGCGGGCTCGGTCTGGACCTCGTCCCCGGCACCGGACCCCTCGCCGCGGCCGTGCCCGGCGCCTTCGACGCCTGGATGCTCCTGCTGCGCGACCACGGCACCAGGACCCTCGCCGACGTCCTGAAGTACGCCATCGGGTACGCCGAGGACGGGCACCCGCCCGTGGAGCGCGTCGGCGGGACCGTCGAGACCGTGCGCGAGCTGTTCGAGACCGAGTGGACCACCTCGGCCGAGGTGTACCTGCCCGGCGGCCGGGCCCCCCGCCCCGGCGAGCTGTTCCGCAACCCCGCCCTCGCCGCCACCTGGAAGCGGCTCCTCGCCGAGGTCGCCGGGGCCGGGGACCGGGAGGCCCAGATCGACGCCGCGCGGGAGGTGTGGCGCGGCGGGTTCATAGCGGAGGCCCTGGTCGGGCAGGCCGGACGGCCGACCCTCGACACCAGCGGCGAGCGCCACACCGGCACCCTGACCGCCGCGGACCTCGCCGGCTGGTCCGCGACCTACGAAACCCCGGTGACGTACGACTTCGGCGGCTGGACCGTGTGCAAGGCCGGCCCCTGGAGCCAGGGCCCTGTCCTGCTCCAGCAGCTCGCCCTGCTCCCGCCGGAACTGCCCCGGTACGGGTCCGCCGACTACATGCACCTGCTGATCGAGGGCTGCAAGCTGGCCATGGCCGACCGGGAGGCCTGGTACGGGGACGCGGCCGACGTACCGCTCGACGACCTCCTGTCGGACGGGTACAACGCCGAGCGGCGGACCGGGGTCGGCCCTCGCGCCTCCCACGACCTGCGGCCCGGCAGTCCCGGCGGGCGCACCCCCCGGCTGAGCGCCCACGCACGCGGGGTGGCCACCGAGGATCCCGGCTTCACTCCCATGGGCGTCGGCGAACCCACCGTCGCCAAGAGCCCCACGTCCCCCGTGCCCGGCGAACCGGACGTCTCCGCCGACGGCGCCACCCGCGGCGACACCTGCCACCTGGACGTCGTGGACCGCTGGGGCAACATGATCGCCGCCACGCCCAGCGGCGGCTGGCTCCAGTCCAACCCCGTCGTGCCCGAACTGGGCTTCCCGCTCGGCACCCGGCTGCAGATGACCTGGCTGGAGGACGGTCTGCCCAACACCCTCACACCGGGCCGCCGTCCCCGGACCACCCTCACCCCGTCCCTGGCGCTGCGCGACGGCCTGCCCGTCATGGCGTTCGGCACGCCCGGCGGGGACCAGCAGGACCAGTGGCAGCTGCACTTCTTCCTCTCGGTCGCCCTGCGAACGAAGGTGCGCGGCGGGCTCGACCTCCAGGGCGCCATCGACGCTCCGAACTGGCACAACGACAGCTTCCCCGGCTCCTTCTACCCGCGCGGCATGCGCCCGGGCAGCGTCACCGTCGAGTCCCGCACGGACCCCGCGGTGGTGGAGGCGCTGCGCCGCCGCGGCCACGACGTGACGGTCGGCGACGCCTGGTCGGAGGGCCGGCTCTGCGCGGTCGCCCGGGACCCGGCCACCGGCGTTCTCTCCGCGGCCGCGAACCCGCGCGGCCAGCAGGGCTACGCGGTGGGCCGCTGAGCCCACGAGAAGACCGGCCGGCACCCCATTTTCCCGTCGATTCCACCCGACGTGCACCGGGACGGACGAGAATGTCAGTGACGCGTGCTCTCATGGAGACATGATCGAGAACCACAACGAAACCATCGACGAGTTTCTCGCCCGGCACACCCGCGACGTGGAGGAAGCCGTCCGCAAGGCCGCCGCACAGGAGATCATGCCGCGCTGGCGCCGTCTCGCCGAGCACGAGGTGGACCGCAAGACCGGCCCGCACGACCTGGTGACGGACGCCGACCGCAACGCGGAGCTGTACCTCACGGAGGTGCTCGCCGCCCTGCTGCCCGGCTCGGTCGTGGTGGGCGAGGAGGCGGTGCACGCCGACCCCGCGTCCTACGGGGCGATACAGGACGAGGCGCCGGTCTGGATCGTCGACCCCGTCGACGGGACCCGCCAGTTCGTGCACGGCGACGCCGGTTTCTGCACCCTGGTCGCCCTCGTCCTGCGCGGAGTGGTGTACGCCTCCTGGACCTATGCCCCCGTCCACGACGAACTCGCCACGGCCGTCCGGGGACACGGTGCCCACCTCGGGGGCGAGCGGTTGCGGGCCGGCTCCCCGGAACCCGGCCGTGATCTCCGTGTGGCCACCTCCCACCCGGACTACACGACGGACGAACAGAAGCGCGCCCTGCTCGGCCTGCGGACCAAGGGCGTGGCGCCGCGCCCGTGCGGCTCGGCCGGGCTCGAGTACCTGGCCGTGGCCCGCGGCACGTCGGACGCCACCGCCTTCTCCTGGGAGGCCGCGTGGGACCACGCGGCCGGGCTGCTCCTCGTGGAGGAGGCCGGAGGAGCCCACCTCACCCGCGCGGGCAGGCCCTTCGACATCAGGGGCGGCAACACCCTGCCCTTCACGGCGGCCCGGGACGAGGCCACCGCGCACCGGGTGGTGGCGCTGCTGTCGGAGGGGGTCTGACCGACCCGGCGCCGGAGGCCCCGGGAACGAGATCCGGCCCCGGCATATCCTGATCCTCCAGTGGCCGTCGGCTGACAAGGGAGTCCGAAGGTGCCGTCGATGCTCGATGCGGTCGTGGTGGGTGCGGGGCCGAACGGGCTGACCGCTGCCGTGGAGCTGGCCCGGCGCGGCTTCTCGGTGGCCCTGTTCGAGGCGAAGGGCACCGTCGGCGGCGGCGCGCGCACCGAGGAACTCACCCTCCCCGGCTTCCGCCACGACCCGTGCTCCGCCGCGCACCCCCTCGCCGTCAGCTCCCCGGCGTTCCGCGCCCTCCCGCTCGGCCGCTACGGTCTGGAGTGGCTGCACCCCGCCCTCCCGATGGCCCACCCCTTCCCGGACGGCACGGCGGCCGTGCTGTCCCGGTCGGTCGGCGAGACCGCCGCCTCCTTCGGGCCGCGCGACGCCGGCGCGTACCGCCGCCTGGTCCAGCCCTTCCTGTCCAGGTGGGACACCCTGGCCCGCGACTTCATGTCCCTGCCGCTGAGCGCGCTGCCCCGCGACCCGGTCACCCTCGCCCGCTTCGGGCTGGTCGGCCTGCCCCCGTCCACCTGGCTCACCCGGCGCTTCCGCGACGAGCGGGCCCGCACCCTGTTCGCCGGCCTCGTCGCCCACGTCATGGCTCCCCTGGGCGGCTTCGCCACCGGCGCCGTGGGCCTGGTCTTCGCCCTCGCCGCGCACGCCCGCGGCTGGCCCGTCGCCCGCGGCGGTTCCCAGGCCATCTCCGACGCCCTCGCCGCGTATCTGAAGGACCTCGGCGGCAGCGTCCACACCGACTACGAGGTCAAGCGCCTCGACGACCTGCCGCCCGCCCGCGCGTACGTCTTCGACACCTCGCCCACCGCCCTGGCCCGTATCGCCGGCTTCGGCGGCCACTACGCCAACTACCGTTACGGCCCCGGCGTCTTCAAGATCGACTACGCCCTCGACGGCCCCGTGCCGTGGACCGCCCCGGAGGCCCGCGCCGCCGGCACCGTGCAGATCGGCGCGGACAGCGGCGAGATCGCCGCCGCCCTGCGGGCCGTCTCCCGGGAGGGGCGGGCCCCGGACGCCCCGTTCCTCATCACCGTGCAGCCCGGCGTCGCCGACCCCACCCGCGCCCCGGCCGGCCGGCACGTCTTCTGGGTCTACGGCCACGTGCCGAACGGCTGGACCGGTGACCTCACCGACGCCATCGAACGCCAACTGGAGCGCTACGCCCCCGGCTTCCGCGACCGCGTCCTGGCACGCGCCACCGCCGGCCCGCCCGAACTCGCGGCCCGTAACGCCAACTACGTCGGCGGGGACATCGCCTCCGGCGCGGTTTCCGGGCTCCAGACGCTGCTGCGCCCGAAGCTGTCCCTGTTTCCCTACGCGACTCCGCACCCGGCCGTGTTCATCTGCTCGTCGGCCACCCCGCCCGGCCCCGGCGTGCACGGCATGTCCGGACACAACGCGGCGAAGGCCGTCTGGAGGAGGCTCCGCCAGACATGACCCCCGCCCTCACACTCGTCCGGGGCGACATCACCCGCCGGAGCGCCGACGCGATCGTCAACGCGGCCAACTCCTCCCTCCTCGGCGGGGGAGGAGTCGACGGTGCCATCCACCGCCGGGGCGGCCCGGCGATCCTGGAGGACTGCCGCAGGCTCCGCGCGTCCGGATACGGCAAGGGCCTGCCCACCGGGCAGGCGGTCGCCACCACCGCGGGGGACCTGGACGCCCGCTGGGTGATCCACACCGTCGGCCCGGTGTTCAGCGCGGCCGAGGACCGTTCCGCGCTCCTCGCCTCGTGCTACCGGGAGTCCCTGCGCGTCGCCGACGAACTCGGCGCGCGCACGGTGGCGTTCCCCGCCATCTCCACGGGCGTCTACCGCTGGCCGATGGAGGACGCGGCCCGCATCGCCGTCGGGACGGTGCGGAACACGCCGACCGCCGTCGACGAGGTGACGTTCGTCCTCTTCGACGACCGGGCACACGAGGCGTTCGCCCGGCAACTCGGCTGACGCACACCACCGTCCGGCACCTCCGGACCGCCGGGCGCCCGCCCGGTCACGTTTCCCGCCGCCTCTCCGCGGCGTCCGGCGCGTCCGCCTGCCCGGTGCCGGGGCGAACCGAGCGGCCGTGTCCCGGTTCGGCCCACTCGGCTCCGTAGAGCGCCAGACCGGACCGCTGCCGCGCCAGTTCCCTGACCACCGGATGGCCGAACCCCCAGCCCTCGATGATGTCCGCGAGCCATTCCTCGATCATCTGCTGCAGCTCGGTCACCCGGTTCAGCTTCGAGAGCATGGTCAGTACGAATGTGACGGTGAACAGGGTCTCCTGGTGTCTCCTGCCGAGTGACCGCTCGCTCTCCCGCAGACCGCGTTCGGCGACCGCGAGCGCCAGATCGCCCTGACCGCGGAGGTCATGGAGGAGCGCGAGCCGGTAGTGGGCCGAGACGACGAGCGGATGACCGGGTCCGATCTCCTTGCTCCCCAGGTCGATGACCTTGCCGAACTCGGACTCCGCCTCGTCCAGACGTCCCAGGTTCCGCAGGAGGGTGGCCCGGTGGACGAGTACCGCCAGATACCTCTGGGTGATCCGTCCGCGTCCCTCCCGCAGGACGTGCTCGATCAGGCGTTCCGTCTCCTCCAGGCTCATGCCGGAGGTGTCCGTTCCGGCCTGTTCCTCCAATGCGGCGGTGAATGCCTGGCGGACGTCCACGGTGTCGGGATCCGTGACGCCGAGGAACGCGTCGAACTCGGGGACGCATGCCTCCCAGATCTCCACCGCCTCGGTGAGGCGTCCGGCCTTCCGCAGCACCACGGCGAGGTTGTGGCGTGCCATGAGGGTCATGCGGTCCCTCGGCCCCGAGACCTCCGTGTGGTGCTCGATCAGCAGCCGGACGAGGGAGGCCGCGCGGTCGAACTCCCTCAGACGCATGTACATGGCCCCCAGGTTCTGCCGGGTCGTCCACACCAAGGGGTGGTCCTCGCCGTGCAGGGCCAGGACGCCGGCGAGCACCTGTTCCGCCTGCCGTACGGCCCTGCGGACGTGGCCGTTCTGGTCGAGGACGGAGGCCAGAAGGCCCCGGGTGCTCCACGTCCTCGCGTCGTCTGCGCCCACGTGGATCTCGCCGGTGCGCACGACGCGCTCGGCCAGGGGCAGTGCCGGCTCGCTGATCCCTTGGTGGAGCAGCAGAACGACGACCCTGTTCATCAGCATGGCGCCGTCCACGATGTCGTCCTCGGGACGGGTCAGTCCTGTCCAGTGGAGCAGGTGGGGAAGCAGTTTCAGGCACCGTGCCACTTCGCCGGGGGTGCCCTGGTCACCGAGGTAACGGCTCATCGCCAGTACGGCCTCGTCCCTGCCCTCTTCTCCGAAGGCCGAGCGGACCGACTCCGCCGTCCGTGCCTCCATGACGAAGCCGCCGTCCGGACGCGGTGACACGAGGCCGGCCCGGACGAGTTCGGCGACCACACCGTCCGGGGCGCCGGGAAGCAGGGCCAGGGCCATGTCCTCCGGTACGCGCTCGGGAGCCAGCCAGGCGGCTCGGCCCAGCAGTTCGCGTGCGGAACGGGAGAGGCGGTCGAAACCCGTCATGCGTCAGGCCCCCAGGTGGACGAAAGAGGCCCACTTGGTGGGCGCGGCACGGTACTGGCGGCGCAGTGACGACACGGCGTCGTGGAGGGCCGGTGCGGCGAGATCCGTCTGCGGCTCATGGGCGGCCGAACCGGTGAGCCGGTCGTAGAACATGTCGGAGACGGCGGTGGCGACGTCGTCACCGACCGGCCACATCGCACCGACGACATGCCGGAACCCCGCCTGCTGGAAGGCCGCCGTGACATGCAGGGCCTCGTCCGCCAGCGCGGGGGTGATCTGAAAGGTGCTGCACGCCGACAGCACGGCGAGCTGGCGCTCGGCAAGGCGCAGCCCGGCGAGGTCGGCCAGGGTCAGCGGTGACTCCTCGTGGTCCACGAGAAGGAGCCTGCTGCGCCCGGGGGAGTGGACGTCGCTCTCGGCATGACAGGCCAGGTGGACGATCGAGTGGGACTGAAGAGCCTTGAGCACGTTGTCCTTCGTCGCGTCCGCCTTCTCCAGGAGCGTCGAGCGCGGGACATACCGGCGTACGGCCGACACCTCGCGTTCGACTCCTCGCAGCGGCTCGGCGGAGGGGACCTCGGGCTGCGCCACGATCAACGCCCGCTCGCCGTCCGCGGGGTCCGGGATGCTTCGCGCGAAGTGCAGGGAGCGCAGACTGGTGGTGTACGAGGAGATCACCCGGTCGAGGACACCTTCCCCGTCGGCCGACTGGGCCGCGTGCCAGGGGAGGTGGCCCAGGAAACCGACCGGGCACCACCACATGCGCGGCCAGGTGCCCCGGGGCGTGGAGGTGAGCCCGAGGGCCTCGACGACGGGGCGGGCGGCCACGTCCCAGAGCCAGGCGAGAGTGTCCCGTACCTCGCCCTGTGCCCGCAGGCGCACCCGGCTGGGAAACCTGCCCTCGGTGGCGTACTCGCGGGCGGTGAGGAAGGTGAGGACGCGGTCGTGAGCCGTCGCTGCGTCGAGTCCGGGAAGGGGGAGGACCCGGACCGGTTCGGCGCGGTCCCCGGTGAGCAGGAAGGCGTACCCGCCCTCCGAGGTCGACACCACCTCGACGACCGGACCCCCGGACGCCAGGACGGCCGGATCGACGGGCTCCTCCCGTGGGAGGAGCCCCTTGAGGAGGTTCCACTCCTCCATCAGCTCCGCCCGCTCACGGACGATCTCGCGGTTCAGCTCCCTGCGTTCGTCCTGCCCGCCCGGAGCGGCACGGTCCTTGGCGTCGAGGGCACGCAGCCGGTCGGCCAGCGCCTCGATCTCCGCCTTGAAACCGGCGTGCTCCGGGCCGAGCAGGAAGCCGGTGCCGAGGTCCTGGAACAGCAGGTTGCGGCTTCTCTCCAGCAACGCCAGGGTTCTGACGGGCTCGTGGGCGCCGAGCCCGGTCAGCACGATCTCCTCGGGCAGCGCGGCGAACGTCCGGACCACGTGGGCCCGGTCGTCCCACAGGACACCGGACGTGACGTTGAGATGGAGGAGGTCGACCGCTTTGGCGACCCGGTCCAGCGACTCGGGATCGGCGCGGTCGGACAACTGCAGCTGGGCGACGGCGGCCTGCATGCGCACCCATGGACGGATCTCGGCCGAGTCCACGACGCGGGCCAGTCCGGCGAAGGCCGCCCGGCGGTGTTCGGCACCGTTCTCGATCCGGGCCAGGGACCCGAGAGCTCGCGCCCGTTCCAGCTCGGCGGTCTGGGCGACCCCCTTGACCACGTTCGTCTCGTCGTCGGCGAGGACCTCGTCGGCGAGTGCGACGACGGAACGCAGTACTCCGGCGTCGTTCGTCGCCGTGCCCAGCAGCCGCTTGGCGTGCATCAGCTCGTGGAGGGCGAACTGAGCTGCTCCGCCGTGCGGTTCGGCGATCGAGAGCGCCTCCTCGGCCGCCGCCACGGCCTGGTGGAGGTTCTCCTGCGACTCCGGTCGCTCCAGGACGTGGAGATCGGTGAGCATGCCGGCGAGTCCGCAGAGCAGGGTGACTCTGAGTGTGCTGTGCAGGTCGGGGACCTCGCTCGCCTCCCGCTGGAGGGCGAGAGCCTGGCGCAGACGCGACCTGTCGGCCATGCGTGCCGCGTAACGGTGCAGGAGGCCGGCATGGGTGGCGAGCGCCGTGGCACGCTGCACCTCGTCCGCGGTGTCCAGTCCGTCGAGGGCGAGTTGGCCCTGATGGACGGCTTCGCGCTGTGTCTCGGGGTCCCCCGTCACCTCGTAGAGGACACCGTTGGCGGCGGCCAACGCGTGTCTGAACGCGAACGCCTGCGACGGATCCACCCGTTCGGTGATGTCGAGACCGGTCTGGGCGAGCGCGACGGCTTCGCGGGCCTCGGCGGCCGAATGGGTCAGCTGGGCGTGCTGGTGCAGCGAGCTCGCCGCGGCGAGGGCGGCCGCGCGTCGGGACTCGTCGTCCACGGCCACGGCCACGAGTCTGCGCCCCAGGTCCACCATGGAGGCCAGGTCGCGCGGATCGCGCCTGTTCAGGCCGTCCACGCTCGTGAGGTGCCACATCGCGTACAGGACCGGGCCGTCGGCCGAGGTGTCCTCGCCGGGTTCGGGGAGTACCGCCCGGCAGAAGTCGGACACCGTCGCCGTGTGCCGGGTGTCCTTCAGCAACCGTCCCAGCAGGGACCTGAGGTTCTCGACGGCCGTCATGCGCAGTTCCGACGGGGAGTGCGCGAGCTGCCAGAACGTACGGAGTGCCTCCTGGTACGACTGCTCGTCGTCGGTGAGGCGCGCGAACTCGGCGAGCGCACCGCCCAGGTTCACATGGTCGCCGTCGGCGGCGTCGGGGAGCCCGACGACTTCCCGGCAGCGTTCGACGGCCGTGCGTGCCGCGTCGACGTCGTCCCGCTGTTCGGCCAGGACGATCGCCTCTCTGCCGTGGTTGCGCAGGAAGAGTGGGCGATCGGGACTGTCCTCGGGCAGCAGGTCGAGGGCCGTCCCGCAGACCTCGAACGCCTCGGCCGCGACCCGCACGTCCTGCGTCGCCGACCGTAACAGGCACAACTGGATGCCGAGGACGGGGACGAGTTCCCGGTAGTGGGGGTGGTCCGGTGTCGCCGCCAGGCGGCTGAGGCGGAAGAGGTCGGCGACAAGGGTGCGATGGGGGACCTCCATCGACTGCGGGGCGCTGCGCATCACTTCGAGACCCAGGTCCCGCCACACCAGCGGGTCGGTGGTGAACCCGGTCTCCGCGGAGAACAAGTCGTGGGGATCGATGCCCACCCGGCGGTACATGTCGGTGAAGAACGGCGGCAGTTCGGCCGGGCTCGACACCTGCACCGCGGCGAGCAACTGGCCCGACGCCGCGGCGTCCCGGGCGCTGGTGCGGGTCCCCCGCCCATGCCCCCGGGCGCGGTGGAAGAAGAACAGGCCGCAGGCCTTCAGAACGGGGAGGTCGATTCCGGGGGCGCGGTGGCGGGCCAGCAGCGCCGCCACGTCCGCCAGCCCTTCACACGACAGGACCGTTCCTGGGGCTCCGGCCTCCGCCGCCCTGACCCGCCGCTGGACGCGGGTGAGGAGAACTTGCCGCATCATGACCCCCGTTGTTCCGCAGTGATGCCGTTCGAGGCTTCTGTCGGTAACCTCGGCTCGTGACCGATCACGCCTCGCCCCCCGAAGACGATCCGGAGGCGGCGGAACTCGCCGAGCGCGTCCAACGATTGTGCCGGGAATACGGCCGAAATGGCGATCTCGCGGACATGTTCGAAGAGGCCGGTGCCGGAGAACTGCTGGACACCTTCAATGCCCTGATCCTTCGGGAGAACGCCCATCCGGACGAGCTCTCGGCTGCGCTGGATGCCATCGACGAGGCGCTCGCCTCCATCGGTCTTCACGGGCTCACCCGGCCGAACCGTTCCTGGAGCCCGCTGCCGGGGGTGCGTCAGCGAGTCCCCGAAGTCTTCTGTTACGTCTGCCCCTTGAAGCGGTGCGACCGGGTGGAGACCGAAGGCGCGCGATGCTCTTTCGCCGGGCAGCCGCTCGAGCGCGTGCGGTTGGCCTGATGAACACGTTCCTGCAGGAACTGTCCAAGAAGGCCGCGGAACGCTGGGCGGCCGTCCTCCTCGGGCCGGGTCTGCTGTTCGTGGCGTGTGTGCTCGTGGGGCGGCACCAGGGGTTCACGCACGCGTTCGATCTCGCGCACCTCCGCGCCTACGTCAGGTCCGTGAGTACGGACAAGGCGTACCAGGAGCCTGCCGGACTCGTCATGGCCGCATCGGTGGTGCTCTTCGGTGCGGCGGTCGCCGGCCTGGCGGCGTCGTCCGCAGGGGGCCTGGTCGAGCGGCTGTGGCTTCCCGCCGGGCCCAGCAGGTGGGCGAACCTGCTCGTCCGGTGGCGGGTGTGGCGATGGAACCGGAGGGAGCGGGAGTATCGCACCGCCGAGACCGAAGCGCAGCGGGAACTGGTGCGCAACAGGCTCCGCGGCATCGACACCCCCTCGCGGTCCGGCGAGCTCCGGCGCCTGCTGCTCAGAAGGGACGCCTACTCGGAACGTGAGCCGGATCAGCCCACCTGGATGGCGCAGCGCATGGCGGGTGCCACGGACAGGGTGGCGAAACGCTACCGGATGGACCTGGCCGAGATATGGCCCCACATCTGGTGTGTCGCCGACAGTCAGGTGCGGGACGACATCCAGGGCGTCCGCGACACTCTGGCCGGGGCGGGCCGGACGACCGCGTGGGGTGGAGGGCTCCTCGGTGTCGCCGCTGTCACGTACTGGTGGCCGGCGGCCGCCCTCGGATTGGTTCTCCTGATCACCGGGCACCGCCGGGGACGGGCGGCGGTCGACACCCTGGTGCCGCTGGTCGAGAGCGCGGTGGACCTGTATCTCCGGGAGACGGCCAGGCGCCTGGGCGTGTTGTGTCCCCACACGTTCTCGGCCGCCGTGGCCGACCGCGTCACCCGCGTCCTGCGGGTTCCGGCGTCCGACACCTGAGGCGCGGGCCGCGGGAGACCCTGGCGGGCGGCCCCACGCCGCGCGCGGGTCGTCCGGCCCGCGCGCGGCACTTCTCACGCGCTGCTGTCCTTGCCCCCCTCGGTCAGGCCTCGGTGCCGGAGGCTTCCGGGAGACGTATCGGCCTCCGCGGCGTCCGCCACGGCCTCCGCCGCCGCCCGGGCCGCCTGCGCGGTGTCGTCGGCGGCCTTGGCGGCGCTGTCGTCGGCCGACTGTTTCTCCCGGGTGGCCGGCGACGGGGGCAGCACTTCGGTGAACGCCCTGGACACGCCCTGGAGGGCGGACGTGATCTCGCTGGGGATCACCCAGAAGTTGTTGCCCGAGCCCTGCGCGAGCTGAGGGAGCGCCTGGAGGTACTGGTAGGCGAGGAGCCCCGGGTCGGGGTCGTTGCGGTGCACGGCCTGGAACACCTCGTCGATGGCCCGGGACTGGCCCTCGGCCTGGAGGATCGCGGCGGTCCTGTTGCCCTCCGCACGCAGGACGGCCGCCTGCTTGTCCCCTTCGGCGGTGAGGATCTGCGACTGCCGCTGCCCCTCGGCCCCCAGGATCGCGGCGCGCTTGTCCCGCTCGGCCCGCATCTGCTTCTGCATCGCCTCCTTGATGGACTGCGGCGGGTCGATCGCCTTGATCTCGACCCGGTTGACCCGCAGCCCCCACTTGCCGGTGGCCTCGTCCAGCACCCCGCGCAGCTGGCTGTTGATGGTGTCCCGCGAGGTGAGGGTCTTCTCCAGGTCCATGGACCCCACGACGTTGCGCAGGGTCGTGACGGTGAGCTGCTCGACGGCCTGCAGGAAGTTGGCGATCTCGTAGAACGCCGCGCGCGGGTCGGTGACCTGGAAGTACAGCACGGTGTCGATCTCGACGACCAGGTTGTCCTCGGTGATGACCGGCTGGGGCTTGAAGGAGACCACCTGCTCCCGCAGGTCGATCAGCGGGTGCACCCGGTCGATGTAGGGGATGACGAGGCTCAGCCCGGGGGTGAGGGTCCGGTGGTAGCGGCCCAGCCGCTCGACGTTGCGGGCGCGTGCCTGCGGCACGATACGGACCGCTCGCACGACGGTGAAGATCGCGAACAGGGCGATGATCAGTCCGGCGATGAGGGATGCGGTGATGTCCATGGCTTCAGTCCCGGGGGTAGACGAGCGCGGTGGCTCCGCTGATCTCCATGACGTCGACGGTCGTTCCGGACGAGATGACCAGGGTCTCGTCGTAGCTGCGGGCCGTCCACTCCTCGCCGTCGATACGGACCCTGCCGCTCGTGCCCGTCACGTCCGAGACCACGTAGGCGGTCTTGCCGATCAGGGCGTCCGTGCCGAAGCGTGCGGCCTGGGGCCGGCCCACGTGGCGCAGGGCGAGGGGGCGTACGAACAGCAGCGTGGCGGCGGCGACGAGCGCGTACACCAGGAACTGGAGTCCCAGCGGCAGCCCGGCCGCGGCCGCTCCCGCGGTGACCAGCGCGGCCATGCTCAGCATCCCCAGCGCGGCGGTGAGGGTGAGGATCTCCGCCACCGCGAGGACGGCCGCGACGATCAGCCAGATCAGCCATGGTTCCATGACGCGCCTCTTCTCACCGGTCCGGGTTTCGAGGGCATGAACCGCGGTGCCGGCCGACACGGAACGCCAACCGGCACCTTTGCGCCCATTTTACCCAGGAGTAGGCCGAGTTCCGAGACGCGTGCGCGAGGAAGCCGGTGCGGACGGGAGAACCCCCAGGAACGCACAGAGTCCGACGGGATCGTTGCTTCGCATGTGTTCGAGTCCTAGGGTGTGGCGGGCTCGGTAGTTGCTCCGTCACCGGCAGTCGCGACGCTTCCCCGGCCAGGCGCCCCTGCCCGACGAGGGGCCGGGGGGAATCCGCGTGCCCACAGTCCGTGCAGCGCCCCGTCGAACCGAGGAAGGCCACGGTCATGCCCCACGCGTTTCCCGCCGACCGGTCCACCCCGTCCGGCCGGCCGGTCGTCAGCCGCCGCCGTCTCCTGGAGTCCGGCGCCGCCGTGCTCGGTGCCCTCGCCGTGCCGGCGCCCCCCGCGGCCGTGCACACGGCCGGCCGGCGAGCGGCGGCCGGCACACCCCCGGAGTGGAACGACGTCGGTGTCTTCCGGCTCGGCACCCAGCCGCCGCACACCACGCTCACGCCGTACGCGGACGTGGAACAGGCCCTCGCCGGCGACCGCACCCGCACGCCCTACCGGAAGAGTCTCGACGGGGCCTGGAAGTTCGCCTACGCCGACCGTCCCGACGACCGGGACCCCGACTTCCACCGCACCGACGTGGACGACACCGACTGGGAGACGATCCCGGTGCCGTCCGTGTGGCAACTGCACGGCCACGACTTCCCCGTCTACCTGAACATCACCTACCCGTACTGGGGCCCCAACGGCCGGGGCGAGGACCCCCGGCCGCCCGCCGCCCCGACCCGTTACAACCCGGTCGGCCAGTACCGGCGCACCTTCACCGTGCCGCGCGACTGGCGGGGCCGCCGCACCTTCCTGCACTTCGAGGGCGTCAAGTCCGCGCACTACGTGTGGATCAACGGCGTCCTGGCCGGCTACGACGAGGACTCCTACACGCCCTCCGAGTACGACATCACCGACCACCTGAGGCCCGGCACCAACCAGATCGCCGTGGAGGTGTACCGCTACTCCGACGGGGACTGGCTGGAGGACCAGGACATGATCCGGCTGAGCGGCATCTTCCGCCCGGTCCACCTGTACTCCACCCCGCCCGTGCGTCTGCGCGACTTCAAGCTGGACACCCCGCTGAACGACACGTACACGGCCGCCGAGCTGGCCGTCACGGCGAGCGTACGGGCGTACGGTGACCGGGCGGCCGGCCGGTACACCGTCGAGACGCAGCTGTACGACGCGCGCGGCCACGCCGTCTGGTCCCGCCCGCTGGAGCAGACCGCCGACCTCGGAACGGCCGGCACCGGCGAGGACGTCACCGTACGGGCATCCAGGACGGTGACCGGGCCCCGGCTGTGGTCGGCCGAGCAGCCGGACCTCTACACGGCCGTCCTCCGGCTCCGCGACCCGGCGGGGATGGTGGTCGAGACCCTGTCCCACCGTGTCGGGTTCCGCGAGTTCGCGATCAGGGACGGGCTGATGCGCATCAACGGCGAGCCCGTCTCCTTCCGCGGCACCAACCGCCACGAGATGCACCCGGCCCGCGGCACCGCCCTCACCCGCGAGGACCTCGTCGAGGACATCACGCTCGTCAAGCGGATGAACATGAACTCCGTCCGCACCTCGCACTACCCCGACAACCCGCTGTGGTACGAACTCGCCGACGAGTACGGCCTGTACCTCGTCGACGAGACCAACGTCGAGACCCACGGCATCCGTGCGGAGTACCCGGGCGACCACCCCGAGTGGACCGCGGCCTGCGTCGCCAGGGCCCAGAACATGGTCCACCGCGACAAGAACCACCCCTCGGTGGTCATCTGGTCGCTCGGCAACGAATCCGGCGGCGGATCCACCTTCACCGCCATGCACGACTGGATCCGCTCCTACGACCCCACCCGCGTCATCCAGTACGAGGGCGACGACCGGCCCGGCGTCAGCGACATCCGCTCGGAGATGTACGAGAGCCCGTCACGGATCGAGCAGCGCGCCCGGGACACCGCCGACACCCGGCCGTACGTCCTGATCGAGTACTCCCACGCGATGGGCAACTCGTGCGGCAACTTCAGGAAGTACTGGGACGTCATCCGCCGCCACGACGTCCTCCAGGGCGGCTGGATCTGGGACTTCGCCGACCAGTCCCTGCACACACCGGTCCCCGCCCGCACCCTGCTCACCGAGTCGGGACCGGCCGGCCTGCGCGGCGAGATCCTGGCCACCCGCGGCCGGCTCGACCGCGACAAGGGCCTGTCCGGCATCACGGTCTTCGAACGCGACGACAGCCTCGACCTCACCGGCTCGCTGACCCTGGAGGCGTGGATCACCCCGGACGTGCTGGGGTACCACCAGCCGATCGTCGCCAAGGGCGACACCCAGTACGCGCTGAAGCAGACCGACCGGCGGCTGGAGTTCCTCATCCACTCCGCGGGCCGGTGGAGCGCCGTGGACTGGGCGCTGCCGGACGACTGGACCGGCCGCGAGCACCACGTCGCGGGCGTCTTCGACGCCGACGCCGGCACGCTGACCCTGTACGCCGACGGGGCGGTCAGGGCCACCCGTGCCACCGACCGGCGGCCCGGCAGCACCACCGCGCCGCTCGCGCTCGCCTCCGACGCCGACAACCAGACCCGGGAGTTCAGCGGCACCATCCGCCGCGCCCGGGTCTACGCCCGGGCCCTGTCTGCCGCCGAACTGGCCTCCGACGGCCGGGGCCCCGGCGACGACGGCGTGCGGTTCTGGTTCGACGCGGCCACCGTCCGGGCGGCGGAGGAACGTCCCCGGCAGACGTCGTTCCTCGCGTACGGCGGCGACTGGGGCGACAACCCCAACGACGGCGCCTTCGTCGCGGACGGCATCCTCACCGCCGACCGCGGGCACACCGGAAAGGCCGTCGAGGTCAAGCGCGTCCACCAGGCGATCGGGGTCGCCCGCACCCCCGGCGGCGGCCCCGGTGCCGTCACCCTCACCAACGAGTACCTGTTCACCGGCCTGCGCGAGTTCGACGGCAGGTGGGAACTCGTCGCGGACGGCGAGGTCCTGCGGCGCGGACGGCTGACCCGGGCCCAGCTGGACATGCCGCCGCGGTCCGCCAAGGACATCGGCCTGCCCGTACGTCTGCCCGAGGACCCGGCGCCGGGGACCGAGTACTTCCTCCAGCTCTCCTTCACCACCAGGCGGTCCACGAAGTGGGCGGAGGCCGGCTTCGAGGTGGCCCGGGAGCAGCTCGCCCTGGACGCCGCGGTCCCGGCCGTCACCCCCGTGCCCCTGGCGCGCGTCCCGGCCCTGCGGCACGAGGACCGGGAGGAGGAGATCCACGTCACCGGCGCGGGCTTCTCGGTCACCGTCGACAGGAGCAGCGGCATCCTCACCTCCTACGAGGCGGAGGGCACCCGCCTGATCACGTCGGGGCCGGTGCCCAACTTCTGGCGGGCACCCACCGACAACGACAAGGGCAATGGCCAGCACGTCCGCAACCAGACCTGGCGCGACGTGGGCGCCCGCCGGAAGGTCACGGACGTCACCGTGCGGACGCTCGGCGACCGGGCCGTCGAGATCGAGGTCCGCGGCACGCTGCCCACCACGGTCGAGTCGGCGTTCACCACCAGGTACACGGTCTTCGGCAACGGCGAGATCAGGGTGGACAACACCCTCCGCCCGGGTGCCGCGGACCTGCCGTACATTCCCGAGGTCGGCACCCTGCTGTTCCTGCCGCGCCGCCTCGACCGTCTGCACTACTACGGCCGCGGCCCCGAGGAGAACCACTGGGACCGCAACACCGGCACCGACGTGGGCCGCTACGTCTCGACCGTAGCCGGCCAGTGGACGCCGTACATCCGCCCGCAGGAGAACGGCAACAAGACCGACGTCCGCTGGGCGGCCCTGACCGACGGCGAGGGGCGCGGTCTGCTCGTGTCGGGCGAGCCCCTGCTGGAGATCAACGCCTCGCACTTCACCCCGGAGGACCTGTCGTCCGGGGTCCGGCACGACTACCAGCTGACCCCGCGGGACGCCGTCGTGCTGCGGGTCAACCACCGGCAGATGGGCGTGGGCGGCGACAACAGCTGGGGCGCGCACACCCACGACGAGTTCAAGCTCTTCGCCGACCGCGCCTACGCGTACACCTACCGGCTGCGCCCGCTGGCCGACGTGAGGGAGGCGACGGCGGCGTCACGCCGGCCGACGGCGACCGAGTAGGGGGGCACACCCGTGGGAGCCCGGGGTAACCGGGCTCCCATGGGTGAGATTCTCGTCGGGGCCTGTTCGTGGACGGACCGTCAACTCGTGTCGAGCGGGTGGTACCCGCGCGGCCGGCGGGACGCGGAGGGCCGGCTGCGGCACTACGCCTCCAGGCTGCCCGTCGTCGAAGTGGACTCCGGCTACTACGCGTTGCCCAGCCGCCGCAACAGCGAGCTGTGGGTGGAGCGTACGCCGGACGGATTCCGTTTCGACGTCAAGGCGTTCTCGCTGCTGACCGGTCACCCCACACGCCCGCAGGCGCTGCCCGCCGATCTGCGGACCAGGGCGCCGTCCGGGCCGCGCGCCCCGGTGAGCGGCGCGCTGCTCGACGCGGTGTGGGCCAGGTTCGCGGAGGCGGTGGAGCCGCTGCGCGCGACCGGGCGGCTGGGGGCCGTGCTGTTCCAGTTCCCGCCCTGGTTCGCGCCCGGAGCTCCGGCGGAACGCGTGCTGGAGGACTGCGCGGAGCGCACGGCGGGCTGGCCGCTCGCCGTCGAGTTCCGCCACCCGGGGTGGTGGGAGGCCGGACGGGCCGAGGAAACCCGCGCGTTGCTGTCCGGGCTGGGTGCGACGGCCGTCGGCGTGGACATGGCCCAGGGGCTCGGCGGCTCGATGCCGCCCGTCGCGCCCGTCAGCCGCCCCGCCCTGGCCGTCGTCCGCTTCCACGGCCGCAGCAGGGCCTGGGGGAGGGGCAGCAAGGAGGACCGCTTCCGCCACGACTACGACGTGGCCGAACTCGCCTCCTGGGTGCCCCGGTTGCGCCGCGCGGCACGGCAGACCGACGAGCTGCACGTCCTGTTCAACAACTGCTGCGCGGACGCCGCCGTGCGCGCAGCCGAGACCATGCGGAGCCTGCTCACCCGGCCGTGTCGCTGATCCCCGGCCGCAGACGCTCCCCGTGGTGGACGGCCTGGTCGAGCAGCCCGGCGATCCGCGGAGCCGCAGGACAGCTGACGTCGTTGTCGGATTTTCGCCAGACCGGCGCGCATCCGTACCCGATGCTTGAGACATGCAGAAGGGGATGCACACCGACACCGAGCGCTGCGTGCGCGCCGTGCGGTCGAAGGACGCGCGGTTCGACGGCTGGTTCTTCACCGCCGTCCTGACCACCGGCATCTACTGCCGGCCCAGCTGCCCCGTGGTCCCGCCCAGGCCCGAGAACATGGTCTTCCACCCCAGCGCGGCCGCCTGCCAGCAGGCCGGCTTCCGGGCGTGCAAACGCTGCCGTCCCGACACCAGCCCCGGCTTACCGGAGTGGAACCACCGGGCCGACCTCGTGGCCCGCGCCATGCGGCTGATCGCCGACGGCGTCGTGGACCGCGAGGGCGTCCCCGGACTGGCCGCCCGCCTCGGCTACAGCTCCCGGCAGGTCGAACGCCAGCTGCTGGCCGAGCTGGGCGCGGGCCCGCTCGCGCTCGCCCGTGCCCAGCGCGCCCAGACCGCGCGGCTGCTCGTCGAGACGACGGACCTGCCGATGGCCGAGATCGCCTTCGCGGCCGGTTTCTCCTCCGTCCGCACCTTCAACGAGACCGTGCGCGAGGTCTTCGCGCTCTGCCCGAGCGCCCTGCGCACCCGGGCGCCCAGGGACCCCTCCCGGGGCGCGCCCGGCGTGCTCGCCCTGCGCCTGCCGTTCCGCGCCCCGCTCAACCCCGACAACCTCTTCGGCCACCTGGCGGCGACCGCCGTACCCGGCGTGGAGGAGTGGAGGGACGGCGCCTACCGGCGCACGCTGCGCTTGCCGTACGGGCACGGCATCGTGGCGCTCACCCCGCGTCCCGACCACATCGCCTGCCGCCTCACCCTGAGCGACCCCCGCGACCTCACCGTCGCCATCACCCGCTGCCGCCGCCTGCTGGACCTGGACGCCGATCCGGTCGCCGTCGACGACCAGCTGCGCACGGACCCGGTCCTCGCGCCCCTGGTCGACAAGGCGCCCGGCCGCCGGGTGCCGCGCACCGTCGACGAGGCGGAGTTCGCCGTGCGGGCCGTCCTCGGCCAGCAGGTCTCCACGGCCGCCGCCCGCACCCACGCCGCCCGCCTGGTCACCGCGCACGGCACACCGGTGGACGACCCCGAGGGCGGCCTCACCCACCTCTTCCCGACGCCCGGGGCCCTCGCCGCGGTCGACCCCGGGACCCTCGCCATGCCCCGCACCCGCCGCGCCACCTTCACCACCCTGGTCCGCCGGCTGGCCGACGGAGGCCTCCACCTGGGTGCCGACAGCGACTGGCCCGGAACCCGGGCCGAGCTTCTCGCCCTCCCGGGCTTCGGCCCCTGGACGGTGGACGTCATCGCCATGCGGGCCCTGGGCGACCCGGACGCCTTCCTCCCCACCGACCTCGGCATCCGCCGAGCCGCCCGGGAACTGGGCCTGCCGTCCACCCCGGCCGCCCTCACCGCGCGCGCTGCGGCCTGGCGGCCATGGCGGGCGTACGCGGTGCAGTACCTCTGGGCGACGGACGACCACCCGATCAACTTCCTGCCGGTCTGAAGCAGCCAAGGACGCACAGCCGATGAAACAGCACACCGTGATCGACAGCCCCTACGGGCCGCTGACGCTCGTCGCCGACGACGGCGTCCTGTGCGGCCTCTACATGACCGACCAGCGCCACCGCCCGCCGGAGGAGACCTTCGGCGCCCCCGACGACGCCCCCTTCGCCGGGACGGAGGAGCAGCTGGCGGCCTACTTCGCGGGCGAGCTGAAGGAGTTCACCCTCGAACTGCGCCTGCACGGGACCCCGTTCCAGCGGCGGGTCTGGGAGCAGCTGACGCGCATCCCCTACGGCGAGACCCGCACCTACGGACAACTCGCCGACCTCCTCGGCAACCCCAAGGCGTCCCGCGCGGTCGGTCTCGCGAACGGCCGCAACCCGGTCGGCATCATCGTGCCCTGCCACCGGGTCATCGGCGCGAGCGGCGGCCTCACCGGCTACGGCGGGGGACTGGACCGCAAACGGCGCCTGCTGGACTTCGAACGCGGGGAGCGAACCGGCGCCGTCGGCGCCGGTTCGGCCTCGACGAGCCCTCTGCCCGGGCTCACCGCCACAACAGGCCCTTCCGCGCGGCTCAGGACAGGTGGGCGAACGAGCGCACCTGGGACGCGGTGAGCGCGCCGCTGAAGACGCGGACGGTGTCCGCCCCGCCGTGGAAGTACTCGCCCCAGCCGCCGTCGGCGGTGTGGCCGCGGCCGATCTGCAGAGAGCCGGGGGCGTTCCAGGAGGCGTTGAACTCCGCGGTGGCCACGGCCTCACCCCCGACGTACAGGGTGATGCGGCCCTCGGAGTCGTCGTACACGACGACCACGTCGTCGGAGTAGGACCGGGGAGTGCCGGGGCCGGCGACAACGGTCCGCGCGGTGCCCGGTTCACTGCCGTGGGTGACGATCAGCTGCCACTCGGAGGCAGCCGGGTCGTAGCGGACTGCGAAGGCGTCGCTGTCGGCGCCCCCTTGGGACAGGAGGGTCATCGGCCGGTCGGGGGTGGTGTCGGCGAAACGGACCCGCAGGCCGACGCTGTAACTGTCGGCGGTGTCGACGACGGGGCCGCCGGTGGCGGCGTAGTCGTCCGTGCCGTCCAGGGCGAGGTGGTCGTTGCCGTCGAGAGCGGCGTCCGGGAATTCGACGCACTCGGGGTCCTCGAAGCAGGCGTCGTAGTCCGGGGTGTAGAAGCCGGCGCCGCCGTGCAGCGTGAGCGGCTTGTCGCCCTCCCGGTCGGGGATCACGCCGGCATCGGTCCGTTCGATGTCCCAGGCGGAGGCCAGTTCGGCGGGGCGGGCACCGAGCCTCTCGATCTCCTCACGGGGCACGACCCGGTCCCAGACGCGGACGTCGCCGAGGTCGCCCTGCCAACGGGCACCTCCCTCGCCGCGGGCACGGCCGATCTGGAAGGCACCGGGGGCGCTCACCGGGGCGACGCCGGTCTTGGAGGCGACCTCCTTGCCGTTGACGTAGAGGCGCAGGGTGTCGTCCTCGCCGTCGTACAAGCCGGTCAGATGGGCCCACCCGCCTGCGGAGGCGCTGCCGCCGGTGAGGGTGGTGGAGCCGTAGCGAAAGGCCCAGGTGGCCGGCGAGCCCTCGGCCGGTCGCAGGCCGAGGGTGAAGGCGGAGGTGCCGTCGGCGGCGTCCTGGCTGGCCACCGTCATCGGAGTGCCGGTGGCGGCCGGGCGCACCCAGGCGGAGAGGGCGAAGGTCGTGGCGGTGTCCGTCGCGGGTGCGTCCGGGGTGAGGTAGCTGTTGCCCCGGCCGTCGAGGGTGACGGTGGAGGTGAGGTCGGTGCGGGAGGGAGCGGGGGAGCCGAAGACGACACCGTCCTCGGCGCGGGCCGCGGGGCCGGCGTCCGCGGCGGCGCTGCCGGCTCCGGCCGGGTCGGCGAGCGTCCAGTGGGCCACGGGGGCGCGCCCCTCGGCGACATGTATCCAGTGGGTCGTCCCGGAGCTGCGCCGCCCGGCCCGGTCGACGGCATAGACCTCGAGGTGGTGGGGCCCACTGCGTTCCGGCATCCAGCGGACGGTGACCGGCCCGCCCGGTTCTTCGGGCCGAACCCGCTCGTTGGCGGAGCCGAGGACCGAGTAGACGTACTCGACGACGTCCTCGGACGGGGAGTCGAACGTGAAGCTGCCGTAGACGCCGACGCCGTCGTGCCAGCCGCTGTCGTCCGGGTACTGTTCCGAGACGATCGTCGCCGGCTCCGGGCTGACCGTATCGATGACGAACCGGCAGGTGATGCCGGGGGAATCGTCGCTCCAGGGGGAGGTCGCACCCTCGGCGTCGACCGCCCGGACGTGCCAGGAGACGACGGTGTCGGCCGGGAGGTCGTCGGGGGTCCGCCACAGCTGGGTGATGGGGGAGTGCACCGTGCCGGAGGTGTGGGTGCGGCGCTGCTCGGTGCCGTCGGCGTCGGTCCACCAGGCCTCGAACTGGGCGCCGGCCCCGTTGGTTTCACCCTCCTGGTTGTCCTCCGTCGTGTCCTCGACGACTGCCCGGAGCTCGGGCGCGCGGGGGACGTGGACG
Source organism: Streptomyces toyocaensis (assembly GCF_000725125.1). GTDB lineage: Bacteria > Actinomycetota > Actinomycetes > Streptomycetales > Streptomycetaceae > Streptomyces > Streptomyces toyocaensis. Next base: position 372,862 of record NZ_JFCB01000001.1, read on the forward strand.
GGCTCGTCGGAGCAGCCCTTGGTCGAGTCGACGGTGAGGGTGTCGACGCTCGGCTGAAGCGGGGGAAGGTTCTCCCCGGCCGCTGTGGCGATGCCCGGAGTGGCGGCGAGCAGCGCGGCTGCCAGTCCCGTGGCCGCGGCGGCGGTTCTGGCCCGTCGGCCGGAATGCGGGTTCATGCGGTGGGGTCCCCCCTGTGGTGTTGTCCGGTCCTGCGCGGGACGTTTCGCCGCCCTCGTTTCGCGCAGGGACCGCCCGGAGAGCCCCATGGCTGTCATGCTCACCGTCGGTCCGCACGACTATAGAGCGATCTTCGAACGTGTTCAGAACGATTTCCGGGCAACGATCCGGCCCAGCAGCACGGGCAGCGCCGTGCCGATCGGCTCGCGGACGACCTCGTCCGCGCGGTCGTCGTAGGGGGTCGGCTCCGCGTTGACGACGATCAGACGGGCGCCGTGGTCGGCGGCCACGTCCGCGAGCCCGGCGGCGGGGTGGACCTGGAGGCTGGTGCCGACGGCGACGAAGACGGTGCAGGCCTTGCTGATCGCCACCGCCTCGCCGAGCACCACGGGGTCGAGCCGCTCGCCGAACATCACGGTGGCCGGCTTCAGGATGCCACCGCAGTCCCGGCACGGCGGATCGTCCTCACCGGCCTCGACCCGGGCGAGGGCGTCCCGCATCGAACCCCGCGCATGACACGTCGTGCACACCACGCTGTGCACCGTGCCGTGCAGTTCGAGCACCTTGCGGTCCGGCATTCCGGCGAGCTGGTGCAGCCCGTCCACGTTCTGGGTGATCACCCGCACCGGCACACCGGACCGCTCCAGCTCGGCCACGGCCCGGTGCGCGGCGTTGGGTTCGGCCGCGCGTGCGAAGTTCTCCCGCCGCATCCGCCACGACCGGCGGCGGATCTCCGGGTCGCCCATGTAGTACTCGTACGTCACGAGCTTCTCGGCGTCTGGATCGCGGCGCCACAGACCGTTCGGCCCACGGTAGTCCGGGATGCCGGAGTCGGTGCTGACACCGGCGCCGCTGAGGAGGGCGACGAGGGGCTTGCTCATGCGCCGAGAGTAGGTTGGGGGGCACCCGCCCGGCGAACGGATATCGGCCGCGTGCGCACTCAGCGCACCCGGTGCCCGTCCTCCAGCTCCGCGGTGCCCGAGCCGTCGGCGAGGACGTCCAGCGCGGCCGGCACCCGGCGCCCCAGGGAGCCTCGCAGGTACTCGGTCAGTTCCCCGCGCGGCACGAACCGCCACGACAGCAGCTCCGACTCCTGCAGCCGGATCGCGGCGACCTCGTCCGCCCCGAGCACCCCGCCGTCGTACAGGTACGCCACCAGGGGCGGCCGGCCCGCCCCCTTCACCCAGTCCACCGCCAGCAGTCGTCCCGGCTCCCGGTCCAGCCCGATCTCCTCGGCCGTCTCGCGCCGCGCCCCTTCGCGCGGGCTCTCGCCCTCGTCCGACTCGATCGTCCCGCCCGGCAGCGCCCATCCCTCCCGGTAGTTCGGCTCGACGAGCAGCACCCGTCCGTCCTCGTCCCGGAGGAGAACGGCGGCGCCGGCGAGGACACGGGGGAGGGAGGCGACGTAGGCGGCGAAGTCCTGGGTGTCCTGGGTGGTGGTCATGCGGGGAAGGGGAACGGCGGCGCGGGACCGCCCGCCGGGTACGGCGACCGGCTCCCGGGGCGCACCGCCGCACACGCCGTCCCGTGACCGGCACGGGGCGGCGCACACGCCGGGCACGGGCGGCGGAACCGTCAGGCCCCGGCCGGCGGCACCACCCGGATCCCGAAGCCGTACGAGCCGATGGCCCCGGCGATGCCCATGAACAGCAGGGCGTAGTGCTCCTGTCCCCGCGCCGTCGCGATGCCCCCGAGGTCGAGCAGCGAGTCCTTCGGCCAGCCCAGGTCGGCCAGGAGCCCCGCGACCGTGTGCTTGGCGTCCGGGTCCTGCCCGGAGAGGAAGACGGTGCTCGGCCCCTCCAGGGAGCCGGGAGCGATCATCAGTTCCCTGTCGACGGTGACGAGGGTCTTCACGACGCGTGTGCCGGGGAACGTCCGCTGGATCTCCTCTCCCAGGCTCTCCCGGGGATGGGACAGCCCGCCCTCCTCGTCGAAGCCGACCCCCACGTCGAGCAGCACCTTCCCCTCCAGTGCCGCAGCGCCGACCGCGAGGAGGGCGGAGACCGAGGCGGTGCCCGGTGTCGCATTCACCACCACGTCCGCGTCCGCGGCCGCCGACGCCGGGTCCGTGACTCCGACGCCCGCGGCCAGTGCGGCGGACAGCTCCGTCCGCGCGAGCGCGTCGGCGTGCCGCCGGGACCCGAGCACCACCGCGTGTCCCGCGCGCGCCCACGCCGTGGCCAGGGTCCGGCCCACCGTGCCCGTTCCGATCATTCCGATCCTCATGGGACCGACGCTATGGCTCCGCCGCCCGTCGCCGCCTCCGGCCGGGGACAGGGATGCGCTGCACCGTCCGTCCTAGGACCGGGACACCGCGGGGCCCGGGAGCCCGGGTGCGTGCCCGCCGGGAGCGTGGGTCAGAGGACGGCGAGCCGGTCCACCAGCAGCTCGACCCTCCGCCCGGTGTCCTCCGGGGGCATGCGTCCCGCCCGGGTCAGGGTGGCCAGCCCGTGCAGGGCCGCCCAGAACACCTCGGTGAACCGTCCCGGGTGGACGCCGTCGCCGGCGACCTCGCCGAGGCTCTCCAGCAGGGCGGCGAAGGCGTCCTTCAGGGGTTCCGGGGTGTCCTCGCTCGCGAAGGCCAGGCCGCCGTCGAGCTGGAACATGGCGTCGTAGACCGCCGGGTTGCGCGCGGCGAACCCGAGGTAGGCGCGGGCGAGGGCGGTGACCCGGGCGTGCGGGCCGTCCGCGGCCGAGGCCGCGGACCGCAGCGCCGTGGCCATCTCGGCGGCGCCCTGGAGGGCCACGGCGCCGATGATCTCGCGCTTGCCGCGGAAATGGCTGTAGAGGACGGGCTGGCTGTACTCGATGCGCTCGGCGAGCCGGCGGGTGGTGACCGCGTCCCAGCCCTGCTGTTCGGCGAGCTCGCGGGCTGTCGCCACGATGAGGCGTTCACGCTCCGCCCGTTCGCGCCGCTTGCGTTCCTGTACCGACATGAGCCCGATTCTAGCACTGCTAGACAATCGAGCTGCGACAGGGTTAGCGTTGCTTCATTCGCTAGCGGCACTAGATACCGGTAGGGGTCGTCATGCTCAACGCACTCGAGGTGTTCACCACCGTGGTCGTCGGCGTGATGGTGGGGGTGGAGTTCTCCGTCGCCTTCGTCATCAACCCGATCCTCGACGCCCTCCCCGAGGACAGCCGCATACTCGGCCGCGCCCACGGGGGCCGGATGCTCGGCGCCGTGATGCCGGTCTGGTACATCGGCTCGCTGGTCCTCGTCGCGGTCTGGGCCGTGGCCGGACGCCACCACGACGGCGTCGGCCTCGTCGTCACCGCCGGCGCGCTGGTGATCCTCAGCGTGATCATGTCGCTCCTGCTGCTCGTCCCCCTCAACAACCGGGCCAAGACGTGGACCCCCGACAACCGGCCCGCCGACTTCGAGCAGCAGGCGAACCGCTGGGACCGCCTCCACCACGTCCGTGTCGCCGTCATCGTCGCCGCCTTCACCCTGCTGGTCGCCGCACTCGTCTGATTCCGCGGGCCATCAGCGCGAGGAAAGCGCCAGCCGCAGCGTCCGTTCCGCCAGGTCACTGATCCGCACCCCGTCGAACCCGAAGACGGCGCTGCGCACCGTGTCCTGGAGCGGCTCCTTCCACTGGTCCGGGACGGCCGCGGCGCCGCACAGCACGCCCGCCACCGAGCCTGCCGTCGCCCCGTTGGAGTCCGTGTCCAGGCCGCCGCGCACCGTCAGGGTGACGGTGCGGGTGAAGTCGCCGTCGCCGTACAACAGGCCCGCGGTGAGCACCGCCGCGTTCGGAACCGTGTGGATCCAGCCGAGGCCCGCCGTCTCCCGCTCGACCGTCATGAGCGTGTCCTCCCAGGCCAGGCCCGCCTCGTGCAGGGAAGCCACCCGGCGTACGATCCGGGCCAGACGGCTGCTCGCCGGAATCACCGCCAGTGCCTCGTCCACCGCCTGCCGCACCGTGGACGCCGTGAACGCCGCCGAGATCAGCGCCGCCGCCCACATCGCGCCGTACACGCCGTTGCCGGTGTGCGACAGCACCGCGTCCCGGCGGGCCGTCCCGGCGGCGCGGCGCGGGGCACCGGGGGAGGTCCAGCCGTGGATGTCGGCGCGGATCAGGGCGCCGATCCACTCCTGGTACGGGTTGTCGTACGTGGCCGTGAGCGGTGGCCTGATGCCGTTCGCGAGATTCCGGTACGCCGCCCGCTCCGCCGTGAAGGTCTGCAGGTAGGGCAGCCGCAGCAGCCACAGGTCGCCCACCTGCTCGGTGCTGAACGAGAAGCCGTGGGTCTCCAGCAGATCGAGCCCCAGGATCGCGTAGTCGACGTCGTCGTCGCGGCAGCTTCCGTGGACGCGGCCCCGCACGCAGTGGCGCCACTCGGGGCGCAGCTCCAGGCCCTCGCTCTCGGTCGGCGGCTCCGGCAGGTAGTCGGTGAGGGGGAGGGCGTCCGCCCGCCGGAGATAGCGGTCGATGCGTTCGCGCGTCCACACCTCTCCCTGCTCGACCGGCTTGCCGAGCATGTTGCCCGCGATCCGCCCCAGCCAGCCTCCGAGGATGCGGTCGGCGAGCCCCTGCTCCGTGCCCACAGCGGTCATGGCGGTCATGCAACCGGTGTACCCGATTCCGGGCGGCTCCGCGCCGTTCCACGGGGTGGGCAGGGCATGGCGGCGGCGGTGCCCGCCGGTTAGGGTCGCAGCGGCGCGACTGGCCTCGCCGCGCGCGAGGCCCCCGGAGCGAGGGGAAGGCACGTGGCGGAGGCAGCAGGGAGCGGCACGGGTACGGCGCGGTCGGCACGACGGGTGCTCGTCGCCGCGGACAAGTTCAAGGGGTCGCTGACGGCCGTGGAGGTCGCCGAGCGGGTGACGGCGGGGCTGCACCGGGTCGTACCGGGGCTGGTGGTCGAGGCGCTGCCGGTGGCCGACGGCGGCGACGGCACCGTCGCCGCGGCGGTCGCGGCCGGGTTCGAGCGGCGGGAGGTACGGGTCACCGGCCCCCTCGGGGACGAGGTGACCGCGGCGTACGCGCTGCGTGACGGTACCGCCGTCGTGGAGATGGCCGAGGCCAGCGGGCTGCAGCGGCTGCCGGAAGGGGTCTTCGCGCCGCTCACGGCGTCGACGTACGGCTCCGGGGAACTGCTGCGGGCCGCGCTGGACGCGGGGGCGCGGACCATCGTGTTCGGGGTGGGCGGCAGCGCCACCACGGACGGCGGCGCGGGCATGCTGTCGGCGCTGGGCGCGCGGTTCCTGACGGCCGGGGGTGAGCCGGTGGCGCCCGGGGGCGGAGGACTCGCCGGCGTGGCGTCCGCCGACCTGTCCCGCCTTGACCCGCGGCTGTCGTCGGTGGAGTTCGTGCTCGCCAGCGACGTCGACAATCCGCTCACCGGGCCCAAGGGGGCGCCGGCGGTGTACGGCCCGCAGAAGGGCGCCTCCCCGGAGGACGTGGCGGCGCTGGACGCGGCGCTCACGCACTTCGCGAAGGTGCTGGAGGGCGCCGTCGGGCCGAGGGCCGCCGAGTACGCCGCGTCGCCGGGGGCGGGGGCGGCGGGCGGTATCGGCTACGGCGCGCTGCTGCTGGGTGCCGCGTTCCGGCCGGGCATCGAGGTCATGCTGGACGTGCTCGGGTTCGCGCCGGCGCTGGAGCGGGCGGATCTCGTGATCACGGGGGAGGGGTCCCTGGACGAGCAGACGCTCCACGGCAAGGCTCCCGCGGGCGTCGCCGCGGCGGCGCGGGCGGCGGGCAAGGAGGTGGTCGCGGTGTGCGGGCGGCTGGCGCTGCCTCCGGAGGTGCTGGGCCGTGCGGGCATCAGGCGGGCGTACGCCCTGACGGACCTGGAGCCGGACGTCGCGACGTGCATCGCGGAGGCGGGGCCGATCCTGGAACGCACGGCGGAACGGATCGCGGGCGACTTCCTGAGCTGACGCGTGGTTCTTCCGCCCCCGCCGCCCCTTCCCGTCCCGTCTCCGGGGACTGCGCCCCGGCCCCCCTTCGGCCCTGAACGGGTCTCGTCCTCGAACGCCGGACGGGCTGGATTGCCCGGACCGTACCTTTCCGATCAACCCGGGGCCGGCCCCTGCGGTGCCCCTCCGAGCGACCGAGTCGGCCTGTGCCCACGCCGGGGGCAAAGAAACGGGCCCCGGACCCAACCCGGGTCCGGGGCCCACCAGCACGCACGCGCTACGGCAGCTGCGCCGCCCGCGCCTCGCGGCGGTTGCCGCGGAAGTTGTTCACCCGGCGGGCCGTGGCGAACAGCGGGATCACCGCCCCCATCACCAGCTGCAGCGCACAGCCCATCTGGAGCAGCAGCTGACCGCCCGGCGCGTCGAACGCCCACGCCGCCAGCAGTCCCATGCTCAGTACGATCCACGTCAGCATCGCCACGGCGAGACGCCCTCGCGGCTTCGGGTACTCCACCCGGCTGACCATCAGCCACGCCGTACCCAGGATCGCCATCAGCGTCGCCTCGAACGGCAGCTCCAGCAGCACGATCGAGACCACCGTCAGTGCCCCGAAGGGCGAGGGCATGCCCTGGAAGGTGCCGTCCTTCACCGTGACGCACGAGAACCGCGCCAGTCTCAGCACCACCGCCAGCAGCACCATGATCGCTCCGACCGCGGCCACTCTCTGGTGCGCGTCGTTCGCGACCATGCCGTAGACGAGGACGAAGTACGCCGGCGCCAGCCCGAAGCTGATCAGGTCGGAGAGGTTGTCCAGCTCCGCCCCCATCGGCGAGGAGCGCAGCTTGCGCGCCACCAGGCCGTCGAAGAGGTCGAAGACCGCCGCGCACAGCATCAGGATGACGGCGGTGGCCGCGCTGTGGCGGGCCATGCCGGTCTCCTGGCTCCCCTGGAGGTGCGGGATCAGAATGCCGGTGGTGGTGAAGTACACCGCCATGAAGCCACAGGTGGCGTTGCCCAGGGTGAGGGTGTCCGCTATCGACAGGCGGAGCGAGAGGGGCATCTCCTCCTCGTCGTCCGCCTCGTCGGCCTCCGGCACCCAGCCGGCCTGTGTGTCCGGATCAACCACGGTCAATGCGAGTCACCCCAGCCACGGTCTTCTGACCGACCTCGACGGCCACCTCCACGCCTTCCGGCAGGTAGATGTCCACGCGCGAGCCGAAGCGGATCAGACCGATGCGCTCACCCTGCTCGACCTTGGTGCCCCGGGGCACGTAGGGGACGATGCGGCGGGCCACCGCGCCGGCGATCTGGATCATCTCGATGTCACCGAGCTCGGTGTCGAAGTGCCAGACGACGCGCTCGTTGTTCTCGCTCTCCTTGTTGAAGGCGGGAACGAAGCCACCGGGGATGTGCTCGACCGACGTCACCGTGCCGGCCAGCGGGGCCCGGTTCACGTGGACGTTGAGCGGGCTCATGAAGATCGCGACGCGGGTGCGGCCGTCCTTCCACGGCATGATGCTCTGCACCACACCGTCGGCGGGCGAGATGACCCGGCCCTGGGCGATCTCGCGCTCGGGGTCGCGGAAGAACCACAGCATCCCCGCCGCCAGGGCGGTGGCGGGGACGGCGACGGCCCGGGCGGCCCCCGAGCGGCGGGAGCGGAGCAGACTGACGGCTGCGGTGGCGACGGTCGGCAGGAGCCACGGCGAGGCTCCGCGCGCGAGGCGTACGCCGGCGAGGCTGTCGCGAGGTGCAGAGGTTTGGCTGTGGGGCATGGATGACCTTCGTAGCGGATGATGCCGCGCAACTGCGGGGGACGGCGGCTTTCCGGCGATCGTAGCGGCTTCGGACGGCAACTGGGTAAGCCAGGCAACCAAGTCGACCGCCGAAGAGTGCATACGGGGTGTGATCCTCTTCTCCAAGAAAACACCCCGTACCCGGACATCTAGCCCTGGAATCGATACTCTTCGAGCAGTCGGCGACCGATGATCATTTTCTGGATCTCGGCGGTGCCTTCACCGATCAGCAGCATCGGAGCCTCACGGTAGAGGCGCTCGATCTCGTACTCCTTGGAGAAGCCGTAGCCGCCGTGGATCCGGAAGGCGTCCTCCACGACCTCCTTGCAGTACTCGGAGGCGAGGTACTTCGCCATCCCTGCCTCAAGGTCGTTTCGCTCCCCGGAGTCCTTTTTGCGCGCTGCGTTCACCATCATCGCATGCGCGGCCTCCACCTTGGTAGCCATCTCGGCCAGCTTGAACTGGATGGCCTGGTGCTGGGCGATCGGCTTGCCGAAGGTGTGCCGCTGCTGGGCGTACCGGACGCCCAGCTCGAAGGCACGCTGCGCGACGCCGCAGCCACGCGCCGCCACGTTGACCCGGCCGACCTCGACGCCGTCCATCATGTGGTAGAAACCCCGGCCGGTGACCCCGCCGAGCACCCGGTCGGCGGGAATCCGCAGGCCGTCCATGATGAGCTCGGTCGTGTCGACGCCCTTGTAGCCCATCTTGTCGATCTTCCCGGGGATGGTCAGGCCGGGCCGGACCTCGCCGAAGCCCGGCTCCTTCTCCACGAGGAAGGTCGTCATCGACCTGTGCGGTGCCGTGCCCTCGGGGTGACCCTCGTCACTCCTGACCAGAACGGCCACCAGGGAGGACGTGCCGCCGTTCGTCAGCCACATCTTCTGGCCGTTCAGGACGTACTCGTCGCCGTCCTTCACCGCCTTCGACGTGATGGCCGACACGTCGGAGCCGAGGCCCGGCTCCGACATCGAGAAGGCGCCGCGGATGTCGCCGGCCGCCATCCTCGGCAGGAAGTGGTCCTTCTGCTCCTGCGTGCCGTGCTGCTTGAGCATGTACGCCACGATGAAGTGCGTGTTGATGATGCCGGACACCGACATCCAGCCGCGGGCGATCTCCTCCACGCACAGCGCGTAGGTGAGGAGGGACTCGCCCAGACCCCCGTACTCCTCGGGGATCATCAGGCCGAACAGGCCGAGTTCCTTCAGACCGTCGACGATCGCCTGCGGGTACTCGTCGCGGTGCTCCAGCTCGGTCGCGACCGGGATGATCTCCTTGTCCACGAAGTCGCGGACGGTGGACAGGATCTCCTGCTGGACGTCCGTCAGACCGGCGGTCTGGGCGAGTCGCGCCATGGCTACTTCTCCTGCTGCTTCAGCTCCGGGCGGCCGGGCTGCTCGCCGCCGCGCTCCTTGATGTACGTCTCGGTCGGCACCATCACCTTGCGGCGGAACACGCAGACGAGCGTGCCGTCCTGCTTGTAGCCCTTGGTCTCGACGTGGACGATGCCGCGGTCGTTCTTCGACTTCGACGGCCACTTGCCGAGCACGGTCGTCTGGCCGTAGATCGTGTCGCCGTGGAAGGTCGGCGCCACGTGCCTGAGCGACTCGATCTCCAGGTTGGCGATGGCCTTGCCGGAGATGTCCGGCACCGACATGCCGAGCAGGAGGGAGTAGACGTAGTTCCCCACGACGACGTTCCTGCCGAAGTCCGTCGTCTTCTCCGCATAGTTCGTGTCCATGTGGAGCGGGTGGTGGTTCATGGTGAGGAGACAGAACAGGTGGTCGTCGTACTCCGTGACCGTCTTTCCCGGCCAGTGCTTGTACGTCGCCCCGACCTCGAACTCCTCGTAGGTGCGTCCGAACTGCATCGCGCTCAGCGCCCTTCTAGTCGGTGGGAATCTCGAACGTGCTGGTGCGCTGCATGCCGGCGGCGCGGCCCTTGCCGGAGACGACCAGGGCCATCTTGCGGCTGGCCTCGTCGATCATCTCGTCGCCGAGCATCGCCGAGCCCTTCTTGCCGCCCGCCTCGGACGTGTAGTAGTCGTACGCGTCCAGGATCAGCTCGGCGTGGTCGTAGTCCTCCTGCGACGGTGAGAAGATCTCGTTGGACGCCTCGACCTGGCCCGGGTGCAGCACCCACTTGCCGTCGAAGCCGAGTGCGGCGGCGCGCCGCGCGACCTCGCGGTAGCCCTCCACGTTGCGGATCTGCAGGTAGGGACCGTCGATGGCCTGGAGGTTGTTGGCGCGGGCGGCCATCAGGATCTTCATCAGGATGTAGTGGTAGGCGTCCGCCGGGTAGCCGGGCGGCTGCTCGCCCACGACCAGCGACTTCATGTTGATCGACGCCATGAAGTCGGCCGGGCCGAAGATGATGGTCTCGACGCGCGGGCTGGCCTGCGCGATCTCGTTGACGTTGTTCAGGCCCTGGGCGTTCTCGATCTGCGCCTCGATGCCGATGCGGCCGACCTCGAAGCCCATCGTCTTCTCGATCTGCGTCAGCAGCAGGTCGAGCGCCACGACCTGCCGGGCGTCCTGGACCTTCGGCAGCATGATGCAGTCGAGGTTGGGGCCGGCGCCCTCGACGACCGTGACGACGTCGCGGTACGTCCATTCGGTCGTCCAGTCGTTGACCCGGACCACGCGCGTCTTGCCCGTCCAGTCGCCCTCGTTGAGGAACTTCACGATGGTGTGCCGCGCCTCGGGCTTGGCGAGCGGCGCGCAGGCGTCCTCCAGGTCGAGGAAGACCTGGTCCGCGGGGAGGCCCTGGGCCTTCTCCAGGAAGCGCGGGTTCGAGCCCGGCACCGCCAGGCAGGAACGCCGCGGACGGAGACGGTTGACAGGCGTGGTCATGCGGGGACCTCCAGGGGGTCGAGCTTGTTCGCTGTGCGGATCTCGTCGACGATGCGGCCGATGATCCCGGTGATGTCGAAGTCCTTCGGGGTGAAGACCGCGGCCACTCCGGCTGCCCGCAGCTGTTCGGCATCCCCGTTCGGGATGATGCCACCAGCGATCACCGGTATATCTGTGGCACCCGCCACACGGAGCCGTTCGAGCACGTCCGGCACCAGCTGGGCGTGCGAACCGGAGAGGATGGACAGGCCCACCGCGTGCACGTCCTCGGCCAGGGCGGCGTCCACGATCTGTTCAGGCGTCAGCCGTATGCCCTGGTAGACCACCTCGAAGCCGGCGTCACGCGCGCGCACCGCGATCTGCTCGGCGCCGTTGGAGTGCCCGTCCAGGCCCGGCTTGCCGACCAGGAAGCGCAGCTTGCCCACGCCCAGGTCCCTGGCCGTCAGGTCCACCTTGCGGCGTACCTCCGACAGGGCCGAGCCCTCCTCGGCGGCGACCGCCACCGGGGCGGAGGAGACACCGGTCGGTGCCCGGAACTCGCCGAACACCTCGCGCAGCGCCCCGGCCCACTCACCGGTCGTGACGCCTGCGCGGGCGCACTCCAGGGTGGCCCCCATGAGGTTGTCGGTGCCGCGCGCGGCCTCCTTCAGCTTCTCCAGCGCCTTGCAGGGGCGCGGGTGGTTGAAGGGCGGCTGGTAGCGCGTGTCGCGCCAGTTCTCCAGCGAGGCGATCACACGGGCCTCCACCGCCGGGTCCACCGTCTGGATCGCGGTGTCCAGGTCGGCGGTCAGCGGGTTCGGCTCGGTGCCCTCGAAGGCGTTGACACCGATGATCTTCTCCTGGCCGGACTCGATCCGGGCACGGCGTTCGGCGTGCGAGGAGACCAGCTGGGACTTGAGGTAGCCGGACTCGACGGCGGCCATCGCGCCGCCCATCTCCTCGATCCGCTCCATCTCCGCGAGCGAGTCCGCGACCAGCTCCTCCACCTTCGCCTCGATCACCTTCGAGCCCTCGAAGATGTCGTCGTACTCCAGCAGGTCGCTCTCGTACGCCAGGACCTGCTGGATGCGCAGCGACCACTGCTGGTCCCACGGGCGGGGGAGGCCCAGGGCCTCGTTCCAGGCCGGCAGCTGCACGGCACGCGCGCGTGCGTCCTTGGAGAGCGTGACGGCCAGCATCTCCAGCACGATCCGCTGGACGTTGTTCTCCGGCTGTGCCTCGGTCAGACCGAGGGAGTTGACCTGGACGCCGTAGCGGAAGCGGCGGTGCTTGGGGTTCTCGATGCCGTACCGCTCGCGGGTGACCTGGTCCCAGATGCGTCCGAAGGCCCGCATCTTGCACATCTCCTCGATGAACCGGACACCGGCGTTCACGAAGAAGGAGATACGGCCGACCACGTCGCCCATGCGCTCCTGCGGCACCTGCCCGCTGTCACGGACGGCGTCCAGGACGGCGATGGCCGTGGACATCGCGTACGCGATCTCCTGCACCGGCGTGGCCCCGGCCTCCTGCAGGTGGTAGCTGCAGATGTTGATCGGGTTCCACTTCGGGATGTGCGAGACCGTGTACGCGATCATGTCCGTCGTCAGGCGGAGCGACGGCCCCGGCGGGAACACGTGGGTGCCCCGGGACAGGTACTCCTTGACGATGTCGTTCTGGGTCGTGCCCTGGAGCTTGGTGATGTCCGCGCCCTGCTCCTCGGCGACGACCTGGTAGAGCGCCAGCAGCCACATGGCGGTGGCGTTGATCGTCATCGAGGTGTTCATCTGCTCCAGGGGGATGTCCTGGAACAGCCGGCGCATGTCACCGAGGTGGGCCACCGGCACTCCGACCCGGCCGACCTCGCCGCGGGCGAGGACGTGGTCGGAGTCGTACCCGGTCTGGGTCGGCAGGTCGAAGGCGACCGACAGACCCGTCTGGCCCTTGGCGAGGTTGCGCCGGTACAGCTCGTTGGACGCCTCGGCGGTCGAGTGACCGGCGTACGTCCGCATGAGCCACGGACGGTCCTTCTGGCGCTCTGTCATGTCCCGGCCCTCAGACGTTCCGGAAGCGGTTGATGGCGTCGATGTGCTTCGCGCGCTTCTCGTGGTCGCGCACGCCCAGGCCCTCCTCGGGCGCCAGGCAGAGCACGCCGACCTTGCCCTGGTGCGCGTTGCGGTGCACGTCGTGGGCGGCCTGGCCGGTGTCCTCCAGGGAGTACACCTTCGACAGCGTCGGGTGGATCTTGCCCTTCGCGATCAGCCGGTTGGCCTCCCAGGCCTCGCGGTAGTTGGCGAAGTGCGAGCCGATGATGCGCTTCAGCGACATCCACAGGTAGCGGTTGTCGTACTGGTGCATGTAGCCCGAGGTCGAGGCGCAGGTGGTGATGGTGCCGCCCTTGCGGGTGACGTAGACCGAGGCGCCGAAGGTCTCACGGCCGGGGTGCTCGAAGACGATGTCGATGTCCTCGCCGCCGGTGAGCTCGCGGATGCGCTTGCCGAAGCGCTTCCACTCCTTGGGGTCCTGGGTGTTCTCGTCCTTCCAGAACTTGTAGCCCTCGGCGCTGCGGTCGATGATCGCCTCGGCGCCCATCGACCGGCAGATGTCCGCCTTCTGCTCGCTGGAGACGACGCAGATCGGGTTGGCGCCGCCGGCCAGCGCGAACTGGGTGGCGTAGGAGCCGAGTCCGCCGCTCGCGCCCCAGATGAGGACGTTGTCGCCCTGCTTCATGCCGGCGCCGTTGCGGGAGACGAGCTGCCGGTAGGCGGTGGAGTTGACCAGGCCCGGGGCGGCGGCCTCCTCCCAGCTGAGGTGGTCCGGCTTCGGCATCAGCTGGTTGGACTTCACCAGGGCGATCTCGGCGAGGCCGCCGAAGTTGGTCTCGAAGCCCCAGATGCGCTGCTCCGGGTCGAGCATCGTGTCGTTGTGGCCGTCGCTGGACTCCAGCTCGACGGACAGACAGTGGGCGACGACCTCGTCGCCGGGCCGCCAGGAGTTGACGCCGGGACCGGTGCGCAGCACGACGCCCGCCAGGTCGGAGCCGATGATGTGGTACGGCAGGTCGTGGCGCTTGGCCAGCTCGCTGGTGCGGCCGTAGCGCTCGAGGAACCCGAACGTGGACAGCGGCTCGAAGATCGAGGTCCACACCGAGTTGTAGTTGACCGAGGAGGCCATGACGGCCACCAGGGCCTCGCCCGGGCCGAGTTCGGGCAGCGGCACGTCGTCCAGGTGGATCGACTTGCGGGGGTCCTTGTCGCGGGTCTCGAGACCCGCGAACATCTCCGTCTCGTCCTTGTGCACCGTGATGGCGCGGTACGACTCGGGGAGCGGCAGGGCGGCGAAGTCCTCCGACGTGGAGTCGGGCGACTGGATCGCGGCCAGGATGTCCTTGACGGTCACGGTGTTGCCTCCGGCGATGAGCGCCCTGAGGGAGGGGCGCTGAGGGTTACGTCGGTGTGCTGCTGAGGGTCGGGGGTTTGCCGTCGGTTCGGCGGTGGTGCTTCGGCAGCGCTTGGTGGGCGCGGGAGGTTGCCTGTGACGCAGGCGTCCGGACGTGCGGGCGGTGGGCCCGCCGGGACGGTTCGCCCGGACTCCTTCAACGTATGGCACGCCGTGTCATCCGGCAAGGCACTGCGTGCCAGAACCTGGGCTCAGGTGAAATCTTTACGCATCAGATGAGCGATGATCGATCGAACGGGCCCTGAAATCGGTGCGAAAAGGGGCCCTGACATGGCAAAACGGCCACCCGGTGGGGTGGCCGTCGTCACAGCGGTGAGAGGGCTGTTCAGCGCTCCTTGAGCGCCTGCTCGATGGTCCGCATCACCTCGTCGAGCGAGGCGTCCACGTGGGCGACCGTCACCAGCACCTCGCCGTGCGTGGAGGCCGTGGCGGCCGGCGGCCCGGGCGGCGCGGTGCGCCGGCCCGCCATGATCCCGCTGCCGAAGGTCTTGCGGACGATCGCGAAGGCGTGGTCCAGCTGGGCCTCCACGTCCCCCTGGCCGCCGGCCCTGAGCCAGCGCCGCAGCACGTGGTTGTGCGCGGTGACCACGGCCGAGGCGGCGACCTCCGCCAGCAGCGGGTCGTCGTTGGCGTCGTCGTCGTGCGCGTGCTCGTCGAAGTGGCCGAGCAGGTAGCGGGTGAAGAGCCGCTCGTAGCGGGCCACCGACGCGATCTCGGCCTCGCGCAGGGTGGGCACCTCGCGCGTCAGCTTGTAGCGGGCGACCGAGATCTCCGGCCGCGCCGCGTACATCTTCATGACCTCTTTGATGCCGCGGCACACCGTGTCGAGCGGATGCTCGTGCGCGGGGGCGGCGTTGAGCACCGCCTCGGCGCGGACCAGGGTGTCGTCGTGGTCGGGGAAGATGGCCTCTTCCTTGGAGCGGAAGTGGCGGAAGAAGGTGCGGCGGGCCACCCCGGCGGCGGCCGCGATCTCGTCGACGGTGGTGGCTTCGTACCCCTTGGTCGCGAACAGCTCCATCGCGGCGGCCGCCAGCTCCCGGCGCATTTTGAGCCGCTGGGCGGCGGCACGAGAGCCTGCGGCGCTTTCCGGCGGCTCGGTCGTGGCTGGCGTACGTGCGGACTTGGCGGGCTGGGACATGCCCTGAACGTACTGCATGTGCGCAGCTCGATGCGCGTGACCGGGGGCTCCCCCGCCCTCGGCGGGCGGGGGAGGGGCGCTGCGGGCGGGTGGCGGGAACCGGTCGGGGTCGAGCAGGCCGCCCCACTCCGCGCCGCTCAGGAACCGGTCGCCGGGGCGCTGCTCAGCGCTTGGCATATTCGCGGAAGCCACGGCCGGTCTTGCGGCCGAGGCAGCCCGCGGCCACCAGATGCTCCAGGAGCGGGGCCGGGGCGAGGCCCGGGTCGCGGAACTCGCGGTGCAGCACCTTCTCGATGGCCAGCGAGACGTCCAGCCCGACGACGTCCAGCAACTCGAAGGGGCCCATCGGGTAACCGCCGCCCAGCTTCATCGCGGCGTCGATGTCGTCGAGGGACGCGTAGTGCTCCTGCACCATCTTGATCGCGTTGTTGAGGTACGGGAACAGCAGGGCGTTCACGATGAACCCGGCCCGGTCGCCGCAGTCCACGGCGTGCTTGCGGATCCTCCCGCAGACCTCGCGCACGGTGGCGTGCACGTCGTCGGCGGTCAGCACGGTACGGACCACCTCGACCAGCTTCATGGCCGGGGCGGGGTTGAAGAAGTGCATGCCGATGACGTCCTGCGGGCGCGAGGTGGCGCGGGCGCAGGCGACGACCGGCAGGGAGGACGTGGTGGTGGCGAGCACGGCGCCCGGCTTGCAGACCTTGTCCAGCGTCGCGAACAGCTGCCGCTTGACCTCCAGGTCCTCGGCGACCGCCTCGAGCGCGAGATCGACGTCGGCGAAGTCGTCGTAGGTGCCCGTGGGACGGACCCGCTCCAGGGTCTCGGCGGCGGCCTCCGCGGTCATCCGGCCCTTGTCGACGGAGCGCGCCAGGGACTTCCCGATCCGGGCCTTGGCACCGACAGCCTTCTCCTCGCTGCGGGCGGCAAGGACCACGTCGTAGCCCGCCTTCGCGAAGACCTCGGCGATGCCGGAGGCCATGGTGCCCGAGCCCGCGACGCCCACCGAGCGGACCGGACGGCCCCCGGCCGCGGCGCCGTCGGCACGCGGGGTGAGGGTGTCGCGCACGACGGTTCCGCTGCCGGGCGCCTCGTACGTGTAGAAGCCGCGCCCCGCCTTGCGGCCCGTCAAGCCCGCCTCGCTGAGCTGCTTGAGCACGGGGGCCGGGGCGTGCAGCCGGTCACCGGACTCGGCGTACATGGCCTCGAGGACCGTGCGCGCGGTGTCGACGCCGATCAGGTCGAGCAGTGCCAGCGGGCCCATGGGCAGCCCGCAGCCCAGCCGCATCGCGGCGTCGATGTCCTCCCGCGAGGCGTAGTTGGCCTCGTACATCGCCGCGGCCTGGTTGAGGTAGCCGAACAGCAGGCCGTCGGCGACGAATCCGGGCCTGTCGCCGACCGCCACCGGCTCCTTGCCGAGGTCCAGGGCCAGGTTCGTGACCGCGGTGACGGCCGCGGGGGCGGTCAGTACACAGGAGACGATCTCCACCAGCTTCATCGCCGGCGCGGGGTTGAAGAAGTGCATGCCCAGCACCCGCTCGGGGCGGGCGGAGTCGGCGGCGAGCCGGGTGACGGACAGGGCGTTCGTGCCCGTCGCCAGGATGGTCTCCGGCCGCACGATCCCGTCGAGTTCCCGGAGGATCTGCTGCTTGATCTCGTACGACTCCGGCGCCACCTCGATCACCAGATCGGCGTCCGCCGCGGCCGTGAGGTCGGTGGAGGTGGTGACGCGGGCCAGGAGCCCCGTGCGCTGCTGCTCGGTCAGCCGGCCGCGCTCCACGGCCCGGGTGGTCGAGGCCTCCAGGGCGGCGACGCACCGGGCGGCCTGGGCCTCGCTGATGTCGATGCCGACGACGTCGCGGCCGGCCGCGGCCAGGACCTCGGCGATGCCGGTGCCCATCGTGCCGAGGCCGACCACGGCGATGGTCCGGAGCGGGGACAGAGAGATGTCGGACAGGGGAGTGGCCATCGCGGGACTCCAGGAATGAGGGTGACGACGGGAAACACGCCCGGGTGCGCCCAGGGGCGCACCGGGTACGTGCGGGATGCGGGTGTGGACCGGGCTGCGAGCGCACACGCCCGGTGCCGTCGACGAGCGACGGGTGATCCGGCCGGCCCTGTCCCGGGGCCGGGCCGTACTGCGGTACACGGGGTACCGAACCGACTGCGACTCACGACGGCCGCGTCACCAGACCGGCGTGAGGAGGGTGGCGAGTGGGTAACTCGCTCGTCTGAGCTTAACCCGCGGGTAACGAGCGCGCCAGCCCCCTGCTGTGTGAGGTAGGTCCCGAGGGCCCCGCCCGCCCCCTAATCTCTGGGGCATGGACGAAGAGTTGCGATCGCTCACGGAGCGCTTACGGGCGGAGTCGGGCGGATCGGCGGCGTACGACCGTCTCCTGGCCACCGACGACCCCGACACCCTGGCCGGCGTGCTCACCGAGCCCGGACAGCCGCTGTGGGCGCGGGAAATGGCCGCGTTCCGGCTGGGAGTGGCGGGGGACCGCAGGGCCTTCGAGGCCCTCGTCCTCCTCCTCAACCACCGCGACCCGCCGCGCTGCGCCTCCGCCGCCCACGCCCTGGCCCGCCTCGGCGACCCGCGCACCGCCCGCGCCGCCGCCGCCCTCGCCACCAACGAACTCCGCGTCGCCTACGCCCTGCACCCGGTCCGCCTGCTCACCGCGCTGCGCTCACCCGAGGCCGTACCGGCCCTGATCACCACCCTGCGGCGCCGGCTCCACCCCCGCGACCCGTACCGCCGGGTCGCGCTCGCCTGCGTCGAGGGGCTGGGCGAACTCGGCGACCCGCGCGCCGAACCCGTGCTGAACGACGCCCTCGCCCATCCGGCCCTGGCCGAGGCGGCGGTGCGCGCCCTGGCCCGGATCCCCCGGCAGGGAGGCGCCCGGGGACGGGTCCCCGGACAGCGGTAGCCCCGCCGCCGGCCGCCGGCGCGTACCGCACCCGTGCGTTCCGCCGGCACGTTGACGCGTACCGCCTGCTCGGCGGCGCGCGCGCCGGGCCCCGGGTGGGTGGTTGCGGACTCCCGAAGCAGGGTGCCTCCGCGGTGTGCGGCCCGTCCGGTGGTGCCTGTGCCGACCGGATCGCCCGGGGCGGGTGACCGCGAGTCCTCAGGGACCCGGCCGGTGGGCTCCCGGACGTGCCGTGTCCCGTTCGCTTCGGCGTGTCTCGCGGCACCGTCGGTGTCCGGGCGGCGTTCCGGCCCGGCCGGCGGTGCGCGCGCCGGAGTGCGGGTCCGGGCAGGGGGCTGCGTACCGCGGGGTGCCGGCGGCCGGTGGTGGCCGCGCCGTCAGCCGGCGAGCTCCCGCGCGTACCGCACCTCGGGCACCGTCACCCCGGCCACCTCGAAGGGTTCCCCGGCGCCGTCAGCGGCGAAGCCCGCGCGCTCGTAGAAGCGGCGGGCGCGGGTGTTGTGCTCGAGGACCCACAGGTACATGCGCCGGGGGCCCCCGGAGGCGCAGCGGTGGGCCGCCTCGGCCAGGAGGGTCCGCCCCACGCCCCGGCCGATGTGCTCCGGGCGCAGGTACAGGGCGTACAACTCGGCGTCCCCGGTGCGCACGTCGCCGTCCCGGTACGGGCCGGACGAGGCCCATCCCACGAGCTCACCGCCCGCCGCCTCGGCGACCAGGTCCACCACGCTGCCGTCGCCCCCCAGCAGGCGGGCGCGATGCCGCTCGGCGTCCGCCCGGGCGTCCAGGCCGTCGAGATACGGCTGCGGGACGAGGCCCCGGTACGCGTGCTGCCACCCGCGTATCCGGATCTCGGCGACGCCCTCGCAGTCCCCGGCCGTCATGGGCCGCACCACGAGCCCGCTCACGCGGCCACCACCGCGAGGGCCTCGATCTCCATCAGGAACTCCGGGCGGACCAGCCCGGCGACCTGCACGGCCGACGCGGCCGGCAGCCGGTCGTCGCGTATGTGCTCGGCGCGGGCCGCGCGGACGGCCGGCATGTGCGCCATGTCCGTCACGAAGTAGGTGAGCTTCACGACGTCGTCGAACGTCGCCCCGGCCGCGGCCAGACAGCGCCGCAGGTTCTCGAACACCTGACGGGCCTGGGCGCCGGCGTCACCCGCGCCGACGAGTTCCCCGTCCTCGTCCTGAGCGAGCTGGCCGGAGACGGCGACGAGGCGTCCCGTGCCCGTCACCACGTGGGTGTACTGGGCCGCGGGGGCCACGCCGTCGGGGGCGGGGATGCGGGTCAGGTCGCTCATGCGTTCATGATGGACCACGGGTACGACAGTCACGTCCCGACGGGGCGTCAGGCGCTCAGCCGCGCGGGCCCAGCAGGCCGTGCAGCGTCGAGCCGCGTGCCGTGCTCGGTGCCGCCTTCGACGTCAGCGGCTTCGGGTCGGGCAGCGCCGCGCAGACCGCGTCGGCCTCGCCGTGACGGCCACGGGGCACGGTCCCGTCGGCCAGGTAGGCGGCCAGGTGCCGGTCCAGGCAGGCGTTCCCGCTCAGCGTGATGCCGTGGTTGCCGCTGCCCGACTCGACGACCAGGCTGGAGCGCGACAACAGCCGGTGGACGGTGGCACCGCCCTGGTACGGGGTCGCCGCGTCGTGCGTCGCCTGGAACAGCAGAGCCGACGACAGCTTGCTGTTGGCGATGCGCTCCGGCCGCAGGGACTCGGTCGGCCAGAACGCGCACGGCGCGTTGTACCAGGCGTTGTTCCAGGTCATGAACGGTGCCCGCTCGTAGGCCTCCCAGTTGTCCTTCCGCCACTGCCGCCAGTCCCGCGGCCAGGAGGCGTCCCGGCACTCGACCGCCGTGTAGACGCTGTAGCCGTTGTCCCCTGCGGCGTCGTTCGCGCCGAAGTTCTCGTACGCCTCGATCAGGGGCTCGGCGTCCCCGTCGTTCACGTAGGACGAGAACGCCTCCGCGAGATAGGGCCAGTAGCCGTTGTAGTAGCCGCCCGGGATGTAGGTGTCCTCCAGTTCGGCGGCGCCCACCTTGCCGCCGGCCGGGTGCTTCTTCAGGTCCGCGCGCATCGCGTACCACTTGGCCTCGATCTTCTCCGGGTCGGTGCCGAGGCGGTACGTCGTGTCGTACTTGGCCACCCAGTCCATGAAGGCGCGGTGGCGGTCGTTGAAGGCGTGGTCCTGGTTCAGATTGGCGTCGTACCAGACCTCGGTGGGGTCGACCACCGAGTCCAGGACCAGCCGACGCACCCGCTGCGGGAACACCTTGGCGTAGACGGTGCCGAGATAGGTGCCGTAGGAGTAGCCGAAGTAGTTGATCTTCTGAGCGCCCAGTGCCCGCCGGATCACGTCCATGTCGCGCACCGCGGCCCCTGTATGGAGGTGCGGCAGCAGGTCGCCGTACTTCCGGCCGCAGGCCTCGGCGAAGGACTTCGCGCGCCGGAGGTTGGCCCGCTCCACCTCGGGCGAGGTGGGCACCGAGTCGGGGCGCACCGCGGCGAAGTGGTCCGGCGCGCAGTCCAGCGCGGGTTCGCTCGCGCCCACGCCGCGCGGGTCGAAACCGATGACGTCGTACTGGGCGGCCACCTTCTTCGGCAGCGACGACGCCACGAACCCGGCGAGCGTCAGCCCGCTGCCGCCGGGGCCGCCCGGGTTCACCAGCAGGGGGCCCTGGTACGTCTTCGCGGTGTGCGGCACGCGGGACAGCGCCAGTGTGATCGTCCGCCCCGCGGGGGCGGAGTGGTCGAGCGGCACCTCGACGGACGCGCACTGCAGCGTCGGGTAGTCGTCGGTGCCGCACTTCCTCCACGCGGGCTTCGCGGCGTGGAAGGGTTCCGCGGCGCGCGGAGTGCCGGCCTCGGCGGGGCCGGCCGTGAGGCTCGCGGCCACGACGGCGACGGCACCGCACAGCACGGCTGCGCGTTTACTCATGGGGTCCTCCCAGGACGGAGGTGCTGTGGACCGCGAGGCTCGTGGTCCACGCGGCATCGTCCCGATGTAGGACCCCACAGGAACGCGTTCGATCGATTGTTGACCCCATTGGGCCGACGGATGCCCCCGGATGCGCTCAGAGGAGCGTCAGCTGGGTGGGCTCCGCCGTCGGGTGCTCCGCGGGTGCGGCGGCGTCCCGGCGCGGCATGCCCGCGCGGGTGGGACCGATGCCGTACTCCTGGGCCAGGTCGTGCACCTGACGGGTGATGCGGCGCTGGTACCACTTCGGCGCGTAGGCCCCCTCCGCGTACAGCCGCTCGTAACGGTTCACCAGGTGCGGGTGGTGGTGTGCCAGCCAGGCCGTGAACCACTCGCGGGCGCCGGGACGCAGGTGCAGCACGAGGGGCGTGACGGAGGTGGCGCCCGCGGCCGCCACGGCCCGCACCGTCGCGCGCAGTTGGTCCGGCCGGTCGCTCAGGAACGGGATCACCGGCGCCATCAGGACCCCGCAGCCGATGCCGTGCCCGGCGAGCGCGCGGACCACGTCCAGCCGCCGCTGAGGGGACGGCGTGCCCGGCTCCACCGTGCGCCACAGCGTCTCGTCGGTGAAACCCACCGACACCGAGATGCCCACGTCGGTCACCTCGGCCGCCTGCCGCAGCAGGGGGAGGTCCCGCAGGATCAGCGTGCCCTTGGTGAGGATCGAGAAGGGGTTCGCGTGGTCGCGCAGGGCCGCCAGGATGCCCGGCATCAGCCGGTAGCGGCCCTCCGCGCGCTGGTAGCAGTCGACGTTGGTGCCCATGGCTATGTGCTCGCCCCGCCAGCCGCGGGAGGACAGCCGGCGGCGCAGCAGCTCGGGCGCGTTGACCTTGACCACGATCTGGCTGTCGAAGCCGAGGCCGGTGTCGAGGTCCAGGTAGCTGTGGGTCTTCCTCGCGAAGCAGTAGACGCACGCGTGCGTGCAGCCCCGGTAGGGGTTCACCGTCCACTCGAAGGGCAGGCGCGACGCTCCCGGCACCCGGTTGACGATCGAGCGGGCCCGGATCTCGTGGAAGGTGATGCCGCGGAACTCCGGCGTGTCGAAGGTACGGGTGATCACCGCGTCCGCGCCGAACAGCGCGGCGTCGGCCCGGCCGTGTCCGGAGTCCGGGGTGAGGTTCTCCCAGCGCATGGCGCCTCCTTGGCTGTGCTCCGCCCACAATAGAACAAGTGTTCCCATGATCGTGCGAGTGACATGTTCGGTCAGATCCGGAACCCCGATTTGGGCGGCCGGGCCGGGGGGTGATTGGCTTGCCCCGACCCCGAGAACCCATGCCCTGGAGGAAAGCGATGGCGCAGGTCGAGGCCACTACGGAGCGGATCGTCGCGGCGGACGCGGAGACGGTGTTCGACGCCCTCGCCGACTACAGCGGCACCCGCGGCAGGCTGCTGCCCGAGCAGTTCAGCGAGTACGAGGTCCGCGAGGGTGGCGACGGTGAGGGCACCCTGGTGCACTGGAAGCTCCAGGCCACCAGCAAGCGCGTGCGCGACTGCCTCCTGGAGGTCACCGAGCCGGCCGACGGCGAACTCGTCGAGAAGGACCGCAACTCCTCCATGGTCACCACCTGGCGCGTCACGCCCGCCGGTGAGGGCCGGTCCCGGGTCGTCGTGACCACCGTGTGGAACGGCGCCGGCGGTATCGGCGGCTTCTTCGAGAAGACCTTCGCCCCCAGGGGCCTCGCCCGCATCTACGACGCCCTGCTGGCCAAGCTGGCCACGGAAGTTGAGAAGTAGCGGACGTCGCGAACCCTCAAAAACGCAGAACCGGAGGGGAGTTGCCCTCTCACCGGTTCGAGTGATCCGCCGACGGACCGCCTCTGTCCCGTAACTCGTCGCGCTTGCTCGTAGTTGTCGCTTTTACGCGGCAATTGTCCGGCGGTGCGACGAGGGGAGCGGCACGTGGGCGGGATCACTCTGACGCAGGACGAGCCGGTCACGGCGCCACCGGCCGGGGGCCCGCCGCCCCCGGCGCCGTTCACGGAACCGGGTCTGAGCCCGCGCCGGGTCCGGCTGGTCTTCGTCGCGCTGATGCTGGCGCTGCTGCTCGCCGCGCTGGAGCAGATGATCGTCGCCACCGCGCTCCCGAAGATCGTCGGTGAACTGCACGGCCTGGACACCATGTCCTGGGCGATCACGGCCTACCTGCTCACCGCCACCGTCGGACTGCCCGTCTACGGAAAACTCGGCGACCTGCTCGGCCGCAAGGGCGTCTTCCAGTTCGCGATCCTCGTCTTCGTCGTCGGATCCGCGCTGGCCGGCCGCGCGACGACCATGGACCAGCTCATCGCCTGCCGCGCGGTGCAGGGGGTCGGCGCGGGCGGGCTGATGATCGGCGTCCAGGCGATCATGGCGGACATCGTGCCCGCACGGCAGCGCGGCCGCTTCATGGGTCTGATCGGCGCCGCCTTCGGCCTGGCGTCCGTCGCCGGACCGTTGCTGGGCGGCTACTTCACCGACCACCTCTCGTGGCGCTGGTGCTTCTACATCAATGTGCCGTTCGGCATCGTCACCATGGTCGTCGTCGCCCTGGTGCTCAAGCTGCCCAAGCCGTCGGCCCGGGGGCGCTTCGACGTGCTCGGCACCCTGCTGCTGGCCGCCGCCTCCACCTGCCTGGTCCTGCTGACCAGTTGGGGCGGCACCGAGCACGCCTGGGACTCCCGGCTCGTGCTCGGTCTCGGCGCGGGTGCCGCCGCGGCCACCGTTCTCTTCCTCGTCGTCGAGCGTTTCGCCGCCGAACCGCTCATCCCGCTCAGGCTGTTCCGGGACTCCGTCTTCAACGTCACCGGCCTGGTGGGCCTGGTGATCGGTGTCGCCCTGTTCGGTGCCGCCAGCTATCTGCCGACGTACCTGCAGATGGTCGACGGGGCCAGCGCCACCGAGTCCGGACTGCTGATGCTGCCCATGATGGGCGGCATCGTCGGCGCCTCGGTCGTCTCCGGCCAGCTCATCAGCCGCACCGGCCGCTACCGGCGCCACCCCGTGGTCGGCTCCGCCCTGTCCGTCCTCGGCATGTGGCTGCTCTCCCGCCTGGAGACCGGCACGCCCCGGCTGCACTACAGCATCTGGATGGCCGTGCTCGGCGCCGGCATCGGCATGGTGATGCCCGTGCTGATCCTCGCCGTGCAGAACTCCGTGCGCCCCGCCGACCTCGGCACGGCCACCAGCGCCAACAACTACTTCCGGCAGATCGGCGGCAGCGTCGGGGCCGCCGTCTTCGGCACCCTCTTCGCCGGCCGGCTCTCCGACGCGCTCGCCGAGCGCCTCCCCGCGGACGCGGTCACGCCGGACGCCGAGTCGATCACACCGGAGCTCGTGCACGCGCTGCCGCCCGAGCTGCGCGACGCCTACGTGCAGGCCTACGCCGACGCCATGCCGCGCATCTTCCTCTACCTGGTGCCGGTGCTCGTCCTCGGCCTGTTCATCGCCTTCTTCCTCAAGGAGAAACCCCTGGTGTCCCACCACACACCCCTCGCCGACCCGGCTCAGGAAGCACCGCACGCCCCCACGCGCGTGCCCCAGGCCCGCGCCCCGCACATCGGCGGGATCCCCGTCTGCGGGACCGTGCAGCACCCCGACGGGACCGCCGTACCGCGCGCGGCGCTCACCCTCATCGACGTCTGCGGACAGCAGACCGGCCGCGGCGCCAGCGGTGAGGACGGCCGGTACGCGCTGGCCACGCCGGGGCCGGGTTCGTACGTTCTGATCGCCGCCGCCGGCGGCCACCAGCCGCAGGCGGTCTCCGTGACCGTCGGCGAGCGGCCCGTCGAGCTCGACGTCGTCCTCGGCGGCGCGGGCCGCCTGGCCGGCAGCGTCCTCACCGCCGACGGCAGCCCGGTGCGGGACGCCGCCGTCACCCTCACCAACGTCCACGGGGAGGTCGTCGCGAGCACCCGCAGCGGCCGCGAGGGCGGTTACGTCATCAGCGAGCTGGTGGCGGGCGAGTACACCCTCGCCGCGAGCGCCCCCGCCTTCCGCCCGGCCGCGCTCCCCGTCACCGTCCAGGCGGCCCGCGAGACCCGCCAGGACGTCGAGCTGGCCGGCGGTGCCGTGCTGCGCGGCACGGTACGGGCGGGCGGCGGACGGGCCGTCGAGGAGGCGCGCGTGACGCTGCTGGACGCGGCGGGCAACGTCGTCGACACCCTCACCACCGGCCCCGACGGCACCTTCCGCTTCGTCGACCTCTCCTCCGGCGAGTACACCGTCATCGCCGCCGGTTACCCGCCGGTCGCGACCGTGCTCCAGGTGGCCGGCGGGGGCCGTACGGAACGCGACCTCCAACTGGGGCACGAGGACTGAAACGGCCCGCCGGACGGCATGTCTCCCTCGGCGGAGGTCTCGCCCGTCCGGCCACGTCCCCGGCCGCCCGCGTCCACGTGCTCCGGCGGGCGGTCACCCGTCCCGTGCCGGGCAGCGCGCCGACCGGGTCCGGTGCCACCACCACAGGGCGGCGAGGCCGGAAGCGAGGCCGAGCGCGACACCGGCTCTTCGCTGCCGGGCGTCCGGGACGGGGCCGGTGCGCGGGGACGTCGAGGCCGGCCGGTGCCCGCAGAGCGGAGCCGCGGGCGCGGGAGCGGCCGGTGTCCGCGTGCAGGCCAGCTCCTCCGTGATGCGCTGCCACACCCGGTCCGGGGGCGCGGTCGGCAGATCCGGCTCCTCGATCCCGCGGGCGGCGTCGACGATCCGGGTCATCAGGCTCAGTTCCTCCCAGCAGCTCGGGCACACGGCGATGTGCTGCAGGGCACTGGCGTCGTCGTGCGAGACGCCGTTTCCCAGTGCCAGTTCCACCAGGTGCGTGGGGTCGACGTGCGGCACCTTCACCCTCCTGTTCGTGTGCTTGGCCGTCCTCCCGAACCCGTGCGGGCGGTGACCGTCCGCCGACGTGCTCACCTCCGTACCGGGTCCGTTCGGTGTCAGGTGGTGAGTGGTTCCGCGGTGACGATCAGATTGGCCTGGTAGCCGCCCCGCTCGGGCACGAAGGGAGGCGCGCAGGTGATGAGGGTGAGAACCGGCGGGCCGCTCCTGCGGAACGCCGACGGCGGAAGGGAGTCCTTGGGGACGGTCGAACGCGCGGTGACGCGGTAGCGGACCGGTTCGTCCCCGGTGCGCCGCACCTCGACCGGGTCTCCCGGCCTCACCTCGTAGAGCGAGGCGAACTCGCCGAGGTCCCCGGTGTCGCCGTCCACGTGCCCGACGAGCACGGAGGAACCCCGGTCGCCGCCGGGGGCCGGCCCGAAGCGGTACCAGCCCGCGACGGCCGGATCGGACGGGACGGCCATGTCACCCGCTCCGGTGACGCCCACCGGCCGGACCCGGGCGTCCAGTCCCACCGTGTCGATGAGGATCCGCTGGGGCGGGAGCGCGGGTCGCGCCGGGGACGAGGGGCGCGACCGGTCGGAGACGGCGCCCGGCGACGCCTCGGACGCGGTGGCGTCCGGGGCGCCGGCAGCGCCGAAATCGGGTGGCGGCGAACCGTGTTCCGCCGGAGCGGCCCCGAACGTGAGGACCGCCGCCAGGGCGGCGGTCGCCACGGTGAGGCCGGTGAGTCGTCGTGACACGTCACCCACGCCGGCTCGTGGTCCGGCGGATCAGCAGGGCACCGGCCAGGCCGACCATGCCGGTCACGGCTGCCCAGGCCAGCCAGTCGTCGGACGAGTTGGGCGTGGCCGCCGCGCCGCTGCCGCCCGCGTTGACGGTGTCCGGTGCGGATTCCATGCCGCTGAGGGTCTGGGTCGCCAGCGCGAGGTTCTTGTCCTCCGCGCTGCCCCAGGCGTAGACGATGTTGCTCGTTCCCTCCTCGAGGTTCAGGTCGGCGGGTCCGATGGCCACCGTGTCGGTGCCGGCGAGCACCACGTCGGCCGGGACGGTTCCGGCGTCGACCACGGCGGTGTCCTGCTTCGGGTTCTCCAGGTCCTCGAAGACCGGCTGGCCGCCGGCCCGGACGTCCACGGCCGGTGCGGCGGCCACGTGACGCACGGTCAGCCGCGACTTGCCCGCGTCGACCTCGGAGACGTCGTTGGTGAAGGCCGTCAGCTGCGGAGTGCCGTCGGCGGACAGGTGCGCGGCGACCGTGGCGTCGGCGCCGGCCGGTACCTCGATCTTCTTCTCGACGGCGGGGGTGCCGTCGGGGCCCTTGCCGGCTTCGAAGACCTGGATCTCGTAGGTACCGGCGTCGAGCGACTGCGGGTCGGTCACGGTACCGGGCTCGAAGTCGCTCAGGAGTTCGTCACCGTTGGCGTAGACGTCCACGGTCAGTCCGGGGACACCGTGGAACACCGACACCATGGCCTTGTCGTCCCCGTCGGCGGCGGCGGCCGTCGCGGGGGCGGTCACGGCCAGGGCGAGGGCGCAGGCTCCGGCCGATGCGCCCAGGAGGAGGGGGGTCCGGGAGGTCATGGGGATCGTCCCTTCATGGGGGGATGCGCCAAGTGCGCGGTCTCGTGAGTGGTTCGTGCGGGGGTGTCGCCGTGGATGCGTGCGGGACGGCCTTTCTGGTGCGGCTACGCGGCGTCGTCCACGGCGCGGCCCTGCTCCATCCCCTCGCGCAGCCGGAGCAGGCCACGCCGGGTGTGGCTCTTCACGGTGCCCAGGGGCATGCCGGTGCGCTCGGCGATCTGGGCCTGGGTGAGGTCCTCGTAGAAGGCCAGGCACAGCACCTCGCGCTGGCTGCGCGGCAGCCGGCACAGCGCGTCGACCAGGAGCACCCGGTCCAGGACGTCGTCCGGTGCGCCGTCGGTCCGGCCCCGGCCGTCGGCGTCGTGGGCCACGCTGTCGACCAGGGTGAGGCGCCGCGTCCTGGCTGCCAGCGCGTCGACGATCTTGCGGCGGGTGATGCCGACGAGCCAGCCGCCGAGTGGACCTCTCTCCGGCCGGTAGCCGTTCCGTCCGCGCCAGGCGCCGAGGAAGACCTGCTGGGTCACGTCCTCGGCCTCGTGGGTGTCGCCGAGGGAGCGGGTGGCCATCGTGTGGACGAGCGACCCCCAGCGCCGGTAGACGGCCGCGAACGCGTGCTCGTCGGCGGCGAGCAGACCACGGGCGAGTTCCTCCTCGCAGCGGTCCTCCTCGGGGACCTGGGACCGGACACCTGCGTGGGGCGAGTTCGTGGTCATGACCTGTTCCTCCTGCCGTCGGCGCTGTGCGCGGGGGAGTTCGCCCGCGGAGCGGGTCGGGACGGCGTGTGCCGCTGCCACCGGCTCGTGCGGTTCAGTCTTGTGAGCGGAAACGACGCACACAACATGCATCGGTTGTGCGTCGTAAGATGGGGGTGTGGACATGAACGAGCGCGAGAACGACACGGCTGAAGCGCCGCGTGCCGGTGGGCTGACCACCGGCGAGGTGGCGAGGCGTCTGGGCGTGGCACCGACGACGGTCCGTTCGTGGGACCGCCGCTACGGCCTCGGCCCCGCCGCGCACACCGGTGGGCGGCACCGCCGCTGGACCCCCGAGGACCTGGCCCGGCTGGAGCGCATGTGCGCCCTGACGGCGACCGGACTCCCCCCGGCCGAGGCCGCCCGCCTGGCCCTCGACGCGACGGCGACGGACACACCCGTGCCCGCAGGGGACTCCGCTCGCGCGCCGCGGCCGGCGGCCCGCGCGCGCAGCCGGGCCGGCAGCGGTCTGGGGCTCGGCGACGTGCGTCAGGAGTGCAAAGGGGTCGCCCGCGCGGCCCTGCGCCTCGACGCCGCCGCCCTCGACGCCCTGCTGAGGGACGCGATCGAGGAGCACGGCCTGATCGCCGCCTGGACGGAGGTGATCATGCCGACGCTGCAGGCGGTCGGCCGCAAGTGGGAGAGCTCGGGGGAGAGGTACGTCGAGGTCGAGCACTTCCTGTCCTGGCACGTCTCCGGCGCCCTGCGGCGCCACGCGTCCCCCGTGTCCACCGATCGCCCCGGTGCCGTGACGGTGCTGGCCTGCGTGCCCGCGGACAACCACACGCTGCCCCTGGAGGTGCTCGCCGCCGCGCTGGCCGAACGGAACCTGCCCGTGCGCATGTTCGGCGGCGCGCTGCCCGTCGAGTCCCTCGTGGCCGCCGTGCGGCGGACCGGGCCGGCCGTGGTGGGGCTGTGGGCGCAGTCCCGGACCACGGCCAGCCGGCCGCTGGCCCAGCACGTCGCGGCGATCGAGTGGGGCGTGCGCGGCGCTCGCCGGAAGCCGGTCGTCATGACGCTCGGCCCCGGCTGGGCCGGTCAGCGGGCGCCGGGCCTGCCGCACCCCTCCGGGCTGGCGGAGGCCGTCGCCGTGGTGGAGTCGGCCGTCCGTGGGTGAGGCGGCACCGCCCACCGGGTACACGGGTGGCGCCGGGTCCCTCCGCCGGGCGGAGCACCCGGGCTCGCGCGCCCGCGCCGACGGAAACGACGCAACAGGAACGACGCACCGCGTGCCGGGCGGCCCGCGGAGGACGCGACGGCAGGAACGCCGCCCAGGGACCGCTGCCGGCCGACCGGGGGCGCGACGGCCGGCGACGAGGGAAGAGGACCATGACCAGTCACCACCACCGCGACGCCCCGCACACCATCGTCGTCGGGGCGGGGCTCGCCGGTCTCGCCTGCGCCCTGGATCTGTGCCGCGCCGGCCGGCGGGTTGCCCTGCTCGAGGCCTCCGACGGCGTGGGCGGCCGGATGCGGACGGACCGGCGGGACGGTTTCCTGCTCGACCGGGGCTTCCAGGTGTTCAACACCTCCTACCCGCAGGTCAAACGGCGTCTTAACCTGCGGAGCCTGCGGCTGAGGCCCTTCACCCCGGGCCTGATCGCCCACACGCCGGCCGGGCCCGTCCGTCTCGCCGACCCCACCAGGCGGCCGGACGCCGCGGGCGCCCTCCTCCCGGGCCGGGTCCTCCCGGCCCGGGACCTCGCCGCCCTGGCCGCGCTCACCGTGCGGGACGCCCTGCTGCCCGCCGGCCTCCTCAAACGCCGTCCGGACCGCTCCACCGCCGCCGCCCTGGAGCGCGCCGGGGTGTCGGCCGCGACGGTCACCGGCATCCTGCGGCCCTTCCTGTCCGGAGTCTTCCTGGAGGACCGCCTGGAGACCTCGGCCCGCTTCTTCCACCTGGTGTGGCGCAGCATGGTCAGGGGGACGCTCTGCCTGCCCGCCGACGGCGTGGGCGCCGTGCCCGCCCAGTTGGCGGACCGTCTGCCCGACGGTGTGCTGCGGCTCGAGACGCCCGTGGACGCGGTCACCGACTCGGGCGTCCTGCTGACGGACGGCCGGGAACTGCCGGCCGCGTCGGTCGTGGTGGCGACGGACGCGGCCGCCGCGGCGCGCCTGCTGCCGGGGCTCGCCGTTCCGGGGACCCGGACGGTCACCACCTACTACCACGCCGTACGGCGCCCGCCGCTGACCGAGCCCACCCTGGTGGTCGACGGTTCCGGCGCCCTGCTGAACACCTGCGTCCTCACCGAGGTCGCGCCCACCTACGCGCCGCCGGGCACCGCGCTCGTGTCCACGTCCGTACTGGGCGCCGACCGGCCCGGGGCGGACGGAGCGGTGCTGCGGCGCCTGGCGGAGCTGTACGGCACCGACACCGGCACCTGGCGGCAGGTCGCCGCGTACACCGTCGAGGGAGCCCTGCCCGCCATGACGCCTCCGTGGCCGCTGAGCCGCACCACGCGTCTTTCCGCACACAGGTACGTCTGCGGGGACCACCGGGCCACCGGCAGCGTGCAGGGCGCGCTGGCCTCGGGCACCCGCGCCGCCCGCGAACTGCTCGCCGACACGGTGTCCGGCTGACGCCCGGCCGGCCCGGGCACGTACGCCGGGGGAGACCGGCGCGCACGAGCGGGGCCGGTGGCCTGTCCACGAAGGAAGGAGCGGACGATGGAGCTCGACGGCGCGCACATCCTGGTGGCCGGTGCCACCGGAGTCCTCGGCGGTGCCCTCACCGCCGAACTGGCCGCACGCGGGGCTCGGCCGGCGCTCGCGGGACGCGATCCGACGCGTCTCGCCCGAGCCGCTGATGCCTGTCCGGGTGCCCCGGCCGTCGTGTTCGACGCGTACGACCCCGCGTCCTGCGCCCGCGCCGTCCACGAGGCGAACACGCTGCTGGGCGGGCTGGACGCCGTGGTGACGGCGTTCGGCTCGGTGGGCTTCGGGCGGGCGGCGGAGACCGGGGACGAAGTGGCGGAGCACTTGGCGGCCGTCAACTTCCTCGCGCCCGCCGCGTTCTTCCGTGCCGCGCTCTCCGTCATGGGGCCCGGTTCCGTGATCGCCGCGTTCACCGGCGTGGTCGCGCAGCGCCCGCAGGCGGGGATGGCCGACTACAGCGCCTCCAAGGCGGCGCTGAGCGCCTGGCTCGCCGCGGTGCGCCGCGAGGTACGGACCGGGGGCGTCCGGGTGCTGGAGGTCAGCCCCGGACACCTGGACACCGGCTTCGCCGGCCGTTCCGTCGCGGGCGCGGCCCCGCCGATGGCGCCGGGAGGCGACCCGGGCCGAGTCGTGCGGGCCGTCGCCGACGCGCTGGAAGCGGACGCCGAACTGCTGCGCACCGCCCCGGACGGGACGCCCGTCGTGGAACGGCGCGCCAGGTGAGCCGGCCCCGTCACGGCGGTGCGTCGCCCCGGGCGCGCTCCTGGCGGCGCAGCTCGCCGAGGTCGCCGAGCCGCTCCAGCTGCCGTACCGGACGGGCGGTGCGGTGGTTGTGGCCGAGCCGTTCGCGGTGCCGGTCGAGGAAGCTCCAGTAGCCGGCGGTGTAGGGGCAGGCGTGCTCCCCGGTCCGGTCGCCCGGCCGGTAGCGGCACGGCCCGCACAGGTCACTCATGCGGTGCAGGTAGGCGCCGCCCGACGTGTAGGGCTTCGTGGTCATCAGGCCGCCGTCGGCGTACTGGGACATGCCGACGACGTTGGGCACCATGACCCAGTCGTACCCGTCCACGAAGCAGCGGTGGAACCAGTCCGTGACCGCGGCGGGGTCCCAGCCCCGCTGGAGCGCGTGACTGCCGAGGATCATCAGCCGCGGGATGTGATGGGTCCAGCCCGTGTCCCGCACCTGGGCCAGCACCGTGCGCAGGCAGCGGGCCCGCACCGCGTCCGCGTCCAGCTCGTTCCACCAGTCGGGCAGCGGGGCGGTGTGGCCCAGGACGTTGGAGCGCCGGTAGTCCTCGCCGAAGTACCAGTAGAGCTGCCAGACGTACTCGCGCCAGCCGGCGATCTGCCGGACGAACCCCTCCACGCTGTTGAGGGGGGCCCGGCCGGCGCGCCACTCCGCCTCCGCGCCCTCGACGCACTCGGCCGGGTCGAGCAGGCCGAGGTTGAGGGAGGACGACAGCAGGCTGTGACTCATCACCGGGTCGGCGGCGAGCACGGCGTCCTCGTAGGGGCCGAAGGTGGTGAGGCGGTGGGTGAGGAAACGCTTCAGCGCCGCGCGTGCCCCGGCGCGGTCCGCCGGGAACGCGCGCGGTGCGTCCCGCCCCACGAACGACACGTCGCCGTCCTTCGCCCAGCGGTCCAGGTCGTGACGGACCTCCTCGTCGATCTCGTCCTCGCGCGGCCGGTACGGCGCGGGAACCGGGAGGGTGGAGGCGTCGCGCGGCGGGGGCCGGCGGTTGTCGTGGTCGAGGTTCCACCGGTCACCGGCCGGGGCGTCGCCGTCCATCAGCAGGTCGTGGCCGCGCCGCACCCACCGGTAGAAGTCCTCCTGCCGCAGCCGCCCGCCGCCCCGCCCGTCGGCCCAGGCCGCGAAGTCGTCCATCGGCACCAGGAAGCCCCGGGCGGGCCCCACGGTGACCTGGGGCAGCGAGCGCACCAGCCGCAGGGCGGCGTACGAGGTCGGGTGGTGGACGGTGACCGGGCGGTCGCCCGCGGCTCGTGCGAGCCCCTCCCGGTAGGTGCCGGCCCGCACGTAGGTCACCCGGTCGCCCAGCTCGGCCGCCCGGTGACGCATGGCGGAGAGCACCAGATGAGCCTTGGCCCGGTGGAAGCGCCGGCGGCGGAACACCGAACGGGCCTCGATCATGAGCAGCGGTGTGTCACGGCCCGGCCCGCCCTCGCCGGGGGTGAGGAAGTGCGGACCGAGCTGATCCCCGAAGAGCCAGTGCACGGCGCGTCCCCTTTCAGTCGCGGCCGCGGGCGTGCCGGAAGCGTGCCAGCCCGTCGGACAGGTCGATCACCGGTGCGGGGTAGCCGAGGCGGGCCCGCCGGTCCTCCGGCAGCCGCCAGGGCTCGTGCACGAAACGGTCCTCCACGTCGCGCAGTTCGGGCACCCACCGCCGTACGTAGGTCCCCCGCGGGTCGAAGCGCCGGCCCTGGACGACCGGGTTGAGGACGCGGTGCGGGCGGGTGTCCGTGCCGGTGCCGGCGACCCACTGCCAGTTGAGCTGGTTGTTGACGATGTCGCCGTCGACCAGGAGGGCGAGGAAGTGCCGGGCACCGATCCGCCAGTCCACGTAGAGCGTCTTGGTCAGGAAGCTCGCCGTCAGCAGACGCGCCCGGTTGTGCATCCAGCCCTCGTGGCGGAGCTGGCGCATCGCCGCGTCGACGACCGGATAACCGGTACGGCCCTCCCGCCAGGCCGCGACGTCCTCGGCGGCCTCCTGCCCGGTCCGCCACCGGTCGTGCCGGGTGCGGTAATCCCGTGCGGACGCCTCGGGACGCGCGGCCAGCACCTGGTGGTGGAAGTCCCGCCAGCACAGCTGCCGCACGAATGCCTCGGCGCCCGGACCGCCCTGCGCGCGCGCCCGCTGCACGAGTTCCGACGCGGACAGGGCGCCGAAGTGCAGGAACGGCGACAGCCGTGACGTCGCGTCGCCGGCCAGGTCGTCCTGCCGGTCCTCGTACGCGGGCATCCCCGACCGTGCCCACCGGGCGAACCGCTCCCGGCCGGCCTTCTCGCCCCCGGCGGGCAGGCCCGGCGAGAGCAGGGAGGGGGCCGGGCGGGGCGGGAGCGGCTCACCGCGCACCCCGTCCGGCACGGGCACGGCGCGGGGCGCCGGGCACACCTCCCGCAGCCGCTCGGCGGACCAGCGGCGGAAGTAGGGGGTGAACACCGCGTAGTGGTCGGAGCCGGACGGCGCCACCCGTCCGGGAGCGACGGCGGTGACCACGGTGTCGTGCACGTGGAGCACCACACCCTGGGCGCCGAGGCTCTCGCGCAGCCGTTCCTCCCTCCGGTGGCCGAACCCCGTCACCGCCGCGGCCATGTGGACCTCCGTGGCGCCGGACTCGGCCGCGACCGCGCCGACCTCCCGCGCGACCGGGCCGCCGCGCAGGACCAGCCGGCCGCCGCGGCGGCGCAGCGAGGCGTCCAGGTCCGCCAGGCAGTCGGCGAGGAAGGCGCCGCGGTTGGGGGCGTCGAACCCCGCCGCGTGCACGGCGGGATCGCGGACGAACAGCGGCACCACCTCCTCGGCGGCCGCGAGTGCGGCGCGCAGCGGCGGATGGTCGTGCAGGCGCAGATCCGAGGTGAACAGGACGACCGCGCGGGTCATGTCGTCGCTCCTGGTGGGGTGAGGCGGTGCCGCGGCGGCCGGTCAGGGACGGAACCGGTGCGCGGGCCGGGCGTGCCGGCCCCGGCCCGTACGCGCCGCCCGGCCGCGCGTACGGGCCTGGCCCTTGGCGGCGGCCCGCGCGATGTTGCGGGCCATACCACCGAAGACGACGGCGTGGAACGGCGAGACGCTCCACCAGTAGGCGTGGCCCAGCAGGCCGCGCGGGTGGAACAGGGCGCGCTGACGGTAGCGGGTCCGGCCGGCGGGGTCCGTCTCGGCGTACATCTCCAGCCAGGCGAGTCCGGGCAGCCGCATCTCGGCGCGCAGCCGGAGCAGGTGGCCCGGCTCGATCTCCTCGACGCGCCAGAAGTCCAGGGAGTCACCGACCCTCAGGTGGGCCGCGTCACGCCGGCCGCGGCGCAGGCCGACCCCGCCGACGAACCGGTCCAGCCACCCCCGGACCGCCCAGGCGAGCGGGAAGGAGTACCAGCCGTTGTCGCCGCCGATGCCCTCGACGACCTTCCACAGCGACGCGAGGGAGGCGTCGACCGGCAGGGACCGTTCGTCCCGGTAGAGGCTGCCGCCGGCCCAGTCGGGGTCGGTGGGCAGCGGGTCGCTGGGCGCCCCCGGTACGGCCGCGGACGACCAGCGGGTGTCCACCTGGGCGTCCCGGACCTTGCGCAGCGCCTGGACCAGTGCCTGGTCGAAGGGCAGCGGACAGCCCGGCGGATCGGGCACGTAGCGGGCGATGTCGTGTTCCCGGCAGACGACCTCGTGGCGCAGCGACTCGGTCAGCGGGCGGGCGATGGAGGCGGGCACCGGGGTGACCAGGCCCACCCAGTGGCTGGACAGCCGCGGGGTGAGGACCGGCACCCGGACGATGAGCCGTCGCCGCAGCCCGGCGACCTCGGCGTAACGGCGCATCATCTTCTCGTAGGTCAGGACGTCCGGCCCGCCGACGTCGAAGGCCCGGTCGACGTCGGGCGGCATGCCGGCCGAGCCGACGAGGTAGCGCAGCACGTCGCGGACCGAGATCGGCTGGGTCCGCGTCTGCACCCAGCTGGGGGTCACCATCACGGGCAGGCGCTCGGTGAGGTAGCGCAGCATCTCGAACGACGCCGATCCCGAGCCGATGACGACCGCCGCCCGCAGCACCGTGGCGGGCACCGGGGAGTCGAGGAAGATGCGCCCCACCTCCGCCCGGGAGCGCAGGTGCGGGGAGAGGGAGTGCTCGGGCACCCCCTCCGGGGTGAGCCCGCCCAGGTAGACGATCCTCCGGACGCCGGCGGCGTGCGCCTGCTCGGCGAAGTTCAGGGCGGCGCGACGGTCGGTCTCCTCGAAACCGGGGCCGGTGGTGAGGGCGTGCACCAGGTAGTAGGCCACGTCCACTCCGCGCATGGCCGCCGCGAGGGAGTCCGCGTCCGTGACGTCACCGCGGACGGTCTCCACGTCCGGGGCCCAGGGGTGGTCGCGGAGCTTGCCGGGGGATCGGGCCAGGCAGCGGACCCGGTGCCCGGCCCGCAGCAGTTCCGGCACCAGACGTCCGCCGACGTACCCGGACGCCCCGGTGACCAGGCAGTGCAGCCGCTCACCGCTTCGCTGTCCGTCCTCGACCGCCACGACTGTTCCTCCCATGTCCTTCACGGCTTCTGTTCCGTCACGACGTCCTCCTGCGTCCGATCATGAGCGCAACAGGGCGATCGTGCCCGTCGCGCCGACGCGGCCGGCCACCATGACGAGGAAGCGGAAGCCGCCCGGTTCCGCCGCCACCTCCAGCCGGGCGCCGCGGGCCGGTACCGGTGCCCGCAGGTCGATGCCGAGCCCGGCCACGGCGCCCGCCGTCCTCCCGCAGTTCAGCAGGGCCGCCTGCCGCCCGGCCTCCAGGAGCGCCAGGGCGGGCATGCGGGACGGGCGCCCGGGGAGGAGAACGGGGTGTGCCGGGTCCCGCGGGGCGACCACCAGACGCCCCTGCGGCGCCCGTGCCAGGAGGACGTCGTGTTCCGCGGCGGCACCGACCGCCGCCGCGGCGGGGTGCAGCAGGGTGGGCGGGACCGTCGCGTGCCCGCCGTCCGGGGCGGACTGCGCCGCACGGGCGAACCGCATCGTGCACGACCCGATGGGAGTACCGGCGTGCAGGTACTCGGCCGTGACGCGGTAGGCGACGAGCGCGCCGTCCTCCCGCCGTACGAGATCGCTCACGCCGATCCGGACGGCCACCTCGGTCGCGCTGCCGCTCTCCACCGGCTGCGTCCGCGGAGGCGTCCCCATGCTGACCGAGACGGGCTCGAACGTCGCAGTCCCCACCCCGGGCAGATGTGTGTGCTCCAGGGCCGTGGCGAGCTGACGGGTCGACTCCGCCATGATCAGCGGATGGTGTCTCACGGTGGCCGTCCGCTCGTTGAGCGGGTGCAGCCGGGGCCACTGGCACCGGGCAGCGAAGAAGTGGCTGCCCTGCCGGCGCAGCGACACGACGAGCAGCGACGCCATGGTCTCCAGCCCGATCGTGTGCCACAGCAGCGGGTCGCCGTGCCCGGTCTCCCGGGCATCCGGTCCGTCACGGTCGCTCCGTGACCACGCGCCGGGCGCGGGAGCCGTATCGATCGCCGTAGTGTGCATGAGCGTCTCCTGCCGAAGGCGTCGGACGGTGCGACCGCCCCACACAGCCACTTCACCGGCCACCGGCCCGACGGATGCACCCGTCACGCGAACGCCCTCACCCCATGTGGTCGGACCCGTCCCTAACCGCGAGAGGGCCGGGTGGCGTCCCGGTCCGCCCGGCCGCCGGCGCCCAGGAGCCCCGTGGCCTCGAACGGCTCGACGGCGGCCAGCCGCGGCAGTTCGCGTCGCGACAGCAGGGTCACCAGCGGGGGCAGGGCGGCACGCACGAGCTGGGCCGACCGCAGCCAGCCGGGCACGTAGACCGACGGGCGGCGCCGCTCGATCGCGGTGACCAGGCGGCCCGCGACGTACTCGACGGGGTACACCTTGCGCGCCGGCGGCGGCATGTGGCCGCGCAGCTCACGGAGCACCGCGAACTCGTCCGCGTCGCGGACCATGTCGGTGTCCGTCCAGTTGATGTAGGCGATGCCCACGCCCACGCGCCGGTGGGCCATCTCGGCCCGCAGTGCGTGGGCGAACGACTCGACCCCGGCCTTGGACGCGCAGTACGCGCTCATCATGGGCGCCGTACCGATGGAGGCGAGCGAGGCGACCTGGAGGAAGTAGCCGGACGTGTCCAGCAGGTCCCCGATGAACGTACGGGCCGTGGCGGCACTGCCGATGAGGTTCACCTCGACCACCCGGCGCCACACCGCGGGATCGGACTCGGCGAACGGCCCGCCCTCGGCGACGCCCGCGTTGGCCACGACGACGGAGACGGGACCGAGCCGTGCGCGGATGTCCGCCCCTGCCCTCGCCAGCCCCCTGTCGTCCGTGACATCGACCTGCCAGCAGCCACAGGCGCCCGGCAGGGTGTCCTGGACCCGCTTCAGCGTCCGCTCCTCCCGCCCGAGCAGCGCCACCCGCGCACCACGGGCGGACAGCTCCCGCGCCATCGCCGCTCCCAGGCCGCGCGCCGCTCCGGTGACGACGGCGGTCCTTCCGTCCAACGGGCTCCCGGTGACCGGCATACGGCGGCTCCTGTTCCGTGCGGCGTTCGTCCTGCTCACCGTAAGCACGGCCGACGCCGTCGGCATGCCGGCGGCCTGCTCCCCTCCGCGTCCGAAACGGCTCGCATGCGCATCCATACGGACTTTCCGGGGCGAAACGGTGACATGAAGCTGCGAGACGAACTTCCGGTCGACCACCACCTGGCGACCGTGTACCGCTACGGAGCCGCCTTCTGCGGCCTGGTCCTGCTGACCTTCGCGTGCCTCGGCTTCGCCGACGCCCTCAGTCCCTTCGACACGTCCGGCGACACGATCGCCGGCATGACCAGCAACGTGACCCTCAGCGTCATCTCCACCGTCGTGGGATGCGCGCTGCTCGTCGGCGCCGTCATCGGCGGCAACTTCGCGTCCAACCTCAACATGACGATCGGCGGGCTGTTCGTGCTGAGCGGCTTCGCCCACACCTTTCTGCTGGACCGCTCCGCCAACATCCTGGACTTCGGGATGACCAACGTGATCTTCAGCTTCGTCATGGGGCTGCTCATCGCGACGTTCGGCATGTACGGCCGCGTCTCCAGCCGGCTGCCCCGCGACAATCCCTACTGGCGCCGTCGGCACGCCGGGCGGACGGCCGACGGTGCGCGGGCCCTCGCGCCGCCGGACGCGGAGCCGCCCGCTCTGTCCGGGGGAGAGGGGCGCGGTCCCCGCGACGGACGCCGCGCGCTGCGGTGAGCACGGGGTGCCCCGCCCCACCCCTCCTGGGACGGGCCCCCGGCCGACGCGTAACGTGAGGCACCATGAAGATCCTCATCAGCGCCGACATGGAGGGCGCCACCGGTGTCACCTGGCCGGCCGACGTGCTGCCGGGGACTCCCCAGTGGGAGCGGTGCCGGTCGCTGTTCACCTCGGACGTCAACGCGGCCGTGCAGGGCTTCTTCGACGGCGGCGCCGACGAGGTGCTGATCAACGAGGCCCACTGGACCATGCGCAACCTGCTGCTGGAGCGGCTGGACGAGCGGGCCCAGATGCTCACCGGCCGGCACAAGTCGCTCTCCATGGTCGAGGGCGTGCAGCACGGTGACGTCGACGGCATCGCGTTCGTCGGCTACCACGCCGGCGCCGGCATGGAGGGCGTCCTCGCGCACACCTTCCTCGCCAACTCCATCACCGGGGTGTGGGTCGACGACGTACGGGCGAGCGAGGGACTGCTCAACGCGCACGTGGCCGCCGAGTACGGGGTGCCGGTGGTCCTGGTCACGGGTGACGACGTGGCCTGCGAGGACGCCCTCGGTTACGCGCCGGAGGCGCTGAAGGTCGCCGTCAAGGACCACGTGTCCCGGTACGCGGCCGTGTGCCGCACCCCGGCCCGGACGGCCGCCGACATCCGCGCGGCGGCCGAGCAGGCGGCGGCGCTGGCCGGACGGCGCGAGCCGGCCGACGGCGGGCCCTTCACCGTCGCGGTGGAGTTCGACGCCGAGCACCTGGCGATGGCCGTCACCGTCGTGCCGGGTGTGACCCGGACCGGCGAGCGGAAGGTCGCCTACACCAGCGGAACCATGTACGACGGCATCCGCACGTTCAAGGCGGTCACCACGATCGCCTCGGCTGCGGTGGAGGAGCAGTATGGCTG
The DNA here is from genome assembly GCF_000725125.1 of Streptomyces toyocaensis. GTDB lineage: Bacteria > Actinomycetota > Actinomycetes > Streptomycetales > Streptomycetaceae > Streptomyces > Streptomyces toyocaensis. Next base: position 412,683 of record NZ_JFCB01000001.1, read on the forward strand.
ACGAGCGGGCCCTGGACGAGGTCGTGACGTTCACGTCCGACCTGATCAGGATCGACACGACCAACAGGGGCGGGGGCGACTGCCAGGAGCGGCCCGCCGCCGAGTACGCCGCGGCGCGGCTCGCCGAGGCGGGCCTGGAGCCGGTCCTCCTCGAGCGCACCCCCGGCCGGACCAACGTCGTCGCGCGCCTGGAGGGCACCGACCCGTCGGCCGACGCGCTGCTGGTCCACGGCCACCTGGACGTCGTGCCGGCCGAGGCCGCCGACTGGAGCGTGCACCCCTTCTCCGGGGAGGTCCGCGACGGCGTCGTCTGGGGGCGCGGCGCCGTCGACATGAAGAACATGGACGCGATGATCCTGGCCGTGGTGCGCGCCTGGGCCCGGCAGGGCGTGCGGCCCCGCCGTGACATCGTCGTCGCGTTCACCGCCGACGAGGAGGCCAGCGCCGAGGACGGCTCCGGGTTCCTCGCCGACCGGCACGCCCACCTCTTCGAGGGCTGCACCGAGGGCGTCAGCGAGTCGGGCGCGTTCACCTTCCACGACGGCGACGGCCGGCAGCTCTACCCGATCGCCGCCGGCGAACGCGGCACCGCCTGGCTGAAGCTCACCGCGCGCGGCCGGGCCGGGCACGGTTCCAAGGTCAACCGGGAGAACGCGGTGACCCGCCTCGCCGCCGCCCTCACCCGCATCGGGGAACACGAGTGGCCGCTGCGGCTCACCCCCACGGTGCGGGCCGCGCTCACCGAACTCGCCGCCGTGTACGGCATCGAGACGGACCTGACCGACGTCGACGCCCTGCTGGAGAAGCTCGGCACGGCGGGCAAGCTCGTCGAGGCGACCGTCCGCAACAGCGCCAACCCCACCATGATGGACGCCGGTTACAAGGTCAACGTGATCCCCGGTGAGGCCGTGGCGCGCGTCGACGGCCGGTACCTGTCGGGTGCCGAGAACGAGTTCCGCGCGACGATGGACCGGCTCACCGGACCGGACGTCGGCTGGGAGTTCGAACACCACGAGGTGGCCCTGCAGGCTCCGGTGGACTCGCCGACGTTCGCCCGGATGCGGGCCGCCGTGGAGGAGTTCGCACCCGAGGGGCACGTCGTGCCCTACTGCATGTCCGGCGGCACGGACGCCAAGCAGTTCTCCCGGCTCGGCATCACCGGGTACGGCTTCGCTCCGCTGAAGCTGCCGGAGGGCTTCGACTACCAGGCCCTGTTCCACGGCGTCGACGAGCGCGTCCCGGTCGAGGCGCTCCACTTCGGTGTCCGGGTTCTCGACCGGTTCCTGCGTTCGGCCTGAGCCAAGTGGGGGAGACAGTGCAGATCCTGGCATACGGCGAGTGGCCCTCGCCCATCGACGCGGCCACCGCCGCGGCCCATGACGGCAGCCCCGAGTTCGCGGGCTTCGTCGGCGACGAGGTGTGGTGGACCGAGCCCCGGCCCACCGAGGCCGGCCGGCGCACGCTGGTGCGCCGGCGCGCCGACGGCACGGAGGAATCCGTCCTGCCCGCACCGTGGAACGTGCGGACCCGCGTCATCGAGTACGGCGGCCGGCCCTGGGCCGGCGCCGTGGGGGACGGCGGCCCGCTCGTGGTGTTCGCGCACTTCGCCGACCAGCGCCTGTACCTCTACGAGCCGGGCGGCGAGCCGCGCCCGCTCACCCCGGTGTCGCCGGTCGGAGGGGGCCTGCGCTGGGCCGACCCGGTGCTGCTGCCCGAGCGCGGCGAGGCGTGGTGCGTCCTGGAGGAGTTCACCGGCGACGGCCCCAGCGACGTACGCCGGGTCCTGGCCGCCGTACCGCTGGACGGCACCGCCGCCGACGACCGTGACGCCGTGCGGGAACTGAGCGACGGACGGCACCGGTTCGTCACGGGGCCACGTCTCTCGCCCGACGGGCGGAGCGCCGCCTGGCTCGGCTGGGACCATCCGCGCATGCCGTGGGACGGCACCGAGCTGATGACCGCCGAGGTCACCGACGACGGCAGCCTGCGCGACGCCCGCACGGTGGCCGGCGGGCCCGAGGAGTCCATCACCCAGGCCGACTGGACCCACGACGGCCGGCTGCTGTACTCGAGCGACCGCACCGGCTGGTGGAACCTCTACCGGGACGGGGAGCCGCTCTGCCCCCGCGAGGAGGAGTTCGGCGGACCGTTGTGGAAAGTCGGGCACCGCTGGTTCGCCCCGCTGGACAGCGGGCTGATCGCCGTCGTGCACGGCCGGGGCGCCCCCCGGCTCGGCGTACTCGACCCGGAGACCGGCGAGGTCGTCGACGCCGTCGGCCCCTGGACCGAGTTCGCGCCCTCCGTGGCGGCCCACGGCGAGCGCGTCGTCGCCATCGGGGCCGGCCCGCGCAGCGCCCACGAGGTGGTGGAGCTGGACACCAGGACGGGCAGGGCGCGCGTGATCGGCGCCGCGCACGAGGACGCCGTGGACCCCGCCTACTACCCGCGGCCGCAGGTCCGCACGTTCACCGGGCCGGACGGCCGGGAGATCCACGCCCAGGTCTTCCCGCCGCACCACCCGGAGTGCGCCGGCCCCGCGGACGAGCGTCCCCCGTACGTGATCTGGGCACACGGCGGCCCCACCGGCCGGACGCCGCTCGTGCTCGACCTGGAGATCGCCTACTTCACCTCGCGCGGCATCGGCGTCGCGGAGGTCAACTACGGCGGCTCGACCGGATACGGGCGCGAGTACCGCAACCGGCTGCGCGGGCAGTGGGGCGTGGTCGACGTCGAGGACTGCGCGGCGGTCGCGCTGGCCCTCGCCGACGAGGGCACCGCCGACCGTGACCGGCTCGCCGTCCGCGGCGGCAGCGCCGGCGGCTGGACCACGGCCGCCTCGCTGACCACGACCGACGTCTACGCCTGCGGCACGATCATCTACCCGGTGCTCGACCTCACCGGCTGGGGCACGGGGGAGACCCACGACTTCGAGTCCCAGTACCTGGAGAGCCTGATCGGCCCGCGCGCCGAGGTCCCCGAGCGGTACGTGCGGCGCTCGCCCGTCGAACACGCCGACCGGCTCTCCGTGCCCTTCCTGATGCTCCAGGGACTGGACGACCCGATCTGCCCGCCCGTCCAGTGCGAGCGGTTCCTGGCCCGGCTGGCCGGCCGGGGCGTGCCGCACGCCTACCTCACCTTCGAGGGCGAGGGGCACGGTTTCCGGCGGGCGGAGACGATGGTGTGCGCCCTGGAGGCGGAGATGTCCCTGTACGCCCAGGTGTTCGGGCTGAAGGCGCCCGGCGTCCCGGCCCTGGAGCTGGGCACGTGAGCCGGGCCGAACCGCTGCGGCGGCCGCACCGCCTCGCTCCCGGCGCCCGGGTGGCCGTCGTCGCGCCCAGTGGTCCGGTGCCCGAGGAGCGGCTGAGGGCCGGGCTCGACGTGCTGCGCGGCTGGGACCTCGACCCGGTGGTGGCCCCCCACGTCCTCGACCGGCACGGCCGGTTCGGCTACCTGGCGGGCAGCGACGCCGACCGGGCCGCCGATCTGCAGTCCGCGTGGTGCGACCCGGACGTCGACGCGGTGATCTGCGCCCGCGGCGGCTACGGCGTGCAGCGCATGGTCGACGCGCTCGACTGGGAGGCGATGCGGGCGGCCGGGCCCAAGGTGTTCGTCGGGTTCAGCGACATCACCTCCCTGCACGAGGCGTTCGCCGTCCGGCTCGGACTGGTCACCCTGCACGGACCGATGGCCGCCGGCCTCGACTTCGTGAAGAGCACCCGGGCCCAGGACCACCTCCGGGCCACCCTCCTCGCCCCCGACACCGTCCGCACCATCGTCTCCGACGGCACCGCGCTCGTCCCCGGCCGGGCGCGCGGCGTCACCCTGGGGGGCTGTCTCTCCCTGCTCGCCGCGGACCTCGGCACCCCGCACGCCAGGCCCTCCGCGCGGGGCGGACTGCTGTGCCTGGAGGACGTGGGGGAGGAGACCTACCGGCTCGACCGCTACCTCACCCAGCTCCTGCGGGCCGGCTGGCTGGACGGGGTCGCCGGGCTGCTCCTCGGTTCCTGGGCGCAGTGCGAGCCCTACGACGGGGTGCGGGCACTGCTCGCCGACCGGCTCGGCGGCCTCGGTGTGCCGGTGGCCGAGCAGTTCGGGTTTGGGCACTGCGACGACGCGCTCACCGTCCCCTTCGGTGTCGCCGCCGAACTCGACGCGGACGCGGGCACGCTGACGCTGGAGGAACCGGCGCTCGCCTGACCGTCGTAGGGTGGCGGGGTGCCGCACACCACTTCCCGCTATCTCGCCGAGGGCGCCCGCGTGGGCCTGCGTCACTTCACCCACGCGGACGGCGCCGAGTTCACCGCCCGTGCCCGGGAGAGCAAGGACCTGCACCACCCCTGGCTGTTCCCGCCGGACAGCGCCCCGGCCTACGCCGCGTACGCGCGGCGGCTGATCGAGGACCCCGCCAAGGCGGGGTTCCTGGTCTGCGAGAAGGAGGCGGACGGTGCCCTCGCCGGATTCATCAACATCAACAACATCGTCGAGGGCGGCTTCCTGTGCGGCGCGCTGGGCTACGGCGCCTTCGCGCACGCGGCGGGGCGGGGGCTGATGCGCGAGGGCCTGGACCTCGTCGTGCGGTACGCCTTCGGCCCGATGCGGCTGCACCGTCTGGAGATCAACGTGCAGCCCGGCAACGCCGCCTCCATCGCCCTCGCCCGCGCCTGCGGGTTCCGCCTGGAGGGCTTCTCGCCGAAGATGCTCTTCATCGACGGGGCCTGGCGCGACCACCAACGCTGGGCCATCACCAGCGAGATGACGGCCGGACGCTGAAGCGGGCCGGCCCCCGCCCCCTGGTCACGCGGGCCCGCGGCGGCTTCCATGGAGGTCGTGACGACGATCCGACACGAGGTACTGACGCTGCCCGCCGCGCACCTGGGCCCCGACAACCCGCTGCCCGCCCTGCGGCCCCTCGACGAGACGCACCGCATCGAGGACCGCGACAAGGAGGACCTGCCGCGCGACATGGCGCGGCAGATCGGCCACGCACCCCTGCACAGTCTGCTGCCCGTCCCCGTCCGTGACGGCTACGACCGCCGGCGCGCGCCCCGCGCCGTCGACGCCCTCGTGATCGAGAACGACCGGCTGCGCGCCACCGTGCTCCCCGCCCTCGGCGGCCGGGTCGTCTCCCTCGTCCACCGGCCCACCGGCCGTGAACTGCTGTACCGCAACCCGGTGTTCCAGCCCGCCAACTTCGCCCTCAACGGAGCCTGGTTCTCCGGCGGCATCGAATGGAACATCGGCGCCACCGGGCACACCACCCTCTCCTGCTCGCCCGTGCACGCCGCCCGCGTGCCCGCCCCCGGCGGCGGGGAGATGCTGCGCCTGTGGGAGTGGGAGCGGCTGCGCGACCTGCCCTTCCAGGTCGACCTGTGGCTGCCGGACGGCTCGGACTTCCTGTACGCCGGCGTCCGGATCCGCAACCCGCACGAGATGCCGGTGCCGACCTACTGGTGGTCCAACATCGCCGTCCCCGAGGAGTGCCGCGTCCTCGCGCCGGCCGAGGAGGCCTGGCACTTCGGCTACGAGCGCCGGCTGCGCCGGGTGCCCGTCCCCGAGTACGACGGCGTCGACCGCACCTGCCCACCCCACAGCACGTACGCGGCGGACTACTTCTACGACGTCCCCGACGGCCGCAGGCGCTGGATCGCCGCGCTGGACCACGAAGGCCACGGACTCGTGCAGACCTCCACCGACGCGCTGCGGGGCCGCAAGCTGTTCGTGTGGGGCCGGGGACCGGGCGGGCGGAGCTGGCAGCGGTGGCTCACCGAGCCCGGCACCGGCGGCTACTGCGAGATCCAGGCCGGGCTCGCCCGCACCCAGCTGGAACACGTCCGGCTGGAGGCCGAGAGCGAGGTGTCCTGGCTGGAGGCCTACGGCCCCTTCACCACCCGGCCCGAGGGGGAGTGGAACGGCGTACTGAAGGAGGCGGAGAACCGGCTCGAAGCGGTCCTGCCGCGCGCCGGCGTCGACTCCGCGTACGCGGCCTGGCGGCCGTACGCCGACACCGAACCCGGCGAGCGGCTCGCGGCCGGCTCCGGCTGGGGCGCGCTGGAAGTGCTGCGCGCCGGCTGGAAGCTGCCCGGCACGCCCTTCGAGGAGAGCACCCTGGGCGAGGAGCAGGCACCCTGGCTGCACCTGCTGCGCGCGGGCTCCCTCCCCGAGCCGCCCGGCACCCGGCCGCCCGGCGGGACGCTGGTCGCCCGGCACTGGCGGGACATGCTGGAGACCGCGCCCGCGACGCCCCTCACCGAGTACCACCTGGGCGTCGCCCAGTGGCACGCGGGCGACCGGGCCCAGGCGGAGCGCAGTTGGGAGCGGGCCCTGCGGAACACCTCGTCCTGGTGGCCGGCGCTGCGCTGCCTCGCCGTCGCCGACCAGGAGGCCCGCCATCCCGAACGCGCCGCCGACCGCTACGCGCGGGCCTTCGACGACCTGTGCCGCGCGCCCTGCGACGAGGAGGGCGCGGGGACTGCCGTCACCGCGGCGCTCGGACGGGAGGCGATCGAGGCGCTGCTCGCGGTGGGGCGTACGGCGGACGCGCGGTCCGTGTGGCGGCGGCTGGACCCCGCCACGCGCGCCCGCGGCCGGTTCCGGCTGACCGAGGCGGCGCTGCTGCTCGCCGAGGGCCGGCGCGAGGAGGCCCGCGCCGTGTTCGACGCGGGCTTCGAGGTGGCCGACCTGCGGGAGGGGGACGAGGTGATCGGACGGCTGTGGTCCGCCCTCACCGACGAACCCCTGCCGGAACGCCACGACTTCCGGATGCGGCCCACGCCCTGAGCGGGTGTCAGGCGCGGCGGTCCGCGTACTCGTAGACCGCCCCGTCCGGGTGCCGTGCGATGAGGTTGCGGCCCACCGGGGTGGGGACCGGCCCCGCGATGATGTCGGCGCCCATCTCCGCGAGGACCCGGCGGGCCTCGTCGACGTCCTGCACCGCGATGGTCGCCGCGACCTTGCGCAGCACCTCCAGCTCCGCGGCGGGACCGCTCATCAGCAGGAAACAGCCCACCGCGGCGACCTGGACGCCGGCTCGTTCGAACCGGAGGGCCCTGCCGCCCGCCAGCCGTTCGTAGAAGGGGATGGCGGTCTCGATGTCGTCGACGCAGACGCGCAGTGTGGCACCCAGAATCTCCATGGGGAGGAGCCTAGTTGGGGACGGCCGGGACGAGGGTCCCGCCCCGGCCGGTCACCCCGGCCGCTCATCACGCCCCGCGTCCGCCGGCGTTACGCGCCCCGGGCCGCGGGTACCCGGTGCGCCATGCAGCGCTTGGAGCACTTGGAGCATCTGGACAAGCACCTGGTCGACGAACTGGCGCAGGTGGCCCGCGAGACCGTACGCGACGAACTACGCGAACAGGCGCGGGGCCAGCGCCGTAAGGCGGCCCTCTACGCCGCGTCCGGCACCGCCGCCCTCTACGCGGGCGCGGCGGTCTCGCTGGCCGTGGGCCTCGCACTCGCCCTGGTCCTGCCGGACTGGGCCGCCGCGCTGATCACGGCCGCGATCCTGGCGGCGCTGTCCTACGCCCTGCGCGGCGCGGCCCGGCCTTCGGCTCCCCGGCAGGCCACCGCACCCGGAGGCCGGGGCACCCCGATCCCGCCGGTGCCGTCCACCCCGCCCACCGCGGGTCTCGTACCGCCACGACCGGACGACTCCGGCCGTGACACCCACCACCGGCCGTGACCCCCGACAAGGTCCGGACCCTCTGACGGTCCGGCCGGCCGGCCCCCCCGGTACTCCGCGGCGTCCTCCGTCCGCGGGGCCGGACCGAGGCCGGCACCCCCGAGCGGGCCGCCGACCGTGCCGCGGCTTCGAGACCCGTGGCCGCCACCGCCGCCCCGGGCGTGCGGGGCCGGCGGGCGGAGCCTCCAGACCGCGTGCCTCCGCCGACGCCGCCGCGCGCAGGAGACCGGTGACGCCGCCGTGGCGTGTCGCGTCGACCAGGCAGCGGTCCACCGCACCGGCCCGTGATCGTGCGGGCGAAGTACGGCCGGTCGAAGCCGTGCCCCCGGCGGCCACGTCGCTCACGTGCCCCACCCGCACGCACGCCGGCCCCGCTCCCGTCGCGGCCCCCAGCCCTCGCACCAGGGGCAGTTCCAGCAGCCGGGCCTTCAGGTTTCTCAGCGTGAGGTCCGGTGCCGGGACCGTACGGGCCGCGCCGCCCGGCCGGCCGGTGTCGCGGACCGAGCGGCTCATCGCCTCGTGCACGGCCGGGATGTCCAGGGACTCCCGGGCAGGCGGCGCAGTCCCGTCGTCGGTCCGTCCCCCGCCCGGGGCTCAGCCCGCCTGCTGGAGCTGCGGCAGCACCTTGGTGCGGTAGAAGTCGAAGAAGCCGCGCAGGTCGGGCCCGATCTGGTTGACGTAGATCCGGTCGAATCCCGCGTCGGCGAACTGCCGGAGCTCGGCGACGTGCTCGTCCACGTCGTCGCCGCACACCCGGTTCTCGCGCACCATGTCCTCGGTGACCAGGGTCTGCGCCTGCTCGAAGTGCTTCGGCGAGGGCAGCACCTGCCCCAGCTCGCCGGGCAGCTGTTCGTTCGCCCAGAGCCGGTGCACCGTGCGCACGCACGCGTCGCGGTCGGTGCCGTAGCAGACCTTGGTGCCGCCGCTGACCGGCTTCCCGCCGCCCCCGCCCTTGCGGTACTGCTCCACCATCGAGGCGTCCGGCATCATCGTGATGTAGCCGTCGCCGACCCGGGCCGCCAGCTTGGTCGCCGCCGGGCCGAAGCCGGAGATGTCGATGGGCACAGGCTGGTCCGGGAGGGTGTACAGGCGGGCGTTCTCCACCGTGTAGTGCGTGCCGTGATGGTTGACCTCCTCGCCGGTGAACAGCCGGCGCATCACCTGGATGGCCTCCTCCAGCATCTCGAGACGTACGTGCGCGGGCGGCCAGGCGTCCCCCAGGATGTGCTCGTTCAGGGCCTCGCCCGTGCCCACGCCCAGCCGGAACTCCCCCGGCGCCATCACCGCGCTGGTGGCCGCCGCCTGCGCCACCACCGCCGGATGTGTCCGCACGGTGGGGCAGGTCACCGCCGTGCCCACCGGCAGCGACACCGCCTCGGACAGCGCGCCGATCACCGACCACACGAAGGGACTCTGCCCCTGCTCGTCGTTCCACGGGTGGTAGTGGTCCGAGATCCACAGGGCCTGGAACCCGGCCTGCTCGGCCATCCGCGCCTGCTCGATGAGCTCGGCGGGACCGTACTGCTCGCACGAGAGGAAGTAACCGTACTCGGGCATGGGGGGTGCCTCCGCGACATGGGCGGTTCGGGTCCCGTGCCGGGTACCCGGGGGGCCCGGCGGAAACCGGCCGGACGTTTGGCGGCCCCGGGCAGGGGGACGCGGAAGTCTCCCGACGTACGCGACAGCGCCGGAGGCGAACCGTGAGTCGACCCCGCATAGTGATCGTCGGTGCCGGCTTCGCCGGGTACCGCACGGCCCAGACCCTGTCCCGGCTGGCCCGTGGCCGCGCCGAGATCGTCCTGCTCAACCCGACCGACTACTTCCTGTACCTTCCGCTGCTGCCTCAGGTCGCGGCCGGCATCCTGGAGCCGCGCCGGGTCACCATCTCCCTCTCCGGCACGCTGCCGCACGTGAAGCTGGTGCTGGGGGAGTCCGACCGCATCGACCTCGACGCACGGCAGGTGCACTACACCGGGCCCGAGGGCGAGGGCGGCATCCTCTCCTACGACCGGCTGGTGCTCGCCGCCGGCAGCGTCAACAAGCTGTTGCCGATCCCCGGCGTCGCCGAGCACGCCCACGGCTTCCGCGGCCTGCCCGAAGCCCTCTACCTGCGCGACCACGTGACCAGGCAGGTGGAGCTCGCCGCGACCACCGACGACCCCAAGCGCTGCGCCTCCCGCTGCACCTTCGTCGTCGTCGGCGCCGGCTACACCGGCACCGAAGTCGCCGCGCACGGGCAGCTCTTCACCGACTCGCAGGTCAGCAGGCACCCCATGCGGACCGGCATGCGGCCGCGCTGGATCCTGCTGGACATCGCCGACCGGGTCCTGCCCGAGCTGGACGAACGGCTCTCCCGCACGGCCGACACGGTCCTGCGCGAGCGGGGCGTGGACGTACGGATGGGCACCTCCGTGAAGGAGGCCACACACGACGGAGTGCTCCTGACCGACGGGGAGTTCGTGGACACCCAGACCCTCGTGTGGTGCGTGGGCGTCCGCCCCGACCCGCTCGCCGAGTCGCTCGGACTGCCCATGGAACGCGGCAGGCTGCTCGTCGACCCGCACCTCCAGGTGCCGGGCCGGCCGGAGGTGTTCGCCTGCGGTGACGCGGCGGCGGTGCCCGATCTGGAGAAGCCGGGGTCGTACACCCCGATGACCGCCCAGCACGCCTGGCGGCAGGGCAAGGTGTGCGGGCACAACATCGCCGCGTCGTTCGGCGACGGTGAGCGGCGTGCCTACCGCCACAAGGACATGGGTTTCGTGGTGGACCTGGGCGGGGTGAAGGCCGCCGCCAACCCGCTCGGCGTGAACCTGTCCGGGATCGCGGCGGGAGCGGTCACCCGCGGCTATCACCTCGCCGCGATGCCGGGCAACCGCGTCCGGGTGGCCGCCGACTGGCTGCTCGACGCCGTACTGCCGCGCCAGGCGGTCCAGTTGGGGCTCGTACGGTCCTGGTCGGTGCCGCTGGACACGGCGTCCCCGGAACTGGCACGGGTGCCGGGCATGCCGGAGCGGACCCGGGGGTCGGCGCCCGGCGGGCCGGAGGCGGGCACGGAACCGGGGAAGAACCAGCCCGGTGGGGAGCCCGCCAGGAATCAGCCCGGTGGGGAGCCCGCCAGGAATCAGCCCGGCGGCGAGCCCGCCAGGAATCAGCCCGGCGGCGAGCCCGCCAGGAATCAGCCCGGTGGGGAGCCCGCCAGGAATCAGCCCGGTGGGGAGCCCGCCAGGAATCAGCCCGGTGGGGAGCCCGCCAGGAATCAGCCCGGTGGGGAGCCCGCGAAGAACCAGCCCGGCGTCACGCCGCCGCCCGACCAGCCGCCGCCCGGTCCCGACGTCGCGCCCGGACCCGTCAGGCGTACCGACCGATTCACCGAAGGAGACTCATGAACACCGGCGAACTCGTCGAGCTCGGACAGCAGTTGCGCGTGGACAGTGTCCGTGCCGCGGCCGCCGCGGGCTCCGGGCACCCCACGTCGTCGATGTCCGCGGCGGACCTGATGGCCGTCCTGTTCGCCCGCCACTTCACCTACGACTTCCAGCAGCCCGACCACCCGGCCAACGACCGCTTCGTCCTCTCCAAGGGCCACGCCTCGCCCTTGATGTACGCCACCCTCAAGGCGGCCGGCGCGATCGACGACGAGGAACTGCTCACCTTCCGCGAGGACGGCAGCCGCCTCGAGGGGCACCCCACCCCGCGGCGGCTCCCCTGGGTCGAGACGGCCACCGGCTCGCTCGGCCAGGGCCTGCCCGTCGGCGTCGGCATCGCGCTGGCCGGGAAGCGGCTGGACCACGCCGACTACCGCGTGTGGGTGCTGTGCGGCGACAGCGAGCTGGCCGAGGGCTCGGTGTGGGAGGCGGCCGAGCAGGCCGCGTACGAGCACCTGGACAACCTCACGGCGGTCGTGGACGTCAACCGGCTCGGCCAGCGCGGCCCCACCCGGCACGGCCACGACCTCGACGCCTACGCCCGCCGCTTCCAGGCCTTCGGCTGGCACACCGTCGAGGTGGACGGCCACGACGTGGACGCCGTCGACCGCGCCTACGGAGAGGCACTCTCCACCCGGGGCCAGCCCACCGTGATCCTCGCCCGCACCCTCAAGGGCAAGGGCGTCGAGTCGGCCGAGGACCGCGAGGGACTGCACGGCAAGCCGCTGCCGGAGGCCGAGGACGCCGTCACCGAACTGGGCGGCCCTCGCGACCTGCGCATCCCGGCGCACCGGCCGTCCTCCGGCGGAACACCGCCGGCCCGGCACACCGGGGAACCCCGCCTGCCCCACTGGGACAAGGGTGAGGAGGTGGCCACCCGCAACGCCTTCGGGGAGGCGCTGGCCGCGCTCGGCACCGCTCGCGGCGACGTCGTCGCCCTCGACGGGGAGGTCGGCGACTCCACCCGCGCGGAGTTCTTCGCCAAGGAGCACCCCGAGCGCTACATCGAGTGCTACATCGCCGAGCAGCAGATGGTCGCGGCGGCGGTGGGCGTCGCGGCGCGCGGCTGGACGCCGTACGCCGCCACCTTCGCGGCCTTCCTCACCCGCGCCCACGACTTCATCCGCATGGCGGCGGTCAGCGGCTCCGGCATCAACCTCGTCGGCTCGCACGCGGGCGTCGCCATCGGCCAGGACGGCCCCAGCCAGATGGGCCTGGAGGACCTGGCGATGATGCGCGCGGTGCACGGCTCGACCGTGCTCTACCCGTGCGACGCCAACCAGACCGCACGGCTGGTCGCCGCGATGGCCGGCCTGGACGGCATCCGCTACCTGCGCACCTCACGCGGCGAGAGCCCGGTGATCTACGGTCCCGACGAGGAGTTCCCCGTCGGCGGCAGCAAGGTGCTGCGTTCCTCGGGACGCGACCGGCTCACCCTCGTCGCCGCGGGCGTCACCGTGCCCGAGGCACTGGCCGCCGCGGACGCCCTGGAACGCGAGGGCATCGCCGTACGGGTGATCGACCTGTACTCGGTGAAGCCGGTCGACCGGGAGACCCTGCGCACGGCCGCCGAGGAGACCGGCTGCCTGATGACCGTGGAGGACCACCACCCGGAGGGCGGCCTCGGGGACGCGGTCGCGGAGGCCTTCGGCGACGGGCGACCCGTACCGCGCCTGGTGCGGCTGGCCGTGCGGAACATGCCGGGTTCGGCCTCCCCGCAGGAGCAGCTTCACGCGTCCGGCATCGACGCGGAGTCGATCGCCGCGGCCGGCCGGCTGCTGGTGGGGGAGGCGGTCGTGTCGTGAGCGGCGACGGGTCGCGCACCGTACGGGCCGGCCGCCGCTCGGTGGAGATCCACCGCCCGGGGAAGGTGCTCTTCCCCGGCGGCGCGGACGCCGAGGAGTACACCAAGGGAGACCTCGTCGACTACCACCGGGCCGTCGCCCCGTTCATGCTGCCGCACCTGCGGGGCCGCCCGCTGATGCTGGACCGGCGCCCGGACGGCATCGACGGCCCGGCGTTCATGCAGAAGAACACGCCGGAGGGGTACCCCGGCTGGATCACCCGGGCCGAGGTCGCCAAGGAGGACGGCACCGTCACACACACCGTGTGCGACGACACGGCCACCCTCCTCTACCTCGTCGACCAGGCGAGCATCACGCTGCACCGCTGGCTGTCCCGGACGGCCGGCATCGACCGGCCGGACCGGCTGGTCTTCGACCTCGACCCGTCGGGTGACGACTTCGGGGCGGTCCGGGAGGCCGCGCGGCTGCTGCGGGAGCTGCTCGACGAGCTGAGGCTGCCCTCCGCACCGATGACCACCGGATCGAGGGGCCTGCATGTCATCGTGCCGCTGAACGGCGACCACGACGTCGACGACGTGCGCGCCTTCGCCCGCGAGGTCGCCGACGCCCTCGCCGACGCCCACCCCGGCCGGCTCACCACCGCCGCGCGCAAGAAGGACCGCGGGGGTCGGCTCTACCTCGACGTGCAGCGCAACGCCTACGCGCAGACCGCGGTCGCCCCCTACACCGTCCGGGCCCTGACCGGCGCCCCCGTCGCCGTGCCCGTCTCCTGGGACCAGCTCGACGATCCGGAGGTGCACGCCCGGCGCTGGACGGTGGCCGACGCGGTCGAGCAGGCCCGCTCCGATCCGTGGGCCGGTCTGCTGCGCCGGGGGCGTGCCCTGGGCCCGGCGCGCAGGCGGCTGGCGGGGCTGACCGGGCGCGGTAACCCGCGCTGACCAGGTGTGACACCCGGACGTGGCAACCGGGTGAGCCCATGGAGGTTTGGCGAACAGTCTTGCGGCCACACGGAGGGGGAGGTGGCCATGTCGAACACGAAGAACACCGAAGAGTCACAGGGTTCACAGGAACCCCGTACTTCCCGTAGTGCACGAACGTCCCGCAAGCAGACCGAAGACAACACGACCACCAAACGGCCGGGCCCGATGGAGGTGCTGCGCCAGGCGCGCGGGCAGCTCGCGGAGCTCACCGGGATGGAAGCCGAGTCCGTGTCGTCCTTCGAACAGACGGAGGAGGGCTGGGCACTGGAGGTCGAGGTCCTCGAACTCGAGCGTGTGCCCGACACGATGAGCCTGATGGCGACGTACCAGGTCGAGCTCGACCCGGACGGGCAACTCACCGGTTACCGGCGGGTCCGCCGCTACGAGCGGGGACGCGCCGACGCGCGCGGCGGCCGCTAGGCCGCCCGGCTGGACTTCGTACACGGACTCACACACACAGACAAGGAGGGACAGCCGGCATGACAGTCGTACCGGCACAGCAGACCGGCGGTGGGGGCGGCAGCAGCGGCCTCTACGACGTGCTCGAGCTTGTTCTGGACAGGGGGCTCGTCATCGACGCATTCGTGCGCGTGTCCCTGGTCGGCATCGAGATTCTCAAGATCGACGTGAGGGTCGTCGTCGCCAGCGTCGACACCTACCTCCGCTTCGCCGAGGCGTGCAACCGCCTCGACCTCGAGGCCGGGCCCCGCAAGAGCCCGGGCCTGCCCGAGATCGTCGGCGAGGTCACCGAGTCCGGTGCCAAGGGCAAGTCCAAGGGCGCCCTCTCCGGTGCGGCCGAGACCATCTCCGACGCCTTCAAGCAGTCCCGTGAGGGCGGCTCCGAGCGCGAGACCGAGTCCCGTCCGCGGGCCCGTAAGAGCACCGCCGCCCGGCGTAAGGAGGAGCAGGAGTGAGCACCTACGTCTACGGCATCACGGCGGCGTCGCACCCGTCACTGCCCGAGGGCATGGGCGGTGTCGGCGATCCGTCGCGCCCGGTGCGCATCCTGCGCGCGGGGGAGCTGGCCGCCGTCGTCAGCGACGCGCCCGAGGGGCTGCGCCCCAAGCGCAGGGAACTGCTGGCCCACCAGAACGTGCTCAGCGAGATCGGTGCGGCCGGCTGCGTGCTGCCCATGCGGTTCGGCAGTGTCGCTCCGGACGACGACTCCGTCACCGCCGTCCTCACCGAGCGGGCCGATCACTACCTGGAGCGGCTGCGCGCGCTGGACGACCGGGTCGAGTACAACGTCAAGGCCAACCACGTCGAGGAAGCCGTCCTGCACCACGTCATGGCCGGCAACCCGGAGATCCGGGCCCTCGCGGAGGCCAACAGGCAGTCCGGCGGCGGTAGTTACGACGACAAGATCCGGCTCGGCGAGATGGTCGCCGCGGCGGTCAAGGCCAAGGAGTCCGAGGACGGCGCCGCCGTGGAACGCGCCCTGGAGGGGGCTGCCGACGCCGTGAGCGTGGGCCCCGAGTCCACGGGCTGGCTGGCCAACGTCTCCTACCTGGTGAAGCGGGAGACGGCCGAGGAGTTCCTGGCAGCGGTGGAGCAGGTCCGCTCGGACATGCCCCACCTCGAGGTCCGTCTGAACGGGCCGCTGCCGCCGTACAGCTTCGTCGAGCCGGGGCCGGCCGAGCCGGCGGGCACCGCGGCCGGTGGGGCGGACACCGGAGCGGGGTGACGTCATGGGCCTGATCTCGGAGGTGCTGCTGCTGCCGTTCGCACCGGCACGCGGCGCCTCCTGGGCCATCCGGCAGGTGATCCAGGAGGCGGAGCGCATCTATTACGACCCCGCCACGATCCGTGCCGAGCTGGCCCGGCTCGAAGAACAGCTGGAGGCCGGAGAGATCACCGAGGAGGAGTTCGACCGGCAGGAGGACGAACTCCTGGACCGGCTGGAGACCGCCACGCGCACAGGCGCGGGCACAGGCGACGGGACGGCACGACAATGAATCGAACGACACTTGGCCTCGCGATCGGGGCCGGATATCTCCTCGGACGGACCAAGAAGCTCAAAATGGCGGTCGCCGTCGGCGGCCTGGTGGCGGGCAAGAAGCTGAACCTCAGCCCGCGCATGGTCGGCGATCTGCTCTCCCAGCAACTGCGTGACAACCCGCAGTTCAAGGAGCTCGGCGACCAGTTGCGCGGGGATCTTCGCGGTGTCGGCAAGGCCGCCTCCGGCGCACTGGTCGAGCGGCAGCTCGGCTCGCTCGCCGACCGGCTGCACGGCCGTACCGCCGAGATGCGCGACGAGATGGCAGGCGGCGGTTCGCAGAAGCGGTCGAAGGCGGACGAGGACGAGGAAGCGCCCGAGGACCGGGACGAGGAGCCGGACTCCGAGGAGGACCACGAGGAGGAACCGGCCTCCGAGGAGGACCACGAGGAGGAACCCGCCTCCGAGGAGGAGCCGGACCAGGAGCGGCCGGCGAAGAAGGCCGCCGCGAAGAAGACCGCGCCGGCCAAGAAGACCGCGGCCAAGAAGACGGCCCCCGCGAAGAAGACGGCGGCCAGGAAGACCGCGGCCGCGTCCCGCGGCGGCCGCTCCCGCACGTCGAAGGGAGGCGGTGAGTGATGACCGAGACCATCGGCAAGGCCACTTCCGCCGCAGGTGACGGGGCGAACGGGGCAGCGAAGAACCCCCTCGCCGACATCGCCCACAGTGAGGCCGCCGACCGGCTCAAGGCCGAGGTGCAGGACTACCTCGCGGCCCAGGCCACCCGCGTGCTGAGCGGCCTCGGGAACAAGCTCGGCGAGACCACCAACAAGCTCACGGACATCGCCGAGGGCAACAGCCCCGGCTTCGCCAAGCTCGCCCTCGACGGCGGCCGCAAGATCGCCGAGGGCAAGGGGCCGCTGCGCAGCGCCATCGAACTCGGGGCCTCACGGGCCAAGGACAACGTCATGGGCAAGCTCAAGGGACTGGGGGGCGGCGGCAAGGGCAAGCGCAAGCGCTCGTCCGGCAACAAGCCCACCGTCATCATGGAGCACATCGACGTCGGGGTCCCGCTGCGCACGGCCTACGACCAGTGGACCCAGTACCAGGACTTCAGCACCTTCGCCAAGGGCGTGAAGAGCGCCAGCAAGGCCGACGACACCACGTCGGACTGGCAGGCGAAGATCTGGTGGTCCAACCGCAGCTGGAAGGCGAAGACCACCGAGCAGGTGCCGGACGACCGCATCGCATGGTCCTCCGAGGGCGCCAAGGGCACGACGCGGGGCGTCGTCTCCTTCCACAGCCTCGGCGACAACCTCACCCGGGTCCTGCTGGTCATCGAGTACTACCCCTCGGGCTTCTTCGAGAAGACCGGCAACATCTGGCGTGCCCAGGGCCGTCGCGCCCGGCTCGACCTGAAGAACTTCGTCCGCTTCATCACCCTCAAGGGCGAGGCCGAGGACAGCTGGCGCGGCGAGATCCGCGACGGCGAGGTCGTCCGCAGCCACGAGGACGCGCTGGCCGAGGAGGAGGAAGCGGAGTCCGAGGAGCCCGAGGAAGGCGAGGAGACCCCGTCCGACGAGTACGACGAGGGCGACGAGGCCGAGGGCGAGCACGAGGACGAAGAGGCCGAGGACGAAACCGGCACGGAGGCCGAAGAGGAGTACGAGCCGGAGTCCGAGGACGAGGAACCCGCCGACGAGGACGAGGAGGACGAGTACCCCGAGGAGGAGTACGCGGAGGACGAGGACGAGGACGAGGACCGGGACGAGGATGAGGAGCCCGAGCCCGAGCCCGAGGCCGAATCCGAGGACGAGGACGAGGACGAGGACGAGCTCGAGCCGGAGGAGGAGCCCGAGCGAGCCGAGAGCCGGAGCCGCCGATGACCACGCCCAGCCGGCTCCCCGATCCGTACGGCCAGGGGAGCGGCGCCAATCTCGCCGACATCCTGGAAAGGGTGCTGGACAAGGGCATCGTGATCGCGGGTGACATCCGCATCAACCTGCTCGACATCGAGCTGCTCACCATCAAGCTGCGCCTGGTCGTCGCCTCCGTCGACAAGGCGAAGGAGATGGGGATCGACTGGTGGGAGTCCGACCCGGCGCTGTCCTCGAAGGCCCGCCGCGACGAGCTGACGAGGGAGAACGCCGAGCTGCGGGAGCGGCTGGCCCGGCTGGAGGAGCTGGGTCTCGAGACCCGTCGCGCACAGGAGGAGAGGCCGTGACAGGACTGCGGTACGTCTACGCGGTCTGCCGCCCCTTCGGCACACCGCTCCAGGCCCAGTTGACCGGGGTCGGCGGTGATCCGCCCCGGCTGGTGCCCCACCACGACCTGGTGGCGGTGGTCAGTCACGTCCCGGAGGCGGACTTCGCCGAGGACCCGCTGCGCGCCCACCTGGAGGACCTCGACTGGCTGACCGGGGTCGCCCGCGCCCACCAGGGCGTGATCGACGCGCTCACCACCGTCACCACCCCGCTGCCCCTGCGGCTCGGCACGGTGTTCCGCGACGACAGCGGGGTGCGGTCGATGATCGAGGCACGGGAGGAGAGCTTCCTGCGCGTCCTCGACCGGCTCGAGGGCCGGGTCGAATGGGGCGTCAAGGTGTACGTCGAGGCGGAGCGTCCGCCCGAGGCGTCCGCCGCGCCCGCGCCGAAGCCGGCGTCCGGCCGTGACTACCTGAGGCAGCGGCGCATGCAGACCAGGTCGCAGGACGACCTCTGGCAGCGGGCCGAGACCTTCGCGACCCGGCTGCACGAGACGCTGTGTGAAAGCGCCGAGGACTCCCGGCTGCACGCTCCGCAGAACCCCACGCTCTCCGGTGCCTCCGGACGCAACGTGCTCAACGCCGCGTACCTGGTGCCGCGCGCCAGGTCCGAGGAGTTCGTGGAACGGGTGGACCGGACGAAGGACGGGGTCCCCGGAATCCGCGTGGAACTCACCGGCCCCTGGGCGGCCTATTCGTTCGCCGGTGAGGAAACGGCCGGGAAGGAGGGACCGTGACCGTCGTCGAACGCCGCGAGATAGCCCTGGTGGACCTGCTCGACCGGCTCCTGGCCGGCGGAGTCGTCATCACGGGCGACATCACGTTGCGCATCGCGGACGTCGACCTGGTGCGGATCGACCTCAACGCGCTCATCAGCTCGGTGAACGAACAGGTCCCCTCGCCGTTCGAGGGGTCGCTGTGACGGCCGCCCCCGACGACGACCGGCACGCCGGCCGGGCCGTGGAGCCGCACGCCAGTCGGCACAAGCGGCTGGACCTGGAGCCGGACACGGTCGAACGCGACCTGATCAAACTGGTGCTCACCGTCGTGGAACTGCTGCGCCAGCTCATGGAGCGCCAGGCGCTGCGCCGGTTCGACGAGGGGGACCTGAGCGAGGAGCAGGAGGAGCGGGTCGGGCTCACCCTGATGCTGCTCGAGGACCGGATGGCGGAACTGCGGGACCGGTACGGCCTGCGGCCCGAGGACCTGAATCTGGACCTCGGGCCGCTGGGACCGCTGCTTCCCCGGGACTGAGGTCCGCGCAGGCAGAGACGGACAGAGACAGACAGAGAAGTCCCCGGGGCCTCGGTCCCGGGGACTTCCTCTCATCCCGCAACCGGTGGGGTTCGGTGTTCCTCGCGGCAGAGGAGTTCCCCGTGCAGCACGCTGAACCAGCCGTCCTCCCGCGCGCCCCATTCCCGCCACGCCGCGGACACCTCCCGCAACTGCTCACGGGTGGCGTGGCCGCCCTGAACGGCCCGCTCGGCGTAGGCGGACGCCACGGTGCGGTCCGCCCACAGGCCGCTCCACCAGGACCGCTCCCCGGCGGTCGAGAACGTCCAGGTGCCGGAGGTCGCCGTGATGTCCGTGAATCCGGCGGCCAGCGCCCAGGACTTCAGCCGCCGCCCGGCGTCCGGCTCACCCCCGTTGGCCCGGGCCACCCGCCGGTACAGGTCCAGCCAGTGGTCCATGCCCGCCGACCCGGGGTACCAGGTCATCGCCGCGTAGTCGGAGTCCCGTACCGCGACGTACCCGCCGGGCCTCGTCACCCGCCGCATCTCGCGCAGCGCACGGACCGGGTCGCCCACGTGCTGGAGCACCTGGTGGGCGTGGACCACGCAGAACGTGTCGTCCGGGAAGTCCAGCGCGTGCACGTCCCCCGTCGTGAAGCCGACGTTCACCAGTCCCCGCTCCGCGGCCACCGCCCGGGCCTGTTCCAGGACCCCCGGCTCGCGGTCGAGACCGGTGACGTGGCCGCCGGGAACGAGCGCCGCCAGGCCGGCGGTGATGGTGCCGGGCCCGCACCCGATGTCCAGGATCCGCATGTGGGGCTTCAGGACCCCGAGGAGGTACGCCGAGGAGTTCTCGGCGGTCCGCCAGGTGTGCGACCTCAGCACCGACTCGTGGTGCCCGTGGGTGTACACGGCCGTCTCGCGCGCTTCCGGCATGCCGAACCCACCCCTTCCGCTGTCGTAGGAGGCCCCTCACGCTACGCGCGGTACCCGCATCATGAGACCGACGTATCGCATAATGGACAGGCGTCGCCCGGAAACCCGTTTGCCACCCGCGTCGGCGAGACCGCACAATCCCCACCATGGGCCACCTGGAAGCAGCGCATCTGGAGTACTACCTCCCCGACGGGAGGGCTCTCCTGGGCGATGTGTCCTTCCGGGTGGGCGAGGGAGCGGTCATGGCCCTGGTGGGCCCCAACGGAGCGGGGAAGACCACCTTGCTCCGCCTCCTCGCCGGGGAGCTGAAGCCGCGCGGCGGATCCGTCACCGTCACCGGCGGTCTCGGCGTCATGCGCCAGTTCGTCGGCTCCGTACGGGACGCCACGACCGTGCGCGACCTGCTCGTCTCCGTCGCCACGCCCAGGATCCGGGAAGCCGCCCACGCAGTCGACAGGGCCGAGCACGCGATCATGACGGTCGACGACGAGGCGGCGCAGCTCGGCTACGCCCAGGCCCTCGCCGACTGGGCCGAGGCCCGCGGCTACGAGGCGGAGACGCTGTGGGACATGTGCACCACGGCCGCGCTGGGCATCCCGTACGAGAAGGCGCAGTGGCGTGAGGTCCGCACCCTCTCCGGCGGCGAGCAGAAGCGCCTGGTCCTCGAGGCGCTGCTGCGCGGCACCGATCAGGTCCTGCTGCTCGACGAGCCCGACAACTACCTCGACGTGCCCGGCAAGCGCTGGCTGGAGGAGCGTCTCGGGGAGACCCGCAAGACCGTCCTGTTCGTCTCCCACGACCGCGAACTCCTCGCCCGCGCCGCCCAGCGCATCGTCTCCCTGGAGACGGGCCCGGCCGGCGCCGACGCCTGGGTGCACGGCGGCGGCTTCGCCACCTACCACGACGCCCGCAGGGAACGCTTCGCCCGCTTCGAGGAGCTGCGCCGGCGCTGGGACGAGAAGCACGCCCAGCTCAGGAAGCTCGTCCTGAACCTGCGCCAGGCCGCGGCGAACAGTCCCGACATGGCCTCCCGCTACCAGGCCGCCCAGACCAGGCTGCGCAAGTTCGAGGAGGCGGGGCCCCCGCCGGAGCCGCCGCGTGAGCAGAACATCACCATGCGCCTGAAGGGCGGCCGTACCGGAGTCCGCGCCGTCACCTGCGAACAGCTGGAACTCACCGGCCTGATGAAGCCCTTCGACCTGGAGGTGTTCTACGGCGAGCGGGTCGCCGTGCTCGGCTCCAACGGCTCCGGCAAGTCGCACTTCCTGCGCCTGCTCGCCGGGGACGACGTGACGCACACCGGCGGATGGCGCCTGGGTGCCCGCGTCGTCCCCGGACACTTCGCGCAGACCCACGCCCACCCGGAACTCCAGGGCCGCACCCTCCTGGACATCCTGTGGAAGGAGCACGCCCAGGACCGGGGAGCCGCCATGTCCCGGCTGCGCCGGTACGAGCTGACGGGCCAGGCCGAGCAGACCTTCGAGCGGCTCTCCGGGGGCCAGCAGGCCCGGTTCCAGATCCTGCTGCTGGAGCTCCGGGGTGCCACCGCCCTGCTGCTCGACGAGCCCACGGACAACCTCGACCTGGAGTCGGCGGAGGCGTTGCAGGAGGGCCTGGAGGCGTTCGAGGGCACGGTGCTCGCCGTCACCCACGACCGCTGGTTCGCCCGCTCCTTCGACCGCTTCCTCGTCTTCGGCAGCGACGGCCGGGTCAGGGAGACCCCGGAACCGGTCTGGGACGAGCGCCGGGTGCAGCGGGTCCGCTAGGGAACGTCACTTCCAGCGCAGCAACGCGCCTAGCCCGCCGACCGGCGCGTCCTCCGCGGCGCCCGGACCGGTGACCGCAAGCGCGGGCGCGTCCGTCGCCACCGCCGACCGGATCAGCGCGTCGTCCGCGCGTGCCGACCAGGAGTTCTGCTCGCCGAGGACCTTCAGCTCGGTGCGCCGCACCGCCAGCTGGTCGGGATCCTCGCCGATCCACACCTCCCGGTGCGCGTCCGGCCCGTCCGGCCGGATCAGCAGCTCGTCGATCCGGTGCTCGCGCGCGGCCTCGACCAGGGCCGGCACGCCCTCGACGGCGCCCGCACGGCCCTTGTCGCCGGGTCCGCGGGCGGCCAGGAACCGCTCCAGCTCGGCGGCGGTGCGCTCCTGGACGTGCTCCGCGCGGATCTGCTCCACCTCCTCGTCCAGCAGCCTGCTGCCGGCGCCGTGGGACGCCTCGGCCACCCGTCCGTGCAGCCGCTGCGGCAGCCGCTCGCGCACGGACCGCCGCTCCCGGTCGTCCCCGACGAGGATCAGCAGATCGGCCCCGGTCTCCTCCTGGGAGACCGCGAGCGCGTCGGCGATCTCCGCGGCGTTGTGCTCCCAGGTGTTCTCCACCCGGAGCTGGAAATGCCGCTCCGACCAGTCGACGGAGGAGGTCCGGTGCAGCGGCCACTCCTGCCCGGTGACGCCGCCGGCGTCGTCCCGGCCGAGGGCGCTGCGCAGCTCGAAGTCGGCGCCCTTGCGGTCGACGTAGGCGACGACGCACACCGGGTTCTCACCGGCCAGTTCCAGCAGCGGCGCGACCCGCGGCAGCGGCGCCCACTGCGCCCAGTCGCGCTGCGGGGACCGGGCCAGCGCGGGGTCGAGCACCACCTGGCCGTCCCGGGCGAAGAAAGCGCGCCCGTGCGGTTCGCCCGAGTGCCGGAGTTCCTCGATCGCGTGGCGCACCGCCTGGCAGGTGGCCTCGTCCGCGCCCTGGGCGGCGAGGTCCTGGGCCATCGCCCGGGCCGTCAGCTGCCGCTCCTGCGGGGTGCTCTCCGTGTGCCGGGAGGTGTCGACGTAGACGGATGCCCAGGGGCCGGGACGTTCGTAGAGTGGACTGAGGAATGCGAGTTCCATGGTTCCCTCCCGGTTGCCGATCGGGGTAGTGCTGGTGCCGACCGGCGGGTACCCGGGCCGCATGGACGCACACGACGAGCGGGGCACCACGATGACCGGAGTCGAGCCGGACCGCCTGGACGACCAGCAGCTCATGAAGGAGCTGGAGACCATCCACCGCACGCGCCACGACACACTGCTGTACGGCTCCAACGACGCGCTGCGCACGCACAACGAGCGGATGGCGCAGCTGGAGGGCGAGTACCTGCGCCGCAACCCGCGCCGCACGGTGGCCGCGGGCCGCACCCGTGAGGGGGCCCGCGAGCGGAACGCCGCGGACACGACGACGCCCACGGCCCCGGGCACCTGAGCCCGGCCACCGGCCGCGCCCGCCCGGGTACGGCGAAGGGGCCCGCGCGGACGCGGGCCCCTTCGTGCCGTCCTGTCTGCCGTCGTGCCGGACGCCAACCGGGCCCGTCTCAGGCCTCCGCCCCGAACACCTCGAGGAACGTCCCGCAGAACGCCTTCAGGTCGTCAGGCTTGCGACTGGTGACCAGCTTGTTCGGCCCGTGGTCGCACACCTTCACCTGCTCGTCGACCCAGGTGCCGCCGGCGTTGCGGATGTCGGTCCGCAGGCTGGGCCAGCTCGTCAGCTCCCGGCCGCGTACGACGTCGGCCTCCACCAGGGTCCAGGCGGCGTGACAGATCGCGGCGACCGGCCGGCCCTGCTCGAAGAAGTCCCTCACGAACGAGACGGCCTTGTCGTCCATCCGCAGGAAGTCGGGGTTGGCCACCCCGCCCGGCAGCACCAGCCCGCCGAAGGAGTCCGCCGACGTCTCGCCGACGACCTCCTGCACGGGGAAGGTGTCCGCCGTGTCGAGGTGGTCGAACGCCTGCACCTTGCCCGGCTTGGTGGACACGAGCACGGCCTCGTGACCGGCGTCGACGGCCGCCTGCCACGGCTCGGTCAGCTCCACCTGCTCGACACCCTCGGGTGCGGTCAGAAATGCGATGCGCATGATGTCCTACGTCCCTTCGTCCGCCTTCGGCTGTTCTCGTCCGGTCACAGCACTCGTGTCCGGCTCCGCGCGGCTGATGTCGGCCAGTGCCGACCCGGGGTCCCGCGCCTCCGCCAGGTCGCCGAGACTCACCAGTCCGACGGGGATCCCGCCCTCGACGACGGGAACCCGCCGTACGGCGTGCTCGCGCATCAGGGCGACGGCCGCGGACACCGGTTCGTCCGGGGCGAGCGTCAGCGGGTCCGGCGTGCACACCGACCGGACGCTCACGCCGAGGGGATCCGCGCCCTCGGCGACCGCCCGGACAGTGATGTCGCGGTCGGTGAGCACGCCGACGACCAGCTGGCCGTCGGCCACCACCACGTCGCCGATGTTCTGGGTGCGCATCAGCTGCGCCGCCTCGACGATCGAGGCGTCCGGGCGTACGGCGACCACGCCCGGAGTCATCACGTCCTTGACGAATACGGCCATGACCTGTGCCCTCCGTCCGGTTCCGGCCCCCGGGGCGCCGCGGCCCGCCGCCCCGCGGGACGGTGCGGACACGGCGCTCCGGACGGGCCGCTCACGCGGTCTCCGTCTCCCGGGTCCGGGTCAGCGCCTCGGCCAGTTCCTGGACGCTGTGGTAGCGCGCCTGGCGCGGCAGCCGTTCCAGCGCCTCGACGAGGGCGTCGGGCGCGTGCCGCCGGTCCAGGGCGCGCATCAGCTCGCGCGGGCCCGCGGGGAACGCCCCGCGGCCCAGGATCCTCGCCAGGTCCAGCCGTACCGACTCCAGCGACGTCGGGCCGCGGCCCGGTGTCACCGGGCCGTACGTGACCTCGGGGTCGTCGTCGGCGTACGGCTCCGGGTCGTGCCACTCCTCGGTGCGGGTGGGGTGCCCGGACCTCAGCAGACCCTGCAGTTCGTGCTTCATCTCGTCGTCACGGTGGACGCTGAGCCGGTCACTGCCTCGCTGCATGTCTCCCTCCAGGTGCCTCGGGGTGCGGACCGCGTACCCGGGGAGCGGAGGCCGACACGGGCTGAGGGAGGCGGATCGTCACGGGCCGGGTTTGGCCCCCGGGTGGAGGGAGACCCGGTACGCACGCCCCCCACGAGCCTCCTGGAAAGGACCGGCCATGGCGGTGCTCGCCCTGTTCATCCCGCCCCTCATGCTCGGCGTGATCCTGATGCTGGGCCGTTACGAGGAGTTGCTGCTCCCACCCGCCCGGCCCGAGGACGACTCACCGAACCGGACGCCGCTCGGTGGTTTGGGGCGGCGAAGCAGGGGCATGCGCACCTGAAGTGCTTCGGACAGGAGGCACGCCCCGTGGCAGCGGCATGACGTCGCTCCGGGCGCCTGTCCCCCTTCAGTGCGCTCGCCGCGGTGACTGTTCCGTCCCCGAGCACCTCCGAGGGAGTGGCGACGCACCATGCCCACCCGAGCGATCACGAAGCACCGTCCGCACGACGACGCCCCCGACACCGCGGCCGCCTTCCGCAGCCTCGCCGCACTGCCCGACGGCGCGGAGCGCGAAGCGCTCCGGGACGAGATCGTCGAGGCGTGGCTGCCCATGGCGGACCGCCTCGCCGGACGTTTCCGCAGCCGGGGCGAGAACCTGGACGACCTGCGGCAGGTCGCCGCGCTGGGCCTGGTGAAGGCCGTGGACCGGTACGACCCCGACCTCGGCAACGCCTTCGAGAGCTACGCCGTGCCGACCGTCACCGGCGAGATCAAGCGGCACTTCCGCGACCACATGTGGACCCTGCACGTACCGCGCCGGGTCCAGGAGCTGCGCAACCGTGTCCGGCTCGCCTCCCAGGAACTCTCCCAGACCATCCCGGGCCGCCGGCCGACCGTGGCCGAGATCGCCGAGCACGCCAGTCTCAGCGAGGAGGAGGTCCGCGCGGGTCAGGAGGCGCTGGAGAGCTTCAGCGCGCTCTCCCTGGACGCCGAGCTGCCCGGCAGTGACGACGGCTACTCGCTGGGCGACGCCCTCGGCGCGCCCGACCCGGCGCTGGACACCGTGGTCGACCGCGAGGCCGTCAAGGAAGGACTGGCCGCACTTCCCGAGCGGGAGCGGGCCATCCTCTACATGCGCTTCTTCGACGACATGACCCAGAGCGGCATCGCGGAGGAGCTCGGCATCTCGCAGATGCACGTCTCCCGCCTGATCAGCCGCTGCTGCGGCCGGGTGCGCGAGCACGCCCTGCGGGACACCGGCGAGGAGTAGCGGAGGCCGTCACCCGCACGGGTGCGCCGGGTGCCGCCAATGGCGTCCGGCCGCGCGCGGCCGGACGGCGGGCGGGCTGTGATGGCTGTGGGGCAGCCGAGAACCGTGCCCCCGCCGTCGCTCGAAGGAGCCCGCACCATGCGCCGCACCGCCCGTGCCCTGTCCCTCGCCGCCGTCGCCGGTACCGTCCTCGGCGCGCTCGTACCGGCAGCGTCCGCGGGAACGGTGCCCGGCAGCGGACCGTCGTGGGGCACCGCCTCCCACGCGCCCTGCCCGGAACCCGGGGGGCACGGCTGGGAGGGGCACACCCCTGGGAGCACCGCACCGGGCGCCGCCCGGCCGCAGGCCGCCGAACCGGAAGACCTCGCGAAGGAAGCACTCGAGCAGGAGACCCTCGAGGAGGAGGCCCTTGAGGAGGAGCCCCTCGAAGAGGCCGTCGAGGAGGAGGCCGTGGAGGAGGAGGCCCTCGGACCGGAAACGCTCGAGGAACCCGCTCCGGGCGGTCCCGCACCGGACGCCGCCGTGCCCGACGCCGAGTTTCCCGCCCCCGGGCCGACCGGGACCGGCGGGGTGTACGCGCCCGCCGCGTCGAGGACCGCCGCTCCCCACACACCGGGTCCCAGGACCACCGAACCGCGGGCCACCGCCCCACAGCGCACCCACTGCGCCGGTACGCCCGCGCCCCAGGGCGTACACGCGGGGGAGGGCGGGACCTTCACCGACTCCGTGGCCGCCCTCGCCGCCGGCGGACTGCTCATCGCGGGCGCGTTCGGCGCCGCCGCCCACCGGCTGTACCGGGACCGCACGACCCGGACGGATGCCTGACAGCCGCCGTCCCTCCCCGGCCCGGACCCATGGCTCGCGGCAGGCAGGGTACTGAGCGGCCGAGGGACGGCACGAGCGGACGCCGGCGCACGACGCCGGGGCGCCAGGGACTGCGCGGAGGTAGGGATGCGGACGGATCCGGAAGGCCACGGCCCCGTGCGTTTCGGACCGCCGGACCCGGAGGACGGGCTTCCCGTCCTCCCCGAACTGGCCGCCGTCCTGGCCGCGGCGGCCTCCCGCGCCGCTGCCGAACCGGTCGGCGGCGGCCCCGCCCTGCTGGACGCCGCGTGCGGCTACGGCGACCGGCGCGGACTGCCCGCCGCCCCCGACCGGGTGGCCGTCGCCCCCGGTGCTCCCGCCCTGCTGGTGGCCCTGACCGCCGCGATCGGCGGCGACGTCCTGGTGCCCAGACCCTGTGCCGCGTGGTGGGCCCCCTACGCCCGCCTGCTCGGCCGCCCCGCCTTCCACGTGCCGACCCCGGCCGAGAGCGGCGGGGTGCCCGATCCGTACGCGCTCCTCGAGACCGTGCGCCGGATGCGGGCCGAGGGCGGTGACCCGCGCCTGCTGGTGCTTTCCGTCGCCGACGACCCCACGGCGACCGTCGCCCCGCCCGAACTGCTGCACGAGACCGTGGAGGCCGCGGTCGGCGAGGGGCTGCACCTGGTGAGCGACGAGACCTGGCGCGACACCCTGCACGACCCGCGCGAGACCGTGCTGCTCAGCCCCGCCGAGATGGTGCCCGAGCGGGTCACGGTCGTCACCGACCTGGTGGGGGCCCTGCTCCCGCCCGGCTGGCCCGCCGCGGTGGCCCGCTTCCCGGCCGGCGAGCAGGGGAACGCGCTGCACGCGCGCGTGCTCGACGTGCTCACCGCACTCGACGCGCGCGTCGCCGCCCCCGTCGCCGCCGCGGCGGTGTACGCGCTGTCGGAGCCCGCACCGCTCACCGAGCGCGTCGCCGCCACCGTACGCCTGCACGCGCGCCTCGCCGCCGCCGCGCACCGTGCCGTCGTCGCCGCCGGAGCCCTGTCCCGGCCCCCGCGCTGCGGCCGGCACCTGTATGTCGACCTGACGCCCCTGGCGCCCGCGCTCACCGCGCACGGCGTCGGGGACGCCCAGGAGCTGGAGGACTTCCTCACCGCCCGGCTCGGCATGCCCGCGCCGGGCGGCCACCGCTTCGGCGACGAGCTGGAAGCGCCGCGCGTGCGGCTGTCCACCGCTCCTCTGCTGGGCGGCACCCCCGAGCGGCGCGCGGAGTGCCTGAACGCGCCCGCACCCCTGGAACTACCGCACGTGCACAGCGCGTTGACCCATCTGACATCGGTCTTCGACGATCTCCGTGACGACGCTCGGCGATGGGAGTCCCCCCGATGACGCAGCGGCCCGAGCCGGCCGAGGGCACGGCCACGACCACGGCCTGCGCCGGGACGGCACCGGACGCCGGCGGCCCGCCCCCCTCCGCCCGCCCGTACCCCCCGCCGGCCGAACCCCGCCCGCCGGCCGAACGCCGGGTGTGGCCGCGCGCCTTCCACGACCGGCTGACGGCCCCGCTGCCCGGGCTCAGGGCGCTCGCCCGCTTCGCCCGCGAGGGCGCCGTACGCCCCACGCCGGACGGACTCGCCGACATCCCCCTGCTGCCCTGCGCCCCCGGCCCCCTGCCCCGCGTGGACGCCCGCACGGTCGCCGTCACCTGGGTGGGGCACGCCAGCTGGGTCCTGCGGATCGGCGGGCTCACCGTGCTCACCGACCCGGTGTGGTCCCGCCGCATCCTCGGCACCCCGGCGCGGATCACCCCCGTCGGCGTCGCCTGGGAGGCGCTGCCGCGCGTGGACGCGGTCGTCATCAGCCACAACCACTACGACCACCTCGACGCCCCCACGCTGCGCCGGCTCCCGCGCGACACCCCGGTGTTCGTGCCGGCCGGGCTCGCCCGCTGGTTCCACCGCCGCCGGTTCACCCGGGTCACCGAGCTCGACTGGTGGGAGGCCTCCGAACTGGACGGCGTGCGCTTCGACTTCGTACCGGCCCACCACTGGTCCAAGCGCACCCTCACCGACACCTGCCGTTCCCTGTGGGGCGGCTGGGTGCTCACCGACCGGGAGGGCCGGCGCGTCCACTTCGCGGGCGACACCGGCTACGGTCACTGGTTCTCCCGCATCGGCCGCCGCTACCCCGGCATCGACCTCACCCTGATGCCCATCGGAGCCTATGATCCCCGCTGGTGGCTGGCCGACGTGCACTGCGACCCGGAGGAGGCGGTCCGCGCCGCCCAGGACCTGGGCGCGCGCCGCATGGCCCCGATGCACTGGGGCACGTTCGTCCTCTCCGCGGAGCCGGTCCTGGAGCCCCTCGTCCGCGTCCGCGCCGCGTGGGCGAAGGCGGGCCTGCCGCGCGAGCACCTGTGGGACCTGCCGGTGGGCGCCTCCCGGATCCTGGAGTGACCGGCGACGGTGTCACCCCGCCGCCGTGCCCCGCACCCGCCGCCACAGGCTCGGGGCCGCGCTGATCAGCACCGTCAGCACGATCGCCGCGAGCACGCCCTCCCACGGCTCCTCGAACAGCGACCCGCCGAGGATGCCGATGAGCTGGTACGTCGCCGCCCAGGCAAGACAGGCCGGCAGGTTGCCGCGCACGAAGCGCCGCACCGGCCACTTGGCGAGCAGACAGGCCAGCATCACCGGCAGCCGCCCGGCCGGCATCAGCCGGGACAGCACCAGCACGGCCACCTCGTGGTCGGCGAGCTTGCGCTGCGCCTGCGCCAGCCGGTCCTCCGGGGCGCGCTGCCGGATCGCCTCCAGCCAGCGCGAGCCGTTCTTCGACGTCATGCCGCGCCGTCCCAGCCAGTACAGCGCCACGTCCCCGAGGAAAGCGGCCAGCGACGCCGTGACGAACACCAGCGCCAGCGAGAACGGCGCCGTCCGGTGGACGGCGACCACGGCCGCCGAACTGACCAGCGCGCCCGTCGGCACCACCGGCACCAGTGCCCCGATCAGCACCAGCAGGAACAGCGAGGGATACGCGACCACCTGCTGGGTCGAACCGGGCGCCACGACCGGTACGAGCGACGGTGAGGCGACCGTCGGCAGGGACGCACCGGCCGCCTGGCTCAGGGCGGCGGGCAGGATCACCGGGCGCCCTCCAGGCGCACGCTCTCCCCGTGCCCGAGCCGGTGCACGGCGACCCCGGGAACGTGCCGGGCCGCCAGCCGCTCGAACTCGTGGCCCGGAGCGTGGAACTCGTGCGGGCGCACGGCGTCCAGCCCGATCGGCCAGTACGTGCCGTAGTGCACCGGCACCGCGCTGGGCGCCCCCAGGTGGGCCAGTGCCTCGGCCGCGCGCCCCGCGTCCAGGTGCCCCTCCCCGAGGTACGGTCCCCAGCCGCCCACCGGCAGCAGTGCCACGTCGACCGGCCCGACCTCCTTGGCCATCCCCTCGAACAGGCCGGTGTCCCCGGCGAAGTACGTCCGCCCCTCACCCTCCAGGACGTAGCCGAGGGCGGGGGAGCGGTGCGGCCCGAACGGCAGCCGGCGCCCGTCGTGCCACGCGGGCACCGCCCGTACGACCAGGTGCCCGACCTTCGTCACGTCGCCGGGTGCCACCTCGCTCACGCTGAGATGCGTGAGCCGGCGCAGTCCCGGCACCGCGCGTCGTGCGCCCCGGGGCACGAGCAGGCGCGTGCCCGGGGCGAGCCGGGCCAGGGACGGCACGTGCAGATGGTCGGCGTGCAGGTGGGAGACGAGGGCCACGTCCGCGTGCCGGGCATCGGCGGGCGGCACGGCGCCGCGCCTGCGCCGCAGGTGCGCGAGCCGGCGGGCGAACAGGGGATCGGTGAGCACACGGGTGTGCGAATCCTCGACCGTGCAGGTGGCGTGACCCCACCACGTGACCTCCACCGGCACTTCCCCGCCTCCTTCGCGCGACTCCCCGAAGCCTACGCGCAGGAGTAGGGTCGGCGGCGAAAACCGGAGGTGAGGGGGGACGCCATGGGGGCGGTGCGGGTGACGGCGATCGCGAGTCTGACGCCGCTGGAGGAACTCGACGCCGACCCCTTCCTGGTGGACTCGCGCAGCCAGCACGCCATGTGCGCCCGCTGGGCCGCCGAGCAGGGCTATGTGGTGGCACGGGAACTGCTGGTACGGGGGCTGCGCCCCGACCACGGCGTGCTGTGGGAGGGCGTGCGGCCCGGCACCGATCTGTTCGTGGCACCCAGCCTGCGGGTACTGGAACGGGCACTGTCCTCCGTGGAGGCGTTCACCGCCGAGTGCGCGCGACGCGGGGTGCGCGTGGAGACGGTGGGCCGCGCGGAACCGGAGTACGACGCGGCGATGAAGGCACGTGTACACCGCCGGCTGTCGATGCCGACCGCCGGCTACGACGGCCGCTGAGCCGCCGGCGGCCCGCGCCGCCGGGGACGGAACGCCTGCTCCGGACGTTGTGACAGGGTGAATACGAGTCGGAACCGGCCGGGACGTGAGGTGTGCGGGGCGTGGGTGGCGAGCGGTGGCGACGGGTCGCCAGTCAGATCGGGCGGAGTGTCGCCGTGTGGGTGGTCTCCACCCTCACCATGCTGCTGCTCGCCGGGATCCTGCCGGACTTCCGGCTGCGCTCGGCCGACGGTGACAGCGCCACCGACATCGCGGTCACCGCCGCCCTCGGCGCCGGCGCCTTCGGCCTGCTGTCCGCCCTCGTCTGGCCGCTGCTGGTGCGGCTGCTGCTGCTCGTGCCGGCACTCGTCCTCGGCCTGCTGGTGTTCTTCCTCAACGGTGCCCTCCTGTGGCTGGCCCTGTGGCTCAACCCCGTCGAACGGGGCGCCGCGGCCCCCCAGACCGCGGTCGTGGTCGCCGCGGTCATGTCCGCCGTCGCCTCCGCCACGGGCGCCGCCCTCGCCGTGCGCGACGACGACGCCTACCGCCGCCGCCTCTACCGCCTCGCCCACCGAAGACGGGGCTCCGCCCCGCCCTGCCCCCCGACCCCGGGCACCGTGTTCCTGCAACTCGACGGCGTCGGCCACGACGTGCTCCTGGACGCCGTCGGCAAGGGACTGATGCCCACCGTCGCCCGCTGGCTCGGCACCGGTACCGCCGGCGACCGGCCCAGCCACCGCCTCACCCCCTGGCGCACCGACTGGTCCAGCCAGACCGGCGCCAGCCAGCTCGGCATCCTGCACGGCAGCAACCACGACGTCCCCGCGTTCCGCTGGTACGAGAAGGCCCGCCGCGAGGTCATGGTCTGCAACCGGCCCACCAGCGCCGCCGAACTCCAGGCCCGCGCCGTCGAGTACGCGGGCCACGCCGGACTGCTCGCCGACGACGGCGCCAGCCGCGGCAACCTGTTCAGCGGCGGCGCCGGCGAACAGGCCCTGGTGCTCTCCATCGCCACCCGCCGCCGCGGCCCGGCCGCTCGCTCCCGCGCGGGCTACTTCGCCTACTTCTCCGACCCCGCCAACGCCGTGCGCACCGCGCTGTCCTTCGTCGCCGAGGCGGGCCGGGAGATCGGCCAGTCGACCCGGGCCCGGCTGGGAAAGCAGCGCCCGCGCGTCTCGCGCGGCGGTCTCTACCCGTTCGTACGGGCCTTCGCGACCGTCGTCGAACGGGACGTCGTGGTGGCCGCCGTGACGGGCGACCTGCTGGCCGGACGCACCGCCGTCTACGCGGACCTGGTGGCCTACGACGAGGTCGCCCACCACTCCGGGCCCGCGAGCCGGGACACCGACAAGGTCCTCCGGCGCCTCGACCGTGCCCTCGCCCTGATCGAGCACGTCGCCGAGCACGCCCCCCGCCCGTACCGCATCGTCGTTCTCTCCGACCACGGGCAGAGCCCCGGCGAGACCTTCCGCTCCCGCTACGGCCTCACCCTCGCCGACCTGGTGCGGGCCGGCTGCGGGCTGCCCGTGCCGCGCCGCGCCCGGCGCACCCACAGCGGCGCGGAGGCCCGCGCGGCCGTCCGTGCGGCGCTGCGCAGACCCGTCGAGGAGGGCACCGAGCACTACCGCCCCTCGCGCGGCTCCGAACCCGTCGTGCTCGCCTCCGGCAATCTGGGCCTGGTCTCCTTCCCGGACGTGCCGCACCGGATGACCAAGGAGGAGATCGACGCCCGCCACCCCGCCCTGCTGCCGACCCTCGCCAACCATCCCGGCGTCGGCTTCCTCCTGGTCCGCAGCGCCCGCCACGGCGGCGTCGTGCTCGGCGCGTACGGCGCGGAGATCCCGCTGGACGAGCTGGACGACAACCCCGGGCCGCTGGCCGCGTTCGGTCCCGGCGCCGCCGACGTCGTCCGCCGCACCCACACCTTTCCGCACACCGCCGACATCATGGTCAACTCCTTCCACGACCCGACCGACGGCGAGGTGCTCGCCTTCGAGGAGCAGATCGGCTCCCACGGCGGTCTGGGCGGCGCCCAGTCCCGCCCCTTCCTGCTGTCCCCGCTCGTCCTGTCCGCACCGGTCGCCGACGGCGCGGAACTCGCCGGCGCCGAGCAGGTCCACCGCGTACTGCGCCGCTGGCTGACGGAGTCGGACGCGGCGCGGCGGCCCGCGGCCCCGGACCGCAGGCGCGCCGCCTGAGCGGGCCGTTGATCCGACGGCCGTCCCCGGGGGACGATGACGCGATGAACGAGGCCGCCGCGTACACGCTGCACCAGCTCCGGGCACTGGAACCGGCGGTGCGCACGGACGTCCTCCGCGTCCTGGACCGCGTCGTCCGGGACCTCCCCGCCCACTGGAGCCGACGCCGGGGGATTCCCCAGCTCATGGTCTTCCTCGACGGCCACGGGGACGCCCGGACGGAGCGGACCGGTCTGCGGGAGCTGGCCCGTTACGGGTTCCTCGACGAGCTCCACCGCTGGGTCGGCACGGTCCCGGCCCACAAGGCGGAGGAACACGGGTGTGCCGCCCTGGTGTACGGCGACCGCGTCCATGCGAGGATCAACGGGATCGGCCCCTTGGGCTGGGCCTGGTTCAGACCGGACACCTGCGCCCAGGTCCACGTGGCGCACCGGCGCCTGCGTCGGGGGTTCACCCAGTCGAGACCCTCGACCGCGCCCGGCGGGGCTGACCGCGCGGAGAACGCGTTGCCCCCTGTTCCTCCGGGGCGCGCCCGGCATCGGGCCGCCGAGGACCTCACCGCGAGAGGACCCGTCTTACGGGTGAGCCGAGCCGTGATGTGATCGGATGGGGGACGGGCACCCGGTGACCCGGGGCCCGGACCGAGCACCGCCGGACACACGGCCGGACATTTTCGAAAGGATGCGTCATGGCAGCCACGCGCTCCGCACACACCGTTTGGGAAGGCAGTCTCTTCAAGGGCAGCGGGGTCGTCGCCTTCGACTCCTCCGGCAGCATCGCCGAGCAGCCGGTCACCTGGGCGTCGCGTGCCGAGGAGGCGAACGGGAAGACCAGCCCGGAGGAGCTGATCGCCGCCGCGCACTCCAGCTGCTTCTCCATGGCCCTGTCCAACGGACTCGACAAGGCCGGTACCCCGCCGACCAGGCTGACCACCTCCGCCGACGTCACCTTCGTGCCCGGCGAGGGCATCACCGGCATCCACCTCACCGTCGAGGGCACCGTGCCCGGCCTGGACGAGGCGGGCTTCGTCGCCGCGGCCGAGGACGCCAAGGTGAACTGCCCGGTCAGTCAGGCGCTGAAGGGCACGAACATCACCCTGACGGCGAAGCTCGCCTGACCCGCTCGCCGCGTCGGGCCACCGCGGGCCGCTCCCCGGGGGGCGGCCCGCGGCACGTCCCCCTCCGGGAGCGACCACCATGACGTCACGACCCGCCGTCTCCGCCCACCGGGGAGGCTCCGAGCGCGCCGCCCCGGCCACCCGGGAGGCGTACGAGGACGCGCTCGCGTCCGGCGCGGAGTACGTCGAGTTCGACGTCCGGCGCACGGCGGACGGCGTCTTCGTCGTCCACCACGACCCCCGCGTGCGCCGCACCGGCCCGCCGCTGTCCACACTCACCCACGCCGAACTGAACGAGCGTGCCGGATACCCCGTGCCGGTGGTGGAGGAGGTCATGGAGCTGATCGCCGGGAAGCTCGTCGGGCACCTGGACCTGAAGGAGACCGGTCACGAGCGGGAGTTGATCGACCGCGCGGTCGCCCTGCTCGGCGAGGACGGCTTCGTGGCCACCACCCTAGAGGACCGCTCCGTCGCCGCCATCACCGCCGCCCGCCCGCGCGTGCGCACCGTGCTGTCCCTGGGCCGCAGCGGCGAGGGCATCGGCCGGCGCAGGCTGGCGGCCACCCGGATCAGCGAACTGCTCCCCATGCGCCGGGTCCGCGCCTGCGGCGCCCACGGGGTCGCCGTGCACCAGCGTCTGGCCCGCGCCACCGTGCTGCGTGAGGCCGCACGTAACAGACTGTTCACCATGGTGTGGACGGTCAACGAGGACGCGGCGCTGTCGGGCTTCCTCGGCGACCCGCGCGTGGACGTGCTGATCACCGACCGCCCCCGCCGCGCCGTGGAACTGCGCGGGAGGCCCGACGCCCACACCTCTCGTTGACAACCATCCACACGAACCATTGACAATGGGGCGCTCAAGTTTTCTGCTGGAAGTCCGGAGAGGTGCCCTGACGGAAGGGGACAGCGATGGGACGTGCCGTCGGAATCGACCTGGGAACGACGAACTCGGTGGTGGCCGTGCTCGAGGGCGGTGAGCCCACGGTCATCGCCAACGCGGAGGGCGCGCGCACCACCCCCTCGGTCGTGGCGTTCGCCAAGAACGGCGAGGTGCTGGTCGGCGAGGTCGCCAAGCGGCAGGCCGTCACGAACGTCGACCGCACCGCCCGCTCGGTCAAGCGGTACATGGGCGACGCCCAGTGGCGGTTCCCCGAACAGGGCTCCGTCGACGGCACCCGCTACCGGGCGCAGGAACTGTCCGCCCGGGTGCTGCAGAAACTGCGCAGGGACGCCGAGTCCTACCTCGGCGAGGAGGTCACCGACGCGGTCATCACCGTACCGGCGTACTTCGACGACACCCAGCGGCAGGCCACCAAGGAGGCCGGGGAGATCGCCGGCCTGAAGGTGCTGAGGATCATCAACGAGCCCACGGCGGCGGCCCTCGCGTACGGCCTGGACAAGGAGAACGACCACACCGTCCTGGTGTTCGACCTGGGCGGCGGCACCTTCGACGTGTCGCTGCTCGACATCGGCGAGGGCGTCATCGAGGTGAAGGCCACCAACGGCGACACCCACCTCGGCGGCGACGACTGGGACCAGCGCGTCGTCGAGTACCTCGCCAAGCGCTTCAAGGGGCACTACGGCGTCGACCTGGCGCAGGACAAGATGGCCGTGCAGCGGCTGCGGGAGGCCGCCGAGAAGGCGAAGATCGAACTCTCCTCGTCGACGGAGACCACGATCAACCTGCCCTACATCACCGCCTCCGCCGAAGGCCCCCTGCACCTCGACGAGAAACTCACCCGTGCCCAGTTCCAGGAACTCACCGCCGACCTGCTGGAACGCTGCAAGAAGCCCTTCCACCAGGCCGTCAAGGACGCCGGCGTGACCCTCTCCGCGATCGACCACGTCATCCTCGTGGGCGGCTCCACCCGGATGCCGGCCGTCACCGACCTGGTCCGCGAGCTCACCGGCAAGGAACCGCACAAGGGCGTCAACCCCGACGAGGTCGTCGCCCTCGGTGCCGCCCTCCAGGCGGGCGTCCTGCGCGGTGACGTCAAGGACGTGCTGCTCCTCGACGTCACCCCGCTGTCCCTCGGCATCGAGACCAAGGGCGGCATCATGACCAAGCTGATCGAGCGCAACACCACGATCCCCACCCGGCGTTCGGAGATCTTCACCACCGCCGCCGACAACCAGCCCTCGGTGGGCATCC
Organism: Streptomyces toyocaensis; assembly: GCF_000725125.1. GTDB lineage: Bacteria > Actinomycetota > Actinomycetes > Streptomycetales > Streptomycetaceae > Streptomyces > Streptomyces toyocaensis. Next base: position 449,677 of record NZ_JFCB01000001.1, read on the forward strand.
AGGTCTACCAGGGCGAACGCGAGATCGCCGCCTACAACAAGAAGCTCGGCGTCTTCGACCTCACCGGCCTGCCGCCCGCCCCCCGCGGCGTCCCGCAGATCGAGGTCGCCTTCGACATCGACGCCAACGGCATCATGCACGTGTCCGCCAAGGACCTCGCCACCGGCCGCGAGCAGAAGATGACCGTCACCGGCGGCTCGGCCCTGCCCAAGGACGACATCGACCGCATGATGCGCGACGCCGAACAGTACGCGGAGGAGGACCGCAAGCGCCGCGAGGCCGCCGAGACCCGCAACCAGGCCGAACAACTCGTCTACCAGACCGAGAAGTTCCTGCGGGAGAACAGCGACAAGGTGCCCGGCGACACCAGGAGCGAGGTGGAGTCCGCCGTCGCGGAACTGAAGCAGCTGCTGGGGCGGGAGGCCACGGACACGGCCGAGCTGCGCGCCGGCGTGGAGAAACTCGCCACGGTCAGCCAGAAGATGGGCCAGGCGATGTACGCGCAGACCGCGTCGGCCCCCACCGGAGGCACCGAACAGGAATCCTCACCGCAGGACGACGACGGGGTCGTCGACGCGGAGATCGTCGACGACGACAGGGACACCGGCACCTCGGGCCGCAAGGACGGCGAGGCCTGACCCCGGGCCGTCCCCGCCTCAGTGGTGCTCCCGGCACTCCCGGAGCAGCTTCTCCGTGCGCTGGGCCGAGGCCGCCCGTGCCGTCATGTGGTCCAGGACCTCCAGGTGCACCGCGACCTCCTTGCGGGAGTCCAGGTACAGGGCGCCCGTCAGGTACTCGGTGAACACCATGTCCGGCAGCTCCGGCTCGGCGAAGCGGAACAGCGAGAACGGCGCGTACGTCCCCGGGTGGGGCCCGTCCGCGAACTCGGCGATCTGCAGCGTGACCCGGTCCCGTTCGGAGTACTCCAGCAGCTTGTCGAGCTGGTCGCGCATCACCCGGCCGTCGGCGCTCACCGGGCGCCGCAGCACCGTCTCCTCCATCAGCACCCACAGGTGCGGCGGATCGGGACGCTCCAGGAGCTTCTGCCGCTCCATGCGCAGGGACACGTGCCGCTCGACGGCCTCCGGCCCCGCGTTGCCGATCGTCCCGGCCTCCAGGACGGCACGCGCGTAGTCCTCGGTCTGCAGCAGCCCCGGCACGAAGTGCGGCTCGTACGACCGGATGATCCGGGCGGCGCCCTCCAGGCTCACGTACATGCTGAACCACTCGGGCAGCACGTCGTGGTACCGCTGCCACCAGCCCGGCCGGTTCGCCTCCTCGGCGAGCTCCACGAACGTGTCGGACTCGCTCTCGGGCACCCCGTACGCGGTCAGCAGCAACTGGACGTACGGGATCTTCAGCGCGACCTCGGCGGTCTCCATCCGCCGCACGGTCGCGGGCGCCACCCGCAGGATCCGGGCGGCCTCCTCCCGTGAGAGGCCCGCGGCCTCCCGAAGCTCATGCAGCCGCCTTCCCAGGACCACCTGGCCCACGGTCGGTGCGGCCCGCCGCTCACTCACGCCACGCCTCCCCAACGCGCCCGGGCACGCGCTCAGTCTGCCATGTTCCTCCGACACTCTCACGGGCCACGGGAAACCGCCCTGTTTCCCTACTCCCCACCCCATTACCCGGCAGGTAATCGACCCGGCGCCGCCTCCGCGCCATCGTGGACGCACCGGGTTCCGGGCCGGCGCACTCCGGCCCGGGATCCGGCACCGGCCACCGCTACAGACAGACCCGACGGAGGGTGATCCATCATGTCCGCGACCCAGCTTGCCGCGCTCGCCAGGACCGTGGAGCCGCAGCGGATGCTGCGCCGCTTCCTGGCCCTCGACGCCGCGGTGACCGGCGCGAACGCGCTCGCCTACCTGGCCCTGGCCGGCCCGCTCGGCCGGTTCCTCGGCGTCGGCTCCGGCCTGCTCCTCGGGCTCGGCGCGTTCCTCGCCGTGTACGCCGCCGGAGTGGGCCTGCTGGCCGCGCGCCGCCATCCGCCGGCACTCGCCGTGCGGGCCGTCGTCGAGGCCAACCTCGTCTGGGCGGCGGTGAGCGTCGCCGCCCTCGCGCTGTGGCTCTCCCCGACCACGGCGGGCGCGGTGTGGACGGTCCTCCAGGCGCTCACCGTGGCGGGCTTCGCCGTGCTCCAGCACATGGCGCTGAGGGCACGTCAGCTCAACCAGGACTGAAGGTACTTGGCCGTCGCCGGGTCCGCCGGGAGCAGCGTCTCCACGGCGAGCTCGGCGACGGTCACGTCCATCGGTGTGTTGAAGGTCGAGATCGACGACACGAACGACAGCCTCCGGCCCTCGTGCTCGATGACCATCGGCAGCGCGAAGTACGCCACCGGCACCTCCGGTTCCTCCGGGCGCCGCTCGTCGGTGTCGGGCACCGGGAACGCCGCGACCTCCTCGTACAGGGCCCGCAGCGGCTCGGAGCGGTGCAGCGCGATCTGCCGCCGCATCTGCTCCAGCAGGTGCCCCCGCCACTCCCGCAGATTCAGGATCCGCGGCGCCAGCCCCTGCGGGTGCAGCGTGAGCCGCACCGCGTTCAGCGGCGGCGTCAGCAGCGACTCCGGGACACCGTCGAAGAGCATCATGACCCCCCGGTTGGCCGCCACGACGTCGTACATCGCGTCCACCACCAGCGCCGGGTACGGCTCGAAGCCGCCGATCAGCCGCTCGATGCCGTCCCGCAGCGCGTCCAGCGCGGGATCGTCCAGCGGGGTGTGCGGGAACCGGGGCGCGTAACCGGCGGCCATCAGCAGCGCGTTGCGTTCCCGTACCGGGACGTCCAGCTGCTCGGCCAGCCGCAGCACCATCTCCTCGCTGGGCCGGGAGCGGCCCGTCTCGATGAAACTGATGTGCCGGGCGGAGGAGTCGGCGCGCAGGGCCAGCTCCAGCTGGCTGACCCGCCGCTGCTCTCGCCAGGCGCGCAGCAACGGGCCCACGCCATCGGCGCCGGCGGCGGTTCGGGACGGGACAGTGGTCATGCCAGGACCGTAGTCGAGAAGCGGCCGAACCGGGGAGCCGCCCGCCTCCGGCCGGGTCCCGGGAGCCCTCCTGTGGCAGCCTGGGAGTCCGGCACGAGACCCGAACCGGCGAAGGAGCGCAGCCCATGCCCGACGAACCGCTGTCGCAGAAGGAGATCGAGGACCGGCTGGCCGGCCTGCCGGGCTGGTCGCTCGAGGGGGACCGCCTCACCCGCTCCTACCGGCTCGGCTCGCACGTCGCGGCGACGGCGATGGTCGTCCACATCGCCCAGGTGCAGGAGGAACTCGACCACCACTCCGACCTCACCCTCGGCTACGACACCGTGTCCCTGTCCGTGCACACCCACAGCGCGGGCGGCACCGTCACCGCCAGGGACCTCGAGCTCGCCCGCAGGGTGGAGGACCTGGCGCCCGGACACGGTGCACACTGAGGCGCGTGCTGGACTACGACGAGGAAGCGGAACGGTACGACGCCCTGCGCGGGGGCGAGGCCCGGGCGGCGGCCGCCGCCGCGGCCGTGCTGAGCCTCGTGCCGGGCGGTGCGCGTGACCTGCTGGACGTCGCCTGCGGAACCGGCATCGTGACCCGGCGGTTACCCGCCGCCCGCTCGGGACTGCGGATGACGGGCGCCGACCTCGCCCCGTCGATGACCCGGATGGCCGCCGCCCGCCTGCCGGGCGCCGTGGTCCGCGCGGACGGCCGCGCCCTGCCCTTCGGCGACGCCCGGTTCGACGTGGTGGTCAGCGTGTGGCTGCTGCACCTCCTGTCCGGACCGGGGGAGGTGCGGACGGTCGTCGGAGAGTGCGCCCGCGTCCTGCGGCCCGGCGGGGTGTACGTCACCACCGTGGACAAGGGGGCCTCCCACAACGTCGGCAGCGACATCGACGCGGTGCTCGCCGCGCGTCCCCCCAGCCCGGTGCCCGACGCCCCCGCCACCGTGACGGCCGCCGCGTCCGCGCACGGACTGCTCCCCGCGGGGGAGGCCCGTTTCCGGGGCCACGGTCAGGGGCGCAGCCCCCGCCGCACCATCGCGGACCTGCGGCGCGGCTGGTTCGTCACCCTGCCCCCCGGGGAACCGCTCGCCGAGGAGTTCGCCTCCCGGCTGGCCGGCCTGCCCGACCAGGACCGGCCCCGCCCCGATCCCGTGTTCAGCCTCCGCGCGTACCGCAGACCCCTGCGCGGCAACCCGGAGGCCCCCGGCGGCGACCGGTAGACGGAATCCGTCCGTCTCCCAGGAGGTCCGTCCCGTGAAGCACCCCCGCAGGCACGGCAGAAGCCGTGTGCTCCTCCCCGCGGCACTCGCCGCGGCGGCCCTGGCCGGCGCCGGCCTGACCGCGATGTCGCCGTCGTCCGCCGAGGCCGCCACCGCCCGTCAGGTCGAGAGGCTCGACCGGGGCGTCGTCAGCGTCCGCACCGGCAGCGGCAACCTGGTCGGCCGGCGCCGGCTCGGCACCGACCCGGACACCGTCGCCTTCAACGTCTACCGGGCCGGCACCAAGGTCAACGCCACTCCCGTCACCGGCTCGACCACCTACTTCCACGCCGGCGCCCCCTCGCACGCCGACTACACCGTGCGCGCGGTGGTGAACGGCACCGAGCAGGGCGACTCGGTCCACGCGATCCAGTTCCGCACGGGCTACAAGGACGCACCGCTCGGCCCGCCGGGCACGGCCGTGAGGACGCGGGTTCTTCGCACGGTGTTCCTTCCTCGTGGGGGGAGGTGGAGGGAGGTGGAGGGAGCACGCGAGGACCGGGCGGCCCTTGGCGTGGGTGGGGGCCGCCCGGTCGGATGGGCCCGTCGTCCTGTGACGGGACCGGGTACACGGAGCTGTCAAGCGCACCGGAAAGCGGCGGTACCCCCCGCGCCCCCAAGGGGCGCGGGGAACTGCACGACCGGCCACGTACGGCCCGCAGCCGAGGAACCGCCCGTCCCGCGGAGCGCTCGGCGGGGGCTATTCGAGAAGCTCCGCGTACGAGCCCATGGCCAGGGCTATGTCGGCCTGGGCCCAGAACCGGTGGTACGTGAAGGTGGGCGCGGCGCCGCCCTCCAGGTAGGACTCGATCTTCGACCACGCGGGGTCGTCCTGGTAGAAGGAACGGATCGACTCGAACGTCGACGACGAGTTGACCGCGTCGCCGTTGGGCATGGTGCCGCTCCAGCCGCTCGGGACGTACACCGGGTCGTCGAAGCGGTTGTAGTCGGCGCGGGTCTCCGGGACGGCGATGCCGAGCGCGTCCTGGTTGTTCTGCCACATGCCGTCCAGGAGCGCCTTCGCCGTGGACGCCGCCTCCGTGTCACCGGAGCGGTCGGCGTAGTACGTCAGCGTCTTGGCGTAGGCGGCGGCCACACCGACGTCGTTGGTGTAGTCGGCGACGCTGACGTGCAGCCCGCTGTTGGCGCCGGGCGACGACGCGTTCCAGGTGTCGGGCTTGCCCGACCACTGCAGCGTCGACGGGATCCGGAAGGAGCCGTCCGGGTTGATCGTGGTCTCGGACAGCGCCCAGTCCACCCACTTGTCGAGGACCGACTTGGCGAGGGCGTTGCCGGTCTGCTGGTACAGCTCGGCCACACGCTCCATCGACCACGCCTGGAACCCGAACCACTGGTTGGACGGCGGGTCGTGGTAGACCGGCTTCTCGTCGTAGTACATGCCGTAGAAGGTCGGCGTACCGGACGGCGGGGTGGTGTACCGGCCCGCCCAGCTGTTGGTCGCGCCGCCCGCGATGCCGCCCTCGTCGGACTGCAGCCAGCGGTAGAACTCCAGCTGCCGCTGCATCGACTTCCCCCAGTCGCCCGCGCCCGTCGCCGACTTCGGCTTCAGCGGCGCGTAACTGCTCAGCGCGTACGCGGCGAGCGGGTTCTGGTAGCCGCCGTGCGCGTGGCTGGAGCCGATGCGCCAGGCCCAGCCCGCCGAGGTGTCGGTGGCACCGCCCCAGGCGTAGTACCAGGACAGCAGGTAGTGCGAGGCGTCCTTGCCGGTGCCGGCCGGGCAGGAGGGGCTGGTGCAGTTGCCGACCTTCTTGAAGTACTTGTCGTACATTGCGTAGCGCAGGTAGTCACCCATCTTCGCGGCCTTGGCGACGGTCGCGGACACCTGGGAGCCCTTGCCCTGGTCCTTCGCCCACAGGTCCGCCCAGTACGCGGCCTGCACGGCACGCGCGTCGGCGTCCGGCGCGTTGGTGAACTTCCACTGTTCGGCGTAGGACGCGTCCTTGGTGAACAGGTCCAGGTAACCGTTCTTCCCGCCGTACTTGAAGGCGTCACAGGTGGGCTGCGGGACGGTCTCCCACACCGACTCCTGCGGGCCGCGCTGGAAGGTGTTGATGTAGGACGGTCCGGTGTCCGCCGGACCCGCCTCGCACGTGCCGGGCGAGTTGCCGTAGCCGTACACGTTGTCGACGTCCTGGATCCAGTGCATGCCGTAGACGTCGTCGGTGCCGTAGGCGGACTTCAGCTCGGCCGCGATCGGGTCGGGGCCGACCGAGACGCCCGGGTCGAGCTGCGACGGGTACTCGTCCGGAGTGTCGTGTTCCGGCGCGTAGGTCGCCGGCTTCGAGGCGTTGTAGAAGGAGTTCGTCGGCTGGTCGGCGTGGGTCGGGATCATGTACTTCTCCATAATCTCCCAGGCCCCGTTGAACTTCGACCAGTCACCGGTCACCTTGCCGTACATCGCCTGCAGCCACAGCAGGTAGCTGTACGCCTCCGAGGTGGTCTCGTGACCGTGGTCCGGCGCCTCGACGATCAGCGTCTCGACCGAGTGGTACGGGATTCCCTCCGGCGAGAAGTAGCCGTTCGCCGGGTCCGTGATCTTCCCGTACAGCTCCAGGAAGCGCGCGTCGTACGTCTTCCGGGCGCCCAGCTGCGTCACCGTGACCGTCGCCTTGGCGTGGCCGGGTGCCGAGGTCTCGAAGACGGCCGAGCCGCTGCCCGAGGAGTCGGCGGAGATCGTCACCTTCTGCGCGGTGTTCCAGTTCGACGGCGTGAAGGTGAGCGAGGCGCCGCCGGAGACCGACAGTCCCGTGTTGCCGCTCGCACGCGTCGTCGTGACCGTCACGTCGGCGGTCGGCTGCTTGGACAGCTTCACGTCGTACGTGCCCGACTCGCCCTGCTGAACGCCCAGTTGGGACGGTGAGGCCACCACGGCCGGACCGGAGGCGACCGTGATCCCGACCGGGGTGGAGTCGGCGGAGGCCCCCATGCTGTCGTACGCCTTCGCCACCAGCGAATGACTGCCCACGGTCAAGCCGGCGACCGAGAGCGTGAAGGGCGCGCTGGTGTCGGTGCCCAGCAGCTCGGTGTCGTCGTAGAACTCCACCTTGGTGACCGTGGCGTCGTCGGCCGCCGCGGCGGTGGCCGCGAGCGGGACGGTCTCGCCCTGCGTGTAGACCGCGCCCGCCGCAGGGCTGGTCAGCACGGTGATCGGCGGCTGGTGGGCCCCGGTGCAGGTGGTGCCGTTGATCGCGAAGGACGTGGGAGCGGTGTTGCTGCCGCTGTAGGAGAACTGGGCGCCGGTCGTGACGGCGCCGCCGGCGGCGATCCGGGCGTTGTGCCCGGCGTTCTTCACGGTCACGGTCCGGCCGGACTGCGACCAGGTGCCGTTCCAGCCGTTGACCAGCCTCTGGTTGCCTGCGTAGTCGTACGTCAGGGTCCAGCCGTCGATGGCGTCCGCGCCGCGGTTGGTGAGGGTCAGGTCGACGGTGAAGCCGGACCCCCAGTCGTTCGCCTTGTAGTCGACGCTGCACCGGACCGCGGCCGCCTGGGCGGGAGTCGAGCCGGTCGAGAGCATGGTCAACGGAAGCGCCAGAGCGGCCGCGGCGGCCGTTAACAGGCGCCGGACGCCGCTGCGTCTTCTGGGTGGGGGATGCATGGTGCTGGTTCCTCCTGCGACTCGGTCATTGTCAAGCCTTGAACCAGTGGGAGCGCTCCCATAGTGAGGACGGCGTGGTGAGCGGTCAAGCCTTGTGTCGAATCGAAAACATTTCGACGGTTCCCGCGGGGCGAATGTCGGCAACCCTCTGTTCTTCGCCGTCACTTGGCGCTAGCTTCGGGTGCACCAGTGGGAGCGGTTCCATCAGTCGACGCGTCCGTCACGACGCGTCCGAGCTGCAAGGAGTCGCTCGTGCGTCACCCCCCGCGTTCAGTACTTTTAGCCGTCCCCGCGCTCACGTGGAGCACCTGACGCGGGGCGCTCGTTCCCGTGGGATCCCCTTGCCGTCCGTGCTGCCCGGACCTGTCCCGGGCGGCCCACGGGCCTGTCCGAAGCAGGCCCGGACGGCACTCCCACCCGTAAGGCACCAGGCCGCGCGATCGTCCGCGCGTGCCCCAGAAGGACAGCCCCCTACGGATAGGAAACCCGCACCATGAGTCGCACCAGAACCGCGCTACTCGCCGCGATGGCGCTGGTCGCCGGCGCCACCGGGACGGCGTTCGCCGTCGTCCCCGGCGACGCCGGCGCGGCCGCCGTCCCCTGCACCGTGGACTACCAGGTGCAGAACCAGTGGGACACCGGCTTCACCGCGTCCGTGAAGGTCACCAACAACGGCGCCGCCAAGTCGTCGTGGGCGGTGAAGTGGTCCTACGCCGGCAACCAGAAGGTGACCAACTTCTGGAACGCCAAGGTCACCCAGTCCGGCGCCAACGTCACCGCCGCCAACGAGGCCTACAACGGCGCGCTCGCCACCGGTGGTTCGGCCACCTTCGGCTTCCAGGGCACCTACAGCGGCAGCAACGCCGTCCCCGCCACCTTCACCCTCGACGGCGTGACCTGCAACGTCGACTCCGGCGGCCCCACCGATCCGCCGACCGATCCACCGACCGACCCGCCCGCGGGCAGCCGGGTGGACAACCCCTACAGCGGCGCCAAGGTGTACGTGAACCCCGAGTGGTCGGCGAAGGCCGCCGCGGAACCCGGCGGCAGCCGCATCGCGGACCAGCCCACCGGCGTGTGGCTGGACCGCACCGCCGCCATCAACGGCGTCAACGGCGGCATGGGCCTGCGCGACCACCTCGACGAGGCCCTGCGGCAGAAGGGTTCGGGAGAGCTCGTCGTCCAGCTGGTCATCTACAACCTGCCCGGCCGCGACTGCGCCGCCCTCGCCTCCAACGGCGAACTCGGCCCGACGGAGATCGACAAGTACAAGACCGACTACATCGACCCGATCAAGACCATCCTCGCCGACCCGAAGTACGCCTCGCTGCGGATCGTCACCACGGTCGAGATCGACTCCCTGCCCAACCTCGTCACCAACGTCTCCCCGCGGGCCACCGCCACGCCCAACTGCGACGTGATGAAGGCCAACGGCAACTACGTGAAGGGCGTCGGCTACGCCCTGAACAAGCTCGGCGACGTGCCCAACGTCTACAACTACGTGGACGCCGGCCACCACGGCTGGCTGGGCTGGGACGACAACTTCGGCGCCTCCGCCGAGATGTTCAAGCAGGCCGCCACCGCGGAAGGCGCGACCGTCGCCGACGTGCACGGCTTCATCGCCAACACGGCCAACTACAGCACGCTGAAGGAGGACCACTTCTCCATCAACGACACCGTGGCCGGCAAGTCGGTGCGCGAGTCGAAGTGGGTCAGCTGGAACCGGTACGTCGACGAGCTGTCGTACGCCCAGGCCCTGCGCGAGAAGCTGGTCTCGCTCGGCTTCGACTCGAAGATCGGCATGCTGATCGACACGTCCCGCAACGGCTGGGGCGGGGCGAACCGGCCCACCGGACCCGGCGCCACCACCAGCGTGGACACCTACGTCGACGGCGGACGCTACGACCGCCGGTTCAACACCGGCAACTGGTGCAACCAGATGGGAGCGGGTCTCGGCGAGCGGCCCAAGGCCGCACCGGAGCCCGGGATCGACGCCTACGTGTGGATGAAGCCCCCGGGCGAGTCCGACGGGGCGAGCAAGGCCATCGACAACGACGAGGGCAAGGGCTTCGACCGGATGTGCGACCCGACGTACACCGGCAACCCGCGCAACGACAACAACATGTCGGGCGCCCTGCCCGACGCCCCGATCTCCGGGCACTGGTTCTCCGCCCAGTTCCAGGAGCTGATGAAGAACGCCTACCCGCCGCTGTCGTGACGGGCTGACCACCGGTCCGCCGGGTCCGGGCCACGAGGTCCGGGCCCTGCGGACGCCGCGACCCTCCCGCCCGGCACGTTTTTGCGTGAACGGCAACATCGGTTGCCCGTGCGCGGTGCGTCGGCGCACGCTGACGGCATCCGAGCGAGAGGCTGATCGGCATGGCGCACCACCACGAGCACGAGCACCACGCGGACAAGCAGGGCCACGGCCACGGCCACGACGACATGGACTGGGCCGAGATGGCACCCCTGCTCGAGGCCCAGGCGGAATTGTTCACCCCCCTGTACGAGCGTGCCCTGAGCTGGCTGGCGAAGGAGGTGACCGAACCGGGACTGATCGTGGACGCGGGCAGCGGGCCCGGAGTGATCGCCTGCCTGTTCGCCGAGACGTTCCCCGGTGCCCGGATCGTCGCCGTGGACGGCTCCGAGCCGCTGCTCCAGCGGGCCCGCGCCCGGGCGGAGCGCCAGGGCACGGCCGACCGCTTCGGCACCCTCGCCGGCGAACTCCCCGACGTGCTGGGCGAACTGGACTACCCGGCCGACCTGTTGTGGGCCAGCCGCAGCGTCCACCACCTGGGCGACCAGGGCGCCGCGCTGGCCGCCTGCGCCGAGCGCCTGGCGCCCGGCGGCACCCTCGCGGTGATGGAGGGCGGACTGCCGGCGCGTTTCCTGCCCCGTGACATCGGGTTCGGCCGGCCGGGACTCCAGGCCCGCATCGACGCGGCGGAGGAGGACCGGTTCAGCCGGATGCGCGCCGAACTGCCGGGCTCGGTGCCCGCCGTCGAGGACTGGCACGCGCTGCTGACCTCGGCCGGCCTGCACCACACCCGCTCGCGCACCTTCCTCCTCGACCTCCCCGCCCCGGCCACGGACCGCGCCCGCGCCTATGTGACCGCCGCGCTCACCCGCACCCGCGAGATCATCGGCGAGGACCTGGACGCCGACGACCGCGCCACCCTCGACCGCCTCCTCGACCCCGGCGACCCGGCGGGCGTGCACCACCGCCCGGACCTGTTCGTCCTGGCGGCCCACACGGTCCACGCGGCGGTGCGACCCGTGTGACGGCTTGACTTGGAGAGCTCTCCAAGTGATGGACTCCCCGGCACGCAACGCACACACAGGGGGTTTCCATGACCGACTCTCCGGTCGCGCTCGTCACCGGCGGAGGCAGCGGCATCGGCGCCGCCGTCGCACGGCGGCTGCTGGACGCGGGACAGCGGGTGGCCGTCACCGGGCGGAGCGAGCAGCGGCTGCGCGGCTTCGCGAAGGAACTGGAGGAGCCGGAAGGGCTGTTGACGATCCCGGGCAACGCGGCGGAGTACGACGACGTACGGGCCGCGGTCGGCACCGTGCTCACGGAATTCGGCCGCCTGGACACCGTCGTCGCCAACGCGGGCTTCGCCACCGGCGACTCGGTGGCCGACGGCGACCCTGCGGGCTGGACCGACATGGTGCTGACCAACGTCCTCGGTCCCGCGCTGCTCATCAGGGCCTCCATCGACGCCCTCAAGGAGACCCGCGGACGGATCGTCCTGGTCGGCAGCGTCGCCGGGTTCGTGCCCACGCCGGGCAATCTGTACGGCGCCACGAAGTGGGCGGTGACCGGGCTCGCCGAGAACACCCGGCGGCAGGTCACCGAGTGGGGTGTCGGCGTCACCCTGATCGCGCCCGGCCGGGTGGAGACCCCGTTCTGGGACGCCCACGGCAGCCTGCCGCCCGGGCATCTGCTCACCGCGGGCCAGATCGCCGACTCCGTCGTGTGGGCCCTGGGACAGCCGGCCGGGGTCGACGTCAACACCGTGGTCGTACGGCCCGTCGGCCAGCCCAACTGAGCACCCTCCCGCGGACGCGCGACGGCCTCCCCCGGAGCGGGGGAGGCCGTCGCGCGCGTGAGGTCAGCCGCTGAACTCCGCGGGGTCGGGACCGATCCGCCGGTCCTCGTTCAGCGCGCTGATGGCGGCGAGGTCCTCGGCGTCCAGACTGAACCCGAAGACGTCGATGTTCTCCTGGATCCTGGACGGCGTCACCGACTTCGGGATGACGACGTTGCCCAGCTGGAGGTGCCAGCGCAGCACCACCTGCGCCGGAGTGCGGCCGTGCTTCCGCGCGATCGCCACGATCGCCGGGATCTCCAGGATGCCCTTGCCGGAGCCGAGCGGCGACCACGCCTCCGTGGCGATGCCCTGCTCGGCGTGGTACTCGCGGGCGGCGTGCTGCTGCAGATGCGGGTGCAGTTCGATCTGGTTGACCGCCGGCACGACGGACGTCTCGCCGATCAGGCGCTCCAGGTGCTCCGGCAGGAAGTTGGACACGCCGATGGCGCGGACCCGGCCGTCGGCGTGCAGCTTCTCGAACGCCTTGTAGGTGTCGACGTACGTGTCACGGGCGGGCGCCGGCCAGTGGATGAGGTACAGGTCCACGTAGTCGAGGCCGAGCTTCGACAGGGACGTGTCGAAGGCCCGCAGGGTGGAGTCGTACCCCTGGTCGCTGTTCCAGAGCTTGGTGGTGACGAAGAGGTCCTCGCGCGGGACGCCCGACCTCGCGACGGCCCGGCCGGTGCCCTCCTCGTTGCCGTAGACCGCCGCGGTGTCGATGCTGCGGTAGCCCGCCTCAAGTGCCGTCGCCACGGCCGTCTCGGCCTCCGCGTCCGGCACCTGCCAGACGCCGAACCCCAGCTGGGGCATCTCGACGCCGTTGTTCAGGATGATCGGGGGGACCTTGCTCACGAGCTCTCGATCCTTCGGTTGTGGTCAGGTGTTACAGGTGTACCCCCATCGTCAACGATCACGGCCCGCGGCGCATTCCTGACCGGATGATTCACGCGCGGTAGAGCGCCTCGACCTCGTCCTCGTACGCCTTCTCGATCGCCCTGCGCTTCAGCTTCAGCGACGGGGTGAGCAGCCCGTGCTCCTCGGTGAACGGCTGCGCCAGGATCCGGAAGGTACGGATGGACTCGGCCTGCGAGACCAGCGTGTTGGCCGTGACCACCGCGCGCCGCACCTCCGTCTCCAGGTCCGCGTCGCGCACCAGCTCGGCCGGCGGCATCGGTGCCTTGCCGCGCATCGTCAGCCAGTGCTCCACCGCCTCCGGGTCGAGGGTGACCAGAGCGGCGATGTACGGGCGGTCGTTGCCGACCACGATGCACTGGCTGACCAGCGGATGGTCACGCACCCGCTCCTCCAGCACCCCCGGGGAGACGCTCTTGCCGCCCGAGGTGACCAGGATCTCCTTCTTGCGCCCGGTGATCGTCAGATAGCCGTCGTCGTCCAGGGAACCGAGGTCCCCGGTGGCCAGCCAGCCGTCGTGCAGGGTGTCGCCGGTGGCCTTCGGGTTGTTGAGGTAGCCCCCGAAGACGTTGTCGCCGTGCAGCCAGATCTCGCCGTCGTCCGCGATGTGCACGGTGACGCCGGGAACGGGCTGGCCGACCGTGCCGTACCGGGTGCGTTCGGGCGGGTTGGCGGTGGCCGCCGCCGTCGACTCGGTGAGTCCGTACCCCTCGTAGACGCGCACCCCCGCGCCCGCGAAGAACAGTCCTAGCCGGCGGTCCATCGCGGAGCCGCCCGACATGGCGTGCCGGATCCTGCCGCCCATCGCCGCGCGGATCCGGGAGTAGACGAGCTTGTCGAAGAGCTGGTGCTGTATCCGCAGTGCCGCCGACGGGCCGGGCCCGGTGCCCCAGGCCTTCGCCTCCACCGCGTCCGCGTACGTGACGGCCACGTCGACGGCCTTCTCGAACGCCCCCGAGCGCCCCTCCCGTTCCGCCTTGCGCCGCGCCGCGTTGAACACCTTCTCGAAGATGTACGGCACGGCCAGGAAGAACGTCGGCCGGAACGCGGCCAGGTCGGGCATCAGCGCGGCCGCGTTCAGCTGCGGCTGATGGCCGAACTTCACCCTCCCGCGGATCGCCGCCACCTCCACCATCCGGCCGAAGACGTGGGCGAGCGGCAGGAAAAGCAGCGTCGACGCCTCGTCGCCCCTGCGGGAGTGGAACACCGGCTCCCAGCGCTCGATGACGGTGTCCGCCTCGTACATGAAGTTGCCGTGCGAGAGCACGCAGCCCTTGGGGCGGCCGGTGGTGCCCGAGGTGTAGATGACCGTCGCCACCGAGTCGGGGGTGACCGCCTGACGGTGCCGGTGCACCACCTCGTCGTCCAGATGGGCGCCCGCGTCGTACAGCTCCTGCACCGCGCCCGCGTCGAGCTGCCACAGCCGGCGCATCCGCGGCAGCCGGTCGATGACCGTGGCGATGGTCATCGCGTGGTCCTCGTGCTCCACCACCGCGGCGGTCACCTCGGCGTCGTGCAGCATCCAGGAGCACTGCTCGGCGGAGGAGGTGGGGTAGACGGGGACGACCTGCGCACCGATCGTCCACAGCGCGAAGTCGAAGAGCGTCCACTCGTAGCGGGTACGGGACATGATCGCGACCCGGTCGCCGAACCGGACCCCGCTCGCGAGCAGGCCCTTCGCGAGGGCGAGCACCTCGTCGCGGAACTCGGCGCTGGACACGTCCCGCCAGCTGCCGGTGCCGTCCCTGCGGCCGAGCGCGACGCGCGACGGGTCTTCCTCGGCATACCGGAAGACCACGTCGGCCAGACCGCCCACCGCGGGCTCCAAGGACAACGGAGGGTTGGTGAACTCGCGCAATCGCTCCCCCGCTCCTCGGCGCCGGACCGCTGCGCGACGTCGTCGTCCCGCACGGCGCCGTGAAAGCTACCCCACGCGGCCGGAGGCCGGGAGGGGCCGGAAAATCGGGCCGGGGTCTCGTCCGCGCTGGTCAGGGGAGGAAAAAGCGCTCACATCGGGAAGGGTCGGACAGAAACCTGACCCATGAGTAAGGTTCGGTGGAGCAATCTCCACCGAATCTGTACGAGCGCATGACCGCTCCTTGGGAAGCCACGGCTGCGCCGCTGGATCGGCGGATTCGTCACCCGGCACCGGAAGGTGCTGGTCTCGAAGAAGTCGCTGGCGGCCGGGCTGCTCATGGCGAGTGTGCTGTTCGGCGCCCAGACCTCGGCGGCGGTGCTGCCGCTGATGCTGTTCCACCGGATGCGGCTGATGGTGTGCACGGTGACCGCCAGGCACCGGTCGCACGATCCCCTCGGGGAGGTCACCGCCCCGGGCCGAGCCGGACGCTCACGAACCGGGGCCGGTACAGGGACACGTTCCGGCTGAGCATCCCGGCCGCCCCGGCCGTCTCCAGCCAGTTCACGTCGTGGCTGAGCACCAGCCGCCCGTCGCCGCTCAGCTCCGGATGGACCTGCGGGTTGTAGGCGGCGGTCCCGCCGTGGGGCAGCGCGGGGGTGAACTCCCGCGCGGGACCGTGCCACGGCCCGGTCGGGGAGCAGGCCCAGTACGACGCCACCGTCGTCAGCCCCGCGGCGCCCGCGGCCATCGTGAACAGGACGTACGTCCCCTCGTCCCGCACCACCGAGAACGCGCTGCCCACACCGGTGCGCCGCCCGTCGCCGAGCACGGGACGCGGGCGGGCGCGGGTCTGCCAGGACGACCCGTTCCAGTACTCCCAGGCGGCGGGGTCGCCGAGGTGGCCCTCCGGGACGCGGGCCACGTACGCGTGCGAGGCAGGGCGGTCGGCGGGGCGGCCGTCGTCACCGCCGAAGACGTACGTCCAGCCGCCCTCCTCGACCAGCGTCGTCCCGAACAGCACCCGCCGGGAGGGGTCGGCGACCTGCTGCTGGTCGAGCACCGTCGACACCGACTCCAGGCGCAGCCCGGGCAGGGAGAGCGTGGCGACCTCGGTGGCGGTGGGCACGCCGTAGATCCACGGGTGCTGCCCGGCCCGGCGCACCCACAGCAGGACCCGCAGTACCTGCTCGGAGGAGCCGGGGGAACGCGGCTCGACCCGGGCGGCGACCGGCCAGCGCCACCGGTCGGGCGCCGGATCGGGGAAGAGCGGCGCGGGCAGGGTGCTCTCCAGCCCGCCGTCGCGCATGACCACGGCCGAATTACGCACGAGCGGGGTGTTCGCGTCCCGCCACGCGTACGACTCGCCGACCGGGTTCGGTGGTCGGTGCACCCGGCCCAGGAAGGTGTCGGAGAACAGCCACAGCAGCCGGCCGTCCGGCAGCCGCACCGAGTGGGTGCCGTCGCCGCCGGTCCAGTCGTCGGTGCGGCCGGGGTCGTCGCCGTAGCGGGCGAACTCGGCGGTGAGGGTGTCGTCGGCGGTCCAGGAGGCGACCGTGCGCGGCCGGCAGTCCGCGCCGTCCGGGCCACGGTCGTCGTCGTCCGGCAGACCGGTGACCAGGAGGGCACCGAGGACCAGGGTCAGCACCAGGGCGATCCCGGTCCCCGTGCGTCGTCGTGCTCCGGCAGCGTCGTCGGGCATGCCCGGGGACGTTAGTGGGTCGCCGGGGCCCGGGTCCATGGGGCCCCGGGGCGGGCCGGATCCGAAAAGCCCCGGGCGGTCCGGGCGGGGGCGCCGCCGTGCGGTGGGCCGGACCGGTCAGCCCCGGGCGGCCGGGGCCCGCAGGGCGACGCGGTCCTCACCCGCGTACACGTTCATGGAACTGCCGCGCAGGAAGCCCACCAGGGTCAGACCCGTCTCCGCCGCCAGGTCCACGGCCAGCGAGGACGGCGCCGAGACCGCCGCCAGCATCGGTATGCCGGCCATCACCGCCTTCTGCGCCAGCTCGAACGAGGCCCGCCCGGAGACCATCAGGATCGTCCGGGACAGCGGCAGGTGCCCGCTCTGCAGGGCGCGGCCGACCAGCTTGTCGACCGCGTTGTGCCGGCCCACGTCCTCGCGTACGTCCAGCAGCTCGCCGTTCTCGTCGAACAGGGCCGCCGCGTGCAGGCCCCCGGTGCGGTCGAAGACCCGCTGCGCCGCCCGCAGCCGGTCCGGGAGGCTCGACAGCAGGCCCGGCTCCACCCGCAGCGGGGGAGTGTCGGCGATGGGATGGCGGGCCGTCGTGCGCACCGCGTCCAGGCTGGCCTTGCCGCACAGTCCGCACGAGGACGTGGTGTACACGTTGCGTTCCAGCGTGATGTCCGGGACCGCGACGCCGGGGGCCGTGGTGACGTCGACCACGTTGTAGGTGTTCACGCCGTCGGCTGTCGCGCCCGCGCAGTAGACGATGTTCCGCAGGTCCGCGGCGTTCGCGAGCACGCCCTCACTCACCAGGAACCCGGCCGCCAGGGCGAAGTCGTCCCCGGGCGTGCGCATGGTGATCGCCAGCGGCCTGCCGTTCAGCCGGATCTCCAGGGGTTCCTCGGTGACGAGCGTGTCGGGACGGCTGGAGACCGCCCCGTCCCGGATGCGGACCACCTTGCGTCGTTCAGTGACTCGTCCCATGTCCCTACCAGTTCCGCTCAGCCCGGGTTCCACACGTTCCCATTGTCCTGCACGGAGCGCCGAGGCAGCGGCCCGCGCCGCGGCACGCCTGCGTTCGCTCGCCCACGGTCCGTACGCGCGCGTGCGCAAGGCGGCACGGCCGTGCGCGGGCCGTGCCGCGCACGACCGTGCCGGACTCCGGCAGGTGAGGGAAGCCGACAAGCTCGGCGCCCGTTTCCTGTCGCTTCACCTGCCCTCGTACCGGTGAGTCACTGATCAGACTGGTGCATCCCGCAACCGGAAACGAGGGGGACCACCCATGATCGGCTCGCGCATCGCCGCCGTCGGCCACTACCAGCCCGCCCGGGTCCTCACCAACGAGGACCTGGCGGGCATGGTCGACACGAGCGACGCGTGGATCACGAGCCGGGTGGGCATCCGCACCCGCCACATCGCGGGCCCCGACGAACCCGTCGACGAGCTGGCCGCGCACGCCGCCGCCAAGGCGCTCGCGGCGGCCGGCCGGACGCCCGACGAGATAGACCTGGTCCTGGTCGCCACGTCCACCGCGATCGACCGCTCGCCCAACATGGCCGCTCGGGTCGCCGCCCGCCTCGGCATGCCCGGACCCGCCGTCATGGACCTCAACGTGGTGTGCGCCGGCTTCACCCACGCCCTCGCCACCGCCGACCACTCCGTGCGGGCCGGTGGCGCGAGCAGGGTGCTGGTCGTCGGCGCCGACAAGATGTCCGAGGTGGCCGACTGGACCGACCGCTCCACCTGCGTCCTCGTCGGCGACGGTGCGGGCGCGGCCGTGGTGGAGGCCTGCGCCCCGGGCGAGGAGGCGGGGATCGGGCCGGTGCTGTGGGGGTCGGTGCCCGAGATGGCCCACGCGGTGCGGATCGAGGGGACGCCCCCGCGGTTCGCGCAGGAGGGGCAGAGCGTCTACCGCTGGGCGGCCACCCGGCTGCCGGTCATCGCCCGGCAGGCCTGCGAGAAGGCGGGGCTGACGCCCGAGGACCTGGCCGGGGTGGTGCTGCACCAGGCCAACCTGCGGATCATCGAACCCCTCGCACGCCGGCTCGGCGCCGTCAACGCCGTGGTGGCCCGCGATGTCACCGAGTCCGGCAACACCTCCGCCGCGAGTATCCCGCTGGCCTTCTCGAAACTCGTCGAACGGGGCGCGGTGTCGAGCGGCGACCCGGTGCTGCTGTTCGGCTTCGGCGGGAACCTGTCGTACGCGGGGCAGGTCGTGCGCTGCCCCTGAACCGTCCCCTGCCGAGCCTTCCGGCACACACGCCGTGGGCACGGCGCGCGGCCGCGTGCTCAGGGGCAGACGTACGTGAGGGCGGCCGTCGCGTGGCGGCCGGAGGGGGAGAGGACCCGCAGCTCCGCCCGCGCCTCGTAACGGCCCGTGCCCTCGAAGGTCCACAGCAGGTGCAGTCGCGCCTGCCGCTGACCCCGTGTCACCTCCTCGCGCAGCACGCCGGAGGAGGTGCCGTCGCTGCGTGTCCAGCGGTAGGTCAGGGTGCCCGGGCGGCCGTTCGTGGTGACCGTGCCCACGAGGTCCGCGGTGCCGTCGCACCCCACGGCGGCGGACGGGGCCGTGACCGTCACCCCCCGCACCGTGAGCCCCGGACCGACACGCTGCCAGGCCAGGAAGGCGAGGACGGCGAGCAGGACGAGCGCCGGCAGCGCGTGCCGGCGCGGACCGCGCCGGCGGGGCCCGGCGGGCAGCGGCACGGAGGGCGGCGTCCGGGTGGACCGGTGCGCGAGGGCGCCCTGCACTCCCGGGCCGAAGCGCAGCACCGTGCCCTCGATCCGGTCGGGCCGGGTGGGTGCGCCGGCCGGGGGACCGTCCTCCCGTGCCGTCGCCGTCACGGTGGTGTCCTGCTCGGGCCGCTGGATCCAGTGGCTCGCGAGCACGGTGGCGCTGTACTCGTCGTCCCCGCCGGGCCGGGCGTCCCCGCCCGGCGGCTCAGCGGACTCGTTCGTCGCCTTCATCGCAGATCGCACCGCCTGGTGAGGAGCTGCTGGGACGCGCCCCCGTCGGCCGAGGCCGGGGTGGTCGTCGCCGTCACGGTCCAGTAGCAGCCGAGGTTCTGGAAGACGTGCTCGGCGGTCACCGTGTACGCGGTGGCGCCGCTGCGCCGGAACACCTGGCCGGCGCCGTCCGGGGTGCCCGGCCCGCCCGCGGTGTCGCCCACGGACCAGCGGAGGTCGATCGACACCGGTCCGGTGCCGTCGGTGAGGACGGTGACCGTGGTCGTGGCGGTGCCGGGGCCCGTCTGCCGGAACTCCGACACGGTGACGTCCTTGACCGCGGGCGCGGCCGGGGCGGTGTCCGCGGGGGACGCGGAGGGGGTACCGGTCGCGGTCGGCGCACCGGCGGGTGTGCCGGTCGCGGGGTCCGTGCCGGGATCCGCCCCGGGGCCCGTGCCCGGGTCCGGCCCCGGCTCCGTCGTGGTCTCCGAGGGCCCGCCCGCGCTCGCGGAGGCCGGGCCGGAGGCGGACGCCCCCGGAGTGCCGGGCGTCGGGGACGCGGACGGCGGCGGGACGGTGGGGCCCGCGGTCACCTCCGGACCGGCGCCGGTGGTGGCGAACGCCTCGGCCGCCCGCTCCTGCGCCGCGCCGGAATCCGGAGGGGCGGCGAGGGCCGACAGGACCGCCAGGAGCACCGCCGCCGCGGCGGCCAGCATCCCCGGCCCGGTGGGCTTCCAGGCCCCCGCCCGGCCCCGGCCCGGCGGCTGCCGCAGCACGGTACGGGCGGTGTCGGCCGTGGACCGCCCCGGCGTGCGGGCCGACGGGAGCAGCAGCGGGAGCAGCGCCACCAGCGCGGCGAGCCGCCCGCGGCCCCGTTCCTCCCAGCCGGGCCCGTAGGCGGTGCCCGCGATCGCCTCCAGTTCGGTGACGAACGCCTCGGCGTCGCCCGGCCGCCCCGCCGCCTCCTTGGCCAGCCCGCGGCGGACCAGGGGACGCACCGCCTCCGGCACGTCCTCGGCCGGGACCGGCGCGTCCACGTGCCGCAGGGCGAGCTCGGCGATGTTGTCGCCCGCGTAGGGCTTGCGGCCGGTCAGGCACTCGAAGAAGGTCGCCGTGGCCGCGTACACGTCGGTGGCCGGGGACGCGGGTTCGCCACGCCACTGCTCGGGCGCCATGTAGGAGGGGGTTCCCGCCACACCGGCGCGCGTACGGGTGTCGACCGCGATCCCGAAGTCGACGAGCTTCGACGCGCCGTCGGGCGTGACCAGGACGTTCTCCGGTTTGTAGTCCCGGTGCACCACTCCGGCCCGGTGCGCGTCGGCGAGGCCCAGCAGCGACCCCTTGAGGATCACCAGCGCGGCCTCGGGATCCAGGGGGCCCTGCCTGGCCAGCACGGCCCGCAGGGACACGCCGTCCACCAGTTCCATCACGATGGCCGCCCCGTCCGGGCTCTCCACGTACTCGTAGAGCCCGGCGACGTACGGGCTGTCCAGTCCGCCGAGCAGCCGCGCCTCGGCGCGGAAGTCGTGCACGAACCCCGGGCGGGTGTGCAGCGACTCGCTGAGGTACTTGACCGCGACCGGGACACCGGTCACCTCGTGGATGGCCAGAACCACCCGTCCGCTCGCACCGGCACCGAGTTCCAGCGACTCGGTGTACCCCGGCACCGTCCATGTGCTCATCGACATCCCCCCAGGGGCCGTCCTCCGTCCCCGGGAGTCTCGCGGCACTCCGGGGCATCCGGCCCTCGCGATGACAGACACACTTCAGGCCACCGCGGTTGCGGAGCACGGGGTCCGGGCGTCGGCGGCTCCTCCCGCCGGGCCGCCCGCCCGTTGCCGGAGCGACGGGCGGCCGAGGGCCGCCGGAGCACCCTTTGTCCTGCGAGTGGAAAAAGTAGGGGCGAATTCCTGCGCGACTTCTTCCCACCTCCGGCAGGCGCTGCTATTTTCCCCTCCGAAGGAACGCCACACACGTGGCCGGAATCCGGCGCGCACAGGCCGATGAGGCGGGGAGGGACTCGTGAGACGCATGACCGCGCGACCCGCGAACGCCCATCAGGCACGACTGCTCAGGCTGCTGCGCGACGGTGGCCCCAACTCCCGCGCCCAGTTGGGCGACCAGGTCGACCTCTCCCGGTCGAAGCTGGCCGTGGAGGTGGACCGGCTGCTGGAGACGGAACTCGTCGTGGCCGACGGACTCGCCGCCTCGCGCGGCGGCCGGCGTTCCCACAACATCCGCCTCAACCCGCATCTGCGCTTCCTCGGCGTCGACATCGGCGCGACCTCGGTCGACGTCGCCGTCACCAACGCCGAACTGGAGATCCTCGGGCACATCAACCAGCCCATGGACGTGCGCGAGGGCCCGGTCGCGGTCTTCGAGCAAGTGCTCGCCATGGCAGCGAAGTTGAGGGCCTCCGGGCTCGCGGAGGGGTTCGACGGCGCCGGCATCGGCGTCCCCGGCCCGGTCCGCTTCCCCGAGGGCGTCCCGGTGGCTCCGCCGATCATGCCGGGCTGGGACGGTTTCCCCGTGCGGGAGGCGCTCAGCCAGGACCTCGGCTGCCCCGTCATGGTCGACAACGACGTGAACCTGAT
Source organism: Streptomyces toyocaensis (assembly GCF_000725125.1). Classification (GTDB taxonomy): domain Bacteria; phylum Actinomycetota; class Actinomycetes; order Streptomycetales; family Streptomycetaceae; genus Streptomyces; species Streptomyces toyocaensis. Next base: position 471,616 of record NZ_JFCB01000001.1, read on the forward strand.
GGCCATGGGGGAGCAGCACGCGGGCGTCGCCCGCACCGTCGGCGACTTCCTCTGCGTCAAGATCGGCACCGGCATCGGCTGCGGCATCGTCGTCGGCGGTGAGGTCTACCGCGGTACGACGGGCAGCGCGGGCGACATCGGGCACATCCAGGCCGTGCCCGACGGCCGTCCGTGCGCGTGCGGCAACCGGGGCTGTCTGGAGGCGCACTTCTCCGGCGCGGCCCTCGCCCGGGACGCGACGGAGGCCGCCCGGCAGCAGCTCTCCGCCGAACTCGCGAACCGACTGGAGTCGAACGGCACGCTCAGCGCCGTCGACGTCGCCGCCGCTGCGGCGGCCGGTGACGCCACCGCCCTCGATCTGATCCGGGAGGGCGGCAACCGCACCGGCCAGGTCATCGCCGGACTGGTCAGCTTCTTCAACCCCGGCCTGGTGGTGATCGGCGGCGGGGTGACCGGCCTCGGCCACACCCTGCTCGCCGCGATCCGCACCCAGGTGTACCGCGGGTCGCTGCCCCTGGCCACGGGCAACCTGCCCATCGTCCTCGGGGAACTGGGGCCCACCGCCGGAGTCATCGGCGGGGCCCGGCTCATCAGCGACCACCTGTTCTCACCCGCGTAAGCAGCCCCACCCGCCCCACCGCACGGAACGGCTCCACCCGTTCGCCGCACCCGCTCCACCGCGCGCGACGGCCACGCCGTTCGCCGCACCCGCTCCACCGCACGGAACAGCCCTGCCCCTGTCCCGCCCGCCCACCGCACGGAACGGCACCCCGCACCGCGTCACCCGCCTCACCGCGAGCAACAGCACCCCGCCCCTGCTCTGCCCTGCCTGAAAACGCTTGCCCCCGCAAGGGGACCGCCCTGACACCGGCCCGAACGCCCGCCGAGGGGAATCCGCATGGCACCAGAACCACCGCTGCTCAGCATGTCCGGCATCACCAAGTCGTTCCCCGGAGTCCGGGCCCTGGACGGCGTCGACCTCGACGTCCAGGCCGGCGAGGTGCACTGCCTGCTCGGCCAGAACGGCGCCGGCAAGTCCACCCTGATCAAGGTGCTGGCCGGCGCCCACCAGCCCGGCTCGGGCACCATCCGCTGGCGCGGCGAAGAGGTGACGCTGCGCTCGCCCATCGCCGCCATGCGTCTCGGCATCGCGACCATCTACCAGGAACTCGACCTGGTGGAGCACCTGTCGGTCGCCGAGAACGTCCACCTGGGCCACGAACCCACCGCCGCCGGTTTCGTCGTACGGGGAAGGGCCGCCAGGTCGTCGGCCGCCGCACTCCTCGAGCGGCTCGGGCACCCGGAGATCGACCCGGCCCGGCTGGTGGGGGACCTGTCGGCGGCGCAGCAGCAGATCGTGTCGATGGCACGGGCGCTCTCCCACGACGTGCGGCTCATCGTGATGGACGAGCCGTCGGCCGCCCTCGACCCGGACGAGGTCGACAACCTCTTCCGGATCGTCGGCGACCTCACCGCCGACGGAGTCGCGGTCGTCTACATCTCGCACCGCCTCGAGGAGATCCGGCGCATCGGCGACCGGGTGACCGTCCTGAAGGACGGCCGGGCCGTCGCCGGCGGGCTGCCCGCCAAGTCGACGCCGACCCGCGAGGTGGTCGCCCTGATGACGGGACGCAACGTCGAGTACGTCTTCCCGGAGAGGCCCGCCGCCCCACCGGACGGCGTGCCGGTGCTGACCGTCGAAGGGCTGTCCCGCCGGGGCGAGTTCGCCCCGCTCGACCTCCAGGTGCGCCCGGGGGAGATCGTGGGGCTCGCCGGGCTCGTCGGCTCGGGACGCTCCGAGATCCTGGAGACGGTCTACGGCGCCCGCAGGCCCGACACCGGCCGGGTCCTCGTCGACGGGAAACCGCTGAGACCCGGCAGTGTGCGGGCGGCCGTGCGCGCCGGACTCGGGCTCGCCCCCGAGGAGCGCAAGGCGCAGGCCCTGCTCATGCTGGAGTCCGTCACCCGCAACGTGTCGGTCTCCTCCATGTCCCGCTTCGCGAGGGCGGGCTGGATCGACCGCGGCGCCGAACTGGGGGCGGCGCGCGCGGCGGTCCGTGAACTGTCCCTGCGGCCCGACAACCCGAACGTGCCCGTGCGCACCCTGTCCGGCGGCAACCAGCAGAAGGCCGTGCTCGCGCGCTGGCTGCTGCGCGGCTGCCGGGTGCTGCTGCTCGACGAACCCACCCGCGGCGTCGACGTGGGCGCCCGCGCCGAACTGTACGCGGTGGTCCGCCGGCTGGCGGACGAGGGACTCGCCGTGCTGCTGGTCTCCAGCGAGGTACCCGAGGTGCTCGGCCTGGCCGACCGCGTCCTGGTGCTGCGCGAGGGCAGCGTCGTCCACACGGCACCCGCCCGTGAGCTCGACGAACACCGTGTACTCGACCTGGTCATGGAAGGAAGCCCGGCGTCATGACGCAGAACGTCTCCCCGCCGCGGGACAGCACTCCCAAGGTCTCCCCGGCAGGCGAACCACCCGCCTGGCGCGCCGTGCTGTTCCGCGCCGACGTCCGCACGCTGTCCCTGCTCGGCGTGCTCGCCGTACTGATCGTCATCGGCGGCATCACCACACCGGACCAGTTCCTGGACACCCGCAACCTCCAGCTCGTGCTCACCCAGGCCTCCGTCATCGGCGTCGTCACCGTCGGCATGACCTTCGTCATCATTTCCGGCGGCATCGACCTGTCGGTCGGCGCGATCGTCGCCCTCGCCTCGGTGTGGGCGACCACGGTGGCCACGCAGGAGTACGGCTTCGGCGGCATCCTCTTCACCGCCGTGATCGTGGGGCTGGGATGCGGGCTGGTCAACGGGGTGCTCATCGCCTACGGCGGGATGGTCCCGTTCATCGCCACCCTCGCCATGCTCGCCTCCGCCCGCGGTCTCGCGCTGCAGATCACCGACGGGCGGACGCAGATCGTCACCGTCGACGGCGTCCTCGACCTCGGCGAACGCGACTCCTACGTGCTCGGCGTGCCGCCGCTGGTCCTGGTGTTCGCCGCGGTCACGGTCATCGGCTGGCTGGTGCTCAACCGGACCACCTTCGGCCGCCGCACCGTCGCCGTCGGCGGCAACGCGGAGGCCGCCCGGCTCGCCGGCATCGACGTACGCCGCCAGCGGCTCTACCTGTACCTGCTGTCGGGGCTGTGCTGCGGCATCGCCGCCTTCCTGCTGATCGTGCTGGCCGGCTCCGGCCAGAACACCAACGGCAACCTCTACGAACTCGACGCCATCGCCGCCGCGATCATCGGCGGCACCCTGCTCACCGGGGGCCGCGGCACCATCGTCGGCTCCGTCCTCGGTGTCCTGATCTTCACCACCATCACCAACATCTTCGCCCTGAACAACCTGCAGAGCGACGTCCAGCAGATCGCCAAGGGCGCGATCATCGTCGCCGCCGTGCTGGTCCAGCGCCGTACCGCGAGCACGACCTGAGGAGAGGGTTCACCGCCATGCCCAAGACGCCTTCCACCAGCCGCAGAGGACTGCTCTTCGGAGCGGCCGCCGTGTCCGCCGGCGTCCTCGTCACCGGCTGCACGAGCAACGAGTCCGGTGACGACGAGCCGGCCGCGAACGACCAGCCGGCCGCCGACGACAAGCCCGGCAAGCAGGTCACCATCGGCTTCGCCGGCCCGCAGGCCGACCACGGCTGGCTCAACGCCATCAACGACAACGCCGAGAAGCGGGCCGGGAAGTACTCCGACGTCACCCTGGAGATCACCGAGGGCTCCAACGACACCGCGCAGCAGATCGGCCAGATAGAGACCCTCATCAACAAGAAGGTCGACGTCCTGGTGATCCTCCCCGCCGACGGCAAGGCCCTCACCCAGGTCGGGCTCAAGGCGATGCGCGCCGGCATCCCGGTCGTCAACCTCGACCGGATCTTCAACACCCCGCAGGCATACCGGTGCTGGATCGGCGGCGACAACTACGGCATGGGCCTCAACGCCGGCCACTACATCGGCGAGAAGCTCAAGGACAAGCCGGACGCCAAGGTCGTCGAGCTGGCCGGTCTGGACAACCTGGAGCTGACCAAGCAGCGCACCCAGGGTTTCGACGACGCGCTGAAGAACTACCCCAACATCAAGAAGGTGGCCCGCCAGGCCGCCGAGTTCACCGTCGAGTCCGGCCAGGCCAAGATGGCCCAGCTGCTCCAGGCCCAGTCGCAGATCGACGCGCTGTGGAACCACGACGACGACCAGGGCGTGGGCGCGCTGCGCGCCATCGACCAGGCCGGGCGGGACGAGTTCCTCATGGTGGGCGGTGCGGGCGCGCTCTCCGCCTTCGAGGCCATCAAGGCCGACAACGGTGTCCTGAAGGCCACCGTCCTCTACCCGCCGACCATGGCCGCCTCCGCGATCGACCTTGCCCGCGCCCTCGGCCAGGGCAAGGGCGTCGGCGGCCTCGCCGAGTTCGAGATCCCCTCGTCGGTGACCTGCTACTCGGCCGTCGTCGACAAGGAGAACGTGGACCGCTACATGTCCACCGGCTTCAAGTGAGGAGCCCCGCCCCACGGGCCTGACCAGCCCACCGGGCGGGGCCCACCCCCGCCCGCCACGACGACGAGGAGGACATCCGAATGGCACAGCCGCAAGCGTCCGAAGGGGCGGAGACGGGGAAGCCACCGCTGCGCATCGGCATGGTCGGTTACGCCTTCATGGGTGCCGCCCACTCCCAGGGCTGGCGCACCGCGGGCCGCGTCTTCGACCTGCCGCTCAGCCCCGAACTGGCCGTGATCTGCGGCCGGGACGCCGACGCCGTGCGCGCGGCGGCGGACCGGCACGGCTGGGCGGAGACCGAGACCGACTGGCACGCCCTGGTCCGGCGGGACGACATCGACCTCGTCGACATCTGCACCCCCGGTGACAGCCATGCCGAGATCGCGCTGGCCGCGCTCGCGGCGGGCAAGCACGTGCTGTGCGAGAAGCCGCTCGCCAACACCGTCGCGGAGGCCGAGGCGATGGCCCGCGCCGCAGAGGAGGGCCGCTCGCGCGGTCAGCTGGCGATGGTCGGCTTCAACTACCGCCGGCTGCCCGCGACCGCGCAGGCCCGGCGGATGGTGGCCGAGGGCCGGATCGGCAGACTGCGGCACGTACGGGTGGCGTACCTGCAGGACTGGCTGGTGGACCCCGCGTTCCCGCTGACCTGGCGGCTGCGCCGGGAGCACGCCGGGTCCGGTTCGCTCGGCGACCTCGGCGCGCACATCGTGGACCTGGCGCAGCACCTGGCCGGTGAGCGGCTGGCGGGCGTCTCCGCGCTCACCGAGACGTTCGTGAGGGAGCGGCCGCTGCCCGACGCCCCCAGCAGCGGCCTGGCCGCCGTCTCCGCCTCCGGCACCGGAGAGGTGACCGTCGACGACGCCGCCCTGTTCACCGGGCGCTTCGCCTCCGGCGCCCTCGCCTCCTTCGAGGCCACCCGGTACGCCACCGGACGGAAGAACTCCCTGCGCATCGAACTCAACGGCGAGCGCGGTTCGCTCGCGTTCGACCTGGAGCGGCTCAACGAGCTGGAGTACCACGACGGTACCGAGCCCGCCGCGCACGCCGGCTTCCGCCGCATCCTCGTCACCGAACCCGACCACCCCTACCTCGAGGCGTGGTGGCCGCCCGGCCACGGCCTCGGCTACGAGCACACCTTCGTCCACCAGGCCCGTGACCTCGTCCACGCGGTCGCCGAGGGCCGGGGCCCCGAACCCTCCTTCGCCGACGGGCTGCAGGTGCAGCGCGTCCTGGCGGCGGTGGAGGAGAGTGCCGAGAAGAACTCCGTCTACACCCCGATCGCCGCCTGAAAGGACGGATACGGATGCCGCGCGACTTCACGCTCTTCACCGGCCAGTGGGCGGACCTGCCCCTTGAGGAGGTCTGCCGACTGGCCCGGGACTTCGGCTACGACGGACTCGAACTGGCTTGCTGGGGCGACCACTTCGAAGTGGACAAGGCACTCGCCGACCCCTCCTACGTCGCCTCCCGCCACCGGCTGCTCGACAAGTACGGCCTGAAGTGCTGGGCGATCTCCAACCACCTGGTCGGGCAGGCCGTCTGCGACGCCATCATCGACGAACGCCACCACGCCATCCTGCCCGCCCGCGTCTGGGGCGACGGCGAGCCCGAGGGCGTGCGCCGGCGGGCCGCCGCCGAGATCGAGGACACCGCGCGCGCCGCGGCCCTCCTCGGTGTCGACACCGTCATCGGCTTCACCGGTTCCGCGATCTGGCACCTGGTCGCCATGTTCCCGCCCGCCCCCGAGTCGATGATCGAGCGGGGTTACGAGGACTTCGCCGAGCGGTGGAACCCGATCCTGGACGTCTTCGACGCCGAGGGCGTGCGCTTCGCGCACGAGGTCCACCCCAGCGAGATCGCCTACGACTACTGGACGACCGCGCGCGCCCTGGACGCCGTCGGCCGCCGGCCCGCCTTCGGTCTCAACTTCGACCCCTCCCACTTCGTGTGGCAGGACCTCGACCCGGTCGGCTTCCTTCTGGACTTCCGCGACCGGATCTACCACGTCGACTGCAAGGAGGCCCGCAAGCGCCTAGACGGCCGCAACGGCCGTCTCGGCTCCCACCTGCCCTGGGGCGACCCCCGGCGGGGCTGGGACTTCGTCTCCGCCGGCCACGGGGACGTCCCCTGGGAGGACGTCTTCCGCATGCTGCGCTCCATCGACTACCGGGGCCCGATCTCCGTCGAGTGGGAGGACGCCGGGATGGACCGCCTCCAAGGCGCCCCCGAGGCGCTGACCCGGCTGAAGGCGTACGACTTCGAGCCGCCCAGCGCGTCCTTCGACGCCGCTTTCAACAGCTGACCGGCCGGCCGACCCAGGTCGGGAGCGGGGTCCGGCGAGGGTGCCGGTCCCCGGCCCGGCCTGCCCGCGTCCCGCTTTGTCCTGAGTTGGGAAGAAGTTCAACCAGGGCCGGTACAAGGGGTGTTGCCTCCGGAAGAACGCGGTTACCGTCCCTGAGGTGTTCAGGACACCCACGCCTCCGGGGTGACGGCGCACCCCGGCGCCCGCACGCACCACACGTCTTCGCACCTGTTCCGTACGGCCCCACCCCGTTCCCGGAGGGACTTCGTGCACAGAAGCAGACTCACATCCACCCGAACCACGAGGCGTACCGGACTTCGCACCCCCCTCGCGCTGCTCACCGGCCTGCTCCTGGCCGTGGGCACGCCGGCGACCGTCGCCGGCGCCCATCCCGGCCACCCGGAACACGACGGACCGGCGGCCGCCGAGGGACAGTTCCAGCAGGTACCGCTCGCCAAGGGCGAACCCGAGACGGGCGAACCGATGTCACTCGCCGTGCTCCCGGACCGCAGCGTCCTGCACACCTCGCGCGACGGCACGCTGCGTCTCACCGACCAGGGCGGCGTCACCAAGGTCGCCGGCAAGATCCCCGTCTACAGCCATGACGAGGAGGGCCTCCAAGGCGTCGGCATCGACCCGGACTTCGAGAACAACCGGGCCGTCTACCTCTACTACGCCCCACCCCTCGACACCCCTGCGGGCGACGCCCCGGAGACCGGCACCGCCGAGGACTTCAAGAAGTTCGACGGCGTCAACCGTCTCTCCCGCTTCGTGCTGAACGCCAACGGCACACTGGACATGGCCAGTGAGAAGAAGGTCCTCGACGTCGCGGCCTCCCGCGGCATCTGCTGCCACGTCGGCGGCGACATCGACTTCGACGCGGACGGCAACCTGTACCTGTCGACCGGCGACGACACCAACCCCTTCGCCTCCGACGGCTACACCCCGATCGACGACCGCCCGAACCGCAACCCGGCCTTCGACGCCCGCCGCAGCTCCGCCAACACCAACGACCTGCGCGGCAAGATCCTGCGCATCAAGGTCGCCGAGGACGGCTCGTACACGATCCCGGAGGGCAACCTCTTCGCCCCGGGCACCGAGAAGACCCGTCCCGAGATCTACGCGATGGGCTTCCGCAACCCCTTCCGGATGAGCGTCGACGACAAGACCGGCACCGTGTACGTCGGCGACTACGGCCCCGACGCCGGCGCCGCCGACCCGAACCGGGGCCCTGCGGGGCAGGTCGAGTTCGCCAAGGTCACCGAGGCCGCCAACTTCGGCTGGCCCTTCTGCACCGGCGACAACGACGCCTACGTCGACTACGACTTCGCCACCAAGGAGTCCGGCGAGACGTTCGACTGCGCCGCGCCGAAGAACACCTCCCCGCACAACACCGGCCTGGTCGACCTGCCCCCCGCACAGGCGGCGTGGATCCCGTACGACGGCGGTTCCCTGCCCGAGTTCGGCACCGGTTCCGAGTCCCCCATGGCGGGCCCGGTCTACCGCTACGACTCCGACCTCGACTCGAGCGTGAAGTTCCCCGAGGCCTACGACGGCGACTTCTTCGCCGGCGAGTTCGGCCGCCGCTGGATCAAGCGGATCGAGCAGAACGCGGACGGCTCCGTCGCGAAGATCAACGACTTCCCGTGGACCGGCACCCAGATCATGGACATGGAGTTCGGCCCCGACGGCGCGCTCTACGTGCTCGACTACGGCGTCTCCTGGTTCCAGGGCGACGAGCACTCCGCGCTGTACCGGATCGAGAACGCCGAGGACGGCTTCTCGCCGATCGCCGAGGTGAGCGCCGACAAGACGTCCGGAGCGGCCGGCCTGAAGGTCACCTTCACCGGCTCCGCCAAGGACGCCGACTCACCGGACCTCACCTACAGCTGGGACTTCGGCGACGGCACCAGGGGCGAGGGCCTCAACCCCACCCACCGGTACAAGAAGGCCGGCACCTACAGCGCCACCTTCACCGCCAGGGACCCCGAGGGCAACACCGGCAACGCCAGCGTCCGGATCGTGGTCGGCAACACCGAGCCCAAGGTGCGGATCGACGTCCCGGGCAACGGCACCCTGGCCGAGTTCGGCAAACCCGTCCCGTTCAAGGTGACCGTCACCGACCCCGAGGAGACGATCGACTGCTCCAGGGTCAAGGTCGTCTACAGCCTCGGCCACGACTCCCACGCCCACGAGCTGACCAGCGAGACGGGCTGCGAGGGCACCCTGACGCCGCCCCCCGGTGACGGCGGTCACGACCCCAACGCCAACATCTACGGCGTCGTCGGCGCCAGTTACACCGACGGCGGGGCGAACGGCCAGGAGGCGCTGACCGGCACCGCCCGCACCGTGCTGCAGCCGCTGCACCGCCAGGCCGAGCATTTCACCACCCAGTCGGGCGTGTCCGTCATCGACAAGACCGGCGCCAACGGCGGCAGGACCGTCGGCGACGTCCACGACGGCGACTGGATCTCCTTCGGCCCCTACAAGTTCGCCGGGCAGAAGAAGATGACCGTGCGGGCCTCCTCCGGCGGCGCGGGCGGCTTCATCGAGCTGCGCACCGGGTCCCCCGAGGGACCGCTGCACGGCTCCGCCTACATCCCGCCGACCGGCGGCTGGGAGACCTTCCAGGACGTCGACGTGCCGCTGCGGTCGCTGCCGAAGAAGACCACCGACATCTACCTGGTCTTCAAGGGCGGCGAGGGCGCGCTGTACGACGTGGACGACTTCGAGTTCTCCACCGAGCCGTTCAAGGGCGGCAAGAAGGTCCTGGTCTTCTCCAGGACCGCGGGCTTCCGCCACGACTCCATCCCGGCCGGCATCGCCGCGCTGAAGGAGCTCGGCGGCCCGGCCGGCATCACCGTCGACGCCACCGAGGAGGCCCGGCAGTTCACCACCGCCAACCTCGCCAAGTACGACGCCGTGGCCTTCCTTTCCACCACCGGCGACGTCCTGAACGCCGAGCAGCAGAAGGCGTTCGAGGACTACGTGGCGGGCGGCGGCGGCTACCTGGGCATCCACGCCGCCGCCGACACCGAGTACGACTGGGAGTTCTACGGCGGTCTCGTCGGCGCCTACTTCGACTCGCACCCGGCCATCCAGAAGGCCACCGTCCGCGTCGAGGACCACGACCACCCGTCGACCGCGCACCTGGACGACGCCTGGGAGCGCACCGACGAGTGGTACAACTACCGCACCAACCCGCGCGAGCAGGCCAAGGTCCTCGCCACCCTGGACGAGACCACCTACCAGGGCGGCACCATGAAGGGCGACCACCCGATCGCCTGGTGCCAGAGCTACGGCGGCGGCCGCTCCTTCTACACCGGCGGCGGCCACACCAAGGAGTCGTACGCCGAGGAGGCCTTCCGCGCCCATCTGCTCGGCGGTCTGCAGTACGCCACCGGCCAGGTCAAGGCGGACTGCACGCCGGACAAGGGCTACCGGACGATCTTCAACGGCCACACCCTGGACGGCTGGAAGCAGGCCGGGCCAGGAAGGTTCGTCGTCAAGGACGGCGTGATGGAGACCGAGGGCGGCATGGGCCTGCTCTGGTACCAGGCCAAGGAGCTGAAGTCCTACTCCCTCAAGCTCGACTGGAAGATGCGGGGCGACGACAACTCCGGTGTCTTCGTCGGCTTCCCGGCCTCCGACGACCCCTGGTCCGCGGTGAACAAGGGCTACGAGATCCAGATCGACGCCACGGACGCGCCCGACCGCACCACGGGCTCCGTCTACTCGTTCAAGTCGGCGAACATCAAAGCCCGTGACCAGGTCCTGCGGCCGCCCGGCCAGTGGAACTCCTACGAGATCAAGGTCCAGGGCGAACGCCTCCGGGTGTTCCTCAACGGAGTCAAGATCAACGACTTCACCAACAAGGACCCTGGGCGGAGCCTGACCGACGGCTACATCGGTCTGCAGAACCACGGCGCCGGCGACCAGGTCTCCTTCCGCGACATCCGGCTGAAGGAACTGCCCTCCTAGGGCGACCGGAACGGCGGCGGGCGGAGGACGCCGGACCTCCGCCCGCCGTCCCGCCGGGCACAGGGGCCGGGCATCCTGCCTGACCCCCTGCGCCCGGCACCCGCTCACCCCCCCCGGCGATCGCACCAGGTTCGCGTACGACAAGGAGGCTGCCCATGTCCGCCGAACCTTCCCCTGCCACCCCCTCCTCCCGCCACGGCGTCTGGTTCGTCGGAGCACGCGGATCCGTGGCCACGACCGCCGTCGCGGGCTGCGCCGCCGTCGCCGCCGGTCTCCACCCGCCGACCGGCATGGTCACCGAGACCCCCGACTTCGCCCCGTGCGGCCTGCCGTCGTTGTCCTCCCTCGTCTTCGGCGGTCACGACACCGTCGACTGCCCGCTGCCCAAACGGGCGGAACACCTCGCCGCCGGCGGCGTCCTGCCGCACGGCCTGCCGTCTGCCGTGCACGCCGAACTCGTCGCCGCGGACCGGGAGATCAGGCCCGGCGGCCCCCTGCCCGGCGACACCGGCAGAACCCAGGACCAGTGGATCGACGTGTTCGCGGCCGACATCCGCGACTTCGTCCGCCGCCAGGACCTCGCGGGCGCCGTCGTGGTGAACGTCGCCTCCACCGAGCCCGCCCCCACCGACGGCTCCCTGCCGCCCAGCTCCCTCTACGCGGCGGCCGCCCTGCGGGCCGGCTGCCCCTATGTGAACTTCACCCCGTCCACCGGCCTGCACCACCCGGCGCTGGCTCCGCTCGCCGAGTCCTCGGGCCTGCCCCACGCGGGCCGTGACGGCAAGACCGGGCAGACCCTGCTGCGCTCCGTGCTCGGCCCGATGTTCCGGCAGCGCGCCCTGGCCGTGCGCGCCTGGTCCGGCACCAACCTGCTGGGCGGCGGCGACGGCGCCGCCCTCGCCGACCCCGCGGCCGCGGCCGCCAAGAACGCCGGCAAGGAACGCGTCCTCGCCGACACCCTCGGCGCCGCGCCCGAGGGCGAGGTCCACATCGACGACGTGCCCGCGCTCGGCGACTGGAAGACGGCCTGGGACCACATCGCCTTCGACGGCTTCCTCGGCTCCCGCATGGTCCTGCAGACGATCTGGCAGGGCTGCGACTCGGCCCTCGCCGCCCCGCTCGTCCTCGACCTGGCCCGGCTGGCCGCCCGCGCCCGGCAGAGAGGCCTGTCCGGGCCGCTGGGCGAACTGGGCTTCTACTTCAAGGACCCGGTCGGCGACGGCCCGTCGTCACTGGCCGAGCAGTACGCGGAGCTGAGGGGCTTCGCCGAGCGGCTGCGTGACACCGACGGCCGGGGGGCCGGCCGATGAGCCGCACCAACATCCCCGCGCAGCGCACGGCCCCGCCGACGACGACGGACCGCCTGCCGGCCGCCGGGGACGCCGCCCCGCGCCCCGCCGACGCCGCGTCCCGCCGTGGCCGCGCGGGCGCCTGGGCCGAACTGCTGCGGCTGCCCGCCCTCCCCACCGTCCCCGGTGACGCCCTGGCCGGCGCGGCGGCGGCCGGCGTGCGCCCCGGCCCGCGGACCCTGCTCGCGATCGGCTCCTCCCTCTGCCTGTACGAGGCCGGCATGGCTCTCAACGACTGGGCGGACCGTGCGGAGGACGCCGCGGAGCGCCCGCACCGCCCGATTCCCTCCGGCCGGATCGAGCCGTCCGCCGCCCTCACCGCCGCCTGCGGTCTCACCGGCGCCGGACTGCTGCTCGCCGCCCGTGCCGGCCGGCCCGCCCTCGCGGTGGCCGCACCGCTGGCGGCGACCGTCTGGGCCTACGACCTGGCCCTGAAGCACACGCCCGCCGGCCCCGCGGCCATGGCCGCCGCCCGCGGACTCGACCTGCTCCTGGGTGCCGCCGCGACCGGCGCCGGCACCCGGGCCGCGCTGCCGTCCGCCGCGCTGCTCGGCAGCCACACCCTCGCGGTCACGGCCGTGTCCCGCCGGGAGACCACCGGCGGTTCGGTCCTGGCCCCACTGGCGGCGCTCGCGACGACGGGGGCGCTGACGCGGCTGGTCACCCGCCGCCGCACCCGACTCCCGGCAGGCCGGCGGGCAGCAGCCGCCCCCGGCCTGCCGGGCTCCGGCCCGCCCGGGACCACCGGCGTCCTCGCCGCCGCCCTGGGCGCCGCCTACGCCGCCACCGCCGCCAGGCCCTACGCCCACGCCGCGCTCAATCCCTCACCACCCCTCACCCAACGCGCCGTCGGCGGCGGCATCCGCGCCACCGTCCCGCTCCAGGCCGCGCTCGCCGCCCGCTCGGGCTCGACCGCCACCTCCCTCCTGATCGCGTGCCTCGTCCCGGCCGGCCGCGCGTTCGCGAGGAGGGCCGCCATGAGGAAGGTGAGCATCACGTGAGCCGGAACACCAGCGACGTCACCGCGGCTCCCCTCCGCCTCGGCTACGGCACCAACGGCCTCGCCGACCTCCGCCTCGACGACGCCCTGGCCCTGCTCGCCGACCTCGGCTACGACGGCGTGGGCCTGACCCTCGACCACATGCACCTCGACCCGCTCGCCCCCGGCCTCGCCCACCGCACCCGCCGGGTGGCGCGCCGTCTGGACGAGCTCGGTCTCGGCGTCACGGTGGAGACGGGCGCCCGCTACGTGCTCGACCCCCGCCGCAAGCACGGCCCCTCGCTGCTGGACCCCGACCCCGACGACCGCGCCCGCCGCGTCGGCCTGCTCGTCCGGGCCGTCCGCGTCGCCGCCGACCTCGGCGCGCACGCCGTGCACTGCTTCAGCGGGACCGTCCCCGACGGCACCGACGAGGACACCGCCTGGAAACGTCTCGCCGAGGCCCTCACCCCCGTCCTGGACGCCGCCGCCGACGCCGGCGTGCCCCTCGCCGTCGAACCGGAACCCGGTCACCTCCTCGCCACCCTCGCCGGCTTCCACCACCTGCGCCGGATGCTCGGCGACCCGGAGCCCCTGGGCCTCACCCTGGACATCGGCCACTGCCAGTGCCTCGAACCCCTCCCTCCCGCGGACTGCGTGCGCGAGGCCGCCCCCTGGCTGCGGCACGTCCAGATCGAGGACATGCGCCGAGGCGTCCACGAGCACCTCCCCTTCGGAGACGGCGAGATCGACTTCCCGCCCGTCCTCGCGGCCCTCGCCGCCACCGGGTACCAGGGCCTGACCGTCGTCGAACTGCCCCGCCACTCCCACGCGGGCCCCCACTTCGCCGCCCACTCGCTGCCGTTCCTCCGCCGCGCCGCCCGGCTCGCGGCGACCGCCACCCCCTCCGCCCCCGTCCCCTCGCACGGCGATCCCTCCGCCACCCCCGAAGGGAGCAGCACCCCATGACCCGCCCCCGTGCCACCCCGGCCACCCCGGAGGCAGACACCACCGGCAGACCGGCGACCCCCGGTGACGGCACCACCCCGGCCCTCACCCCGCCCGCCGAGCTGCACCGCCACCTCACCGGCCTGCTGGGCGGAGCCGCCCGCGCCTGGCTCGACCAGGCCCTCGACGAGGCCGCCGCCCACCCCGGCACCCACGGCCCCATCTCGGTGTGGGAGCTGCGCCTCGCCGAAGCCGGCCGCCGCTGCGGTCCCGCCCACGCCGACGCCGCCCGCGTACTCGTCCTGCACGCGGCCCGCGCCGACGCCGACGCCCTGACCCGGGTCTACTTCCAGGGGACCGCCGACGAACGCCGCGCCGTCCTGCACGCCCTGCCGCACCTGGTGCCCGGCCCCGACGCCCTGCCGCTCGTCGAGGACGCCCTGCGCACCAACGACACCCGGCTTCTCACCGCCGCACTCGGCCCCTACGGCGCCCGCCACCTGGACGCCCACGCCTGGCGGCACGCCGTACTGAAGTGCCTCTTCACCGGCGCCGGCCTCGACCAGGTGACGGACCTGGCCCGCCGCGCCCGGGGCGACCGCGAACTCGGCCGCATGCTCGGCGACCACGCCGAGGAGCGCAGCGCCGCCGGCCGCCCGGTACCGGAGGACCTGCGCCGCGTTCTGGCCCTGACCGAGTCCGCCACCCTGGCACACGGCACGGACGACCCCCACGGCAAGGAGTCCTGATGCGCATCTTCGACCCCCACATCCACATGACGTCGCGCACCACCGACGACTACGAGGCCATGTACGCCGCGGGCGTGCGCGCCGTCGTCGAACCCGCCTTCTGGCTCGGCCAGCCCCGCACCTCCCCGGCCTCCTTCCTCGACTACTTCGACTCCCTCCTCGGCTGGGAACCCTTCCGCGCCGCCCAGTACGGCATCGCCCACCACTGCACGCTCGCCCTCAACCCGAAGGAGGCCAACGACCCCCGCTGCACGCCCGTCCTCGACGCGCTGCCCCGGTATCTCGTCAAGGACAACGTGGTCGCCGTCGGCGAGATCGGCTACGACTCCATGACCCCCGCCGAGGACACCGCCCTGGCCGCCCAGCTCCAGCTCGCCGCCGACCACGGCCTGCCCGCGCTGGTGCACACCCCGCACCGCGACAAGCTCGCCGGGCTGCGCCGCACCCTCGACGTCGTCCGCGAGTCCGCGCTGCCGATGGACCGCGTCCTGGTCGACCACCTCAACGAGACCACCGTCAAGGAGGCCAGGGACAGCGGCGCCTGGCTCGGCTTCTCCGTCTACCCGGACACCAAGATGGACGAGGAGCGGATGGTCGCCGTCCTCCGCGCCCACGGCCCCGAGCGGATCCTGGTCAACTCCGCCGCCGACTGGGGCAGGAGCGACCCCCTCAAGACCCGCAGCGTCGCCGACCTGATGCTCACCGAGGGATTCACCGAGGACGACGTCGACCGGGTCCTGTGGCGCAACCCCGTCGCCTTCTACGGACTCAGCGGCCGCCTGAACCTCGACGTCACCGCCACGGACGCCACCCACGAGGGCAACTCCATCCTGCGCGGCGCGCCCAAGGACGAGCCGCGGGCCGCGGGCGGCTCCGCCACGGAGGCGTGAGCCATGCGCTTCCGCCACCCCGACGGCTCCACCGTCCACCTCGCCTACTGCACCAACGTCCACCCCGCCGAAACCCTCGACGGCGTCCTCGCCCAGCTCCGCGACCACTGCGAGCCCGTCCGCCGCCGCCTCGGCCGGGACAGGCTCGGCATCGGCCTGTGGCTCGCCAAGGACGCCGCCCACGCCCTCGCGACCGACCCGTCCGCCCTGCGCCAACTGCGCTGCGCACTCGAACGGCGCGGCCTGGAGGTCGTCACCCTCAACGGTTTCCCCTACGAGGGCTTCGGCGCCGAGGAGGTGAAGTACCGCGTCTACACGCCGGACTGGGCGGACCCCGAACGCCTGGAGCACACCGCCGCCCTGGCCCGCGTCCTCGCCGGGCTGCTCCCCGACGACGTCACCGACGGCAGCATCTCCACCCTCCCCCTCGCCTGGCGCACCGCCTACGACGACCAACGCGCCGGGACGGCCCACACCGCCCTGCGTACCCTCGCCGACCGCCTCGACGCGCTCCAGGAGCTGACCGGACGCTCCATCCGCGTCGCCCTGGAACCCGAACCCGGCTGCGTCGTCGAGACCACGCGCGACGCGATCGCCCCGCTCACCGCGATCGGCCACGACCGCGTCGGCATCTGCGTCGACACCTGCCACCTCGCCACCTCCTTCGAGGACCCGCACACCGCCCTGGACGACCTCGTCCGGGCCGGAGTGCCCGTGGTCAAGTCCCAGCTCTCGGCCGCCCTGCACGCCGAACAGCCCCACCTCCCCGAGGTCCGCGAGGCCCTGGCCGCCTTCGCCGAACCCCGCTTCCTGCACCAGACCCGCACCTCCACCCTCGCCGGCCTGCGCGGCACCGACGACCTCGACGAGGCCCTGGCCGCCGACGCCCTGCCCGACGCGGCACCCTGGCGCGCCCACTTCCACGTCCCGCTGCACGCGGCCCCCGCCGCGCCCCTCACCTCCACGCTGCCCGTCCTGACATCCGTCCTGACCCGGCTCGTCGGCGGCCCGCACCCGCTCACCCGCCACCTCGAGGTCGAGACCTACACCTGGCAGGCCCTCCCGCCCGCCCTGCGCCCCCGCGGCCGGTCCCAGCTCGCCGACGGCATCGCCGCCGAACTCGCCCTGGCCCGCGACCTCCTGACGGACCTCGGCCTGAAGGAACTCCCATGAGCGACCCCACCCCTCTCCTCGTCCTCGACGTCGTGGGCCTCACCCCCCGTCTGCTCGACCACATGCCCCACCTCACGTCGCTCGGACAGTCCGGCTCCCGGGCCCCGCTGGGCACCGTCCTGCCCGCGGTGACCTGCGCCGCCCAGTCCACCTTCCTCACCGGCACCCCGCCCGCGGAGCACGGCATCGTCGGCAACGGCTGGTACTTCCGCGAGCTCGGCGACGTACTGCTGTGGCGGCAGCACAACGGTCTCGTCGCCGGCGACAAGCTCTGGGACGCCGCCCGCCGCGCCCACCCCGGCTACACCGTGGCCAACATCTGCTGGTGGTACGCCATGGGCGCCGACACCGACATCACCGTCACCCCCCGCCCCGTCTACTACGCCGACGGCCGCAAGGAACCCGACTGCTACACCCGGCCGCCCGCCCTGCATGACGAACTCACCGAGAAGTTCGGCACGTTCCCCCTGTTCCACTTCTGGGGACCCGGCGCCGACCTGGTCTCCAGCCAGTGGATCATCGACGCCACCCGCCACGTCATGCGCACCCGGCGCCCCGACCTGACGCTCTGCTACCTCCCGCACCTCGACTACGACCTGCAGCGCTTCGGCCCCGACGACCCGCGCTCCCTGAAGGCGGCCGCCGACCTCGACACCGCCGTCGCCCCGCTCCTCGACGACGCCCGCGCCGAGGGCCGTACCGTCGTCGCCCTGTCCGAGTACGGCATCACCCGCGTGAACCGGCCCGTGGACATCAACCGCGCCCTGCGCCGCGCGGATCTGCTCGAGGTGCACACCCAGGACGGCATGGAGTACCTCGACCCGATGGCCTCACGCGCCTTCGCGGTCGCCGACCACCAGATCGCCCACGTCTACGTGCGCCGCCCCGAGGACCTCGACGCCACCCGCGCCGCCCTCGACGGACTGCCCGGCATCGAGCAGCTCCTCGACGACGAGGGCAAGAAGGCCCACCACCTCGACCATCCGCGCGCCGGCGAACTGGTCGCCGTCGCCGAACCCGACGCCTGGTTCACGTACTACTACTGGCTCGACGACGCCCGCGCGCCCGACTTCGCGCAGCTCGTCGAGATCCACCGCAAACCCGGCTACGACCCGGTCGAACTGTTCATGGACCCCCTCGACCCCTACGTGAAGGTCAAGGCGGCCACCGCGCTGGCGCGCAAGAAGCTCGGCATGCGCTACCGCATGGCGGTCGTGCCGCTGGACCCCTCACCTATTCGCGGCAGCCACGGCCGCCTCCCCGCGAGCGACGACGACGGTCCGCTCCTCATCTGCTCCACCCCCCGCGCCGTCGGCGACCGCGTCGCGGCCACCGATGTGAAACAACTCCTGCTCCGGCTCGCCGGACTCGGCTGACACCGCACCACGCACGGCCGCCGCATTCCGACTACCGAGAGTGAAACACACGGCACTGACAACGGCCGGTCCCGGCGGCACCGGAACCGGCCACGACCGAGAAGGCAGGCCATCCGTGACCCTGTATCCCGACCCCTCCTCCCGCGCCGATGCCGTCGCCGCCGCCACCCCGGACGAGGGACTGCGCCGCAGCCTCGGTCTGGGCCGGCGCCGTTTCCTCAGCACCTGCACCGCCGTGGCGGCGGGAGCCGTCGCGGCGCCCGTCTTCGGCGCGGCCCCCGCCCTGGCCCAGGACCGCGGCGCAGACCACGACCACGGGCACGGACGCGGCCACGTGCTCGTCCCCCCGCACAAGCGCGGCATCATCCTCTACACCGTGCGTGACGCCACCGCCCGCGACCCCCTCGCGAGCGACCTGCCCTCGGGCTTCCGCGACGTGTTCAGGCAGCTGGCCCGCCACGGCTACCGCCAGGTCGAGTTCGCGGGCTACCGCCAGCACGCGAACGCGCCCGGCGGCGACAACCTGGAGTCCGTCGAGGGCGCCCGGCTGCTGCGCTCCTGGCTCGACGACAACGGCCTGCGCGCCCAGGGCAACCACGGTTTCATCCCGTCCTCCTGGCCGCTGAGCGAGGCGGACAAGGACACCTTCAAGAAGCACCTGGAGATCGCCAACATTCTCGGCATGGACCACATGGGCACCGGCGGCGACCCCACCGGCAGCTCCCACCGCGCCGACTGGGACGTGGCCGCCGACAAGTGGAACGCCCTGGGCGAGATCGCCCGCCGCGAGGGCATCAAGCTCTACACCCACAACCACGACAGCGCCTACGGCTTCCTGCTCGACGGCGGCCCGCTGGACGACCAGGGCCGCCCGACCCGCAGCTCGGGCATCCGGAAGCTGGAGTACTTCCTGAAGGTCACCGACCCCCGGCTCGTCTGGCTGGAGATGGACATCTTCTGGGCGCACGTCGCCCAGTACAAGTTCCACACGTACACCGCCCACGACGGCTCCAGCCGCAGAAGCGTCTTCGACCCGGCGGGCCTGGTCGCCCGGCACAACAAGCGCTACCCGCTGTTCCACGCCAAGGACGGCGTCGTCGACACGACCAACGGCATGGGATACGACATGGTGCCGTTCGGAACGGGCGACATCGACTACACGACGTTCTTCTCCCGGGTCGGGCAGCGCAACTACCACAACCCGATGGTCGAGGACGACAACTCTCCGAGCGCCACCGACCCCGCACAGTCACTGCGGGAGGCGAAGATCAGCTACGACAACATGGCGGCCCTGCGCAAGCGCTGCCGCTGACAGCATGACAAGGGACCGGGCGGCCCTTCCGCATCGGCCTCGCGGCCGCCGCAGCCTCGAAGGGGAGGCGACGAGCTCCTGGTCCGCGCGGTGAACCGGGGCCCGGCGGGGGAGCGGCTGCCCGGCCGCTTCCCGGACCACCGGCAGATGCCCTGAGCCCGTCGCGGCCCGGCCGCCCAGGCTGCCGTCCGCACCGCCTCCCGGACGACGGAAACGCAGGTGAAAGGCACCGCGAAACCTTGATATGGTTGTCCATGTCGCTGCGGGGACCGCCCCGCATGTGACACACACCTTGTCCGGGTGGCGGAATGGCAGACGCGCTAGCTTGAGGTGCTAGTGCCCTTTATCGGGCGTGGGGGTTCAAGTCCCCCCTCGGACACTCAGCTGGACGATACGTTCACGAGGGCCTCGACCTGACGGTCGCGGTCCTCGTGGCGTTTTCGTCGCCGACCGTCGTTTTGGGCCTACGCAGAGTGACGTCTTGGTGCTGGGTCATGCGCTCTGCGGGCCGTCCGGTCCGGTGGGCCAAAGGTGACCTCCTCGACGTCCTCCCCGCGCACGTACCAGCAGTTGGTGACGGACGGCCCGTTCCGCATCGAGTTCACCGCCTGAACCGGGCACCATGAACCGGGCCCCGCGCTGCGCCGCGGGGGCCCGGCAGACACGGTTCCGGCAGACGGCGCCGGTGCACAGGACGGAGGCAGAACATGGCAACGGACGCGTTCGACTGGGCTGGTGACCAGATGTGCGTCACCTTCACCCGGGGCCTGGGCCCCGCCGAGGTCTTCACCCGCTACGGCGCCGACCCGGCCCGTTCCCGCCTGCTGGATGCGGACGCCGCGTCCGACCTGCCCACAGGTCAGTTTGCCGCCGGAACGGTATCGCTCCTGCGGGCGGGAAGGCTCGACGACTGGACGTTCTGCGTCGAGGAGGACGGCGTCATCGGCTCGTGGCCCGAACTCCTCGCCGCGCTGTCCCGCGGCACCGAGACCTACAGCGTCCTGTCCGCTGAGGGCCTTGCCGTCTTCCAGCACTGGCGCGACGGCCAGTGCCTGGAGAACTTCGAACCCGGCCCGGAACAACCCCGGCCCGAACATCCCGGTCCTTGGTGGGACAGGATTCAGGAAGCCCTGGCCGAGCGTGAGGGCTCCGGAATCGCCCCCGTGGTCGCCCTCGTCCTCGACCACCTCGGCCTCACCCTGGACGACGCGACCCTGGCTGCCCCCTGGCCCACGCTGACCGTCGCGGAGGACGACGCTCCGTCCGCACCACGCGGCGACTCCTACGCGGGCGAGGGCCCGGTCCCGCCGGGCGCCATCGAAATGCTGTAGGCCCTGGGCCGTCCCCTACGCCCATGCCTCTCACCGCAGTACACGCCGCTCCCTCCAGCACTCGGCAACGGGTTGTCCCGCTGCCGGTGGCCTCGTACCGTCCGGGCGCGGTGGGTACTTCGCCTTCGCCTTGCGGGACCTTCTTCGTCTCCTCGCCGACCGTCGGCGCGACGACGATCGCGCCGAGGGTGCGGGAGTTTCCGGAACCGTGCGGCATGCCTCGTCCGCTCGGTCCGCTTCTTCGTCACTCAGGTTCTTCGCCTGCAGGGTGTCCCCGCACAGGGCCCTGCCCGTGGCCCGTCCGGCCCCGGTTCCTGGAGTGCCTCAACCACCGCTGTTTACGCAGTGGTTGATGACTGCCACACTGCTTGGCGCCGGTACACGGCTGGCTGACAGCGAGGGAGCACGGGCCTTACCGGCAAACCCAAGGGGAGGGAACAACGTGCGAATCCGTTCACGCGCCATGACCGTCGCGGCTGCCGCCGCCCTGGCCGCCGGTGGCCTCACCGCCGCCACCAGCACCTCTGCGGTGGCGGCACCTGCTGCCGCCCTGTCCTGCTACGGCAGCGCCAAGAGCTACAGCACCGGCACTACTTACGCCTGGCCCACTGCCACGGCGTGGGCGACCACCACGTCCAACTGCGCAGACATCAACGTCAAGCCCAGCCGTACGGTGAGGGTGAGCGCCTGCCTCCTCAAATCCAGCACCAACGAGGTCACGTGCAACAGCTACCGCACGATCTACGCCAATACCTGGGGCACGGCAGCCACTACCGTTCTGGACGGCACCAAGTTCTACCTGCTGTTCGACAATCCCAGCTACGGACAGGTCGCCTACTGATCCGTTTCCCGCGGCAGCTGAGCAGTGACAGAAGGCCCTCCGCGTCCGATCGTCGGACGCGGAGGGCCTCAGCGGTTCAGAGGGCCTCAGGGAGCCGCAGCAGCGGCGGCCTCGTCGCGGGCCGGTGCCTCGACGGCCTCGCCCTCCTCCAGCCCCACGTCCTTCGTCTCCTTGCCGAGCAGCAGCGCGACCAGCGTCAGCAGCGCCATCGAGGAGAGGTAGACGCCGACCAGCCACGGCGAGCCGTCGCCGGCCTCCCACAGGGCGACCGCTATGAACGGGGCGACGGCAGCGCCGAGGATCGAGCTGACGTTGTAGGAGATGCCGGAGCCCGTGTAGCGCACGCTCGTCGGGAACAGCTCCGGCAGCAGCGCGCCCATCGGGCCGAACGTCATGCCCATCAGCGTGAAGCCGAACACCAGCCACAGCACCACGCCGACCGTGCCCAGGCCGATCAGCGGCACCCAGACCAGCCCGAAGACCAGGATCCCGGCGGTGACGGCGATCAGCGTGGCGCGCCGGCCGTAGCGGTCCGCGAGCGGGCCGGAGACCAGGGTGAACGCCGCGAAGAACAGCACACCGAAGATCATCATCAGCACGAACGTCGTGTAGTCGTACCCCAGGCCCGGCACGGCCGCGTCCTTAGCCGTGCGGCCGTAGCTCAGCGAGAACGTCGTCATCAGGTAGAAGAGAACGTACGTGGCCAGCATGAAGAAGGTGCCGAGGACCAACTGCCTCCAGTGGTCGCGGAAGACGGTGGCCAGCGGCAGCTTCCGCACCAGCCCTGCCTCCTGGGTCCTGGCGAAGACCGGGGCCTCCACCAGGCGCATCCGCACCCACAGGCCGATCGCGACCATCACGGCGGAGAACAGGAACGGGATGCGCCAGCCCCAGCTCAGGAAGGCGTCCGAGGGCTGGGACGGGTCGGCGCCCGCCGTGGACGGGAGCAGCGCGCCGATGATCAGGAAGAGCCCGTTGCCGATGATGAAGCCGAGCGGGGCGCCCAGCTGCGGGAAGGTGCCGTAGAGGGCGCGCTTGCCCTTCGGGGCGTTCTCGGTGGCGACCAGGGCCGCGCCGCTCCACTCGCCGCCGAGGGCGAAGCCCTGCGCGAGCCGCATCAGCACCAGCAGTGCGGTGGCGATCCAGCCGGCCTGCGCGTAGGTGGGGAGCACGCCGATGAGGAACGTGGCGATGCCCATGGTGAGGAGCGAGGCCACCAGCGTGCCCTTGCGGCCGAGCCGGTCGCCGAGGTGTCCGAAGACCACCGCGCCGATCGGGCGGGCGACCATCGCGGCGCCGAACACCGCGAAGGACGACAGCAGGGCCGTGGTCGGGTCGCTGCTCGGAAAGAAGAGCGCGGGGAAGACCAGGACGGCGGCGGTCGCGTAGATGTAGAAGTCGTAGAACTCGATCGTCGTGCCGATGAGGCTCGCGATGAGGACCCGCGAGCGGGAGTTGACGGGGGCCGGGCCGGTGGATGGTGCGGGCATTTCACGGTCTTTCCAGGGAGAACGGTTGCCCAAGGCTCTCAGATGTCTCATCAATCAGGAAAGCAGTTCCGATATGTGAGACCACCAGGTCATGTGTCAGCCGCGGAAAACGCGTGGCTCCGCCCTGCCCTCCCTCCCTACACTCACCGCACAGGCGCCGCCCGCTGCCGGGCCGCGCATCCATGACCAGTGAGGGGAGACCGGCCGTGCGTCACCACGCCACCGCTGCCGCTCCCCGTTCCCGGTCCCGTCGGTCCGTGGTGATCCTGGTGTCTCCCGCCGTCCGGTGCCCGCTGCGCGGCCGGCACCGGATGCCCCTGACGCACGCCTGATCGCCGACGCCCCACGCCTGAAGGGGCGTCCGGCGCCGTGCGCCAGGGGAGATCGCGCCGCCCTTCTCCGGTACACCCGAAAGGCCACGGGCCATGCGCACCAACCCACTCGCCGCCGTACGCAACCTCGGCATCCTCGCCCACGTCGACGCCGGCAAGACCACCGTCACCGAGCGGATCCTGTACGCCACCGGCACCACGCACAAGCGCGGCGAGGTCCACGACGGCACCACCGTCACCGACTTCGACCCGCAGGAGCGCGACCGGGGCATCACCATCTTCGCCGCCGCCGTCAGCTGCGCCTGGGACGGTCACCGGATCAACCTCATCGACACCCCCGGCCACGTCGACTTCGCCGACGAGGTGGAGCGCTCACTGCGCGTCCTCGACGGCGCCGTCGCCGTGTTCGACGCGGTCGCCGGTGTGGAGCCGCAGAGCGAGTCGGTGTGGCGGCAGGCGGACCGGCACGGTGTGCCGCGCATCGCGTTCGTCAACAAGATGGACCGGGCGGGGGCCGTGCTGGACGCCGCCGTCGCCTCCCTCCGCGAGCGGTTGCACCCCGCACCCCTGGCCGTGCAGCTCCCGATCGGCGCGGAGGACACCTTCACCGGTGTCGTCGACCTGCTGCACATGCGGGCCCTGACCTGGAGCGACGAGGGCGTGGCCCGCGAGCCGGCACCGGTGCCGGAGGAGCTGCGGGAGGAGGCGCACCGGCGGCGCCGGCTGCTGGAGGAGGCCGTCGCCGAACTGCACCCGGGGGCCCTCGAAGAGTTCTGTGACACGGGTGCGCTCGGCAGCGGCACGCTCGCGGCCGCCCTGCGGGACCTGACCCGCAGCGGCTCCGCCGTCGTCGTGCTGTGCGGCTCCGCCTACCGCAACCGCGGCATCGAGCCGCTGCTGGACGCCGTCCTCGCCTACCTCCCGTCGCCGCTCGACGTGCCACCGGTGCGCGGTACGTGCGACGACGGCAGCGAGCAGGAGCGGACCGCCGACCCGGCGGCACCGCTGACCGCCCTCGCGTTCAAGGTGAACGCCACCGCCACCGGGCGGCTGACCTATCTGCGGGTGTACTCGGGCACGATCGAGAAGGGAGACACCGTGTGGGACGCCACCGCACGCCGCACCGAGCGCGTCGGACGGATCCTGCGTGTGCGGGCCGACCGCCACGACCGGCTGGAGCGTGCGACCGCCGGCGACATCGTCGCCGTGGTCGGGCTGAAGTCCGCCCGCGCGGGCTCCACGCTGTGCGCCCCGGGCGCCCCGCTGGTCCTGGAGCCCCCGGGTGTCGCCGACCCGGTCGTCTCCGTGGCGGTGGAGGCACTGAAGGGTACGGACACCGGGCGCCTGGCGTCGGCGCTGGCGCGGCTCGCGGAGGAGGACCCCTCGCTGGTCGTGCGCACCGATCCGGAGACCGCCCAGACGGTGCTGTCCGGCATGGGCGAGCTGCATCTGGAGGTCGCGGTGGAGAAGATCCGGAGGGAGCAGGGGCTGGGCGTCAACGTGGGCCGGCAGCGGGTGAGTTACCGGGAGACCGTCGGTGGAGGAGTGTCCGGGTTCGTGTTCCGGCACGTCAAACAGGACGGCGGCGCGGGTCAGTTCGCCCAAGTGGTCCTGGACGTGGAACCGCTGGACTCGCCGGAGGCCGGTTTCGAGTTCCGCTCGACGGTCGTCGGCGGGCGCGTGCCGCAGGAGTACGTCCGTGCCGTCGAGGCCGGCTGCCGGGACGCGCTCACCGAGGGGCCCCTCGGAGGGCACCCGGTGACGGGCCTGCGGGTGACGCTCACCGACGGTTCGACGCACGTCAAGGACTCCTCCGAAACCGCGTTCCGCACCGCGGGCCGGCTCGGACTGCGGGATGCCCTGCGGGCGTGCGCGATGGTGCTGCTGGAGCCGGTCGCCGAGGTCACGGTCACCGTGCCGCAGGACGCGGTGGGGTCCGTGCTCGGTGACCTGGCGGCGCGGCGCGGCCGGGTGAGCGGCTCGGCCACCCGGGCGGGCGCGGCGGTCGTCACCGCGACCGTGCCGCTGGGCGAACTCTTCGGCTACGCCACCCGGTTGCGCAGCCGCACCCAGGGCCGCGGCACCTTCACCACCCGGCCGACCGGTTACGCACCGGCACCGGCCGAAGCGCCCGCGCGGTGACGCGCTGACGCGGTGGCCGGTCCCCGGCGGTCCCTCCCCCGCCCAGTGGGGGAGGGACCGCCACCGGTCAGGGGTAGGACACCACCACCGACGGCACGGTGTTCGTGCCCGAGGTCGGCGCTCCGGTGTCGTTGATGACGCACTCGTACTGCCCGTGCCCGCTCAGGGAAATGACCATCAGGTGGTGGAAGCGCACCCCGGGCCGCTCCGGGGCGGCGAAGCCGTGGTGCTGGACGATCGTCGGGTCGACGTTGTAGTAGCAGTAGCTGCCCATGCCCCAGCCCTCGTGGGTGGTGACGTGGTCGCCGACCTTGTAGGCGGCGTAGCCCTTGAGCGAGCCGTTCTGGATCGCGGCCTGGTTCGGGGCGTCGTAGGCCTTCTCGTTCTGGAAGAAGATCGTGCGGCCGCGTTCGCCGTTCCACTGCACGTCGTACTTGTTGAAGTGCTCGACGAACAGGCCGGTGGCGAGGACGTCGTGGCCGTTGACGACGACACCGAAGTCGCAGCGGTTGGTCTCCCAGCCCACACCCTCGCCGTGGTCGGCGCGCCAGACCCAGGTGTGGTCGATGATGGTGTGCCGGGCGTTGACCACCATGCTGGTGGTCGCCCTGCCGGGGCCCGCACCGCCGATCCGGATGAAGACGTCCTGGACGGTGATGGGGTTGGCGGCGTGGTTCTGGCAGGCGCCGCGCGGCCCGACCTCCAGCAGGACCGGGGAGTTGACCGTTCCGGCGTCGATCAGGAAGCCGGCCAGTCGTACGCCGTCGACGTCGGCGACCTTCAGTGCGGTGACGCCGTTGTCGGGGACGAGGGTGGCGTAGCCGAGGCCCAGGACGACCGTGTTCGGCCGGTTCACCCGGACCGGCTGGTCGACGTGGTAGATGCCGGGCGTGAGCAGCAGGTGCAGGCCCTGCTCGAGCGCCCGGTTGAGGGTGGCCGAAGAGTCGCCCGGCTGCGCGACGTAGAAGCGCTCCAGCGGCAGGGAGGTGCCGCGCGGGGTGCCGCTGCCCCAGGTGACGCCGCGCGCGTTCCTCCGCAGTGCCGGCAGGAAGACGCGGTACTTCTCGCCGTCGAGGTACAGGAAGGGCTTCTCGCGGGAGATCGGCGTCGTGTCGAGCGTGGTGTACGGCGGGTCCGGGAAGCTCTGCGCGGGGGCGCCCTCGACGCCGGAGAACACCATGTTCCACACGGCGTTGGTCCAGCCGCCGACCGAGCTTTCCCGGGTGTACCACTGCTGCTGCGAGTAGGGGCCGACCGTGCCGTCGATCCGGCTGTCGGCGATGTAACCGCCGCTGGCCCAACCGTAGGTGGAGGAGGCGAGGTTGAGGTCGCCGCGTACGTGCATCCGGCGGAACGGCGCGGCCTGGGCGACCGCCCAGCGGTTGGTGCCGTTGGCCGGGACGAGGGCCAGGTTCTCCGCCGAACGCCAGAAGTTCTGAGTGGCGTTGCCGTCGAACCAGCCGGCGTCGACCGTCAGGTCGCCGTGGATGGTGGTGTCGTCGGGGGACAGGCCGAGGCCGGAGACGGAGGTGTAGAAGCCGAGCTGGGCGTTGAGCCCGTGGTAGGCGCCGGGCTTGAAGAAGAACTGGTAGCGGCCGGGGCCGAACTGGTCCTCCTCCTGCCGGGCGAACACCTCGTCCAGCCTGGCCTGGATGCCCGGCGTGGACGGGTCGAAGACGATCACGTTGGGGCCGAGGTCGCCGCCGCCCTGCAGCCGGCGAGGTCCCCCGTGCCCGGCCGCGGGCGCGGCGGCGGCCGCCGAGGGCAGTGCGGCCAGCACGGGAGCGGCTGCCGCGGCGCCGAGAACGGTGCGGCGGCCGACGGCGGGCGGCCGGGGAGAAGAGGGGGAGTCGGACGTCATGGGGTGGCTCTCCTGGTTCGGGAAGTGAACGGCGTGGGGTGCTGAGAGCGCTCTCTCGCCGCTGAATGGTTCATCCGTGGAAGGCGCGCGTCAAGAGGGGCGGCGCGACTCGGGCGGGTCCGTCCAGGCCCTTGACGGACCGATACCGAACCGCTTAACTCACGTCTTGAATTAAGCCATGTGGCGCTGTCTGCGCCGGTGCCGCGCCACGGCATGCCCGCCGCCGCCGTGGCACCGTCCGCATCGCGGCGGCGGCGTCCGGGGCGGTGCATCCCCGGTGGACCCCGACGACGCCGTCCGTGCCGCCCACCGGTGAGCCTCCGCGGACACTCCCGGAGGAAGCGCCGCCCGCACTGCCCGACGACACTTCCGTCGGGCAGCACGGGCGGCCGGCCGTGCTGCCCGTGCTGCCACGGGCGGCCGGCCGGCTCGTCAGCGGTCAGTCACCGGTGAGCAACGACGCCAGCGCCCCGGCCGTCGCGGGATGACGGCTCGTCAGTACGGCGCCCGACGGGCCGGGACCGGCCGTCACCCACGCCTCGGCGCAGCCCAGCAGCCCCGCCACCGCGTCACAGGCCGCCGGATACGCGGCCAGCAGTCCCACGCCCCGCGCGGCCGGGGCCTCGGACGGCGCCCAGCCTCCCTCACAGCCGAGCACCCCCGCCACCGCGTCGCACGTCGCCGGGTGCGCCGTGAGCAGTGCCGCGCCACGGCGGACACCGGCCACGGGCTTGGCGGCGAACGGATCGGCCTCCGGCATCCGCCACGGCGGCGTCCACGCGTCCAGCGCCGCCAGCCGCCCCGGGAAGATCCGCCCCGCCTCCCGGATCAGCAGCGGGGCGAGATCCCCGGCGCCGGAGCGCAGGGTGGTGATCAGGAGCGGCAGCCACGGCAGCAGCACCGCGTCCGGCAGCCGTCCGAAGGCGTTCGACACCGCCTCCACGACCACGTCCGCCAGCCCCGGAACCGGCTCCAGGGCCTGCACGAAACCGCTGAGGTAGCGCGGGTAGGCGGGCACCACCAGCGGGTTGTCCAGCAGCGCCTCGCACCGCGTCCGCAGCTCCGCCCGGGACAGGGTGCCGAGCTGCACCTGCGCCGCCCACAGCAGGGCCGTCTTCGACGGGTCGTCGGGGTGCGACTGGGCGACCGCCAGCTCCAGCTGGGTCCGGTCGCAGCCCAGCGACAGCGCGAGGCTCTCCATGCTGAACAGGAAGCCGAGCATCGCCGCGACCTGACCCACCGTCGCGTCCTCGTCACGGAAGGCCGTCGGCAGCAGCGTGCAGTAGTGGGCGTAACCCGTCTTCACGAAGGACTCGATCCAGCCCGGCAGCACCGGCTCGCTGGTCCGGTAGTACGCCAGCAGCGCACGCGCCCGGCGCAGCACCTCCGGCGCCCCGTCGACACCGCGCTCCGCGGCGAGCACCTTCAGCGCGTGCGTGCCCAGCTCGTCGGCGAGACGGCGGCCGCGCAGGTACAGCAGCGTGTCCTCGACCGCCGCCAGCACGGTCGCCGTGGTCGCCTGCGGCCCGTACGCCTCGCGCCGCAGCCGCTGCTCCAGCACCTGTTCGAGGCTGACGCCCTCGTAGCCGAGTTCGATGAGGGCCCGCTGGTGGGTGCCGATGGCCAGGTCCCAGGACTCCTGGATCGACCGCTCACCGAGCCGCCGCTCGCCCATGATCGGCCGCGCGGCGCCGTGCGGCATGAGCCGCCGCAGCATCCACAGGATGTCGGAGCACGCCTGAAGTTCCGGCCGGGACGTCATGTCGAGGAGCGCCCGCTGCACGCCCCGCTGCTGCAGCTTCAGCCCCAGCGGTTCGAGCCGGTCGTACACGTCGCGGGCGAGCGGCGGCAGTGCCTCGTAGCCCACCTGGCCGATCCGGTCGCCGCCCATCATGATCTCGACGAGCCGCCGCACGTCCCGCCGCCCGGGGACGCTGTCCTTCTCTATGCAGGTGACCGCCGCGTCCTGGAAGTCGTACGGCGTCGGCTTGGCACGGTCCCGCATGCCGGCGAGCAGGATCGACGTCTCGAACACGGCGATGGCGTCGGCGGTGGAGGCGAGGTAGCCGTTGCGGCGGGCCGCCCGCACGATGTCCACCGACCAGCCGAGCAGTTCGGCCTCGTCCAGACCGTCCAGCACCGGCGGCCGGCGCAGGAACCCGGACAGCCTGTCCCCGGCGTCCGCGGACGGGGCAGCCGCGACGACCGGGGCGGCGGCCGCCTTCCTCCTCCCGGTCTTCTTCGTCCCCGCCTGGCCGTCCAGCCGGTACGGCGTCACCCGGGTCCGCTTCAGGCTCTTCGCCCACTCCGTCGCCGCGATCGACATCGAACCGGCCGCCAGGCCGAACTGCGCCTCGATCGCCGCGTGACTGGACGGGATCAGCCCGTACTGCCAGGTGGTGGCGGTACGCGGCGGGATCGTGAACGTGCCGGTGCCGCCGTGCACCCCGAACTCCTCGACACGGCTCGCGGCGTGGAACGCCCCGCACACGTACAGGCAGTCCTCCGGATCCGTGCCCGTCGCCGCCAGGTGCTCACGCATCCGTGTCCACATGTACCGCTCGCGGTCCTCGTCCACCCGCACCCGGGCACCGTCGCCCGGGGCGAGCCGCCGGAACAGACTGCCGATGAGGAACATCACCTGGCGGTAGGTGTCGTGGTCGGCGGCGCCGTCACCGAGCGGCACCTCGACGTACTGGTGCCACCACTCCGACCAGTGCCGCACCTTGCCGTGGCGCAGCAGATGCTCCTCCAGCTCGGCGAAGCGCGGCCGCAGGTCGCCGATCTCCACGCCGACGGCCTCACCGTGCAGCGCGGCCTCCTCCTCGGCCGGGGGCTCGCCGCCCTCCGGGGCCCGGTCGCCCCTGCCGTCCCACTGGAAGACGTGGTCCGAGGACCGGTCGACGAGGACCAGTTCCACCCCCGGGGTGTCCAGGGCGTAGGCGACGGCCTGGTACTCGGCGGACGCCTCGGTGATCGGCGCGACGACCGACAACGGCGCCCACTCCTGGGGGAAGCCGTCGACATCGCCGGCGAACGCCTGCACCGCCACCGGAAGCCGGCAGTTGCGCAGCTCCGTCAGCAGCGGCGCCAGGTCCTCGCACAGCTCCAGGTACACCACCTTCGGCTGCTTCTCCCGGAGCCGCCGGGCCATGGCGAGCGCCGAGGCGGGGGAGTGGTGACAGACCGGGAAGATCTCCAGCGGCTCGCGCGCCGCGCGGTCCACGTCGTCGACCATGCCGAGGAGGATGCCCTCCAGGGCGTCCGGCCCGCCCGCGAACGCGGCCGCCGCCTCCTGCAGTTGACCGCGCAGCGCCGCGAACGACGTGCTCTCCCGGGGCCCGCTCATGACAGGGTGGCGATCGCGTCGCGGCCGCCCTCCAGGAACTCGGGCCAGGAGCCGCCCTCGTCCTTGCTGCGCGGCTCGACGACCCCGTGCAGGTACTTGTTGAGGATGGCCAGGTCCTCCGGCTCGCGCCGGGTGAGCGAACCGACCAGCGAGGAGGCCAGGGTGCGCGCGGTGAGGGCGCGCTCGCCGAAGAAGTTGCTGTGCAGGACCGCGTCCTCCAGCACACCGATCTGCTCGGCCGTCGACAGGGCCGACTCCAGCTTCTCGTCGTCGCTGCCGGCCGCCGCGGCGGAGGCGCGCAGGTCGGCGAAGCTCTGCAGCAGCACGTCGAGCAGGGTCGGCGGCACGTCCAGCTCGATCGAGTGCCGGCGCAGCAGCTCCTCGGTGCGGAAGCGGACGATCTCCGCCTCGCTCCTCCTGTTCGTCACGACCGGGATGCGGACGAAGTTGAAGCGCCGCTTCAGCGCGGAGGAGAGGTCGTTGACGCCCCGGTCGCGGCTGTTGGCCGTGGCGATGATCGAGAAGCCCGGCTTGGCGAACACGATGTTGTCGTCGCCGCCCCCGCTCTCCAGCTCGGGCACGGAGATGTACTTCTCGGAGAGGATCGAGATCAGCGCGTCCTGGACGTCACTCGTGGACCGGGTCAGTTCCTCGAAGCGGCCGATGGCGCCCGCCTCCATCGCGGTCATGATCGGCGAGGGGATCATCGACTCCCGCGACTGCCCCTTGGCGATGACCATCGACACGTTCCACGAGTACTTGATGTGGTCCTCGGTGGTGCCGGCCGTGCCCTGCACCACCAGCGTGGAGTTGCGGCAGATCGCGGCGGACAGCAGCTCGGCCAGCCAGCTCTTGCCCGTGCCCGGGTCGCCGATGAGCAGCAGACCGCGGTCGGAGGCGAGGGTGACGATGGACCGCTCGACGAAGCTCCGGTCACCGAACCACTTCTGCGACACCTCCCGGTCCAGCCCGTCGGCCCGCTCCGAGCCGAGGATGAACAGGCGGACCATCTTCGGCGACAGGCGCCACGAGAACGGCTTGGGGTTGTCGTCGATCGACTCCAGCCAGTCGAGCTCCTCGGCGTACTTGATCTCGGCGGGCGCGCGCAGCAGGTCGGACATGAGGGGAAAGCCTTTCGTACGGGGATGATCAGAGGGAGACGTGGGGCGCTTCGCCGGTCACGTGAGGAACGTCTTGAGCTCGTGCACGAGCTTCTTGATGTGGCCGGAGATCACCGGCGTACCGAGGTCCTTGAACTTCTCCCGGAACCACGGGTTGACGCTGCCGCGCCCGGAGCTGGTCACCGAACCCACCGGGATGAACTTCGCCCCCGAGCGGTGGATGGCGGCCATGCTCTCGAACAGCTCGTCCGTGCGCCACTCGTAGAAGTCGGAGATCCACACCACGACCGTGTTGCGCGGCTCGGCGATCTTCGGCTGGGCGAGCGCCATCGCGACCGTGCCGTCGGTGCCGCCGCCGAGCTTGGTGCGCAGCAGCGTCTCGAACGGGTCGTGCGACCAGGGCGTGAGGTCCAGCGCCTGCGTGTCGTACGCGATGAGGTGCACGTCGACCTTCGGCAGCCCGGCGAAGATGGACGCCAGGATGGTGCAGTTGACCATCGAGTCGACCATGGAACCCGACTGGTCCACGACCACGATCAGCCGCTGCGGTGTCGTCCTGCGGCTGGTGTGCCGGTAGTAGAGCCGGTCGACGTAGAGCCGCTCCTCCTCCGGGCTCCAGTTGGTGAGGTTCTTCCAGATGGTGCGGTCGAGATCGAGATTGCGGAACACCCGCTTGGGCGGGACCGACCGGTCGATGTCGCCGACCGTGGCCTTCTCCACCTGGCTGCGCAGGACCTGGGCCACCTCGTCGACGTAACGCCGGATCAGCGCCTTGGCGTTGGCCAGGGCCACCCCGGAGAGGTTGTCCTTGTCCCGCAGCAACTGCTCGATCAGCGACATGCTCGGCGTCAGCCGGGACGCCAGGGCGGGATCGGCCAGCACCTCGCGCAGATGCATCCGCTTGACGAGACCGGCCTCGATCGAGCCCAGCTCGGGCCCGATCTCGGGAATCAGCCGGCTGAGGTCGGGCGCGGGCCCGCCGACACCCGTACCGGTGGGGCTGACACCCCCTCCGGCCCCGGCCCGCCGGCCCCCACCGCCGCGCAGGTCACCGGGCCGGCAGCCCAGCGCCCGCTCCAGCCAGCCCGCGTCGGACTGCCAGCGGGCCAGTTGCTCGGCGGTGACGGTGCCGGAGCCGGTGGCGAAGACGTTCAGCAGCACCTTCGACACGAGCGCGGCGCGTCGCACCTCCGCCGCCCGGTCACGCGTGCCCTCCTCGTCCGGCCCGGGCGTCATCAGCCCGTCGAACTCGGCCGCCAGCTCCGGGTGCCGCTGCATCACGGAGTCGACCGACGCCCCCGGATCGAGCAGCGCGGACGGCAGACCGATGTCCTCGACCACGGCGACACTCGCCGCCTCAAGCGACGCCTGCTCCTCCGGATCGAAGAGCCGGGCCAGCAGACGCCAGTAGAGCACCTGCCGCCGGTTCTCGTCGGGATCGGGCGCCGGGATCCCCCCGCTCCTGTCCTCGCTCATTTCCGCAGCAGCCTTCCCGCCCGCTCACGCAGCACCGTGACGGTGTCGGTCGCCGCCTTCTCGGCCCGCACACCGGCCTTGTCGGACGTCCCCCCGGCCCAGGCCCCCGCGTGCACGGCGACGGCCTTCTTGCGCACCGTCCGCTCGACGGCGAGCGGCTGCAGCACGAACGCCCCGGCGTCCCAGCGCAGCAGCCCGACACACGCACCGGATCCGGCGACGGCCTCCGGGGTCAGCGGACCGGCGGCCGGAACCCGGTCCACGTCGACGGCGAGACGCACCCCGGCCACCAGGAAGACCGGCCCGTCCTCGCCCTCCTCCACCCCGTACCCCTCCAGCAGCACGGGCACGGCGATCCGCGCCGGATGCCGGTCCAGCGGGGCGGTCGGGGAGGCGACCGCGGTGGGCAGCGCCACCCGCGCGGTGGCGAAGACCTCGGCGGGCTCACCCGTCCTGGCACGGGCGTCGTCCCAGAGGAGATCGCCCTCCGCCGTCACCGGCATGGCGTCCAGCTCCATGGCACGCCCCTCACTCACGGCGGCCAGCAGGGACAGGCGCGGCCGGAGCAACTGCCACAGCCCCGCCCCGACGACGCTGTCGGGCTTCGGCGCGGACACACTGGCCCGCACCAGACGCGACGCGCCACCGTCGGCCGGCTCGAACACCGCGTGCACCTGCGCCTGCACGGCGGTGGCGTGCTCCTGGAGATCCATCCCCAGCGGCAGCAGACGGCCGGTGACGCCGGCGACGGCGGGCGCGGAGACGGCGCCCGGCAGCGTCAGCAGCATCGCCCGCGACCACAGGTCGGCCCACCGGCGTACGGGAACCTGCTCCAGGGTCGCTCCGGGACAGGACGCGGCGAGTTCGGCGGCGAACCCGTCGAGCAGCGCCGCCAGGCGGCGCAGCCCCGGCTCGGGCAGCATCGCGGACACGACGGCCGAGGCTCCCGCGACCAGCTCGTGGTCGATACCGCGCCATCCCGCACGCGCGAGGTCGCACAGCCAACTGCGGGCGGCCACCAGCAGGTTGACCGCATGCTCCGCACCGCCGGGCGGGGCGGTGCCGATCTCCTCCGGACGAGGCCGCCCGACGGCCTCCTCGGCCCGCACGACGAGCGCGTCGTGCACGGAACCGAGCAGCGCGGTGCGCGCGGCGGCGAGTGCCACGAAGTGGTCCTCGCCGGCGGCCCCGGCAGCCGTCTTCTCGGCCGCCTCGGCGACCCGCCCGGCCAGCGGGGACCCGGCGACGGCATCGGCCAGCCCGGCCGGCCCCACGGCCTGGGCGGGCTGCGGACGGAGCAGCCCGTCCACCAGAACCTCGTCGAAACCGTCCACGGCGGCCAGGGCCTCGTCGAGCCCGTCGACGGCATCGGTCAGCAGATCGGCACGCATCAGGCCACCGCCCTCGTGCTGGGGAACCACTGCATTTCCGGCAACGGGGCGGTCGTCGGCTCGAATTCGAGATAGGCCAGGTGCCGCAGGAACCGGCTGAACACCTGGGCCGCGGCCGAACCGTCCCCCTGCGCGGGCCGCGTCGAGACCATGGCACCGGTCACGGTGTTCGCGTCCGCCGCCTCACCGGAGACCTCCACCTTCAGGTACCGGGCCACGCGCTCGACGCCGTACTGGAGCAGGGCCTCACCGACGAGCGCCCGTATGTGGTTGCAGAACGACCCGCGTGCCCCGCCGCACGGGCGGTTGTTGTTGGTGCTGCACGCGAACGCGTACGTCCCCGCCTCGACCGACGACACGTACACCCGCCCGATGTCCGAGCCACTGGACACCACCCCCTGCAACCGCCCGTCGGCCAACTCGACGAACGGCACCTTGGCGAGCTTCCGGGGCCGCGCGGACGGCACCACCCGCGCCGTACTCGACCTCTCCCAGACGGACAACGCACCATCTCCCATGCATGCGAAAGGGGACGCCCTCGCCGGACCGGCGGGACGGGAAGAAATCTATCGACGCCCACTGACAACGCCGTCCGGACGCGGACCCGGCCCTCGGGGCGCTCTCGACGCGCGTCGGGACCGGCGCGGGGTGTCCCGCGCCCAGGGGGCCTTGCTCAGCCGAAGGTCCGGCGGACGTTCTTGTACCGCAGGCGGCAGGCGTGACCCCAGGCCTCGCAAGAGCCGGAGGCGGGGTGGCGAGCTGACCGCCGCTGCTGTGGTGTCCCGTGCGGCGGGGTGCGGTCCGGTGGCGGCGTCTCAGAAGACGCTGCCGCACAGAGGGTGTCCCGTGCCGGCCTCAGCGGGGGCGGGCCGCCGGCAGGGTGGTGGCGGCTCCCGACGGGACCGCGGCGGCCGCTCTGACGACGGCCACGGGGCAGTGGGCCTGGTGGAGCATGGCTTGGCTCACCGACCCGAGGAGGAGGCCGGCGAACCCGCCGCGGCCTCTGGCACCCACGACGAGCAGCTGTGCGGTGCGGCTGGCGTCGAGGAGTGCTTCACGGGTCCCCCGTCGCACGGTCCGGCGCACGACGTTCACGTCCGGATGGACGGCCCGCTGGTCGGCGATCGCCTCGGACAGCAGGCACGCCTCACGCTCGGCCAGCGTGCCCGGGGCACCGGCGTACGGCATGGCCGCATCGGGCGGTGGGGGCATCGGCGCGTTCCAGGGGGTCCAGGCGTGCAGGGCGAGCAGGTCCGCCCCGCGCAGCGCCGCTTCGGCGAACGCGAACCGGACTGCTCCGATCCCGGCCGGGGATCCGTCGACGGCCAGCAGGACCGGTCCGGTGGGATCGCCCGGTGCCCGGACCACCAGGACGGGGGAGGCGCCGTGGGCGGCCAGATGGACCGCGTTCGAGCCCGCCACCAGCCCGGCGAAACCACCGAGACCCCGGGAGCCGACCACCATGAGCTGCGCGGCGAACGACTGGGCGGTGAGCACGGTCGGTGTGTGCCCGCCGACCACGGCGGTGGTCACGTTCACCTCCGGTGCCGCTGCTCTCGCGCGGTCCTCGGCCTCGGCCGTCAGACGTTCGACCGTCATGTGCGGGGTACCGTCGGGCGGGATCTGCACGGATGCGCCCCTCGGCGCGCGCGTCGCGGTCCGGACGCACGCGTGCACCAGATGAAGGTCGACCTCGCGCAAGCGCGCTTCCTGCGCGGCTGCTTCGACAGCGGCCAGGCTCGAGGCCGAACCGTCGATGCCGGCGATGACCAGGTCACTCATCACGACTGCCCTTCTCGTGGACCGTCACCGAGGTGTCCCGGGAGCGGCCGCGGGCCCAGGGCGGCCGCTCCGGGATCGGTGGCCGGCGGTTCGGCCTGCGGTTCGGCCTGCGGGCTCGTGACGCCCGGGTGCCACCCGCCGGCCGGGGACGGGGGTGTCCTGCGGGGCCTGCACGTCCCGCAGACGCCGTGCGCCGGGCGGCGTCCGCCCCGTCAGGGGGACCGGGCTGAGGACGACGTCGGCGCCGGCGCGTACAGCGGCCCGTTCGGCCCGGCCGACGGGCAGGGCCCGGTAGGGGTTGACCCGGGCGGGCACGACCAGGGAACCGGTCCGGGTGGGCCCGGCACGGGCGACGACGGGCAGTACGGCGGCGAGGATGGCGTCGGCCTCGGCCTGGACCCGGCGGGCGCGGGCGTGGTGCAGCACGGCGTTGATGCTGAAGCCGGTGGAGCGGACGACGGCTGCGGCGACGACGGGGCGTCCGGCCCGGGCCAGGTCGGCGGCGCGGGCGGCCACCTCCTGATCGGCACGGGAGCCGGTGAACAGCGCCAGGACGCTGCCGTCGGCCCGCGAGGAGAAGCGGTGGAGGTGCACTCGGGCCGGGGCGGGGGCCTGGGAGGCGGAGGCCGGCGGGGAGGACAGGGGGGTGGTCATGGCGATTCCTTGCCGTGTGTGCCGTGCGGTGCTGTGCGCTGGGGTGAGGAGGGACGGGTGGAAGAGGGCGCGGTGGCCGGGCCGCGGCGGATTACGGAGGGAGCCGGGCCCGGCCGCCGGTCCGGGGTTCACATAGGCGCTCACCTCCCTGGGCGGGCGGGATCCAGTGCGGTGTGACCGGGCTGTGCCGCCGCCCCGGCTGTCATGGGGGGATGTCTTCAGAGTCCCCGGGCCGACTGACGCCCGTCAAGAGTTACGCGAATTATTTTTCGTAAAATAACTTTCGCGAAAAAATATTAGCCACACTCTCTCTTCCCCGCCGCGGGGTGCTGCGGCCGGGTGCCGGTTACGGAAGCACTCGTCCGCGGGCGCGGAGGTACGCCTCCAACTCAGCGGCCCCGGCCAGCATCGCCCGCCCACGGGCGGACAGCCGGCCGTGCCAGTCGCGCAGCGCCCTCTCCAGGGGCTCCAGCCCGCCGGCCGTCCGCACCTGCGTGATCAACGGGGCGATCTGCTCCAGCGGATACCCCCCGCGCCTGAGCTGCTGGACCAGCCGCGCGTCGCGCACGTCGGCCTCGTCGTAGACCCGGTACCCGGTCACCGGGTCACGGCGCGGCCGCACGAGCCCGGCCTGCTCCCACTTGCGCAGCGTCGCCGCCCGGACACCGAGCTCCGCGGCCAGCGGGCCGATGAACGTACGGCCCGACCGGGGCGGGCCGAGCGCAGGGCCCGTCCGGGGCGAGAGGCCGCGGAGGGCCCTCTCCACGGCCTGAAGGGTGCGCCGGTCGTCCAGCAGTTGGGCGTGACTCCCGTCGATGAGGCGGAACGCTTCGTCGAGATCGCATCGGTTCACGGCCTGCATGACCGCCGTCGCCGTCCGATGGCTGTGGCCGGGCACCAGGGCGAGGAAGGCGCCCAGGGCCCGTTCGTGCAGTGGTGTGTAGACCCGGTAGCCCGTCGCCGAGCGGTCGGCGGCAGGAAGGATGCCGGCGTCCTCGTAGTTCCTGACCGCCTGCGTGGACAGACCGTGCCGTCGCGCCAGGTCGACCGGCCTGAGCTTCTCACCGCTTTGAAGGTTGCGCCCCACGGGGCCGACGATATCGCGCCCAAGTTTCCACCGGAAGTTCAACGATACCGTTGAATGCATGGCAACCGACCTCAAAGGCATCGCCCGTTCCGTCGACGCGGCAGCCGTGATGAAGCTGCTTCCGGCCCGCCCACGCGTACTGGCCCTGGGGGAGCCCACCCACGGCGAGGAGACGCTGCTCGACCTCCGCAACGCACTCTTCCGGCAGCTCGTCGAGCGGGAGGGGTACCGGACGATCGCACTCGAGACCGACTGCATGGCCGGCCTGATCGTGGACGCGTACGTCACCTCCGGCACCGGCACCCTGGACGAGGTCATGGAGCACGGCTTCAGCCACGGATGGGGCGCCTCGGCGGCCAACCGCGAACTGGTCCGCTGGATGCGGGCGTTCAACGGCGACCGCCCGGGACCCGAGCAGGTCCGCTTCTCAGGCATCGACGGCCCCCTGGAGATCACCGGCGCCGCGAGCCCGCGCCAGTCCCTCACCGCACTCCACGCCTACCTCGCGGCCCACGTCGACACGACGCTGCTCCCCTGCACCGCGGACACCCTCGACCGCCTGTTCGACGCCGACGAGCCGTGGACCGACGCGGCCGTGATGACGGACCCGTCCCGGTCCGTGGGCCGGTCGGACGAGGCGCGGCGGCTGCGGCTGCTCGCCGACGACCTGGTGGCGCTGCTCGACGCGCAGACGCCCCACCTGATCACGGCGACCTCACGGGACGACCGGGACCGGGCGCGCCTGTACGGGCGTACCGCCACCGGCCTGCTGCGCTACCACTCCTGGATGGCCGACACCTCACCGGCTCGCATGACCCACCTGCTGGCCACGCGGGACGGCATGATGGCCGGCAACCTCCTCGCGCTCGCCGCGCGGGGCCCCGTACTCGTCCACGCCCACAACAGCCATCTGCAGCGGGACAAGAGCTCGATGCGCATGGGGGACCACCCGCTGCTGGAGTGGTGGAGCGCCGGCGCACTCGTGAGCGCCCACCTCGGCGAGGAGTACGCCTTCCTCGCCACCGCCCTCGGCACGATCCGGCACCACGGAGTGGACACCCCACCCCCGGACACCCTCGAAGGCCTCCTGTTCACCCTCCCGGACGCCGCCTGCCTCATCGCCTCCTCCCGGCTGACCGACACCCTCGGCGACCCGCCTCCCGCCCCCCGGGTGTCCCCCTACTACGGCTACGCCCCACTCGACCCGGCCCAACTGCCGCGCACGGAAGGGGTGGTGTACGTCAGGGACGTCGCGCGCGGCTAGGGTCTGTCCCCGTGACGTCGTGACCGGTTACCGGTAACCCACCTCCCCTCGGAAGGACGTGACGGCGCTGCTGACGCTGCCGACGGGCCCGGGTCCCGTCGTGGTCTGCGCCGCCGGCGCGCTCGTCACCACGGCGGGCGTCGTCTCGGAGGCGTCATGACCCTGCTCACGGTCTTCGTCGTGCTCGTGGTCGCCCGGGTCGCACTGCGCGGCCTGCTGGTGCATCCGCTCCTGCCGTGGTGGGTGCGGACAGCGGTGTTCTGGGCGCTGCCGCTCTGCGCCCTCACCTGGGCCGTGATCATGGTGGCGGACGACCCCGTCCTCTTCCCGGACACGGCCCCCTGCCCCAAGGAGCCGATGCGCGAGGGCATCCTGGGGGACGGGGAGGTCTCGGGCATCTCCACCCCGTTCCCGCCGCGCGCCTACTGCCAGTGGGAGGACGGCACCGTCTACGACCTCGCGCCCGGGACCACGTTCCTCTTCTGGATCTTCTTCGCCCTGACGGTCGTACTGCTCGGGGCGGGACTGTGGCACGCCTTGCGGGACCCGCGGTCGCTCCTGCGCTGAGGCTGGCTTCCGCTCCAGGTCAACTGCACGGTTCCCGGCGATGCCAGGTAACCTCGACAACGTCGTCAACGCGGCCCGACGGGCTTCCGCTCCACCCCGGTGGAGCCTCGAAGGACATGCCCCCACCCGCACGAGTCACTTCGTGCTGCCTGGGGGAAGTCCTTGCTGTTCCGCGCGTCCGCGAAAACGGTCGCCGTCATGGCGCTCGACGGTTCGCTGTTCCTGCACCTCACCGACCAGTTCGTCCACATGCACGGCTACCGGCCCGGCTCCTCAGAGGTGCGCTCCTGGGAGCGCAGTATTCCCGTCCTGGCGGCCGCGCTCAACGACGCGGGGCTCGGCGACGTGGAGGTCATGCTGGAGTACGCGCTCCCGCTGAACAGCAAGCGCGCCGACGTCGTACTCGCCGGCGTGCACCCCTCTACCGGGGAGCCGTCGTACGTCGTGGTGGAACTGAAACAGTGGAGCGATGTCCTGCCCCACGAGGACGACTACACGCTGTGCCACGTCGAGCGCTACACTCACCCGGTTCTCAACCCGATCGAGCAGGTCCGCCGCTACTGTGACTACCTGGTCAACTTCAACGGAGCGGTCGCCGAACACGGGCACAGGGTCAGCGGAGTGGCGTTCCTGCACAATGCCACCGAGTTCGGTGTCGCCGGCCTGCGGGAGATCGAGCGCGACGGCCGCGGACTGTTGTTCACGGGGCAACGGCGCGGCGAATTCCTCGACCACCTCCGTTCGAGGCTGAGCGACCGGTATCCCGGTGCCCGGGCGGCGGACGAACTGCTCTCGGGCGCCACGGTGCCGTCGAAGCAGCTCATGTCCGTGGCCGCCGAGGAGGTGCGCGAACGGCAGCAGTTCGTGCTCCTCGACGAGCAGCAGGTCGCCTACCGGATGGTGCTCAATGCGGTGGAGAAGGCCAAGCGCGCCGACCGCAAGGAGATCGTCGTCGTCACCGGCGGCCCCGGCACCGGCAAGAGCGTGATCGCTCTCCAACTGCTCGGCGAGCTGTACCGCCGGGGGATGCCGGCCCTGCACGCCACCGGCTCCCAGTCGTTCACCAAGACGATGAGGAAGGTCGCGGGCTCCCGCAAGCGGGAGGT
Organism: Streptomyces toyocaensis; assembly: GCF_000725125.1. GTDB lineage: Bacteria > Actinomycetota > Actinomycetes > Streptomycetales > Streptomycetaceae > Streptomyces > Streptomyces toyocaensis. The sequence continues at coordinate 512,965 of NZ_JFCB01000001.1, forward strand.
GCAGGACCTCTTCAAGTACTTCAACAGCTTCATGACCGCCGAGAAGAACAGCCTGGACGTCCTGATCTGCGACGAGGCCCACCGCATCCGGGAGACGTCGGCGAACCGCTACACGCGTGCCGAGCACCGGACCGGTAAGGCCCAGATCGACGAACTCATCGACGTCGCCCACGTGCCCGTCTTCCTCCTCGACGAGCACCAGGTGGTGCGGCCGGGCGAGATGGGCACCGTGGCCGACATCAAGGCGGCGGCGGCCAAGCGGGACATCCCCTGTCACGTCGTCCCGCTGGAAAACCAGTTCCGCTGCGGCGGCAGCGACGCCTACCTGCGCTGGGTCGTCCGGCTCCTCGGCCTCGATCCCGGCGGCCCAGTCGTCTGGGAACCCGACGACCGCATGCAACTGCTGGTCGCCGACAGCCCGCAGGAGATGGAAGCGTTCCTCGAGTCCCGCCGGGCACAAGGCTACGGAGCCCGTATGTCCGCCGGCTACTGCTGGCGCTGGTCCCCGGAGCCCAAGCCCGGCCACCCGCTCCCGCTGGACGTCGTCATCGGGGACTGGGCCCGCCCCTGGAACCTGCGCGGCGAACGCTCCGTCTCGGGCGCGCCTCCGGCCGCCCTGTGGGCCACCGACCCGGCCGGTTTCGGCCAGATCGGCTGCGTCTACACCGCCCAAGGCTTCGAGTACGACTGGTCCGGCGTCATCATCGGCCCCGACCTGCTGTGGCGCGGCGACCGCTGGATCACCGACCGAACGGCCTCCAAGGACCCGGTGTTCAAGAAGTCCACCCCGGACGCCGACGTGGACCGACTGATCCGCAACACCTACAAGGTGCTGCTGACCCGGGGAATGGTCGGCACGGTCGTCTGGTCGACGGACCCCGAGACACGGGCGAAGCTGCGCCAACTCGCGGGAGGTGCGACGAGGCAGCTGGCGCCGGCCTGACTGCTGCCCCGCCCCGCCCTCCCGGCGAGGCGTCATCAAGCCATCCGGTTCGCCCGAACGGACCGGTTCCCGCCCGTGGTTACCAGGCTGAGGCGGTGCCTGTCTAAGATCCCCCGAAACCGGTTGCGGCCCGACGGGCTTCCTGCATGGACACGCCCCCACCCGCACGAGTCACTCGTGCTCTGGGGGACCCTCCTCGTGTCCATGCTCCTGCTGCGCTTAGCGGCGCGGGACCTGCTCGCTCTGAACGCACGGCACCGTCTGGTGCCCCACCTTGCGGCCCGCTGGGTGCACTTCGAGCGGGGTGATGCCTCCGACGGGGAGCGCTCCGCGTGGGCGCGCAGTCTCGTCTCGCTGGCGGAGGACCTGGTCGCCGCCGACCGCGGCAACGTCGAGATGATCGTCGAGTGTTCGCCCACCGTGGACGCGTCCGAGGGGGCGGCGAGAGCACACGGCCAGATCGATGTGGTCCTGGTGGGCAGGCATCCCGCGGAAGGCACCCTTTCCGTGCAGCTCGTCGAGCTGAAGCAGTGGTCGTCGGTGACGAGGGTGGAGGCCGCGACCGCCGATCTCGTGTACGTGGAGGGGATCGAGGGGCCCGTCGCCCACCCCGCCCTTCAGCTCGGTGAGTACCATGCGCTGTTCACGGGCCCCACCGGCCCACTGAACGGGTTGTCGTTCGAATGCGGCGGATTCGCCTACCTGCACAATGCCACGGAGGAATCCGTCCGGCCGCTGCTCGGTGTCCAAGCGCCCACGGGCCCCTATGCCCATACCTACACGAGCGACACCCGAGGTCGGCTTCTCAAGGATCTGCGGCGCCACTTCACCGACGAGGACGACTACTCGGCGGCCGAGTACATCCTGCACCGGATGAACCTTCGGAACACCCCGCTGCTCGACGCCATGGTCAGGTCGAACGGCGAGGACACGGTCTTCACCCTGAGAGGCCGCCAGAAGAAGGTCGCCGACGAGGTCCTGAAAGCCTCGGAAATGATCCTGGACCCACCGGACCGAGAGGCGCTCGTCCCCCGCCCGCAGCGTGCTGTCTTCCTGGTCACCGGGGGAGCCGGTACCGGGAAGAGCGCCATCGGACTGCAGTTGCGGGCCGATCTCGAAGCCGCCGGCCGAACGGTGAAGTACGCGAGCGGGTCGAGGGCCTTCAATGCCGCGATCAAGGAGAATGTCGGCTACACCGCGAAGGAGTTCCGGGGGCGCTTCGCGTACTTCAGCAGCTTCGTGACCCCGCCGGATCCACCACTGGACGTGCTGATCTGCGACGAGGCGCACCGGCTGCGGGACATGTCCAAGAACTGGCGGCTGCCCGCGGAGAAGCAGGGCACCAAGCCGCAGGTGGACGAACTCCTCGACGCGTCCCGCCTGACCGTGTTCTTCCTCGACGGGGCACAGACCGTGCGCCCCTACGAGGTGGGCACGCCGGAACTCATCGAGGACGCGGCGCGACGCCATGACGCGGTCTTCCGTCACTACCGTCTGGTGGAGCAGTACCGGTGCGGAGGCAGTGACGCCTACATCCGCTGGGTCCGTGCGCTGCTGGGTGTGTCATCGGAGAAGGCGTACGGGTGGGTCCCGGACGGACTCATGCACATCGAGGTCGTCGACACGCCCGACGAGATGGAACGCATCGTCCGCACCGAGTTCGACGCCGGTGCGACCGCCCGCATGGTGGCCGGGTACTGCTGGCCCTGGAGCAAGCCGGACAAGGACAAGAACCTCGAGAACGACGTGCGTATCGGCGGCTGGCACCGCCCGTGGAACGCGTCGGGTGAATCCTTCTGCGCCAACGGCGAACCGCCGTCGAGGATCTGGCCCGTGCACGACGCCGGCATCGGGCAGATCGGCTGCGTCTACACGGCGCAGGGGCTCGAGTGGGACTGGTGCGGAGTGATCATGGGCGACGACATGGTCTGGCGCACCGACCGCTGGGTGTACCAGCGAGGCAAGCAGCGCAAGGACCCGGCGGCCGGGGTGAACCGGGTGGCGAAGGCGGGGTCGCTCGATCCGAAGGTCCGCACGAGCACCCTCGACGACGAAGACTTCGCCCGCTGCGTCCGTCACGCCTACCACGTGCTCCTGACCAGGGCGAGTCGGGCCAGCGTGCTCTACTCCACCGACGAGGAGACCCGGCGCCACCTCAGGAAACTGGTCGGAGAGACCGACGTGCACGGGCTCCGGCCGACCCAGGAGTCCATCCCGCCCGAGCTGCGGATCACCCGGCAGGGTGGGGGCGCGCGGGGCCGCAGGGCCCGACGCGCACGGAACAAGGCGAAGCGGAAGAGCGAGATGATGTTGTTCTGAGTGCTCGGCCAGCTGTGGAGTGGCGGGCCCCGGAGCCCGCCACTCGCCTGCTTCAGAAGAGCAGGTGCGCTGCCGACATCATCGCGGCCACCAACAGGTTGGCGACCACGTTGACGGCGACGTCCGCCAGGATCTTGCGGAGCCGGGCGTAACGCGCAGGCTGGTACTCGACAGGGTCCATGGGTGACCACTCCTTGGTGGTGAGCAGGAATGGTGGGGGACGGCCCACCGGGCATCCGCTCACACACCGCACGCACGCGTACGGCGATACACCACCACTGCTCACATGCCGCCGAGTGGCACATGAACTCCGCACTCGTACCCCTCCGGGAGGATGCGCAGCACAAGTCACTCTACTTCACACACAGTTGTACGGTCCGCAGGTTAAGCGGACGCACCGGGCCACATCGTCCTGCCGGATGGCGGGGTACGGTGGCGGGCGTGAGGCGCCGTCGAAAGTGCTGCCCTCCGGTACGGCGGCCGTCGGTCGCTCACCGCAGGGGGCGACACCCCCATGCCGAGGACCGAGGTGCGCTTCTCCAAGCCCCTGCTCGTAGCGGCCAGAGTGAGCAGTTCCGCAACGTCCCGCACGAGCGGCACGACCGTGTTCGCGCTGCACAACGCCCGGTTCACCTGTACGTGTCCGTCCGTCACTCGGCCTTCCTGAAGACCGCCGACATCGCGTCTCCCGTGTCCTGGGCCAGCCGTCCTGGCGCATCCGGAGACATCAGGCCGATCCGGGTGGCCAGCTCGCGGCCGTGGACGTCGACGGCGGCCTCGATGAGTTCCGCGAGTTCCGCGAGTGCCTCGAGAGCGGTGCGGGCGCGCGACCGGGCGACGGACGCGCAGCCGACGGCCCAGGCGGCGAGGCGGGCCGCGGCAGTGAAGGAGTCGCGTGCCGACTGAAGCCGGCGTACGGCGGGTTCGGGGAGAATCAGCCACAACCTGGGCCAGAGGACGGCGAGGTTCACCCCGTAGGCGGCCTCGACGCGATCAGCCGCTGCCTGCATACGGTCGCCGTACCAGGTGGGGCGGGCCGGTTCGCGCAGCGCGATGCGGTCGCGGGCCTCGGTGAGGGCCTGGACCCGTGCCAGGGCGTCGTTCGCGCTCGTCCCCGCATCGCCGGGTCCGGCACCTACACGGTGGGCGTGTTCGATGGCCCGGGTGAGCTTCGCGTCCTTCTGCCGCCACCGGTGGGCCCGGCGTGCTGTCCTGGCCCGCGAGAGCGGGTCCCGGCCGAAACGCAGCCAGCACCGCTCGATCCCGCTGCCGAGGAACTGCGCGGCGAGGGAGGCCGCGGTCGCGGTGAGCAGGACGAGGGCGACCAGGAGCGCGGCGGTGCCGGTGCGGTCCAGGGCGGGGCGGGCGGCGAGGTCGTCCAAGGTGGTGCGCAGCCGGTCGACGTCGAGCCAGTGGCGGTGCCCCAGGGTGGCGCCGACGGCGGTCGCGGCGAGGAACAGAGCACCGAGGACCAGCGAATTCAGCCAGCGTTCGGTGAGTTTGCCGCCCAGGGTGGCGAGGAGGGGGTTCACGGCGGCGGAATCACAGTGCCGAGCCCAGTCGGCTCTTGCGCATGCGGGTGCCGTGGACGGCGCAGTACGAGGCGGGGAGCAGGTCGCGGGCCCGTTCCACCCGGGCACAGAGGGGCGCCCTGGGGCAGACGGCCACCTTGATGTGGGGCGCGATGCCGGGAGCCGTGGCGCCCCGGGATCCGCCGACCAGCCCGCGTGCGTCCCCGTTCCGACGCAACGCCGTGTCCAGGGCGCGGTAGCAGGACGCGAGTTCGTCGGCGTCCGGACCCGACCGCAGCAGGTCGCGCGCACGCTCGGCCGCCTCCCGGACCCCGGGCTGCCGCAGGTCCTCAGGCGAGCCGAGCAGGGGCGCACAGCGCCGCTGCCGCCCTGTCGGATCGGGGTAGGTAGGGAGATGCGGTCATGGGACGCGGACGGCAGGACGACGCACGCCGGCTACGTGGAGAGCGGCGGCAACGCCGACGACTTCTTGCGCCTGAGCGGCGCGACCGGCGACGTCGAGCAGAACGCGGTGACGGCACCCGACGGGCGGTGCGTGTGGTTCACGTACATCACCGCCGACGGTGAGCGCAGGATCGGTTCACATGGCCTCCTGCAAGGGCCGCGAGTCCGCGGTCACTGGGCGGTGTTACGTTCCGCGACATGACCGATCACGCGCTACGGCTGCTGCGGCAGGACCGCCGCCTGGCCGCACTGGCCGCCTTCCCCTTCGACTTCGACCTCGACCGTGCCACCCACGGCCATGTCGAGGAGGTCCGCCTCGCCTCGGGCGGACCGCTGGAGACGGTGGCCGGGGACGACACCGGCGGCACGTACTTCGTGTGCGCGGACGGCTCGGTGCTCTACGCCGACTCGGAGGGCGCCGCGGGGATCATCGGCTCCAGCGTCGACGAGGCCCTGGAGGTCGTGATCGGCCTGCCCGGCTGGCGCGGCTGCACGCGTCTGTCGCCGGACGACGGCGAGGAGAAGATCCTGGCGTACGTCGCGGAGACCGAGGACGAGATCCGTGAGTACCACGGAATCGACGAGGAGCGGGCCGAGCTCCGTGCGGCGCTGGGCATCCCGGAACGCTCCCCGGTCGAGCTGGTGGGCAGACTGCATGCCGCCCTGCTGCGCACCGAGCCGGACTTCGTCCTGCTCAACGCGGACGAGGGGTGCGCGTACGACCGGTTGGGCCCGGCCGGTCCACCGCTGTGGGAGACGGTGCTCGCGGCGGGCCGCGCCGATCTCGCCCGCCTGCGGGAGGGCGACCCCACGGCATGGAGTGAAGTCGCCGAGGACCCGGTCCGGCGCCGGCTCACCCTGCGCGCCGCGCAGTTCGACCGCGTCGAGGGCGACCTGGAGCTGCTGCGGCACCTGCTGCGGCACGAGACACAGTCATCGATGACGGATGAACTGCGGCTCGCTGCCGTGCTGGTGGGGCTGTACGGGGACACCGGGGACCTGCCGCTGCTGCTGGAGGTCCGGGAGACGGACTTCGACACCGCGTGCGGCCTGGGCGGTGTGCCGGAACCGGGAGCGAGCGCCGACGAGTTGCAACAGTGGGCGAGGGAACTCGACGAGTCGATGTTCGGGACGGACCCGTCGGACGAGCCGGTCTCCACCTGGACCGACCTGGCGCGGGACCAGGGGATGACGGACCTCGCGCGGGTGACGCTGATCCGCGAACTCGACAGCATCGTCATGGACCAGAGCAGACTCCGCCGCCCCGGGGCGCCCGGCACCCTGGCCACGGCTCCGCTGAGCGCGCTCACCCAGGACTTCGAGGAACTCGGCGACCTTCCCCAGGCGCTGCGTGCCCAGCGCCTGTACGCCGCCCTTCAGGAGACGGCGTGGGACCGGGCCTCGGCCCGGCACACCCTCGCCCGCCTGGAGCGGGAGGCGGGTCGGCTGCCGCAGGCGGTGGACAGCCTGGCCGCCGTGCGCGAGGCCCTGGCGACTCCGGGCGACGACTCACTGCGCTACTGGCAGCGGGTCAACCTCGGCCGTTTCATCGCCGAGGAGCACTACCGGCTCACCCTCGCCCTGGCCGACGCGGGCCACCCCGAGGAGGCCCGTGCCCTCCTCACCGCCGCCGACGCCGTACTCGGCGACCTCTCGGACAACGCCGCCAAGGGCGTCCGCGAGCTCGCCGAACGGACCGCTGCACGCGTGCGGGAGGTCGACTGAGGACGGGCACAGCGGGCGGCCGGCCGGCCCGCCGGGAAGCAGGGGCGGCCGAAGCACCTCCTCGCCCGCTGCCACGAGCGACGCACCACCGTCAGCGTGGCATTCTCCGAGCTCGCCGACAGGGAGAACGACCGAACCACCGACGTGGAGTGGTGGTGAACCCGTGGACGGGGCGGCGGCGCCCCGCCCACGCGTGCGGTCGCGGACGAGAGTAAGCGGGAGCTCAATCCGGCAGGGGGCAGGAGAGGGGGAGGACGCGTTCGGTCAGCCGGCCGGTGAGGTGGGTGTCGGTGAGGGCGGCGTCGGTGAGCCAGTCCGCTGCGGTCAGCCGGTCGATCAGGTCCCGCAGTTCGCCGGGGCCGACCGGGACCCGGGTGGCGAGGGCGTCCAGGGTGACGCCCCGGCCGCCGGGTCCGAGGCGTCCCACGTCGTCCGTCCACGTGGCCAGCGTCACGGCGAGCAGCCGGGCGCCGGCGGGGGCTTTGGCCTTGCGGAGCTTCTTGTCCGAGACCACTCTCTGGGCCCAGCCGGAGAGCTTGGGCCGGGTCTTCCTGCCGAACGTGAACGGGCCCGTCCCGTCCTCGTCGGGCACCAGGGAGGGGACGGTGACAGGGGTGGGGTTCTCCGGCCGGGAGGCGAGCAGGTCGCCGACGGTGCCGGGGAGGGACAGCCAGCCGCAGCCGGTCAGCTGCTCGACCAGGTCCTCCGGGTCGGTCAGGCCCAGCGCGTTGACGTCCTGGCCGACGAGGTTGCCGGTGCCTGTGTGCGCGGTGCGCAGGGTCAGCATCAGCACCAGCAGCCGTGCTTCCGCTCCGGGCAGCGGCGTGTGGCCGGCCACGTGCGCGAGGACGGAGCGCGCGTGCTCCCACTGCGCCGGCACGGTCAGCAGGCGCGCCACGCCCGGTTCGTCGCCGTCCCGGACGCAGCCGGTGCGGTGCTGGTGCTGGCGTCGGATGACGGCGGCGGCCTGCTCGGCACGCCGGGCCTCCAGCCTCAGGGTGACGTCGCAACTGACGTCGGACCAGGTGAGGAAGGCGCGGGCCTTGCGTTCCTGGAGATCGGCCAGCAGCGCCAGGTCGGGCTCGGGGCGCTTCTGGTAGGCGCGGAAGAGGTCACCGAGCTCGGTGAGTTCGTCCCGCAGGGACACGGGCCGCAGGTCCTGCGGAATGACACGCCGGCCGACCCTCGCCTCCGGCGGGCGGCGGCGCCGCGCGGGCACGGGGCGGGGTGCGGGTACGGAGAGGGGCGCAGGACATCCCGTCCGGATGGTGACCTGCTGGTCGGAGAACTGCGGCGTGCCCGCGCCGGTGCCCGCCGCCGCGGGGGTCGGGCGGCCGGCGGTCCGGGGTGCGGACGGAGGGGAGGTGGCCGCGGGCCGGGCCCCGGGAGTGGCGGCGGCACACTGTGAACAGCACTCCAGGGCCTGCCACCAGCGTCCTGCCCGGTCGGTGATCACGGCCAGGACGACCGGTCCGCCGCACCGCCAGGGTTGTTCGGTACGCGCACGCCGGCCGGTGTCGGGGAGGTGGGCGCGGCAGCCGTCCGCCCGGCAGGCGCAGTAGGTGTCGGCTCTGGGGGCGGAGGTGGCGCGCAGGTGCGCCGTCAGGTGGGCGACCGCGGCCGTACGGCCTGCCGCCGCGGAGGGCAGACGCCGCTCGGCACAGGCGGGTCGGCTGCACGAGACGCGCACCTCCGCGCTGCCTCGGCCGACGGGGTCCAGACGCACGGTCCACCGGCGTCCCGGCACCCGTTCGTCCAGCTCGCTCCCTGCGGCGGCCTGTGTCATCCCGTTCTTCCTCCGTCTCCCGTGACCTGCGTGTCGCCGCCGCTTCCCGTTGTGCCGAGAGGTGTTCGGGCGGCGGGTTCACGGTATGCGGCACAGAGGTGAAGGGGGATGAAATCGCACAGGGTGAGGGCTTTCGGGTGACAACGCCGTGCGTGTCGGTGAACCCGGGCACGACGGCCGTCACGACGACGGAGACGGGTCCGAACCGGCCTTTCCGCGAGCGTACTCGGGCGGCTGGGAGGAACTGAGCTGTCGGTCAGCTGCCCTGATAGATCGTGGTGCACAGCAGCGTGGCGCCGTCGTCCACCAGGGCGGCCCAGTAGCGCGTCTGGTCGCCCGCCACCCGGCGGCAGTTGTTCGCGTCGGCGCCCGCCGGGGCGCGGTAGACCCCTGTGATGTGCATGATCTGGTTGTACGGGACGGGTACCGGCTCGCGTCGGCAGGCCACGGCCGTCATCAGGGCGAGGGAGATCGAGTCGCCGGACTGCCGGCCGAGAATGCAGTAGTTGGCGTGGTAGACGCGGGTGAGGCAGAGCTTCGTGGTGTCGCCGGTGGTGGCGGACCGGTAGCTCCAGTACGACTTCCCATAGCCGGTGGGGCAGGCCGTGTTGACGGCGGACACCTGGACCTGCGCCTGCTCGCCGGCGCAGGACACGGGGTCCGGCGGAGCACCGACGCTCCAGTCGACGCTGGTGGTGCCCCCGCGGCCCGTGTCGTAGACCGGCAGGCAGTGGCCGACCGAGATGGCTTCGAACGCCTCTCCGGTGGGATCCGGAGCGGGTGTCGACGGCTCGGGGCCGGACTCGTCAGTGCTCCCCTCACCGGTGTCGGAGTCATCGGGGATGCGGTCGGTCGGCGAAGACGTGTACGGGGCCGGGCTGGAACTGGAGGGGGGCGAGTCGGCCAGCAAGTCCTTCAGCTCGCCCGCGTTGTTCAAGCCCAGCCAGCCCAGGATCGACAGCACGGATGAGATCCCGCCGATCAGTGCCCACACCTTGGCAGTGGAGTGGTCACCGGATGCGCCTGCCACCATGCCCTCCCCCGCCGAGACTCAGGCGATATTAGCCGTTTCGGCGCTGTAGAGAGTCCAACTTCCGTGCCCCGCCCCTGTTGACCCCGCCCGGTCCAGCACTCCATGGGTCGTCGCCCGCCGGGGTCACTACGCCTTGCGGGCCAGCCCGGCGACGATGAGGTGCTGCCAGACGCTGAGCTCCGGCTGCGCGCCGTCGGCGCTCCAACGGTTGGCGGTCGTGTCGGGACGCCACAGGGGTGCGGGAACGATTCCGGGGTCGAGGATCTCCAGGCCGTCCAGCAGGGAGGCGATCTCCTCGTCGGTGCGCCACCGGCCGCGGCCGAAGGTCTGCTGGAGGACCCGCTCGGCCTCCGCGGTCTCCGGGTTGCCGCCGGAACGGAAGTGGCTGATGAAGAAGTGGCTCCCGGAGGGTACGTGGTCGCGCCAGTGGCGGACGATCCCGGCCGGGTCCTCCTCGTCGTTGACGTGGTGGAGGACGGCGCTGAGGACGACGGCGACGGGGCGGTCGAAGTCGATCAGTTCCAGGGTGTCCGGGTGGGTGCGGACGCCATCGGGGTCGCGTACGTCGGCCCGGACGACCCGGGTCCGGTCGTTCTGCTCCAGCAGCGCGCAGCCGTGGACCAGCACCTGGGGGTCGTTGTCGACGTACACGATCCGGGACTCCGGGGCGTGCCGCTGAGCGACCTGGTGGACGTTGTCGGCGGTCGGCAGACCGCTGCCCAGGTCGATGAACTGCCGTATGCCGGTGGTCGTAACGATCTGCGCGATCGCCCGCGTCAGCGCCGCACGGTTGGCAAAGGCGATGGCCACCGAGCCGGGGAGGTCCCGGAGGAACACATCGCCGACCTCCCGGTCCACTGCGTAGTTGTCCTTGCCGCCGAGCAGGTAGTCGTAGACGCGGGCGATGCTCGGCCGGGTGGAGTCGATGGAGGAACCTTCAACCGTCATGCCGGCCATCCTCCCCCGCGAGGTCACCTGCCGACCGGCGTTCCTGAATCCCCGGGCGGACGGGGTCCGAGGCCGGGGCGGCCCCGGTCCACGACCGCGCGGGGAGGGTCGCCCCGACCGCCGGTACGGTCGGCCGGGACGAGGGCGCCGCAGACGTCGGGGAACCCGGAAGCGCGCCGGTCCGCCACCGGCGGGGTGGGCGGGTCGGCAGCCCTGAACTGCGGGCCGAAACGACGAACCTGCTCGCGTGGTTCCCTGAGTCCGTTGCGACGTCGGTTCCGTTGTTGCAGGCGTTCGTCGCCGATGAGGCATCGCCCGGCGCCGCGGCGACGGGAGTGGTCGCCCTCGGCCTGCTCGGCGATGCGGCGACCGTCCCCTTCATCGAGCCCTACCTGGAGAGCCCGATCGCCGAGTTGCGCTGGGCCTCCGCCTTCGCGTTGACGCGGTTCGGCGTCGCCGGCCCGGCCGTCGTCGACGTACTGACGCAGGTGGTCGCTCGGCCGCCCGAGAGGACCGGGACGATGACGTTCCTGAGCGGCTCCTACGGCGGCCTCGCGGCGACGGCCCTGGCCGAGACGTCCGCGGCCACGACTCTCCGGACGGTCGCTCAACCCTCAGGCACGGCCCGGACCTGAAGCGCCCGTGGTGAAGTGTGGGCCTCCGAACAATCCGACAGCAGGGAGCGTTTCTTCCGATGACCGCACAGCCCGCACGCCCTGAGCGCAGTGGTCCCGAGACCGCCTCGGTCATGGATGTCCCGCCGTTCAAGCCTCCTCTCGTCAAGGCGGTGTTCAGGGACGTGACCCCGATGCACGTCTCCCGGCCGGCCGCGCGGGCCGCCGCGTCGGTGACGCGGACAGTGCTGACGGAGATCATCGACGGCGCGAGGAGCGGCGGAAGAGTCCCGGAAGAGGCTGGTTCCCGGGGACCTTCTCTCGGCGATCGACCGGAACGTCGAGATCGAGGTCGGGAGCCAGTGGTACGACCACAGCCCGACGTTTCAGGGCCTGACCGGTGTCGTGCACGACGCCCAGGGTGTCATCGTGCCTTCTCCCAAGCGCAGCAGGTCGCGTCGACCGAGTGCTGTGGTCGGCGCCCACAGGTTCGAGGCCGGGGTCAGGAAGCTGCTGCGGAGGCAGGGGGTGACGGCCGTCCCGGCGATGGTCCGTGACCTGAGGGGAATCACGAGTGTGTTCCTGACGGACCTCGCCCCGGACGCGGCCATGGTCGTCCGCGAGGGCGGGGTCAAACGTTTCGGTTCGGTCGCCCTGGTGATGCCGGGCGAACCGGCCCCGCCTCCGCCCCTCAAGGATTCCCTCCTGGCCCTGTCCACCCGCAGGGGGGACGGGCGGACCATCGGCAGGGACGACGTTCTGGCCGCCACCACCATCCAGTTGTTCGGCGGCAACATCAGGCAGCGAGCCCTCACCGAAGCACGTGAGGCGGCACAGGACACTCCGGCCGGCTGAGCCGGTGCGATGAGCATGGCCCGCGCCCTCGTCTGCTACCGCGGGCTTGAGTTCAGGAGGAGCGGTGCTGCCACTCAGGTGTTGGCGGCGCCCCAGTGGAGGGCGCCCCCCATGGGGAACAGGGAGCCGATGCGTCGCTCCTGTGGCGTCTTCCCTGCCGGCGTTGTCGCGTCTGAGCAGCCAAGCAGCCTGACGCGATCAACCACAACGACGGTGGCCGCGGCGCGTACTTCATGGACCCGGCGGGCCACCCCATGGAGCTCATCACCGTGCCGGGCGGCGGCTGGGCCTCGTCACCCCATGCACCGAGGGCCGCACCCCCGCGCGGGGGTGCGGCCCTCGGCCGTTGCTCGTACCTCATGAGATCGCAGACGGCGCCCTGGCATGCCAGTCCCTTCGCACCCATCGACACGCGAGCATGAGGGACTGTGCGAAGAGCCGGCACCGAAGCCCTGTGGGGCTGTCGTAGAACGACTTTCAGGCTTTGATCCCGGTCGGGTGGGACGAGAGGCGGCCCCGCCTCAGATGGTCGGGGTGTCGTCGACGACCGGCTTGTGAATCTCAACGACCGGCTTCCACCCCGCGGAGAACTCGATGAAGTCCGCACGGGTGGGGTAGGTGTCGATCGCACGACGGTCACGCTTGGGGCTGTCGCTCGCCTTGCGCCCCCGGGGAATCTGCTCCTCGAAGATGTCGACCTTCACGTCGGGAACCTCCTTGAGGCCCTGGCGCCAGATCTGCACGACGTCGGCGCCGAACGCCTGCCGGGCCGCGGCGTAAAGGGCCGAGAGGGACCCCTTGTCCCCACCGGGGACGAAGAGCGCCAGGTCCAGAACGACACCGGCGGACTGGAGGACCTCGATGGTCACCGGACCACTCTCGTCGGCCACGTAGATCCCGGCTTCGTTCTCGTCGTCGGGAAGGCAGAAGACCTCTTCCTGGAATACGGTCCTCGCCGTGATCGAGCCGCCCTCGAAATCCTCACCGGGCTTGGTCAGAAAAGCAGGGACATAGCAGTCGGGAAGTTTGAGTACTTCCGTGTCGGCGGAAACGAAGAGCCTGTCCTTCACGCCGAGCTTCGTCACCTCTTCCAGTGAGAGGCGGCGAGCGGCGATCTTCTCCGTGTTCACGATTTCCCTTTCAGGTTGCACTGTCCCTCCGAGCGAGGACGCTACCACGAAACCCTGAGGTCAACTGCCCAGTAATCGTTGGGTATATATGCTCCAGTGACCTGCACGGGAGGATATTGAAGCGAGCGCCACTCGGTCGGGATCACGCACCCGCAGGGCAGTACCCCTCGTCGTGGTGTTGGTGATCAACTGGTCATGGATTTGGGTGCGTTGGGTAGCACGGAGGAACTTAAAGAGATTCTGCGGTAGATATCACCCATATCGTCTTCGAGGGGCGTGGTCACGGGAGCCGCGGTGCGAGTCCCTGGGGTACTCGAGAAGATGCTGGGAGAACTATGAACGCGGAAGGCGCGACGCGCGGTGAGGCCAAGCTGTGCTGGCGCACCAGCAGTTACAGCACGGGGTCGGGTGGAGCGTGCGTTAAGGCCGCCCTTACGGCTGTCGGTGTTGCATGTGCGTGACTCGAAGTACGTAGCGCAGGGTAGGCCTGTACTCGGGGTCGGCTTGCAGGTGTGGTCGGCGTTGCTTGGTGCTGTGTGAGCTTGTTATCGAGTGAGCCCGCCCGTCTGTCCGCCGGTGGGAGCCCAGGCAACGCGTCGTGTGGCTGGTTTCCTCAGGCGTTCTTGTCTCTCACCCGATCAGCCTTGGATCATGTGCACCGCTGCTCTTTCGTGTCCCCTGCTTGTGGGTTGGAAGCAGGACGGGGGCACGGAGAGGACTGAGAGCGGTATGGCGGACAGACAAGACGGGGGCGTCACAGTGCTGCGCGGGTGTCGAGCCGGTCTGCTGAGGCGATCGCCGCCGGCACCGTGGTGCAGCCGCCGGCGGGCACCGAGGGCCGGGGGGACGCGCTTGTCATCAGCATCGCCGAAGAGGTGGACGGAGTGATTGTTTCGAACGACAATTTCGCCCCGTTCCAGAAGGCCAATCCCTGGCTTCTGGACATCGGCAGGGTGTTGGGTGCCACGCAGTCCCAGGGAGTGTGGGTCTTCAACCCGCGCAGGCCCAACGCCACCGGGGCAGCGGGACGTCGTCGCTGACCGGGGGGGGGGACCACTGACGGTACTTCCGGTGCGCCGGGGCCCAGCGCGGCGCACCGCAGGGAAGCCCTGCGGTGCGGGTCCTACTGGTAGTGGATGCGGCGGGGTGCGGCGAGATGCCGGCCGTACTCCCGCAGACAGCCGTCGAAGAGTTCGCGCAGCGTGTGTGCTTCCGCAGGAAGGGTGGCCGAGAAGGCGGCCCAGCCCGTGAAGGTCAGCCCGTGCGGCAGGTCGACGAGGCCGGTGATCGCGTCCCACAGCGCGTCCCAGTTCCGGCCGTAGAAGTCGGGGAACCGCAGTTCCCGTTGAAGGAGCCGGTGGAGCTCCTCGGCGTTCCGCACCTCGGTCAGATCGATGACCAGTGCGTCGGGAGCATCCGTGGGCTCCACCCCGCTTGTTTCGTCTGCCATGGTGGCTGTGGTCTCAGTCCGCCCGCACCGCGGTGTAGGGGACGGGCCAGTCCTCCACCTTCACCAGCAGGCCCTCGCTCGCGAGGTCCCGGAGGATCTGGTGGGTGTGCTTGTCCTGTGGGTCGTTCTCGAGACGGCGCGCCGGCTGCCGGACGGCTCGGTCAACGCTCCGCCCCCTGTGCCTGTTCGCCGATCGTCGTGGCGTGCGCCTTCTTCGAGTGGTTGGCGATGCTCGCCGGAGCGCCGACGTAGTCGCACGCGGGGCACGTGAGCCACACTCCCTCGGACACGGCACGCGCGCTCACCGAGTGGCCGGGCCCGTATCCGTGTCCGTGGAGCAACTGGGCGATGGAGGAGCCGTACTCGACCGCGAGCAGTGCCGCCTCCGCCACCTTGTCGTGACCGGGGGCGAAGAACGATCCGGTGCCGACCTTCTTTGCGCAGCCGCACCAGCAGGTGCCCGTCGGAGTGAGGTGGGGAAGAGACTTCTGCGTCATGCCGTCACGGTAGATCAACGAACGTGGAGGCACGAGGGCTTTGCCCTGTTCGGTGCCCTCACTCGTAGCATGCTGCGTGGCCGACCTCTACGAACTCCAACTCGCTCTCCACCTTCCGGGCTCCTTCGCACCCGATGACCTCGCCCTGCTGCGATGGCACTTGGGGATGGAGGGCGGACGGCAGGGTGGCGGTTACGCGTACCCCCTGTGGGACGCCCGGGGCGCGGCGTTGCGGATCGGGGGCGCGCTGGTCGGGGAGTTGCACTCCGGTGGTGGTGCGGGATGGGCGCTGACCGTGCGGCAGGAGACGCATCCCGACCACTTCGACGCTCTGCGCAGGATCGTGCTCTGGCTCGGCGCTCGTACGACGACCGTGGGCACCGTGGGGCACCTCCGCTTCTACGAAGAGGATGTCCCCGACGTGCTGATCGCGGAGAGCGGAGCCGTACGCCGAGAGGTCCTGCGTGTCGACAGGACCGTCGGGACGGCGGATCACGTGATCCCCGACTTCTACGCCTGAACGGTGGCCGGTGCCGCGTCTCCTCCCGGTGCGGCGCCGGGCACCCCGCTCACTTGATCGAGCACTCCTTCACGTCCAGCGGTGTCGTGTCGCCCGCCGGTCTGCTGCACAGGACCTCCGCCTTCGACACACCCTCCGGGGTTCTCCGGACCCGGGCGAGGACGATGCTGTGGCCGTGCCGTTCGCCGTACAGGGGTGCGTCGGTGAAGTCGATCGTGCCGGTGGCCATCCCGTCCAGCTTGACGCTCCTGAGGTTGATCCAGGTCGCGGCGCGGCTCTGGGGTACGTCTCCGAGGCTGGCCGCCCAGTACAGCGCACGCGTGGCGTCGTGGGACAGGGCCGTCTGACCGCTGGCGAAGTCGGCGGCGTCGTACGTGGCCTCCCCGTCCTTGAGCCAGGGGAGGTGCTCGGCGGCGTCCTGGTAGAAGGCGGTCCCGGACGCCGCTTCCCGCAGCTCGGCCAGAGCGGCGTGGTACAGCGTGATCCGCGGAGCCACGCCGTCCCGGCCGCCCGTGCCGGAGAACTTGGCCTTGCTCAGGTCGTCACCCGTGAGGATCGAGATCTCCCTGTTCGCGCAGCCCGGTTCGACGCCCAGCTGGGTCATCAGCGGCCCGATGTCCTCGACCCGTCCGGCGAAGTAGATCACCGAGGGGACGTTCTCCCCGCGGCAGATGCTCTCCGCGTGCAGGCGCAGCTCGGGCTTTCCGTTCGCCACCCGGTAGGTCCGCGCGGGCAGCAGCCGGAACCCCTCCCGCTTCAGCATCTCCCCGCCGTACAGCGCCTGTTCGCTGGTGTATCGGTCCTGCGACTCCTTCGTGTCACGCGCCAGCACCAGGGCGTGCGGGGCCCTGTCCCGGCCGCGCAGCTGCCGGGCGACGAGACCGAGCGCCTCCGCCTGGTGCTCGTCGGGAGCGGCCAGGCTGAACCAGTTGGAGAACTCCTTCGGCAGGTAGGTCGCCGAGTTGGTGCCGGACACGACCGGCAGTCCCGCCGCGTGGAGCCGGCGCGTCACGTCGGGGCTGCTCTGCAGGTCGCGGCCGAAGCCGACGACTCCGACGACGGTCGGGTCACGGTCGGCGTAGGCGGCGATCGCGTCGGCCGTGACGCGCTGGTGCCCCATGTCCGCGCCGCCGTTGGCGAGCAGAACCCGTACCTTCACCCGGTAGTTCTCGTTGACGACACGCTGGGCGAGGTAGACGCCGGCCAGCTCCTCGGCGCCCTTGACCAGGGACGGGTCCACCGCGGCCGAGCTCAGCGGTCCCGCGTACACCACCGTGACGTAGGTGCCGGGGTGGTCGCGCAGCACCTCGGCGTTCTCGGCGTGCACCAGCTCCTCCAGCTCGCGCAGCCTCCCGCCCTCCTCGCCGGCCCCGCCGGAGAGGTGGGCGCCGAACCGCACGTCCCCGGCGGCTATGCCGACGCACTCCGTGCCGCCCCCGGGCGCGCGACGCAGCTCGGTGTCGCGGTCGGCGGTCAGCAGACCTGCCGAGCAGTACGTCCGGTGCAGTTCGCGGGCGTGGACGACGCCCGCGGTGGCGGCGAGGGCGAGGACCAGGATCAGGCTGTGCGCCGACCACACGACACGGGCCACGGACGGCCGGTGCCCGGCCCTCACGCACCGCCAGTCCGTCTGGCGCAGCTGAACCAGCTCGTCACGGGGCAGCGGGATCCTGAGCACCCAGGGCAGGGCGTTGGTCCTGCTCGGCGACTGGTCGGCCCGGAGATTCCCGGCCCATTCGTCATACCAGTGCCGCAACCGGTGCTGCAGGCGCGAGGGCCCGGTCCGGGACGGGGGCTGGGGCTGCGGCCGGTTCATCGGCGCGGTTCCGTCGGGGCCCCGGTCGAGCAGCGCCGCGTCGCCCGACGCCACGCCCGCCACGATCAGCAGCGGGTCGAGCTCGCTGCGTCGGCTGCGGACGTCACTGACCGCCCTGATCAGCTCGATACCTCCGTTCTCCCGGCCCACCCGGCGCAGGAACAGCACCGGCGGCCGGGTCCGCTTCAGCCCTCGCAGGTCCCAGCTGCCGCGCCGGTGGCTGTCCCGCAGATCCTCGAAGAGCGCCAGCACGTACAACTGGAGGGGGAACGGGCCGCCCTCGCGCATGGCCTCGGACACGTCGTAGGCGCGGGCCGCTATGGCCCGCCAGGAGCGGACCGGCCGCAGGAGCCGCACGCTTGTCGACTGGCGGCGGGCGGCGGACTGCAGGAACGTCGTGGTCAGGAACCACCGGCTCTCCCTGCGCAGCCACAGGAAGAGGGGCGCGCGTCCGGGCACGTGGTTCAGGAGGGCGAGCAGGATCATCAGCCCGATGCCCGCCAGGACGGCGACGTACCACTCGGGACGGGTGAGCAGCGCGGTGAAGGCTCCCAGGACACCCATGGGAAGGAACTGCTGCACGTCGTTGAGCAGCACCTGCCGGTTGCGGCGCGGGGGTCTGCGAGGGCGCCAGCGCTGCCGGGCGAGGATGCGCAGAAGGTGTGTCTGGGCCTGCTCCCGCTGGGCGTTCCCGTCCGGGGTGCCTGCCGGGGCGGTCGGCCAGTGCTCGCGCATCTCCGGATCGTCGGTGGCTTCCTGAAGGGCGCGTACGAGGCCCAGGCGGGGGAAGGAGTAGGGCCGGTAGGTCGCGGAACGGTCGCCCCACTTCCGGGGGTCGCCGAGGTCGCGCAGGAGCCGTACGGCCTGGGCGGTGGGGTCGAGGCTTCCCGGCTGCGGCTCGGTCGGGGCGACGGCCAGGCGCGTACCGTGGCGCTGCTGTCCTTCGCTCAGTTCGTCGACGAGTTCGGTGACGCGGTCGTCGTCGGCGGCGTCCTCCGCGTGCAGCACGATCACCGGCATCGGAGGATCACCGGCCCGGAAGTCCTGGATCAGCGACTCCAGTTGTCGCTGCACGTCGATCCCCGCCCCGGTCGACATGCCCGGGTGACCGCCCGGGCAGTCCTGAGGGAAGTTCTGGTCGCGGCCGTGCATGGACACCCCCCGTTGTCGTAAGACACATGTGTCACAAGCGCCTTGTGAGGATATCGCCCGGCTCCGACAACTGCTCCTGGCGAAAACACAGTTCGTCGTGGCGGTCATCCGCCCCCGCGGAAGGTCCTGCGATCGGGTGATGCCGTACGGCGGGGCACGTACGGGGGCGGGGGT
Organism: Streptomyces toyocaensis; assembly: GCF_000725125.1. Classification (GTDB taxonomy): domain Bacteria; phylum Actinomycetota; class Actinomycetes; order Streptomycetales; family Streptomycetaceae; genus Streptomyces; species Streptomyces toyocaensis. The sequence goes on from NZ_JFCB01000001.1 coordinate 531,903, forward strand.
GTCGTAGGACGGGGCACGGGCCGGTGCGGTGGTGTCGTACGACGGACAGCCCGCATGCTCTCGGTGCCGACCGCCGACCGCCGACCGCCGACCGCCGACCGCCGACCGCCGACCGCCGACCGCCGACCGCCGACCGCCATCCGCCAACCGCTGACCGCCGACCCCCGACTCCCGGAGCCGGGTGACCGCGGCAACCGGTTCCCCGGCCCCGTCCCGGCCGCCCATTGGGCCGCCCGGGTCACCCGGCCACCCGGTCACCACCCGGTCGCGACGGCTGCCGTGCGTCCCGTCGCCGTCGGCCGCACGATGGGCCGTGTCGCCGACCGGCGGACCGATCGGTGCCGGTCGGATGCGAAGGAGGCCCCCGGGATGGGCGAGCTGTACATCGACGGCGAGTGGACCGCGGCGGCGGCAGGCGGACGGCGGGAGGTGGTCAACCCGTACGACGCCTCCGTCGTCACCACCGTGGACGAGGCGGACGCCGCCGACGTGGACCGCGCCGTGCGTGCCGCCCGGCGCGCCTTCGAGGAGGAGGACTGGGCAAACGCCCCCACCCGCCGGCGTGCCGACCTCCTGATGCGGGTCCACGACCTGCTGCTGCGCGACATCGACGAGATCGCCCGCACCGAGACCCTCGACACCGGCAAGACGCTGACCGAGGCCCGCATCGACGTGGAGGACGTGGCGAACGCCTTCCGCTACTTCGCGGAACTGGCGGGCAAGGACGGCGGCCGTGTCGTGGACGTCGGCCCGGACGTCCTGAGCCGGGTCGTCCACCAGCCGGTCGGGGTGTGCGCGCTCATCGCCCCCTGGAACTACCCGCTGCTGCAGGCCTCGTGGAAGGTGGCTCCGGCGCTGGCCGCGGGCAACACCTTCGTCCTCAAACCCAGCGAGACCACACCGCTCACCACGATCGCCATGATCCGGCTGATCGAGGAGGCCGGTGCCCCGCCCGGCGTCGCCAACCTGGTGCTCGGCTCCGGAGCGAGAGTCGGTGCGGCGCTGACCGCCCACCCCGAGGTCGACCTGGTCTCCTTCACGGGAGGCCTGGCCACCGGCCGGGCCATCATGGCCGCCGCCGCCGAGGGGCCGAAGAACATCGCCCTGGAACTCGGCGGCAAGAACCCCAACATCGTCTTCGAGGACGCCGACTTCGACGCCGCCGTGGACTACGCGCTGGACGCCGCCTTCCTGCACGCCGGGCAGGTCTGCTCCGCCGGTTCGCGTCTGCTCGTCCAGGACTCGCTGCACGACCGGTTCGTCGACGCCCTCGCCCGGCGCGCCCGGGCGATCCGTCTCGGCAACGGCATGGAGGAGGGGACCGAGAGCGGCCCGCTCAGCTCCGCCGAGCACCGCGAGAAGGTCGAGGGCTACATCGCCGTCGCCCAGGAGGAGGGCGCCCGGCTCGTCACCGGCGGCACCCGCCCCGACGACCCGGCGCTCAGCCGCGGCTTCTTCCTGCTGCCGACGGTCTTCGCCGACTGCGACAGGTCCATGCGCATCGTGCAGGAGGAGGTCTTCGGGCCCGTGGTCACCGTCGAGCGGTTCCGCACCGAGGACGAGGCGGTGGAACTGGCCAACGACACCCGCTACGGCCTGGCCGGCGGTGTGTGGACCTCCGACGCGAGCCGCGCCCAGCGCGTCGCCCAGCGGCTGCGGCACGGCACCGTGTGGATCAACGACTTCCACCCCTACGTACCGCAGGCCGAGTGGGGCGGCTTCGGCCGCTCCGGCGTCGGGCGCGAGCTGGGTCCCACGGGCCTTCGTGAGTACCAGGAGGCCAAGCACATCTACCAGAACCTCGCTCCGGCGCCCTCCGGCTGGTTCAAGGGCTGACCCGGCACGGCACGGTACCGCCCGTCACCACCCGACGGTCCCGACGGCACCGACGGCCCCGAGGAAAGGCACTCCATGACCTCCACCACCCCGCACGGCGCGGAGTCCTCCTACGACTACGTCGTCGTCGGCGGCGGCACCGCCGGCTGTGTGCTCGCCGCCCGCCTGAGCGAGGACCCCGACTGCCGCGTCTGCGTCATCGAGGGCGGCCCAAGCGACGTCGGTGACGAGCGCATCCTGCGCCTGCGCAACTGGATCAACCTGCTCGGCTCGGAGTTCGACTACGGCTACACCACGGTCGAACAGCCACGCGGCAACTCCCACATCCTGCACTCACGGGCCCGGGTGCTCGGCGGCTGCTCCTCCCACAACACGCTGATCAGCTTCCTGCCGCTGCCGCAGGACCTCGACGACTGGGTCGCCGCGGGCTGCGCCGGCTGGGACCCGGCGACGATCCTCCCGTACCGCGACCGGCTGCGGACCACGATCGTCCCGGTGGCCGAGGCCGACCGCAATCCCATCGCCAAGGACTTCGTCACCGCCGCCTCCCGCGCCACCGGGGTCCCCGTCATCGACGACTTCAACGCCGAGCCCTTCGCCGACGGCACCGGCTTCTTCTCCCTCGCGTACAAGCCGGAGGGCAACTTGCGCTCCTCGGCGTCCGTCGCCTACCTCCACCCCGTTCTGCACCGCCCCAACCTCACGCTGCTGCTGGAGACCTGGGCCCACCGGCTGCTCACCGACGCGTCGGGGAGGCTGACCCGCGTCGCCGTCCGCGGCGCCGACGGCGAGCCCGCCACCGTGCGCGCCGAACGCGAACTCCTGCTGTGCGCCGGCGCCATCGACACCCCGCGGCTGCTGATGCTGTCCGGCATCGGCCCGGCCGACGACCTGCGCCGCGTCGGCATCGACGTCCACGTCGACCTGCCCGGCGTGGGGGAGAACCTGCTGGACCACCCCGAGTCGGTGATCGTCTGGGAGACGGAAGGCCCGCTGCCGCCCAACTCCGCGATGGATTCCGACGCCGGCCTGTTCCTGCGCCTCGACAAGGGGCAGCCGCGCCCGGACCTGATGTTCCACTTCTACCAGGTGCCGTTCACCGTCAACACCGAACGTCTGGGCTACCCCGTCCCCAAGTACGGGGTGTGCATGACACCGAACGTGCCCCGGGCCCGCTCCACCGGCCGCATGTGGCTGCGCAGCTCCAACCCGGCCGAGCACCCCGCCCTGGACTTCCGGTACTTCACCGACCCCGACGGCCACGACGAGCGCACCATCGTCGAAGGGCTCAAACTGGCCCGGGAGGTCGCCGCCACCGATCCCCTGAGCGGCTGGCTCGTGCGCGAGGTCGCACCCGGCCCGGACGTCACCTCCGACGCCGCCCTGTCCGAGTACGGGCGCCGCGCGGCCCACACCGTCTACCACCCGGCGGGCACCTGCCGCATGGGCGCGGCGGACGACCCGATGGCCGTCTGCGACCCGCACCTGAGACTGCGCGGCGCCGAGGGCGTGCGCATCGTCGACGCGTCGGTGTTCCCGACGATGCCCACCATCAACCCCATGGTGACCGTCCTGCTCGCCGCCGAACGCGCCGCCGACCTGCTCACGGGTCGCCCGGCGCCCACCGGGCGGGCGGGGGCACGGTGACCGGTCCGCGGTCCCCGTGGGTCTTCCGCGCCGTGGAGCGCCGGCGAATGCCGTCGGCCGCCGGCGGCCGACGTACTGGCCCTCAGTGAAGGAGGAACACGACCGTGTCGACCACCGGAAGGGAGGGTCCCGGGACGGCGCCGGACGAGACGCCGTCGGAGGAGGTACCGATGGGGACGGTCCGGCTCAAACCCGTGGTGTTCTTCGGGTCGGCCGTCCTCATTCTCGCGATCTCGATCTGGGCGATGATCACCCCCTCCGGCGCGGAGGAGACCATCGGAGTGGTGGTCGGCAGGATCTCCGGCTGGTTCGGCTGGTACTACTTCCTCGCCGCGAGTCTGTACCTGCTGTTCGTCGTCTTCATCGCCGTGTCCAAGTACGGCACGGTCAAGCTGGGCCCCAAGCACTCCAAGCCCGACTACGGCCTCTTCACCTGGGGGGCGATGCTGTTCGCGGCGGGCATCGGCATCGACCTGATGTTCTTCTCGGTCTCCGGGCCCGTCAGCCACTACCTCGCGCCGCCGCAGGGTGAACCGGAAACGCTGGAGGCCGCCCGGCAGGCCGTGGTGTGGACGCTGTTCCACTACGGCATCACCGGCTGGGGCATGTACGCGTTGATGGGCATGGCGCTCGGCTACTTCTCGTTCCGCTACCGGCTGCCGCTCGCCATCCGCTCCGCTCTCTATCCGATCATCGGCCGCCGGATCCACGGACGGATCGGTGACACCGTCGACCTGGCGGCCGTCATCGGCACCGTCTTCGGCATCGGCGTGACCCTCGGCATCGGCGTGGTGCAGCTGAACTACGGACTGAAGGTCCTCTTCGACGTGCCGGAGGGACTCGCCGCGCAGATCGCCCTGATCGTCATCGCGGTGGGAATGGCCACCGCGTCGGCGGCGTCCGGTGTGGACAAGGGAATCCGCAGGCTGTCGCAGCTCAACATCCTCCTCGCCACCCTGCTGATGCTCTACATCCTGGTCGTGGGTGAACCGTTCCGGCTGCTCAACGCCGTGGTCCAGAACGTCGGCGACTACGTCAGCCGTTTCCCCTCGATGACCCTGAACACCTTCGCCTACGACCAGCCCACCGAGTGGCTGGACGCGTGGACGCTCTTCTTCTGGGCATGGTGGGTCGCCTGGGCGCCGTTCGTCGGGCTCTTCCTGGCCCGCATCTCCCGCGGCCGCACCCTGCGCGAGTTCGTCGCGGCGACGCTGGTCATCCCGTTCCTCTTCACCGGTCTCTTCCTGGCGATCTTCGGCAACAGCGCCCTGTTCGTGGTGCGCGACGGGAACGCCGAGTTCGGCGAAACGGCCATGAACGTCCCCGAGCAGGGCTTCTACACGCTCCTGGAGCAGTATCCGGGGTTCCTGTTCAGCGCCGGACTCGCGACGTTCGTCGGGCTGCTCCTCTACGTCACCTCCGCGGACTCCGGAGCCCTGGTCATGGGCAACCTCAGCGCCGAACTGCCCACCCCGGTCACCGACGCGCCCCCGTGGCTGCGCATCTTCTGGGCGGTGGCGACGGGGCTCCTCACCCTCGCCATGCTCATCGTGGGCGGGGTGCAGGCACTCACCAACGCCACCATCATCATGGGGCTGCCCTTCTCCTTCGTGATGTTCCTGATCATGGCCGGGCTCTATCTGGCGTTGCGCACCGAGTACATGAAGGTGGAGGCGAGGGTGACCACGCTTCCCCTGTCGCTGTCGGGGCGCATGCCGCAGCACGGTCTGCCGGGGGCGCCGAACTGGCGGCACCGGCTGGCGCGCGCGATGGCGTTCCCCAGCAGGCGGGCGGCCGCGCGCTTCGTCGACCAGGTCTGCCGCCCCGCCTTCCAGGAGGTCGCCGAGGCGTTGCGGGAGCAGGGAGTGGAGGCGGAGGTCCTGGAAGGCACCGTCGAGGAGAACGGCCTCACCCATGTCGGGCTGCGGGTGCCTATCGGCACCAGTGACACGTTCCTCTACGAGGTCTGGCCGGTGGAGCTGCCGACCCCCGCGTTCGCCACCCGGTCGGTCACCACGCACGACACCTACGTGCGTTTCGAGGTCCGGCTCACCGAGGGCAACCAGGAGTACGACGTGATGGGGTACACCAAGGAGCAGCTCATCGCCGACAGTCTCGACCAGTACGAGCGGCACCTGGAATTCCTGAGGGTGCGCCATGAGACGGCCGCCGGGTCGGCCCTTCCCGACCACCGTCCGGACGCGCCGGACGCCCACCTGCCGGAGCAGTAGGCGCGCGGGCGCCGCCGGCCTACGCCCGTACGGCGGACGTCACCGCGTCCCCCTGCGGTCCGGCGCCCGGCACCCGCCCGGTGAGGTCCGGGTCGCCGAACCGCGTGCGCAGGGCCTCGAAGGCCGTCACCTTGTCCTCGCCGAAGCGGCGGACGTGGGCGGCGTACTCGTCGGGGGAGAGGAACGCCGACGGCCGGGACTTGCTGTGGAACTTGTCCGCGTACATCACCAGCCTCTCCTCCTCCGTGACCGCGAGGTAGTCGCCGGGCGGGAGGGGCAGGCCCTGGGACAGGATGTCGTGCCGGGTGACGCCCACTCCGGTGTGGTGGGAGCAGAAACGGCGCAGGGGCTCGGGGAAGCCTTCGCTCTGGAGGATCTCGTGGCCGAGGAGACCGTGCCTGATGTAGTTCTCGTGGTCCAGGCGTCCGTCGTCGTCGTAGAGACGGTAGACGCCGATGTCGTGCAGGAGGCAGCCGGCGCGGACCAGCTCGGCGTCGAGGTGCGCGAGGCGGGGCGCGGCCAGGAGCTGCTCGGCGACGCCCCAGACGATCTCGCAGTGCGTGTGGACGAGGGCGAACGCCTCGGGGGTGGGCGCGTGCTTCTCGTGCAGCGCGCGGATCTCTTCGGGGCCCGGAATCCTCATCGGGGGAGCGTAACAACCGTTCACCGGGCCGGGGCGGGCAGTTCCCGCGGTGCCCTTTTTCACGCGATCGGATGGTGCTCCGGGGAGCGGGCACCTGCCGGGTGCGCGGGCCGTTCGAGCTGGTGACGGGACGTGTCGTCCCTTCTCAGCACGGAAACGGGGAGCACATCATGGAACTGGCCTTCCACCGCAACGCCGACGGCACGACGACCGGGCGCAACGAGGCCAACGGCTTCACCGTGACGCATGCCGAAGCGGAAGAGGTGAAGCGGCAGCTGTGCGAGGACGCCGGGTGGGAGTACACGCCTCCGCCTCCTCCCGTGCCGCCCGGGTTCCACCGGTTCTCGTTGGTGCACGACGACTTCCGGGACTCCGGGTTCGGTGACGAGCGGTACGCGGGGCTGCGGGCCCGTCCGCCGGAGGGGTGTGTGCCGGTCGACCGGGGGTGCTTCGCCCTGGAGTGCGAGCGGCCGGGGAAGACGCTGATGGACGCGGTCGCCGGCACGGTCGCGGATATCCGCCGCGATCACGGGCTGGTGATGAACAGTCTGGGCGTCGAGAAGCCCGAGGAGTGGTTCGACACCGACACCAAGAACGGATACGCGGCGGAGATCGTCGCGCACCTGCTGGTGATGGCCGCCGACCGGGCCCGGCTGCTCGGGTAGGGGCGCAAGGACGTGGTCCGGCTACTCGATGCCACGGGGATCGAGTAGCCGGTTCAGGAAGGCCGGGGTCAGGACACGGCCGCGGGGCCCGGTACGTAGTCCGGGTCCACCTGGGCCGCCAGGGACTCGCCCGTGCGCGCGTCCGCCCACGCGCGTGCGTTGCGGAGGTGGAACTCCACGGCGTGGCGGTGGAGCCGGTCCCAGTCGCGGGTCTGCGCGTCCACCGTCGCGCGCAGGACGGTCAGCGCGTGGTGGTTGTGCGGCTCCAGTGCGTCGAGCGCTTCCGACTCGGCCCGGCCCTGTTCCGCGGCGCGCACCCAGTCCGACTGCACCAGATGGGTCAGGAGGTCGTCGCCGACCTGTTCCTTGAGGAAGAGAAGGTCGTCCTCTCCGTTCACCTTGTTGCCGACGACCGCCAGGGGGATGCCGAACTCGCGTGCGTGGTCGCGGTACTGACGGTAGACCGAGACGCCCTTGCGGGTCGGCTCGGCGACAAGGAAGGTCATGTCGAAGCGGGTGAACAGGCCGGAGGCGAAGGCGTCGGCACCGGCGGTCATGTCCACCACGACGTATTCGCCGGGGCCGTCGACGAGGTGGCCGAGGTAGAGCTCCACCGCGCCCAGCTTGGAGTGGTAGCAGGCCACGCCCAGGTCGCTCTCGTCGAACTCGCCCGTGACCATCAGGGGCACTCCGCCGGCCCGGGCGACGTGCCGCGTGTGCAGCTCGTCGTCGCCGAGAAGACGCAGCAGACGTGAGCCCCGGCCGGGCGGGGTCGTCTTGATCATGGACTCGGCGGAGGTGATGCGGGGGTTGGTGCCGCGTAAGAAGGCCTTGATGCCGGAAAGGGCCGGGCCCAGGGGAGGGGGTGTCGACGGGCTGTCCTCGTTGGGGGCGAGCGCCTGCGCCAGGTGCTGGTTGATGTCCCCGTCGATGGCGAGGACCGGGGCGCCGGAGTGGGCCAGGTGGCGGGTGAAGAGAGCGGACAGGGTGGTCTTGCCGCTGCCGCCCTTGCCGACGAACGCGATCCTCACCAGCGCCTCGCGCTGTTGAAAATGAATGTCATGTGTGCAGTTGTAGGGGTGGTCTCGGGGCCGCGTCAAATTCTTCGCGTCGTGTCCGGTGATCCTCACCCCGTCGAGCAGCCAGGGAGGCTTCACGCAGGTGATGGTGCCCGTGGGCGACCACCCACCCGGGCGGCCGTCAGCCGGCGACCAGTTCCCGGCGCACCTCGTGTCCGGACGGGGCGGCCGCCGCCACCCGCGACGTCCGCCACAGCCACAGCACGTCGCGGCCGAACGACCACACCAGGAGACCCAGTGCCAGCACCACCACGGCGACGCCGACCGCGTGCGGCAGCAGTGCCGCACCCGCCACCAGCAGCAGCACGCCCTGGAGCGCGGCCACCGTCTTGCGGGCCGTGCTCGGCGGCAGCGGGGCGGTCAGCCAGGGCCAGACCCGGGCCGCCGCGACGAAGCCGTAGCGCATTCCGCCGATCAGCAGCACCCACGGGCCCATCGCCATCGACACGTACACACTCAGCACCAGGATCAGGAACGCGTCCACCTCCATGTCGAAGCGGGCGCCCAGTGGGGTCGACGTACCGGTCCTGCGGGCCACCTTGCCGTCCACCCCGTCGAGGATCAGGGCCACGGCGGTCAGGCCCACGAACAGGGACACGGGCGGGGAGTCCTGGAACGAGTCGGCGACCAGTGCGGTCACCCCGCCGACGAGGGTGGCCCGGCCGAGGGTGACCCGGTTCGCCGCACCGAACGAGCGCGACCCGGACCGGTGCAGGGCCCGGGAGAGCACCGCCCAGGTGGCGACAGCGAACGCGAGACCGGTCAGCCAGCCCGCGGGGCCCATGCCGATCGCCGTACCGATCAGGGCCAGCAGCAGGATCTGCACGCCCGCCCCCACGGCGGTCTCCTGCTGTACGAGCCTCGCGTCGTCACTGTTGTTCAGGGCCACCGAGCATCCTCCGGCCGTATGACAGAGTCGATCAACGCCGCTACCTTGTGCGCGGCCTGTGCACCACTCGGTACGCGTGCAGGATCCCGATCGTTCAGGAGGACTTCGATGAACCGCACCGCCCGCGCGTTCTGGCTCGACTCGCCTGGCCGAGGGGTGATCCGTGAGGTCACGCTGCCCGAGCCCGGCGCGGACGAGGTGCTGGTGCGCTCGCTCTGCTCCGGGGTGAGCCGTGGTACCGAGACGCTCGTGTTCCGGGGCGGCGTGCCCGAGAGCCAGCACACGGCGATGCGCGCGCCGTTCCAGGAGGGCGACTTCCCGGGGCCGGTGAAGTACGGCTATCTCAGCGTGGGCGTGGTGGAGGAGGGGCCCGACGCGCTCGCCGGGCGTACGGTGTTCTGCCTCCACCCGCACCAGACGCGGTACGTCGTTCCGGCGAGCGCCGTCACGCCTGTGCCCGACGGCGTGCCCGCCGGGCGGGCGGTGCTCGCCGGCACCGTGGAGACCGCGGTCAACGCCCTGTGGGACGCGGCACCCCTGGTCGGTGACCGCATCGCCGTGGTCGGCGGCGGCATGGTCGGCTGCTCGGTGGCCGCGCTGCTGGCCCGTTTCCCGGGCGTACGCGTCCAGCTCGTCGACGCGGACCCCTCGCGGGCGAAGACGGCCGAGGCTCTCGGCACGGGGTTCGCCCTGCCCGCGGACGCCCTCGGCGAGTGCGACCTGGTGGTGCACGCCAGCGCCACGGAGCAGGGGCTGAGCAGGGCCCTCGAACTGCTCCGCCCCGAGGGCACCGTCGTCGAACTCAGCTGGTACGGCGACCGGAAGGTGAGCCTCCCGCTGGGCGAGGCCTTCCACTCGCGGCGGCTGACCGTCCGCGGCAGCCAGGTCGGCACCGTCTCCCCGGCCCGCGCGAACCGCGGCTACGCCGACCGGCTCGCCCTGGCCCTCGACCTCCTCACCGACCCCGCCCTCGACGCCCTGATCACCGGCGAATCCGCCTTCGAGGACCTGCCCGAGGTCATGCCCCGGCTCGCCTCCGGCGAGATCCCCGCGCTCTGCCACCGGGTCCGCTACACCGACCCGGACCGCGGCGAACACGCCTGACCCGAGACGACGCGAACACGCCTGGGCCGAGAAGACGGCGAACACGCCTGACCTGAGAAAAGACGTAGCCGACGCTGAACAGGGGAAGACAGTCAGCCGTACTACACGGCAATCCCCGCCGGAGACCGGACGGGGAACAGACGCGCCGCACCTGGAGGGTCGTCCGTTGTTCAGCATCACCGTCCGCGATCACATCATGATCGCCCACAGCTTCCGCGGCGAGGTCTTCGGACCGGCCCAGCGCCTCCACGGGGCCACCTTCCTCGTGGACGCCACGTTCCGGCGCGAACAGCTGGACGAGGACAACATCGTCGTCGACATCGGGCTCGCCACACAGGAACTGGGCGCCGTCGTCGGCGAGCTGAACTACCGCAACCTCGACGACGAGCCCGACTTCGCGGGGGTCAACACCTCCACGGAGTACCTGGCCAAGGTCATCGCCGACCGGCTCGCCGAGCGCGTCCACAAGGGCGCTCTGGGCGAGGGCGCCAAGGGCATCGCGAAGATCGCCGTCACGCTGCACGAGTCCCACATCGCCTGGGCGAGTTACGAGCGTGCGCTGTGACCGACACGACCATCGACGTGACCGGCACGAACACCGGCGTGACCGGCAAGGCCACCGGGCGGGCCGGGGCCGCCCGCCCGGGCCATGTTCCGCTGCAGGCGTCCTTCCAGAGGAACGGCGGGATCATCCCCATGTCCCTGCGTACGGTCCACTTCGTGATGCCGGGCGGCGTCGACGACCCGGCCGCGCCCAGCGGCGGCAACGCCTACGACCGCCGTGTCTGCCTGGACCTGCCCGGGTTCGGCTGGCAGGCCCACCGGCACACCGTGGCCGGCGCCTGGCCCCGCCCGGACGCCGCCGCCCGGGCCGAACTCGCCCGCATCCTGCGCGAGCTGCCGGACGGCGCCGTCGTCCTGCTCGACGGGCTGGTCGCCTGCGGCGTGCCCGAGATCATCGTCCCGGCGGCGGAGGAGGGCCGGCTGCGCACGGCCGTCCTCGTCCATCTCCCGCTCGGCGACGAGACCGGCCTCGACGCGGCCGACGCCGCCGAACTGGACGCCCGCGAGCGTGCGGTGCTGCGGGCGGTCCCGTCCGTCATCGCCACCAGCGACTGGGCCGTACGCCGTCTCGTCTCCCACCACGGGCTGGCCCCCGACCGCGTCCGCGTCGCGGCCCCCGGCGCCGACATCGCGCCCCTCGCGCCCGGCACCGACGGCGTCTCACGGCTGCTGTGCGTGGCCGCCGTCACGCCGCGCAAGGGACAGCACCGGCTCGTGGAGGCACTGGCGGCGGTCGCCGACCTGCCCTGGAGCTGCGCGCTCGTCGGCGGGCTCACCCAGGACCCCGAGTACGTCGCCCACCTGCGCGACCTCGTCCGCGGGCACGGCCTCGAGGACCGGCTGGAGCTGACCGGCCCGCAGACCGGCGCGGCCCTCGACGCCAGCTACGCCGCCGCCGACCTGATGGTGCTCACCTCCTACGCGGAGACGTACGGCATGGCGGTCACCGAGGCACTGGCGCGCGGCATCCCGGTCCTGGCCACCGACGTCGGCGGACTGCCCGAGGCGGTCGGCCGCGCACCCGGCGGCGGAGTGCCCGGCATCCTCGTCCCGCCGGAGAACCCCGCCGCCATCGCCGCCGAACTGCGCGGCTGGTTCGGCGAGGCGGACGTACGGCGCCGGCTGAGGGCCGCCGCCCGCAGCCGGCGGGCCGCGCTCGGCGGCTGGGCGAGCACCGCACAGAGCCTGGCGGCGGTCCTGCGCAGGCTCCCGACCGAACCCCGGAGGGCCGCATGACCGAACCGGCGACCGCCACCCAGCACAGCGGCACGATCCCGGCCCGGCCCGGCCACCGGGACGTCACGGACGCGGCAGCCGGCCGGCGAGGGGGCGACATGGAACACGAGACCACCGGCACGGCCTTCGGAGCGTCGGTCATTCCGGGCGCCGGCCCCGCCGCGCCCAGCCGGGAGCGGGACACGCTGCGGCTGCGGGACACCGGCGAGGAGGAACCGGCCCGGTACGCCCCCGAGTGGCTCCAGCTGCGCGAACCGGCCGACGCCGCCGCCCGCTCGTACGGCCTGCTCGACCCGTTGCGGATCCGGCTCGCCAACCTCCCGGGGCGGGCGGCGGACGGGCTCGTCATCCACGACATCGGGTGCGGCACCGGTTCGATGGGCCGATGGCTCGCTCCCCACCTCGACGGCGCCCAGCACTGGGTCCTGCACGACCGGGACCCCTACCTGCTGCACTTCGCCGCCGTCGCCTCCCCGCGCTCCGCCGCCGACGGCAGCCACGTCACCGTGGAGACCCGGCGCGGTGACGTCGCCCGGCTCACCCCGGACGCCCTGTCCGGCGCCTCCCTGGTGACCGCCTCCGCCCTGCTCGACGTCCTCACGCGTGAGGAGGCCGGCGCCCTCGCCGCCGCCTGCGCGGGAGCGGGCTGCCCGGCTCTGCTGACCCTGTCGGTGGCCGGACGCGTGGAGCTGACCGCTCCCCATCCGATGGACGAGGAGATCACCGAGGCGTTCAACGCCCATCAGCGGCGCGACGGTCTGCTCGGACCGGACGCGGTCACCGTCGCGGCCGAGGCCTTCGCCGAGCACGGGGCGACCGTACGGCTGAACCCGAGCCCCTGGCGGCTCGGGCCGGAGCAGGCCGAACTGACCGGGCAGTGGCTGCGGGGCTGGGTCGGTGCGGCCGTGGAGGAGCGGCCGGAGCTGGGGGCGCGCGCCGACGGATATCTGGCTGACCGTCTGGAAGCCTGTGCGGCAGGGGAACTGCGGGTCGTCGTTCACCACAGTGACCTGCTCGCCCTGTGCAGGCCGGTGAACGGGGCCGCATGAGCGGGGAGACGGCGGAGGCCACCGCGGAGGCGCCGTCCGGGCACGGGGAGGGCGGCTTCCGTCGACTGCTCGGGCGGCTCACCACCCGCACCATGCGGACCCGCCTGTGCATCCTCGCCGGTGCCGCGATCGTGGCGGTGCTGTTCTGGCGGCTCGGTACCGGTGCCTTCGTGGACGGGCTGCGCCGCATCGACGGCGCGACGCTGCTCGCGGCGCTGGCGATCGGGGCGGTCACCACCGCGTTCAGCGCGTGGCGCTGGGCGCTGGTGGCGCGGGGCATCGGCATCCGGCTCCCGCTGGCGGCGGCCGTCGCGGACTACTACCGCGCCCTGTTCCTCAACGCGGCCCTGCCCGGAGGCGTCCTGGGCGACGTGCACCGGGCCGTGCGGCACGGGAAGGACGCCGGCGATCTGGGGCGGGGGGTGCGGGCGGTCGTGCTGGAGCGTACGGCGGGGCAGCTCGCACTGTTCGCCGCCGGTGGTGTGGTGCTGGTGAGCATGCCGTCCCCGGTGCTCGGTGCGGTGCGGCAGGCGGCGCCGGTCGCCGGGCTCGGGGTGCTGGGGGCCTGCGCCGTGGTTCTGGCCCTGCGGATGAACCGGGCGCCGTCGGCGCGCGGGCGAGGGCCGGGGGTGGGGCGCGGGGTGCTCGGCGAGGCGCGTGAGGGGTTGTTCTCGCGGCGCAACGCGCCTGGCGTGCTGGTCTCGTCGGTCGTCGTGCTGGCCGGGTACGTCGCGATGTTCGTGCTCGCCGCGGACGTCGTGGGCGTGGGTGCGTCGGTGGCCGAGTTGCTGCCGCTCGCGGTGCTGGCGCTGCTGGCGATGGGGCTGCCGCTGAACGTCGGGGGGTGGGGGCCCAGGGAAGGGGTCACCGCGTGGGCGTTCGGGGCGGCGGGGCTGGGGGCGGGGCGGGGGCTGACGGTTGCCGTGGTGTACGGCGTGCTGAGCCTGGTGGCGAGTCTGCCGGGTGCTGTGGTGCTTGTCGCCCGGTGGTACGTGGGTGTCCGCCGGGCCGGTGACCGAGCTTCTCCCGCCCCCGCCGCCCCTTCCCTTCCCGTCCCCGGGGGCGCTGACCCCGGACCCCCGGTCGGCCTTCGGCCTCGTCCTCGAACGCCGGACGGGCCGGGAGGTGACCCTCGGGTCGGCTCCAAGGCGCCCCCGTGGCCGGGGGGTTCCCCGCGGGCCGGTTCGAAGGTGCCGGGCGGGCCGGGGAGCGGCGACCGGGCCGGTTCGAAGCCGGACGGGCCGGGAGGTGGCCGCCGGGCCGGTTCTCAGGTGTCCGGGGTCAGCAGGGAGAAATACGCGCCGAAGGAATCCGTCAGGCTTGCCAGGAGTTCCCTGCCCTTTTCCGGTGAGCCCAGCGAAGGGCGGCCGATGACACCCGAATCCGTATAGGCGGACATGCCGAGGGTGAGCAGATGACGTCGGTCGTCCGCGACGTGATCGGAGGTCTCGTAACCGGGCCGGAGCAATTCGGGATGCGTGTGCAGAAGGATGGAGGTCTCGATTTCGCCCGCGTGCATGTCGGTGAGGAGCGAGGTGGCGACACCGGCCCGCTCGCACGCCGTCTCCCAGTCCTCCGGGGCCGGGAACAGCGCCATCCGCTCGCCCCGTACGGAGGATTCCTGAACGGCGTTGCCCAGCACGTAGTTCCCGCCGTGGCCGTTGACCAGCACGAGGGTGTCCACGCCCGAGCGGCGGAGCGAGTCGGCGACGTCCCGTACGACCGCGTGAAGTGTCGTGGAGGAGAGGGAGACGGTCCCCGGCCAGGCCGCGTGCTCGTGCGAGCAGGAGATGGCCACCGGAGGAAGGAGGTGCACCGGGTAGGCGTCGGCGATCTCCCGCGCGATCGCGCCGGCGACCAGCGTGTCGGTCGCCAGCGGCAGGAACGGACCGTGCTGCTCGTAACTCCCGACCGGAAGTACCGCGATCTGCCGTGAGACGCCGGCTCCCCGCTTCCGTACATCCTCTGTAGTATCCGCCGGCAACAGACCGTGTACCGGGCCGTATGCCGCCGACCGCTTTTGTGAACCACCCATAACGTCACGGCCTTTCGTCTCTGCTTAGGAACTCGGGAATCATGACAGAAAAAGTAGGCGTACTCGGCAAGAAGCCTCCGCGGCGGACCGGTGTGGAACGCGTCGTGAATGCGCCGCTGCCCACCGTGTACGGGAAGTTCCAGGCGGTCGGCTACCTGGACCACGACCGCGGTGACGAGCAAGTCGCCCTGGTGTACGGCGATCTCGGCCCGGACCGGGTCCTCACCCGGCTGCACTCGGAGTGCCTGACCGGCGACGCCTTCGGTTCCCAGCACTGCGAGTGCGGTGACCAGCTGGCGGCGGCGCTGCGCGCGGTCGTCGCCGAAGGGGCCGGCGTGGTCGTCTACTTGAGAGGGCACGAGGGGCGCGGCATCGGCCTGCTCGCCAAGCTGCGCGCGATGGCCCTGCAGGCGGAGGGGCTGGACACCGTCGAGGCGAACCTGGCACTCGGCCTGCCCGTGGACGCCCGCGACTACGCCGTCGCCGCCGGCATGCTCCAGGACCTGGGCGTGCGGTCGGTGCGGCTGATGTCCAACAACCCGCGCAAGCGTGAGGCGCTGGTCCGGCACGGTGTCCAGGTCGCCGAGCAGGTGCCGCTGCTGATACCGCCGTGCGAGAGCAACATCACCTATCTGCGCACCAAGCGGGAGCGTCTCGACCACCACCTGCCCCACCTCGACGCGGTGGCGCACCTGTCCTGACGGCGCCCGGTCAGTGCGTCACCGCCTCGTGCACCAGCCGCTTGAGGTCCTGGAAGACGGTATGGGAGGACCTGGGCCGCACCTGCGTGCAGAACTGCACGGTCAGGTCGCGGCCCGGGTCGACCCAGAAGGTGGTGGTGGCCACCCCGCTCCAGCCGAAGCTGCCCGGAGCGGACGGGGACCGGGTGCGGGACGGGTCGATCACGACGGAGACCCCGAGACCGAAGCCGACGCCCTCGTTGCCGGGTTCGTCGTGCGCGGGGCGGCTGCCGAAGGCGCGCAGATCGGCGTTGCCGGGGAGGTGGTTGCGGGTCATCAGGTCCACGGTCGCGGGGGCGAGCAGACGCGTGCCGTCGAGTTCGCCGCGACGGCGCAGCAGCTCCATGAAACGGTGCAGGTCATGGGCGGAGGCCACCATGCCGCCGCTGCCGGACAGGAAACGGGGGCGTCCCCGCAGGGGCAGCCCCGGGATCGGCTCGATGCCGCCGTCGTCCGTTTCCCCGTACAACTCCGCGAGGCGCTCCGCCTGTTCCTCGGTGACCTGGAACCCCGCGTCGCTCATGCCGAGCGGCCGGAAGACGCGTTCGGCCAGGTACGCGTCGAGGGGGCGGCCCGAGACCACTTCGATGATCCGGCCCAGTACGTTCGAGGCGACCGAGTAGTTCCACTGCGTTCCCGGATCGAACTGCAGGGGCAGGCTCGCGTACACGTCGGTCGTGCCGGCGAGGTCCGTCCCGGGCGCCACCGACGACTCCAGGCCGGCCGCGCGGTACAGCGCGTCGACGGGGTGGGCATGGTAGAAGGCGAACGTCAGCCCGGCGGTGTGCGTCATCAGATGCCGTACGAGGAGGGGGCCGGCGGCCGGACGGGTACGTACCCGGTCACCGGAGCCGCTCTCGTAGACGCGCGGCTCGGCGAACGCCGGCAGGTGGCGGCCCACCGGGTCGTCCAGGGACAGCAGCCCCTCCTCCATCAGCATCAGCGCGCCCACGGCCGTCACCGGCTTGGTCATGGAGTAGATCCGCCACAGCGTGTCGCTCTCCACCGGCAGCCCCGCCGTGACGTCCCGCGCCCCGTACGCCGTGAGGTGCGCGACCTGCCCGCCCCGGGCGAGCGCCACGAGGAAACCGGGCAGCTTCCCCGCGTCGACCAGACGGGCGAAGTGCCGGTCCAGACGCTCCAGCGCCCCCGCGTCCAGACCGGCATCCTCGGGACCGGTCTCCTGCCGCAGCACTGTCATCGCTCTCCTCCGGGGAACGCCGGCCCGCCGCGGACCGTTGATCGAGTCATGACCCAGGACGCCGAACAGAACGCACTGCTCGCCCTGCTCTCCGAGGGGCACGGCGGAGTGCTCGTCACCCTGAAGCGCGACGGACGGCCGCAGCTGTCGAACGTCATGCACGCTTACTACCCCGAGGAACGCGTCATCCGCGTCTCGCTCACCGACGACCGGGCCAAGACCCGCAACCTGCGGCGGGACCCCCGAGCGTCCTACCACGTCACCACCCCGGACCGGTGGGCCTACACGGTGGCCGAGGGCACCGCCGAGCTGTCACCCGTCGCCGGGGGCCCGTACGACGAGACGGTGGAGGAGCTCGTCCGGCTGTACCGGGACATCAACGGCGAGCACTCCGACTGGGAGGAGTACCGCGCGGCGATGGTCCGCGACCGGCGGCTGGTCCTGCGACTGCGGGTGGAACGGGCGTACGGCATCCCGCGCCGCGCCGGGACGTAGCGGCCCCGGCGCGTGCGCGGACCTCCGCTCAGGCGCCCACGTACTCCGCCAGGTGCTCACCGGTGAGGGTGGAACGGGCGGCGACCAGGTCGGCCGGGGTGCCCTCGAAGACGATCCGGCCGCCGTCGTGGCCCGCGCCGGGACCGAGGTCGATGATCCAGTCGGCGTGCGCCATGACCGCCTGGTGGTGCTCGATGACGATGACCGACTTGCCGGAGTCGACCAGCCGGTCCAGCAGTCCGAGGAGCTGCTCGACGTCGGCGAGGTGCAGGCCGGTGGTCGGCTCGTCCAGGACGTAGACGCCACCCTTGTCGCCCATGTGCGTGGCCAGCTTGAGCCGCTGCCGTTCGCCGCCGGACAGCGTGGTGAGCGGCTGGCCCAGGGTGAGGTAGCCGAGGCCGACGTCGGCCATCCGCTCGACGATCCTGTGGGCGGCCGGGATCCGCGCCTCGCCCGCACGGAAGAACTCCTCGGCCTCCGTCACCGACATCGCGAGCACCTCGCTGATGTCGCGGCCGCCGAAGCGGTACTCAAGCACCGACGCGTCGAACCGCCTGCCCCCGCAGTCCTCGCAGGTGGCGGAGACACCGGCCATCATGCCGAGGTCGGTGTAGATCACGCCGGCGCCGTTGCAGGTGGGGCAGGCGCCCTCGGAGTTGGCGCTGAACAGCGCCGGCTTCACGCCGTTGGCCTTGGCGAACGCCTTGCGGATGGGCTCGAGCAGTCCGGTGTAGGTCGCCGGGTTGCTCCGCCGGGAGCCGCGGATGGGGGTCTGGTCGACCGCGATCACGCCCTCCTCGGCGGGGATCGACCCGTGCACCAGCGAACTCTTGCCGGAGCCCGCCACACCGGTGACGACGGTCAGCACCCCGAGGGGGATGTCGACGTCGACGTCCCGCAGGTTGTTCGCCGCCGCGCCGCGGATCGCGAGCGTGCCCGTCGGGGTGCGGACCGTCTCCTTGACCGACGCCCGGTCGTCGAGGTGGCGGCCGGTGATCGTGTCGCTGGCCCGCAGCCCCTCGACGGTGCCCTCGAAGCAGACGGTGCCGCCCGCCGTGCCGGCGCCGGGACCGAGGTCGACGACGTGGTCGGCGATCGCGATCGCCTCCGGCTTGTGCTCCACCACCAGCACCGTGTTGCCCTTGTCCCGCAGGCGCAGCAGCAGGGTGTTCATCCGCTGGATGTCGTGCGGGTGCAGGCCGATGGTGGGCTCGTCGAACACGTAGGTGACATCGGTGAGCGAGGACCCGAGGTGCCGGATCATCTTGACGCGCTGGGCCTCGCCGCCCGACAGCGTGCCCGAGGCCCGGTCGAGCGAGAGGTAGCCGAGACCGATCTCCACGAACGAGTCGAGGGTGTGCTGGAGCGCGGTGAGCAGCGGTGCCACCGACGGCTCGTCGAGGCCGCGGACCCACTCGGCGAGGTCCCTGATCTCCATCGCGCAGGCGTCGGCGATGGAGATCCCCTTGATCTTCGACGACCGGGCGCCCGCGGTGAGCCGGGTGCCGTCGCACTCGGGGCAGGTCGCGAAGGTGACCGCACGGTCCACGAACGCCCGGATGTGGGGCTGCATCGACTCCCGGTCCTTGGAGAGCATCGACTTCTGCAGCTTGGGGATCAGTCCCTCATAGGTGAGGTTGATGCCGTTGATCTTGACCTTGGTCGCCTCGCGGTACAGGAAGTCGTGGCGTTCCTTCTTGGTGTACTCGCGGATCGGCTTGTCCGGGTCGAAGAAGCCGGACTCGGCGATCACCCGCACCACCCAGCCGCCCCCGGTGTAGGTGGGGATGGTGAAGGGGTCCTCGGAGAGCGACTTGGAGTCGTCGTAGAGCTGGGCCAGGTCGATGTCCGAGACCGTGCCCCGGCCCTCGCAGTGCGTGCACATGCCGCCGGTGCGGCTGAAGGACACCTTCTCCGTCCTGGTCTTGTCGCTGCCGCGGTCGACCGTGAAGCCTCCGCTCGCCTGGACCGAGGCGACATTGAAGGAGAAGGCGCCGGGCGGGCCGAAGTACGGCTTGCCCAGCCGGCTGAAGAGGATGCGCAGCATCGCGTTGGCGTCGGTGGCGGTGCCGACCGTGGAACGCGGGTCGGAGCCCATCCGCTGCTGGTCGACGGTGATCGCGGTGGTCAGCCCCTCGAGCACGTCGACCTCGGGGCGCGTCAACGTCGGCATGAAACCCTGCAGGAAGGCGCTGTACGTCTCGTTGATCATCCGCTGCGACTCCGCGGCGATCGTGTCGAACACCAGCGAGCTCTTGCCCGAGCCGGACACACCGGTGAACACGGTCAGCCGGCGCTTGGGGAGTTCGACGCTGACGTCCTTGAGGTTGTTCTCGCGCGCCCCGTGCACGCGGATCAGATCGTGGCTGTCGGCGGCGTGCGGCGCGTCCGGCTGCCGGACCGTCCTCGTGGCCTTGCTCATCGGTCTCCATCCGTCGGGCGGAGCCGCCGTCGCGGTCTCCGCCGGCGTCCTCCGGCTCGGTCCGAGCACTGGGGACAGGTGCGTCCGGCCGTCCTGCGCCGGCGCGGTCATGGCCGTGGTGCGCAGTCCGCCGAGGGCCCTCCCCGGCCGGGCCCCGCGCCAAGGCTAGGCTAGGCGCGGGGCGGCCACCTGCGCTTCTCCATTCCTGACCGGCCGAGGACATGACGCGGCCCCGGTCACGCCCGACGAAGGGCGCGTGACCGGGGCCGGCCGGTGTCACGGGCGGGTGTTCCACTCCGCGACGACCGGGGTGCCGTGCTCCAGGGACAGCCGGCTCAGGGTTCCCGTCCCCAGGAGGAAGAGCCGTCCGTGGGCCGGTGGGAGTCCCAGGTGGCGGGCCGTCAGGACGCGCAGCAGATGGCCGTGCGCCACCAGCAGCACGTCCCCCTCGCCCAGCGCCCCGGCCACCCGGGACAGCACCCGGTCCGCGCGCTCGCCGACCTGCTGCGGTGACTCGCCGGGGAACTCCCGGCCGGGCGGCACTCCGTCGGTCCACAGGTCCCAGCCGGGCCGGGTGCGGCGGATGTCCGCCGTGGTGACCCCCTCGTAGCCGCCGTAGTCCCATTCCCGCAGCCCGGGCTCCACCTCCGCGCCGGTCAGGCCCGCCAGTTCGGCGGTGCGCCGGGCGCGGACCAGTGGGCTGGTGAGGACCAGGCGGAAGGCGCGGTCCGCGAGCAGCGGGGCGAGGGACGTGGCCTGGGCCTCGCCTCTCGGGGTCAGCCGCAGGTCGGTGCGGCCGGTGTGCCGTCCCGCCCTGCTCCACTCCGTCTCACCGTGCCGCGCCAGCAGCAGGTCACCCACCCTTCATGCCTTCTCGACCGGCTCGACGGCGTGCCCGCCGAACTGGTTGCGCAGCGCCGCGACCATCTTCATCTGCGGCGAGTCCTGCTGACGGGAGGCGAAGCGCGAGAACAGGGACGCGGTGATCGCGGGCAGCGGCACCGCGTTGGCGATGGCCGCCTCCACCGTCCAGCGGCCCTCGCCCGAGTCGTCCGCGTACCCGCGCAGCCGCTCCAGGTGCTCGTCCTCGTCGAGGGCGCCGACCGCCAGATCGAGCAGCCAGGAACGGATCACCGTGCCTTCCTGCCAGGAGCGGAACACCTCCCGGACGTTGTCCACCGAGTCGACCTTCTCGAGCAGCTCCCAGCCCTCGGCGTAGGCCTGCATCATGGCGTACTCGATGCCGTTGTGGACCATCTTCGCGAAGTGCCCCGCGCCGACCCCGCCGGCGTGGACGTAGCCGTACGGGCCGTCGGGCTTGAGCGCGTCGAAGATCGGCTTCAGCCGCTCCACGTGCTCCTCGTCGCCGCCGACCATCAGCGCGTAGCCGTGCTCAAGACCCCAGACGCCGCCCGAGACGCCCGCGTCGACGAAGCCGATGCCCCGGGCACCCAGCTCCTTGGCGTGCCTCTCGTCGTCCGTCCAGCGGGAGTTGCCGCCGTCGACGACGGTGTCGCCGGGCTTGAGCAGGCTGCACAGCTGGTCGATGACGAGCTGGGTGGCGGCACCGGCCGGCACCATCACCCACACCGCGCGCGGCCCGTCGAGCCCGTCGACGAGGTCGGACAGGTGGGTGACGTCGGAGACCTCCGGGTTGGTGTCGTACCCGATGACGGTGTGGCCGGCGTTGCGGATGCGCTCGCGCATGTTGCCGCCCATCCTGCCGAGCCCGATCAGACCGATCTGCATGTCAGTTCACTTCCTGCGTTCGCGGTAGGCGGCCACCAGCGCGGCCGTGGACGGGTCGAGGCCGGGGACGTCGGCGCCTGTGGTGAGGGCCGGTTCGACGCGCTTGGCGAGGACCTTGCCGAGTTCGACGCCCCACTGGTCGAAGGAGTCGATGTTCCAGATCGCGCCCTGTACGAACACCTTGTGCTCGTACAGCGCGATCAGCTGGCCGAGGACCGAGGGGGTCAGTTCGGTGGCCAGGATCGTGGTGGTGGGGTGATTGCCCCGGAAGACGCGGTGCGGTACCTGCTCCTCGGGCACGCCCTCCGCCCGCACCTCGTCGGCGGTCCGGCCGAAGGCGAGCGCCTGCCCCTGCGCGAACAGGTTGGCCATCAGCAGGTCGTGCTGTGCCCCGAGCTCGTCGCCCAGCCCGGCGACCGGACGGGCGAAGCCGATCAGGTCGGCCGGGATCAGCTTCGTCCCCTGGTGGATCAACTGGTAGTAGGCGTGCTGCCCGTTGGTGCCTGGCGTGCCCCACACCACCGGCCCCGTCTGCCAGGCGACGGGGCGGCCCTGGCGGTCCGCCGACTTGCCGTTGGACTCCATGTCCAGCTGCTGGAGGTAGGCGGTGAACTTCGACAGGTAGTGCGAGTACGGCAGCACCGCGTGCGACCCGGCGCTCAGGAAGTTGTTGTACCAGACCCCCAACAGGCCCATCAGCAGCGGGGCGTTGGCCTCGGCCGGCGCGTTGGCGAAGTGCTCGTCGACGATCCTGAATCCGTCGAGCATCTCCCGGAAACGGTCCGGGCCGATGGCGATCATCAACGACAGGCCGATGGCGGAGTCGAGGGAGTAGCGTCCGCCGACCCAGTCCCAGAACTCGAACATGTTCGCCGTGTCGATGCCGAAGTCCGTGACCTTCCCGGCGTTGGTCGACAGGGCGACGAAGTGCCGGGCGACCGCCCTCTCGTCGCCGACCGCGTTCAGCAACCAGGCACGCGCAGAGGTGGCGTTGGTGATCGTCTCGATCGTGGTGAACGTCTTGGACGCCACGATGAACAGGGTCTCCCCGGGATCCAGGTCGCGCAGCGCCTCGTGCAGGTCGGCGCCGTCCACGTTGGACACGAACCGGAACGTCAGACCGCGGTCGGTGTGGGCGCGCAGCGCCTCGTACGCCATCGCCGGGCCGAGGTCGGAGCCGCCGATGCCGATGTTGACGACGTTGCGGATGCGCTTGCCGGTGTGGCCGGTCCACTCGCCGGAGCGGATCCGTGCGGCGAAGCCGGCCATCCTGTCGAGCACGGCGTGCACGGCCGGAACGACGTTCTCCCCGTCGACCTCGATCACCGCGTCCCGCGGTGCGCGGAGGGCGGTGTGCAGCACGGCACGGTCCTCGGTGACGTTGATCCTCTCGCCGCGGAACATGGCGTCGCGCTGGGCGAAGACGCCGGTGGCCCCGGCGAGTTCCAGCAGCAGGGCGAGCGTCTCGTCACCGACCAGATGCCTGGAGTAGTCGATGCGCAGGTCGCCCACGTGCACGACGTACCGCTGCGCGCGGGAGGGATCGTCGGCGAACAGGGCGCGCAGGTCCGGGTGCGGCAGGGTGTCCGCGCGGTGGTCCTCCAGGGCGGTCCACTCGGGGCGCCGGGTCGGCTCGGGGACGTCAGACATGGGCGGGGGCCTCCTCGGTGGCCTCGCCGCGCAGGGCGACGGCGTACATCTCGTCCGCGTCGAGGCGCCTGAGCTCCTCGGCGATCAGCTCGGAGGTGGGACGGACCTTCAGGGCCAGCCGGCGCGGGGGCTGGCCCGGCAGGGTCAGCGTGGCCAGCGGGCCCTCGGGCCGGTCGATGACGACCTCGCCGTCCTCCGTGCCCAGCCGGACCGCCGTGACGACCGGCCCGGCGCTCACCACCCGGTCGACGGTGACCCGCAGCCGTGCCTCGAGCCAGCGCGCCAGCAGCTCGGCGGCCGGGTTGTCCGCCTCGGCCTCCACCGTCGCCGAGGTCACCGCGGCCCGCGCCTGGTCCAGGGCCGCCGCCAGCATGGAACGCCACAGGGTCAGCCTGGTCCAGGCGAGGTCGGTGTCGCCGGGCGCGTAGGTGCGCTTCCGGGCCTGGAGCACGCCCATGGGGTTCTCGACGGCGTACAGGTCGGTGATCCTGCGCTGGCCCAGCGCCCCCAGCGGGTCCTTCGCGGGGTTCTCGGGCGCGTCCGCCGGCCACCAGACCACCACCGGCGCGTCCGGCAGCAGCAGCGGCAGCACCACCGAGTCGGCGTGCTCCGACACCTCGCCGTACGTCCGCAGCACGACCGTCTCCCCGGTGCCCGCCTCCGAACCGACACGGACCTCGGCGTCCAGCCGGGAGTGCGTGCGCTCGCGTGGAGTGCGGGTGTGCCGCTTGATCACCACCAGGGTGCGCGAAGGGTGCTCGTGCGAGGCCTCCTCGGCCGCCTTGATCGAGTCGTAGGCGTTCTCCTCGTCGGTGACGATCACCATCGTCAGGACCATGCCCACGGCGGGGGTGCCGATGGCGCGTCGGCCCTGCACGAGCGCCTTGTTGACCTTGCTTGCCGTGGTGTCGGTCAGGTCGATCTTCATGGCCTGCGCCAGCTCCGTCCGTCTCGTGCGAGCATCTCGTCGGCTTCGGCGGGGCCCCAGCTGCCCGACGTGTAGCGCGCCGGCCGGCCGTGCGCCGCCCAGTACTCCTCGACCGGGTCGAGGATCCTCCAGGACTCCTCCACCTCCTGGTGCCGGGGGAACAGGTTGGCGTCTCCCAGCAGGACGTCCAGGATGAGCCGCTCGTACGCCTCGGGGCTGGACTCGGTGAACGACTCGCCGTAGGCGAAGTCCATGGTGACGTCCCGCAGCTCCATCGAGGTCCCCGGCACCTTGGAGCCGAACCGGACCGTCATGCCCTCGTCCGGCTGGACGCGGATGACGACCGCGTTCTCACCCAGTTCCTCGGTCGCGCCGGAGTCGAAGGGGGAGTGCGGCGCCCGCTGGAACACCACCGCGATCTCGGTGACCCGGCGGCCGAGCCGCTTGCCGGTGCGCAGGTAGAAGGGCACGCCCGCCCAGCGGCGGTTGTCCACCGCCAGCTTGATCGCGGCGTAGGTGTCGGTGGTGGAGGCCGGGTCGATGCCCTCCTCCTCCAGGTACCCGCGCACCTTCGCACCGCCCTGCCAGGCACCCGCGTACTGCCCGCGCACGGTGTGCCGGCCGAGGTCGTCCGGGAGCCGCACGGCCCGGAACACCTTCAGCTTCTCGGTGAGCAGCGAGGCCGCGTCGAAGGAGGCCGGCTCCTCCATCGCGGTGAGCGCCATCAGCTGCAGCAGGTGGTTCTGGATGACGTCGCGGGCGGCGCCGATGCCGTCGTAGTAGCCCGCGCGCCCGCCGATACCGATGTCCTCGGCCATGGTGATCTGCACGTGGTCCACGAAGGACCGGTTCCAGATCGGCTCGAACAACTGATTGGCGAAGCGCAGCGCCAGGATGTTCTGGACGGTCTCCTTGCCCAGGTAGTGGTCGATCCGGAAGACCTGCTCCGGCTCGAACACGTCGTGCACGATCGCGTTGAGCTCGTGGGCCGACCTCAGGTCGTGGCCGAACGGCTTCTCGATCACCGCGCGCCGCCAGGAGCCCTCTGGGGCGTCGGCCAGCCCGTGCTTCTTGAGCTGCTGGACGACCTTCGGGAAGAACCTGGGCGGTACGGAGAGGTAGAAGGCGTAGTTGCCGCTGGTGCCCCGGGAGGCGTCCAGCTCGTCGACGGCCTTGCGCAGCTGCTCGAAGGCGTGGTCGTCGTCGAAGTCGCCCGGGACGAACCGCATGCCCTCGGAGAGCTGCTGCCAGACCTCCTCGCGGAACGGCGTCCGCGCGTGCTCCTTGACCGCGTCGTGCACCACCTCGGCGAAGTCCTGGTCCTCCCAGTCCCGGCGGGCGAAGCCCACCAGCGAGAAACCGGGCGGCAGCAGACCCCGGTTGGCGAGGTCGTACACGGCCGGCATCAGCTTTCTGCGGGACAGGTCGCCGGTCACCCCGAAGATGACCAGTCCGGAGGGGCCCGCGATCCGGGGCAGCCGGCGGTCCCGCGGGTCGCGCAGCGGATTGGACCAGCCGGCCGGGGGCGCGGGAAGGGCGGTGAGGGTCTCCGCCGGCTGTTCCGGCGCGGTCGCACCGGTCGCCGGGGCGCCCGCCATCGCGGCCGTCCCGTCGGGGGTGCCCGTCCCCGCTCCGGTCGTCTCGTCGGTCATGTGGCGTCAACTCCCTTGCTGTCGGGCGACTTCGTCACCGCGTCGACCAGGTCCTGCCCGGCGTCCCGGAAGGCCGCGAGGCCCTCGTCCCCCCGCTGCCGCACCACCTCGTCGCAGGAGAGGCCGAGCCGCTCGACGGCGGCCGGATCGGCGTGTCTGGACGTGAGCGCCGGTCACGGTGTCGCTCCGGACCGTCCCGTGGCCGACGGCGGCCCGCAGCGTGGCCCCGGTCATCGTGACGACGGTCCCGGGTGCGGCCGGCTCCTCCACGTACCGGGTGTCCTTGTGGGCGGGATCCATCACCCCGGTGGACGCCCGCAGCGGCCGCTGCTTGTCGGCCCGGGCCCCGCCGGCCGGCGCCGGCCGGCGCTCACCCGAGGAGAACCGTTCGTACTCCTCGTGGGCGAGCCGCGCGTCCGCCAGGGCCGCCCGGCCCCGCAGCGCGAGGGCCTCGCCCGTGTCCGGCACCGTCAGCCGTTCGTCGCTCTCGTTGCCGACGGGGGAGACGGGGAAGGAGCCGACGGAGTGGACAGCGGCCAGGCCGAATCCGGCGGCGTGTGCCCGCTCCAGGCCGGCGAGGTGGGCGTCCATCACCTCGGGGTGGCGCTCCGGGGAGAGGACCGGCGTGACAGTGACGCCGATCCCGGTGCCGATCACCTCGGTGACGGCGGGGAGGCCCGCCGCGGTCGCCGGGACGCCGATCAGCACGTCGGGCCGGTCCACCAGCCGGGAGAGGCGTCTCGCCTTGGTCACGGGGGCCGCCGTGTCGTGCGCCGGGCGCGGGTCGGCCCCGAGGCGGACCCGTCCGTCCCGGCCGCCCGTCGCCTCGTCCACGGGCCGCAGAACGTCGGCGGCCGCCCGGACGTCGGTGGTGGTCGTCGTCCGTACGGCCTCGTCAGGGGTCGCGCCCCGCACAGTGGGGCCGGCGAGTCCGCCGGAGCCGAGGTGCTCGCGGGACAGGTCGTCGAGCCACACCGAGACGCCCGCGTCGGGCAGCCGTGTCAGGGCTCCCGCGCCCGCCGTTGCTCCGCTCACAGTGATCATCTTCTCTCTCGCGATGGCGTCAACCGTGCGCGCCTACGGCTGATTCCCCGGTGACTCCGTCGTCGGGGCGAATCCGTACTCGCGTGAACGGGTACCACGTCAGCCCCCTCCGGACGCGAACGCTGGTCCGTTCGGGGCCGGTCGGGCCGGGCCGCACCACCTCCCACGGAAGCGTGTCCACCATTAAGTATGACTTTTAGGGGGCGAGGGGCCACCCCCCTCTGGCGGCCCCTCGCCCGGCGGCGGGTACCGCGGAACCGCTCCGGTCATGCGCATGGCCTTGCGCAAAGAGGGACGGACATGCGGAAGGGGGCTCCACACGCGTGTGGAGCCCCCTTCGTCAGCCGGCCGCGGGGAACCGGGTGCGGGGGTGGGCCGGTGCTATGAAGGCGGACCGGTCGACATCCACGAAGTCCGCCGGCCCGCGCTCACACCGCTGTCGGCACGCGTGGCCGGGACTCCTCCCCGGGTTCCTCCCGCAGGCCGAAGCGGTCGTGCGCCCGGCGCAGGGGCCCCGGGGCCCACCAGGCGCGCCGGCCGAGGACCGCCATGGTGGCCGGGACCAGGAGCATCCGGACGACCGTCGCGTCGACGAGGACGGCCAGGGTGAGACCGAGGCCGATCTGCAGGATGGGCGAGAACCCGCCTGTCATGAAGGCGCCGAAGACCACCGCCAGCAGCAGCGCCGCGCAGGTGACCACCCGTCCGGAGCGGCGCAGCCCGGCCACCACGGCCTCCCGGTCGTCGCCGGTGCGCTGCCGGGCCTCGCGCATCCGGGCCAGGATGAACAGCTCGTAGTCCATGGCGAGTCCGAACGCGATCGCGACGATCAGCGGGGGCGCGGTGAGGCTGAGCGCGCCCAGCCCCTCTGCGCCCAGCAGCCCCGCCAGATGGCCGTCCTGGAACACCCACACGACCGCGCCGAGCGCGGCGCCCAGACTGAGCAGGGTCGTCGCGATGGTCCGCAGCGGCAGCAGGACCGAGCCGGTGAACGCGAACAGCAGCAGGAAGATGCCGGCCAGGACGGTCACGGCCGCCCACGGCCCCCGTTCCGCGAGCATCGCGCGGAAGTCGACGAGCCGGGCCGCGGTGCCCGTGACCTCGACCGGCTCGTCGCCGCGCACCTCCCGTACCCGCTCGACCAGTTCGGTCGCCTCCCGGCCGTCGGCCCCGCCCGGCGGCGGGATTTCGATCACCGCGGCGCCGCCGGGCAGTTCACGCGTTCCGGCGCGCGGCGACAGCGCCCGGATCCGGTCGGCGGTGGCCGCGTCCGTGCCGGGCCCGACCACGACGGTGACCGGCGAGACCCCGGTGCCCGGCGGGAAGTGCCCGGCGACGGTGTCGTGCAGCCGCCGGGCCTCGGTGTCCGTGGGCAGCTGCCGGGCGTCGCCCACGGCGATGCTCATCCCGGACACGGGCAGCGCCATGACCAGCAGCGCCGGGACGACCACGGCCAGGACGGCGACCCTGCGCCGCGCCGCGAACCGGGCGACGCGGGCGAAGAACCGGCCCTCCTCGCCGCGCTCCGGTGTCTTCGCCGGGGGGATCCGCCCGCCGAACCTCGCCAGCAGCGCGGGCAGCAGGGTCAGCGCGGCCAGCATGTCGATGACGACCACGGCGGCGACCGCGAGGCCCATGCTGCGCAGGAACACACTGGGGAACACCAGCAGCCCGGTCAGGCTGACGGCCACCGTGAGCCCGGAGAACAGCACCGTCCGCCCTGCGGCGGCGACCGTGCGGTGCACCGCCTCGACGACGTCGTCGGTCTGCCGGCGCTCCTCCCGGAACCGCACCAGCATCAACAGGGCGTAGTCCACGGCCAGTCCGAGGCCCAGCATCGTCGTCACCTGGATCGCGTACACGGAGATGTCGGTGACCTCGCTGAAGACGAACAGGGCCAGGAAGGCCCCAGCGATCCCGCTGACCGCGACGATCAGCGGCAGCAGCGCCGACCGGAGCCCGCCGAACACCACGAGCAGCAGCGCGAGAACCACCGGCAGGGAGATCAGCTCCGCGTTCCTCACGTCCTCCTGGGCGCGCTCACCGAGCTGCTGCCCCAGCAGCGGGCCGCCGCTCACCCGGACGTCGGGCGCTTCGATCTCCCGGATCCGGTCGGCCGCCGCGTCGAGCGTGCGTTCCTCGGCGCCGTCGTCCAGTCCGCCCGTCAGCGTGACGGGGATGATGAGCGCCTGCCCGTCCTCGGCGGTCAGGCCGGGCGTGGTGTACGGGTCGGGCACGGCGGCCACCCCGGCGACCTCCCGGACGTCGGCCACCGCCCGCTCGACGTCGGCGCGCAGCTCCGGGTCCGAGACGGCGGTGCCGGACACCACGCCGGTGACCGTCTCGCCCGCCGGATCCACCCGGTCCAGGTACTGGGCGGCCGACTCCGACTCGGTCCCGGGCACTTCGGGCACATTGTCGGAGAGCCGCGCGAAGACCCCCGTTCCCAGGCCGAAGCCCAGCAGCAGCAAGAGCCCCCACAGGAGCATCACGGTCAAGGGGCGGCGGGTGGCCGCCCGGGCGAGTGCGGAAAGCACGGTCCCTCCCGGCGTGTGATGGTGCGTCGACACGCCTCAGACTCGCGCCGGAGGGCGGGTCGGCGGATCGCCGGAGGGAGCGGTTGGCGGCCCTCGCCCGTACGGGGGAGACGGCCGTCCCCCTCACTCCTCAGGGGGAGCCGGGCGTGGTCAGCCCCGTCTCGTACGCGCAGATCACCGCCTGCACCCGGTCCCTGAGACCGAGTTTGCTCAGCACGTTGCTCACATGCGTCTTCACGGTGTGCTCACTGACGAACAGGGTCGTCGCGATCTCCGCGTTCGACAGCCCCCGGGCCAGCAGCCGCAGGGTCTCCACCTCGCGGGCGGTGAGCGCGTCCAGGCGCCGCGGGGTCGCGGCATCGGCCGTGGCGCGTTCCCGGCGGCGCCGCACGATGTCCGCCACCAGCCGCCGCGTCACCGCGGGCGCGAGCAGCGAGTCACCGGCCGCCACCACCCGCACCGCGTGCACGAGGTCGTCCCGGCGGACGTCCTTCAGCAGGAAGCCGCTGGCACCGGCGTACAACGCCTCGTACACGTACTCGTCCAGGTCGAACGTGGTCAGCATGACCACCTTGCAGCCCGACTGCGCGCACACCCGGCGGGCCGCCTCCAGACCGTCCATCACCGGCATGCGGATGTCGAGCAGCAACACGTCCGGCGTGTGCCGGCGCACCGCCGCCACGGCCTCCTCGCCGTCACCGGCCTCGGCGACCACCTCGATGTCGTCCTGGGCGTCGAGGATCATGCCGAAGCCGGCCCGGACCAGCTCCTGGTCGTCGGCGACCACCACCCGGATACTCACCCGAGGGCCCCTTCCCGGTCGGCGGCCGCGGGCAGCCGTACGACGACCCGGAACCCGCCGTCCGGGCCGCTGCCCGTCTCGGCGCTGCCGCCGCAGGCCGCGGCCCGCTCCCGGATGCCGATCAGCCCGTGGCCCCCGGCCTGCCCGGACGTGCCCCGTCCGTCGTCCGTCACCGTGAGGGTCACCTGGTCCTCCGCCCAGTCCAGCTCGACCACCGCGCGGGAAGCACGGGCGTGCTTCACGGTGTTGGTGAGCGCCTCCTGGACCACACGGTAGGCCGCCACCTCGGTGTCCGTGGACAGCGGGCAGGGTTCGCCCCTGGTGCGCAGCTCGGTGCGCAGCCCCGTGGAGTCCTGGACCCGGCGGACCAGGCCGGGCAGGGCCGTCACGCTCGGCTGCGGAAGCCGCCGCCCCGTCTCGTCGCCCGGCCGCTCCTCCTTCAGCACACCGAGGATGCGGCGCAGTTGGGTCATCGCGTCCCGTCCCGTCGCCGCGATGGTGTCGAACGTCGCCTCCGCCCGCTCGGGATCCTTGCGCACCACGACCGGCCCGGCCTCCGCCTGCACGACCATCAGACTCACCGCATGCGCCAGGATGTCGTGCATGTCCCGGGCGATCCGGGCCCGTTCCTCGGCCCTCGCCCGCGCGGTGTCCGCGGCCCGCTCCCGCTCCAGGCGGCGTGCCCGGTCCTCCAGCTCCGTCGTGTAGGCGCGCTGCACACGCGCGAGCATCCCGAGGGCGTAGGCGCAGACGAGTCCCATCAGGTGGAAGGCGTACTCGAAGGGCTCCTTGTCCGTCTGGTGCTGCATGGTCGTGACGACCCCGATCACCCAGCCCGTGAGCATCATCCTGCGCTGCCAGGGACGGCCCACGGTCGCCAGGGTGTACAGGACGACCATCCCGCCGTACATCACGTCGGGCGGGGGCGCGTGGTAAAGGGCCTGCGCCGGGGTGGCGGCCGTCACGGCCCACGCGGTCGTGCAGGGGGCGCGCCGCCGCCAGACCAGCGGTACGGCCGTGGCGGCTCCGAGCAGCCAGCCCTGCCAGGTCAGCGGGTCGTCGCCCTCGTCGGGAAAGATCCACTGCAGGGAGACGGCGAACAGCACGAGCGAGGCGAGCGCGGTGTCGAGGGCGTACGGATTGACCGGACGCCAGCGGGTGACGACCGTCGAGAGGGCGGACCGGAGGGACATGAGCGGCTCCTCGGGGCAGGGGCCGTCCCAGTATCACGAGGGGCCCGGACCCGGTCCTCACCGGTGAGAGGGATTTCGAGCACGGAAACGAAAGGCGACGGTCCGTCCCCGGCCGGTGGGCCCCGCTCCCGGAACCGGCGCCCCTCGACGAGAATGCCGGTGATCCGCCGGCCGCCCGCGGAGGCGAGCGTGGCCCGGTCGGGCGGCCCGCCGTGGGGCCGCCTCGCGAGTAGGGTCGTCCTCGTTCGTCGTGGTGGGAAGGGTGCGGACGTGAGGCTGACGATTCTGGGCGGCGGAGGGTTCCGCGTGCCGCTGGTGTACGGGGCGCTGCTCGGGGACCATGCCGAGGGGCGGGTCACCCGGGTCGTCCTGCACGACGTGGACGCCAGCCGGCTGCGGGCGATCGCCCGGGTCCTGGCCGAGCAGGCCGCCGGTGTGCCCGACGCCCCCGAAGTGACCACGACCACCGACCTCGACGAGGCGCTGCGCGGCGCCGACTTCGTCTTCTCGGCCATCCGCGTCGGCGGCCTGGAGGGCAGGGCGCACGACGAACGCGTCGCCCTCGCCGAGGGCGTGCTCGGCCAGGAGACGGTCGGCGCGGGCGGCATCGCCTACGGTCTGCGCACCGTGCCCGTCGCCGTCGACATCGCCCGCCGGGTGGCGCGCCTCGCCCCCGACGCCTGGGTCATCAACTTCACCAATCCGGCCGGCCTGGTCACCGAGGCCATGTCCCGCCACCTCGGCGACCGCGTCATCGGCATCTGCGACTCACCGGTCGGACTCGGCCGCCGCATCGCCCGGGCGGTCGGCGCGCGACCGCGGGAGGCGTGGATCGACTACGTCGGCCTCAACCACCTCGGCTGGGTGCGCGGCCTGCGGGTCGGCGGCCGGGACCGGCTCCCCGGCCTGCTGGCCGACCCCGCCCTGCTCGGTTCCTTCGAGGAGGGCAGGCTCTTCGGCCTCGACTGGCTGCGGTCCCTGGGCGCGATCCCCAACGAGTACCTGCACTACTACTACTTCAACCGTGAGGCCGTGGACGCCTACCGGCGGGCCGAGCGGACCCGCGGCGCGTTCCTGCGTGACCAGCAGGCCCACTTCTACGCCGGGACGGACGACCCCGGCGTCTCCGCCCTGGACCTGTGGGACCGCACCCGCGCCGAACGCGAGGCCACCTACATGTCCGAGAACCGGGAGGCGGCGGGCGCGGGTGAACGCGAGGCCGACGACCTGTCCGGCGGCTACGAGAAGGTGGCCCTCGCCCTGATGCGGGCCGTCGCCCGCGACGAACGCACCACCCTGATCCTCAACGTCCGCAACCGCGGCACCCTCTCGCCGCTCGACGCGGACGCCGTGATCGAGGTGCCCTGTCTCGTGGACGCCAGTGGCGCCCACCCCGTCTCCGTGGACCCGCTGCCCGGCCACGCCACCGGACTGGTCTGCGCCGTCAAGGCCGTCGAGCGCGAGGTGCTCGCCGCCGCCCGGTCGGGCTCCCGCGCGACGGCGGTGAAGGCGTTCGCGCTGCACCCGCTCGTGGACTCGGTGAACGTGGCCCGCCGACTCGTCGACGGCTACACCGCCGTCCACCCCGGCCTCGCCTACCTGGCGTAGCCGCCACCGGCAACGTCTTCGGGCCGGCCGGTCGCCCCCCGTGACAGCGGCCGACCGACCCGAGCCCCCCGGCTCCCCCGTGCTCCCCCCTCGGCGGCTTCCCCAGTCGCCTGCACCATCTAGAGCACCGGGACCGGCCCCTGATACACCCCCGGCGAAAAATTCCCGGGGGAATTTCTCACGAGCGTGCCCCGGTCGCCGTCCTCGGCTCCACGGACGCCGCCGGAGCGGGTACGGCAGCCGGCGCGGACACGGCCGCCTGCACCTCCGCGTGCCGCTGCGGCAACGGCAACGGCACCGGCAGCAGCGGACGCGGACCGGCCACCACCGAGTAGTCCTGGCCGAGGAACGGCGGTACCAGCTCGCCCGGGTCGTCACCGAGCGCCAGCCGCACGGCGGCCCACGGGGCGTTCACGCCGCACAGCGACAACTGGTGCAGCCCGCCCGCCGGACGGGTGTTGACGTCCATGAGCACGGGCCGACCGCCGAGCATCCGGAACTGGATGTTCGACAGGTGGTGCAGCCCGAAGCCCTCCGCGATCCGCCGCGCCGGCTCCAGCCACTGGTCGTCCAGGGTGAAGCCCCTGCGCCGGCCGTTCTTGGTGCGTCCCACCGCCATCCGGACGCGATTGTCGGGCCCGGTCAGGCAGTCCACCGACACCTCGGGCTGCTCCAGCCGCGGCATCACCAGCCAGTCCACCGGCTCCTCGGCCTGCCGCACGGCGTCCAGCACCAGGCCGAGCGGCACGTACGGGCTCGGGAAGCCGCTCAGCTGCGCGAGCGAGAAGGGAGCACGCGTGATCATCCGGAACCCGACCCCGCCCGCCCCGGAAGCGGGCTTGAAGCAGGCCAGGTGCCCGCGCCCCTCCAGCTCCTCCACCGCCGCGACGAGTTCGTCCGCGCCCCGCACCCGCCACCACGGCGGCACGGGCACCCCGATCGCCTGGACCGCCTCGTAGGCGATCACCTTGTCCTGGAACACGGCCACCGCCTCCGGCGGGGGCGCCAGCAGCGCCGTACCGACCGCCTCGAACTCGGCGCGGTGCGCGACGATCGCCGACTGGTGCAGCCGGGGCACG
This sequence comes from Streptomyces toyocaensis, assembly GCF_000725125.1. Lineage (GTDB taxonomy): Bacteria > Actinomycetota > Actinomycetes > Streptomycetales > Streptomycetaceae > Streptomyces > Streptomyces toyocaensis. Next base: position 565,981 of record NZ_JFCB01000001.1, read on the forward strand.
AACACGTCGATGCCGCGGCGCTCGCACTGAATGAGCGCGTACTCGACGTACGCGGCCGGGGACAGGCCCTCGGGCTCCAGCTCGGCGGTGTCCGCGGCGGCCAGCACGGGGGAGTCGGGGTCGCCGTGGGTGGCGTGGATCTCGACGGCCCGGTCGCTGGGATTTCTCCTCAGCTGATCCATGAAGAACACGTTCTCCGCGTACGTGCGGTTGAGCCAGACGCGTACGCGAGAGACCATGCAGGCCGCCTTTCACGGTTCGCGGGCAGGGCTCAGCGGCCCGTTGCCCGGGCAGAGGTGGGGAGGGTCACCAAACCGCCCTGCGCGAAGGGCGTTTCACGGCGGTGGTGTCGGGGCGATCATACGGCTTCGGCGGCGGCCGCTGACACCACCCGCGGGAGACGGGTCGTGCTTGTTCCGGTGGCACGGATGTGATCTCGTGGTGGTGTTCGGTGACGGCTGAAGGGACCACGGGTGATGTCGGGGACAGGCGGCGGCGGACGGCTGTGGGCCATCAGCGATCTGCACATCGGCTACGCCGAGAACCGTGCCCTGGTCGAAGCGATGCAGCCCGGGTCGGACGAGGACTGGCTGCTGGTGGCCGGGGACGTCGCGGAGACCGTGGAGGACATCCGCTGGGCCCTCAAGACCCTCGCGGGGCGGTTCGCCAAGGTCGTCTGGGCGCCCGGCAACCACGAGCTGTGGACCCACCCGAGCGACCCGGTCACCCTGCGCGGCGTCGCCCGCTACGACCATCTGGTCGAACAGTGCCGCGACCTCGGAGTGGTCACCCCCGAGGACCCCTACCCCGTCTGGGAGGGCCCCGGGGGTCCGGTGGCCGTCGCACCGCTCTTCCTGTTGTACGACTACACGTTCCTGCCGCCCGGCTGCGCCACCAAGGACGAGGGGCTGGAGTACGCGCAGGGCACCGGCGTCGTCTGCACGGACGAGCACCTGCTGCACCCCGACCCCTACCCGAGCCGGGAGGACTGGTGCCGGGCCCGGGTCGCCGGGACGGAGCGCCGGCTCGCCGAGCTGCCGGACGGCCTGCCCGTGGTCCTCGTCAACCACTACCCGCTGCACCGCCATCCGACGGAGGTGCTCTGGTACCCGGAGTTCGCCATGTGGTGCGGCACCGTGCTGACCGGCGACTGGCACCGCAGATTCCCCGTCCACACGGTGGTCTACGGCCATCTGCACATCCCCCGGACCACCTGGCAGGACGGTGTCCGCTTCGAGGAGGTGTCGGTGGGCTACCCGCGCGAGTGGCGCAAGCGGGACCGGCCGCCGGGGCGGCTGCGCCGGATCGTGCCCCGGGAGGGGGAGGGACGATGATCGAGGACCTGCTGCCGCAGACGGTGGTCGCCGTCGAGGCCTACGGCGACGAGGGCGCGGACGCCCCGCTGTACCCGGCGGAGGAGGCGCTGGTCGAGCGGGCGGTGCTCAAACGCCGCCGCGAGTTCACCGCCGTACGCGCCTGCGCCCGCCGCGCGATGGAGAAGCTCGGCGTGCCACCGCAGCCCGTGCTGCCCGGAGAGCGCGGAGCTCCACTCTGGCCGGAAGGGCTGGCCGGCAGCATGACCCACTGCCGGGGCTACTGCGCCGCCGCCCTGGTCCGCGCCGACGACCTGGCGTCCGTCGGCATCGACGCCGAGCTCCACGGGCCGCTGCCCGAGGGCGTCCTGCCCGCCGTGGCGCTGCCCGCGGAGGCGGACCGCATAGCCCGGCTGAGCGGGGACGTGCCCGACGTGCACTGGGACCGGCTGCTCTTCAGCGCCAAGGAGTCCGTCTACAAGGCATGGTTCCCGCTCACCGGGAAGTGGCTGGACTTCCAGGAGGCGGACATCGACCTCTTCGCCGACGCCGGGGAAGACGCCCGGGGCGGCTTCCGCGCCACCCTGCTCGTGCCCGGCCCCCTGGTGGGCGGCCGCCGCGTGGACCACTTCACCGGCCGCTGGACCGCCGAGGGCGGGCTGATCGCCACGGCGATCGCGGTCCCGCACACCTGACAGGGCCCCCGTGGCGGCGCGGCCCGCCACCACGGGGCGCCGGGTGCGGCATCCGGCCTACCGCTCGGGGTGCCAGTCGCGCAGCATGCGGAAGAACGCCTCCTCGTTGCCGGTCAGACCCGCCCGGGCCAGGGCGGCTTCCGCCTCCGCGAGCACGGAGGGCGGGACGAGCGGGGGCCCGGGTGTGCCCGGCGGGCCGGGCCGGGTGTCCAGGGCGGCCCGGACGGTGTGCAGCAGGCGCAGATAGGCCTGGACGGCGGTGCGCTCGCGGTCGGTCGGTACGGCGATGGGCATCGCTCGGCTCTCCCCGTGTCGTGGTCGTCGGTCCCGCGCCCCCGCACACGGAGGGGGCGCACCTCCAGCTTGCCGTCCACCACTGACAATCGGGCCGCGGCGAGGGCCGGTTCGCCCGCCCGGCGGGGCTCGCACGCCGGGGCGCGCCCGCTCAGCTCTGCGGACCCAGATACCCGAGCGACGCCCCGATGCGGCCGGCCAGGTGGTCCCGCCGCACCGGCCCCCGCAGGGCGGAACCGGCCAGCCGGGTGCGGCACTTGCTGGCCAGCAGCAGACCGAACGCCTCGGCCTCCTTCTCCTCGGCGAGGTCGAAGCGGGTGCGCGCGGCGACCCTCAGGACCGTCGCCCGCAGGGCGTCCTCGTCGGGCGCCGTGCCCAGTAACCGGGTCGCGACCTCCGCGCCCGCGACATGGTGACCGCAGTGACCCGCCTTCATGTGCCACAGCTCGTGGCCCAGGATCACCAACTGGTGGTCGGGAGCCGTGCGTTCCTCGATCACCACGAGGTCCTGGTCCCTCATGTCGAGCCACAGCCCGCTCGCCGTCCCCGGCGGGAAGGCGGCCGTACGGAACAGCACCGGCCGGCCGCGGCGCCTGCTCATCGCCTCGCACAGGGCGGCGTACAGATCGGCGGGCCGTGCCGGGACGGGAAGCGTCAGCTCCGCGACCAACTCGCCGCACAGGCGGCGCATTTCCCTACCGATGCCCACAGTTCTCCCCGGGTCACGCCTTGGGCCGCTGGACACTCTCCAGGAGCATGTCCAGCCACTCCGCGACCTTGTCGCGGTGCTGGTCGGTGGGCAGCTGCGCGGCCCGCCAGGCGATCCCGCGCACACCGTGGTCCTGCAGCAGCCGCTCCAGGGGGTCGGCCGTGCCCGCCGCCGCCTCCCGCTCCCGGTCCGCGAGCTTCTGCAGCAGCTCCTGCTCGGTGTGCTGGAGGGCGCTCGTGAGCGCCTCGGGGTCCTCGGCGGTCAGGAAGCCGGCGTGCACCCGGAAGAACCGCTGGATGGCGTCGCAGTGCTCCATGGTGGGCCGCCGGTCGCCGTTGATCAGGGCGCCGGCCTGCTGCCGCGACATGCCGGCGCCGTCGGCGATCTCCTGCTGCGTGTACTTGCGGCCGTTCGGCTTGAGCCGGGTGCGGCGCAACAGGTCCAGCCGCTGCACGAACCGGGCCTGCACATCGGGCTCGCCCGCGGACCGGCCGCTCAGCAGCGCCTTGACCACGGGTTCCGGGACGCCGGAGGCGACGGACAGCCTGCCGACGTCGAAGACCTCGGTGTGCGCCACGCCGAGCCGGTCGGCGAGTGCGGTGACGCGGCCGACGACGGCCGGCAGCGCGGTCGTCGGCGCGGTGCCCGGACCCTCGAAGCCACCCGTCACCGAAAGATCTCCTACGTCTCTCACAGGCTTCTCACAAGCGATTGCCGTGAACTTCACGGAGACTAGCCGGTGGTTCTCACTCTCATCCAGGTCTCGCCACAACTGTGGCCAATTTCAGCCGTCAACCGTCGTGGAATGCCACGATAGTTGACATGCCACATGTCCGGGCACCAGGATCGGGGCGCCGCGTCAGGGCCGCACAGGCAAGAGGGGTGACCTCCCGATGGCATTTCAGGCAGGAGGGCAGCGGCCGGCACCGCGGCCCGTCCCCGGGACTCCCGAGGCCCAGGCCTATCTCCAGGACTACGCCGCTCTCCTGGAGGCGGCCCCGTTCCCGTCCCTTGTGGTGGACCACCGCTGGGACGTGCTGCTCACCAACAGTGCTTTCCGGACACTTTTCCAGGACGTCGAGCCGCATCCCACCGCCCTGCCCGGCGACAACTTCCTGCGGTTCGTCCTCTTCCATCCGGACGCCGCCACGGTCCTCGGCGACCACGAGTCGAGCTGGTGCCTGCCGATGCTGGCCCACTTCGCCAAGGCCGTCGAGCGCCACGGCCACGACCACGGGCTGCAGGCCATCCGCCGGGACATCGCCCAGGACCCGATCATGGAGGCCGCCTACCGGCACGGGCTGCCGCACTGGCTCCGGGCCGTCGGTGAGCGGGCCGCCGAACACGACGGCGCCGTCAGGCCGTTGCTGCACCCCGATCCACGCTGGGGCGTCACGGACTGCCGCATCGTCGTCGAGACGACCGGGACCCTCCAGGAGATGGGCTGCGTCCGGCTGACCCTGGTGCTGCGTGAGACCCGCCGCGCCGCGGCCCCGGGCCGCAGGACCCGCCGTGCCGCCTCCCATCTGCGGGTCGTGTCCGCCGTCGACTGAGCGGCCCCGTGCCGACCGTGACCGCCCTGTTCCCCGCACAGGTGCCGTGTGGCAGTGCCGGCGTGAGCGAGCCGCCTGCCCGCGAGGTCGTGGCAGTGGACGCCGGGACGGCGGGCGCCGCCTGTGCCTGCACCGGGACCGGGGTGCAGGACGCGGCTCCACGCGCGCGGTGAACCGCCCCTGGACACCTGGTCCGTGAACGAGTCCTCCCGTCGGACCACCTTCGTCCCGCCGCGAGGATTCCTCCGCGAAGACCCCGCCGCGAAGTTACCCGTGCGTTCCGCACGTCGGAGTGATGACAGCGGTGACTGTGCGGGACGGTACGCCCCGTGACAACGTCATGCCCGTCAGCGATCGACGGGAGGGAGACGGCGTGAACAAGGGCTATGCCGTGTACTGCGACGCGGACCCGTACTTCTACGACGCCCCGCACCGCACCGTCTCCCCGGCCGGCTCCGGGCGCTCCCGGTACGCCGCGGCCTCGTGGCCCGTGCCGCCGGGCTGGCAGCGCAATGAGAGCGGGGACTGGCTCGCCCTTCGCCCCGTCGACGCCGAACTGCCCGACCAGGGCTGGAAGATCCATGTCTCCGCCTGTCTCGACAACGCCGAGTCCGTGCTCGAGCGGGTGTGGCGGCACTGCGTCGCCGGGCGCACGGCCTTCAAGTTCGTCCCCAGCCGCTACCTGCTGCACCAGCGCAACGCCAAGTACGCGGACCGGGCCGGCAGCGGCAAGTTCATCACCGTGTACCCGGCGGACGAAGCGGGGTTCGAACGGCTCGCGGGGGAGCTGGCGGAGCTGCTGGCCGGCGAACCCGGGCCGCACATCCTGAGCGACCTGCGGCTCGGTGACGGCCCCGTGCACGTGCGGTACGGCGGCTTCACCCGGCGCAACTGCTACGACGAGCAGGGGGAGCTGCGGCCGGCCGTGACCGGACCCGACGGGACGCTGGTGCCCGATCTGCGCGGCCCCGTCTTCCGCGTACCGGACTGGGTCGGTCCGCCCGCCTTCCTGCGCCCGCACCTGGAGGCCCGCAACGCGCTGACCGTGACCGGCCTGCCCTACGCCATCGAGTCGGCACTGCACTTCTCCAACGGCGGCGGCGTCTACCTCGCCCGTGACTCCCGCACCGGGCAGCGGGTCGTCCTCAAGGAGGCCCGTCCGCACGCCGGACTGGCGGCCGACGGCGCGGACGCCGTGACCCGGCTGCACCGTGAACGCCGGGCGCTGGAGCGTCTCTCCGGCCTCGGCTGCACACCCGAGGTGCTCGACCACCTGACGGTCGGGGAGCACCACTTCCTGGTGCTGGAGTACATCGAGGGCAAGCCGCTCAACACGTTCTTCGCCCGCCGCCACCCGCTCATCGAGGCCGACCCCGGTGAGCAGCGGCTGGCCGAGTACACGGCCTGGGCCCTCGACGTCCACGCCCGGGTGGAACGTGCCGTCGAGGACGTGCACGCACGGGGCGTCGTCTTCAACGACCTGCACCTGTTCAACATCATGATCCGCGAGGACGACAGCGTCGCCCTGCTGGACTTCGAGGCGGCGCACGAGGTCGGCGGACCCGGCCGGCAGACCGTCGCCAACCCGGGATTCGTGGCGCCGCCCGACCGGAGGGGCGTCGCGGTGGACCGGTACGCGCTGGCCTGCCTGCGGCTCGCGCTGTTCCTCCCGCTCACCAGCCTGCTGGCGCTGGACCGCCGCAAGGCGGCCCACCTGGCCGATGTGGTGGCCGGCCAGTTCCCGGTGGACCGGGCCTTCCTGGACGCCGCGGTCGACGAGATCACGGGCGACGGCACCACCGCGACCGCGACCGCCGGCGCTCCGGCGGCGCGACGGACGGCCGGGCCGGTGGCACCCGTCCGGCCGGACGACTGGCCCGACAGCCGCACCTCCATGGCCGCGGCCGTCCGCGCCTCGGCGACACCGTCCCGGACCGACCGCCTCTTCCCCGGCGACATCGCCCAGTTCGCCACCGCAGGCGGTGGCCTGGCCTTCGGCCACGGCGCGGCGGGAGTGCTGTACGCCCTCGCCGCGAGCGGGGCGGGAAGGGACGAGGACGGAGAGCAGTGGCTGCTGGAGCGGACGAAACAGCCTCCGTCGGGCATGCCGCTCGGTTTCCACGACGGTCTCGCCGGTGTCGCCTGGACGCTGGAGTACCTCGGGCACCGTGACCGCGCCCTCGACCTCGCCGAACTGCTCCTCGACCAGCCCTTCGACCACCTCGCCCAGGACCTGCACAGCGGGACCGCCGGACTGGGCCTGGCCCTGGACGCGCTGGCCGCGGCCACCGGGGAGACCGCCCTGCGCTCGGCGGCGCTGCGCTGCGCCGAACTGACCGCCCGGGACAGGCCCGTCGGCCCGAGCGCCGGCCGGAGCCGCGCGGGACTGCTGTACGGCGCCGCGGGACGCGCCCTGCTCTTCGTGCGGCTGTACGAACGCGACCGGGACCCCGCGCTGCTCGACCTCGCACGGGACGCGCTGCGCCAGGACCTGTCCCGCTGCGTCCGCGGCGCGGGCGGCGCCCTGCAGGTGGACGAGGGATGGCGCACCATGCCCTACCTGGGCGCCGGCAGCGTGGGCATCGGCATGGTGCTCGACGACTATCTGGCGCACCGGGAGGACGAGGAGTTCGAGCAGGCGAGAGGCGAGATCGTGGCCGCGGCGCAGGCCATGTTCTACGCCCAGCCCGGCCTGTACCGGGGTGTCTCCGGGATGGTGCTGTACCTCGGCCGCACCACGGCCGCGGTGCCCGGTACCGGTCCGGAGGCCGTCCGGCGCCAGCTCGACGCGCTGTCCTGGCACGCCATGTCCTACCGCGACCATCTCGCCTTCCCCGGAGAGCAGATGATGCGCCTGTCCATGGACCTTTCCACGGGCACGGCGGGATGCCTGCTGGCCGTCGCCTCCGTCCACGGCACCCCCTCCGCCGGGCTGCCGTTCCTGCCGCCCCCGCGCACCGCCGGGCGGCCCCACGACTCGGCCCCCCAGGGGGTCGTGATGAAAGAGGACAACCCGTTGCTCTACGAAGGGAAGACGTCATGAACCTGTTCGACCTGCAGTCGATGGAGACGCCCAAGGAAGAGGCCATGGGGGACGTCGAGACGGGCAGCCGCGCGAGCCTGCTCCTCTGCGGCGACAGCAGCCTGAGCGTCACCACCTGCAACTGACGCCGGCAGCGACCGCCGCGGCGACGCGGTGAGTCGTACCGCTCGGCTCCGGCGCCCCGGGCTCGTGCCCGGGGCGCCGGCGCCTGCAAGGGAGGCCACGAGGCACGGACGGAAGGGAGGCCGGTCGGTGCCGACGACCGGGACCCGGGCACGGCCGGAGGACGGGGCACGGAGCGGAGCCGACGGCCCGACGCCGGGACGCACGCCCGAAGTGCTTGTCCTGCTGTGCTCGGTCGCCGCCGCCGCGGCGACGGTGGCCCAGCCCTTCGTCCTCGGCCGCACACTCGATCTGCTCCTGGACGACGGCACGGACGGCGGCGGTGCCGCGGGACGCTGGCTGGCGCTGAGTGCCGCGCTGCTCGTCGGCGAACTGCTCCTCGACAGTCTCACCTCCCTGTTCACCGGCCGCTGCAACGCCGCGTGGACGGCGTCCGTCCGGTCCCGCGCCCACGACGGTCTGCTGCGCGCCGTACCGGACCGTGCGCGGTCCTGCACGCCGGGGGACGTCGGAACCCGCCTGACCCTCAACGCCGCCGACGCGGGGGGTGCCCCCGCGGCCCGGGCGGCGCTGGTGGCCTCGGCGTTCACGCCCGTGGGCGCGCTCGTCGCGCTCGCCCTCGTCGACATATGGGCGGCGGTCTGCGTACTGGCAGGGCTGCCCGCTCTGGCGCTGGTCCTGCGGGCCTTCGCCCGCGACACCGGTGCCTCGGTCGCCTCCTACCAGCACACGCAGTCGGACATCGCGTCCCGGCTGCTGGAGGCCCTGGAGGGGGCGGCGACGATCGCCGCGGCAGGAACCGTCGCCCGTGAACGAGCCCGCGTCCTCGCGCCGTTGACGCAGCTCGCGGCCCAGGGCCGGCTCATGTGGGCGCTGCACGGCCGGGCCCTGGCCCGCAGCGGCGTCCTGGTCCCGCTGCTCACCCTCGCCGCCACGGCCGTCGGCGGCCTGCGTCTGGCGTCCGGCGCCCTGAGCGTGGGCGAGCTGCTCGCGGTGTTCCGGTACGCGCAGCTGACGGCCGGCGTCGGGGGCGCCGCGTCCCTGCTGGGAGCGGTGGTACGGGGCCGTGAGGCACGGAACCGGACGCTGGCGCTGGCACGCGTGCCCGCACTGGTCCACGGGACGCGGCGCCTGCCCCCGGACGGGCCGGGCGAGCTCGAACTGCGCGGTGTACGGGTGGTGCGCGACGGCCGGCAGGTGCTGCGCGCGGACGGTGTGCGGGTGCCGGGCGGCGCCACTGCCGCGGTGGTCGGCCGCAGCGGAGCGGGGAAGTCCGTGCTGGCCGCCGTGGCGGGGCGGCTGACCGACCCCGACGAGGGACAGGTGCTGCTGGACGGGGTCGCCCTCGACCGGCTGACCCGGGAGGCGTTGCGCACGGAAGTCGCCTACGCGTTCGAGCGTCCGGCGCTGGGCGAGGGAACGATCGCCCAGGCGGTCGCCACCGGCCCGCGCCAGGTGTCGCCGGAGCGGGTACGGGAGGCCTGCCGTGCCGCGGGCGCGGACGGCTTCGTCCGCCGGCTGCCGAACGGTTACGACACCCCGCTGCCCGCGGCGCCGCTCTCGGGCGGCGAGCATCAGCGTCTCGGGCTCGCCCGGGCGTTCGCACACGCCGGACGGCTGCTGATCATGGACGACGCGACGTCCAGTCTGGACACGGCGACGGAGCACGAGGTGGACCGGGCACTGCGCCGTTCGGTGCGGCCCGGGACCCGGCTCGTCGTCGCGCACCGCCCGTCGGTGGCTGCCCGGTCGGACCTGGTGATCTGGCTGGAGGACGGGGAGGTGCGGGCCGTCGCGCCCCACCACGAACTGTGGGACCTGGCCGCCTACCGGGCGGTCTTCGCCGCCGACGGCACCGCGGCCGGGGCACCGCCCGGGAGCGCCACGCTCCGGTCCGAACCCGAAGGAGCGCGGCCGTGAGGCGCGCCCCGCGCGTGACCGCGGACGCGCGGAGCACGGGTGACGGGTCGGGGGCGCTGCGCCGCATCGCGCCGCACGCCCGCCGCTTCCTCGCCCGCCGCACCGGAGTACTGGCACGTCTCGCGCTCTGGTCGCTGGCCGAGACCGGGCAGGCGTTCCTCGTGGGCTACGGCGTCGCCCGAGCCGTCGACCAGGGGTTTCTCGCCGGTGACGCGCGCCGGGGGCTGCTGTGGCTCACGGTCGCGCTGGTCGCCGTGCTGCTCGGAGCGCCGGTGATCCGGGGCGTGTTCACCGAGCTGGCCTCTCTGACGGAACCGTTGCGCGACGGCCTGGTGCGGCGGGCGGTCGACCGGTCCCTGGCCCGAGCGGCACCGGGAGGGTCCGGCGGGACGGACCGGGCGGCCGTCTCCCGGCTGACGAACCAGGTCGAGATCGCCCGGGACAGCTTCGCCGGTCTCGTGCTGACCCTGCGGTCCTTCGTCTTCACCGCCGCCGGAGCGCTGCTGGGGCTGGCGTCGCTGCATCCCGCCCTCCTCGTGGTGGTGCTGCCACCGCTGGCGGGCGGTCTGGTGCTGTTCCTGGCGACGCTGCGGCCCATGGCGGCGGCTCAGCGACGCGCGCTGGCGGCCGACGAGGCGCTGGGCGACCACGCGGCCAGGACACGGGCGGCGTTGCGGGACCTGACGGCCTGCGGGACCGGACCCGAGGCGGCGCGGTGCGGGGCGGAACTGATCGACGGTGCCGCCGCGGCGGCCCGCGTCCTGGCCGGCTGGGCGGCGGTGCGTACGGCGGCGCTCGGCGTCGCGGGTCATCTGCCCGTCCTGGCACTGCTGCTGGCCGTGCCGTGGCTGCGCGGGCGGGGGGTGACCGCCGGCGCGCTGCTGGGCGCCTTCACCTATCTCGTCCAGTCGCTCCTGCCCGCCCTCCACACGCTGATGACGGCGCTCGGCGCGGCGGGCTCCCGGCTGCTGGTCGTCCTCGACCGCATCATCGGCCCGGATCCGGAGGTGGACCCGGATCCGAAACCGGATCCGAAACCGGATCCCAAACCGGATCCGGAACCGGAACCGAAGGCGGTGCAGAAGACCGTCCTCACCGCCCCGCCCCGGACGACCGTCGGCGTCCCCACCCCCGGCGCCCGGCCCCCGGCGGTGGAACTGCGAGCCGTCACCCTTTCCTACGGCGCCCGCGCGGAACCGGTACTCGACGCGCTCGACCTGTGCGTCGCCCCCGGCGAGCACCTCGCCGTCGTCGGACCGAGCGGCATCGGCAAGTCCACGCTCACCCGCCTGGTGGCGGGGACGCTCGCGCCGAGCGGCGGCGAGGTCCGGGTGGCCGGCCGGGGGGTGACCGGGCGTGCCCCCGCCGACCTCGCCGCACTGCGCGTACTGGTGCCCCAGGAGGCGTACGTCTTCTCCGGCACCCTGTGCGACAACCTCGCGTATCTGCGTCCCGACGTGAGCCGCGCGGACCTCGACGCCGCCGTCGAGGGCCTCGGCCTGCGGCCCCTGGTGAAACGCCTGGGCGGGCTCGACGCACCGGTGCGGCCCGCCGAGCTGTCCCCCGGCGAACGGCAACTCGTCGCGTTGGCCCGCGCGTTCCTGGCGCCCGCGCCGCTGCTGCTGCTCGACGAGGCCACCTGCCACCTCGACCCGGCGGCCGAGGCGCGGGCGGAGGAGGCTCTCGCACGGCGCCCGGGAACGCTGCTGGTGGTGGCGCACCGCCTGTCGTCGGCGGTCCGTGCCGACCGGGTACTGGTGCTGGACGGGACGGAGGCGGTCTGCGGCACCCACGCGGAGGTGCTGGACCGCTCGCCGCTCTACCGTGACCTGACGGGCCACTGGAACGGCGGCCCGGCCCGGCGGTCCTGACCGTGGCCGGCCGGGCCGCACGGAGACGTCACCGCACGCCGGTCACGTCCATCCGGCGCTCTGCAGGATGCGTATCGCGTCGACCCGGTTGCGGGCGCCCACCTTCCGGATCGCGGTGGCCATGTAGTTGCGGACGGTCCCCCGGGACAGGTGCAGGCGGGCCGCTATCTCGGCCATCGGCGCCCCCTGGGAGGCGAGGGACAGCACGCTCAGTTCCCGGGTGGTCAGCGGCATCTCCGCTCCCTCCAGCAGGGCGACGGTGAGCGTCTCGTCGAGGAAACGCTCACCCTTGGCGACCGCGTGCACCGCCGTGATCAGCCGGCGGCCCGGGGCGTTCTTGTCGACCAGTCCGAGAGCACCGCCGTCGAACGCCCTGCGCAGGACGCCCGGCCGCTTGGCGCTCGTCAGAACGACGAGCCGGTCCCCGTGCCGCGCCCGGAAGGGGGCGTCGTGCGTCTGCCCGGGGCACCGCAGGCAGTCGCCGTCCACGACCCACACGTCCGTGGGCAGCACATCGGGATCCGGCAGGTCGGCGCCGGGTGACATGGACGAGACCTCCAGTGCGACATCGGATCTCAGCAGTTCCACCAATGCCGACCGCAGCAGTTCCTCGTCGTGCACCACGACTGTACGGACCATCTCCCCCACCTCTTGTCAGCGGCCCGCGCCCCGGGGCAGCCGGCCTCGCACTCCTTGGAGCCAGGGGCCATGTGCCCTGATCCGTCCCGGGGGAACACGCGCGTACGCACGTGCGAACCGCACCGGACGCAATCCGCCGCCCCCCGCACTCCCCGAAGGGCGGTCCGGCCGCGTCCGTCCGGCCGAAAAGGGCGGCATCGCCCACCCTGCGGCGGGCGGCGGCCGCCCAGGCGGAACGCGGCGGCCGGCCGTCGCACCCGCGACGGCCGCTCCCGGCGCTGGCCACGGCCGTACACGGCCGGCCGGCCCCGCCGCACCCCGTGGAACCGGACGGCCGGGTGACGCTTTCTGCCCGTCCGGGAGTACGGCTGGAAACAGTCAGGCTGCAATCTGGCGCGATTCCCACGGCGTCCGCGGGTGTTCCCCTCCCGCGCGGCGGCCGCCTCGCGCCCCTCAGCGCCTGTCACCTGCCCTGAGGCGTGCCGCACCGAGGGGACCCGCTCGGGCCGCTCGCCCGGTCAAGGGGTCCGGGCGGGCTCCACCGACCCGTACCGATACGCAGGTGTATCGATACGCCTCCGTACCGGTACACTGGCGTATCGATGGACGCGAAACGCACTCCAGGGGCAAGGAGCCGAGCCGATGACGTCGCAGGACGCGGGCCGACCGGGGTCGGCCGGAACCTCGCGCCGCTCCAAGATCACGCCGGAGCGTGAGCGGGAGTTCTTCGACGCGGTGCTGGACCGGATCCGGGAGTGCGGCTACGACGCCGTGAGCATGGAGGGCATCGCCGCCAGAACGCGGTGCAGCAAGTCGACGCTCTACCGGCAGTGGCGGACCAAGCCCCGGTTCGTCGCCGCCGCCCTGCGGTCCCGCCGGCAGGCGCGGTTCGCCGGCATCGACACCGGCACCCTGGCCGGGGACCTGCGCGAGGCGGCGCGGTGCGCGGGGGAGTGGTCACCGAAGGACACCCAGCTGCTGCAGGCACTCGGCCACGCGGTGCTGCAGGACCAGGAACTCGCGGAGGCGCTGCGCGAGGCGCTGGTCGACCCCGAACTCGCGGCGCTGGAGGAGATTCTGCGGCGCGGGGCCGAGCGCGGGGAGGTCGACGCCGGGAACCCGGCGCTCGCGTTCGTCCCGGCGCAGATCTTCGGTGTGCTGCGGGTGCGACCCATGCTGGAGGGGCGCCACGCGGACCCGGACTATCTGGTGCGGTTCGTGGAGGCCGCCGTACTGCCGGCACTCGGCCTCCCCTGAGACCCGGGCCGCCGTTCCCGGGCCGACCGGGCGGTGGCCTGACGCGCCGCACCGTGGGGACGGGGGCGGCGCCCACCCGGCCGGGTGGGACACCTCTTGAGCGGAGGGGTGTCCCACCCGGCCGCCGTACGCGGGGTGTCAGACGTCCTGCCCGTTGCCGCCGCCGCCCGACGCCGGCTCGATGCCCTCGGTGATCTCGTCGAGAACGGACTGCGTCTGGTCGGTGTCGACCCCGAAACGGACCACCACGATCTGCTTCGGCTGCGCGGGGGACGGGAAGGCGAGCGACTGCACGTACCCGTCCGAACCCTTGCTGGTGACCGCCTTCCAGCGCACCAGGTAGCCCTTCTGCCCGGCCACGGTCACTGCCCTGGACGCGAGCACGTCGTGGGAGGTGATCTTCCCGTAGGAGTCACCGCCGTAGCTCTGCTCGGCGTTGGCGGCGATGTCCGCCTTGGCGACCTCCTCGGCGGTCGAGCCCCGGGCGCCGAGCGCCAGGGCGGGCGCCGAGTACGCACCGCCCTTGGTGCAGCTCTTCGACGTGTTGCCGGGGCAGTCGTACTCGTCCTTCGACGTCACCGCGGCACCCGACCGCAGTTCCTGCCCGTACCAGCCGTCCGGGACGGGCAGACTGATCCCGCTCAGCGCGTCGGTCACCGATCCGCTCTCGACCCGCGGCGCCTCGGAACCGCCGGGTCCCGGTTCCCCGCCCCCGCCGGAGTCGTCGTCCGGCCGGCCGTCCCGCCCGCCCGGTCCCCGCGAGGCCGTGGAGCCCCCGCCTCCGCCGTCGTCCGTCAGCGCGTACACGCCGACACCGATGCTCGCCAGGACGGCGACGGCCACCGCGACGGCTATGCCGTTGCGCACACGGTGCCCGCGGCCGGACGGCGGCGGAACGGGATGCACCGGGTGGGCCGGAAGCGCCGCCCCGGCCGCGGTGCCCGGCGCCGGCGGCCCCCAGGCGGTGGCCGGCCCCGCCGGCCGGACCTGGTCCGTCCAGGCCGCGCCGTCCCACCAGCGCTCGGTGGCCGGTCCGTCATTCGTGTGCCCGGGGTCGGGGTACCACCCGGGAGGAGTCACCTGCGTCATGCCCCCACCGTATGAGGCGACGGTGAAAGCCGTATGAGAGAGTCCCGCCGGCGCGCGTCCCCGCCCGGTACGCCCCGCGCAACCCGGCTTGGAACGAGAGCAGTTGACCACCGGTGACACCTGGTGGGAGGCGGCCGGCGTCGACCCGGGGCGCCGGGTGTCACTCCTCACGGCAACACGTGCTCCGACCGGGCACCGCTCGGACGGGAGGAGGGCTACGCTCGACACCGGTACGTCATTCGGGCGACTCGGGGAGGTAGCGGGATGACGGAGGTACGGCCCCCGGCCGCTTCCTCGGCTTCCCTGTGGGAGCGCGACGAGGAAGTCGCCGCCATCAAGGAGGCCGTCGACATCCTGTGCGCCGACCGCTCCTCGCCGGGCAGCCTGCTGGTGTTCCGGGGCGAGGCGGGGCTCGGCAAGACCGCGCTGCTGGCGGAGCCCCGGCGCATCGCGGAAGAGCGCGGCTGCACCGTCTGGTCGGCCCGCGGCGGCGAGACCCTGCGCTCCGTCCCCTTCAACGTCGTACGCCAACTCCTGCAGCCCGCCCTGGTGTCGATGCTGCCGGAGGAGGCACGCGTGTACCTCGGCGACTGGTACGACCTCGCGGGCCCCGCCCTCGGCATAGCGAACCCCGGGGACCGGCACGCCGATCCGCAGGGCGTGTGCGAGGGACTGGTCGCCGCGGTACGCCGACTGGCCCGCCGGGACTGGCCGTTGGTCCTGCTGATCGACGACGCCCACTGGGCCGACCAGGAGACCCTGTACTGGCTGGCCGCGTTCGCCGAGCGCCTGGCCGACCTGTCCGTCCTCGTCGTGGTCGCCCGCCGGCCCGGCGAGATCTCCGGGACCGGAGCCCGGTACCTGGACGCCGTGGCCGCCGCCGCCGACCGCGCCGTCACCACCCTCAGTGCCCTCACCCCGGACGCCGCCGCCGGACTCACCCGCGCCACCCTCGGGGAGAACGCCGACGCCGCGTTCTGCCGCGAGGTGTGGGCCGTCACCGCAGGCAACCCCTACGAGACCGTCGAGCTCCTCGCCAAGGTCCAGGACAGCGAACTCGAACCCGTCGAGGCCCACGCCGGCGAACTGCGCGACCTCAACCGTTCCGCCCGTGGCGGCGGCCTCGTCGCCCGGCTGGAACAACTCGGCATAGACGCCACCCGGTTCGCCTGGGCCGCCGCCATCCTCGGCGACGACATCACCGTCGACCTCGTGGCCCGGCTCGCCACCCTCACCCCTGACGACGCGGACCGCTGCGCCGAACGCCTGCGCGGCGCCCGCATCCTCACCGTCCCCGATCCGGCCGGCACGGGCGGCACAGGATCCGCCGGCCTCGAGTTCGTCCACCCCCTGATAGCCACGGCCGTCTACAACTCCATCCCCGACGCCCTGCGCCGGGCCATGCACGGCATCGCGGCCCGGATCGTCACCGACTCCGGACGCGGCGCCGCGTCAGCCGCCCGCCACCTCCTCGAGGTCCACCCGGACGACGACGAGGAGCTCGTCTGGCAACTCCGCGAGGCCGCCCGCGAACATCTCGCCGTCGGCGCCCCCGACGCCGCCCGCCGCTGTCTGGAACGCGCCCTCGAGGAGCCACCCCGCCCCGAGATCCACGCGCACGTCCTGTACGAACTGGGCTGCGCCACCTTCCTCACCGCTCCCGCCCGTACCATCGGCCACCTGCGGACCGCGCTCGGCATGCCCGGCCTCGACGGCGACCGCCGGGTGGACGCCGTGATCCGGCTGTCCCAGGCCCTGCTGCACAACGACCAGATGGAAGAGGCCGTCCGCACCGTCGAGGCGGAGGCCGCCCGGCTCGAACCCGGCCCCGCCCGACTGCGCCTCCAGGCAGTGCAGTTCATGTGGGAGGGCATCCACACCGGTGGGACGGTCACACCCGGCCGCTCCGAGCGCCTCGCCCGGCTCGCCGCCACCTGTACCGGTCGTGACAACTCCGAACGGGCGCTGCTCATCCTGCGCGGCTTCGACGCCATGATGCGCGGCGAGAACGCCGAGGAGATCGTCGAGGTCTGCGACCGCGCCCTCGTCAACGGCCGCCTCGCGCCGGGCCTCGGCTGGACCGACTCCGAGTGGGGCGTCGAACTCCTGCTGATGCTGGCGACCTCCTACGCCTACACCGACCGCCTCGACCGCGCCGAGAGCCTGTACAGCGAAGCCCTGCACGCCTACGACACGGCCGGCTGGAGCGGCGGCCACCTGGCCCTGGCGCACGCCTACGTCGGTCTCGCGCACCGCAGACGGGGCCGGCTGGAGGCGGCGGAGGCCTCACTGCGCGAGTCCCTGCGCCTCGCCGAGCGCGTCGGCCGCGGACTGCCCCTGTACTGGACGGCCACCTGCAATCTCGTCGACACCCTGCTCGCCCGCGGTCACGTCGACGAGGCCTGGGCGACGGCGGAACGGCACGGCTTCACACCGCCCTACCCGTCCACCGTGGTGCTGCCCGACCCGCGCTCCGTACGCGGCCGCCTGCTGCTCGCCGTGGGCCGCACCAAGGACGGCGTCAACGAACTGGAGACGGCGGAGAAGGCCGCGGCCGCCCGCGGCCACCACAACCCGGTGCACGTCTTCGGGGCCGGTGACCTCGCCCGCGCGCTCGCCACCGAGGACCCCGCCCGCGCCGCGCGGCTGGCCGTCGACGTCCGCCGACACGCCGAGCGCCTCGGCACGGACACCGCCATAGGAGAGGCCCTGCGGGTCGCCACCGCCCTGGAGACCGGCCAGCGCGCGGTGCGTCTCGCCGCCCAGGCGGTCACGTACCTGGAGTCCTCGCCCTGCCAGTACGAACACGCCGCGGCCCGCGTCGAGTACGGCATCCTCGCCCGCTCCGTTCCCGACCTCGAACGCGGCCTGGCGCTCGCCCGCTCCTGCGGAGCGGACGGCCTGGTGCGGCGGGCCGGGGCGGAGCTGGAGACGGGCGCGGGCCTGGGGTAACGCGGCGCCGGTCCGCTCAGGGCGCCTTCGCGTACACCACCCACACCTGACCGCGCGCGAAGTTCAGGCGCTCGCCGGAGCCGGTGGTGAACGAGGTGCCGTCCTCGGCGGCCGGACGGTCCCAGTTCCCTTCGTAGGCGCGGCCGTCGCGCAGCACGGTGGCCTTGCCGGAGCCCACGGTCTCGGTGTAGGGGGTGTTGTTGCCGAGGAAATCGCCGAAGCCGGAAGGGCGCACGGTCACGTACTGCACGACGACCGTCGCGGGTGCCAGCCGTTCGCCGTCCGTGGTGAGCGCCGGGGCGCCGTCCATCGAGACCAGCCAGCGGTCCCGGTCGCCTGACCAGGTGAAGGTGAAGCGGGCCGCCGGGAAGCGCACCGTGAGCTCGTTCTCGGGCTCGCCGTCGGCGGGGGGCCGGCCGAAGCGGAAACCCGTGGTCAGGGCGGCCTCGCCGGGCGGGTCGTCCGTCAGGTTCCGCGGGCGCAGATACAGGTTGTGGGGTGCGGGCCGGCCGGCGCCCCGGGTGTACGCGCCGGGCTCCGACCCGGGCGTCACCGCCTCCAGCGGTGCCTGATCGATCAGCGGCATGAGCTTGCTCTGCGCCCCCGAGAAGGCCAGCAGCGGCCGGTCGAACTGGCGCAGCAGCTCCAGGTCGGACTCCCGCGCACTGCGCACCGGCCCGACGGTCTCCGGCAGCTCGGTGGCGTACAGGGCGATCAGCCTGCTGGTCCCGCCCTCGACCTGTTCCGCGTACACCACGTCGGCGGTGTCCAGGCCGGTGTGGGGCCGGGCTGCCGGGGCGTTGTCGATCTTCACGGCGAGCAGTGGCGGCCCGTTCCGACCGCCGGGCCCGGTCGGCGACTCGCTGGGCGAGCCCCGCCCGTCGTCGCGCGGACCGTCCGACGTCGTACAACCCGAGGCCGTCCCGGCCACCAGCACGGCGGCGAGCAGCATCCCCGCCACCCCCGTGACGCGCCGCCGGCGCGTTCCTCGTTCCGTGCCCACCGTCGTCACCGCGCCTGCCTCGGATCATCCGTTGTCTCGATTGTGCGCTTGTCTGATCGTCGCTGGCCAGCGGCGAACGTCGGCGGTCCCGCGCGGCGGCTTCCGCCGAACGGTCCAGCGTCCCGCGGTTCGGTGGCCGGCGCCCGGGTACCCGGACGCCCACCGCACGAGCGACAGACCGGCCACAACGGAGGGAGCGGGCGGCGATGAGGGCACTGACCTGGCAGGGAAAGCGGGACGTACGGGTGGAGACCGTGCCCGACCCACGGATCGAGGAGCCGACGGACGCGGTCATCCGCGTCACCTCCAGCGGGCTGTGCGGGTCCGACCTGCACCTGTACGAGGTGCTCACCCCGTTCATGACCCCCGGTGACATCCTCGGCCATGAGCCGATGGGGATCGTCGAGGAGGTCGGCGCGGCAGTGCCCGACCTCCAGGTCGGCGACCGGGTCGTGGTGCCGTTCCAGATCGCCTGCGGCAACTGCTGGATGTGCCTGACCGGACTGCCCACCCAGTGCGAGACCACGCAGGTCAGCGCCGAGGGCATGGGCGCGGCCCTGTTCGGCTACACCCGGCTCTACGGCGCGGTGCCGGGTGCCCAGGCCGAGTACCTGCGTGTCCCGCAGGCCCAGTACGGCCCGATCAAGGTCCCCGAGGGGCCGTCCGACGACCGGTTCCTCTACCTCTCCGACGTGCTGCCCACCGCCTGGCAGGCGGTCGCCTACGCCGGTGTCCCCAAGGGCGGCAGCGTCGCCGTGCTCGGGCTCGGCCCCATCGGCGACATGGCCTGCCGGGTCGCGCAGGTCCAGGGCGCCGGGCGGGTGTTCGGCGTGGACCTCGTCCCCGAGCGGCTGCGCCGGGCGAAGGAACGCGGCGTGGAGACCTTCGACCTGCGCTCCTTCGACGACGAGAAGGAACTCGTCACCGCCATCCGCGACCAGACCGACGGCCGTGGCCCCGACGCCGTGATCGACGCCGTCGGCACCGAGGCACACGGCAGCGCGGCGGCCCGCATGGTGCAGAACGCGTCCGCGCTGCTGCCCCGCAAGCTCAGCGGTCCGATGGCGGAACGCTTCAGCGTCGACCGGCTCGCCGCCCTTCACACGGCCATCGAGCTGGTGCGCCGCGGCGGCACCATCTCGATCAGCGGGGTCTACGGCGGCATGGCCGACCCGCTGCCCATGCTCACGCTGTTCGACAAGCAGATCCAGATGCGCATGGGACAGGCCAACGTACGCCGCTGGAGTGACGAGATCATCCCCTACCTCACCGACGAGGACCCCCTCGGCGTCGACGACTTCGCCACCCACCACATGCCGCTCACCGAGGCACCGCACGCCTACGACATGTTCCAGAAGAAGCAGGACGGCGCGGTCAAGGTGGTCTTCAAGCCCTGACTCAGGGCCCGCCGAGGATCTCGGCCAGGTCGTAGCGGACCGGCTCCTCCAGCTGCTCGTAGGTGCAGCTCGGGGGAGTGCGGTCCGGGCGCCAGCGGCGGAAACGGGCGGTGTGCCGGAAGCGCTGCCCGTTCTCCATGTGGTCGTAGGCCACCTCGGCCACCCGCTCCGGCCGCAGCGGCACCCACGACAGGTCCTTCCGCCCCGACCAGCGGCTCGGCGCGCCGGGCAGCCGCGCGGACCCGTGCGCCGCCTCGTCCGCCCACGCCGCCCACGGATGGCCCGACACGTCGTCCATCCGCAGCGGCTCGAGCTCCTCGATCAGCTCCGCGCGCCGCTTCATCGGGAACGCCGCGGACACGCCCACGTGCTGGAGCCGGCCGCCGTCGTCGTACAGACCCAGCAGCAGCGAGCCCACGACCGGGCCGCTCTTGTGGAGCCGGTACCCGGCGACGACCACATCGGCCGTGCGCTCGTGCTTGATCTTGAACATGACCCGCTCGTCCTGGCGGTAGCGCAGGTTCAGCGGCTTGGCGATCACCCCGTCCAGGCCCGCTCCCTCGTACTGCTCGAACCATCCCCGCGCCACCTCGATGTCCGTCGTCGCCGGTGCCACGTGGACGGGAGGGGTGACCCCCTCCAGCGCCCGGATCAGCAGCTCGCGCCGGTCGGTCAGCGGGACGTCCAGCAGCGACTCGTCCCCCAGGGCCAGCACGTCGAAGGCGACGAAGGACGCCGGGGTCCGCTCGGCGAGCGTCCGCACCCGCGAGTCCGCGGGGTGGATCCGTTCGGTGAGGGCGTCGAAGTCGAGGTGGCCCTCCCGCGCGACGACGATCTCCCCGTCCATCACGCACCGCTGCGGCAACCGTTCCCGCAGCGCCGCGGCCACTTCGGGGAAGTACCTGGTCAGCGGCTTGCCGGTGCGGCTGCCCAGCTCGACTTCGTCCCCGTCGCGGAACACGATCGCCCGGAAGCCGTCCCACTTCGCCTCGTACTGCATGCCCGGCGGGATCTTCGCCACGGACTTGGCGAGCATCGGCTTCACGGGCGGCATGACGGGCAGATCCATGCTCCGATTCTGCGCGCCCCCGCCCGCTGCCGCCCGGTGTGCGAGGTATGTGCGCTACGCCTACCGTGGCTCGCATGGGTGACGCGGTGGAACTCGAGGTGGCCGGCCGGACCGTACGGCTGTCCAGTCCGGACAAGGTCTTCTTCCCGGAGCACGGCTACACCAAGCTGGACGTCGCCCGCTACTACCAGGCGGTCGCCCCCGGCCTGCTGCGCGCCCTGCGCGACCGGCCCACCACCCTGCAGCGGTACCCCGACGGCATCACCGGCGAGTGGTTCTACCAGAAGCGCGCGCCCAAGAGCATGCCCGACTGGATCCCCACCGCGCACATCACCTTCCCCAGCGGTCGCAGCGCCGACGAGATGGCCCCCACCGAGGAGGCGGCCGTGGTGTGGGCGGCCCAGTACGGCACGCTCGTCTTCCACCCCTGGCCGGTGCGCCGCACGGATGTGGACCACCCCGACGAGTTCCGCATCGACCTCGATCCGCAGCCCGGCACCGACTACGACGACGCCGTCCGGGCCGCGGGTGAACTGCGCGCCGTGCTCGACGAGTACGGGCTGCGCGGCTGGCCCAAGACCTCCGGTGGACGCGGCCTCCACGTGTTCGTCCCGATCCAGCCGCGCTGGACCTTCACCCAGGTCCGCCGTGCCGCCATCGCCGTGGGCCGGGAACTGGAACGCCGGATGCCGGAGCAGGTGACCATCAAGTGGTGGAAGGAGGAGCGCGGCGAACGCATCTTCGTCGACTACAACCAGACCGCCCGCGACCGCACCATCGCCTCCGCCTACTCCGTGCGGCCCCGCCCGCACGCGCCCGTGTCGGCGCCCCTGCGCTGGGAGGAGGTCGGAGCAGCGCGTCCGCAGGACTTCGACATCACGACCATGCCCGCGCGTTTCGCCGAGTTCGGCGACGTGCACGCGGACATGGACGATCACGCCTTCTCGCTGGAGCCCCTGCTCGAACTCGCCCGTCGTGACGAGCACGACCACGGCCTGGGCGATCTGCCGTACCCGCCCGAGTATCCGAAGATGCCGGGAGAACCCAGCCGGGTACAGCCGAGCCGGGCCAGGAAGCCGAGATCCTCGGCCTCCTGACCCGGCGCGTCACACGGGCCCGTGCGGGACTACAGGTCCTTGATCCGGACGTCCCGGTAGGAGACGACGTCCGTCGTGCCGTGCACCTGCAGTCCGATGTATCCGGAGGCGTACCTCCGCCCGTCCGTGCCCGGGTCGTCCGAGCGCGGCGGGGTGAAGTCCTGGCCGCCGGTGTTGTCGAACTCGTTGATCAGCACACCGTTGCGGTAGACCGAGTAGTGCTGGTCCACCACGCGGATCTCATAGTCGTTCCAGGTGCCCTTCTGCGTCACGCCCGCACCGGCCAGGCCCACCCGGTCGAACCCGTAGACGGAGCCGGTCTTGTACATGTCGCCGGTGGGCGAGTCGAACACCTGGATCTCGTGCCCGAACTTGATGGCGGCCCACTCCGGCCGGGGCTCCTCCGGGTGGTCGTGAATCTGCGGGAACCGCACGAACACACCGGAGTTGGCGTTGCCGGTGCCCGGGGCGTCGTCACGCCACTGGAGCCTCAGCGAGAAGTCGCCGTACGTGCGCTCGGGGAACCACAGCATGCCGAGCCCGCCCCGGGTGGTGCCGGAGGTGATCGACCCGTCCGGGTTCAGCGCGAACGAACCGCCGCCCACGTGCTCCCACGTGGCGAACGACTCCTGAGTGCCGTCGAGGATCTTGCGGTAGCCCTCGGTCTGGCCGGGCCTGCCGATGCCGGACTGGCGGGCCGCCTTGCTGATGGCCCGGTACTCCCGCTTGTCGATGACGCCTTCCTTCCGCAGGGCGTCCAGGACGCCCGTCACGTGCTTGAGGAACAGCGCCTGCGAGGTCCACTCCTTCTCGTCCTCGATCAGCTCGCCGATCCGGCACCGGTTGTTGGTGACCCGGTTCGGCACACCCGAGTCGACCGTGCCGACGATCACCGTCAGCCGTTCGTCGTACTCCGGACAGTTGGGCGCGGGCACCCCGCCGTCCGCCACGACCGTGAAGCTCACCGTGAGCGGCTCGGAGGTGTTGCCCGCCTCGTCGCTCGCCCGGTACGCCACGGTGTGCCGGCCCGCCCGGTCGACGACCACGGGTTCGGTGTAGGCCAGGTACGGTCCGCCGTCGAGCGAGTACTCGATGCCCGCGACACCGGAACCCCCGTGCCCGTCGTCGGCGCTGAGGGTCACGGTGGCGTCGCCGACGTAGGCACCGTCGGAGTTCCTGGTGCCCTCCACGGTGGCGCCGGTCGCCGGCGGGGTGGTGTCCTGCGGGGGAGCGGCGACGACCGTGAACTCCACGCTCTTCGCCGCCGCCGCGTTGCCCGCCCTGTCGGTGGCCCGGTAGCGCACGGTGTGCGTGCCCACCTGGTGCACCATCACCGGGCCGGTGTACGGCTGCCAGGCGCCGTCGGCACCGATCGCGTACTCGATGGTGTTGACCCCGGAGCCGGTGTCGGACGCGGTGACGGTGACCGTCGCCATGTCGATGTAGGCGCCGTCGTCGTCCTTCTCGCCGTCCACCGTCGCCGAGGTCTCCGGCGCGGTGGTGTCGTCCGTCGGCGGCGCGACGACGGTGAACCCGGCCGTCTTCTCCGCCGAGACGTTGCCCGCCCTGTCCAGGGCGCGGTAGCGCACCGCGTGGGTGCCGACCTGGTCGACGACGACCGGCGCGGTGTACGGCTGCCAGGCGCCGTCCGCCCCCAGCGCGTACTCGATCCGCTCCACGCCCGAGCCCTCGTCGGTGGCCTCGACCGTGACGCTGGCCGAACCGACGTACTCGCCCCTGTCGTTCTGCGAGCCGGTCACCTTCGCGGTGGTCTCGGGCGCGGTGGTGTCCTCGCCGCCGCCCTCGGTCACCGTCAGGATGCCCTGCATCTCGCCGTGGCCGGGGATGGTGCAGTGGTAGAAGTAGCGGCCCGGGGTGAGCGTCACCTCGGCGGTGTGCCGGCCGCCCTGGGCGTCGTTCGGACTGGCCAGGATGTTCAGCTGGACGTCGTCGTTGAACTCCGGGTCGGAGGTCACGAACGTCAGCGTGTGCGGCATTCCCGTGGTGTTGCCGGTCGCCGCGCTGTTCTCGAAGACGATCGTCGCCGCACCGGCCACCGCGGTCGCCGGCGCGGCGGTGTACGCGGTGATGCCGTCCCCGGCGGTCCAGGTGAGCACCTGCTCCGCAGCAATGGCCCCGGGTCCGGGCTCGCCGGCCGCGGACGTCGTCGTCTGCAGGCCGAGCGTCATCAGCAGGGCGGCCAGCAGGCCGGCCCACATGCCTCGTTTCCGTATCACTGGTCTCACTCGGCCTTCCTCGCGAGCCGGCCGGCGGCCGGGGTCGGGCCGCCGCCCGTGTAGGTGACCCGCCACAGCGCGGACTTGGCGTCGGAGGTGAAGAAGCCGCGGCCGTAGTCGAGGACGTACAGCGCGCCGTCCGGGCCGAACGTCCAGCCCATCAGGTTCTTGATGCCGTCGTTGCCGACCGGCACGATCTTCTTCAGTGACTCCGAGTGCACCGGAAGACCGCCGTCTCCTTGCGTCTTCGGGTCCATGAGCACCGCGTTGCGCGGCTGGTCGGCGTCGTAGAAGTCACCGACGAACCACTTGCCGTCCCAGTACGCCGGCCACTTGACCTCACTGGGGCTGCCGGCGTCGTAGCGGTAGACCGGGCCGTTCATCGCGGCCTGGCCGCCGCCCTTCAGCCAGGGCAGCCGGTAGGTGGCCTCGCTCTGCTCGTACGACGGGACGCCGTTCTCGTCACGCGGGTAGTCCGGAGCTCCGCCCTGCGGCGAGTACCAGATGTTGTTGCCCGTCACGGGCGGCAGGTTGACCAGACCGTCGTTGTTCGGCGACTCGTTCTTCGGGGCGTCGCAGTCGTACCAGCCGAGCGGCTTGGACGGGTCGGGCAGGTTCCGGTCCCGGTAGGGCTGATTGTTGCCCATGCAGTACGGCCAGCCGCGGTTGGACGCCTCGGTGATGACGGCGAACGTGTCGTACTTCGCGGGGCCCCAGGTGGGCGACGGGGAGCCGGCGTCCGGGCCGACCCAGCCCGCGTAGAGGGTGTCGGTCTTCTTGTCGACGGAGATGCGCGCCGGGTTGCGCACGCCCATCACATAGATCTCGCCGCGCGTCTTCCCACCGCCCTCGGCGGTCTCCTTGCCGGTGAACAGGTTGCCCTCGGGGAGGGTGTACGTGCCGTCCGGCTCGGGGTGGATGCGCAGGATCTTGCCGTTGAGGTTGTTGGTGTTGCCGGCGGTCCGGCGCGCGTCCGCGAAGGACACGCCCTTGAAATTGGGCTCCGGGTTGTTGCCCGAGTAACCGCCGCTGAACCCGCTGGAGTTGGTGTCACCGGTGGCGATGTACAGGTTGTCCTCGGAGTCCCAGGCCATCCCGCCGCCCGCGTGGCAGCAGCTGTGGATCTGCACCGGCCACTTCAGCAGCACCTTCTCGCTGCCGAGGTCCAGCTTGCCGGTCGCCCGGTCGAGTGTGAAGCGGGAGACCCGCCGCTCGCCCATGTGCGTGTCCCGGTTGATCCCGGAGTGGGGCGTGTAGTGCAGGTACACCCATCCGTTCTGCTCGAAGAGCGGGTCCAGTTCGATGCCGAGCAGGCCCTCCTCGACCTTCCGCAGTTCGTCGCCGCCGCCCTTGTTGCCGAAGACGGTGAGCGCCCCGGCGAGGGTGACCTTCCCGGTCCTCGGGTCGTAGACGTGGATCTCGCCCTTGCCCTTGCCGATGTCCGGGTCGTTCCAGTCGGTGACGACGGGCTGCGAGGAGTCGGCGCCGCCCCGGCCGATGTAGAAGACCCGTCCGTCGGGCGCGGTGACCAGGCCGTGCGGCTCGCCGATCTGGTCGTTCCGCCCCGGCTGGTTGGGCTTGGTCAGCCGCTTGGCCGTGTAGTTGCCGGTGATGGTCGCCGTGCAGTCGGCCCGGACGAGCCGGTTGGTCCACAGCAGGGCGCCGCGCAGGTGCTCGCGGAAGTCGGTCTCGTCGTACGACGACACCGTGCCGCCCATGCCGGTGTAGAAGGACCGGCCACCGTCGTAGTCACGGCACCAGCTCACCGGGTGGTCCCAGCCGTTCGCGCCCGCGCCGGGCGTGTACGTCGACTCGCGCACCCTGGCGACCGTGTGCACGTCGCCGGTGGGGTTCTTCACCCAGTTGAGCCACTTGTCGGGCCGCTTCCACTGCGGCGGCAGGTCCTTGGTCGCCGGATGCGTCCGGTCGCCGACCTCGACGGTCGCCCGTTGCACCGTGCCGGGGCCGGAGGCGGCCGGGCGGGCGCCGATCAGACCGGTGAACCAGTCCGAGTACGGCTCCGCGCGGGCGGCGTCGTGCAGACCGACGAAACCGCCGCCGGCCTCCATGTAAGCCTCCAGTCCCGCTTCCTGGTCCGGGTCGAGGACGTCCCCGCCGCCGGTCAGGAACACGACGGTGTTGAAACGGCCCAGCTTCCTGGCGTCGGTGAAGACCGAGGCGTCGTCGGTCGCGGTGACCTTGAACCGCTGGTCCGCCGGGCCGGACAGGCCGATCTTCTCGATCGCCGCGATCCCCGCGTTCACCAGCGGCGACTCGTCACCGCCGGCCGCCGAGCCGTGGAACAGCAGCACGCGTACGTTGGCGCCGCCCGGGGGCGACGTGATGGACATCGTTGTCAGGGACGGCTCCGGGGCCGGGCGCGCGCTGGCGGCGGGACCCGACAGCAGCCCGGCGGCGACGGCTCCGGCGGCCACGGTGGCCGCCCAGGTGCGTCGCCTCGTTCTCGTCCTCCGTGTGTCCCTGGCGCCTGAAACGCTCAACCCTCTCAAGCGCATGGGTTCTTGATGCGATGTGGACCGCACGTGGCCACCCACCCCTCCTCGGTCGCAGCAACAGCGTCAAGGAAGCTAGACCTCTTTGCACCACACGCCAATACCTATCGCAGCAATGAAACGAACTTTGTCCTGGGTGTGGATAAACGCGGAGGTGGTCGCTACGGTTTCACAGGTTCATGACAGCCACGTGGGGAGTTCGGCATGGACAGACGCGGTTTCAACCGTCGGGTACTGCTGGGCGGCGCTGCCGTTGCGACATCGTTGTCCGTCGCGCCCGAGGCCGTGGGCGCGGCGCGGCCGGCGAGGACCGCGCCCGCCGGGGGCGAGGTGCGGCGCGTCACGATGTACGCCGAGCGGCTGGCCGGCGGGCAGATGGGCTACGGCTTCGAGAAGGGCAAGGCGTCGATCCCGGGCCCGCTGATCGAGCTCAACGAGGGCGACACGCTGCACGTCGAGTTCGAGAACACCATGGACGTGCCCGTGAGCCTGCACGTCCACGGCCTGGACTACGAGATCTCCAGCGACGGCACCAAGCAGAACAGGAGCCACGTCGAGCCCGGCGGCACCCGCACCTACACCTGGCGCACCCACAGGCCCGGCCGCCGCCCCGACGGCACCTGGCGGGCGGGCAGCGCGGGCTACTGGCACTACCACGACCACGTCGTCGGCACGGCGCACGGCACCGGCGGCATCCGGAGCGGGCTCTACGGCCCGGTGATCGTCCGCCGCAAGGGCGACGTCCTGCCCGACGCGACCCACACCATCGTCTTCAACGACATGACGATCAACAACAAGCCCGCACACAGCGGCCCGGACTTCGAGGCCACCGTGGGCGACCGAGTGGAGTTCGTCATGATCACGCACGGCGAGTACTACCACACGTTCCACATGCACGGTCACCGCTGGGCCGACAACCGCACCGGCATGCTCACCGGCCCCGACGACCCGAGCCAGGTCATCGACAACAAGATCTGCGGTCCGGCCGACTCCTTCGGCTTCCAGGTCGTCGCCGGAGAGGGGGTCGGCGCGGGCGCCTGGATGTACCACTGTCACGTGCAGAGCCACTCCGACATGGGCATGGTCGGTCTGTTCCTGGTGAAGAAGCCGGACGGCACCATCCCGGGGTACGACCCGCACGATCACGCCCACGAGCCCGCCGGCGCGGAGGAGCCGGCGCACGAACACTGACGCGCCGGAGGTGATCCGGGAGCCTTCTCACCCGGGAGTGGGCCGGGGCTATCCTTTCCCGCAGCCGCAGGTGAGGAGCGCCCGAGTGAACGAGACAGTGCCGCGCCCCACGCTGGAGGCGGTGGCCGCACGGGCCGGGGTCTCCCGGGCCACGGTCTCCCGCGTGGTCAACGGCTACGACGGGGTGCGCGAACCCCTGGCCGAGCGGGTGAGACAGGCGGTGGAGGAACTCGGGTACGTCCCCAACCAGGCCGCCCGCAGCCTGGTGACGAAGCGGCACGACGCGGTCGCCGTCATCGTCGCCGAACCGGAGACCCGCGTCTTCGCCGACCCCTTCTTCGCCCGGCAGCTGCGCGGGATCAGCAAGGAACTGACGGCGCACGACAACCAGCTCGTCCTGCTGCTCACCGAGGGCCGGGAGGACCACGCCCGGGTCGGCCGCTACCTCGCCGGCGGTCACGTGGACGGAGCGCTGGTGATCTCGCTCCACATCGACGACCCGCTGCCCGGGCTGATCCAGCGCGCCGGGGTGCCGACCGTGTTCGGCGGCCGCCCCGACTTCGACGGCCGCGTCGTCTACGTCGACAGCGACAACCGGGGCGGCGCCCGTGACGCCGTGCGGCATCTGCTCGCCCTCGGCCGGAGCCGCGTCGCCCACATCACCGGCGCCCTCGACCAGACGTCGGCCGTGGACCGGCTCGACGGTTTCCGGGACGTCATGCCCGACGCCGACCCGCGGCTGGTCGTCGAAGGCGACTTCACCTCCGCGGGCGGCGAGCGGGCCATGCGGGAACTGCTCGACCGCCGCCCCGACCTGGACGCGGTGTTCGCCGGCAACGACCTCATGGCGGCCGGCGCCCTGCGCGCGCTGCGCGAGCGCGGGCGGCGGGTGCCGGACGACGTGGCGGTCGTCGGGTTCGACGACATGCTGCCGATCGCCGAACAGACCGAGCCGCCGCTCACCACGGTCCGCCAGGACATCGAGGGGATGGGCCGCCTCATGGCCCGCCTCCTGCTGCGCGACCTGGACCGCACGGGCGTGCCGGACGAGGCGGCGGGCGGCGGCCCCGCCGGCGTGGTCCTCCCGACGACGCTGATCCACCGGGCCTCCGCGTGAACCACCGGTAGCCCGGCGCCCGAGCGCTCGGGACACGCCCGTCCGGGTGCTCCGAGGGGAATTGTCAGTGGGCGGTGGAAGACTCGCCGCAGCAGGCGACCGGACCGCTCGGAGGAGGCACCATGCTCACCACCCACTTCGTCAACGGCGCCCCGAACTGGATCGACGTCGGCACCGCCGACATCGAGGGCGCCGCATCCTTCTACGGGGGCCTGTTCGGCTGGGAGTTCCGTTCGGCGGGGCCCGACGCCGGAGGGTACGGGTTCTTCGAGCTGGCCGGGCGGACCGTCGCGGGCGGTATGCGGACCACACCGGAGCAGGGCCCGCCCGCATGGACCGTGTACTTCCAGAGCCCCGACGCGGACGCCACCGCGAAGGCCACCCGGCAGGCCAGGGGCAGCGTGCTCATGCCTCCGGCGGAGGTGAGCGAACAGGGCAGGGCGGCGATCCTCGCGGATCAGGCGGGTGTTCCCTTCGGTATCTGGGAGCCCGCGCGGCGCAAGGGCGTCGAGGCGGCCGGCGAGGCCGGCTCGCTGTGCTGGGTCGAGCTCTACACCCCCGACATCGCCCGGACCGCCGCCTTCTACCACTCCGCCCTCGGCTGGGAGACCTCGGCCGTGACCTTCCCCGGCGGCGTCTACACGTCCGTCACCCCGGCCGGGGCGGGGGACGAGGGCATGTTCGGCGGGCTGGTGCCGCTGGCCGACGACCCCGTCGAGGCGCGCAGCGGACACCCCTACTGGCTGCCCTACATCGGTGTGGAGGACCCGGACGCCGTCGTCGACAGGGCCGTCGAGCTGGGCGGCAGCGTGCGGATGCCCGCCACGTCCCTGGCCGGGGTCGGCCGCCTCGCCCGCCTGGAGGACCCGTACGGCGCGCGCTTCGCGGTCCTCAAGGGAGATCCGCGCCAGACCTGAACACCGGCGTGCCGCCGTGCGCGGCACCCTCCCGGGCGCCATCCTCATGCCGGGGAGTGCCGCGAGAACCCCCTGCTGCTGCCGCGTTGATACGGCGTTGATCGAACGTTTTTCGCCGTCGGGCACGCTTCCGGCCATGCACACCGACACATACCCCTCGCCCGACCTCACCTGGCAGGAGCAGGCGCTGTGCGCCCAGACGGGAGGAGACTTCTTCTTCCCCGAGCCCGGCAGTTCGGTCCGTGAGGCCAAGCGCATCTGCGGTCTCTGCCCGATCCGCGCCGCCTGCCTGGAGTACGCCATGACCCACGACATGCGCTTCGGGGTCTGGGGCGGCCTGTCGGAGAAGGAACGCCTGGAGCTGCGGCGCGTGGGACGGTAGTTCCGCCCTTGCCTCAGCTCTGGCCGGCGCGAGCCGCCATACGGGCCTTGCGGGCCGCCAGCTTCTCGTCGAACTTCGCGGCCTCCGCGTCGAGACCGCCCATGAACAGGCCCAGCTCCTCCTGCGCCTTGATGCCCTCGGGGCCCAGCCCGTCGATCTCCAGGACCTTCAGGAAGCGCAGCACCGGCTGGAGCACGTCGTCGTGGTGGATGCGCAGGTTGTACACCTCGCCGATGGCCATCTGCGCGGCCGCCCGCTCGAACCCGGGGATGCCGTGACCGGGCATCCGGAAGTTCACCACGACGTCGCGCACCGCCTGCATCGTGAGGTCCGGCGCGAGTTCGAAGGCCGACTTCAGCAGGTTGCGGTAGAAGACCATGTGCAGGTTCTCGTCGGTCGCGATGCGGGCCAGCATGCGGTCGCAGACCGGGTCGCCGGACTGGTGGCCGGTGTTGCGGTGCGAGATGCGGGTGGCCAGCTCCTGGAAGGCGACGTAGGCGATCGAGTGCAGCATCGAGTGCCGGTTGTCCGACTCGAAGCCCTCGCTCATGTGCGCCATGCGGAACTGCTCCAGCTTGTCCGGGTCCACCGCCCGCGAGGCGAGCAGGTAGTCCCGCATCACGATGCCGTGCCGGCCCTCCTCGGCCGTCCAGCGGTGCACCCAGGTGCCCCAGGCGCCGTCCCGGCCGAACAGCGTGGCGATCTCGTGGTGGTAGCTGGGGAGGTTGTCCTCGGTCAGCAGGTTCACCACCAGCGCGATGCGGCCGACCTCGGTGACCTTCGACTGCTCCTTGTCCCAGGCCTCGCCGTCCTCGAAGAAGCCGGGGAAGTTGCGGGCGTCGCTGAACGGCACGTACTCGTGCGGCATCCAGTCCTTGGCGACCTGCAGGTGCCGGTTGAGCTCCTTCTCGACCACTTCCTCCAGGGCGTACAACAGCCGTGCGTCGGTCCAGACGGAAGGGCTGCCGAGGTGGGGAGAGGCGATCGTCACGGGTGACTCCAGGGGACGGGGACGCAGGGAGGTCCGGCGAGCGGTGCCGGGAACCTACGGAATCGTAGGCTACGAATCCGTAGGTTACGTAGCCGTAGGTTAAGGCCGCCGTAAAGACCCCTGATCAGCGGGGTCCCCTCCGTACGGGCGTGTCGCGCCCCGGGTGTCCCCAGCCGCACGTCGCTGAGCCGTACGGGTGACACGCCCGCCGGTCAGGCGTACAGCTCCCGCAGGCGCACCGAGAGACCACCGGTGACGGCCTCAGCGCACGGCCCGCCGCAGGTGCTCCGCCGTGAAGGAACCCTCGGCGACGAGCAACTCGGCCGGTGTTCCCTCGAACACCACCCGGCCACCGTCCCTCCCACCGCCCGGGCCGAGGTCGATCACCCAGTCGGCGCGTGCGACGACATCGAGGTTGTGCTCGACGACGACGACGGTGTTTCCCGCGTCGACCAGCCGGTCCAGGAGGCCGACGAGACCGTCCACGTCCGCCATGTGCAGCCCGGTCGTCGGCTCGTCGAGCACGTACACCACGCCCTCGCGGTGCAGCCGGGTGGCGAGCTTGATCCGCTGCCGCTCGCCGCCGGACAGGGTGGACAGCGGCTGGCCCAGCGTGAGGTAGGTGAGGCCGACGTCCCGCAGTGCGCGCAGCCGGCGCCGTACGCCCGTGTCGTGGAAGAAGCCCAGTGCCTCCTCGGCGGTCATCCCCAGCACGTCGGCGACGGAGCGGCCGCCCACGGTCAGCCGCAGCACCTCGTCCTTGAACCGCCGCCCCTCACAGGTGTGGCAGGCCGTCGTCACCGGGTCCATGAAGGCGAGGTCGGTGTGCAGGATTCCGCGGCCGCCGCAGGTCTCGCAGGCGCCGTCGGAGTTGAAGCTGAACAGCCCCGGTTCGGCACCCGTCTCCCGCGCGAAGATCTTCCGTACCGTGTCCATGATCCCGAGGTACGTGGCCGGGGTGGACCGCGCGGAGATGCCGATCGAGGACTGGTCGACCACCACGGCGTCCCCGTGGGCGGCGGTGAACTCGGCGACCAGGGTGCTCTTGCCCGAGCCCGCCACCCCCGTCACCGCGGTGAGCACACCGGCCGGGAACCGCACGGTGACGTCGCGCAGATTGTGCCGGTCGGCCCCCTTCACCCACAGCTCGCCGGCCGCCTCCCGCACCGCGTCCTTGACCGCCGTACGCCGTCCCAGGCACCGCCCCGTCAGGGTGCCCGAGGCGGCCAGCTCCCGCGGCGTCCCCTCGAACACCACTCTGCCGCCCTCGGCGCCCGCCCCCGGCCCCATGTCGACGACGTGGTCGGCCAGTGCGATGACGTCCGGGTCGTGCTCCACGACCAGCACGGTGTTGCCCTTGTCGCGCAGTCGCAGCAGCAGTTCCCCGAGCCGGTGGACGTCGCGCGGATGCAGTCCGACGCTGGGCTCGTCGAAGATGTACGTCATCCCGGTCAGGCTGGACCCCAGGTGCCGGACCGTCTTCAGCCGCTGCCCCTCGCCGCCGGAGAGGGTGGACGTCTCCCGGTCGAGGCTCAGGTAACCGAGTCCGATCCTCTCGATCCGCTCGAGCGCGGCGACGGCGGCCCCGGCGACCGGCCCGGCCACCGGGTCGTCGATCTCCCGCAGCACGGCGACGAGATCGGTGACCTGCATCCCGGCACAGTCGGCGATGGACCGCCCGCCGATCCGGGAGGCCAGCGCCGCCTCGTTCAGCCTGGCCCCGCGGCAGGCGGGGCAGACGCCCTCGGCCAGGAACTCCCGCACCATGTCCCGGGTCTTCTGGCTCATCGCGGCCAGGTCCCGCTTGAGATAGAGCCGTTCGAAGCGGTCGGCGAGCCCTTCGTACTCCGTGGTCCAGGTGCCGCCCGTACCGTTCACGGTGACCTTGCTGCCGGGCCGCCCCCGCATCAGGAACCGCCGTTCCCCGGCGGTGAACTCCCGCACCGGCTTGTGCGGGTCCAAGTCGTCGCTGTTGGTGTAGGCCTGCCCCTGCCAGGTCCCCGCGGCGAACGGCGGGAAGCGGACCGCCCCCTCGGCCAGGGAGCGGTCCGCGTCGAGGATGCGGTCCCAGTCCGGACGCACGGTGCGGCCCAGGCCGTCGCACTCACGGCACATGCCCGACGGGTCGTTGAACGAATACGCCGTCGCCGGCCCGGCGCTCGGCGTGCCGTGCCGGGAGAACAGCACCCGCAGCACCGAGTAGACGTCCGTCATCGTGCCCACCGTCGACCGCGAGTGGCCGCCGATCGGCCGCTGGTCGACGACGATCGCGGGCGTCAGGTCCTCCAGGGCCTCCGCGTGCGGCCGCTCGTACTTGGGCAGCCGGTTGCGGACGAACCACGTGAACGTCTCGTTGAGCTGCCGCTGCGACTCGACCGCGATCGTGTCGAAGACGACCGACGACTTCCCCGACCCCGAAACACCGGTGAACACGGTCAGCCGGCCTTTCGGGATGCGGAGCGCGACGTCCTTGAGGTTGTTCTCCCCGGCTCCGGTGATGGTGATGTACTCGCTGGACTGGCTCATACCGCAGACGCTAGGCGGAATACCCGACAGCTTCTGTCGTGATTTCCCTCAGCCCTCCCTCCTCCATCAGCAGCCACCGGGTGATGCCGACGGACTCCAGGAACGGCAGGTCGTGACTGGCCACGACCAGGGCTCCCTCGTACGACTCCAGCGCCGTCGTGAGCTGCCGGACGCTCGCCATGTCGAGGTTGTTGGTCGGCTCGTCCAGCATCAGCAGCTGCGGCGCGGGCTCCGCCAGCATCAGCGCGGCCAGCGCCGCACGGAACCGCTCGCCGCCGGAGAGCGTCGCCGCCTTCTGGTCGGCGCGCGCGCCCCGGAACAGGAAGCGGGCGAGACGGGCCCGGACCCGGTTGTTCGTGGCGCCCGGGGCGAACCGGGCCACGTTCTCGGCGACGGACAGCTCCGCGTCCAGGACGTCGAGCCGCTGCGGCAGGAACCGCAGGGGCACATGGGCCCTCGCCTCGCCGGAGACCGGCTCCAGGTCCCCGGCGATCGTGCGCAGCAGCGTCGTCTTGCCCGCGCCGTTGCGTCCGATCAGCGCCACCCGCTCCGGGCCCCGCAGGTCGAAGCCGCCCTTCACCCGGGCGCCGTACACCAGTTCCAGGTCCATGAGGGTGAGGACCCCTCGGCCCGGCGGCACGGCCGTGTACGGCAGGTCGATACGGATCTCGTCGTCGTCCCGTACGGCCTCCACCGCGTCGTCGAGACGTTCCTTCGCCTCGGAGAGCTTCTCCTCGTGCATGACGCGGTGCTTGCCCGCGGACACCTGCGCCGCGCGCTTGCGCGCCCCCATGACGATCTTCGGCTCGCGCTTCTGCTCGAACATCTTCTGCCCGTACCGCTTTCGGCGCGCCAACTTGACCTGGGCGTCGACCAGTTCTCGCTTCTGCTTGCGCAGGTCCGCCTCGGCGACGCGCACCATGCGCTCGGCGGCCTCCTGTTCGACGGCCAGGGCCTCCTCGTACGCCGAGTAGTTGCCGCCGTACCAGGTGACCTCCCCGGAGCGCAGATCCGCGATCTGGTCGACCAGCTCCAGCAGCTCACGGTCGTGGCTCACCACGATCATGACGCCCGGCCAGCCGGCGACGGCCGCGTACAGCCGCCTGCGGGCGTACAGGTCGAGGTTGTTGGTGGGCTCGTCGAGCAACAGGACGTCGGGGCGCCGCAGCAGCAGCGCCGCGAGCCGCAGCAGCACCGACTCGCCGCCCGACACCTCGCCGACGGTGCGGTCGAGGCCGATGTGGCCGAGGCCGAGTTCGCCGAGCGTGGCGACGGCGCGTTCCTCGACGTCCCAGTCGTCGCCGACGGTCTCGAAGTGCTCCTCGGCGACGTCGCCCGCCTCGATGGCGTGCAGCGCGGCCCGCCGAGCGGCGATGCCGAGGGCCTCGTCGACCCTCAGCGCGGTGTCGAGCGTCACGTTCTGCGGCAGGTAACCCACCTCGCCGGCGACGCGGACGGTGCCGTCGGCCGGGGTGAGCTCACCGGCGATCAGCTTCAGCAGGGTCGACTTGCCCGAACCGTTGACGCCGACGAGCCCGGTGCGGCCGGGGCCGAAGGAGACGTCGAGGCCCTCGAAGACGGCGGTGCCGTCGGGCCAGCCGAAGGCGAGGGACGTACAGGTGAGGGAAGGTGACATGCGGGCCTCCGCGGTTGCTCGGGGCGATCAGGGGCAAACGCGTATCGAGACACCGCGGGACGACGACCGGCAGCCGGTCACCGCGGGACGACGACCGGCAGCCGGAGGGGAAACCGTGGGCATGAGAAGAGCCCTGCTCCGAAGGGACCGCAAGGACGGCTCGAACGCCGAGGTCGCACGCGACGTACACACCCGACAGGTGTGACGCGGTGTCTCAGAACCTCAGACGAGCAACGTCCTTCTCCATTCGACGGCAACAGGACCGCTGTACAACGTAGGAGAGCCCGGACCGGCTGTCAACGCCTTTCACCGACCACGACCTCACCGCCCCCGAGGAGGCCCCGTGCCCAGCGGCCCGCTCTCACTGCCGGCCCGTCTCTGCCTGCTGGCCTGGGACACCGACCCCGCCCGGCTGTCACCCCTGGTGCGGGCAGGTGCCCTCGCCGAGCTGGCCCGGCGCGGGCTGCTGACCGATGACGACGGCATCGCCACACCGGTCGACCTGGACTCCCGCACGGGTGACGCGGTCCTCGACGGACTTCTGGAGCTGGCCCGCGAGTCCTTCCCGCACCGCTGGCGCACCTGGGTGACGCTGCACGCGCGGCTCACCCTCGACGCGGTCCGGGAGCAGTTGGTGGCCGAAGGCCTGCTGCGTGCCGAGAAGCACCGGGTCCTCGGGGTGTTCCCGTCCGTGGACCACGTCCTCGCGGACACCGCCCGCGCGGACGCCCTGCGCCGGGAGGCCCACCGGGTCCTGGCCGGGGCCGTACCGGTCGGGAGCGTCCCCGAGCCGACGCTCACCGCCCTGGCCCTCGCGTCCGCGGCCGGTCTGCCGCCCGCCCCGGACGGTTCCTCCTACGACCGGCGCGGTGAAGCCCTGACCCACCGCGCCGGATCGTCGGCACCCGCGTTCGCCGCCGTCCTGCGCGAGCTGCGCGCGGGGCTGACGACCGCCGCGCCGATGCCCTCGTTCACCCGGGGCCGCTGAACGCTCGGCGGAGCCGGCGGCTGCCGCGCCCGGCTCGCGCGCTTCTCCGCCGGGTACGCCCCTGTCGGATTCTCGCCGGACACGACGCCTGCCGCGCTGGTTGAGTGGCCGGCATGACGAACCCCGCCACCGAGCTCCGTGACCGCGCCCTCGCCTTTCGCTCCCTGCACGTCCCGGGGCGTCCGCTGATCCTGCCCAACGCCTGGGACCTCGCCAGTGCCCGTCTGGTGGAGGACGCGGGCGCCGGTGCCGTGGCGACCACGAGCGCCGGGGTCGCCTGGGCCCTCGGCGCGGCGGACGGGGACCGGCTGGACCGCGGGCGGGCCCTGCGCGCCGTGGCGGAGATCGCCGCGGCCGTCCGTGTGCCCGTCACCGCCGACATCGAGAGCGGCTACGCGGAGGATCCGGCGGGAGTCGGCGCCACCGTGCGCGCCGTGCTCGCGGCGGGCGCGGTCGGGGTGAACATCGAGGACGCCCTGCACGGCAGCGGCAGGGGCCCGTTGCGCCCGGCCGGTGAGCAGGCCGAGCGGATCGCCGCCGCCCGCGCGGCCGCGGACGCGGCCGGCGTGCCGCTCTTCGTCAACGCCCGCGTCGACACCTTCCTGAGCGGCACCGGGGCAGTGGACGACACCCTGGAGCGCGCCGCCGCCTACCTCGCCGCGGGCGCCGACGGGATCTTCGTCCCCGGTACCGTCGACCCGGGGACCGTGAGGGAGCTCGCCGAGCGGATCGACGCCCCGTTGAACGTCATGGCCGGTCCCGGCGCCCCGCCGGCCGGTGAACTGGCCGCCCTGGGAGTGGCCCGCGTGAGCGTCGGATCCGGCATCGCCCAGGCCGCGCACGCCCTGGTCCGCCGCGCCGCGCGGGAGCTGCTCGACGACGGGACGTACCACGCGCAAGCCGACGGCCTGGCGTTCGAAGTCCTCAACACCCTGATGGCCGCAGGTCGTTGGCCCAACCCGTCAGGCGTCGCGCATCAGCTCCGCGAGGTCGTGGTCCAGGTCGAGTTGGAGGTGCTCAAGACCGGCCGGCACCAGTTCGCTCGTGGCGTCGAGAAACCGGCGCACCTCGCCCGAGCGGACGTGCACGACGGCG
This sequence comes from Streptomyces toyocaensis, assembly GCF_000725125.1. Classification (GTDB taxonomy): domain Bacteria; phylum Actinomycetota; class Actinomycetes; order Streptomycetales; family Streptomycetaceae; genus Streptomyces; species Streptomyces toyocaensis. The sequence continues at coordinate 603,598 of NZ_JFCB01000001.1, forward strand.
GTCCCCTCGGGGGCGTGGAACTCCAGCACGGTGCGGTCGTAGCCGTACGGGCGCACCCGCACGTCGCCGTGGCCCTCGGGTCCCCGCAGCCCCGCGGCCAGCAGTTCGCGGGCGAACGTCCAGCAGACCTCGACGCCCTCCAGGGTGGCCGGCGCGGGAAAGGTCATACGGACGGCGAACGGGTCGTCGCGGTCGTAGTGCAGCGTGGCGGGAATGTTCGGCATCCGCGGCGCGGCGGCGACCAGACGGGCCTCTACGGGCTGTTCGATGACGGTGGACAACGCCTTGCTCCCTCGTGACGGCTGGACGGGCTTCCGGGCGGATCGGGTCGGCTACTCGAGGAGACGACGGAATCAGCCAATCCGTGCACACGAAGAGCGAGTGACCTCTGTCACCGCCTTCATGCACCCGAGTGACACGGCTCTCCCGCGCCTCCTTGCGGGCCCCCGCCTCGCCAACGCCCTCTGGACGGCGCCCGGACGGTGGACTAGCTTCGCCCGCCATGAGGCGCTCGGGGAACACGAGACGGACGAGACGAACCCACCGCCGGGTGACCGCGGCCGCCGCGTGCGCGGCGGCCCTGGCCGCTCTGACGGCCGTACCGGCCCAGGCGCACGGACCGGACGGGCGGACGGCGCCGCACTGGTCGGTCAAGGACACCGGCACTCCGGAGGTCAGGTTCCGCGGCCTGTCCGCCGTCAGCCGCGGCACCGCCTGGGTGGCCGGGAGCCACGGCACCGTCCTGCGCACCACCGACGGCGGCGGGAGCTGGCGGAACGTCTCCCCGCCGGGCTCGGGGGAGTTGCAGTTCCGGGACATCGAGGCGTTCGACGCGCGGCGGGCCGTGGTGCTGGCCATCGGCGAGGGCGAGGCGTCCCGGGTGTACCGCACCGATGACGGCGGGGCGACCTGGACGGAGTCCTTCCGCAACACCGACGCCCGGGCCTTCTACGACTGCCTCACCTTCTTCGACCACCGCCACGGCCTCGCGATGAGCGACCCGGTGGACGGCAGGTTCCGCATCCTGTCGACCCGGGACGGCGGCCGCAGCTGGAGAGTGCTGCCCGACGGGGGGATGCCCCCGGCGCTGGAGGGCGAGGCCGGTTTCGCGGCGAGCGGCCAGTGCCTGGTGTCCTCGGGACCGAAGGACGTCTGGCTGGCCACCGGGGGAGCCGCACGGGCACGCGTGCTGCACTCCGCCGACCGGGGCCGCACCTGGACGGTCACCGACAGCCCGATCCCGGGCGGCGACCCGGCGCGCGGTGTCTTCGCCCTCGCTTTCCGCGACCGCGCCCACGGCCTCGCCGTCGGCGGCGACTTCCGTCCCGGCGAGGCCTCGCCGGACGCGGCCGCCCGCAGCGCCGACGGCGGCCGCACCTGGCGCCCGGCCGGCGCGCCGCCCTCTTCCTACCGCTCCGGTGTCGCCTGGCTCCCGCACAGCAGCACCGCGGCCCTCGCGGTGGGTCCCACCGGCACCGACCTGACGACCGACGCCGGCCGCACCTGGCGGACCGTCGACACCGGGTCGTACGACACGGTCGACTGCACGCCCGACCACGGCTGCTGGGCGGCGGGGGAGAAGGGACGGGTTGCCCGCCTGGAGCACTGACGCGTGCGGCCTGACCTGATCGCTGCCAACGTGGGTACCCGTTCGCTGTACACGAGAGGAAGTGAGCGGACATGCCACGCGGTTCCAGCCCGAAGCGGGAGCGTCAGTACGAGCACATCAAGGAGAGCGCGGAGGACCGGGGTGAGAGCACCGGGCGCGCCAAGGAGATCGCCGCCCGGACGGTGAACAAGGAGCGTGCCCGGTCCGGCGAGTCCAGGACGGCCAGCCGCACCTCCACACAGGACATGTCGTCCGGCAGGCGCGGCGGCCAGCGGTCCGGCAAGGGCTCCCAGGGCCCCACCAGGGACCAGCTGTACGAAGAGGCCAAGAAGCGGGGCGTCGAAGGCCGTTCGAACATGAACAAGAGCCAGCTCCAGCGGGCGCTCGGCAAGTGAGCCGCCTCCGCGCGGACGGGGACTCCCGCCGCGCGGAGAGCACCCGCCCCGTAGGCTCAGGGGCACGATGACGACCGTACGCACACCGGCCGACTGGCCCGTGACCGAGGAAGAGGCCCGAGCGGTCCAGGACCGGCTCCGCACCCGGGTGGTGCGCGACGAACCGGGCCCGCCGCCCGGCACGGGCCGGGTCACCGGGGTCGACGTGGCGTACGACGACGAGCGGGACGTCGTCGCCGCGGCGGCCGTCGTCCTGGACGCGGCGACCCTGGACGTGGTCGCCGAGTCCACGGCCGTGGGCCGCGTCCCCTTCCCGTACGTCCCCGGCCTGCTCGCGTTCCGCGAGATCCCCGCCGTCCTCGCCGCCCTGGACGCCCTGCCGTGCCCGCCCGGGCTGCTGGTCTGCGACGGCTACGGCCTCGCCCACCCCCGACGCTTCGGCCTGGCCAGCCACCTCGGCGTCCTCACCGGCCTGCCGACGATCGGCGTCGCCAAGAACCCCTTCACCTTCACCCACGAGGAACCGGACCCCCCGCGCGGCAGCTCCTCCCCGCTCCTCGCCGGCAGCGAGGAGGTCGGCCGCGCGCTGCGCACCCGACACGCCGTCAAGCCCGTCTTCGTCTCGGTCGGCCACCGCGTGAGCCTGGACAACGCCTGCGCCCACACCCTCGCACTGGCCCCCCGCTACCGCCTCCCCGAGACCACCCGCCGGGCGGACGCCCTGTGCCGGCGGGCACTCGCCGGGGCGGCCCCCGCCGGGCATTCCGTCCGAGGTGAGTGCGGGGCCTGAGTACCGCGACGGATGCGGGACCCCGCCCGCCCCGGCAGGCCGGCGTGCGTGACGACGCACCGTGCACCCGAGCCCGCCGGCCGCCGACGGCCGGCCCGTGACCGTCGGCCGGCCCTCGCCGTACTCACCAATCCCGGCCGGCTCGGCGGGATGATCCACACGCTGGTCGAGTGGCCGCTGTGCCCCCCGACGGCCGTGCCGTCAGCGGGTCGCGGCGACGCGGAAGCGGATGCCCGCCGTCCGCAGGCGGCCGATCAGTGCGTCGCCCATCGCCACCGCCGTCGTGACCTGACCCGAGGCCGGCGGAAGGTCGTCGAGAGCCAGGCACAGGGCCCCCTCGGCCAGCATCTTCGCCGTCTCGTCGTAGCCGGGGTCGCCGCCCGAGACCTCCGTGTACACCCGCCGGCCGCCGCCCTCGCCGACGAAGCGGACGGTGAACCAGCTCCTGGCGCGCTTCTCGGGGCTCGGTCCGTCGCCGGGCCCGAGGCGTTCGGAGAGCCGGCGCCGCAGCGCCGGCACCTGGGCCGCGGCGACCAGCGCGCCCACGGCCGCCACCCCGCCCATGGCCACCGGGAGGCGGCGCACGGCCGCGTAGTGCCGGTAGCGGAAGTCGGGGCCGTACCGGTCGAGTGACCTCGCCGAGCGGCGCACGATCTGCGCGTCGATCGTCGGCAGGGGCAGCGCCCAGGCGCCGACCTCCGGTGCGTAGCGCGGCGCGCCCATGGGGGCCGAGGCCCGCCGGCCCACCAGGCGCGGTTCGTGGTGCCGGCGGTCGCGGGCCGCCGCGCGGAGCCCGCGGTGCCGGGCGAACTGGTTCAGCGCCGAGGCGAAGGTGCCGCCCGAGAAGGCCGCGTCGGCGGTGACGAAGCCGTCCACGGACAGCGGCACCCCCTCCGGCAGTTGCCGCACGGTGAAGTAGGCGCCCAGGTCGTGCGGCACCGAGTCGAAGCCGCACGCGTGGACCAGCCGCGCGCCGGTCTCCCGCGCGCGGGCGTCGTGACGGACGTACACGAGGTCCACGAACTCCGGTTCACCCGTCAGGTCGACGTAGTCGGCCCCGGTGTCCGCGCAGGCGGCGACGAGTTCCTCGCCGTACTCCACGTAGGGGCCCACGGTCGTGGCCACCACGCGCGCGCTCTCGGCGAGGGCGCGCAGGGAGGCGGGGTCGGTCACGTCCGCCCGCAGCAGCCCCGGCTCCGCGCCTGCGGGCAGCCGCTCGCGCAACCGCTCCAGCTTCTCCGTGCTGCGGCCGGCGATCGCCCAGCGCAGCCCCGCGGGGGCGTGGGCGGCGAGGTACTCCGCGGTCAGCGTCCCGACGAAGCCGGTCGCTCCGAAGAGCACGATGTCGTAGGGACGGTCCGTCCTGTTCAGCCTGCTCATGACACCCCTTGGTCCTGCAGCCGCGCCGCTGTCGGTGGCCGAGGCTAGCGTGAGGGGTGCGGAGCCCGACGACGAGCCCGGAGGAAAGCGATGTCCGTACCGCCGAACGCCCTGAAGAAGTGGGAAAAAGTGCGCGACTACGCCCTGCGGCTGCCGGGAGCCGTCGAGGAGCACCCCTGGGGCGAGACCGTCGCCAAGGTGGGCGGGAAGGTGTTCGTCTTCCTCGGCGCCGACGACGGCAGTTACCCCATGGGGGTGACGGTGAAGCTCAAGGACGAGACGGCGCACGCCCATGCGCTGGCGTGCCCCGGCGCCGAGCCCGCCGGATACGGACTGGGAAAGGCAGGCTGGGTGCGCGTTCCCCTCGAACCCGCGGGCGCCCCGACGGCCGACCTGCTGTGCGACTGGGTGGAGGAGAGCTACCGCACCATCGCGCCCAAGCGGCTGGCGGCGGAGCTGGACGCACCCTGAGCGGGCGCGCGGCCGGACACCGCCCCGTAGAGTGGCTAAGCGCTTGCTCGCCCGGTCTTGTGCCGGGTGGAACGTGTTCTTAACATCGCTGGTGTTACATCAGATGTGTCACAGCCGTTGGGGGCTCGATGACGGAGGCGAAGGCGCCGGGCAGCGGTCCGCTCACCGGCGTGCGCGTGGTCGAGCTGGCCGGGATCGGGCCGGGCCCGTTCGCCGCCATGCTCCTGGCAGACCTGGGCGCCGATGTCGTACGCGTGGACCGTCCGGGCGGCCCGGGGCTGGGGATCGACCCGGCCCGTGACGTCACCAACCGCAACAAGCGCTCCGTGATCGTCGACCTGAAGGACCCGGACGGCCCCGCCCGCGTCCTCGACCTCGCCGAACGCGCCGACATCCTCGTCGAGGGCTACCGCCCCGGCGTCGCCGAGCGCCTCGGTGTCGGACCGGGGGACTGCCACGCCCGCAACCCGCGCCTGGTCTACGGCCGGATGACCGGCTGGGGCCAGCGGGGTCCCCTCGCCGACCGTGCGGGACACGACATCGCGTACATCGCCCTCACCGGCACCCTCGGCATGATCGGCGACCCGGACAGGCCGCCTGCCGTCCCGGCCAACCTGCTCGGCGACTACGCGGGCGGCTCCCTCTACCTCGTCGTCGGCGTCCTCGCCGCCCTGCACCACGCGCGCGCGACCGGCACCGGACAGGTCGTCGACGCCGCGATCGTGGACGGTACCGCCCACCTCTCGTCGATGATCCACGGCATGCTCGCCGCCGGCGCCTGGCAGGACCGGCGCGGCGCCAACCTCCTCGACGGGGGCTGCCCCTACTACGGCGTCTACGAGACCGCCGACGGCGGGCACATGGCGGTCGGCGCGCTGGAGCCGCGGTTCTACGCCGAGTTCCTGCGCCTGCTCGGCCTGGACGACCGGGCCGGGGCCCACGCCGACGTCACCCGCTGGCCGGAACTGCGCGCACGGGTCGCCGCCCGCTTCAGGACGCGTACCCGCGACGCGTGGGCGGCCCGCTTCGACGGCTCGGACGCGTGCGTGGCGCCCGTGCTGAGCCTGCGCGAGGCCCCGCACCACCCGCACCTCGCCGCCCGCTCCACGTTCACGGACCACGCGGGCGTCACCCAGCCCGCGCCGGCCCCGCGGTTCTCCGCGACCCCCACCACCGTCCGCACCGGGCCCGCCCGGCCGGGCGCCGACACCGACGACGTGGCCCGCGACTGGGACGTACCCCGGCTGCGGTCCTCGACCCCGAAGCCCCCGAAGCCCTCGAATCCTCAGTGAAAGGCCCTCTCGTGAGCACCGAAGCGTATGTGTACGACGCGATCCGCACCCCGCGCGGGCGCGGCAAGGCGAACGGCGCCCTGCACGGGACCAAGCCCATCGACCTGGTGGTGGGCCTCATCCACGAGATCCGCGACCGCTTCCCGGACCTGGACCCCGCCGCCGTCGACGACATCGTGCTCGGCGTGGTCGGCCCGGTCGGCGACCAGGGTTCCGACATCGCCCGCATCGCCGCCGTGGCCGCCGGCCTGCCGGACACGGTGGCCGGCGTCCAGGAGAACCGCTTCTGTGCCTCCGGCCTCGAGGCCGTCAACATGGCCGCCGCCAAGGTGCGCTCCGGCTGGGAGGACCTCGTCCTCGCGGGCGGCGTGGAGTCCATGTCCCGCGTCCCCATGGCCTCCGACGGCGGCGCCTGGTTCAACGACCCGATGACCAACCTCGCCGTCAACTTCGTCCCGCAGGGCATCGGCGCCGATCTGATCGCCACCATCGAAGGCTTCTCCCGGCGCGACGTCGACGAGTACGCGGCCCTCTCGCAGGAGCGCGCGGCCACCGCCTGGAAGGAGAACCGTTTCGAGCGGTCCGTCGTCCCGGTGAGGGACCGCAGCGGCCTGGTCGTCCTCGACCACGACGAGCACCTGCGCCCCGGCACCACCGCCGACTCGCTGGGCAAGCTGAAGCCGTCCTTCGCCGACATCGGCGAACTCGGCGGGTTCGACGCGGTGGCGCTGCAGAAGTACCACTGGGTGGAGAAAATCGACCACGTCCACCACGCGGGCAACTCCTCCGGCATCGTCGACGGCGCCGCCCTCGTCGCCATCGGCTCCAAGGAGGCCGGCGAGCGCAACGGACTCACCCCGCGCGCCCGGATCGTCTCCGCCGCCGTCTCCGGCTCCGAGCCCACCATCATGCTCACCGGCCCCGCCCCCGCCACCCGCAAGGCCCTCGCCAAGGCCGGCCTGACCATCGACGACATCGACCTGGTCGAGATCAACGAGGCTTTCGCAGCGGTCGTCCTGCGCTTCGTGAGGGACATGGGCCTGTCCCTCGACAAGGTCAACGTCAACGGCGGCGCCATCGCGCTGGGCCACCCGCTCGGCGCCACCGGCGCGATGATCCTCGGCACGCTCGTCGACGAACTCGAACGCCAGGACAAGCGCTACGGCCTCGCCACGCTCTGCGTGGGCGGCGGCATGGGCATCGCCACCGTCGTCGAACGCCTCTGAACCCCCAGCGACCGCACGCGACTTCCACGAAGACCCGGAGACCCCTCATGACCGAGAGCACCACGATCCGCTGGGAACAGGACGACACCGGCGTCGTCACCCTCGTCCTCGACGACCCCGACCAGTCCGCGAACACCATGAACAAGGCGTTCCGCGACTCACTCGCCGTGATCACCGACCGCCTGGAGGCGGAGAAGGACTCCCTCCGCGGCGTCATCCTCACCTCCGCCAAGAAGACCTTCTTCGCCGGCGGCGACCTGCGGGACCTGATCCGCGTCACCCCGGACACGGCCCAGCAGCTGTTCGACGGCGGGATGGCGCTCAAGCGCCAGATGCGCCGCATCGAGACCCTCGGCAAACCGGTCGTCGCCGCGATCAACGGCGCCGCGCTCGGCGGCGGTTACGAACTCGCCCTGGCCTGCCACCACCGGATCGCCCTCGACGCCCCCGGCTCCAAGATCGGCTGCCCCGAGGTCACGCTCGGCCTGCTCCCCGGAGGGGGCGGCGTCGTCCGCACCGTCCGCATGCTCGGTATCACCGACGCGCTGCTGAAGGTGCTGCTCCAGGGCACCCAGTACAACCCGCGCCGGGCCCTGGAGAACGGCCTGGTCGACGAGATCGCCGACACGCGCGAGGACATGCTCGCCAAGGCCCGCGCCTTCATCGACGCCCACCCCGAGTCCGCGCAGCCCTGGGACAGGCCCGGCTACCGCATCCCCGGCGGCACCCCCGCCCACCCCAAGTTCGCCGCCAACCTGCCTGCCTTCCCGGCCAACCTGCGCAAGCAGACGGGCGGCGCCCCCTACCCGGCCCCGCGCAACATCATGGCCGCGGCCGTCGAGGGCGCCCAGGTCGACTTCGAGACCGCCCAGGTCATCGAGGCGCGCTACTTCGTCGAGCTGGCCGCGGGACAGACGTCGAAGAACATGATCCAGGCGTTCTTCTTCGACCTCCAGGCCGTCAACTCCGGCGCCAACCGGCCGAAGGGCGTCGAGCCGCGCAGGGTCACCAGGGTCGCCGTCCTCGGCGCCGGGATGATGGGCGCCGGCATCGCCTACTCGTGCGCCCGCGCGGGCATCGACGTCGTCCTCAAGGACGTCTCCCTGGAAGCCGCCGTCAAGGGCAAGGGCTACTCCGAGAAGCTGTGCGCCAAGGCCGTCGCCAAGGGCCGCACCAGCCGGGAGAAGGCCGACGCGCTGCTCGCGCGGATCACGCCCACCGCCGAGGCCGCCGACCTCGCCGGCTGCGACGCGGTCATCGAGGCCGTCTTCGAGGACACCGCCCTCAAGCACAAGGTGTTCCAGGAGATCCAGGACGTCGTCGCCCCCGACGCGCTGCTGTGCTCCAACACCTCCACCCTGCCCATCACCGCCCTGGCGGAAGGCGTCGAGCGCCAGGACGACTTCATCGGGCTGCACTTCTTCTCGCCCGTCGACAGGATGCCGCTGGTCGAGATCATCAAGGGTGAGCGCACGGGGGACGAGGCGCTGGCCCGGGCCTTCGACCTGGTCCGGCAGATCAACAAGACCCCGATCGTCGTCAACGACTCGCGCGGCTTCTTCACCTCCCGCGTCATCGGGCACTTCATCAACGAGGGCGTCGCCATGGTCGGCGAGGGCGTCGAGCCCGCGTCGGTCGAGCAGGCCGCCGCCCAGGCGGGCTACCCGGCCAAGGTGCTCTCCCTGATGGACGAGCTGACCCTCACCCTGCCGCGCAGGATCCGCAGCGAGTCGAAGCGGGCGGTCGAGGAGGCCGGCGGCACCTGGACCGCGCACCCGGCCGAGGCGGTCGTCGACCGCATGGTCGACGAGTTCGGCCGCACGGGCCGCAGCGGCGGGGCCGGCTTCTACGAGTACGGCGAGGACGGCAGGCGGGGCGCCCTGTGGCCGGGGCTGCGCGAGCACTTCACCAAGCCCGGGCACCGGATCCCGTTCCGCGACATGCAGGAACGCATGCTGTTCTCCGAGGCGCTGGACAGCGTCCGGCTGCTGGAGGAGGGCGTGCTGACGTCCGTCGCCGACGCCAACATCGGCTCCATCCTCGGTATCGGCTTCCCCGGCTGGACCGGTGGCGTGCTGCAGTACATCAACGGCTACGAGGGCGGCCTGCCCGGATTCGTGGCCCGCGCGCGCGAACTCGCCGAGCGCTACGGCGAGCGCTTCACCCCGCCCGCCCTGCTGGTGGAGAAGGCGGAGAGGGGAGAGGTGTTCAAGGACGCGCGCTGACGCCGTTCACCGGGGTCTCACCCCTCCTCGTCGAGCCACTCCCGCAGCTCCTCCCTCAGCGACCGCTGGAAGGTGGTGAGCAGCGCCTGCACCACCAGCGGATGCATCCGCGCGGACAGGGACCGCACGTCCCGCGCGTCCTTGTCCGCGACCGCGTCGCGCAACTGCCGCGACAGCTCGTGCGCGGCGGCCCGGGAGTGCTCGGTCAGCGTGGTGCGGGCGGCGAGGACCGTCTCGTGCGACAGCGGTACGTCCAGGAGTTCGACGCCGAGCCGCAGCAGCCCGGCGTCGACCCGGAAGGCCTCGCCGTCCGGGGCCCCGCCGACGGGCTCGACGACGTCCATCGCCGCCAGCCGCTTCAGGTCCTCCTCGTCCAGCTCACGCCCCGCACGGCGCTCCAGCTCGCCGCGCGACACCGTCTCCGTCGCGCTCGGCGCCCAGGAGGCCACCACCGCCCGCTGGACCGCCAGGTCGCGCGCGCTCAGGTCCGGCGGCAACTGCCCCAGGTACCGCTCGATCGCCGCCAGCGTCATGCCGCGGTGCTGCAGCTCCTCGATGAGCTCCAGCCGGGCCAGGTGCTCCCGCCCGTAGTGACCGACCCGCCGGGGACCGATCGCCGGCGGTGGCAGCAGCCCCCTGGTGCCGTAGAAGCGGACCGTGCGCACGGTGACCCCGGCCCGGGCCGCCAGTTCGTCGATCGTCAGGGCCTCGGTCTCGGTCGTCATGTCCGCCAGTATCGCTGTGCCACCACCACTGCGACACCTCCGCCTCCCGGCCGCCCACGCGCCCGGCCCGTCGTCGGTGCGGCCGCCTACGGTGAGACCATGCCGGGGATCACGTACGTCCGGGGCGACGCCACCGCTCCGTCGGTCAAGGGTGTCAAGATCATCGCCCACGTCTGCAACGACATCGGGGGCTGGGGGAAGGGCTTCGTCCTGGCCGTGTCCCGCCGCTGGCCCGAGCCGGAGGCCGCCTACCGCGCCTGGCACCGCGACCGCGCCTCCAACGACTTCGCGCTGGGCGCCGTGCAGGTCGTCCGGGTGGAGCGGTACGTCCTGGTGGCCAACATGATCGGCCAGCGCGGCACACGGACCGGCAGCAAGGGCGCCCCCGTCCGCTACGAGGCGATCGACACGGCCCTCGCCCGCCTGGCCGGACACGCGCGCGCCCTCGGCGCCTCGGTCCACATGCCCCGCATAGGCTGCGGCCTGGCCGGCGGCACGTGGCCGCGTGTCGAACCGCTGATCGACCGACGGCTGGCCGGGCAGGGCATATCCGTGACGGTGTACGACCACGGGGACTGAACGGCGGGTGGCCGACGGGCCGCGTGCCACCTGGGGGAGCGGTGGCGAACACATTCTGCCAATGAGGTGAGTTTTGCGCCAAAGGTGGTAAGGGCGTAGCGGGAGGAGCGCCCTCCGTCCCACGGCTGCGAGGAAAGGTGCCGCCCGTGACACAGGAACAGCACGCAGACCATGACCCCACGGCAGGCCCACTACCCGGTTCCGAAGCGGGCCTGCCCGGCCGGGAGGGGCCGCGGACCGACCGGGTGGTGTTCGGCGTCACCGCCGTGCTCACCCTCGCGTTCGTGCTCTGGGGCGCCATCTGGACGGACTCGCTCGAGGACGTCTCCTCCAGCATGCTCGGCGGGCTGATGCACAACGGCGGCTGGGGATTCATGCTGGCCGCCTCGGGTTTCGTGGTCTTCGCCCTCTGGCTCGCGGCCAGCCGCTACGGCCGGATCCACCTCGGTGCCGAGGGCGAGGAGCCGGAGTTCCGCACCGTGTCCTGGATCGCCATGATGTTCAGTGCGGGCATGGGCATCGGCCTGATGTTCTGGGGCGTGAGCGAACCGCTCGCCCATTACACGACGCCTCCGCCGGGCACCAGTCCGGCCGACTCCGGCGACCGCATGGAGACGGCCATGGCCACCACCCTCTTCCACTGGACGCTCCACCCGTGGGCGATCTACGCGGTGGTCGGCCTCGCCATCGCCTACAGCACCTTCCGCCGGCGCCGCCGGCAGACCATCAGCGCCGTGTTCACCCCGCTCATCGGTGAGAAGAACGCGCACGGCGTCGGCGGCCGGGTCATCGACATCCTCGCCATCATCGCGACGGTCTTCGGCTCCGCGGCCTCACTGGGCCTCGGCGCGCTGCAGATCGGGTCCGGTGTGGAGAAACTCGACTGGATGGACAGGGTCAGCACCGGGCTGCTGGTCGGCATCATCGCGGTGCTGACCGTGGCGTTCGTGGCCTCCGCGGTCTCCGGTGTCGAGAAGGGCATCCAGTGGCTGTCCAACACCAACATGGTGCTGGCCCTGATCCTCGCCGTGTTCGTGTTCGTCGCGGGTCCGACCATCCTCATCCTCGATCTGCTGCCGACCTCGGTCTTCGCCTACCTCGGCGACCTTCCCGAACTGGCCGGCCGCACCGAGATCAGCGGGGGTGAGGGCGTCGCCGACTGGCTGGGCAGCTGGACCGTCTTCTACTGGGCGTGGTGGATCTCCTGGACGCCCTTCGTCGGCATGTTCATCGCCCGCATCAGCCGGGGCCGCACCATCCGCCAGTTCATCGGCGGGGTCATCCTCGTCCCCAGCACGGTCAGCCTGGTCTGGTTCGCGATCTTCGGCGGCTCGGCGATGCGGCTCCAGGAGCAGAAACGGCTCGGTGACGAGTCGACCCCGGAGGGCCGGCTCTTCGCCGTGCTGCAGGAGTACCCGGTCGCCACCGTCACCAGCCTGCTGGTGATGATCCTCGTCGGCATCTTCTTCGTCTCGGGCGCCGACGCCGCCTCGATCGTGATGGGCACCCTCTCGCAGAAGGGCGCGCTCGAACCCAGCCGCTGGGCGGTGGTGTTCTGGGGCGTGGTCACCGGGGGTGTGGCGGCGATCATGCTGCTGGTCGGGAGCGGACAGGGCGACGCGCTGACGGGCCTGCAGAACCTCACGATCCTCGCGGCGGCGCCGTTCGTCGTCGTGATGCTCTTCATGTGCGTGGCGCTCATGCGCGACCTGCGCCGCGATCCCCTCATCGTGAGGGGCGAGATGGGTTCCGAGGCCGTGGAGATGGCGGTCATCGAGGGCCACAAGAGGTACGACGGCGAATTCGAACTCCGTGTCGGCCCGGGCCGGGGCACGGACGTGGAGGGCGACCCCATCGGCAAACACTGACCCGCCCCCGGCCGCCGGTGCGCCCCCGGGCCGGCGCACCGGCGGCGTTCACGCCACCGCCGCCGCGCGACCCGGGCCGGTCGTCCCCCTTCACCGGGTGGCCAGTGCCGCCGCCTCCTCCGCGCAGCCCCAGGCCACGGTGACGCCCCCGCCGCCGTGGCCGTAGTTGTGGACCAAAACCCGGCCGTCGGGGAGCACCGTGCGTTCCAGACGGACCGTCCCGCGGGCCGGGCGCAGGCCCACGCGGTGGTCCAGGACCCGAGCGCCGGCGATCTCCGGGCGCAGGGCCGCGCAGCGCCGTACGATCGCCTCGGCGACCGCCGGGTCCGGCTCCGTGGACCAGGCGTCCTCCTCCGCCGTACCGCCCAGCACGAGCCGCCCCGGCTGCGGAAGGACGTACGCCAAGGCGCCGTCGGCCCCGGTGGAGACCGTCCAGGTACGGATCCCCGGGTTCTCCACGACCACCAGCTGCCCCCGCACCGGCCGCACCGCCGGATCCGGCACCAGCTCCCGTGCCCCCAGCCCCGTGCAGTTGACGACGACCGGCGCGCCGGTCTCGGTCAGATCCGTCACCGTACGCGCCTCGACCGCGCCCCCCGCCGCGAGGAACCGCTCCCGCAGCCATGGCAGATGAGCCGACATGTCGATGAGCGGCAGCCTGGCCCACACCCCCGGCCCGGCGGGATACTCCCCGGCCGTCGCCCGGCGCAGCCCCGGCAGCCGCGCGGCGGCCCAGGAGTCGACGTCGTCCAGGCCCGTTTCACCCAGTACTCCCTCCGCCATCCGTACGCCGGTGGTCTCCGGCCGTGCCGCCATGCCCTCGTACACGTCCAGCGACCGCAGTGCCCACGCGCGCGCCGACGCCATCGGCTCGACGCGGTAGGGCCACCACAGCCCGCCCGCGACCGCCGAGGTGGTCCGCTCCACCGGGTCCCGCGTCCACAGCCGCACCCGCACACCGCGCTCGGCCAGGACCACGGCCGTGGTCAGCCCGGCGACGCCGCCGCCGACCACCAGTACGTCGCAGGGAAGTTCGCTCTCCATCGGGCGGACGTTAGCCGAAGACTCCATTCCGTGCTCAGGTGCGGCCCGCGGTGGGAATGCCCCTGGACGGCGGCCTCCCGGGCGCCCGCCGCCGTGTCCTGCTGATCGGCGCACGGGTCGCCCGCGCGCCGGGCTCGCCGCCGCCCTGCGCCGAATCGGCGCCGAGAGCGCCGACGGCGTCCCCACCGAGGAGCCGCGGGGCTACGGCGCCGTCGTCCTCGGCCCGTCGGGCGGCACCGCCGAACGCGACGTCGTCCGCCGCGCCTTCACAGCCCGCCCGCGTCGACGAGCACCGTGTCGACGGCCTCGCCCCCGGTCGCCCCCCTGCTCCTGCCGGGGTGCGGCTCACCGCGTACCGGGTCGACCGGCTCTCCCGCGCCCCCACGCGGGACGTCGTCGACGGCGCCGGCCGCCACCGCCTCCCCCTGGACGCCGCGGCGGTGCGCGGGGCGAGGCGGACGCCGTGGCGCGCACCGGCGGGACGGTGCTGGTGACAGCCGTGCGACGGCGATAACCGGCGCGCGGCCGGCCGCGCGCGACGACTAGGATCGGCGGTCTGATGACTGCCACCCTCGTCGCCAAGAACCTCGCCGCCGGGCACGGCGACCGCTCCCTGTTCGCCGGTCTCGACCTCGTCGTCGCCCCCGGCGACGTGATCGGTCTGGTCGGTGCCAACGGCGCGGGCAAGTCCACGCTGCTGCGCCTGCTCGCCGGGCTCACCCCACCGGAGCAGGGCGAGCTGCGCCTCTCCCCGCCCACCGCGACCGTCGGGCACCTGCCGCAGGAGCCGGAGCGCCGGCCAGGCGAGACGGTGCGGCAGTTCCTGGCCCGCCGCACCGGGGTCGCCGAGGCCCAGAGCGCCATGGACAGCGCGACCCAGGCCCTGGTCGACGGCGCTCCGGGCGCGGACGACGCCTATGCCACGAGCCTGGAGCGCTGGCTCTCCCTGGGCGGCGCCGACCTCGACGAGCGTGCCGAGGAGGTCACCGGCTCCCTGGGTCTGGCCGTCGGCCTGGACCAGCCGATGACCTCGCTGTCCGGCGGCCAGGCCGCCCGCGCCGGGCTCGCCTCCCTTCTCCTGTCCCGGTACGACGTCTTCCTCCTCGACGAGCCGACCAACGACCTCGACCTGGACGGCCTGGAGCGCCTCGAACGCTTCGTCAGCGGACTACGGGCCGGCACGGTCGTCGTCAGCCACGACCGCGAGTTCCTCACCCGCACCGTCACCAAGGTCCTCGAACTCGACCTGGCCCAGCGCCGGATCGGCCTCTACGGCGGTGGTTACGAGGCCTACCTGGAGGAGCGGGACGTGGCCCGCAGGCACGCCCGGGACGAGTACGAGGAGTACGCCGACAGGCGGGCCGCGCTGCAGGACCGGGCACAGATGCAGCGCACCTGGATGGACAAGGGCGTGAAGAACGCCCGCCGCAAGGCGGGCAACGACAACGACAAGATCGGCCGCAAGTTCCGCAGCGAGGCCAGCGAGAAGCAGGCCGCCAAGGCACGCCAGACACAGCGCATGATCGAACGCCTCGAGGTCGTCGAGGAGCCGCGCAAGGAGTGGGAACTGCGCATGGAGATCGCGTCCGCCCCGCGCTCCGGCGCCGTGGTGGCCACCCTGCGTGACGCCGAGGTCCGCCGCGGCGGTTTCACCCTCGGCCCGGTGTCCCTGCAGATCGACTGGGCGGACCGGGTCGCCGTCACCGGCGCCAACGGAGCGGGCAAATCCACCCTGCTGGGCGCCCTGCTGGGCCGCGTCCCGCTCGACGCGGGCCACGCCGCACTGGGCTCGGGCGTCCTGCTCGGAGAGGTCGACCAGGCCCGCGCGCTGTTCCACGGTCCTGAGCCCCTGCTGGACGCGTTCCGTCCGGCGGTCCCCGGCCTGGAACCGGCCGACATCCGCACCCTGCTGGCCAAGTTCGGTCTCAAGGCGGACCACGTCGTGCGCCCCGCCGCCACGCTGTCCCCGGGCGAACGCACCCGCGCCGCCCTCGCCCTCCTCCAGGGCCGGGGCGTCAACCTCCTCGTGCTGGACGAGCCGACCAACCACCTCGACCTGCCCGCCATCGAACAGCTGGAGTCCGCCCTCGACGCCTACGAGGGCACCCTGCTGCTGGTCACGCACGACCGCCGCATGCTCGACGCGGTCCGCGTGACCCGCCGCCTGGACGTCGCCGACGGCAAGGTGACCGAACGCTGACGTCCGGGCCGGACGCTTACCGCGCCGGCCCGGAACGGGCTCAGCGCCTGCCGCGCTTCGGGTCGACCAGACCGGCCCGCCGCAGGGCGTCGGCCATCGCGCTGTTCGCCGGCGCGGGCGCCTGGCGCGCGCCGCCGCCACCGCCACCGCGGCCCTGGCGCTGCTGCGGCGGACGTCCGCCACGCTGCCGGCGCTCACCACCGGAGGCCTGAGCCTGGGGCGCGGCCTCGTCGTCCAGCCGCAGCGTCAGCGCGATCCGCTTGCGCGGGATGTCCACGTCCAGGACCTTCACCTTGACGATGTCACCCGGCTTCACCACGTCCCGCGGGTCCTTGACGAACGTCTTCGACATCGCGGACACGTGCACCAGGCCGTCCTGGTGGACACCGACGTCCACGAACGCCCCGAACGCGGCGACGTTCGTGACGACACCCTCCAGCACCATCCCGGAGGACAGGTCGGAGATCTTCTCCACGCCCTCCTTGAAGACGGCCGTCCGGAACGCGGGCCGGGGGTCGCGTCCCGGCTTCTCCAGTTCCCTGAGGATGTCGGTGACCGTCGGCAGACCGAACGTCTCGTCCACGAACTCCTGCGGCCTCAGCGACCGCAGCACCGCGGTGTTCCCGATGAGCGAGGCCACCTCCGCACCGGACGTCTTCACCATGCGCCGCACCACCGGATAGGCCTCCGGGTGCACGCTGGACGCGTCCAGCGGGTCGCCGCCGCGGATCCGCAGGAAGCCCGCGCACTGCTCGTACGCCTTCGGGCCGAGCCGCGCGACCTTCTTCAGCTCGGCGCGCGACCGGAACGGCCCGTTGGAGTCGCGGTGCGCCACGATGTTCTCGGCGAGCCCGGAGGTGATGCCGGAGACCCGGGCGAGCAGGGGCGCCGACGCGGTGTTGACGTCCACGCCCACGCCGTTCACACAGTCCTCCACGACCGCGTCCAGCGAGCGCGACAGCTTCACCTCGGACAGGTCGTGCTGGTACTGGCCGACACCGATCGACTTCGGGTCGATCTTCACCAGCTCGGCCAGCGGGTCCTGGAGCCGGCGCGCGATCGACACCGCGCCCCGCAGCGAGACGTCCATGTCCGGGAGTTCCTGGGACGCGAAGGCGGAGGCCGAGTAGACGGAGGCGCCCGCCTCGGACACCATCACCTTGGTCAGGTTCAGCTCGGGGTGCCGGGCGATGAGTTCACCGGCGAGCTTGTCGGTCTCGCGGGACGCCGTGCCGTTGCCGATCGCGATCAGCTCGACCGCGTGCTCCTTCGCCAGCCGCGCGAGCTTGGCGAGGGCCTCGTCCCACCGGTTCGCCGGTACGTGCGGGTGAATCACGTCCGTGGCCACCACCTTGCCGGTCGCGTCGACCACGGCGACCTTCACACCCGTACGGAAACCGGGGTCGAGGCCCAGGGTCGCGCGTGTGCCGGCCGGGGCGGCGAGCAGCAGGTCGCGCAGGTTCGCCGCGAACACCCGCACCGCCTCGTCCTCGGCGGCGGTGCGCAGCCGGAGCCTGAGGTCGATGCCGAGGTGCACCAGAATGCGGGTGCGCCAGGCCCAGCGGACCGTGTCGCCGAGCCACTTGTCCGCCGGACGGCCCCGGTCGGCGATCCCGAAGCGGTGCGCGACGACCCCCTCGTACGACGACGGCCCGTCGGTGGGCTCCTCGGGTTCCAGGACGAGGTCGAGGACCTCCTCCTTCTCGCCGCGGAGCATCGCCAGTACGCGGTGCGAGGGCAGCTCGGTGAACGGCTCGGCGCAATCGAAGTAGTCGGCGAACTTCGCGCCCGCCTCCTCCTTGCCCTCGCGCACCTTCGCGACCAGCCGCCCGCGCACCCACATACGCTCGCGCAGCTCACCGATCAGGTCGGCGTCCTCCGAGAAGCGCTCGGTGAGGATCGCCCGCGCGCCGTCCAGCGCGGCCTGCGGATCGGCGACACCCTTGTCGGCGTCCACGAACGCGACGGCCGCGGCGAGGGGCTCCACCCCCGGATCGGCGAGCAGCCCCTCCGCCAGCGGCCCGAGCCCCGCCTCGCGCGCGATCTGCGCCTTGGTGCGCCGCTTGGGCTTGTAGGGCAGATAGATGTCCTCCAGGCGCGCCTTGGTCTCCGCGCCCCGGATCCGGGCCGCGAGCTCCTCGGTCAGTTTGCCCTGCTCGCGCACCGACTCCAGGATCGCCGTACGACGCTCCTCCAGCTCCCGCAGGTAGCGCAACCGCTCCTCGAGCGTACGCAGCTGCGCGTCGTCGAGCATCTCGGTCGCTTCCTTGCGGTAGCGGGCGATGAAGGGCACCGTCGAACCGCCGTCCAGCAGTTCGACGGCAGCCCTGACCTGCCGCTCCCTTACGCCGAGCTCTTCGGCGATCCTGCCTTCGATGGACCCTGCGAGGGGTGTCGTCACGTTCCCGTACCGCCTTCTCCACTGAGGTTGCGCGGCAATTGTGGCAGGTGACGCCGTCAATCGGGGATCAGGGCGCCGACTCGCCCCCGGGCCGCACGGGTGGAGTCAGGCGCGACGGCCGCGGGCGGTGGACGAGGCCCCGCCGAACAGCCGGGCGAGTGCCCGGAACGGCAGTGTCACGACGGTGGCGATCGCGCCGCCGATCTGGCGCAGGACGTCTGCGATGGCACGGAACACGTGTCTCCCCTTTCGTACTTCCGACCGGTCCGGCCGGAAGTACTGTGGGTACCTCGCCGGCGCTTCCGTATGCGTGCGCGCGTGGCAGAAAAGGTGGGCAACCCGTCATTGCGGCCACCCCGGGCGTCGCCAAGAATCGACCGCATGGCGCAACGAACCGTTCTCGTCGTCCTCTTCGACGGGGTGCAGAGCCTCGACGTCACCGGTCCCGTGGAGGTCTTCGCGGGCGCCGAGCAGCACACCCCCGGGACCTACCGGCTGTGCACCGCGTCCCTCGACGGAACCCCCGTACGGGCCACCAGCGGACTGACCCTCGTACCGGACGGGGCGCTCGCCGGGGCGCCCGAGCCGCACACCCTGCTGGTGCCCGGCGGACGCGGCAGCCGCCGGCCCGACCCGCGGCTGACCGACTGGCTGCGCCGGCACGGACCGCGGGCCGAGCGGCTGGTCTCCGTCTGCACGGGGGCCGCCCTGCTCGCCGGAGCCGGGCTGCTGGACGGCCGCCGCGCCACCACCCACTGGGCCCACACCGAACGCCTCGCCCGGGACCACCCGGCCGTCGAGGTCGACCCGGACCCCATCTACGTCCGTGACGGCCACGTCTCCACCTCCGCCGGGGTCACCTCGGGCATCGACCTCGCGCTCGCCCTGGTGGAGGAGGACCTCGGCCGTGACGCCGCCCTCACCGTCGCCCGGCACCTGGTGGTGTTCCTGCGCCGGCCCGGGAACCAGGCCCAGTTCAGCGCGCAGCTCGCCGCCCAGACCGCACGGCGCGAGCCGCTGCGCGAGGTCCAGCAGTTCATCACCGAGCACCCCGGCGCCGATCTGACCGTCGGGGCGCTCGCCGCCCGCGCCGCCCTCTCGCCGCGCCACTTCGCCCGCGCCTTCCACGCCGAGACCGGCACGACACCGGGCCGCTACGTCGACCGGGTCCGCCTCGAACACGCCCGGCGCCTGCTGGAGGACACCGGCGACGGCGTCGAGGAGATCTCCCGCGCCAGCGGCTACGGCACTTCCGAGGCGATGCGCCGCGCGTTCGTCCGGACCCTCGGGTCGTCACCGGCGGAGTACCGCCGTCGCTTCCGGCCCGCTCCCTCAACCGCCCGCACCTGAAAGGCCACCGATGCAGATCGCCATCGTCCTCTTCGACCGCTTCACCGCCCTCGACGCGGTGGGACCCTACGAGACCCTCGGCCGCCTCCCCGACGCGGAGACCGTCTTCGTCGCCGAGCGGACCGGTCCCGTGCGCAACGAGACGGGCGACCTCGCGCTCACCGCCGACCGGACCCTGGCCGACGTACCGCGCCCGGATGTCGTCGTCGTCCCCGGCGGCCCCGGACAGACGCCCCAGATGGAGAACGGGGCCCTGCTGGACTGGCTCCGCACGGCCGACGCGACCAGCACCTGGACGACGTCGGTGTGCACGGGTTCCCTGCTCCTGGCCGCGGCGGGACTGCTCCGGGGGCGCCGGGCCACGTCGCACTGGCTGGCCCTCGGCCAATTGAAGCGCTTCGGCGTCGAGCCGACCGGCGAGCGCGTGGTGACCGACGGCAAGTACGTCACCGCGGCCGGCGTCTCCTCGGGCATCGACATGGGACTCACCCTGCTCGGCCGGATCGCCGGCGACGAACACGCCCAGGCCGTCCAGCTGCTCACCGAGTACGACCCGCAGCCGCCCTACGACGCGGGTTCCCCGCGGAAGGCGCCCGCACATCTCGTCGAGGAGTTCAGGTCGCGGAGCCGCTTCGTCCTGACGTAGACACGCTCCAGGTGAAGCGGGGCGGCCGGCGCTCCAGGAACGCGGCGACCCCCTCCGCGGTGTCGCCGCTCTCCCGCGACCGTTCGCTCCAGTGGGCGTCCCGGTCGGCGCGGCCGTTCGCGAACTCCTTCGCCGCGGCCTGCGTCAGCTGCGAGCGGGACGCCAGGATTCGGGTGAACTCCGCGACGCGCGCGTCCAGTTCGCCCTGCGGGAGCACCTCGTCCACCAGACCGGTGCGCAGGGCCCGCCCGGCATCGATCAACTCGCCCGAGAACAGCAGGTACTTGGCGGTCGCCGGCCCCACCAGCGACACCAGCCGCCGGGTGGCGGAGGCCGGGTAGACGATGCCGAGCTTCGCCGGGGTCACCCCGAACCGCGTCCCCTCCTCGGCGAACCTCAGATCGCAGGCCGCCGCGAGCTGCGCCCCGCCGCCCACGCAGTGCCCGCGGAGCGCGGCCAGCGTCGGCTTGGGGAAGGCGGCGAGCGACTCCTCCGCCGCGACGGCAAGCCGCTGCGCCTCCAGCGGCGACCCCTGCAGCGTGGAGATGTCCGCCCCGGCGCAGAACGTGGCGCCCTCACCGGTGAGCACCAGGACCCGTACGCCGGGATCGGCCGCCAGGGTGTCCAGCAGGGGCGGCAGGGAACTCCACATCCCGGCCGTCATGGCATTGCGCTTCGCCGGATGGCGGATGACGACCGTCGCGACCGAGTCGGTGACGCTGTGCAGCAGCTGCGGCTCCATGGGCCGGATGCTATCCGTCCCGGTCGGCACGCTGATCGGCAGGAGTGGGCGGGACGTTACGACCGGCCGTGGCGGGGGACTGGAGAGGGGGACGCAACCCGGGAGGCACGCATGGCCGAGTCCACCGGCACCACCAAGCCGCAGGGCGAGGCGGCCAGACTGAGCCGCGGCTTCGGCTGGCTCGCCGTACTCGGAGTGATCCTGGTCGTCGCCGGGCTGGTCGGCCTGGTGTACACCGGCGTGGCCACCCTGACCTCGATGGTGCTGTTCGGCTGGCTGCTGCTGATCGGCGGCGTGGTCGGACTGCTGCACGCCGTCCAGGCGCGGCACACCAACTTCTTCTGGCTCGGCGTGGTCGTCGCGGCGCTGAACATCGCGGCCGGTGTGGTGGTGCTGCGGACACCGGAGGCGGCGGCCGAGGCGCTGACCATGTTCGCCGCCCTGCTCTTCCTCACGGGCGGGCTTTTCCGGCTGGTCGGCAGCCTCGTGGTGCGCGGGCCGCAGTTCGGCTGGACCCTGGTCCAGGGCGCCTTCGGCCTGCTGCTCGGCGCCCTCGTGCTGGCCACCTGGCCGAGCAGCAGCCAGTACGTCATCGGAACGTTCTTCTCCCTGTCCCTGCTCTTCGACGGGCTCGGCCTGATCGCCACCGGGTACGGCGGGCGCCGGATCGTCGGCATGGTCTCCGACCGGCTGGCCACCGAGGGGGCGGAAGGGACCGGGAAAGCGCCGGCCGCCAAACCCGTACAACCCGAATAGTTCGCCGACACGGCACAAGGCGTACGAGAACGGTCCCGCGATCGACGGAGTCGTACGCAGACGGTCGTGAACGCTCGATATGCGCCGACTTCTGTTCAGCGTCGCGGGGCGGGCCCTTCCGTACCAACACTCGACGTGTGGTGACAACCGAGCGTGAGAGTGGCGATCCACTGCCGTACGAAGGTGTCTGGCGCTTCACCGCCCCGGCCGTGGACGCCTCGGTCCCGCGGGCCCGCCACGCCGTACGGGACCTGCTGGTGCGGCAGGGCGTGCCCGTCGCGGACGAGGTGGTGCAGGGGCTGCTGCTGATCGTCTCGGAGCTGGTCACCAACGCCGTACGGCACGCGGCGCTGCTGTCCCCGACGCTCGCCGTCGAGGTCGCCGTGGGCGCCGCATGGGTCCGGGTGTCCGTGGAGGACAACCACCCCTACCGGCCCACCGCACTGGAGACCGACCACGCCCGCACCGGCGGCCGGGGACTGCTCCTGGTGCGTGAAACCGCCCGCGAGGCCGGCGGGGCGTGCGAGGTCGAGCACACCGCGACCGGCGGCAAGGTGATCTGGGCCGCCCTGCCGCTCAAGCCCGCGGGAATGCCCCAGGTCACCAGCCCGCCGAAGGCCCCGTCAGCTCCCGGACCGCTGGGCGGGCCGCGTCCAGAACGGTCATGAACCAGGCAGAGAAGGGGGCCTCCGCGTGCCGATCCGCCAGCTCGGCCGGGGTCACGAACGCCGTGGACGCCACCTCGTCCGGATCCGGCTGCGGCGGCGACTGCACCATGCCGACGAAGAGGTGGTTGTACTCCTGCTCCACCAGGCCGGACTCCGGGTCCGGGTGGTTGTAGCGGACCGTTCCGGCCTCGGCGAGCAGCGAGGGCGACACCCCCAGCTCCTCGAAGGTCCGCCGGGCCGCCGCGGCGAACGGTGCCTCACCGGGGTAGGGGTGGCCGCAGCAGGTGTTGGACCACACACCGGGGGAGTGGTACTTGCCCAGCGCCCGCTGCTGGAGCAGCAGCCGCCCGCGCTCGTCGAACAGGAACACCGAGAACGCCCGGTGCAGCCGCCCCGGCGGCTGATGGGCGGCGAGCTTCTCCGCGGTGCCGATCGTCTCGCCGTCCTCATCGACCAGTTCCAGCAAAATCGGCTCGGCGGTGCCGCTCGACGGGCTGTTCGTCGCGGTGGCAGGTGTGATCGGCATACCCATCCTTCACTCGGTCTTCGCGCCCCAAGTCTGCCGCACGAATCCGGCACTCCCGGCACTCCGGTCTCCGCCCGCATGTCCCCCGGCGACGGGGGAGGCGGTCGCACCGGCCGGACGACGGAAACCCGCCCGGAGCTGATCGTGCCCGTGGCGGCCGGCGGACATGCGGCCGCGGCGGGGCGGCCTGTGCATGGAGGGACGCCGTACGGAGGGCGGAGGGCCGCGTTCCCCGGCGCATCGGCGCGCGGGGGCGCTTCCGGGCCGGCTCAGTGGCAGAGACGCGCCTCGTGTTCGGCGTGGCCACGGGGCTCCAGCTGGAAGGTGCAGTGCTCCACGTCGAAGTGATCGCCCAGACAGCCCTGCAGCTCGTGGAGCATCTTCTCGTGCCCTATGGCGTTCAGCACCTCGGAGCTGACGACCACGTGAGCGGAGAGCACCGGCATTCCGGAGGTGATCGTCCAGGCGTGCAGATCGTGGACGTCCTCCACGCCGTCAGTACCGAGGATGTGCTCCCGCACCTGCGCCATGTCCACGCCCTTGGGTGCCGCCTCCAGCAGGACGTCCAGCGTCTCGCGCAGCAGCTTCACCGTGCGGGGCACGATCATCAGCGCGATCACCAGGGAGGCGATCGGGTCGGCGGCCGTCCAGCCGGTGGTCACGATCACCAGCGCGGACAGCATCACCGCGACCGAGCCGAGCGCGTCCGCCGCCACCTCCAGGAAGGCGCCGCGCACGTTCAGGCTCTCCTTCCGGCCGCGCATCAGCAGGGTGAGCGACACCAGGTTGGCAAGCAGGCCGATCGCGCCGAAACCGAACGCGAGGCCGCCCTTGGTGGCGGCCGGGGTGACGAACCGTTCGACCGCCTCGTACAGCACGTAGCCGCCGACACCGAGCAACAGCAGACAGTTCGCCAGGGCGGCGAGGATCTCCGCGCGGGCGAGCCCGAACGTGCGGTGCTCGCTCGGCGGTCGGCTCGCGAAGTGGATCGCGAGCAGTGCCATGCCCAGGCCCAGCGCGTCCGTCGCCATGTGGGCGGCGTCCGCGACCAGGGCGAGCGAGTCGGCCAGCAGGCCGCCGACGATCTGGACCACCATGACGCCGACGGTGATCGCCAGCGCGGCCCGCAGCCTGCCGCGGTACGCCGCACTCGCCGTCCCGCCGGCAGGCGCACCGTGCGCGTGCCCGTGATCGTGCCCAGCCCCCATGGGTGCCGCCGCCCTTCCGTGACCGTCTCCTGGGACCACAGTGAACTACGGGCGGGGGGTATCGGGCAACGCGGCACTGAACACCGTTGTCATGTGCCCTGACCTGCGGAAACGATCCGCAGGTCAGCGCTGCTCACTGGTGTTCGGTGGTGTTCCGGGCCTGGTGGAGCCGCCAGCCCCGCCAGGCCGAGTCGACCATCTCGTGCACCGAGCGGCGTGCGCTCCAGCCGAGCAGCTCCCTCGCCCGGGCGGCGGAGGCCACCGCGCGGGGCGCGTCGCCGGGGCGCCGCGGCTCGACGAGCGGGGCCCGCTTGTCGCCGGTGACCTCGCCGATCGCCGTGATCAGCTCGCGCACCGAGACGCCCTCGCCGCGGCCGATGTTCATCGTCAGGTCGCCGGCCGCGTCCCCGTCCGACAGCCGGCGGGCCGCCGCCAGGTGCGCCTCCGCCAGATCGGCCACGTGGATGTAGTCACGTACGCACGTACCGTCCGGTGTCGGGTAGTCGTCGCCGAAGACGCGCGGGGCCTCGTCGCGGGTGAGCCGGTCGAACACCATCGGCACGATGTTGAAGACGCCCGTGTCGGCCAGCTCCGGTGCCGCGGCCCCCGCGACGTTGAAGTAGCGCAGGCACGCCGTGGCGATGCCGTGTGCCCGGCCGGCCGCCCGCACCAGCCACTCGCCGGCGAGCTTGGTCTCCCCGTAGGGGTTCACGGGCGCGCAGGGCGTGTCCTCCGTGATGAGGTCCACCCGGGGGTCGCCGTAGACGGCCGCGGACGAGGAGAAGACGAAGCGCCGCACCCCGGCCTCCGCGACGGCGTCCAGCAGCGTCGCCAGGCCCCCCACGTTCTCCCGGTAGTACCGGGTCGGCTGCGCCACGGACTCGGCGACCTGCTTGCGCGCGGCGAGATGCAGCACGCCCGTCACCTCGTGCTCCGCGAGCACCCGCTTCAGCGTCGCGCCGTCCAGCGACGAGCCCCTGACCAGGGGTACGTCGGCGGGCAGCCGTCCCGGCACACCGGCCGAGAGGTCGTCCAGGGCGACGACCCGCTCCCCGGCACCCGTCATGGACCGCACCACATGTGCCCCGATGTATCCGGCTCCGCCGGTGATCAGCCACGTCATGGTCGCTCACCCTATGCCGACCCGCGCCGGCGGGTACGGGAACCGGCCGCTGTGCCCCGGATCGACCCCGTACGCCCCTTCTGGAGGCGCGGTTTGTGGGCCGGGCCCCGCATCCCCGATGATGATCCGCGGCGGGGGCGCGGGCGAACCGCGTCGATCCAGCCGCCGAACGGGCGGTGAACGCGGGCTTCCGGGGATCCGATAGCCTCTGCCGACATGCCGCCCGGAGGCCCCGCACGGGCGCCTCCACCGTGTACATGACCGGCGTGATCGCGTCGGCACCCAGGGAGTGAGATTCGGTTGTCGACCGCCATCCTCACCGGCCAGCCGGTCCCCGGCTCGTCACTCGAGGGCGATCTGCGCTCCCTCGGTTTCGACGTGCGGATCGCCTCCGGCACCGCCGAGGCCGAGACCCTGCTCGCCTCAGTGCCCGCGGGACAGCGGGTCGCCCTGGTCGACGCCCGGTTCGTGGGCCATGTCCACGCGCTTCGCCTCGGCCTCACCGACCCCCGCTTCCCGATCTCCGCGATCCCCGGCGCCGTCACCGCCCAGCAGGCCGGCCGCCGGGCCCTCACCCGGGCGATGGCCCGCGAGAACTCGGCGGGCGAGGCGGCCGGGAGCGGCACCACCCTGGTCGACAGCCTCGCGGACCGCGTCGTCACCGCCCTCGACACCGAGGGCGCCGACGTGCACCGGCCGGAGCTCGGCAGCCTCGTCGCCACGGTTCCCGCCGACCCCCAGGCCCGCAACGAGGCCCGGCAGGCCGTCGCCGCCGTCGACGACGAGGCCATACGCCTCAAGTCCGCCGTCAAGGCCCGCGACGGCTTCTTCACCACCCACTTCGTCAGCCCGTACTCCCGCTACATCGCCCGCTGGTGCGCCCGCCGCGGACTGACCCCCAACCAGGTCACCACCGCCTCCCTGCTCACCGCGCTCATAGCGGCCGGCTGCGCCGCCACCGGGACCCGGGGCGGCTTCGTCGCCGCCGGCGTCCTGCTCATCGCCTCGTTCGTGCTCGACTGCACCGACGGGCAGCTCGCCCGCTACTCCCTGCGGTACTCCACCCTCGGCGCCTGGCTCGACGCCACCTTCGACCGCGCCAAGGAGTACGCCTACTACGCCGGCCTCGCCCTCGGCGCGGCCCGCGGCGGGGACGACGTCTGGGCCCTCGCCCTCGGCGCGATGGTCCTGCAGACCTGCCGGCACGTGGTCGACTTCTCCTTCAACGAGGCCAACCACGACGCCACCGCGCTCGGTGAAGTGTCGCCGGCCAGCCCCACTGCCGCGCTCTCCGACAAGCTCGACGGCGTCGGCTGGACGGTCTGGGCGCGCCGCATGATCGTCCTGCCGATCGGCGAACGCTGGGCGATGATCGCCGTCCTCACGGCCCTCACCACCCCCCGGATCACCTTCTACGCGCTGCTCGTCGGCTGCGCGTTCGCCGCGACGTACACCACGGCGGGCCGCGTCCTGCGCTCGCTGCCCCGCAAGGCCCGAAGGACCGACCGGGCGGCGCAGGCGCTCGCCGACCTCGCCGACTCCGGCCCGTTCGCCCAGGCCCTGGCCGGCCCGCTGACGAACCCCGCGCGCCGTCTGCCCGGCTTCGCCGTCCCCGCCGTCGCCCTGGCCGGCGGTCTCGCCGTGGTCGCCACGGCCGCGCTCACCGGCTTCGGCGGCCCGTGGACGGTCGTCGCCGCCTGCTGCTACGTCCTGACCTCGGCCCTCGCCGTCGCCCGCCCCCTCAAGGGGGCCCTCGACTGGCTGGTCCCCCCGTTCTTCCGCGCCGCCGAGTACGGCACCGTCCTTGCACTGGCGGCCGACGCGGACGTGAACGGAGCCCTTCCGGCGGCCTACGGGCTGGTGGCCGCGGTCGCCTACCATCACTACGACACGGTCTACCGCATCCGCGGCAACGCGGGCGCGTCCCCGCGCTGGCTGGTGCGGGCGATCGGGGGGCACGAGGGCCGCACCCTCGGGGTCGCCGTGCTGGCGGCCGTGCTCACCGCCTCCCAGTTCACCGTCGCGCTCACGGCCCTCGCCGTGGCCGTGGCCCTCGTGGTGCTCGCCGAGAGCATCCGCTTCTGGGCGTCCGCAGGGGCGCCCGCCGTACACGACGAAGGAGAACCCGCATGATCGGCCTCGTGCTTGCGGCCGGCGCCGGCCGGCGTCTGCGCCCCTACACGGACACGCTCCCCAAGGCGCTGGTGCCGGTGGGACCCGCGGGCATAGAGGGTGAGCCGACGGTCCTGGACCTGACCCTCGCCAACTTCGCCGAGGTCGGGCTGACCGAGGCCGGGATCATCGTCGGGTACCGCAAGGAGGCCGTGTACGAGCGCAGGGCGGCCCTGGAGCGGAAGTACGGCCTGAAGCTCACGCTCATCGACAACGACAAGGCCGAGGAGTGGAACAACGCCTACTCGCTGTGGTGCGGCCGTGACGCCCTGAAGGACGGGGTGATCCTCGCCAACGGCGACACCGTGCACCCGGTGTCGGTGGAGAGGACGCTCCTGGCCGCGCGCGGCGACGGCAGGAGGATCATCCTCGCGCTGGACACGGTGAAGAAGCTCGCCGACGAGGAGATGAAGGTCGTCGTCGACCCGGACAAGGGGATGACGCGGATCACCAAGCTGATGGAGCCGGCCGAGGCGAGCGGTGAGTACATCGGGGTCACGCTCATCGAGGGCGAGGCGGCCGGAGAGCTGGCCGACGCGCTGAAGGCGACCTTCGAGCGGGACCCGCAGCTGTACTACGAGGACGGCTACCAGGAGCTGGTGAACCGCGGCTTCCGGATCGACGTGGCACCGATCGGTGACGTCGCGTGGGTCGAGATCGACAACCACGACGACCTCGCGCGCGGGCGGGAGATCGCGTGCCAGTACTGACCCGGCTCATCCCCTCGCCGGTCGTCGTGGACATCCGCCCGGGTGCCCTCGACGACCTGGCGAGCGTCCTCGCCGACGAGCGGATCTCGCAGTCGGGCCGCCTCGCCATCGCCGTCAGCGGCGGATCGGGCGCCCGGCTGCGCGAACGGCTGTCGCCGACCCTGCCGGGGGCCGACTGGTTCGAGGTCGGCGGAGGCACCCTCGACGACGCGGTCCGCCTGGCGGGCGACGTCCAGGGCGGCCGCTACGACGCGGTCGTCGGACTCGGCGGCGGCAAGATCATCGACTGCGCCAAGTTCGCGTCGGCGCGCGTCGGCCTGCCCCTCGTCGCCGTCGCCACCAACCTGGCGCACGACGGCCTGTGCTCGCCGGTCGCGACCCTGGACAACGACGCCGGCCGCGGATCGTACGGTGTGCCGAACCCGATCGCGGTCGTCATCGACCTCAACGTCATCCGGGAGGCGCCGGTCCGGTTCGTGCGCTCCGGCATCGGCGACGTCATCTCCAACATCTCCGCCGTCGCGGACTGGGAACTGTCCCACCGCGTCAACGGCGAGAAGATCGACGGCCTCGCGGCGGCGATGGCGCGCCAGGCAGGCGAGGCCGTGCTGCGCCACCCCGGCGGGGTCGGCGACGACGGCTTCCTGCAGGTGCTCGCCGAGGCGCTGGTCCTCACCGGAATCGCCATGTCCGTGTCGGGCGACTCCCGCCCGTCCTCCGGAGCCTGCCACGAGATCAACCACGCCTTCGACCTGCTCTACCCCAAGCGCGCCGCCGCCCACGGCGAGCAGTGCGGACTGGGCGCCGCCTTCGCGATGTACCTGCGCGGGGCACACGAGGAGTCGGCGGCCACGGCCGAGGTGCTGCGCCGGCACGGGCTCCCGGTGCTGCCGGAGGAGATCGGGTTCACGGTGGACGAGTTCGTCCGCGCCGTGGAGTTCGCCCCGGAAACCCGCCCCGGCCGCTTCACCATCCTCGAGCACCTCGACCTGAAGACCGACCAGATCAAGGACGTCTACGCCGACTATGTCAAGGCCATCGGTAGCTGAACTCCGCCCGGTCGTGCACCCCGCGGGGGTCAAGGACCGGCGCAGCGGTGAGCACTGGATGGGGCGCCTCTACATGCGTGAGGTGTCCCTGCGGGTGGACCGCTACCTGGTGAACACCAGGGTCACTCCCAACCAGCTCACGTATCTGATGACCGTCTTCGGCGTCCTCGCGGCCCCGGCCCTCCTGGTGCCGGGGATCGCGGGGGCCGTCCTCGGTGTGGTCATGGTCCAGTTCTACCTGCTGCTCGACTGCGTCGACGGCGAGGTCGCGCGCTGGAAGAGGCAGTACTCGCTCGGCGGGGTCTACCTCGACCGCGTCGGCGCCTACCTGTGCGACGCGGCCGTCCTCGTCGGGCTCGGCCTGCGCGCCGCCGACCTGTGGGGTTCCGGGCGCATCGACTGGCTGTGGGCCTTCCTGGGCACGCTGGCCGCGCTCGGCGCGATCCTGGTCAAGGCCGAGACCGACCTGGTCGGCGTCGCCCGCCACCAGGGCGGACTGCCGCCGGTGAAGGAGGCCGCGTCCGAGCCGCGCTCCTCCGGCATGGCGCTGGCCCGCCGGGCCGCCGCCGCGCTCAAGTTCCACCGGCTCATCCTCGGCATCGAGGCGTCGCTGCTGATCCTGCTCCTCGCGATCCTGGACGCCACCCGGGGCGACCTGTTCTTCACCCGGCTCGGCACCGCCGTGCTCGCCGGTATCGCCCTGCTGCAGACCGTGCTGCACCTGGTGTCCGTCCTCGCGTCCAGCAGGCTGAAGTGAGCGCCGCCATGAAGGTCGGCGCGGTGATCATCACCATGGGCAACCGCCCCGACGAACTGCGCGCCCTGCTGGACTCGGTCGCCAAGCAGGACGGCGACCCCGTCCAGGTCGTGGTCGTCGGCAACGGCTCACCCGTCCCCGAGGTTCCCGAGGGGGTGCGGACCGTCGAGCTGCCGGAGAACCTCGGCATCCCGGGCGGCCGCAACATCGGCATCGAGGCCTTCGGCCCCGGCGGCCGGGACGTCGACATCCTGCTGTTCCTCGACGACGACGGCCTGCTCGCCGGCCACGACACCGCCGAACTGTGCCGCGAGGCCTTCGCCGCCGACCCGCGGCTCGGCATCGTCAGCTTCCGCATCGCCGACCCGGAGACCGGGGTCACCCAGCGCCGCCACGTGCCCCGGCTGCGTGCCTCCGACCCGATGCGCTCCTCCCGCGTGACCACATTCCTGGGCGGCGCCAACGCCGTACGCACCAAGGTCTTCGCCGAGGTGGGCGGGCTGCCGGACGAGTTCTTCTACGCCCACGAGGAGACCGATCTGGCCTGGCGGGCCCTCGACGCCGGCTGGATGATCGACTACCGGTCCGACATGGTGCTGTACCACCCGACGACCGCCCCGTCGCGGCACGCGGTCTACCACCGCATGGTCGCCCGCAACCGCGTCTGGCTCGCCCGCCGCAACCTCCCCGCCCCCCTGGTCCCGGTCTACCTGGGCGTCTGGCTCCTGCTCACCCTCGTACGCCGTCCCTCGCTCCCGGCCCTGAAGGCCTGGTTCGGAGGCTTCCGCGAGGGCCTGAGTACCCCCTGCGGTCCCCGCCGGCCCATGAAGTGGCGTACGGTGTGGCGGCTGACCCGACTGGGCCGGCCCCCCGTCATCTGACAAGCTCGTGTCCGGGGAACCAGGGTCGTACCCGGGTTCTCCGGCTCATACCAGGCCCGCGGGCCGCGCATCCCGAGGACGAAAGTTTTTCACCAGTGAGTGAGACAACGCATGACGACACGGTCGCGGCCACCGCGCCCGTGTCGCCCGACGAGGGCCTCACGCCGGTCGAGCTGGCCGCCAAGTACGGGCTGTCCGTCAGCGGCGCCCGGCCGTCCCTCGCCGAGTACGTCCGTCAGCTCTGGGGCCGGCGGCACTTCATCCTCGCCTTCTCCCAGGCGAAGCTCACCGCCCAGTACAGCCAGGCCAAGCTCGGCCAGCTCTGGCAGGTGGCGACCCCGCTGCTGAACGCGGCCGTGTACTTCTTCATCTTCGGTCTGCTGCTCGGCGCCAACCGGGGCATCCCGAGCGACGTGTACGTGCCGTTCCTGGTGACGGGCGTGTTCGTGTTCACGTTCACGCAGAGCTCGGTCCTGGCCGGCGTCCGCGCGATCTCGGGGAACCTGGGGCTGGTGCGGGCACTGCACTTCCCGCGCGCGTCGCTGCCCGTCTCCTTCGCGCTCCAGCAGCTCCAGCAGCTGCTGGCCTCGATGGTCGTGCTCGTCGTGATCATGCTGGCTTTCGGGATCTTCCCCGATCTGTCGTGGCTGCTGGTGGTGCCGGCGTTGGTGCTGCAGTTCGTGTTCAACACCGGACTGGCGCTGATCTTCGCGCGGATGGGCAGCAAGACGCCGGACCTGGCGCAGCTGATGCCGTTCGTGCTGCGCACGTGGATGTACGCCTCGGGTGTGATGTTCAGCATCCCGGCGATGCTGGAGGGCAAGGACGTGCCGGGCTGGCTCGCCGACGTCCTGCAGTGGAACCCGGCCGCGATCTACATGGACCTGGTCCGCTTCGCGATGATCGACGACTACGGCTCCTCGTACCTGCCCCCGCACGTGTGGGCGTTCGCGCTGGGCTGGGCGCTGCTGACCGGCGTGGTCGGCTTCGTCTACTTCTGGAAGGCTGAGGAAAGGTACGGCCGTGGCTGACGACAGGACGGGCGCGCGCGTGCCCACCGTCATCGCGGACGAGCTGCACATCGTCTACCGCGTCAACGGTGCCAAGTCGGGCAAGGGCAGCGCCACGGCGGCGCTCAGCCGCATCCTGAAGCGGGGCGAGGAGCGGGGGGTGCGCACGGTGCACGCCGTGCGCGGCGTGTCCTTCGTCGCCTACCGCGGCGAGGCCATCGGCCTGATCGGCTCCAACGGTTCCGGCAAGTCGACCCTGCTGCGGGCCATCGCCGGGCTGCTGCCCGCCGAGAAGGGCAAGGTCTACACCGACGGCCAGCCTTCCCTGCTCGGCGTCAACGCGGCGCTGATGAACGATCTGACCGGCGAGCGGAACGTCATATTGGGCGGGCTCGCGATGGGCATGTCCCGCGAGGAGATCAAGGCCCGCTACCAGGAGATCGTCGACTTCTCGGGCATCAACGAGAAGGGTGACTTCATCACCCTGCCGATGCGGACCTACTCCTCCGGCATGGCCGCCCGGCTGCGCTTCTCCATCGCCGCCGCCAAGGACCACGACGTCCTGATGATCGACGAGGCGCTGGCCACCGGCGACCGCTCCTTCCAGAAGCGCTCCGAGGCCCGGATCCGCGAGCTGCGCAAGCACGCCGGCACGGTCTTCCTGGTCAGCCACAACAACAAGTCCATCCGCGACACCTGCGACCGCGTGCTGTGGCTGGAACGGGGTGAGCTGCGCATGGACGGGCCGACCGACGAGGTGCTCAAGGAATACGAGAAGTTCACGGGGAAGTAGCCCGATGCGACGAGGGCCCCGCCGGAACTGTCCGGTGGGGCCCGGCGTCTGCAAAGGAAATGTCAACTCCTGCACAACCGTGGAATCTTGACGCCGATCGGTGTGTTGTGGGTTGCCCGGGAGACCCCCCGCGGTGCGCGCCGCGTTGTACAACGTAAGCTGTACCGGTCCCGAAAGGCGGCAATCAGGGCCATAATGCCCGACATCATCCATCGATACCGCGTGGGGAATACCTGGGCGGCGTGTCCGAAATAGTGTGCATTGGGTCAGCAGTGTAGAACGGGAGATGTGACGGCAATGGCTACGGAAACTCCCCGGCTGAACGCAGCGTGCGCCGTCGCCGCCCCGGGCAGTCCACGATGACGCCCCCCGGCCGGGCGCGCGGCGCCGGCGTCGAGCGCGCCACGCTCGACAAGGCCGCCGCCGAGAACTTCCCCGTGGCCCCCTTCTTCCTGCCCAGATCCTGGCGCGAGGACCTGATGGCCGTCTACGGCTTCGCCCGTCTGGTCGACGACATCGGTGACGGCGATCTGGCCCCCGGCGGCGCCGACGCCCGTCTTCTCGGCGTCCCGGCCGATCGGGCCGGGGACCGGCTGGGGCTCCTGGACGCCTTCGAGGACGACCTGCGCCGGGTGTTCGACCCGGAGGGCCCCCAGCCCCGCCATCCGCTGTTGATCCGGCTCCGGCCCACGGTCCGTCGCCACGCGCTCACCCCCGAGCCCTTCCTCGGGCTGATCGCGGCCAACCGCCAGGACCAGCTCGTCAAGCGCTACGAGACCTACGACGACCTGCTCGCCTACTGCGCACTGTCGGCCAATCCCGTCGGCCGCCTCGTCCTCGCCGTCACCGGGACCACCACCCCGGAGCGGATCCGCCGTTCCGACGCGATCTGCACGGCCCTGCAGATCGTCGAACACCTCCAGGACGTGGCCGAGGACCTCGGCCGCGACCGCGTCTACCTGCCCGCCACGGACATGAAGCTCTTCCACGTCCAGGAGGCGGACCTCGCCGCTCCCACCGCAGGCGCGTCGGTGCGCGCGCTCGTCGCGTACCAGGCGCAACGCGCCCGCGACCTGCTGGACGAGGGGGCCCCGCTCGTGGACAGCGTCCACGGCAGGCTCAGACTGCTGCTCGCGGGGTTCGTGGCGGGAGGAAGGGCGGCCCTCCGGGCGATCGCCGCCGCCGAATACGACGTACTCCCCGGCCCGCCGAAGCCCGGCAAGGTCCGGCTGCTGCGCGAGGCGGGCGTGACTCTGCGAGGAAAGGGGTGATCCGGGCCGTGGGGTCGCATCCACCCGCCTCCGCACCGGTACTCGCCGCCTACAGCTACTGCGAGACGGTCACCGGACAGCAGGCACGCAACTTCGCCTACGGCATCCGGCTGCTGCCGACGGCCGAGCGGCGCGCGATGTCGGCGCTGTACGCGTTCTCCCGGCGGGTCGACGACATCGGCGACGGCGCCCTGGCGGACGACGTCAAGGTCGCCCGGCTGGAGGACACCCGGGCGCTGCTCTCCCGGATCCGGGACGGTGCGGTCGAGGAGGACGACACCGACCCGGTCGCCGTCGCCCTCGCGCACGCCGCCGGGCGCTTCCCGATCCCCCTGGGCGGCCTGGACGAACTCATCGACGGCGTCCAGATGGACGTACGCGGCGAGACCTACGAGACCTGGGACGACCTCAAGGCCTACTGCCGTTGCGTCGCGGGCGCCATCGGGCGGCTCTCCCTCGGCGTGTTCGGCACCGAACCGGGCGCGCGCGGCGCCGAGCGCGCCCCCGAGTACGCCGACACGCTCGGCCTCGCACTCCAGCTGACCAACATCCTCCGGGACGTCCGCGAGGACGCCGAGGGCGGCCGCACCTATCTGCCCGCCGACGACCTCGCCAAGTTCGGGTGCTCGGCCGGGTTCGGCGGGCCGACGCCACCGGAGGGCTCCGACTTCGCGGGCCTGGTGCACTTCGAAGTGCGCAGGGCCCGCGCCCTCTTCGCCGAGGGCTACCGGCTGCTCCCCCTGCTCGACCGGCGCAGCGGCGCCTGCGTCGCCGCCATGGCCGGCATCTACCGCCGGCTCCTGGACCGCATCGAGCGCGACCCCGGGGCCGTGCTGCGCGGCCGGGTCTCCCTGCCCGGACGCGAGAAGGCCTACGTCGCGGTGCGCGGCCTGTCCGGTCTGGACACCCGGCACGTGACCCGGCGGGCCGTCAGGAGGCGTGGCTGATGGGCATCCCGCTCCCCGGCGGAAAGCGGTGGGCAACCCTCCGCCGCGACACCGCGTCCCCCACCGAGACGGCCGGCCGTGCACGGTTCACGCGGCCCGGCCGGTCGGGGGAGGGCGCATGAGCCACGGGACACGCACCGAGGGGCCGCTCCCGGACGGCTCCGTCCCGGCCGGACGGCACGCCGTCGTGGTCGGAGGCGGACTGGCCGGCGTCACCGCGGCCCTCGCCCTGGCCGACGCCGGAGTGGGCGTCACCCTGCTCGAGGGCAGGCCGCGGCTGGGCGGGCTCGCCTTCTCCTTCCGGCGCGGCGACCTCACGGTCGACAACGGCCAGCACGTGTACCTGCGCTGCTGCACCGCCTACCGGTGGTTCCTCGACCGGATCGGCGGAGCCGCGCTGGCCCCGCTGCAGGACCGCCTCGACGTGCCCGTGCTCGACGTCACGCGCCCCGCGGGCCGGCGGCTCGGCAGACTGCGGCGCGACGCCCTGCCGGTGCCCCTGCACCTGGCGCGCAGCCTCGCCGCCTATCCGCACCTGTCGCTCGCCGAACGGGCCGGAGCGGTCCGGGCCGCGCTCGCGCTGAACGGGCTCGACCTCGCCGATCCGGCCCTGGACGCCCAGGACTTCGGCAGCTGGCTCGCGGCCCACGGCCAGTCGGCGCGCGCCGTCGAGGCCCTGTGGGACCTGGTCGGGGTCGCCACCCTCAACGCGGTCGCGGGTGACACGTCCCTGTCGCTCGCCGCGATGGTGTTCAAGACCGGTCTGCTGTCCGACCCGGGGGCGGCCGACATCGGCTGGGCCCGGGTGCCGCTGGGCGAACTGCACGACCGGCTCGCCCGCGGGGCGCTCGACTCCGCGGGCGTGCGCACCGAGGTCCGGACCCGGGTCACCTCCGTATCCGCGAACGGCGACGGAGGGTGGAGCGTCGGCGTTCCCGGCGGGACGATCCGGGCCGACGCGGTCGTCCTCGCCGTGCCGCAGCGCGAGGCGTACGGCCTGCTGCCCGCCGGCGCCCTCGACGCCCCCGAGCGGCTCCTGCAGATCGGCACCGCACCGATCCTCAACATCCACGTCGTCTACGACCGCCAGGTGCTCGCGCGCCCGTTCTTCGCCGCTCTCGGCACCCCCGTGCAGTGGGTCTTCGACCGGACCGACGCGTCCGGCCTGCGGCGCGGTCAGTACCTGGCGCTGTCCCAGTCGGTCGCCCAGGACGACATCGACGAGCCGGTGGCGGTGCTGCGCGAGCGGTATCTGCCCGAACTGGAGCGGCTGCTGCCACGTACCCGGGACGCCCGGGTCGAGGACTTCTTCGTCACCCGGGAACGCGCCGCCACGTTCGCTCCCGCTCCCGGCGTCGGACGCCTCAGGCCCGGCGCCCGCACCAAGGCACCCGGCCTGTACCTGGCCGGAGCGTGGACCGCCACCGGGTGGCCCGCGACCATGGAGAGTGCGGTCCGCAGCGGCGTCGGCGCGGCGGACGCCGCCTTGGGCGCCCTCGGCCGGCCCCGCCCCCGACACCTCTTCGCGATCGAGGAGGCGGCCTGATGCTGCAGGAGAGCGGCGCGGCAGGTCCCCGCACCCCCCGTACCGCAACAAGAGGAGAGACTGTGCCCACTGTGCCCCCGGCCTCGCAGGCCGCTCGAAGGACCGCGGTGGACGTGTCCGCGCTCCTGGAGCGCGGCCGGACCCTGGCCACGCCGGTACTGCGGGCGGCCGTCGACCGCCTGGCACCTCCCATGGACACGGTCGCCGCCTACCACTTCGGCTGGATCGACGCCCAGGGCCGGCCCGCGGACGGCGACGGCGGCAAGGCCGTGCGCCCCGCCCTCGCCGTGCTGTCCGCTGAGGTCACCGGCGCCGCCCCGCAGACGGGCGTTCCCGGCGCGGTCGCCGTCGAACTGGTCCACAACTTCTCGCTGCTGCACGACGACCTGATGGACGGCGACGAACAGCGCCGGCACCGTGACACCGTCTGGAAGGTGCACGGCCCCGCCCAGGCCATCCTGGTCGGCGACGCCCTGTTCGCCCTGGCCAACGAGGTGCTCCTGGAACTCGGCACCGTCGAGGCCGGCCGCGCCACCCGCCGGCTGACCACGGCGAGCCGCGCGCTCATCGACGGCCAGGCCCAGGACATCTCCTACGAGCACCGCGACCGCGTCAGCGTCGAGGAGTGCCTGGAGATGGAGGGCAACAAGACGGGGGCCCTGCTCGCCTGCGCCAGCTCCATCGGCGCGGTGCTCGGCGGCGCGGACGACCGCACCGCCGACGCTCTGGAGAGGTACGGCTACCACCTCGGCCTGGCGTTCCAGGCCGTCGACGACCTCCTCGGCATCTGGGGCGACCCGGAGGCCACCGGCAAGCAGGCCTGGAGCGACCTGCGCCAGCGCAAGAAGTCCCTCCCGGTCGTTGCCGCGCTCGCGGCGGACGGCCCCGCCTCCCGGCGGCTGGGCGAGATTCTCGCGGCCGACGCCAAGAGCAGCGACTTCGCGGCCTTCTCCGAGGAGGAGTTCGCCGCCCGGGCCGCCCTCATCGAGGAGGCGGGCGGCCGCGAGTGGACCGCCGAAGAGGCACGCCGTCAGCACACCATCGCCCTCGAGGCCCTCGACGCAGTGGACATGCCCGACCGGGTGCGGGAGCAGTTCACGGCGCTCGCGGACTTCGTCGTCGTACGAAAGAGATGATCACTATCGGTCGAATAGCCCTCGCGTAGTCGCCGGCCGGTGTTGCGGGGAGAACGGCACCGGCCGACGGCGGACCCACAGCAGACGCACCACTTGCAGGACTGCACGAAGGGGAAGCCATGACAGCGACGACCGACGGAAGCACCGGGGCGGCCCTGCCGCCCCGCGTGACCGCGGCCAGCGAAAACGACACCGACATCCCCGAGGCGGCCGGGGTTCCCGACATCGCCGCCCGCGCCATGCGGCGCGCCACCGACTTCCTGCTGTCCCGGCAGGACGACCAGGGCTGGTGGAAGGGCGACCTCGAGACCAACGTCACGATGGACGCCGAGGACCTGTTACTGCGCCAGTTCCTGGGCATCCGCGACGACGACACCACCCGCGCCGCGGCCCTGTTCATCCGCGGGGAGCAGCGCGAGGACGGCACCTGGGCCACCTTCTACGGCGGACCCGGCGAACTCTCCACCACCATCGAGGCGTACGTCGCCCTGCGGCTGGCCGGGGACCCGCCCGACGCCCCGCACATGGCGAAGGCGTCGGCATGGGTCCGCGAGCGGGGCGGCATCGCCGCCTCCAGGGTCTTCACCCGGATCTGGCTGGCCCTGTTCGGCTGGTGGAAGTGGGAGGACCTGCCCGAACTCCCGCCCGAGCTGATCTGGTTCCCTTCCTGGCTGCCGCTCAACATCTACGACTTCGGATGCTGGGCCCGGCAGACCATCGTGCCGCTGACGATCGTGTCCGCCGAACGGCCGGTGCGCCCCGCCCCGTTCCCGCTGGACGAACTGCACACCGACCCGCGTCACCCCTGCCCTCCTCTGCCGCTCGCTCCGGCGAACACCTGGGACGGCGCCTTCCAGCGGCTGGACCGGGCTCTGCACGCCCTGCGCCGGGCGGTGCCGCGCCGGCTGCGCGCGGCGGCCATGAACACCGCCGCCCGCTGGATCATCGAGCGCCAGGAGAACGACGGCTGCTGGGGCGGAATCCAGCCCCCGGCGGTGTACTCGGTCATCGCGCTGCACCTGCTCGGCTACGACCTGAACCATCCGGTGATGCGCGCGGGCCTGGAGTCGCTGGACCGGTTCGCCGTGTGGCGGGAGGACGGGGCCCGCATGATCGAGGCCTGCCAGTCCCCGGTGTGGGACACCTGCCTCGCCACCATCGCGCTGGCCGACGCGGGCCTGCCCGCCGACCACCCCCAACTGGTCAAGGCCGCCGACTGGATGCTCGGCGAGCAGATCGTGCGGCCCGGCGACTGGTCCGTGCGCCGGCCTCATCTCCCGCCCGGGGGCTGGGCGTTCGAGTTCCACAACGACAACTACCCCGACATCGACGACACCGCCGAGGTGGTCCTCGCGCTGCGCCGCGTCAAGCACCACGACCCCGAGCGGCTGGACAACGCCATCGGCCGTGGGGTGCGCTGGAACCTCGGCATGCAGTCGAAGAACGGCGCCTGGGGCGCCTTCGACGTCGACAACACCAGCCCGTTCCCCAACCGGCTGCCGTTCTGCGACTTCGGCGAGGTCATCGACCCGCCGTCGGCCGACGTCACCGCGCACGTCGTGGAGATGCTCGCCGTGGAGGGCCTCGCCCACGACCCGCGCACCCGGCGCGGCATCCGGTGGCTGCTCGCGGAACAGGAACCCGACGGCTCCTGGTTCGGGCGCTGGGGAGTCAACTACCTCTACGGCACCGGCTCCGTGGTGCCCGCCCTGACCGCCGCCGGGATTCCCGGCTCGCACCCGGCCATCCGGCGGGCCGTCGCCTGGCTGGAGAAGGTGCAGAACGACGACGGCGGCTGGGGCGAGGACCTGCGCTCCTACGAGCGCGCCGCCCGGTGGAGCGGCCGCGGCGCCTCGACCGCCTCCCAGACGGCGTGGGCGCTGATGGCGCTGCTGGCGGCGGGGGAGCGGGGCTCCAGGGCCGTCGAGCGCGGTGTCCAGTGGCTGGCGGCCACCCAGCGCGAGGACGGCTCCTGGGACGAGCCGTACTTCACCGGCACCGGCTTCCCCTGGGACTTCTCCATCAACTACCACCTGTACCGGCAGGTCTTCCCGCTCACCGCCCTCGGCCGGTACGTGCACGGGGAGCCCTTCACCAAGAAGCCGGTGACGGCACGGGCCGGTGCCGGGCAGCCCCTGGCCGAGGCGAAGGGAAGCTGATGGGCTCCCAGCCCGTCCCGGCCCCGCTGCTGATCGCCTGCGCGCTCGGCATCGAGCAGGTCGCCCTGCGCAGACGTGAGCGCGCCGGGCGGGGCGACCGGGGCCCGGGCGGGCCGGTCACCGTCCTGCGTACGGGCATGGGCCCGGCGGCGGCCGAGCGCTCCGTCGCCCGGGTGCTCGCCGGCCCGGCCCTGCGTGAGGCGGCCGTGCTGGCCACGGGTTTCTGCGCGGGCCTCGCCCCCGGTATGCACCCGGGTGACCTGGTGGTCGCCGAGGAGACCCGGGACCCGCGCGGCAGCGTGCCCTGCGTCGGGACCGAGCGGCTGGTGAAGGAGCTGGTGCGCGCGGTCCCGGGGCGCACCGTCCACACCGGTCCGCTCACCGGCTCCGGCCACGTCGTCCGCGGCCACGAACGGTCCGATCTGCTGGCGACCGGCGCGATCGCGGTCGACATGGAATCGGCGGCCACGCTCCTGAGCGCCGTCCGCGCGGGCGCGCGCCCGGTTGCGGCCGTCCGGGTGGTCGTGGACGCTCCAGAACACGAACTCGTCCGCATCGGCACGGTCCGCGGTGGAATATCGGCTTTCCGTGTCCTTCGTTCCGTACTCCCGGCTTTCTATGAATGGCACCGTTCCTTGCTGCTCCCCAGGAGGTGAGCCAGATGGCCATGCCGCTGCGTCAGTCCGTCAAGGTCGCTACATACTTGGCCGAACAGAAGCTCCGCAGACGGGACAAGTTCCCGCTCATCGTCGAACTGGAACCGCTCTTCGCCTGCAACCTGAAGTGCGAGGGGTGCGGCAAGATCCAGCACCCGGCCGGCGTGCTGAAGCAGCGGATGCCCGTGGCCCAGGCCGTGGGCGCGGTGCTGGAGTCCGGGGCTCCGATGGTGTCGATCGCCGGCGGCGAGCCGCTGATGCACCCGCAGATCGACGAGATCGCACGCCAGTTGGTCGCCAGGCGCAAGTACGTCTTCCTGTGCACCAACGCCCTGCTCATGCGCAAGAAGATGGACCGCTTCACGCCCTCTCCCTACTTCGCGTTCGCGGTGCACATCGACGGCCTGCGGGAGCGGCACGACGAGTCCGTGGCGAAGGAGGGCGTGTTCGACGAGGCCGTGGAGGCCATCAAGGAGGCCAAGCGGCGCGGCTTCCGGGTCACCACCAACTCGACCTTCTTCAACACCGACACCCCGCAGACCGTCGTCGAGGTGCTCAACTACCTCAACGACGAGCTGGAGGTCGACGAGATGATGATCTCGCCCGCCTACGCCTACGAGAAGGCCCCTGACCAGGAGCACTTCCTGGGCGTGGAACAGACCCGTGAGCTGTTCAGGAAGGCCTTCGCGGGCGGCAACCGGCGCCGCTGGCGGCTGAACCACTCACCGCTGTTCCTCGACTTCCTCGAGGGCAAGGTCGACTTCCCGTGCACCGCGTGGGCGATCCCGAACTACTCGCTCTTCGGCTGGCAGCGCCCCTGCTACCTGATGAGCGACGGGTACGTGCCGACGTACCGGGAACTGATCGAGGACACCGACTGGGACAGGTACGGCCGAGGCAAGGACCCGCGCTGCGCCAACTGCATGGCGCACTGCGGCTACGAGCCCACCGCCGTCCTCGCCACCATGGGCTCGCTGAAGGAGTCGCTGCGTGCCCTGCGCGAGACCGTCTCCGGAAACCGGGAGTGAGGTCATGACCGCTGTCCCACTGGGGATGCCCGGGGCGCCCGCGCCGCCGCTCGCCGAGCGGCGCGCGTCGCGGCGGATCCAGGTCGGTCCGGTGGTGGTCGGCGGCGGCGCGGCGGTGTCCGTGCAGTCGATGACGACGACCCGCACGTCCGACATCGGCGCGACCCTCCAGCAGATCGCCGAACTCACCGCCTCCGGCTGCCAGATCGTCCGGGTCGCCTGCCCCACGCAGGACGACGCGGACGCGCTCGCGACCATCGCCCGCAAGTCGCAGATCCCGGTCGTCGCGGACATCCACTTCCAGCCCAAGTACGTCTTCGCCGCCATCGAGGCCGGGTGTGCCGCCGTCCGCGTCAACCCGGGCAACATCAAGCAGTTCGACGACCGGGTCAAGGAGATCGCCCGGGCCGCCCAGGACCATGGCACCCCGATCCGGATCGGGGTCAACGCCGGCTCCCTGGACCGGCGGCTGCTGCAGAAGTACGGCAGGGCGACGCCGGAGGCGCTCGTCGAGTCCGCCCTGTGGGAGGCGTCCCTCTTCGAGGAGCACGGCTTCCGGGACATCAAGATCTCGGTGAAGCACAACGACCCGGTGGTCATGATCAACGCCTACCGGATGCTCGCCGAGCGCTGCGACTACCCGCTGCACCTCGGCGTGACCGAGGCCGGCCCGGCGTTCCAGGGCACGATCAAGTCGGCCGTCGCCTTCGGAGCGCTGCTCAGCGAGGGCATCGGCGACACCATCAGGGTGTCGCTGTCGGCGCCGCCGGCCGAGGAGGTGAAGGTCGGCATCCAGATCCTCCAGTCACTGGGGCTCAGGGAGCGGCGTCTCGAAATCGTGTCCTGCCCGTCCTGCGGGCGTGCCCAGGTCGACGTCTACAAGCTCGCCGACGAGGTCAGCGCGGGGCTGGACGGCATGGAGGTGCCGTTGCGGGTGGCCGTCATGGGCTGCGTCGTCAACGGCCCGGGCGAGGCCCGTGAGGCCGACCTCGGCGTCGCCTCCGGCAACGGCAAGGGCCAGATCTTCGTGAAGGGCGAGGTCGTCAAGACCGTCCCCGAGTCGAAGATCGTCGAGACGCTCGTCGAAGAGGCGATGAAGATCGCCGAGCAGATGGAGAAGGACGGCATCGCGTCGGGGGAGCCGGCCGTCACCGTGAACTGAACAGCACGGCATTCGAAGGGGGCCCGAGCGTGACGATTCTTCAGAGCATCCGGCAACCGCGCGACCTGAAGGCGCTGTCCGAGACTGAACTCGGCGAACTGTCGCACGAGATCAGGGAGTTCCTGGTGCAGGCCGTCGCCAGGACCGGCGGTCACCTCGGACCCAACCTGGGGGTGGTCGAACTCACCGTGGCCCTGCACCGGGTCTTCGAGTCGCCCGTGGACCGCAT
The DNA here is from genome assembly GCF_000725125.1 of Streptomyces toyocaensis. Classification (GTDB taxonomy): domain Bacteria; phylum Actinomycetota; class Actinomycetes; order Streptomycetales; family Streptomycetaceae; genus Streptomyces; species Streptomyces toyocaensis. The sequence continues at coordinate 646,328 of NZ_JFCB01000001.1, forward strand.
CCTGTGGGACACCGGCCACCAGAGCTACGTGCACAAGCTGCTGACCGGTCGGCAGGACTTCTCCAAGCTGCGCGGCAAGGGCGGCCTGTCCGGCTATCCCTCGCGCGAGGAGTCCGAGCACGACGTCATCGAGAACAGCCACGCCTCCACGGCGCTCGGCTGGGCCGACGGCCTGGCCAAGGCCCGCCAGGTGCGGGGTGAGCGGGGGCACGTCGTCGCGGTGATCGGCGACGGCGCGCTCACCGGCGGTATGGCCTGGGAGGCGCTGAACAACATCGCCGCGGCCAAGGACCGGCCGCTGATCGTCGTCGTCAACGACAACGAACGCTCCTACGCCCCGACCATCGGCGGGCTCGCCAACCACCTCGCGGCCCTGCGCACCACCGACGGCTACGAACGCGTGCTGGCCTGGGGCAAGGACGTGCTCCAGCGCACCCCCGTGGTCGGGAGCCCGCTCTACGAGGCGCTGCACGGCGCCAAGAAGGGCTTCAAGGACGCCTTCGCCCCCCAGGGCCTCTTCGAGGACCTGGGACTGAAGTACGTCGGCCCGATCGACGGCCACGACATCAAGGCCGTGGAGTCCGCACTGCGCCGCGCCAAACGCTTCCACGGCCCCGTCCTGGTCCACTGCCTCACCGAGAAGGGCCGCGGCTACGAACCCGCCCTCGCCCACGAGGAGGACCACTTCCACACCGTCGGCGTGATGGACCCGCTCACCTGCGCGCCCCTCGCGCCGTCCGGTGGACCGTCCTGGACCTCGGTCTTCGGTGAGGAGATCGTCCGGATCGGCGAGGAGCGCGAGGACGTGGTGGCGATAACCGCCGCCATGCTGCGTCCGGTGGGTCTCGGTGCCTTCGCCGAGCGGTTCCCCGACCGGGTGTGGGACGTCGGTATCGCCGAACAGCATGCCGCCGTGTCCGCGGCGGGTCTGGCGACCGGCGGCCTGCACCCGGTCGTCGCCGTCTACGCCACCTTCCTCAACCGCGCCTTCGACCAGCTCCTGATGGACGTGGCGCTGCACCGCTGCGGGGTGACCTTCGTCCTGGACCGGGCCGGTGTCACCGGCGTCGACGGGCCCTCGCACAACGGCATGTGGGACATGTCCGTCCTCCAGGTCGTTCCCGGCCTGCGCATCGCGGCGCCCCGCGACGCCGACCAGCTGCGCGCCCAGTTGCGCGAGGCGGTCGCCGTCGACGACGCGCCCACCGTGCTGCGGTTCCCGAAGGAATCCGTGGGCCCGGCGATCCCTGCGGTCGACCGGATCGGCGGCACGGACGTGCTGCACCGGGCGCACGCCCCCGAGGTGCTGCTGGTGGCCGTCGGCGTGATGGCGCCCGTCTGCCTCCGGGCCGCCGAACTGCTCGAGGCCCGCGGCACCGGGTGCACGGTGGTCGACCCCCGCTGGGTCAAGCCCGTCGACCCGGCCCTCCCGCGACTGGCCGCCGGTCACCGCCTGGTGGCGGTCGTCGAGGACAACAGCCGCGCGGCCGGGGTGGGCTCGGCGGTCGCGCTGGCTTTGGGCGACGCCGAGGTCGACGTGCCCGTACGCCGCTTCGGCATCCCGGATCGGTTCCTCGCGCACGCCGGACGCGGCGAGCTGCTCGCCGACATCGGTCTCACGCCCGTCGAGATCGCCGGGCGGATCAGTGCGAGCCTCGCCGCCGGGGAAGTCCTCGCGAAACAGTCACCGGACGTACAGGAGCACCAGGCATGACCACCGCGGAGTCGGCGTCGGAGTCGCCGGAGGCGTCGGGGACCAAGGGGTTCGACCTCGGCGCGCTGCTGGCCGAGCGCGGGGCCGAGCGCTACGAGCTGCACACCCGGTACCTCAACCACCAGCTCCCGCGCATGCTGCGCACCATCGGCTTCGACAAGGTCTACGTACGCGCCGAGGGCGCCCACTTCTGGGACGACGACGGGCACGACTACCTGGACATGCTGGCCGGGTTCGGGGTGATGGGCCTGGGCCGCCACCACCCCGTGGTCCGCAAGGCGCTGCACGACGTCCTGGACGCCTCCCTGGCCGACCTCACCCGGTTCGACTGCCAGCCGCTTCCCGGACTGCTCGCCGAGAAGCTGCTCGCGCACAGTCCCCACCTGGACCGGGTGTTCTTCGGCAACAGCGGCACGGAGGCGGTCGAGGGCGCCCTGAAGTTCGCCCGCTGCGCGACCGGCAGGCCGCGGGTCCTGCACTGCGAGCACGCCTTCCACGGTCTGACCACCGGTTCCCTCTCCGTCAACGGCGAGTCCGGATTCCGGGACGGGTTCGCCCCGCTGCTGCCCGACACGGCCGTACCGCTGGGAGACCTGGACGCCCTGGAGCGGGAACTGCGCAAGGGGGACGTCGCCGCCCTGATCGTGGAGCCGATCCAGGGCAAGGGCGTGCACGAGGCCCCGCCCGGCTACCTGCGGGCCGCCCAGGAGCTGCTGCGCCGGCACAAGGCCCTGCTGATCGCCGACGAGGTGCAGACCGGGCTGGGCCGGACCGGTGACTTCTACGCCTACCAGCACGAGGACGGCGTGGAGCCGGACCTGGTGTGTGTGGCCAAGGCGCTCTCCGGCGGGTACGTGCCGGTGGGCGCGACCATCGGGCGGGACTGGATCTTCAAGAAGGTCTACTCGTCGATGGACCGGGTGCTGGTGCACTCGGCCAGCTTCGGGGCCAACGCCCAGGCCATGGCTGCGGGGCTCGCGGTGCTGTCGGTCATGGAGGACGAGCAGGTCGTCGCGCACGTCCGGACCACCGGCGAGCTGCTGCGGACCCGGCTGGCCGCCCTGACCGACCGCTACGAGCTGCTGGCCGACGTCCGCGGCCGGGGCCTGATGATCGGCATCGAGTTCGGCCGGCCCCGGTCGCTGAAGCTGCGCTCGCGCTGGACCGTGCTCCAGGCGGCCCGCAAGGGGCTCTTCGCGCAGATGGTGGTCGTACCGCTGCTGCAACGGCACCGGATCCTCACCCAGGTGTCGGGCGACCACATGGAGGTGATCAAACTGATCCCGCCGCTCATCATCGACGAACGGGACGTGGACCGGTTCGTGAGCGCCTTCAGTGCGGTGATGGACGACGCGCACGACGGCGGCGGCCTGGTGTGGGAGTTCGGGCGGACCCTGGTGAAGCAGGCGGTCGCGGGCCGCTGACCGGCCGGGTCACTGCCGGGGGGATTTGCCTCTGAGGCAAGAAAATTGCCAGAGGGGCAAATTTCCGGCTCAATGGGGGCATGAGCTCCTCCGAGACCGAGCCGGCCGGCGCACTGCCCGCGGTCGCGCCGCAGTTGCGCGCACTGCGCCGGCGGGCCTCCCTGACGCTCGAGGCCGCCGCCCGCGACGCCGGTCTGTCGCCCGCCCACCTCTCCCGTCTGGAGACCGGGCAGCGCCAGCCCTCGCTGCCGATGCTGCTCTCTCTCGCCCGGATCTACGGTACGACGGTGTCGGAGCTGCTCGGTGAGGCGGTCACCGACCGGGACGCCGTGATCCGCGCCGCCGACATGGAACCCACGGCGGCGGGCGGCTGGACGTACTGGCCGGCCGGTGCACCCGGGCGCGGCATGCAGGCCCTCAGGGTCCACGTGCCGCACGGCTCCCAGGGCGACATCGTGCGCGTCCATCCCGGCGAGGAGTGGCTGTACGTCCTCAAGGGCCGGCTGCGACTGCGGCTCGGGGACACCCCGCACCGGCTCGCCCCGGGCGACAGCGCGCACTACGACTCGCTGACCCCGCACCGTATCGATGCTTCCGACCCCGACGGGGTCGAGCTGTTGTTCGTCCACACCCTGCTGCAGAGTCCCACGGCCGCCCTGTGCCTGGGCCCGATCCACGGAGATGCGACATGACCGGCAAAGACATGGAGGAGAAGCTCCCCCGGGCCCTGTGGGTGCGGCTGTTCATCTACGTGGTGGTGGGGCACCTCTTCGCCGGCTTCATCTACTTCCTGTTCGAGATGGCTCCCAAGAAATAGGGCGGCGCCCGGCTCAGTCGAGCATGCGCGCGCGCAGCCGCTCCCGGGTCTCGGGGGTGAGCCCGAGACCCTGCTCCAGATAGGTGTCCACGCCGCCCCACGTCTCCTCGACGGTCTCGAAGGCCGCCGACAGGTACTCCGCCCGGGCGTCGAACAGCGGGTCGAGCAGCTCCATCACCTCGGGGGAGTAGGCCGAGGCGGAGCTGCTGCTGCGGTGCACCCTGTAACGGCGGTGCTTGGCGCTCGACTTCAGGTAGTCGTCGACGATCGCGTCCCGTTCGACGCCCAGGGCGAGCAGCGTCACCGCCACCGAGAGACCCGCGCGGTCCTTGCCCGCCGCGCAGTGCATCAGCGCGGGGACGCTGTCCTCGGCGAGCGCGCTCAGCACCCGGGCGTGCTCGGCGGTGCGTTCCTTGATGATCATCCGGTAGGAGGTGATCATCCGGGCCGCGCCCTTGCCGTCGGCGAGGATCGAGCGCAGCTGGTCCAGGTCGCCGTCGCGGACCATCTTCCAGAATTCGGCGCCGTCGGCCGGGTCGCTGAGCGGCAGGTTCACATTGCGCACGCCCGGCAGCGCGACGTCCGGCCCCTCCAGCTTCTGGTCGGCCGCGTTGCGGAAGTCGAAGATGGTGTGGAGTCCGAGCGTGGAGAGGAAGACGGCGTCCTCCGCGGTCGCGTGGGCGAGGTGACCGCTGCGGAACAGCACCCCGTGCCGCACCCGCCGACCGTCCACGGTCGGCAGTCCGCCCACGTCGCGGAAGTTGCGCACTCCCGCCAGTTCGGGTTCCGTCGACGGGATCTGCTGCGTCACTGAGGACTCCTCCCACTCGGCGCCGCCGCCGCCGCTCGCCGACGGGCACCACCCGACGATACGACATGCCTGCCTGGGGTGATGAGTTGTCCACAGGCAGGGCCCCGCCCGCGCCGGACGTCTCCCCGCACCGCCCGCGATCTGGCGATAAGGGCGTTCTGTCCGTTTAGGTGGATTAGACATAACATGCCCCGGTAGAAAGTGAGATGGGGACGGGGTGCGTGAGCATCGTCATATCCGTGACGATGTGTTGTCGCCATGCCCACGTAATTCATGGGAAACGCAAGGGAATTTGGCGCGCATTCGTCCCGCGGATGACGCTCGGTGACGTCATTTCCCCCAGTGGATCACGGGAAAAACGGGTTCGCGGAGAACCTCCGCTTGTCCCTCCGCGTCCGGGTCGCTTACGTTCACCACCGATCCGGACGGACGCCTAATCCTGCCGCCGCCCGGAGCCCGCACACACTGACCCGTGTACGGCAGGAGCGGGGGACCCACAGGTACGACTGCCTGTTCCGGTTCCCGGAACAGGCTTGGGGTTAAGCCGCGTTGCATCGCGGCCGGGCATCTCCAGTCCGAACCCGACAGCTCACCTCGTAGGCGCCGGAGAGGAATTCGTCATGCCCGCCAAGGGTAAGCACCGCCGTACCAAGGCTCAGCGTCTCGCCCGTTCCATCGCCGTCGCCGGAACCGGTGGCGCCGCACTCGCCCTGCCGCTTCTCGGCGCCACGGGCGCGAACGCCGCCACACCGCAGACGGCCCCCGAAAAGGCCGTCCAGTCCCTTTCCGCCGGCCAGAAGGCCACCGCCGAGAAGAGCGGCGAGGCCCGTACGTACATCGTGAAGGCCGGTGACTACCTCGCGAAGATCGCCGAGACGCAGGACGTCGACGGCGGCTGGAAGCAGCTCTACGCGGACAACCGCGAGGCCGTGGGTGAGGACCCCTCGCTCATCCACCCGGGCCTGAAGCTGTCCATCGACGGCGAGGCCGCCAAGGCCGCGCCCCAGAAGTCCGTCGCGCCGAAGGCCGAGAAGCCCGCCGCGCCGAAGGCCGAGAAGCCTGCCGCGCCGAAGGCCGAGAAGCCTGCCGCGCCGAAGGCCGAGAAGCCTGCCGAGAAGCCTGCGCAGCAGTCCTCGCAGCAGTCCTCCTCGAAGCCGTCCACCCAGACGGCCACCGCGAACCAGGCCGCCTCCGGCTACAGCTCCCCCGTGCCGGGCGGCGCCGTCGGTACCGCCTACAAGGTGGCCGGCAGCATGTGGTCCAGCGGCTACCACACCGGCGTCGACTTCAGCGTTCCGACCGGCACCTCCCTGAAGGCCGTCGGTTCTGGCACCGTCGTCTCCGCGGGCTGGGCCGGCGCGTACGGCAACCAGGTCGTCATCAAGCTCAACGACGGCTACTACGCCCAGTACGCCCACCTGTCCTCGCTGTCCGTCTCGGCCGGCCAGACCGTGAGCGGCGGCCAGCAGGTCGGCCTGTCCGGCTCGACCGGCAACTCGACCGGTCCGCACCTGCACTTCGAGATCCGCACCACCCCGGACTACGGCTCGGACGTGGACCCGGTCTCCTACCTCCGCTCCAAGGGCGTCTCCCTCTGACACCTCGCGGAAGCCTGCCTGACACGCGCGCCGAAGGCCGGACCCCGATCCCCGGGTCCGGCCCTCGGCGTATTCCGCAATTGGTCAACATTTTGAAAGTGTCTTATCTCACCGCACGTCAACCCTTTCCTACGGTCGCGTAGGTCACATTCGACGGTGAATCATGAGCTGCTGTGGCAGACGATTCGAAGAGTGACAGCAGAAGAGTGATCGGGTCGTACGTGGCGGTGGGGGACAGCTTCACCGAGGGCGTCGGCGACCCCGGCCCCGACGGGGCGTTCGTCGGCTGGGCCGACAGGTTCGCCGTGCTTCTCGCCGACCGCCGGCCCGAAGGGGACTTCGCGTACACCAACCTCGCCGTGCGCGGAAAGCTGCTGGACCAGATCGTGGCGGACCAGCTGCCCAGGGCAGCCGAACTCGCCCCCGATCTGGTCTCCTTCTGCGCGGGCGGCAACGACATCATCCGTCCCGGCTCCGACCCGGACGAGGTGGCCGAGCGCTTCGAGCGAGCGATCGCCGCGCTCGCGGCCGTGTCGGGCACCGTGATGGTGACGACCGGGTTCGACACCCGTGGCGTTCCCCTGCTCAGGCATCTGCGCGGCAAGATCGCCACGTACAACGGGCACGTACGGGCCATCGCCGACCGCTACGGGTGCCCGGTGCTCGACCTGTGGTCCCTCAGGAGCGTCCAGGACCGCAGGGCCTGGGACGCCGACCGGCTGCACCTGTCACCCGAGGGGCACACCCGCGTGGCGCTCCGCGCCGGGTTGGCCCTCGGCCTCGAGGTCCCCGCCGACCCGGAGCAGCCCTGGCCGCCGCTGCCGCCCCGCGGCACCTTCGAGGTCCGCCGGGACGACGTCCACTGGGCCCGTGAGTACCTGGTGCCGTGGATCGGCCGCCGGCTGCGGGGCGAGTCCTCGGGCGACCATGTGAGGGCGAAGGGCACGCTGTCGCCGGACGACATCAAGGTACGGATCGCCTCGGTGGCGTGAGGCCGCGCGCACGTGCGGTGGTGCCGCGGGGCAGCCCGGCCGGTAACCGGCAGCCCGGTGCCGTACCACCCACACATAATGGAAAGCCTGACCGACTCCACTTGGAGGTACCGTGGCCGGTTACCGTTTCCAGCGCTCCGGGCTCCGCGCCCTGCGGCCCGTGGCCTTCGGCGCGGACCCGAGTGGTGAACGCATGGCCCGCATCCACAGATCCCCGCACTTCAGGGACGGCGTGTTCCAGAATCCGGGCGGCCCCGCCCGGATCCGTCCCTCGGGATCGGCACGGGACCTGGCGAAGGTCTACTTCGACAAGGACAGCCGGTCCCGCCGCGCCCCGGCGGGAGCCGTGCCGGTGCACCCCACCACCCTCGCCGACATCTCCCGCCCGCCCGCCACGGGGCTGCGTCTGACCTGGATGGGCCATTCCGCCGTCCTCGCGGAGATCGACGGGCACCGGGTCCTGTTCGATCCCGTGTGGGGTGAGCGCTGCTCGCCCTTCCCCTTCGCCGGACCGAAGCGGCTGCATCCCGCGCCCCTGCCGCTCGCCGCGCTCGGCCCGGTCGACGCCGTCGTGATCTCCCACGACCACTACGACCACCTCGACCTGCCGACGATCAGGGCACTGGCGGGCACGGACACCCTGTTCGCCGTGCCCCTCGGCGTCGGTGCGCACCTGGAGCGCTGGGGCGTGTCCGAGGGCCGGCTGCGCGAGCTGGACTGGCACGAGACGACGAGGGTCGGCGGTCTCACCCTGACCGCCACCCCGGCCCGCCACTTCTGCGGCCGGGGCCTGCGCAACACCCAGCACACCCTCTGGGCCTCCTGGGTGGTCGCCGGCGAGGAACACCGGATCTACCACAGCGGTGACACCGGCTACTTCGACGGATTCCGGGACATCGGCGCCGCCCACGGTCCGTTCGACGCGACGATGATCCAGGTCGGGGCGTACTCCGACTTCTGGCCGGACATCCACATGACGCCCGAGGAGGGCGTGCGGTCGCATCTCGACCTGCAGGGCGGCGCGGCGGCCGGGGTGCTGTTGCCTATCCACTGGGCCACCTTCAACCTGGCGCCGCACGCGTGGGCGGAGCCGGGGGAGTGGATGAAGGACACGGCTGAGGACGCGGGGCAGGCGGTGGCGTTCCCGCGGCCGGGCGAGCCGTTCGAGCCGGCCGGGAAACTGCCGGTGGAGGCGTGGTGGCGGGCGGTCTCGGGGCCGATCGCGCACCTGTGGCGGCGTCCGCGCAGTGGTGAGGCCGTGACGGAGGCGAGCTGGGGTGAACTCGACCTCGCCGGTGAGCGGTGACGTCGGTCGGGACCGAACGGGGGTCTCGGCGGGGAGACCGAAGCCGAGGTGATGCCTCAGCCGGGTGTCGCGGCCTCGATTGCCTGCTCGGGGGCCGGCCGGCAGCAGGAGGCGTAGGAGACCGGGGCATGTACCTTCAGCCAGTCCGTGAGGTGGCGCCGGGCCGTCTTCCCTGAAGGACGTCACCGGGAGGCCGGCCGGGTTCGCGCCGCACGGCGTGGCCGCCCCGGTGCCGGCCGACGGACCCGCTGCCCTCGTCGCTACGGAGGGTGATGCCCTGGCCGAAGGGGAGGCGGCGGTCGCGAGGCCCCGGCCGGGCAGCCCCGGACGGCCGAAGGGCGGATCGCGCGAGGTGTGCCGCCGGGACGGCTCCGTTCCCGCAGACTCGTGGCGACCACTTGTGACCAGGGTTGATCTCCCAATGTCCACTCTCGATCCCTTGTGCTGAACGGTTATCGGTCTGTCGTACGACGCCTCATACCAGAGCGCGATGCTGTCCGCGGGAGTTTGTCAACTGCCCCCCGCCCATGATGCGGTGACGACTACGGTGAGTGTCGGTCGCCAGGCGTGACGGCTCACGCCGCAGGACGCGCAGAGCCGAGGGGCCGCGTCGATGGGAACGGGATCAGGGAGCGGGGACCGGTACGTGCAGCCAGAAGGCGGACGAGGGAGTCGACGGGGCGACAGGCCCCGGCACCCGGGCCCGGCCGACGCCCCGGGGCCGGCCGGAGCGCAGGGCACGGTCCGCACGCCGGTGCCCGTCGGCACCGCGATCGCGGCCCGAGTGCCGGACCGCGACGAGGGGGAGCCCGGGGCCCGCCGGACCGGTCCGCCAAACCGGCCGGACAGGCGTGAGGGCGGACGGCACGGACGGCCGCCCGCGCGGACCGCTCCCACGCTGCCCGGGACCCACTTACGGTCGCAGCTCCTGCGCCTCGCCGTGCTGCCTCCCGTCGCCGTGGCGCTCAGCGCCTGCGCGGCCGTGCTCTTCACCGTGCGCTCCACCGGAGTGCGGACGGGTCCCACCCTGTGGGCCGTGCTCGGCGGCGCCCTGTCGGTGACCTGCGCCGGCATCGTCATCGCCGCGGTGGCCGCCGACCGCGCCGCCCGGTCCGTGCACGACCGCGTCGCCGCCCTGCGCCGGAGCACCGCCCGGCGCGAGGCCGATCTGCACGCCCTCGTCGAGGCGCTGCGCCACGGAGAGAACCCGCCGCCACGCGCACGGCGCGGTGAACAGGACAGGCATGCCGACGAGTTCGACCTCCTCTCCGCCGACCTCGCCCGTGCGTACGACGGTGCCGTCACCGCAGTCGTCCAGGCCGCGCGGCTCTCCGGCCGGACGGGCAGCGAGCAGAAGCTCGAGGTGTTCGTCAACCTCGCGCGACGCCTGCAGTCCCTGGTGCACCGCGAGATCTCCCTCCTCGACGAGCTGGAGAACGAGATGGAGGACCCCGACCTGCTCAAGGGGCTCTTCCACGTCGACCACCTCGCCACCCGCATCCGCCGCCACGCCGAGAACCTCGCCGTACTCGGCGGGGCCGTCTCCCGGCGGCAGTGGAGCAACCCGGTCCCCTTGACGGAGGTGCTGCGCTCCGCGATCGCCGAGGTCGAGCAGTACTCGCGGGTCAAGCTCGTGCCCCCGATCGACGGCACGCTGCGCGGGCACGCCGTCGCCGACGTCATCCACCTGCTCGCCGAACTCGTCGAGAACGCGACGGTGTTCTCCGCCCCCCACACCCAGGTGCTGCTGCGGGCCGGCCTGGTCACCTCCGGGCTCGCCGTCGAGGTCGAGGACCGCGGGCTCGGTATGCCCGTCGGCGAGCAGGACCGGATGAACGCGCTGCTCACCGACCCCGACCAGGTGCAGGTCGCCGGCCTGCTTGCCGACGGCCGCATCGGCCTGTTCGTGGTCTCCCAGCTCGCCAGGCGGCACGGCATCCACGTCCGGCTCCAGAGCAACATCTACGGCGGGATCCAGGCCGTGCTCGTGGTGCCGCAGGCCCTGCTCGGCACGGAGCCGGGCGCCCCGGGCGCCGGGCGGGAAGCGGACGCGGGAGCGGAACGGCAACCGCGGGACGGCGGCAGCGGCGCGTTCCCGGCGGCCCGCCACCTGCCCGTGGCCCCGGGCCCCGAGGACGGGCCGGGCACCACGCACGAGGCCGCGGTCCCGCACCCGCCCACGGCGTCCCTCACCCCGGTCACCCCCCAGCCCCCTGCCCGCACCCCGGCCCCGCACCCCGGCCACCGCGCCGTCGCCCCGCCGCTGCCCGTGCGCGGCACCGGTGAGGCACGCCCCCACCCCATCGAGCCCGTACCCGGCCCCCGCCACGGCGGCCCGGACGCCCTCGACGACGCCGGGACGACGCCCCTCACCCCGCGCGGCACCACGGTGCGCGGCGTCATGGGCAGACCCCGGCTGCCCCGCCGGCGCGCCCAGGAGCACCTCGCGCCGCAGCTGCGGGACGGGCCGGCACCGCGCAAGGACACCGAGTACGTCACCGGCCACGACCCCCAGCTGATGGCGGCGTTCCAGCGGGGCGTCAGCCTCGCGGAGTCCCGGCAGGAGCTGACCGCCGCACCGCGGCCGTCAGCCGCCGCACCCCGCACCGACCACACCGCCCGGAACGACGGGAGCCGGCCCGCCGGATGACCACCCGCCTCTCCACCCGCGTCCCCAGCGCTCCCGCAGACCTTCGTACCCCAAGGAGTCGATCCACCATGGCGAGCGATGCGCCGACCGCCCAGGTATCCGACCTCGACTGGCTGATGAGCGGCCTCGTGCAGCGCGTACCGCACACGAACAGCGCCGTACTGCTGTCCTGCGACGGGCTGGTGAAGTCCGTGCACGGCCTCGACCCGGACAGCGCCGACCACATGGCGGCCTTGGCCTCCGGCCTGTACTCCCTCGGCCGCAGCGCCGGCGTCCGCTTCGGCGACGGCGGTGACGTCCGCCAGGTCGTCGTCGAGCTCGACTCGACGCTGCTGTTCGTCACCACCGCCGGATCCGGCACCTGCCTGGCCGTGATGGCGGGCCGCGAGGCGGACGCCGCGGTGCTCGGGTACGAGATGGCCATGCTGGTGAAGTCCGTCCGCCCGTACCTGGTGACCGCTCCCCGGCAGCAGGGCGCCGAACCGCCGGCGATGAGGCCTTGAGCGTGAAGGCGGCCGGTGACGGGCCGTGGCTCGACGACGCGGCCGGTCGGCTGGTGCGCCCCTTCACGGTCAGCGACGGCCGTACCCGCCCCACCGTCGCCCTCGACCTGCTGTCGCAGGTGAGAGCCACCGGCGCCACCCCCCTCGGCTACCTCGGCCCCGAGCACGCGCAGGCCCTCGCCCTGTGCCGCGCCCCGGTCCCGGTCGCCGAGGTCGCCGCACACCTCAGGCTGCCGGTGGCCGTCACCAAGGTGCTGCTGGCGGACCTCGTCGAATGCGGGGCGCTGACCGACAGGCTCCCCGCCTTCCACCACAACCCGACGGACCGGGCCCTTCTGGAGGCAGTGCTCGATGGACTACGACGACAGCTCTGACCGGGCCGCCGGCACGGACCACGGTGACGAGGCGTTCCCGACCGCGCTCAAGATCCTGGTGGCGGGCGGGTTCGGCGTGGGCAAGACGACCTTCGTCGGCGCCGTCAGCGAGATCGCGCCGCTCAGCACGGAGGAACTCCTCACCACGGTCAGCGCCGCCACCGACAGCCTCGACGGCATCGAGAACAAGGTCGAGACGACGGTGGCCATGGACTTCGGCCGCATCACCCTCGACGCGGAACACGTGCTGTACCTGTTCGGCACGCCTGGCCAGGAACGCTTCTGGTTCATGTGGGACGAGCTCTGCGAGGGTGCGCTCGGCGCGGTCGTCATCGCCGACACCCGGCGCCTGGAGGAGTGCTTCGCGGCGGTCGACTTCTTCGAGCAGCGCGGCCTCGGATTCATCGTCGCCGTCAACGAGTTCGACGGCGCGTTCCGCTACGAACCGGGGGAAGTGCGCGCCGCCCTCGACCTCCCCGCCGAGGTCCCCGTCGTCCGCTGCGACGCCCGCATCTCCAGTTCGGGCGTCCAGACCCTGCTGACCCTCGTCCGCCACCTCATCGTCCACGCCCCGGTCGCCGCGACGGGGTACGGCGCCCACAGGTGATCCCCGCACACCCACGGAGCCCCTCCATGACCTTCGCCCACCACCCGGGAGCCCGCCCATGAGCTACGACCCGCCCCGCCCGGCCGGTCGTCTGCTGCTCACCCCCGAGGACAAGGAGGCCCCGGCTCGCGTCCGCAGGCTGCGCGGGCTGGGGCTGGGGAGCCACCCGGAGCCCGCGCTCGACGCCTTCGCCCACGGTCTCGCGGAATTCACGGGGGCGCCGTACGCCATGGTCAACTTCCTCGGCGAGGAGGGGCAGTTCTTCGCGGGGCTGCACACACCGGCCGTCGCACCGGTCGTGCGCGGCGACGGCACCGGCGCCCTGCTCGGCCGGGTGCTGCCCCGCGACCACGGCTTCTGCCCCCATGTGGTGGCCCGGCGCAAGGCGCTGGTCCTTCAGGACGTGAGCGACTACCCGAGGTTCGCGGGCAACCCGGTGGTGGACGGGTTCGGCGTCCGGTCCTACATGGGCGCGCCGCTGATCGACAGCACCGGCATGGTGCTGGGCACCGTCTCGGTCACCGACGTCCGGCCACGGGCCTGGGGGCAGCCGGGGCTCGCCGCCATCAAGGCACAGGCGGCGGATCTCGCCGTACGGCTGGAGCACCGGGGAACCGGCGGACCGCCGCTGTGAGGGCTCCGGCGCCGCCGATGGAGTGACGGTGTGAAGCAAAGCTGTGGCCGCGCTTAAGAAATCCTCGATGGACCGGCAAGGGTGTCGTACGGCAGATTGCAGTGCGATTCCACTCCTCCTCCCGGACCGGGTCCGCTTCGGCGTGCCCGGGGGCCGGGACTCACCCTCGGGAGCCGTACCGTTGAAGGCGCTGGTCAAGGAGAAGGCGGAGCCCGGGCTGTGGCTCGTGGACGTACCGGAGCCCGCCGTCGGACCCGGCGACGTGCTGATCAAGGTGCTGCGCACCGGTATCTGCGGCACCGACCTGCACATCCGGTCCTGGGACGGCTGGGCCCAGCAGACGATCAGCACCCCGCGCGTCCTCGGGCACGAGTTCGTCGGCGAGGTCGTGGAGACCGGCCGGGACGTCACCGACATCGCGACCGGTGACCGGGTCAGCGGCGAGGGCCATCTGGTCTGCGGCAAGTGCCGCAACTGCCTGGCCGGACGCCGCCACCTGTGCCGGGCCACGGTCGGCCTCGGCGTCGGACGCGACGGTGCCTTCGCCGAGTACGTCGTGCTCCCCGCCACCAACGTCTGGGTGCACCGGGTCCCCGTCGACCTCGACGTCGCCGCGATCTTCGACCCCTTCGGCAACGCCGTGCACACCGCCCTGTCCTTCCCGCTCGTCGGCGAGGACGTCCTGATCACGGGCGCCGGCCCGATCGGTCTGATGGCTGCCGCCGTGGCCCGGCACGCGGGAGCGCGCAACGTCGTGATCACCGACGTCAGTGAGGAGCGCCTGGAACTCGCCCGCAAGATCGGGGCGACCCTGGCGCTGAACGTGGCCGAGTCGACGATCGCCGACGGGCAGCACGCCCTCGGGCTGCGGGAGGGCTTCGACATCGGCCTGGAGATGTCCGGCCGCCCCGAGGCCATGCGGGACATGATCGACAACATGACGCATGGCGGCCGGATCGCGATGCTCGGCCTGCCGGCCGAGGAGTTCCCGGTCGACTGGGCCCGCGTCGTCACCTCGATGATCACCATCAAGGGCATCTACGGCCGCGAGATGTTCGAGACCTGGTACGCCATGTCGGTGCTGCTGGAGGGCGGCCTCGACCTCGCCCCGGTGATCACCGGCCGCTACTCCTTCCGCGACTTCGAGGCGGCCTTCGAGGAGGCGGCCGGCGGCAAGGGCGGCAAGGTCATCCTCGACTGGACCGCGTAAGCCATCTGCCTCTAGGAGCTTCTGAGATGTTCGACTCCGTGCGCGACGACCTGCGCGCCACCCTCGACGAGATCCGCGCCGCCGGGCTGCACAAGCCCGAGCGCGTCATCGGTACCCCGCAGTCCGCGACCGTGAACGTCACCGCCGGCGGCCGACCCGGCGAGGTCCTCAACTTCTGCGCCAACAACTACCTCGGCCTCGCCGACCACCCCGAGGTGATCGCCGCCGCCCACCAGGCGCTCGACCGCTGGGGCTACGGCATGGCGTCCGTGCGCTTCATCTGCGGCACCCAGGAGGTGCACAAGGAGCTGGAGGCGCGGCTGTCCGCGTTTCTCGGCCAGGAGGACACGATCCTCTACTCCTCCTGCTTCGACGCCAACGGCGGTGTCTTCGAGACGCTGCTCGGCCCCGAGGACGCGGTGATCTCGGACGCCCTGAACCACGCGTCGATCATCGACGGCATCCGGCTGTCCAAGGCCCGCCGCTTCCGCTACGCCAACCGCGACATGGACGACCTGGAGCGCCGGCTCAAGGAGGCCGCCGAGGGCGGCGCACGCCGCACGCTGATCGTCACCGACGGCGTGTTCTCCATGGACGGCTACGTGGCCCCGCTGGACGAGATCTGCGAGCTCGCCGACCGGCACGGCGCGATGGTCATGGTCGACGACTCGCACGCCGTCGGCTTCGTCGGTCCCGGCGGGCGCGGCACGCCCGAACTGCACGGCGTCATGGACCGCGTCGACATCATCACCGGCACCCTCGGCAAGGCGCTCGGCGGCGCCTCAGGCGGCTACGTCGCCGCCCGGGCCGAGATCGTCGCCCTGCTGCGCCAGCGGTCCCGCCCGTACCTGTTCTCCAACACGCTCGCCCCGGTGATCGCGGCCGCCTCCCTGAAGGTCCTCGACCTGCTGGAGTCGGCCGACGACCTGCGCGTCCGGCTGGCCGGGAACACCGCCCTGTTCCGCCGCCGGATGACCGAGGAGGGCTTCGACATCCTCCCCGGCGACCACGCCATCGCCCCGGTGATGATCGGCGACGCCGCCCGCGCGGGACGCATGGCGGAGCTGCTGCTGGAGCGCGGGGTGTACGTGATCGGCTTCTCCTACCCGGTCGTCCCGCAGGGTCAGGCCCGGATCCGCGTCCAGTTGTCCGCGGCGCACTCCACGGACGACGTGAACCGCGCGGTGGACGCCTTCGTGGCGGCGCGGGCGGAGCTCGACGCCTGAACGGAGCGCACCGAGCGATTTGAGACAATCGCATTCATGATCGAGGCACGGCGGCTCCACATCCTCCGTGCGGTGGCCGACCACCGCACGGTCACGGCGGCGGCCGCCGCGCTGTACCTGACCCCGTCGGCCGTGTCCCAGCAGCTCGCCGCCCTCGAACAGGAGACCGGCCACCGCCTCGTGGAACGCGGTGCCAAGGGCGTACGGCTCACCCCGGCGGGCGAGATCCTGCTCGGCCACACCAACGCCGTCCTCGCCCAGCTGGAGCGGGCCGAGGCCGAACTGGCCGCCTACGGGTCCGGCCAGGCCGGCACCGTCACGGTCGCCGCCTTCGCCACCGGCATCGCCCAGGTCGTCGCGCCCGCGGTGGCCCGCCTCGCCGACTCGGCGCCCGGCATCCGCATCCGGGTGCAGGACGCCGAGGGCGACGCCAGCCTGCCCATGGTCCTCGACCGCCAGGTCGACGTCGCCGTGGCGGTCGAGTACCGCGGGGCCCCGCCCGCCGACGACCCGCGCCTGGCGCACCTGCCGCTGTACGCGGAACCCTTCGACGCGGTGGTCCCCGTCACCCACCGGCTGGCCGGCACCGGCGAGGTGCCGCTCGCCGAGCTGGCCAAGGATCCCTGGATCGGCCCCTACCCCGGCAACCCCTGCCACGACGTCGTCGTGCTGGCCTGCGAGAGCGCCGGGTTCCAGCCCCGTCTCGAGCACTCCTCGGACGACTTCCGCGCGGTGGTCGCCCTCGCGTCGGCGGACGTGGGCGTCGCTCTCGTGCCCCGCTCGGCGCTGCGCGGCATGGACCTCACGGGCGTGATCGTCCGCCCGGTGGACGGTGTGGCACCGACCCGCCGGGTCTTCGCCGCCGTGCGCCGGGGCGCCGAGGAGCACCCGCTGATCCGGCCGGTGCTGGACGCGCTCGGCGCGGCGGCCGCGGAGGCTTAGACCTTCCCGGCGTCGCACATCCGGGACAACGTCTCTGATTGTCAGTGACGGCCGCTACGGTGCCTGCCATGCCGGATGCCGAAGACGTACGACGGATCGCCCTGTCCCTGCCGGACACGACGGAGAAGACCGCCTGGAGCATGCCCACGTTCCGGGTCGCGGGGAAGATGTTCGCCACGCTGCCCGAGGACGAGACCTCCATCGCCGTGCGCTGCCCCAAGGAGGAGCGCGACGAACTGGCCCTCGCGGAACCGGAGAAGTTCTGGATCGCCGGCCACGAGGCACAGTTCGCCTGGGTGAGGGTCCGCCTGTCGGCCCTGGACGGCGAGGGCGAACTGCACGACATCCTCGCCGACTCCTGGCGCCAGGCGGCCCCGTCGCGGCTCCTGGAGGCACACCCCCGGCTGGGACTGCCGCCCGCGGACTGAGACGCGCGCCCCCGGAAGGCCGGCCCCCGGCGGTCACACGCCCGCGGGCACCGTCCCGCCCGCACCGACGAACCCGCCGATGCGGGCCCGCAGCGACCGGGCGTCCAGACCGTGGGCGGCGACATGCTCGTCGATCCGCCCGTACCGGCGCAGTTCGGCCCGGCCCACGCCCAGCCCCAGCACCCGGTGCGGCACATCGGCCAGCGCGTCGTTCGCCGCGGCCGTCGACGTACCCGCCAGGTACGGCTCCACGAGGACGACGTCCGTCCCGGCCGCCGCGGTGGCACGGCGCAGGCCGGCCGCGTCGAAGGGGCGGACGGTGGTGGCGTACAGCACGGTGACGTCCAGGCCCTCCGTGGCGTCGAGCACGGCGTCCAGCACCGGTCCGACGGCGACGACGACGCCGGAGCGGCCCTCCCGGACGGTGCGGAAGCGCTCTCCGTCCACGGGCAGTCCCCGCGTGTTGGACTGCAGCGACAGCCGCACGTACACCTTGTCGTCACCGGCGGCCACCGCGTGCCGCAGCAGCGTCTCGGCCTCGTCCGGATGTCCCGGCACGTGCACGGTCCAGCCGTCCAGGGTGTCCAGCAGTGCCACGTCACCGGGGGCCATGTGGGTGTATCCGCCCGCCGGCCAGTCGAAGGACGCGGCGGCACTCACCAGCACCGCCCCGACACCCTGATGCCCGAGATCCAGCTTGACCTGCTCGAACGGACGCTCGACCAGGAAGCTCGCGAAGGTGTGCACGACGGGCCGCAGCCCGGTCAGCGCCATTCCGGCCGCCGCACCGACCAGAAGCTGTTCCCGGATGCCCACATTGACGACCCGGTCCGGATGCCTGCGCCGCGCCTCGGCGAACCCGTCCGCGCCGATCTCGGCGAGCACCACCGCGACCCGCGGATCCTCGTCCAGCAGCCGGGTGACGACAGGGGCGAAACGTTCACGCATGGTGTCCACGGAGACAAGTCCCTTCCTTGAGGAGAACGACAGGGGGAGATTCACGCGCTCTTCGGCTCGACCCGGGCCACGACCGCGTGCGGCCTGCCCGGATGCGGTGCGGTGAACGCGGCGTACAGCGCCTCGTGGTCGCGGCCGTCGACCGTGAGCGCGGACCAGCCGGCCGCCTCGAAGCGCGCCACGATCCCGCCGGGCCGGGCCCAGGAGGCGGAGGAGTTGTCGACGACGACGGTGTGCAGCCGCTCCAGGCCGGCGGGACCGGCGAAGGCGATCGCCTCGTGGTTGCTGCCCTCGTCCAGCTCGGCGTCCCCGATCAGCGTCCACACCCGCGGCTCGTCCAGCCCCTGGGCGCGCAGCCCCAGCGCCGTGCCGACCGCGATCGGCAGGCCGTGCCCCAGCGACCCGCTGCCGATCTCGGCCCCCGGCACGAGCACGCGGTCGGGGTGGTGGCCGAGGGGGGAGTCGTACGAGCCGAACCCCGGAAGCCAGTCCACCGGCACGAATCCCTTGGCGGCCAGCACGGCGTAGTACGCCATGGGCCCGTGCCCCTTCGACAGCAGGAACCGGTCCCGCCCCGGATCGTCCGTCCGTCCGGGCCCGACCCGCAGCACCCGGTCGTAGAGCACCCACAGCACGTCCAGCGTGGACGTCGCGGCGGGACCGTGCTTCTCGTCGCCCGTCATCAGCCCCATCAGGGCCGGCAGATCGGTGTAGCCGTAGGGGCGCGTGCGCTCTTCGGTGATCGTCATACGCCGATCGTGCGACCTCGACCTTGGTTGAGGTCAAGTCGTCCCCCGGGGGAAACGGGTGCGCCATCACCGCCCCGAGTGCGGTATGGTTTCCGTGCGCGTTCGGCCGGGGGAATCCCCAGGTCAGGCGGGCAACGGGACGTGGCGCAGCTTGGTAGCGCACTTGACTGGGGGTCAAGGGGTCGCAGGTTCAAATCCTGTCGTCCCGACTTGCCGAGGAGCAGGTCGGAGGCCGTATCGGGGACACCCGGACGGCCTCTTCGCCGTTTCTGCCCCCACACCGGACCGGGTGCCGCCTGCACCCACGGTTGAGTCCACCCGACGGAGTACCGCCAGGGTTTACCGGGATCGTCAACCGGTGGGCTGACGATCCCCCGGAGCCGGCGGCCTACCTTCTGTTGTCGAGCGGGGAACACCTCGCTGACGGGGGCTGCAGGGGGGCGGGCATGAAGTCACCCATGACCAGGAACGGCCATGGCAGGGGGAGGTGGCTGCTCGCCCCGCTCTGCGCGGTGCTGACCGCCACCGCGGCAGTCGTGGTGGCGGGGTGCGCCCCGAGCGGGAACCGGCCTCCGGCCGCCGGCCCGGCAACGCCGCGCGACCTGACGTACGCCGAGCAGATCACGGTCGAGCGCGGCGAGGAGATGCTCGTCAGGAGGTGCATGAAGGAGCACGGCTTCCCGTACTGGCTCAGCCCCGTCGCGAGCGTCGCCGACCGGCAGGGCCACGGATACGTGCTCACCGACGTCGCCTGGGCGCAGAAGTACGGCTACGGCCGGGAACTCGAGGAGAGGGCGGAACGGGCGCGACTGGCGGACCGCAACGCCGCCTACGCGGAGCGTCTGAACCAGCCGGACCTCGTCCGCTACAACAAGACCCTCGACGGCACGCTCGACGAGGTCCTGACCGTCCAACTGCCGCTGGGCGGCACGGTGTCGACGCCCCGGGACGGCTGCCGCTCCACGGCCATGGAGCAGCTGTACGGCGATCTGCCCACCTGGTTCCGCGTCAGGAAGACGGCCCAGAGCCTCACCGCCCTCTACGCCCCCGACCTCGTCGCAGACCCCCGCTTCGAGCGCGCGGTCACCGCATGGGCGGCCTGCATGCGCGAAGCCGGTCATCCCTACGCCACCCCGCGCGAGATCCGCGAGAAGCGGCCGCGGATCACCAAGGGCATGAGCCCGGACGCCGCGCGGGCCACCGAGGTGAGGATCGCCGTCGCCGAGGCGACCTGCGCCAACAGCACCCCGCTGGTCCGCACCGCACGCACCCTCGAACGCCGGCTGCGAGAGGAGAGGCTGCGCCCCTACCGCGACGACATCGCCACCTTCCGGCGCATGAACCTCACCGCGCTTGCCCGTGCCCGGAGCCTCGGCGCCGGCGCCGCGTCGCCCTGACCCGGGCGAGGACTTCCGCGGCATCCGAGCCGCGGAGCGCACCACCGATCAGGCACTCGTACGCACATCGACGCAAGGAGTGATGACTCATGCGGAAAACCTCCGCCGTCCTGGCGGCATTCGCCCTCGCGGCCCTGGGCGCAGGCGTTCCCGCGACGACCGCCCAGGCCGCCGCGCAGCCGGCCGCCACCTGCAAGGACGCGTGGTACGGCGCGACCCCCGAGTACTTCTACGCCTACAACGGCACCAACTGCACCGGCTTCCTCGGTAAGGCCAAGGGCAACGACTCCAACTGGGGCAACAGCTCCGGCTCCTTCCAGGGCGGCGACACCAACAGGGCGAGCTCCGTGCTGAACAAGGGCAAGTCGACCATGGCCGTAGCCGTCTACAACGGCACCGGTACCGACTGGGGCGGCGGTTACAGCTGCCTGGCCCGCAATGAGCTCTACGCGAGCAACCTCAGCGACGACCGGTTCAGCAGCGGGGCCGGAGTGAACAACGGCATCAGCTCGCACCGCTGGGCGTGGAAGTCCGAGTGCTACGGCCACTTCCTGACGTGACCCGGTGGGAAGGGGGACCCCGGGCGTCGTGAACCGGCGGCCGGGGCGCCGCCGTAGCCGTACGCTGCGCCCGTGCGCTGGATCAAACGGCTGATCGAACGTCGGGATCTCTGGCTGGACACCGCGATCGCCGCGGCCTTCACCGTGGTGGCCGTCCTGCTCGGCGGTGAGCCGGAACCCGGGGCGGACTGGCAGGCCCAGGACGGCCTCGGGATCGCCCTCACCTGCCTGGTCAACGCGCCTCTCGCGCTGCGCAGACGCGCCCCGCTCACGGTCTTCGCGGTGAGCGGCTCGGCGTGGGCGCTGTTCATCACCCTCGGCTACTGGCCCGTCGTGAACTCGATGGGGCCGTTCTTCGCCCTGTACACGGTTGCCTCGCTGCGCCCCCTGCGCCCGGCCGTCGTCTGCACGGTGCTGGTGGGCGCCGTGTGGATGTACGCCGGCTGGCGGGCCGGGCAGGCCACGCCCGCCGTACTCGCCCAGGCGGCCGTCTTCCCCGCCGTCGGATGCCGGGCGGGCGTCGCCGCACAGGTCTCCGCCCGCCGCGCCGACCGGCTCGCCGAACTGGCCGAGCAGTTGCGGCGCGAGCAGCGGGACCGGATGCGTCACGCCGTCGCCGAGGAGCAGCGGCGGATCGCCCGCGAGCTGCACGATGTCGTCGCCCACCACATGTCGGTCATCAACGTGCAGGGTGGTCTGGCGAGTTACGTCTTCGACTCCGAACCGGAAACCGCCCGCGCGGCCCTGCGCACGATCAACGAAACCAGCCAAGAAGGGCTCGGCGAACTGCGCCGTATGCTGACGTTGCTGCGCACCGGGCCCGAGGACGGCACGGATCCGGAGGGTCTGCGGCCGGCGGACGCGGGGGCGACGCCGTATGCGCCGATGCCCGGTCTGTCCCGGCTCGGCGAGATGGTCGAGCGGGTCCGGGCAGCGGGGGTCCCGGTGGATCTGCGGACGGAGGGAACTCCCCGGTCACTGGCGCCCGGTGTCGAGCTGTGCGCGTACCGCGTGGTGCAGGAAGCCCTCACCAACGTGATCAAGCACGCGCGCCCGGCCGACGCCGTCGTGGTCGTCGCGTACGGCCCGCGGGAACTGACCGTCACGGTCACCGACGACGGACGACGGGAGCGACCGCTTCCGGCCAACGTTCCGCCGTCGTCGGGGCACGGCTTGATCGGCATGCGGGAACGCGCCAGGCTCTACGGCGGCACGGTGGACGTCGGTCCGCGCGCCGACGGTGGCTTCAGGGTGTGCCTCACGCTTCCCACCGCGGTGCGGACCGCCGGGAAATGAGGGAATCGATTACGGGGATGATCAGGGTGCTCGTGGTCGACGACCAGGACCTGATCCGCGCGGGGCTCGTCGCTCTGCTGCGGGCCGCGTCCGGAGTGGAGGTCGTCGGGGAGGCGACCGGCGGTGCGGACGCCGTCGCCTGCGCTGCCCGTACCCGGCCCGATGTGGTCCTCATGGACATCCGCATGCCGGGCACGGACGGCATCACCGCGACCGAACGCATCCTCGCGGAGGCCGCCGCCGCGCCACCGGGTCCCGGAGCATCGGCGGGAAGACCCGCACTGCCGCGCGTACTGGTGCTCACCACCTTCGACCTCGACGAGTACGTGTACGCCGCCCTCCGCGCCGGGGCCTCCGGCTTCCTCCTCAAGGACACGGGACCCGAGCGGCTGCTGGAGGCGATCGGGGCGGTCGCCCGCGGCGACATGCTGTTCGCGCCGAGCGTGACCCGCCGGCTCATCGAGGCCTACGTCCAGCGTTCGGAGCCGGTGCCTGACTCCCCGGCGTCGTTGGAGGCGCTCACGGCCCGGGAACGCGAGGTGCTGCTGCTCACGGCGCGGGGACTGTCCAACACCGAGATCGCCGAACAGCTCTTCATCAGCGAGGCGACGGTCAAGACCCACCTCAACCGCACCATGGCCAAGCTCGACCTCGACAGCCGCGCCCAGGCCGTCGTGGTGGCCTACGAGACCGGCCTGGTGACCCCGGGAGGTGCCACCGGCTGAACAACCGTCCGTACGCCGCTCGCACACACGGGCGGGTCCAGGCGAATCGTCAGCAGATGTCCTTGATGTCACCCTGTGTACTGCTTAACGTTCCCCGGGTAGGCACCGCCGCGGGCTCCGACACCCGCGCCGCGACCCCGGGAGCGAGGTGTGGAGCGCGTGCACGCGAGGCGCGGACGTACCGGAGGGCCGCGACGGACGCGGGCGCTGGTCGCGCTGACCCTGCTGGCATCGACGCTCGCCGCCTGCGGCGGTGACGAGGACACCTCCCGCCCCACCCTCAACTGGTACAACTTCCCGGACGACTCCGGCGCCCTGCAACAGGCCGCCGACCGGTGCACCCGGGCGTCCGGCGGCCGCTACCGGATCAGCTACAACAAGCTGCCCCGCGCCGCCGACGGCCAGCGCCAGCAGATGGTGCGCAGGCTCGCCGCCGAGGACGACTCCCTCGACATCCTCGGACTCGACGTCACCTGGGCCGCCGAGTTCGCCGAGGCGCGCTGGATCCGCGAGTGGACCGGCGAGACCAAGCGCCGGGCCACCGAGGGCACGCTGCGCGTCCCCCTGCAGACGGCCACCTGGAAGGGCAGGCTGTACGCCGTCCCGTACAACACCAACGTCCAGCTCCTGTGGTACCGCAAGGACCTGGTGCCCACCCCGCCCAGCACCTGGTCCGAGATGCTGGACACGGCACGCGGCCTCGCCCGGCAGGGCAAACCGCACTACGTGGAGATCCAGGGCGCCCAGTACGAGGGCCTGACCGTCTGGTTCAACTCCCTGGTCAACAGCGCGGGCGGCTCGATCCTCAACCCGAGCGCCACCGAGCCCTCACTCGGTCCGCCCGCCGTACGGGCCGCCTCGATCATGCGCGACCTCGCCCGCTCCCCGGCCGCCGACCCCTCCCTGCCCAACCAGATGGAGGACCAGAACCGCCTGGCCATGGAGTCGGGTGTGGCGGCCTTCGAGGTCAACTACCCCTTCGTCTATCCGTCGATGAGGTCGAACAACCCGCGGCTCTTCGAGGACTTCCGCTGGGCGCCCTACCCCAGGGTGGACGCGGACCGTCCCGCCCGCCCCACCATCGGCGGCATCGACCTCGCCGTCAGTGCCTACTCCCGCCACCCCGGCCTGGCCTTCGAGGCGGCCCTGTGCCTGCGCGACCGGGAGAACCAGCTCACCGCCGCGCTCGAGGGCGGACTGCCGCCCACCCTGCGCGCCCTGTACGACGAACCGTCGTTCATGAAGCAGTACCCCTTCTCCGAGGAGGTCCTGTCCTCCCTGGAGTCGGCGAGCGTACGGCCGCTCACCCCCGCCTACCAGAACGTGTCGATCGCCGTCTCCCACGCCCTGTCCCCGCCGTCGGCCATCGAGCCCGAGAGCGCGGTCGGCACCATCGGGGAGCAGATCGACCAGGCCCTGCGATCCGAGGGTGTGATCCCGTGAGCACCACGGCAGAGCCGGTGAAGGACACGGCGCGGGCCGGGAAGGCCCTCTCCGCCGGTGCCAGGCAGGAGCGCCGGCTGGGCTGGCTCCTGTGCGCGCCGGCCGTCCTGGTCATGGTCGCCGTGACCGCCTACCCCATCGGCTACGCGGTCTACCTGTCCCTCCAGCGCTACGACCTGCGCTTCCCGGCCCGTGCCGAGTTCGTGGGCCTGGACAACTACGGGGCGGTGCTCACCTCGCCGTTCTGGTGGGACGCCTTCTGGGTGACGCTGTTCCTCACCGCCGTGTCCGTGGCGGTGGAACTCGTCCTCGGCATGGGCCTCGCCCTGGTGATGCACCGCACGCTCTTCCTGCGCGGCACCGTGCGCACCGCGGTCCTCGTCCCGTACGGCATCGTCACCGTGGTCGCGGCCTTCTCCTGGCAGTACGCCTGGACCCCCGAACTCGGCTATCTGGCCGAGCTGCTGCCCAGCGGCGACGCCCCGCTCACCGAACAGTGGCCCGCGTTGTGGCTGATCATCCTCGCCGAGGTGTGGAAGACCACGCCGTTCATGGCGCTGCTGCTGCTCGCCGGCCTCGCCCTCGTCCCCGAGGAGACCCTGAAGGCGGCCATGGTCGACGGCGCCACCCCCTGGCAGCGGTTCACCAAGGTCATGCTGCCGCTGATGAAGCCGGCCATCCTGGTCGCCCTGCTCTTCCGGACCCTGGACGCCTTCCGGATCTTCGACAACATCTACGTCCTGACCGCGGGCGCCCACGGCACCGGCTCCCTGTCCATCCTCGGCTACGACAACCTGTTCACCGCGCTGAACCTGGGCATCGGGTCGGCGATCTCGGTCCTGATCTTCCTCTGCGTCGGGATCATCGCCTTCACCTTCGTCAAGCTGTTCGGTGCCGCCGCACCCGGCGCGGAGGTGAAGCGCTGATGGCCGCCGCGGGCAGGACGCACGCGACCCGGTGGGGCGTCGTCAACGTCGTGGTGGTGCTGTACGCCCTTTTCCCGGTGTGGTGGATCGCCGCGCTGTCGTTCAAGGACCCCGGCACCCTCACCGACGGCAACTACATCCCCCGGGACTGGACCTGGGAGAACTACCGGGGCATCTTCGAGACCTCCGAGTTCACCCGGGCGCTGATCAACTCGATCGGCATCGCCCTCATCGCCACCGTGATCGCGGTGATCCTCGGCACCATGGCCGCCTACGCGGTGGCCCGGCTGCGGTTCCCCGGCAAACAGGTCCTCATCGGCATGTCACTGCTCATCGCGATGTTCCCACCGATCTCCCTGGTGTCCCCGCTGTTCGACATCGAGCGGATCATCGGGATCTTCGACACCTGGTCCGGCCTGATCATCCCGTACATGACCTTCTCGCTGCCGCTGGCGATCTACACCCTGTCGGCGTTCTTCCGCGAGATCCCCTGGGACCTGGAGAAGGCCGCCAAGGTGGACGGGGCCACCCCCGCGCAGGCCTTCCGCCTGGTCATCGTGCCGCTGGCCGCGCCGGGGGTGTTCACCACGGCGATCCTGGTGTTCATCTTCTGCTGGAACGACTTCCTGTTCGCGATCTCGCTGACCTCCACCGAGTCCGCGCGCACGGTGCCCGCCGCGATCGCGTTCTTCACCGGCAGCTCGCAGTTCCAGCAGCCCACCGGGTCGATCGCCGCCGCAGCCGTGGTGATCACCGTCCCGATCATCATCTTCGTCCTGCTCTTCCAGCGGCGGATCGTCGCCGGACTCACCTCCGGCGCGGTCAAGGGATGAGCGTGAAGGCAAGGAGGCAGCACCCATGGCCGAGATCGTCCTCGAGGGAGTCACCAAGCGCTATCCCGACGGATCCCTCGCCGTGCGGGACGTGGACCTCGACATCGCCGACGGCGAGTTCGTGATCCTGGTCGGCCCGTCGGGCTGTGGCAAGTCCACCACCCTGAACATGATCGCCGGCCTGGAGGACATCACCGAGGGCACCCTGCGCATCGGCGGCCGGGTCGTCAACGACCTGGCCCCCAAGGAGCGTGACGTCGCCATGGTGTTCCAGAGCTACGCCCTGTACCCGCACATGAGCGTGCGGGAGAACATGGGCTTCCCGCTGCGGCTGGCGAAGGTGGACAAGGCCACCGTCGACACCAAGGTCGAGGAGGCCGCCCGGGTGCTCGACCTGAGCGAGTTCCTGGACCGCAAACCCGCCAACCTCTCCGGCGGACAGCGCCAGCGGGTGGCGATGGGCCGGGCGATCGTCCGCGACCCCAAGGCGTTCCTGATGGACGAACCGCTGTCCAACCTGGACGCCAAGCTGCGCGTGCAGATGCGCACCCAGATCTCCCGGCTGCAGCGCCGCCTGGGCACCACCACCGTGTACGTCACCCACGACCAGACCGAGGCGATGACCCTCGGCGACCGGGTCGTCGTGATGCGGCAGGGCCTGGTCCAGCAGGTCGGCACCCCCGCCGAGCTCTACGACACACCGCGCAACCTGTTCGTCGCCGGCTTCATCGGCTCCCCGGCCATGAACTTCGTCAACGCCACCCTGTCCGCCGGCAGCCTGCGCACTCCGCTGGGCGACCTGCCGCTCGACGACCGCTCGCTCCGGGCGCTGGAACAGCGCCGGGCGCCCCGCGAGGTCATCCTGGGGCTGCGTCCGGAGGCCTTCGAGGACGCGGGCCTCGCCCGTGAGACGGGCGGCCCCCTCGTCACCGCCACGGTGGACGTGCTGGAGTCCCTCGGCTCCGACGCGTACGTCTACTTCAGCGCCGAGGGCGGCCCGGTGACCACCGCCGAACTGCAGGAACTGGCAACGGACTCGGGCCTCGGCGACACGGGTGCCGGAGGCGCCCAGCAGATCGTGGCCCGGTTGAACGCCGCCACCCGCGCCCGCGAGGGCGCACCCGTCGAGCTCCGGATCGACATGGGCAAGGCCCACGTCTTCGACCCGTCGACCGGGGCCAACCTGACCCACCCGGCGAGCTAGCGTCCTCCGCGTCAGATCACACAGCCCGCGTGCGCCAGCGCCTGCTTCAGCAGCACCCCGTGCCCGCCCGGCATCTCGCTCTGCACCGCCGCCGAGACCGCTTCCCGCGGGCTGAACCACACCAGGTCGAGCGCGTCCTGACGGGGCCGGCAGTCACCCGTCACGGGCACGATGTAGGCCAGGGACACCGCGTGCTGACGAGGGTCGTGGAAGGGGGTGATGCCCTGGGTGGGGAAGTACTCCGCGACCGTGAACGGCTGGAGCGACGCGGGGACGCGGGGCAGCGCCACCGGACCGAGGTCCTTCTCCAGGTGACGCAGCAGGGCGTCCCGGACGCGTTCGTGGTGCAGCACCCGGCCGGAGACCAGGGTCCGGCTGACCGTTCCGTCGGGCCCGATGCGCAGCAGCAGACCGACGCTGGTGACTTCGCCGCTGTCGTCGACCCGCACGGGGACGGCCTCGACGTACAGGATCGGCATCTGGGCGCGCGCCATCTCCAGGTCGTCGGAGGACAGCCAGCCCGGCGTGGTTTCGGTCATGTCAGACATTGCTTGATCATACTTTCAGCGGTCAAGGCTTCACGGCCACCGCGCCGTACTGCGGCACCACGACGGCGGAGTCGGACGGGGCGTGCCACCGCGAGCAGGACACCAGGCCGGGCTCGACCAGTTCGAGGTCCTCGAAGAACGCGGTGATGTCCGCGGCGCCGCGAGCGGTGATCGGGGGAGTGGCGTTCTCGTTCCAGAACTCCATGGCGGGGACCTGCAGCTCGCCGCCGACCTCCGGATCGAAGGTGGGGTGCGTGAGCACCAGGAAGCTCCCCGAGGGCACCGCCGCCACGAGCCGGCGCACGATGTCCCGGGCCTCGCCGGTGTCGAGCACGAAGTTCAGAATGCCGAGCATCATCACCGCGACGGGCCTGGCCAGGTCGAGCGTCGCGGCGGCACGCTCCACGATCGCCTCCGGGTCGCGCACGTCGGCGTCGATATAGTCGGTGGCGCCTTCGCTGCTGCCGGTCAGCAGGGCGCGGGCGTGCGCCAGCACGAGCGGGTCGTTGTCGACGTACACGATCCGTGAGTCCGGCGCGACGCGCTGCGCGATCTCGTGGGTGTTGTCCGCGGTCGGCAGCCCCGTGCCCACGTCGAGGAACTGCCGCACACCGCGCTCACGGGTGAGGTACGTCACCGCCCGGCCCAGGAAGTCGCGGTCCGCGCGGGCGATGTCCCGGATGACCGGGATGATCGAGGCGACGTGGTCCCCGACCCGCCGGTCGACTTCGTAGTTGTCCCTGCCGCCGATCCAGTGGTTCCACACGCGCGCGTTGTGCGCCACACCGGTGTCCAGTCTGGCCGAACCGCTCGGCGGGGTGCGGCTGCCGCCCACGTCGTCTCCCTCTCGCTCGCCCTTACGGCCCGTGCGGACCACCGCGGCCATTGTGCCCCTCGCCTGTTCACGGTGTCCCGTGAACGGGCGAGGGAAGTGCGGTCGGGCCGGCGTGGGTCTCACACGGAGGCGGCCAGGCTCAGGGTGTCCTCGACGACGTCCTTGTCGATCGCGGCACGCACCAACGCGGCCGCGAGCACGGCCGGTTCGGTGCCTCGGGCGAGGCCGAGGAGACGCTCCGGGTCCTGCGGCAGCCCCAGCCGCCGCGCGCCCTGCAGGGCCTTGCCGTCCAGGAGCGGGGCCGCCTCCGGCCAGACGAGCTGGACCTCGCGCAGGAAGATGTCGGCGCCGACGGGGCCGATGCCCGGGAACTCCTGCAGCAGACGGCGCAGTTCGCCGACGTCACCGTCCGCCTCCGCGCGGAGCCCGCGCAGGTCGCCGCCCCAGCGTTCGTTCAGCAGACCGGCCGCGTCGCCCAGTTGGGCCGCGGTGCGCTCGTCGTAGCGTTGGTAGCCGCCCCGGCCCAGCGCGTCCACCCGGTCCTGCCGGCCGGCCCCGGCCATGCGGCGGGGATCGCCCAGCCCCGCCTCGTACACGGCACGGGCGGAGGCCACGGCGATCGACCCCTTGATGCGGGCGCTCAGGAGATGGGCCAGCACCAGCAGCCGGTACAGCGGTTGCGGGGTGTTCCGGAGCCCGATGCCGGCCTCCGCCGCGTAGGTCTCGCCGTGCGTGTCGAGGAGGGCGCGCACCACCGCCCGCCCCTCGTCCCGGCGGGACACGGTCAGGCCTTGAGCGGATCGTGGCCGAGCGTCATCAGACGGTGCCGGCGGGGGGTGTCCTCCGCCAGCGGCTCGTTCTCCAGGTCGGTCTGGGCGGTGACGGCGTCCACGACCTCCTCCATCACGCGCAGGTCGTCCTCGGTGAGGTCGGTGCGGCGCTTCTGCAGTATGGCGAGGACGTGCTGCCCGGTCTCCGGGCCCGCCCGGTCGGGCAGCGGCTCCGTCGTCTCACCTGCGTCACTCACCCGCAGCCAGGCCGCCAGTTCCGCCGACGTCATGTTCACCACTCGGTGGAATTCGTTCCACAGCGCGTCCATCTCGAGGGAGTCGCCCATGATGTGCCCCTTACGTGCGTGTGCTTCCCGGTGCCGCGGCCGTCAGGAGTCGCCGGGGTAGTTCTCCGCCTCGAACATCCAGCGCTGCTTCTCCAGTTCCGCGGTGATCGAGATCAGCAGGTCCTGGGTGACCGGATCGGCCTTCTCGGTGGCGTCG
Source organism: Streptomyces toyocaensis (assembly GCF_000725125.1). Classification (GTDB taxonomy): domain Bacteria; phylum Actinomycetota; class Actinomycetes; order Streptomycetales; family Streptomycetaceae; genus Streptomyces; species Streptomyces toyocaensis. The sequence continues at coordinate 676,311 of NZ_JFCB01000001.1, forward strand.
ATGCGCTCGCGCAGCCGTGTGACCGCCGCGCCGAGTGCCTCGGTCATCACCTTCACGGCCTGCGCGTCGCGCAGCCAGCCCTCCTTGGGGGCCGGCAGCGAGAAGACCTTGGCGATGGTCTCCGGACGGCCGTCCGGCGGCACGCCGAGCGCCGCCGCCCGTTCCGCCACCGTGTCGGCCTGGGTGCGAGCGACCGAGACCACCTCGTCCAGCTGGAGGTGCACGGAACGGAACCGCGGCCCCACGACGTTCCAGTGGGCCTGCTTCCCGATCAGTGACAGACCGAGCAGGTCCACCAGCGTGTCCTGCAGGGCCTCGCAGGAAACCCGGCGGGCCTCGTCGGGCAGGGTGCTCCTCACGACGGTCATGAAGTGCCGTTCCTCCTTCTCGCTTCGTCCGTGGTTCCGCGGGGCGGTGCCTCGCGCTCGTCCTCGCCGACGCGGGCCGCGCTCCGCGGCCCCTCCATGGACGCGCGGGTGCCCGTGGCCCTCCGGGGCAAACGCGCGGGTGCGGGTGCGGCCGGGATCTTCCCAGAGGGCCGTCCGCCGGTCTATAGTCGAAAACTAGCAGTGCTAATTACGAGCAGCCTCGCCGGTCACGGCCTCGCGACCGGAACCGGGTCAGGAGTCCAGTCGTGCGTCCCGTCCACTTCGCGGCCGCCCGCCGCACCCCCATCGGCAAATTGCGCGGAGCCCTTTCCGCCGTACGGCCCGACGACCTCGCCGCCGCCGTCGTCCGCGGCCTGGTGGCCGACGTGCCCGCGCTGGACCCGGCCCGCGTCGACGACGTCTACTGGGGCGCGGCCAACCAGGCCGGCGAGGACAACCGCAACGTGGCCCGCATGGCCGCCCTGCTCGCCGGGCTCCCCGACTCCGTGCCGGGTGCCACGGTCAACCGGCTGTGCGCCTCCGGACTGGAGGCCGTCACCACCGCCGCCCGCACCGTCGCGGCCGGCGAGGCCGACATCGTGATCGCGGGCGGCTCCGAGTCGATGAGCCGCGCCCCGTTCGTCCTGCCCCGCCCCGACGAGGCGCTCCCGCACCGCATGGAGACCGCCGACACCCGCCTGGGCTGGCGGCTGGTCAACCCCGCCATGAAGGACCTGCACGGTCTGCTCGCCATGGGGGAGACGGCCGAGGAGGTCGCCACCCGGTACGGCATCCCGCGCGAACGGCAGGACGAGTTCGCCCTGCGCAGCCACCAACGTGCCGCCGACGCCCGCAGACACGGCCACTTCGACGACGAGCTCCTGCCCGTGACCCGCCCGGACGGGGTGGTCGTCGACGCCGACGAGTGCATCCGCGAGGACACCTCGGTCGAGAAGCTGGCCCGGCTGAAGCCCGCCTTCCGCTCGGGCGGAACGGTGACCGCGGGCAACGCCTCCCCGATGAACGACGGCGCGGCCGGCCTGCTCCTGGTCAGCGAGGAGGCCCTGAACGACCTGGGACTGGAGTCGCTCGGCCGCTATGTCGCCGGTGCCTCCGCGGGCGTCCACCCGGACGTCATGGGCATCGGCCCGGTCCCCGCGACGCGCAAGGTGCTCTCCCGCGTCGGCTGGACCGTCGCCGACCTCCAGGAGGCCGAGTTCAACGAGGCGTTCGCGGCCCAGGCGCTCGCCTGCGTGGACCAGCTCGGCATCGACCCCGGCCTGGTCAACCCCAGCGGCGGCGCGATCGCCCTCGGTCACCCGCTGGGCTGTTCCGGGGCCCGCATCCTGACCACCCTGCTGCACCGGATGCGCCGCACCGGCGCCGAACGCGGACTGGCGACGATGTGCGTGGGCGTGGGGCAGGGGAGCGCGGTGCTGGTCGAACGGCACTGACCACCGCCGCCGGGGAGCCACCGGGCGGGACGTTCCGTACGGGCATCCGTTGCTTGCACGTAGCATCGGTCCCCGCAATGAACACCATGACGCTCTGGCACCTCGACGGCTGGGAATTCGCCGCGCTCGCCTTCGCCGCCCTGCTCGTCGGCTTCTCCAAGACCGCCGTCAGCGGGGCCAACACGGTCAGTCTCGCGATCTTCGCCGCCGTCCTGCCCGCCCGCGCCTCCACCGGCGTCCTGCTGCCCATCCTGATCGCCGGTGACGTGCTCGCCGTCCTCGTCTACCGGCGGCACGCCCACTGGCCGACGCTGTGGCGGCTGTTCCCGGCGGTCGCCGCGGGCGTCGTCGTCGGCACCGTGTTCCTGATGTGGGCCGACGACGGCGTCGTACGGACCTCGATCGGGGCGATCCTGCTGCTGATGGCCGGGGTGACGGTCTGGCGGCGGCGCCGGGCCGCTGCCGGGGAGGAGCCCGACGGGCTCACCACCCGGGCGGGCCGTGTCAAGGCCCGCTCCTACGGCGTCCTCGGCGGCTTCACCACCATGGTCGCCAACGCGGGCGGCCCGGTGATGTCGCTGTACCTGCTCTCCGCGGGCTTCCGGAAGCTGGGGTTCCTGGGCACCTCGGCGTTCTTCTTCCTGATCGTCAACACCTCCAAGCTGCCCTTCAGCGCCGGTCTCGGTCTCATCGACGCCGACTCCCTGCTGCTCGACGCCGCGCTGGTGCTGTTCGTGGTGCCCGGCGCGCTGCTCGGCAGATGGGCCGTGGACAGGATCAACCAGCGGCTCTTCGAGCAGTTGGTCATCGCGGCGACCGTGGCGGGCGGCGTACAGCTACTGGTGGGCTGAGGAGGACGGCCGGTCCGGCCGCCGGGGCCCGTGGGGCGCGGCGAACGGGCGGTGCAGCCGGCGGGGCGCGGCGGTACGGCCCACCGTCGCCGCCAGCTTCCGCAGCCGCCGCCAGTCCAGCCGGGGCGGGGGCGGCGTGACGCCGGGCCGCTTGCGCGGGACCCGGACGCGGAGCACGCCCGGCGCGATGCGGCAGTGCACGGGCGCCGGGAGCACCACGGCCTCCCCGTCGACGCCGGCCGCGATCTCCTCGCGGTCCGCCTCGATCACGACCTCGGGAGCGGTCAGGCTCGTGAGCGCGCTCGGGTCCGGGTTGAGCAGCAGCCCGGCGGCGCTGATGGCGCCCTCCAGTTTGACCCCGAGGACCCCCAGCACGGCGGAGTCGAGCCGTTCACGCCGGCCGAGCCCGAAGGGGTCACCGGTGCGGTACGGATTGTTGCTGACCAGCACGGCCTGCGGCGCGACGAGCACCGTGTCCCCCGCCCGGGCGACCAGCCGGGGCCCCTGCTGACCCGTGAGCAGGTCCGGCAGCATCTCCAGGCTGGTGCCGATCTTGTCGTCGCGGTAGGCGGGGCTCTGCACGATCGCCGCGTACGCGCCGAAGGAGGCGTTGTTGACGAACGGCTGCTCACCCGCGAACCCCAGGTCGACGCGGAGTTCCACGCCGTCGGTCAGCGCGTCGAGACAGGCGGCCGGGTCCCCCCGGTCGAGGCCGAGGTCCAGGGCGAAGTGGTTGCGGGTCCCGGCGCTGATGACCAGGAACGGGACGTCGTGCTCGGCGGCCACGGCCGCGACCAGCGCCTGTGTGCCGTCGCCACCGGCGGCGCCCAGCAGATCGGCCCCGTCCGCGACAGCGGCCCGGGCCAGCGCGGTCACGTCGTGCTGCTCGCCGGGCTCCAGAACCACCACCCGGGCGCCCATCCGCTCGGCCTTCTCCCGCAGCCGGAACCGGCCGACCTTGCCGCCACCCGAACGGGGATTCATGATCAGCACCGGCTTCCGGGGCGGCGGCAGCCGCCGCTCCCGCCGGTCGGCGTGCCCGCCGCCCGTTCCGCGCAGCGCGAAGCGGCCGCTCCACACCGCGAGACACCAGAAGACCAGCGACATCAGCAGGCCCCAGAACAGGGTCACCGCGAACAGGGCGAGCAGACCTGCCGGCACGCACACGGCGATCAGCGCGGACACCCAGCGCAGCGGACCCCGCAGGGTCAGCGTCCACCACACGGCGGCGGCGCTCAGCGCCAGCCCCACGACCCCGCACACCAGCAGCAGCAGGCCGCGCAGCCCGCCGTAGACCAACGGGGTCGCCACCGCGAGCGCGGCGGCGGCCAGCGCCCCCCGGGCCGCCCAGCGCTGGGCGTGGTAGCCCCGCTCGCTCCAGTCCACGGCCATGACTCCTTCGGTCGCCCGGCGTCATCGTAGGGCGTGAGCGCGCATCCGTGCGGCCGGACGGTGATCACGCACGCTCGGGCCGGCGCCGGACGTGTCGCCCTGGCCCCGTACCCTCGGCGCATGTCCCCGCACGTCCTGGTCCTCGGCGGCACCACCGAGGCACGCGAACTGGCCGCCGCGCTGACCACCTGCCCCGGAACGCGGGTGACCACCTCGCTCGCCGGACGGGTGAGCCGTCCGGGCGCCGTCGCCGGTGACGTGCGCGTCGGTGGCTTCGGCGGGGCGGAGGGACTCGCCGCCTGGCTGCGCGAGCGGCGCGTGGACTGCGTGGTGGACGCGACGCACCCCTTCGCCGGGACGATCACGGCGAACGCGGTACGGGCGGCGACGGCCACCGGAGTGCCCCTGGTGGTCCTGCGCCGTCCCGCCTGGCGGCCCGGTCCGGGGGACCGCTGGCACCCGGCCCCGTCACTGGAGGCGGCGGCCGCCCTGCTGCCCCGGCTCGGACACCGGGTGTTCCTCACGACGGGCCGCCTGGGCCTCGCGGCCTTCGCCCATCTGGCGGAACTGCGGTTCGTCGTGCGGTCGGTGGAGCCCCCCGGGCCACCCCTGCCCGCGCATACGCACGTGCTGCTGGCCCGCGGCCCCTTCACCGTGGCCGGCGAGACGGCCCTCCTGCGCGACCACCGCATCGACGTACTGGTGACGAAGGACAGCGGGGGAGCGGCGACCTCCGCCAAACTCACCGCGGCCCGCGACCTCGGCCTCCCGGTCGTCGTCGTGCGACGCCCGCCCCTGCCGGACGGGGTCGCCGCCGTCGACGACGTACCGGAGGCCCTGCGCCGCCTCGACGCCCTGCGCGCGCACTGACCGCCGGGCTCAGCCCTGGCCCGGTCCGCGGCGCAGCAGGTACGTGTCCATGATCCAGCCCTTGCGCTCCCGGGCCTCCGCGCGCAGCCGCTCGATACGGGGACCGGCCTCCGCCAGGGGCCCGGAGACGAGGATCTCGTCCGGGGTGCCGATGTAGGCGCCCCAGTAGATGTCGACGTCCTGCTCGGCGTACGCACGGAAGGCCTGATGGGCGTCCAGCATCACCACCACGTCGTCCACGCCCTCCGGGAAGCCCTCGGCGAGCCGCCGGCCCGTGGTGATCTGCACCGGACGGGCGACACGGTTGAGCCCCGTACGGTGCCGGGCCACCAGCGCCGACACACTGCTGATGCCCGGCACGACGTCGTACGTGAAGGGAACGGCTCCGCGCTCCAGGACCTCTTCGAGGATCGCGAGGGTGCTGTCGTACAGCGACGGGTCGCCCCACACGAGGAAGGCTCCCGTCTCGTCCTCCCGCAGTTCCCGCGCGATCAGCCGCTCGTAGATGTCCGCGCGGGCGCTGCGCCAGTCCCCGACGGCGGGGGAGTAGGCCTGGCCGCCGGCCGTGCGGTCCCGCTCCGGGTCACGCGCCTCCACGACGCGGTAGGCACCCTCCGGTACGTGCGCGTCCAGCATGTCCCGGCGCAGCCGGGTCAGGTCCGCCTTCGCCTCCCCCTTGTCCAGGATGAAGAACACGTCCGTGCTCCGCAGCGCCTTGACCGCCTGAAGGGTCAGCTGGTCGGGGTCGCCCGCGCCGATACCGATGACATGAATCTCTCGCACGCCCCGAGTCTGCCCCACACCCCCGGCGGCCCGTGCACCGCGTCCGGTCTCCCGTCAGCGAGGCCCCCGCAGCCGGGGCGCCCGCGCCGCCGCGTCCACCGCAACGCCGCCGCCCCGCTCCGCTTCCGCAGCCAGCCCCCGGGCCCAGGCAATCACACCGGGAAGGTCGATCCCGTGCGGCCGGGGACCCGCCCCCGCAGCCCACTCCTCCACCGCGCCGGCCCCGCGCCGCAGCAGCCGCGCCCCGCCGGTGACGTTCCCGCGCGCGGCGTGCGTGAGCCCCACGGCGAGCTGGGCCAGCCCCCGCCACAGCTCCCGTTCCTCCCGAGGCCCCGACTTCCACGCGTCCTCGAAGACCTCGTGCGCGTGGAACGGCTTCCCCTCGTCCAGCAGCCGCTGTGCCTCCGCGACGCTCTCCTCGGGCCGCCGCACGACCCCTTCGGGCTGTCGCGGCACCCCCTCCGCGCCGTACGGCAGGGGCCGCCCGAGCCCGTCCCGGGGCCGTGCGTTGCGCGCCCGCCCCTCGGCGTCCCGGTCCCGCGCGGCGGCCGTCCGGTGCGGGGGAGTGCTGTCGGTGCTGTCCATGCCCCGATTGTCCCAAGCCCGGACTCGCTTCGGCGCGGGCGTGGGTGTGGGGTAAAGTGAGGGTCGCGCGATCACGCGGTTCACTTCACCGCACGTGAACGCACCGGGACGTGGCGCAGCTTGGTAGCGCACTTGACTGGGGGTCAAGGGGTCGCAGGTTCAAATCCTGCCGTCCCGACTTTGCGAAGTCGCAGGCCAAGGGCCGGTTTCGAAGGCATTCGAAACCGGCCCTTGGCCATTGTCGGGGACCGGTTGTCACGTCGGGGCTCACCGTCCGCAAACGCGTCTCTCCGCATCCTGCAAATGACATGCTCTCGTCATGGGAAGGGATAGCTTCAAAGTTCCAACGTCCCGACCTTCTCTTCCCCCCGGGAGCCCGTATGTGCGTCGACCACTCCTCTGCGGAACCCTCGACCGGCGTGAGCAGACGCACGCTGATGCGCGGCGCCGCCGCCGCGGTCGGCGGCCTCGCGGTCGGCGGCGGGAGCCTGCTCGCCGCCGGCCCCGCGCACGCCGCCGACTTCTACAACCCCTTCAGCGGCTACACGATGACCGGCACGTGGCAGGACCACCTCAACAGGGGCTCCCTGGGCGGCATCGACTACGGCATGGGCGTCGGCACCCGGCTACCCGCGGCCGGTGCCGGAACGGTCTACAACACCCCGGACAACGGGACCGGCGGGCACACGGTGACCATCCGGCACAGCAACGGCTACCGCACGCAGTACATGCACCTCTCCCAGTTCCTGCTCGCCAACGGAACCTGGGTCGGCATCGGCGGCGCCGTCGGACTCTCCGGCGGAGCGGTGGGGGCCCCCGGTTCCGGCTCGTCCACCGGTCCGCACGTCCACTGGCACATGATCGACCCCAACGGGGTCCGCATCAACCCGCTCACCTACCTCGGAGGCGGGGGCGGCGCGCTGCCGAAGACCTCGACGGAGTACGACGGCGTGCCGGGGACGGTCTTCTGGATGCGGGCGCAGAACTGGCTGTCGATCGAGTCCGGTTACACCGGACCGATCGACGGCGTCCCGGGGGTGAACACCTACATGGCCCTCCAGCGGAACATGCGTGACCACTACGGCTACACCGGCCCCATCGACGGGGTCCCGGGCAAGTACACCTACATGGCCCTCCAGCGGCTGGCCGCCAAGTACGGCTACACCGGCCCCATCGACGGCGTGATGGGGCCCAACTCCTGGCGTGCGGTGGCCCGTTTCCTCAACGAGGACCGCTGGGACTGACGGAACCGCCGGCCGCACGGAAGCGGCCGAGGCCCGCCCGGGCACGGTGTCCGGTCGGGCCTCCCCAGGTGCTCGGCCCCCAGGCGGGGACGACGTCGGCGACGGGCACCTCGATCATCGTTTCCGGGGTTCCTCCCCTTCGTCCGCCGAGGGGAACGGGACGGGGCCCTGCCCGGATCTGCTCCGGGCAGGGCTCCTCCTCACTCAGCGGCACCCGTCAGTCGGCGTCGAGTTGCACCTCCTCGTATGCCCGTCGCCGTCGGGGACGTAGTCGGGCACGTAGTAGCCGGGATTCAGCTGGGCATCGTGCCGGCCCAGCCTCCAGTACCGCTCGCCGGACCGGGCGGAGACGACCGTGAAGGGAGCGCCGTGCGTACTCGGGTAGAACATGGCGGCTTCCCGCGGCAGCCCGTACTGCTGTGCCGTCCCGAGAGCCTCGCGCACGGCCCCCGGCCAACCGCCCGAGTCGGACAGCGCGTCGGCATCCGGTCCGAGGACGCCGTGGGTCGGTGTCCTGCTGAACCAGGAAGTCGCGGAGACCGTCGACGAGTCGGCCCGTGCCGGGTGGCGCGGCGAACGCCGGCGTCACCGGCGCGACGGTCGCGGGGACCGCGAGCGCCGCACCCGAGGCCAGGAGCCTTACGGCCCGTGGTCTGTGCATCGGTCTCCCTTCGGAGGACCCAAGGACCGGCTGCCGGACGGCAGTCGGCAGCCGAGAGTCCTGACCAAACTGACCCTTTCCGTGTCCGTGCTTCCCGTACGCGTCCTCCTGCCCGGCGGCCCGGCTATCCCCGGGTGAGGGCCAGGGACGTGACGTGGGCCGCCCTTGAGGGCCCTTCGGCGGCGTCAGAGCAGGGTGACCCGGGCCGCCACCGGAAGATGGTCGCTGCCGGTGGCGGGCAGGGCGCGGATGTGGTCGACGCGCGCCGAGCGCGCCATGACCTGGTCGATCCGCACCAGCGGCAGGCCCGCGGGGTAGCTGAAGGCGAAGCCCCGCCGCGCCCCGTCCAACCGTGAGGTCAGCGGGGCCAGTCCGCGGTCGTCGACCGTGCCGTTGAGGTCGCCCAGCAGGATCACCCGGTCCAGCCGCTCGGCGGCCAGGGCCCTGCCCAGCATCCCGGCACTCTCGTCGCGCCGGGAGGAGGCCAGGCCCCCCGCGCCGAAGCGGACCGAGGGCAGGTGCGCGACGTACGCCGCGACCGCGCCGTGCGGGGTGTGCACCACGGCCCGCAGTCCGCGGTTCCACGGCCCCGTAATGCCCCGGGGCCTGATGTCCAGCGGGCGTGAGCCGGTGAGCGGATACCTCGACCACAGCCCGACGGTGCCCCGGACGGCGTGGTACGGGTAGTCCGCGGCGAGCGTCCTGGCGTAGACCGGCAGCGCGGCAGGCACCAGCTCCTGCAGCGCGATGAGGTCGGGCCCGGTGCCGGCCAGGGCCCGGGCCGTGCCCGCCGGGTCGGGGTTCTCGTCGCTGACGTTGTGCTGCACCACCACCAGGCCGCGCGGGCCGGACGCCGCCCCGGGCAGCAGCGATCCGGCGTACAACTGTGTCCAGGCGGCGGCGGGCAGCAGCAGGGCCAGCAGGGCGACGGCCGAACGGCGCAGCAGGGCCCAACCGGTGAGCAGGACGATCACCAGACCCAGCCACGGCAGGAACGTGTCCAGCAGACTGCCCAGCCGGCCCGGCGAGTCGGGCACCGCCCCGGGGAACGCCAGCAGCCCCGCCGTCAGCACGGCGCACCCGGCGAGCACCCGGCCCCGCGTCCACACGCACCGGCCCCACGGCACCGCCGTCCGCCGCGCATCGCCGCCCTCCCGCTCCACCCGGTTCCCCCCTCCACTCGGCTCGTCGGCCAGGACACGGCGCCGCTCCCTTGACCTGGAGCGCACTTCAGCGGGAAGACTCCCGTTCCGTCCCCCGGCAACGGGGTGGGAAACGGGAGGGATCCGCCATGAAGTACCGCACCATCGGAACCGGTCCGCACAGCCGTCGCGTGAGCGTACTCGCGCTCGGCGCGATGCTGTTCGGGTCGGTGACCGACGAGAAGACCGCCTTCGCCCTGCTCGACCGCTATGCCGAGGCCGGCGGGAACTTCATCGACACGTCCGACAACTACGCCTTCTGGACCGACGGCGGCCAGGGCGGACAGAGCGAGGAACTGCTCGGCCGCTGGCGGCGCAGCCGGGGCGTGGGGAACGAGATCGTCTTCGCCACCAAGCTCGGCGCGCGGCCCCTCGCCCCCGGCACGAGCTACACCGACAACCCCGAGGGGCTGTCCGCGAAGGTGATCCGGGAGTCGTCCGAGCGCAGCCGCGAGAGGCTGGGGCTGGAGCGGCTGGACCTGCTGTACGCGCACATCGACGACCACACCGTCCCGCAGCGGGAGACGGTCGAGGCCTTCGGCGGCCTCGTCGCCGACGGCACCGTGGGACTGCTCGGCGTGAGCAACCAGGCCGTGTGGCGGGTGGAGCGGGCCCGCGCGCTCGCGGCGGCGGCCGGACTGCCCGGCTACGAGGTCCTGCAGTACCAGCACAGCCATCTGCGCCCCCGTACCGACATCCCGGCCGACCTCTTCCCGGACGGCAGTCTCGGCCACGCGGGGGCGGAACTGGCCTGCTACCTCCGAGCCGAGCCGGCACTGACCCTGGTCGCCTACTCGCCGCTGCTCAAGGGCGCCTACACGCACCCCGGACGGCTGCCCCACGACTACGACCACCCGGGCACCCCGGCCCGCCTCGCGGTGCTGCACGAGATCGCCCGGGAGACCGGCGCGACGCCGGGCCAGGTGGTCCTGGCCTGGCAGATCGGCCACGCACTGCCGGTCATCCCGCTCGCCGGGGTGTCCTCCCCGGCCCAGCTCGAGGAGAACCTGGCGGCGGTGGACCTCGAACTGTCCCCGGAGCAGCGGGCCCGGCTGGACGCGGCGCACTGAGACGTCCGCGCCGCCCGGTGGGACCGTGGAAGGGGTACCCGGACCCACGAAGGAGAGCCCCGCCATGACCACCCACCCCGCCGCCCGTGCCCTGCGGGCGACCCCCGAAGGCCTGCTGTGGGAGCCCAGCGAGCGCTGGGTGCGCGGCGTCCGGGGCGACGTCACCGTCGTCGACAGCCGCCACCCGGTGCTCGTCTGGGAGCCGCGGCTACCCGTCCCGCAGTAGGCCTTCCCCCGCGAGGAGGTGCGCACGGACCTGCTGCGACCCGCCCGGCACCCGCCCGTGGAGGAGCGCACGGGCCCGGCGGTCTTCTACGACCTCGTCGCGGGCGGCGACCCGCGCCCGAACGCCGCCTGGACCTTCCCCGGCGAGGACCTGTCCGGGCACATCGCCTTCGCGTGGTTCGGGCGCACCGGCACCGGACTCGACCACTGGTACGAGGAGGACGAGGAGGTCTTCGTCCACCCCCGCGACCCGTACAAGCGGGTGGACGCCATGCCCAGCAGCCGCCACGTCCTCGTGGAGATCGGCGGCACGGTCGTCGCCGACACCCGCGCACCGGTCCTGCTCTTCGAGACGTCGCTGCCGATCCGCTACTACCTGCCGCGTGAGGACGTGCGTCTGGATCTCTTCGAGCCCACGGACCACAGCACCCGGTGCCCGTACAAGGGCACGGCGCGGGAGTACTGGTCCTGGCACGGTGCGGGCGCCGTGCCGCCGGACATCCTGTGGAGCTATCCCGATCCGCTGCCCGCCGTGGCCGCGATCAAGGGCCGTGTGGCCTTCTTCAACGAGGTGGTCGACCTCACCGTGGACGGCGAGCGGCTGCCGCGCCCGGTCACCCCGTTCAGCGCCGGCCTCAGGACCTGACCAGCAGCTGGAAGTCGAACGAGTACCGGGACGCGCGGTAGATGTGGGTGCCGTACTCCACCGGCCGGCCCGTGTCGTCGTAGGCCGTGCGCTGCATGGTGAGCAGGGCGGCGCCCTCCCTCTCGTCGAGGCGGGCGGCCTCCTGGGCGGTGGCCGAGCGGGCGCCGACGGTCTGGCGGGCGCTGTGCAGGGTGACGCCGGCCGACCGCAGCATCCGGTAGAGGCCGGTCGACTCCAGGCGGGCGGTGTCCAGCTCCAGCAGGTCCCCCGGGAGGTAGTTGCACAGCAGGGCGACCGGCCGGCCGTGGGTGCGCCGCAGCCGTTCCAGGAGGACGACCTCGCCGCCCTCCGCCAGCCCGAGGGCGGCGGCGACGTCGCCCGGGGCCGGGACCGTCTCGTTGCGGACGACCTGTGTGGTCGGGCCCTGGCCGGCCGCCTCCAGGTCGTCGTACAGGCTGCTCAGCTCCAGGGGGCGCCTGACCTGACTGTGCACCACCTGGGTGCCCACCCCGCGCCGCCGGACCAGGAGCCCCTTGTCGACGAGGGACTGGATGGCCTGGCGGACGGTGGGGCGGGACAGACCGAGGCGTACGGAGAGGTCGACCTCGTTGCCCAGGAGATTGCCGGGAGCGAGGACGCCGTGCTCGATCGCCGCCTCGAGCTGCTGGGCGAGCTGGTGGTACAGCGGCACCGGACTGCCCCGGTCCAGGGCGAAGTCCAGGGTGCTCAGCGCGGGTCCGGTCGCGGCGCGTGCGGGGTCACCGGTCTTCGCCATGGGAGGTGCCTTCCTGTGGGGACGCGGTCGGTGCGGGCGGGTTCAGAGGTGGCGGCGGCGGCCGGCGACCTGCGAGTCGTACCGTTCGCGGGCCCGGACCGCCGCCTCACGGGACGCCACCTCGGCCACCGGGACGTCCCACCAGGCCTCGGCCGGGGGAGCGGTGGGCGTCGGATCCGTCTCGACGTACACGCACGTCGGACGGTCGGAGGCGCGGGCCTCGGCCAGCGCGTCGCGCAGCTCCCGCACGGTCTTGGCGCGCAGCACGTCCATGCCGAGGCTGGCCGCGTTCGCGGCGAGGTCGACGGGCAGCGGGGCGCCGGTGAAGCCGCCGTCGGCGGCGCGGTGGCGGTAGGCGGTGCCGAAGCGCTCGCCGCCGGTCTCCTCGGACAGGCCGCCGATGGAGGCGTAGCCGTGATTCTGGATCAGGACCATGTTGACCGGCAGACCCTCCTGGACGGCGGTGACGATCTCCGTCGGCATCATCAGATAGGTGCCGTCGCCGACCAGCGCCCAGACCGGGGTGCCGGGTGCCGCCTGCTGGACACCCAGGGAGGCCGGGATCTCGTAGCCCATGCAGGAGTAGCCGTACTCCAGGTGGTACTGGCGGGGGCTGCGCGAGCGCCACAGTTTGTGCAGGTCGCCGGGGAGCGAACCGGCCGCGTTGATCACCACGTCCTCGTCGCCGACGACCGCGTCCAGCGCGCCCAGCACCTGCGTCTGGGTCGGGACGGCCGCGTCGTCGTCGGCCCGGTAGGCGGCCTCGACCACCTGCTCCCAGCGCTCCTTGCCGGCCCTGTACTCCGCCTCGTACGGCTCCGGCACCCGGTGCCCGGCGAGGGCCTCGGTGAGCTGCTCCAGACCCGTCCGCGCGTCGCATACCAGGGTGCGCGCCGCCAGCTTGTGGGCGTCGAAGCCGGTGATGTTGAGGTTGAGGAAGCGCACGTCCGGGTGCTGGAAGAGGGTGCCGGAGGCGGTGGTGAAGTCGGAGTACCGCGTGCCGACGCCGATCACCAGGTCGGCGGTGCGCGCGAGTGCGTTGCTCACCGCCGTGCCGGTGTGGCCGATGCCGCCGAGGTCGGCGGGGTGGTCGTGGCGCAGGGAGCCCTTGCCGGTCTGGGTGGAGGCGACGGGGACGCCGGTGGCGTCCACGAACGCCCTCAGTGCCTCCTCCGCCTCGCTGTGGTGCACCCCGCCGCCCGCGACGACCAGCGGCCGCCGCGCCGCCCGTACGGCCGCCGCGGCCGCCGTCAGCTCCACCGGGTCGGGGGCGGGACGGCGCACGGACCAGACCCGCTCGGCGAAGAACTCCTCCGGCCAGTCGTAGGCCTCGGCCTGCACGTCCTGCGGCAGTGCGAGGGTGACGGCGCCGGTCTCGGCCGGGTCGGCGAGCACCCGCACGGCGTTCAGCGCGGAGGGGATCAGCGCCTCGGGGCGGGTGACGCGGTCGAAGTACCTCGACACCGGGCGGAGCGTGTCGTTGACCGACACGTCGGCCTCGACCGGGTGCTCCAGCTGCTGGAGCAGCGGGTCGGCGACGCGGGAGGCGAAGTAGTCGCCGGGGAGCAGCAGCACCGGCAGCCGGTTGATGGTGGCGAGGGCGGCGCCGGTGACCAGGTTGGTCGCCCCGGGACCGATGGAGGTCGTCACCGCCTGCGCCGAGAGCCGGTTCAGCTGGCGGGCGTGGCCGACGGCGGCGTGCACCATCGCCTGCTCGTTGCGGCCCTGGTGGTACGGCATGACGTCGCGGTGCTCGACGAGGGCCTGCCCGATACCGGCCACGTTGCCGTGACCGAAGATGCCCCAGGTGCCGGCGATCAGCCGGCGGCGCACGCCGTCGCGCTCGGTGTACTGGGCGGACAGGAACCGCACCAGGGCCTGGGCGGTCGTCAGTCGGCGGGTGGTGGCACTCATGCGGACCTCTCCGGTGCGGTGTAGAGGGGGAGCCGGGGGTCGACCGGCCGGCCCTGCCAGGTGTCGCGGATCCAGGCGTGGTCGGGGTGGTCGCAGATCAGCCAGGCGCGTTCGGCCCCGGGCCCCGCCATGACGTTGAGGTAGTACATGTGATGGCCCGGCACGGCCATGGAGGGCCCGTGCCAGCCGTCCGGGACGAGGACGACGTCGCCGTCGCGCACCTCTGCCAGGACGTCCGTGTCGCGGCCCGGGCCGGAGGGGGAGACCCGCTGGTAGCCGAGGCCGGGGGTGCCGTCGTGGCCGGTGAACTCGAAGTAGTAGATCTCCTCGAGCACCGACTCCTCGCCCGGCCGGTGCTCGTCGTGCTTGTGCGGCGGGAAGGAGGACCAGTTGCCGCCCGGCGTGAGCACTTCGACGGCGATGAGCTTGTCGCACTCGAACGCGTCCGCGGCGCCGAAGTTGTTGACCTGCCGGGAGCAGTTCCCGGTGCCGCGCAGTTCCACGGGGACGCCGGTGGCCGGCCCGTAACGGGCGGGCAGCCGGCGGGTGCAGCGGGCGCCGGTGAGCGCGAACCGTCCGCCGCCGGCCGAGGACACCGTCGCGCGGGCGTCGCGCGGGACGTAGGCGAAGTCGGTGACACCGTCGAACACACTGGCGCGGCCCGTGAGCTCGAAGGTGTCGTGGCCGTGGTCGTCGTCCGCCGCGACCGTGCAGCCGCCGCTCAGCGGCAGCACGATCCACTCGCTGTCACCGGCGTCGAAGGTGTGGATGCCGCCCGGCTCCAGCTCCAGGACGCGCAGGCTGGAGTAACCCCAGCCGGCGGTCTCGGGGGTCACGTCGACGGCGTAGGGGCCGGCGGCCCCGCCTGCGGGAAGGTGATGCGTCATGCCATGCCTCCGTGGTCGGACGGGCTTCTCACAACAGGCCGACGGCCGTGTCCACCGCCGTCTCCACACTGCCTCCGGCCGGGTAGAGCAGCGAGCGGCCGACGACCATCCCCTGCACCGTGGGCAGCCGCAGCGCCTTGCCCCAGCGTTCGTACGCCGCCTCCTGGTCGCCCACCTCGCCGCCGAGCAGGACGACGGGCAGCGTCGAGGTCCGCAGCACCTCGGACATGTCGTCGACGTCGTCGGTGACCGGCAGCTTCAGCCAGGTGTAGGCGGAGGTGCCGCCCAGCCCGGAGGCGATGGCGATGGAACGGGTGACGGCCTCGGCGGACAGGTCGTTGCGGACCCGGCCGTCCACCCGGCGCGAGATGAACGGCTCCACGAACACCGGCAGCCGGTGCGCGGCCATGGCGTCGACCGCGCGCGCGGCGGACTCCAGGGTGGTCAGCGAGCCCGGGTCGTCGTAGTCGACCCGGACCAGCAGTTTGCCGGCGTCGAAGCCCAGCCGGGCGATGTCCTCGGCGCGGTGGCCGGTGAAGCGGTCGTCCATCTCGAAGGACGCTCCGGCCAGCCCGCCGCGGTTCATCGAACCCATGACGACCTTGTTCTCCAGCGCCCCGAGCAGCAGCAGGTCCTCCAGGATGTCGGCGGTGGCCAGCACCCCGTCCACGCCCGGCCGGGACAGCGCGACGCAGAGACGTTCCAGCAGGTCGGCGCGGTCCGCCATGGCCAGGCGCCGGTCGCCGATGCCGAGCGCGCCCCGGGCGGGGTGGTCGGCGGCCACGATCATCAGCCGGCCGCTGTCGCCGATCAGCGGACGCCGGGCCCGGCGGGCGGCCGCCTCGGCGACGGCCTCGGGATGGCGGGCGCGGACCGCGGTGAGGTCGGGGATGCTGAGATTCAAGGGAGGGCTCCGTTCAGGACTGGCTCGGCAGGCCCGCCGCGTCCGGCGAGGCGGCCCGCGCGAGGAGGTCCGCGACCTCCGACGGGGTCGGCATGGCGGACGAACAGGCGAGGCGCGAGGCGACGAGGGCGCCGGCGGCGTTGGCGTGGCGCATGGTCCGCTCCAGGTCCCAGCCGGACAGCAGGCCGTGGCAGAGCGAGCCGCCGAAGGCGTCTCCCGCACCGAGGCCGTTGACCACCTCGACCGGCACCGGGGGCACCTCGGCCCGGGTACCGTCGCGGTGCACGGCGAGCACGCCCCTGGGGCCCTGCTTGACCACGGCCAGCTCCACACCGGCCGCCAGCAGCGCCTCGGCGCATGCCTCGGGGTCCCGCACGCCGGTGGCGACCTCGCACTCGTCGAGGTTGCCGACCGCCACCGTGGCGTGGCGCAGTGCCTCGCGGTAGTACGGACGCGCCTGGCCGGTGTCCCGCCAGAACATGGGACGCCAGTCCAGGTCGAACACGGTGGTGCCGGCCCTGTCGCGCGCCGCCAGTGCGTCGAGGGTGGCCGAGCGGCTCGGCTCCTCGCTGAGGCCGGTACCGGTGACCCAGAAGATCCCGGCCGCGCGGACGGCGGGCAGGTCCAGCTCCCGGGTGTGGATCTCCAGGTCGGGCGCCTTGGGCCGGCGGTAGAAGTACAGCGGGAAGTCGTCCGGCGGGAAGATCTCGCAGAAGGTCACGGGGGTGGGGTACGCGGGCACGGGGGTGACCCAGCGGTCGTCGACGCCGAAGTCCCTCAGCGCCTCGTGCAGGTAGGTGCCGAACGGGTCGGCCCCCGTGCGGGTGATCACCGCCGTGGAGCGGCCCAGCCGGGCGGCCGCGACCGCGACGTTGGCGGCCGAACCACCCAGGAACTTCCCGAATGTCTCCACTCGTGACAGCGGCACACCGGTCTGCAGGGGATAAAGATCGACCCCGATGCGACCCATGGTGATCAGGTCGAAATACTGTGGTGAGTCGGCCATGAAGCGATGCTCCTGAAACGCTTGGGGATGCGGGTCCCGGGACGCCCTGCCACGGTGGGGGGCGTGGATTCCAGGGACCTGCCGCCTCTCAGGTGTAGGTCTCGGAGGGCGGCGATGTCAATAGTTTGTACTTACATTCGGACGAGCGCGTGAAATGATGTCTTAACAAAGTATTGACAGTAGCCGTATCTGGGGATTGGATCGCGTCCCAGCACGACAGCCGTGTGCCACGGCACACACCCGGATCTCCGAGGCTCCGGGCACCGGATCCTCGGACTCCCGCCCTTTCCCCGCGTAGCACAGTGAGGTGCAGGACAGATGGACCGCTCTTCTCTCACCCGCTCCCGCAGAATCGCGCCGTTCGTCGCGGTCGCAGCGGCAGCCGCCCTGACCCTCGCCGGCTGTTCCAGCGGTTCGGGCGGCAAGAAGTCCGAGGAAGGCGGCGCCGACGCCTCGGCGGGCAAGGCCTCGACGCCCCGTATGACGGTCGCTCTCGTCACCCACCAGTCCCCCGGTGACACCTTCTGGGACATCGTCCGCAAGGGCGCCCAGGCCGCCGCGGACAAGGACAACGTCAAGCTCGTCTACTCCGCCGACCCGAACGCCGGCAACCAGGCCAACCTGGTGCAGAACGCGATCGACCAGAAGGTCGACGGCATCGCCGTCACCCTCGCCAAGCCGGACGCGCTCAAGGGCGTCATAGCCAAGGCCGAGGCGGTCGGCATCCCGGTCGTCGGCCTCAACTCCGGCGTGAGCGACTGGAAGGACCTCGGCCTGCTGGAGTTCTTCGGCCAGGACGAGTCCGTCGCGGGCGAGGCCTTCGGCAAGAAGCTCAACGAGGTCGGCGCGAAGAACGCCGTCTGCGTCGTCCAGGAACAGGGCAACGTCGGCCTGACCCAGCGCTGCGACGGGGTGAAGAAGACCTTCGAGGGCAAGACCCAGGTCCTCAACGTCAACGGCACGGACATGCCCTCGGTCAAGTCGACGATCACCGCGAAGCTCAAGCAGGACTCCTCCATCGACTACGTCGTCACCCTCGGCGCGCCCTTCGCGCTGACCGCGGTGCAGTCCGTGGAAGAGTCCGGAAGCAAGGCGAAGGTCGCCACCTTCGACCTCAACAAGCAGCTGACCGGGGCCATCAAGGACGGCGGCATCCAGTTCGCGGTGGACCAGCAGCCCTACCTCCAGGGCTACCTCGCCGTCGACGGGCTGTGGCTCTACAAGAACAACGGCAACTACAGCGGCGGCGGTGAGCAGCCGGTGCTCACCGGCCCGGCGTTCGTCGACGAGTCCAACGTCGACGCGGTCTCCGAGTTCGCCGGGAAGGGCACTCGGTGATGAGCAAGGCCCAACAGGCTGAGCCGGCGGTGAACACACCGCCGGCCCCCGGCCCCCGGCAGACCGACGGCCGGACGGCGCGGCGCCCGCTGGCGCTGCGCCTGCTCGCCCGGCCCGAGGTCGGCGTGTTCCTGGGTGCCGTGGCCGTCCTGGTGTTCTTCCTGTTCGCCGCCCCGCCGGTGCGGGACGGCAGCTCGATGGCGAACATCCTGTACCAGTCGTCGACCATCGGGATCATGGCGCTGCCCGTGGCCCTGCTGATGATCGGCGGCGAGTTCGACCTCTCGGCCGGTGTCGCCGTCGTCACCTCGGCGCTGACCGCGAGCATGCTCAGCTACCAGCTCACCCTGAACGTGTGGGTGGGCGTGGTCGTCGCCCTGGTGGTGTCCCTCGCCGTCGGCATGTTCAACGGCTGGATGCTGGTAAAGACGGGACTGCCGAGCTTCCTGGTCACCCTCGGCACCTTCCTGATCCTGCAGGGCGTCAACCTCGCGGTGACCAAGCTGGTCACCGGCAACGTCGCCACCGACGACATCAGCGACATGGACGGCTTCGACCAGGCCCAGGCGCTCTTCGCCTCCAGCTTCGACGTCGGCGGCGTCCAGGTGAAGATCACCGTGGTGTGGTGGCTGGTCTTCGCCGCCCTGGCCACCTGGGTCCTGCTGCGCACCAAGTACGGCAACTGGGTCTTCGCGGTCGGCGGCAACAAGGAGAGCGCCCGCGCGGTCGGCGTCCCCGTCACCTTCACCAAGATCTCGCTGTTCATGCTGGTCGGCTTCGGCGCCTGGTTCGTCGGCATGCACAACCTGTTCTCCTTCAACACCGTGCAGTCCGGCGAGGGCGTGGGCCAGGAGCTCATCTACATCGCCGCGGCGGTCATCGGCGGCTGTCTGCTGACCGGCGGCTACGGCTCCGCGATCGGGCCCGTCTTCGGCGCCTTCATGTTCGGCATGGTGCAGCAGGGCATCGTCTACGCCGGCTGGAACCCCGACTGGTTCAAGGCCTTCCTCGGCGTGATGCTCCTCGGCGCCGTCCTCATCAATCTGTGGGTCCAGCGCACGGCGACCCGGAGGTGACCGCAATGACCGACAAGACGACCTCCGCCCACGGTGCCGCCCCGACGGGCACCCCGGCCGACGGCGACCGCCCCCTGGTCGAACTCCGCGCGGCCGGCAAGTCCTACGGCAACATCCGCGCGCTGCACGGCGTCGACCTCACCGTCCACCCCGGCAAGGTGACCTGCGTCCTCGGCGACAACGGCGCCGGCAAGTCCACCCTCATCAAGATCATCTCCGGACTTCACCAGCACACCGAGGGCGAGTTCCTCGTCGACGGCGGGCCGGTGCGCTTCTCCACCCCGCGCGAGGCCCTCGACAAGGGCATCGCCACCGTCTACCAGGACCTCGCGGTCGTGCCGCTGATGCCGGTGTGGCGGAACTTCTTCCTCGGCTCCGAGGTGACCAAGGGGCCCTGGCCCGTCCGCCGCCTCGACATCGACCGGATGAAGAAGACGGCCGACGAGGAACTGCGCAACATGGGCATCGTCCTGGACGACCTGGAGCAGCCCATCGGCACGCTCTCCGGCGGCCAGCGCCAGTGCGTCGCCATCGCCCGTGCGGTCTACTTCGGCGCCCGCGTCCTCATCCTCGACGAGCCGACCGCCGCCCTCGGCGTCAAGCAGTCCGGTGTGGTCCTGAAGTACATCGCGATGGCCCGCGACCGCGGCCTCGGCGTCATCTTCATCACCCACAACCCGCACCACGCGTACATGGTGGGCGACCACTTCAGCGTGCTGCGCCTGGGCACCATGGAGCTCAGCGCCGACCGCAGCGAGGTGAGCCTCGAGGAGCTGACCAACCACATGGCAGGCGGCGCGGAACTGGCCGCGCTCAAGCACGAGCTGGCGCAGGTCCGCGGTGTCGACACCGCGGGGCTCCCCGAGGAGGGTGACCTGCAGGCCCCCGTAGCCGCAACTCCGGAAGGGAAGTCCTGACATGGCAGTCGCCCTCGACCGCATCCGGGTCGGCTCCGCCCCCGACTCCTGGGGCGTCTGGTTCCCCGACGACCCCCAGCAGGTGCCCTGGCGGCGCTTCCTCGACGAGGTCGCCGAGGCCGGCTACTCCTGGATCGAGCTCGGCCCCTACGGCTACCTCCCCACCGACCCGGCCCGCCTCACCGAGGAGGTGGAGCGGCGGGGCCTGAGGGTCTCCGCCGGCACCATCTTCTGCGGGCTGCACCGCGGACCGTCCGAGTGGGACGCCACCTGGGAGCAGGTCAGCCGCGTCGCCGCCCTCACCCGGGACATGGACGCGAAGCACCTCGTCGTCATCCCGTCCTTCTGGCGCGACGACAAGACCGCCGAGATCCTGGAGCCGCCGGAGCTCACCACCGAGCAGTGGGGCCACCTCACCCGGGGCATGGAACGCCTCGGCCGCGAGGTGAAGGAGACGTACGGGCTCGACATCGTCGTCCACCCGCACGCCGACACCCACATCGACACCGAGGAGCACGTCGAGCGCTTCCTCGACTCGACCGACTCCGGCCTGGTCAGCCTCTGCCTGGACACCGGCCACTACGCCTACTGCGGCGGCGACAGCGTGAAGCTGATCGAGACCTACGGCGAGCGCATCGGCTACCTCCATCTCAAGCAGGTCGACCCGGAGATCCTCGCCGACGTCGTCAGGAACGAGATCCCGTTCGGGCCCGCCGTCCAGCGCGGGGTGATGTGCGAACCGCCCGCCGGTGTCCCCGAGCTGGGTCCGGTCCTCACGGCCGCCCAGAAGCTCGGGGTGGACCTGTTCGCGATCGTCGAGCAGGACATGTACCCCTGCGAGCCGGACAAGCCCCTGCCGATCGCGGTACGCACCCGCGCGTTCCTCCGTTCCTGCGGCGCCTGACGACCGGAGGGAGACGCGAGATGAACCGGTTCCGGCCTCTGGGCATCGCCGTCGTCGGCACCGGCCGCATGGGCGCGGACCACGTACGCCGGATCGACCGGGTCATCAGCGGCGCGCGGGTCACCGCCGTCGTGGACATCGACGCCGAACGGGCCGAGGCCGTCGCCGCGGGCGTCGACGGCTGCACCGCCCACACCGACCCGGCCGCCGCGATGGCGGCGGCCGACGTCGACGCCGTACTCGTCGCCTCCCCGGGGCCGGCCCACGAGGCCGCCCTGCTCACCGCGTTCGAGCACGATCTGCCCGTGCTGTGCGAGAAGCCGCTCACCCCCGACGCGGCCTCCGCCCTGCGCGTCATGGAAGCCGAAGCGGCCCTCGGCCACCGGAGGGTCCAGGTCGGCTTCATGCGCCGCTACGACACCGAGTACGTGCGGCTCAAGGCCCTGCTGGAGACCGGCCGGCTGGGCCGCCCGCTCATGCTGCACAACCGGCACCGCAACGTGGCCAGCCCGCCCTTCTTCACCAGCTCCATGCTGATCAGCGACTCGGTGGCCCACGAGGTGGACGCCACCCGCTGGCTCCTCGGCCACGAGATCACCGCCGTCACCGTCCTGCGCCCCACTCGGTCGGCCGGAGCCCCCGAGGGACTGCGCGACCCGCAGTTCGTCGTCCTGGAGACCGACGGCGGCGCGCTCTCGGACGTCGAGATCTTCGTCAACTGCGGATTCGGCTACCAGGTGCAGGCCGAGGTGGTCTGCGAACTCGGCACCGCCCGCATCGGCGACGGCCACGCCCTGGTCACCACCATGGCCGGCCGCTGGGGCGGCACCGTCGCCCAGGACTGGACCGAGCGCTTCGCCCAGGCCTACGACGACGAGGTGCAGGCCTGGGTCGACACCACCCGCCGCGGCGAGGTCACCGGCCCCAGCACCTGGGACGGCTACGCCGCCGCGGCCGTCTGCGAGGCGGGCGTCCGGGCGCTGGAGGACGGCCGCCGGGTGGCGGTCGACCTGGTGGAGAGACCGCCGCTGTACCGCTGACCCCACGCGTGACGGCCGCCCCCGAGGGAGCGGCCGTCACCCGTGGGGTGCCCGAGACGTCAGCCGGTCGCGGCGCGCGGGCGCGGAGCGAGCCCCGCCGCCTCGTGGCACGCGTCGATGAGCCGCATGGTCGTCACCGCGTCGTCGGCGTCCGGCGCGAGCGGTGCGCCCTCGCGCACCCGGGCGGCGAACGCCTCCGTCTGGTACGTGCACGACGACCGGGTGCCCAGGTGCTCCCTGCGCTCGCCGCCCGCGGTGCGCACCACGATCCGGGGGACTCCGGTGCGCAGGGGTTCCCGGCCGGGCCCGCTCATGCCTGCCGTACCTCCTCGAGGGTGACGGGACGGTGCTCGTGCAGCGACAGGGTGCACGCCTCGGCGATCCAGCCGGCCTCCAGGGCGTCCGCGACCGTGCACGGCGAGGGGCGGGAGCCCGCCACGACCTCGGTGAACGCGGTCAGCTCGGCCCGGTAGGCGGCCGTGAAGCGGTCCATGAAGAAGTCGTGGGGGGTGCCGGCAGGGAAGGTCACGCCCGGCTCCACCGACCGCAGCGGCAGCTTGTCCTCCAGGCCCACCGCGATGGAGTCCTCGAAACCGTGGAGCTCCATGCGGACGTCGTAACCCCGCCCGTTGTGACGGCTGTTGGAGACCACCGCGAGGGTGCCGTCGTCCAGGGTGAGGACCGCTCCCGTGGTGTCGGCGTCACCGGCCTCCCTGATGTAGCCGGCGCCCCGGTTGCCGCCCGCCGCGTACACCTCGGTGACCTCGCGGCCGGTCACCCAGCGGATGATGTCGAAGTCGTGCACCGAGCAGTCCCGGAAGATGCCCCCGGACGCGGCGATGTACGCGGCCGGCGGCGGCGCCGGGTCGAGCGTGGTCGAGCGCACGGTGTGCAGCCTGCCCAGCTCCCCGCCCCGCACGGCGGCCCGCGCGGCGACGAAGCCGGCGTCGAAGCGGCGGTTGAAGCCGATCTGGATCGGCACGTCCCGCCCTGCGACCGCCTTCAGCACCTCCACCCCCTCGGCCATGGTCCTGGCCACGGGCTTCTCGCAGAAGACGGGGACGCCCGCCTCCGCGCAGGCCAGGATCAGCGCCGGGTGGGCGTCCGTCGCCGCGGCGACGACCACGCCGTCCACCCCGGCCGCGAGCATCGCCTCGGGGGAGTCCGCGACCTCGGCGCCGAACCGCTCGGCGGCGGCCTTCGCGGCGTCCGTGAACGGGTCGGAGACGACGAGGGAGCCGACGGCGTCGAGCCCGGACAGGGTCTCGGCGTGGAAGGCGCCGATGCGGCCGAGGCCGAGGATTCCGATGCGCATGAGGCGGTGCTCCTTGAGTGCGGGTGGTGCGGACGAGTGGGGGGAGAGGGGTTCAGTCGAGGCCGCCGAGGACGTTCTGATCCCAGTCGATCACGGACCCGGTGACCACGCCGGAACGGTCGGAGAGCAGCAGGACCACGAAGTCGGCGATCTCGTCCGGCAGGCCGAGCCTGCCCATCGGCAGCCGCGCGGCGGCCTGTTCGCGCCAGTCGTCCCCGGCGCCGTGGAAGGTGCGCTGGGTGGCGTCCTCGCCCTCGGTGGCGGTCCAGCCGATGTTCAGGCCGTTGATCCGGATCCGGTCCCAGCGGTGGGCGTGCGCCGCGTTGCGGGTCAGGCCGATCAGCCCGGCCTTCGCGGCGACGTAGGGCGCCAGGAAGGGCTGCCCGCCGTGCGCCGAGGAGGTGATGACGTTGACGATCGTGCCGGGCTCCTCGCGCCGCACCATGTCCGCGACGGCGGCCTGCATCGCGAAGAACGGCGCCCTGAGGTTGATCGCGACGTGCTGGTCGAACAGCTCGGGCGTGGTGTCGAGGAGCGTCCCGCGCGCGGTCAGGCCGGCGGAGTTGACCAGGCAGTCGATCCGGCCGTGCGCCTCCACCACCCGGGCGACCGAGGCCCGGGCCTGCCCCGCGTCGGCCAGGTCGGCCCGTACGAACGACGCCGTGCCGCCCCGGGCGGTCAGCTCGGCGACCAGCGCCTCACCGGGCTCCGGGCGCCGCCCGCTGACGGCGACGACCGCCCCCTCACGGACCGCGGCGCGCGCGACGGCGGCGCCGACGCCCTGGCTGCCGCCGTTGACCAGGACGACCTTGTCGTCGAGAAGTCCCATGATCTGTTCCGGGTTCCTTTCAGCTCTCGCGCCGCTTGGCACCGGCACGCAGTTCGCCCCGCAGGGTCCGCGGGGTCCACCCCTCGCGCAGCGCCCGGCGCACGACGTCGGCCTGCGAGGGCGGGGCCAGACCGTCGACCGGCGGGTCGTTGTCGAGGTTGGTGGGGAAGGGGTAGCCCTCGGCGCTCGCCGCGATCACGTTCTCCAGCCACTGTTCCCCGGCGCCCTCGGCCCTGCGGCCCAGCAGCACCGGGTACACGGCGCTCACCACGGCCTCGCGGTCCACGGTCTCCATGGCCCGTCCGAACGCGGAGGACACCTGCAGCAGGTTGGCCATGCGCCGGATGTCCGCCGAGTGGTTGGCGCCGGCGGCGTGGAACAGCGCCGGGTTGAAGAACACCGCGTCCCCCTTGGCGAGCGGCAGCTGGACGTGGTGCTCCTCGAAGTACGCCCGGAACCCGGGGAGCCGCCAGGCGAGATAACCGGGCTCGAACTTCTGCGAGTGCGGCAGGTACAGCGTCGGCCCGGACTCGACGGGCATGTCGCAGTGCGCCACCGCGCCCTGGAGCGTGAGCGCGGGGGAGAGGCGGTGCACCTGCGCCGGGTAGGCCGCGGCGACGTCGTTGGACAGGAACCCGAGGTGGTAGTCGCGGTGCGCCGTCTGCGCGGCCCCGCCCGGGTTGACCACGTTGACCTGGGAGGTGACCTGGTAGCCGGGGCCGAGCCAGGCGGAGGAGACCAGGGCGATCACCTCGTTTGCGTAGTAGTCGGCGAACGCCTGCGGGTCGTACAGGGCCGCCTTCTCCAGGGCGTTCCACACCCGGTCGTTGGCGCCCGGCGCGGCGAAGTGGTCACCGGCGGTGGCGCCCGAGGCGCGCTGTTCGGCGATCAGGGCGTCGAACACGGCGCTGGTCCGGTCCACGACCGCCGGGTCGGGAAAGGCATCGCGCACGACCACGATGCCGGGCCCGCCGGCCAGGGCGCGCACCAGTTCGGCCTGCACGGCGCGGCGGTCGGCGAGGGCGAGCCGTTCGGCGTCGTAGAGCAGCACGTTCCGCTCGACGGCACTGGCGTGCGGGTGGGCGGCGAGGTCGGTCTCCTGCTCGACCAGTGCGCGGAAGGTCTCCAGGTCGCAGTCCCGCTCGGACAGCCAGGCGGCCGGCGCGGGGTCCTGCACGGAGGAGGATGCGGACATGAAGTCGTCCCTTCGGGTCACGGAGCGACGCGGCTGATGTCATTCTTGTCAGTACAAACCCTTCGAACAACCATCAGGAAGCCATCAAAAACCCCTCAGGAGCAGTCGCATGGGCCACCCGTTCCCGATCAGGGAAATCGCACGTCAGGCCGGGTTGAGCGAGGCCACCGTGGACCGTGTCCTCAACGGCCGGGGCGGGGTGCGGGAGAGCACCGCGCGAGAGGTGCACCGGGCGATGGCCGACCTGGACCGGCAGCGCACCCAGGTCCGTCTGGTCGGCCGCACGTTCATGGTGGACATCGTGATGCAGTCGCCGGAGCGGTTCTCCACCGCCGTCCGCGCCGCCCTGGAGGCCGAACTGCCCTCCCTGCACCCGGCGGTGGTCCGCTCCCGCTTCCACTTCCGCGAGACGGGCCCGGCGGAGGAACTGGTCGCGGTCCTCGACCGGATCGGCCGGCGCGGCTCACAGGGCGTGGTCCTCAAGGCGCCCGACGTCCCCGAGGTCACCGCCGCCGTCGCCCGGCTCGCGGCGGCGGGCGTCCCGGTCGTGACCCTGGTGACGGACCTGCCCGCGAGCGCCCGGCTCGGCCACGTCGGCAGCGACAACCGGGCGGCGGGAGCCACCGCCGCCTACCTCATGGGGCAGTGGCTGGGCGACCGCCCCGGCAACGTGCTCACCAGCCTTTCCAGCGGCTTCTTCCGCAACGAGGAGGAGCGCGAGATGGGCTTCCGCAGCGCCATGCGCGCCCGGTACCCCGGGCGGGCCCTCGTCGAGATCACCGAGGGGCAGGGCCTGGACGCCACCCAGTACGACCTGGTCCGGGACGCCCTGGACCGCGACCCGGAGATCCGCGCGGTGTACTCGATCGGCGGCGGCAACATCGCCACCCTGCGGGCCTTCGAGGACGCCGGGCGCGAGTGCGCCGTGTTCGTGGCGCACGACCTCGACCAGGACAACACCCGGCTGCTGCGCGAGCACCGGCTGTCCGCCGTGCTCCATCACGATCTGCGCCACGACGTGCGGGAGGCCTGTCACCTCGTGATGCGCGCCCACGGCGCGCTGCCGCCCACCGGGCCCACCCTGCCC
Source organism: Streptomyces toyocaensis (assembly GCF_000725125.1). Classification (GTDB taxonomy): domain Bacteria; phylum Actinomycetota; class Actinomycetes; order Streptomycetales; family Streptomycetaceae; genus Streptomyces; species Streptomyces toyocaensis. The sequence continues at coordinate 702,849 of NZ_JFCB01000001.1, forward strand.
TCCGCCATCCAGGTGGTGACCCCCTACAACATGCCGCCCACCGCGTTGGCCGGGTGAGGGCCCGCGGGGAGCGCACCCCGGCCCGGGCGTGTACCCCCGCCCGCCGGGCCGGGCCTGCCTACCGTCGTGCGCATGAGGAAACCGACCCCGGAGGGCGGGCCCGAACGGCTGGTGACACTGGCCGACGGCGTGTTCGCCATCGCCATCACCCTGCTGGTCCTGGACATCTCCGTGCCCCAGGGGCTGGACTCCGCGCAGTTCCACCGGGCGCTCAGCGACACGCTGCCGAACCTGGGGGCCTACGGCATCAGCCTGGCGGTGCTGGCCGGTTTCTGGCGTGAGCACCGGGCGATCTTCCGTGGCGTCCAGCAGGTGGACGGGGACGTGATCACGCTGACCGTGCTCGGTCTCGGACTGGCGGCCCTGGTGCCGTTCCCCACCGCCCTGGTCTCGGAGTACGGCGACGAGCAGGTCTCCGTGATCATCTACTCGGCGGTGGTCGCCTCCCTCGGCGCCGTCCACCTCACGCTCGCCGCCCTGGTCGCCCGGCGACCCTGGCTGCGCGGCGGAGCCGCACCCGTGCGGGACCGGGTGCTCTCCACCGTCGACCTGGGGGCGACGGTGGTGGTCTTCCTGGTGACGATCCCGTTGACCCTGCTCGTCGGGCCCGCGTCGATGTGGTGGTGGCTGGTCCTGGTACCGGTCAAGGTCTGGCTGGGCCGAAGGGAGAACGCCTGACGCGGCGGGTGGGTGGGGGTTCCCGCGGCGAGGAGGGACGTCAGTACGCCACCGGCACCCACGCCCCGCTCTCCGCCGACCGCGCCATCGCGTCCAGCACCACGGCACTGCGCACGGCGTCGCCGAGCGTGGCGCCGTACGGGACGCCCTCGGCGACGGAACGCAGGAAGCGGTAGGCCTCGATCACCTTCAGGTCGTCGAACCCCATGGCGTTCGCGGCACCCGGCTGGAAGGCACCGAACTCGCCGTGGCCGGGCCCCACGTAGACGGTGCTGACGGGCTGGTCCTGGTAGTCGGTGCCGCGGCTGACGCCGAGTTCGTTCATCCGCCGGAAGTCCCAGAACACCGCGCCCCGCGTGCCGTGCACCTCGAAGCCGTAGTTGTTCTGCTCGCCCACCGAGACGCGGCAGGCCTCCAGCACCCCGCGCGCGCCGGAGGCGAACCGCAGCAGGCAGTTGACGTAGTCCTCGTTCTCCACGGCGCCGAGCTCGCCGCCCGTCGCGCGGGAGTGGCCGGCCGTGGCGCCCGCCGGACGGGCCCGCTCGGACAGGAAGACGGCCGTGTCGGCGGTCAGGGAGTCGATGTCACCGAGCAGGAACCGGGCCAGGTCGGCGCCGTGCGAGGCCAGGTCGCCCAGCACCCCGCTACCGCCCCGTTCCCGCTCGTAACGCCAGGTCAGGGCACCCTCAGGATGGGCGGCGTAGTCGCTGAAGAGGCGGAGGCGCACATGGGTGACCGTGCCGATCTCGCCGGAGGCGATCAGCTCACGGGCCACCTCCACGGCGGGCGCGTTGCGGTAGTTGAAGCCGACCGTGCCCTGCACCCCCGCCCGGGCGACCGCGTCGGCCACCGCGCGGGCGTCCTCGGGGCCGAGTCCCACCGGCTTCTCGATCCAGACGTGCTTGCCGGCCTCGGCCATCGCGACACCGATCTCGCGGTGCAGGAAGTTGGGGGCGGTGATGCTCACCGCCCGCACGCGTGGATCGGCGGCCACCTCGCGCCAGTCGCGGGCAGCCGAGGCGAACCCGAACCGCGCGGCGGCCTCCTCGGCCCTGCCCGGCACCTCCTCGGCGACCGTAATCAGCTCAGGACGCAGGGGCAGGAGCGGATAGTGGTGCGCCACGCGCGCGTAGGCCTGGGTGTGCACCCGCCCCATCCAGCCGAATCCCACGACGGCGACACCCAGCGCATCCACCATGAACGCCTCTCTCCGGCCCGGTCCGAGTCCTGCCCGCCCACCCTCCGCGCCGCGCATGCGTCATGTCAACCTTTTGACAGGACAATATCCGGCGCCCCGGAGCCACCGCTCACATGAGGTAGGGTTGACCTGCTTGATCACGCGGTCCGCCGCGCGAGAGGCATCGGGACGTGGCGCAGCTTGGTAGCGCACTTGACTGGGGGTCAAGGGGTCGCAGGTTCAAATCCTGTCGTCCCGACGGAAGCCGAAGGGAGCCGCACCGGATTCATCCGGTGCGGCTCCCTTCGTCGCGCGTGGGCCGGTCGGTCGGCCGGCTCACGCCGCCCCGAAGGCGGTGAACGCCCACCCCGTCGCACGGTGCAGCGCGTCCGCCGGGAGCGCGGCGCGGGCGTCACGCAGCGCCTCCGCCAAGGAGAGACCGGCGTCGAGCCCCTGGTGCAGGGCGAGCATCAGCGGCACGACGGCCGCGTCGTTGACGGGGGCACTGCACGCCACCACTCCCACCGTGCCCAGCGGCAGCAACGCCGTGACCAGGCCCAGGAGTTCGTCGGCTCCCACCGTGGCGAACCGGGCGGTGTCGCAGCAGGACAGGATGATCCGGTACGGGCTGCGGTCCAGCCGCTCGAAGTCGTGCACGATCAGCGGCCCGTCTGCCATGCGCAGCGAGGAGAACAGCGGGCCGTCCGCCCGGAACGCGCCGTGCGCCGCGATGTGCGCCAGCGCGGCCCCGTCCAGCTCGGTCAGCACCCGCGGCACCGTCGCGTCCTCGTACTCCAGGACCGTCGCACCACGGTAGCGGCCCGCCAGCACCGGCACCTCCGCGCCGCCCGTCGCGAGACCCGGCCCGCGCACCAGCACCTGACGGCCCCCGCGCGGCGGCGCGGTCTCCTTGGCGCGCAGCCAGCTGCCGGCCGACGGCGACACGCTCAGCACCCGCTCCCGCAGTGAGGGCAGCAGCGCCCACGGCACCCGGTGCAGCCGCCCCGGCGGCACGACCACCACCGGGCCGTCCCCCAGGTGTGCGGCCGCCGGGCCCAGCAGCAGCTCCTCCAGCCGGCGGCCCGCCGCCTCCACCACCGGCAGCCGGGCGGCCGCCCCGGGATGGGCCAGCCGCCGCAGCCCCGCCTGCACGTGCTCGGCCTCGGTCTCCGCCGCCGCCAGCAGTCCCGCCTCGAACCGCCGCACCCTGCCCCGTCCGCACAGCAGCACCTGGACCCGCCCGTCGAGCACGGCCAGTTCCACGAGTTGCCCGTCGCCGCTGTCGCGGAGCCGCGCGAGCAGCCGGCCGACGTCGAAACGGTCACCGCCGTCGAATGCCTCACCGCGCATGTGCAGCGTCCGCGAGCGGATCTCCCTCTCCAGGCGCCGCTGTTCCCGCTCCAGGGCCGGCACGGGCCTGCCCTCCATGCGGGCCTCCTCCGCGCGGGCGGCGATCTCCCGGTAGGCGGTCATGCCGCTGAGCAGCGCCGGGTCGGCCGGCGGCCGGGTGGGCGGTGCGGACAGCGCGGTGGCCCGCCAGCGTTCGCTCCACACCAGCAGCCGCCGCGGCCCGCCGGAGACGAGACTGGCCTGCTGCGCGAGGGCGGCCAGTTCCGCGCCCTGCGCCGTGGCGCGGGCCCGCAACTCCGAGGCCCCCAGCGTCATCCGGTGGTCGTCCAGCACGTCCAGGCCCCGTCGGCAGGCCTCCAGCACCCCACGCGCGGAACCGGCGGCCTGCGCGCGCAGCGCCTGTGCCGCCCAACCCGTCATCCGCGCGAGCGGCGGCCCGCCGCGCCTGCTGCGCGCGGCCACCGCCAGATGCCGCTCCGCGTCCGCCGTCCGGCCGAGGTCCAGCGCGATCCGGCCCGCGAGCAGCGAGGCCTCGGGAGCGGCCGGGGCACCGAGCGCGGCCAGCTTCTCCGCCACCGCCGCCGCGTCCGCGACCAGCCGGCGCGACCCGCGTCCGGCGGCGTGCCTCGCCCCGATCAGCACCAGCCGGGCGTGCGTCTCCCACCAGGTGCGCCGCTGTCCCGCGAACAGCCGCACGGCCAGTGCCGCGCGGGCGATCGCCGTCTGCGGCTCGTCCGCCAGCCGCGCCGCCCGCGCGGCGGCCAGCAGCAGCTCCGCCTTGCGCGTCGACTGCCCGCCGATCCCGTCCAGCGCCCGGATCGCCGCGTCCGCCTCGGCCAGCGCCTCCGCGGCCAGCCCCGCGGCCATCAGCACCTCGCAGCGCCGGATGCTCAGCATGAACGTCGGCGTGCCCAGTTCGGCGTACCGCTTCTCCGCCTCGTCGAGCAGCCGCAGGGCCGCGGGGACGTCGCCCGAGCGGAACGCGGCCAGCCCCCGGCTCTCCACGGCGTCCGCCTTGTCGTGCTCCTGGCCGGTGGTGTCCCACAGGGCCTCCGCCGCCGTGAAGTCGGCCTCCGCCCGCTCCACGGCCCCGAGCGCCAGGTGCACCGTCGCCCGCAGCGTCAGCGCCCGCGCCGTCCAGATGACGTCGTCGGCCTGCCGCAGCACGGGAATCGCCCGCCGTACGTCCTCCAGCGCCTCCCGGTGATGGCCCAGCACCCACCACGCGTACGCCCGCCGGAACAGCACCCTCGCGCGTGTGTGCCCCGTACCGCGCTCGACACCCCGCCGCAGCGCGTCCAGCCCGTGCCGGGTACGCCCCGCGTGGACCAGCGCGACCCCGAGCGTGGCGAGGACGTCCGCCTCCCGCTCGGCGGAGTCCGCGCGTGCCGCCCAGGCCCTGGCCCGCCGCAGATGGTTCAGGGCGAGCCGCATGTCGCCGAAGTCCCGTTGCCAGATGCCGATCACCTGGTGCGCGACGGAGGCGTGCAGCGGCGCCGGACGGTCCCCCAGGACCCCTTCCGCCCTCGCCAGCGCCTCACCCGGGGCGGCGAACACCATCGGCAGCAGTTCCAGCACCGTGTCGCTTCCCGCTGTCACCCCACGATCGTAGTGGTCCGCAACCACGCCCCACAGGTTCGACGTTGTATCAAACGCCCGCGCTGCGGCTCTGTATCACGACAGCTCCGCGGCTCCGGTCACCGTCGCCCGAGTGGAGGACACGCCATGGCACCACAGAGATTCCGTGAGCAGTTCACACAGATCCAGCGCTCGATGCCCGGCGTCCCCCTGGCGGTGGGGCCGGACGACGCGGGTGAGTTCCTCTACGAGAAGGGTGTCGTCCTCGCCCGCGACGGAGAGGAGGCCCGCGTCGTCGAGGACGCCGTACGACAGCACTTCACCACCTTCGCCGGCCTCACCCCTGACCATGTGCGCCGCGCGAGCCCGGAGACCAGCCGTTCCGGCATCACCCGCATCCGCGTCGCCGACCCCGGCGAGGGCGACGGCAGCGGCGACCCGGCGGTCGCGGGAGCCCTGCGGGCGCTCTCGGCGGCCGAGGGCAGGGCCGGACGCCGGCTGATCAGCCGCAATCACGTGGTGTCCATCGCGGTCAACGCCTGCCCCGGCGACGAGCCCGTACCCGTGGCGCCCGGCGGGCGGCCCAACCCGGCCGTCGCCGACGGCGCCCACGACCCGGAGAGCGCCGTCGGCGTCCTCGTCATCGACACCGGCCTCATGCACGACCACCGCTCCTACCCACTGCTCGCCCACACCCGCGGCGACGCCCAGGTCGCGGAGTGCGACGACGACGGGATCCTCCAGCAGTACTGCGGCCACGGCACGTTCATCGCCGGGCTCGTCGCCGCCGTCGCCCCCAACACCGACATCACCGTCCGGGGCACGCTCAACGACGCCGGCGCCGTCCTGGAGTCCGAGTTCGGCGAGAAGCTCTTCGACGCCGTCGACCGGGACGGCTGGCCCGACGTCATCAGCCTCTCCGCCGGCACGTCCAACGGCCGTACCGACGGTCTCCTCGGTGTCGACGCCTTCATGCGGGAACTGCGCGAGCGGCGCACCCTGCTGGTCGCCGCGGCCGGCAACAACGGCAGCGCCACACCCTTCTGGCCCGCCGCCTACGCCGACCTCCCGGGCTACGAGAACGCCGTGCTGTCGGTCGGCGCGCTGCGCGCGGACGGCGAGTTCGGCGCCTGCTTCAGCAACCACGGCGGCTGGGTCAAGGCCTACGCCCCCGGCGAGCGTCTGGTGAGCGCCCTCACCGGCTTCGACAGCCCCGTACCGTACGTGTACCAGCACTCCACCTACGACGCCTGCCGCTACGGCTTCACCTACGCCTGCACCTGCCACCACCCGCGTCACACCGGCGTACTGAGCGAGGACGGCGGCTCGGGCAAACCGGACCAGGTGATGTTCGAAGGGCTCGCCCAGTGGAGCGGGACCTCGTTCGCCACCCCCGTCGCGGTCGGCATGATCGCCGCCCACATGACCGCGCGGGCGGAGACCGACCCGCGCAAGGCACGCCGGCAACTGATGGACGCCACCACCGAGTTCGCCGAAGTGCGTGGGGCGCACGTCCCGGCGCTCCTGCCGCCCACCTGGCGCCCCACGCAGGTCTCGCCGCCCCCGGCCGGGGCATGAGGACCGGATCCGTCCCCTCCGCGGCGTACCATGACGTGCCGTACACGAGGGGTGGGACCGTGGAGCGTAGTGAAATCGGCGCGTTGGTCCGGTCCGCTGTCGACGGTGACGCGGCGGCCTGGAAGGCGATCGTGGAAGGGCTGGGCCCCCTGGTGTGGTCCGTGGTGCGCGCGCACCGGCTGTCCGACGCCGACGCGCACGAGGTCTACCAGACCGTGTGGTTCCGGTTCGCCCAGCACCTGGGACGGCTGCGGGAACCGGAGAAGGCGGGTTCCTGGCTGGCCAGTACCGCGCGGCACGAGTGCCTCAAGGTGTACAGGAACGCGCGCCGGCTGATGCTGACCGACGATCCGCATGTGCTGGACCGGGTCAGTGAGGACGGCTCGCCGGAGCAGTCGCTGCTGGAGGCGGAGGAGGCGGCCGCACAGAGCGAACGCGTGCGGCGGCTGTGGCAGGAGTTCGAGGAACTGGGCGAGCGGTGCAGGCAGTTGCTGCGCGTGCTGATCGCCTCGCCGCCGCCCAGCTATCAGGAGGTGTCCGCCGCGCTCGACATCGCGGTGGGCAGCATCGGACCGCTGCGCCAGCGCTGTCTGCGCCGGCTGCGGGCCCGGCTCGAGTCACGGGGGGCGGCGTGAGCGACGCGAACGGCACCAACGACGACACCGAGTCCGACGACGACTTCGACACCGGGCTGCTGGAGGAGGAGCTCCGGCAGGCGGCGGCGGTCCTGGACCCGCTGCCCCCGGCGCTGCTGCAGAGCGCCGTCGACGCCTACGCGCTGCACGACCTCGACGCCCGGGTGGCCGAGCTGACCTTCGACTCGCTGGTCGACGCGCTCCCGGTCAGGGGGGCGACGGACGCGCCGCGCCTGCTGACGTTCACCGCCGGGGAGGTCATGCTGGACGTCGAGGTGACCGAGCAGGGGCTGATCGGCCAGGTGCTGCCGCCCGGGCCGGTCCGCGTCGAGCTGCTCGGCGGCCCGCAGCCGGCCGCCGCGCTCACCGCCGACGACATGGGCCGCTTCACCGCCGGCACGGCGCCCTCCGGTCCGTTCGCGCTGCGCCTGCGCACCGGCGACGACGTGGTGGTCACGGAGTGGCTCCGCGTGTAGCCCTTCCGGGCCGCTGCCCCCGGACCCCGGCTCCTCGAACTCGCCCGGAGGGAGCCGGATTGCGCCGTGGCGGCATCAGCGGGAGGCCGCGTCGACCAGGGTGGCGAGTGCCGAGGCGAGCCCGCGCAGACCCGGGCCCGCGGGGCCGCCCGGCTCGGTCATGTAGGTGTCGCGGCGGATCTCGACCATCAGCGCGGACACCTCGGCCCGCTCGCCGTAGAACTCCAGCGGAACGTACGTACCGGCGAACGGGCTGTCCAGTCCCGTCCGCCCGCACGACGCGAACGCCTCGCGGGCGGCGTCGAGCAGCCCGGGCGGCGTGTGGAAGGAGTCGGTTCCCAGGCACACCTCGGGACGCGGCCCCTCGCCGTGCAGCTCGTAGGGCAGCGGCACACTCGGATACGAGTGCACGTCGATGACCACGGCCCGCCCGGTCGCCGCGAGCCGGCCGGCGACCGCCTCCGTCATCGCCCGCGCGTACGGCCGGAAGTACCGTGCGATCAGCGGCTCGGCGTCGAATCCGTCGGGCCGCAGCACCTCCTTGTGCGTGGTCCGCGTGTAGACCGCGCCCATGCCGACGGCCAGCATCTCCTCCCGCCCGTCCGGGAACCGCTCCGGGTCGACGACCAGCCGCGACAACCGGTTCACGAACCGCCAGGGCGTGACACCGGCCGCCCGGGCGGCGGCCTCGGCGACCGACGCGGTGTGCGCGTCGGTGATGTGGTCCAGCTCCCGCTCCAGCGCGGCGTCGTCGAGCACGATCCCGGACCGTACGCCGGCCGGTATCTCCCTCGCGGAGTGCGGGACGTGGAGGATCACGGGGGAGTCCGCGTCGCCTGGAAGGAACTCGAAGGACGGCGGGACATCGGTCATGCGGCTGCTCCGGGGTGTCGGTGGTGCACGGCGTGATCACGGTGCCACACACCACTGACAACGCCGCCGGCACACCGGCCGGGAAGCCGGTGGGGGCAACCGATCACCCCCGTGCACGGTCGGCCCTGCCGGGCCACCGCCACGGCAGCGACTCCGGCGGGACGTGCCCGAGCGGGACGCGACGCCGCTGAAGTGGTCGTCGGCCCCGGCGGGGCCGCCACGCGGGCCCCGGAGACTGCACGCGGCGCGGCGGGTCGTCGGGCCGCGCGCGGGACGTGTCCGGGGGCGACGCGCCGGGCTGCGGACTGTGGTCGGTCCCGGCAGGTGGGGGTGCGGTGGCCGGGACACCGAGCGCGGCCCGTACGCGTGTGCGGGGCCGCCGTCAGGCCCTCGCGCGGACCGGGAAAGGGCTCCGCCCCGGCCGGAGGGTTCCGGCCGGGGCGGAGCGGGGCCGCTCGGGTCAGCTCAGGGACGCCAGTGCCTCGTTCCACGTCGTGGACGGGCGCATGACCTCGGCCGCCTTGGCCGGGTCGGGCTGGTAGTAGCCGCCGATCTCGGCCGGCCGGCCCTGCGCCGCGATCAGCTCCTCGACGATCTTCGCCTCGTTGGCGGCGAGCGTCTCGGCGAACGGGGCGAAGGCCTTCGCCAGGTCCGCGTCCTCGGTCTGCGCGGCCAGCTCCTGTGCCCAGTACAGGGACAGGTAGAAGTGGCTGCCGCGGTTGTCGATACCGCCGACGCGACGGGTCGGGGACTTGTCCTCGTTGAGGAACGTCGCCGTGGCGCGGTCGAGGGTGTCGGCGAGGACCTTGGCACGGGCGTTGCCGGTGGTCTCGGCGTACTGCTCCAGCGACGGCACCAGCGCGAAGAACTCACCGAGCGAGTCCCAGCGCAGGTAGTTCTCCTTGACCAGCTGCTGCACGTGCTTCGGCGCCGAGCCGCCCGCGCCCGTCTCGAACAGGCCGCCGCCCGCCATCAGCGGGACGACCGACAGCATCTTGGCGCTGGTGCCCAGCTCCAGGATCGGGAACAGGTCGGTGAGGTAGTCACGCAGCACGTTGCCGGTCACCGAGATGGTGTTCTCGCCGCGGCGGATGCGCTCCACCGACAGCTTGGTCGCCTCGACGGGGGACAGGACGCGGATGTCCAGGCCCTCGGTGTCGTGCTCCTGAAGGTACTGCTCGACCTTGGCGATCAGGTTGGCGTCGTGCGCGCGGGTGGCGTCCAGCCAGAACACCGCCGGGTCGCCGGTGGCGCGGGCACGGGTGACGGCCAGCTTCACCCAGTCGCGGATCGGGGCGTCCTTGGTCTGGCAGGCGCGGAAGATGTCACCGGCGGAGACGGCCTGCTCGATGACGGCGTTGCCGTCCGCGTCGACCAGCCGGACCGTGCCCGTGACGGGGATCTCGAAGGTCTTGTCGTGGCTGCCGTACTCCTCGGCCTTCTGCGCCATCAGACCGACGTTCGGCACCGACCCCATGGTGGACGGGTCGTAGGCGCCGTGGGCACGGCAGTCCTCGATCACGGCCTGGTAGACACCGGCGTAGCTGGAGTCCGGGAGCACCGCGAGGGTGTCGGCCTCCTGGCCGTCCGGGCCCCACATGTGGCCCGAGGTGCGGATCATGGCGGGCATGGAGGCGTCGACGATGACGTCCGAGGGGACGTGCAGGTTGGTGATGCCCTTGTCGGAGTCGACCATGGCCAGCTCCGGGCCCTCGGCGAGCTCGGCGTCGAAGGACGCCTTGATCTCGGCGCCCTCGGGCAGCGACTCCAGGCCCTTGTGGATGCCGCCCAGACCGTCGTTCGGGGTGAGGCCGGCCGCGGCGAGCTTGTCGCCGTACGTCGCGAACGTCTTCGGGAAGAACGCGCGCACCACGTGACCGAAGACGATCGGGTCGGAGACCTTCATCATCGTGGCCTTGAGGTGCACCGAGAACAGCACGCCCTCCTGCTTGGCACGGGCGACCTGCGCGGTCAGGAACTCGCGCAGCGCGGCGACGCGCATCACGGAGGCGTCGACGACCTCGCCCTTCAGGACGGGTACGGACTCGCGCAGCACGGTCGTGGAGCCGTCGTCGCCCTTGAGCTCGATGCGCAGCGCGCCGTCCTCGGCGATGACGACCGACTTCTCGGTGGAGCGGAAGTCGTCCGTGCCCATGGTGGCGACGTTGGTCTTCGACTCGGCGGTCCAGGCGCCCATGCGGTGCGGGTGGGCCTTGGCGTAGTTCTTCACCGAGGCGGGGGCGCGGCGGTCGGAGTTGCCCTCGCGCAGGACCGGGTTCACGGCGGAACCCTTGATCTTGTCGTAGCGGGCGCGGATCTCGCGCTCCTCGTCGCTCTTCGGGTCGTCCGGGTAGTCCGGCAGCGCGTAGCCCTGGCCCTGGAGCTCGGCGATCGCGGCCTTGAGCTGCGGGATCGACGCCGAGATGTTCGGCAGCTTGATGATGTTGGCCGCGGGCGTCTTCGCGAGCTCACCGAGTTCCGCGAGGGCGTCCGGGATGCGCTGGTCCTCGGTCAGGTACTCCGGGAACACGGCGATGATGCGCCCGGCCAGCGAGATGTCCCGCGTCTCCACGGGGACACCCGCCTGCGAGGCGTACGCCTGGACCACCGGCAGGAAGGAATACGTCGCCAGGGCCGGGGCCTCGTCAGTGTGCGTATAGATGATGGTCGAGTCAGTCACCGGGTGCTCCGCTCCACGTCTGCAACATTGCTCGACATCAAGATATCTTGTGACGGCCCGCGGCTCGACAGGGGGCGGAGGCCGCTTGCCCTCGGGCACGGGCCGTCGGGCCGTCAGCCACGCCACCTGGCCGGGTTGACCCGGGGCGGCGGCCGGCCCTCGTGGTCCGGGTCCCGGAACGGCAGCGGCGCCTTGCTGGTCGGCCGACCGACGCGTGCCGGGGGGACCGCGCGGGTGCCGTACGTCCCGTGTCGAACCGGCACGGGGAGCCGCGGCCCGATGCGCAGCGGGTGGTGGGAGTGCCGGTTCAGCGAGGTAGCGGGCGTCCCGGTGCCGTGTTGAACTGAGCGGAGTGCGCGTCACCGCGGCGCCGACCGGGCCGCGGTGTGACATGACCACCTGCAGGCGTACGTCACGGTGTGCGACATCGAGGATGCGGAGGCGGCTCATGGCGGAGTCGCGGGACGACGAGCAGCTCGGTCTGCGCCTGGCGGCGGTGGCGGTGCTGGGGCTCGTGCTGACCATTCCGCCGTTCTTGGCGCGGTTCGATCGAGTGGGCCAGGTGTTCGGCGTCCCCGTTCTCGCGGCCTACCTGTTTCTCGTGTGGGCGATCATGATCGGTCTGGTCGCCGTGATCGGCGGCAGATCGAGGTAGGCAGTGCTCCAGACCTGGTTCATCGTCGCCGTCTCGGCCGCGTACCTCGGCCTGCTCTTCGCCGTGGCCCACTACGGTGACCGGCGGGCGGATTCCGGCCGGAGCATCATCAACAACGCCACGGTCTACGCGCTGTCCTTCGGCGTGTACGCCACCTCGTGGACGTACTACGGAAGCGTGGGATGGGCCGCCAGGGCCGGAGTCGGCTTCCTGCCGATCTACCTGGGGCCTACGATCATGCTCGCGCTGGGCTGGCTGGTGCTGCGCAGAATCATCCGGATCAGCCGCCGGCACCGGGTCACCTCGCTGGCCGACTTCGTCTCCGCCCGCTACGGCAAGAGCACCGCACTGGGCGCTCTGGTGACGATCATCGCTGTGGTGGGGGTCATTCCCTACATCTCACTGCAGCTCAAGGCGGTCTCCATCACCTTCGCGACCCTTCGGCGCCACCCCGAGATCACCTCCGCCACGGAACTGAGCCATATCCCGGTGCTGCAGGACACCGGGCTGTACGCGGCGCTGGTGCTGGCCGCGTTCACCATCCTCTTCGGTACCCGTCATCTGGACGCCACCGAACGCCACGAGGGCATGGTCGCCGCCATCGCGTTCGAGTCCGTGGTCAAGCTCGTCGCGTTCCTCTCCGTCGGGATCTTCGTGGTCTTCTCGATGTTCGGGGGGTTCGACGACCTGTTCTCCCGGGCCGCGGACGCCGGCCACACCACGCTGTTCACCCTGCGCGGGCAGACCGGCTACGGCTCCTGGGTCTGGCTCATGGTGCTGTCCATGCTGGCGATCGTGCTGCTGCCCCGCCAGTGGCAGATCAGCGTGGTCGAGAACGTCGACGAGAGGCACCTCAAACGGGTGCTGTGGCTGTTCCCGCTGTACCTGCTCGTGATCAGTGCCTTCGTTCTTCCGATCGCGGCCGGCGGACTTCTGCGGTTCGGGACGGGGGCCGACGCCGACACCTTTGTGCTGACCCTGCCGATGGCCGGAGGCCAGGAGGCACTCGCGCTGTTCGTCTTCATCGGTGGCCTCAGCGCGGCCACCAGCATGATCATCGTCGAGACGATCGCGCTCAGCACCATGGTGTCGAACTCACTCGTGATGCCGCTGCTGCTGCGCAGCAAGTCCAGGCTGGCGCACCGGGACAACCTCGCCGGGCTGGTGCTGGGCATTCGCCGGGCCGCCATCGTGCTGATCCTGCTGCTCGGGTACGGGTACCTCCGGGTCGCGGGCGGGGAGACTGCACTGGTGTCGATCGGCCTGGTGTCGTTCGCGGCTGTGGCACAGTTCGCGCCCGCCATCCTGGGCGGCCTGTTCTGGACGGGCGGAACCCGCCGGGGCGTGCTGGTCGGCCTGGTGGCGGGGTTCGCCGTGTGGGCGTACACCCTGGTGCTGCCGACCTTCGCCGATGCCGGGCTGCTGTCTGCCGCGTTCCTGCGGGAGGGCCCGCTCGGCATCGGGCTGCTTCGGCCGGAGCAGTTGTTCGGCATGCCGGCGATGGACCCGATCAGTCATGCGATGTTCTGGAGTGCGCTGGTGAACGTCGGCGGGTACGTCGTCGTCTCGCTCGCGGACCCACCGGGCGCTGCGGAGCGGGCACAGGCGGTGCAGTTCGTCGGGGTCCTCGAAGAACCCCTCAGGGAGCGTCGCCGGCAGGTCCGTGCCACGGTCGGCGAGCTGCAGACCCTGCTGGAGCGCTTCCTGGGGCCGGAGGGCGCCCAGCGCGTGCTGCGCTCCTCCCCCGGAAGGAGACCTGACTCACCGGCAGCCGAAGCGCCACCGGAGCTGGTCCACCACGCGGAGGCCCAGCTCGCCGGTTCGGTGGGCGCCGCGTCCGCGCGGCTCGCGGTCGCCGCGGTCGCCGGAGAGGAGGAGGTCGGCACCGAAGAAGTGATGCGGATGATCGGCGAGGCGTCACAGAGGGTCGAGCTGGTCCGGTGGCGGCTGAAGTTGCTCTACGACGCGACCGGCGGCATCGGCACCACGCTGGACGTGACCCGTACCGCCGAAGAGCTGGCGCAGGTCGCGGTTCCGCGCTTCGCCGACTACGTCGCCGTCGACCTGGCCGAGTCCGTGCTGCGCGAGGAGGAACTGGGGGCGGACGGCACCAGCACCGGCATCAAGCGGATGCAGCGCGCGGCCGTCAGCGGCATCCGCGACGACGCTCCCCTGTTCGCCGTCGGCGACCGGCTGACGTTCTCGCCGTCCTCCCCACAGGCCCGCGCCGTCGAGAACGGCGTGGCGGTCCTGGTGCCTCGTCTGCGTGAGTCCACGCAGTGGCGGGAAGTGGACCTGGACCCCGCGCGCGGCTCCCGTGTCATCGACTACGGGATCCATTCGCTCATCACGGCTCCCCTGTCCGCCCGCGGCGTGCTGCTGGGCATGGTCCACTTCTGGCGTTCCGAGAAGCCCGAGCCCTTCGATCAGGACGATCTCTCCCTCGCGGCCGAACTGGCCACCCGAGCCTCCGTCTCCGTCGACAACGCGCGCCGCTACACCCGCGAGCACGGCTTGGCCGTGGCGCTGCAGCGGAGACTGCTGCCCCGCGGGCTGCCCGAACAGAACGCCGTCGAGGTCGCTTCCCGTTACCTCCCCGCCCAGGCAGTCGGCGGCGACTGGTTCGACGTCATCCCGCTGCCGGGCGCCAGGGTGGCGCTGGTCATGGGCGACATCGTCGGGCACGGACTGCATGCCGCGGCCACCATGGGGCAGCTGCGTACCGCCGTGCACAACTTCTCCACGCCACTGGACCTGCCGCCGGACGAACTCCTCAGCCATCTCGACGAGCTGGTCACCCTGATCGACCAGGACGCGATCACGGCCGGCGACAGGACCACCGTCACCGGCGCCACCTGCCTGTACGCGGTCTACGACTCCGTGTCCGGCACCTGCGTCATCGCCAGCGCCGGTCACCCGCCGCCCGCGCTCGTCCACCCCGACGGGAGGGTCGAGTTCCTGGACGTGCCGCCCTGCCTTCCCCTGGGCATCGGCGGGCTGCCCTTCGAGGCCACCGAGCTGAGTCTGGCCGAGGGCAGCCGGCTCGTCCTGTTCACGGACGGCCTCGTCGAGCGCCGCGCCCTGGACATCGACATCGGTCTCCGGCTGCTCCGCGAAACCCTGGCGCGCGCGGACCCGTCGCCCGAGGGGACCTGCGACGCCGTGCTCGACGCCCTGCTCCCCGAACCCCGGAGCGACGACATCGCACTGCTCGTCGCCCGTACGCGGGTGCTGGGGCCGGGGCACGTCGCCGAGTGGGACGTGGAGCGCGACCCCGCCGCCGTCAGCCGTGTACGCGCTGCCGTCTCCGCCCGGCTCATGGAGTGGGAGCTGGAGGATCTCGTCTTCTCCACGGAGCTGATCTGCAGCGAACTCATCACCAACGCCGTGCGCCACGCCACAGGGCCGATCAAGGCGCGGTTGATCCGCGACCGCGGACTCACCTTCGAGGTCTCCGACCACAGCAGCACCTCGCCGCATCTGCGCTATGCGGCGAGCACGGACGAGGGCGGACGGGGCCTCTTCCTCGTGGCCCAGTTCGCCGAGCGCTGGGGCACCCGCTACACCAAGGAGGGCAAGGTCATCTGGGCGGAGCAGACGACACCGGGGACGCCCGGAGGCTGACCCGCGCCGCCCGCGGACCCGGCCGCCCGCCGGGCGTGCGAGAGCTCCCCGGGATGCTCACGGGAAACAGGCCGGTGATGAGCCCGTCGTCGAGGCGGACCGCCAGGACGGGCGTCGAGCGCGCCGTCGAGGCGGACCGCTCAGGGCCGCGCGCCCGGCCCTCAGATCGGCCGGGTCGTCGTCATGTCGTCCGGCGCGGACTCCGCGCCCCGCTGCTGGGGGATCAGCGCCGCGCCCTGCTGGAGCGCCACCGTACGCGCGGGGGAGGGGATGCGGATGCCCTCCTCGCGGTAGCGGCGGTGCAGGCGCTTGATGAACTCGTGCTTGATGCGGTACTGGTCGCTGAACTCGCCCACGCCCAGGATCACGGTGAACCCGATGCGGGAGTCGCCGAAGGTGTGGAAGCGCACCGCCGGCTCGTGCTCCGGCACGGCGCCGGTGATCTCGGTCATCACCTCGGTGACGACCTCCTTCGTCACCGCTTCCACCTGCTCCAGGTCACTGTCGTACGACACGCCGACCTGCACCAGGATGGTCAGCTGCTGCTCGGGACGCATGAAGTTGGTCATGTTCGTCCTGGCGAGCTGCCCGTTCGGGATGACCACCAGGTTGTTCGACAGCTCACGGACGGTCGTCTGCCGCCAGTTGATGTCCTCGACATAGCCCTCCTCCCCGCTGCTCAGCCGGATGTAGTCGCCGGGCTGCACGGTCTTGGAGGCCAGGATGTGGATGCCGGCGAACAGGTTGGCGAGCGTGTCCTGGAGCGCCAGGGCCACCGCGAGACCGCCGACGCCGAGGGCGGTGAGGAGCGGCGCGATCGAGATGCCCAGCGTCTGCAGCCCCACCAGGAAGCCGATCGCCAGGACCAGGATCCGGGTGATGTTCATGAAGATGGTCGCCGAGCCGGCGACGCCGGAGCGGGACTGGGTGACCGAGCGCACCAGGCCCGCCACCACCCGGGCCGCCGACACGGTCGCGGCGAAGATGACCATGATGGTCAGCGTCTGGTTGACGTTGTGCTGCACGGTCCGCGTCAGCGGCAGCGCCGCCGCAGCCGAGGCCGCCCCGGCCGCGACGGCGGCCCACGGCGCGATCATGCGCAGCGCGTCCACCAGGACGTCGTCCCCGCGCCAGGTGGTGCGTTCGGCGTGCCGCCCCAGCCAGCGCAGCAGCATCCGGAGCAGGAACGCCGCCAGGATGCCGGCGGCGAGGGCGATGCCGGCGAACACCAGATCGTCCATGGTGAGCGAGCGGGTCACCGCTCACCCCCGGCGAAGTCCCCGGCCCACGGCCGTGTGTGAAGTCGTGTCACGTGTGTCACCTGCTCGATCTCTATGGGTCTACGAGATGCCGCGCCGCCGTGGCCCGAGGCCGGCACGAGGGCTCATCCTGCCGTATGCCGAAGGGCAGTTCGTACCCCGCCGGGTGTCACGGGTCGAACCCGAGCGGGACCGCCCGGTCCTTGACCTGAATCATGGTCGAGGTTCTACCGTCGTCGGCATGAGCATGGAGACCACAGCGTGGACACAGCTGCGCAGCGTCATGTCCGCCGAGGACGAGCACCGCCCCGTCACGAGGGCGACCCTGCGCCGGATCGGCGCCTTCGCCCGCCCGCACCGCCGCCGGCTCGTCCTGTTCGTGCTGCTCGGCACCGCCACCGCGGCGCTCGCCGTCGCCACGCCCGTACTGGCCGGGCGCGTCGTGGACACGATCGTGTCCGGCGGCGACGAGACCACGGTCGTCCGCCTGGCCCTGCTCATCGCGCTGATCGCGATCGTGGAGGCCGCCCTCGGCATTCTGGGCCGGCGGCTGTCGGCGGCGCTCGGCGAGGAACTCATCCTCGACCTGCGGACAGCGGTGTTCGACCACGTCCAGCGCATGCCCGTCGCGTTCTTCACCCGCACCCGTACGGGAGCGCTCGTCTCCCGTCTCAACAACGACGTCATCGGCGCCCAACGCGCCTTCAGCAACACGCTGTCGACCGTGGTCGGCAACGTGGTCGCCCTGGTGCTCACCCTCGCCGTGATGCTCACCCTGTCCTGGCAGATCACCCTGCTGGCGCTGGTCCTGCTGCCGGTGTTCGTGATCCCGGCCCGGCGCATGGGCCGCCGCATGGCCGGCATGCAGCGTGAGGCCGCCGCCCTGAACGCGGCCATGGGCACCCGCATGACCGAGCGGTTCTCCGCGCCCGGCGCCACCCTGGTGAAGCTGTTCGGACGCCCGGAGGAGGAGTCGGAGGAGTTCGCGGCGCGCGCCCGCCGGGTGCGGGACATCGGCGTCCGCACGGCCACGGCGCAGACGGTCTTCATCACCGCGCTGACCCTCGTCTCCTCCCTCGCCCTCGCCCTGGTCTACGGCCTCGGTGGCCGGCTCGCCCTCACCGGCGCCCTGGAACCGGGCGCGGTGGTGGCGCTCGCGCTGCTGCTCACCCGCCTGTACGCGCCGCTCACCTCGCTGGCCGGGGCGCGTGTCGAGGTGATGAGCGCGCTGGTCAGCTTCGAGCGCGTCTTCGAGGTCCTGGACCTCGAGCCGCTGATCCGGGAGAAGCCGGACGCGCGTGAGCTGCCCGAGGGGCCGGTGTCCGTCGAGTTCGACGACGTGCGCTTCGGCTACCCGTCCGCTGACAAGGTCTCCCTGGCCTCCCTGGAGGAGGTCGCCGCCCTCGACACGCGCGGCGGCGAGGAAGTGCTGCACGGCATCTCCTTCCGTGCCGAACCCGGGCAGACCGTCGCCCTCGTCGGCTCGTCCGGCGCCGGCAAGTCGACCATCGCGGGGCTTCTGCCGCGGCTGTACGACGTCGACGCGGGCGCCGTCCGCGTGGGCGGCGTGGACGTCCGCGACCTGACGGCCCGGTCGCTGCGCGCCACCCTCGGCATGGTCACCCAGGACGGTCACCTCTTCCACGACACGGTCCGCGCGAACCTGCTGCTGGCCAGGCCGGACGCGAGCGAGGCCGACCTGTGGCACGCCCTGCGCAGGGCCCGCCTCGACACCCTCGTACGTGCCCTGCCCGACGGTCTGGACACGGTGGTCGGCGAACGCGGCTACCGGCTCTCCGGCGGCGAACGCCAGCGGATGACGATCGCCCGGCTGCTGCTGGCCCGTCAGCGGGTCGTCATCCTCGACGAGGCCACCGCCCACCTGGACAACACCTCCGAGGCCGCCGTCCAGGAGGCCCTCACCGAGGCACTGGAGGGCAGGACCGCCGTGGTGATCGCCCACCGCCTGTCCACCGTCCGCGCGGCCGACCTCATCCTGGTCGTCGAGGCCGGCCGGATCGTGGAACGCGGCACGCACGAGCAGCTTCTCGCCGCGGGCGGCCGCTACGCCGAGCTGTACCGCACCCAGTTCGCTCCCGCGCGGGGAGACCAGGACGACGGCGCACCGGCGGCGGCCTGACCACGTCGCACCGCCCCCGCACGGCGCGCCGCCGCCGACCCCGGTTCCGTGGTCGGCGGCGGCGCACTGCGGCGCAGGGCCGCTCCCGGGCGGGAGCCGCCCTGCGTCACTGTCCTCGGCTGGTGGCCGCGGCCCGGTCCGGGGCCTGACCGGCGCCCGACCTCGCGCGCGCGGGACCGCCGCCGTCGCGACCGCGGCCCCCGCGGTCCTTCCCGCCCCTGCTCCCGCCGGCGTACGCGTCGAGCTCGATGGCGAGGGGCGAGGCGGTCAGCACCGACGAGTACGTGCCCACGAGCATGCCGATCAGCAGGGCGAGCGCGAAGTCGGTGAGCGAGTCACCGCCCAGCACGGCCAGCGCGGCCAGGATGAAGAGCACACCGATACCGGTGTTGACCGTCCGGGGCACCGTCTGCAGGATCGCCCGGTTGGTGACCTGGGCCAGTGGCGCCTTGCCGTCCTTCCGCCACAGCTCGCGGATCCGGTCGAACACCACCACCGAGTCGTTCACCGAGTAACCGATCACGGTCAGCAGCGCCGCCAGGAACACGCCGTCGATCGGCTTGCCCAGCCAGGCGAAGACGCCGGTCAGGATCACCACGTCGTGCGCCAGGGCGGCCACCGCCCCCGCGCCGAACATCCAGCGGAACCGTACGGCCAGGTACAGCAGCTGCGCGCCGAGCGCCAGACCGAGCGCGATCAGCGCGTTGCGCCGCAGCTCGTCGCCGAGGCTCGGGCCGATCAGCTCGTCACGGACCTTCTCCGCCCCGCCGCCGACCTCGGCGACGGCATCGGCCACCTCGACCGCCTCCGCGTTGGTCAGCTCCTCGGTGCGCACCGTCAGCTTGTCGTCGCCGGACGACTGCACGACCGCCTGCGGGAAGCCGGCGTCGGCCAGCGCCTGACGGGCCCGGTCCGGGTCGACGGCGGTGGCGGTGGAGTACTCGATCAGGCGGCCGCCGGTGAACTCCACGCCGAAGTTCAGCCCGCGCACCGCGATACCCGCGCCGGTGACGACGAGCACGAGGGCGGAGACGGCCAGCCAGCGGCGCGGGCGCCGCATCAGCTGCGGGTCGCGGCGGGTGAGGTACGCGCGGACCCGGCCGATCGAGGCCAGACCCGTGAGCCCCGGCCTGCGGAACACCCAGCGGCGGGCCACGGCGAACTCGGCGAGCACCCGGGTGATCACCAGGGCGCTGATCATGGACGCGAGGACACCGATGCCCAGCGTGACGCCGAAGCCCTTCACCGGACCGGACGCGAGCAGGAACAGCAGCGCCGCCGCGATCAGCGTGGTGACGTTGGAGTCCGCGATGGCACTGAACGCGCCTTTGAAGCCGGCGGTCAGCGCCGAGCGGCTGCTGGGCCGGTTGCGTTTGCCGTACTCCTCCCGGGCCCGTTCGAAGACCAGCACGTTGGCGTCCACCGCCATGCCGATGGCCAGCACGAAACCGGCGAGACCGGGCAGGGTCAGCGTCGCGCCGAGGGCTGCGAGACCGGCGTAGGAGATCAGGCCGTAGCAGAGCAGGGCGAGGGTGGCCAGGACGCCCATGAGCCGGTAGACGACGATGACGAAGAGCGCGGTCAGGGCGGTGCCGACGACGGCCGCCCAGGCGCTCGCCTCGATGGCCTCGGCGCCCAGCGTCGGGCCCACGGTCCGCTGCTCGACCGTCTCGACCGGCACCGGCAGGGCGCCGCCCTTGATCAGCAGCGCCAGCTCCTTGGCCTCGTCGCTGGTGAAGGAACCGGTGATCTGGGTGGACCCGCCGGTGATGCCCGCCCCGCAGGCGACGGACGGGTCGACCTGGGGCGAGGAGATGATCTTGTCGTCCAGCACGATCGCGACCCGGCGCTTCGGGTCGCCCGCCGGGTGGCACGCGGCCTCACCGGTCAGCCGGGCCCAGCCCTTGCCGTCCTCGAAGTCCACGGTGACGTGCCAGCCGGCGCCGCTCTGCTGGTCGAAGCGGCCCTCGGCGTCCTTCACGTCCTGGCCGGTGAGCGCGGCGGCGCCCAGGCGGAGCCGCTCCCCGGACTCGTCGGGCAGCACCCGCTCGCCCTTGTCCTTCGGCTTGTCGGTCCCGGTCGCGGTGCCGAGCACGGAGTGGACGGAGAGCTGGGCGGTACGGCCCAGGACGTCGGCCGCCTGCCGCGGGTCCTGCAGGCCGGGCAGTTCGACGATGATCCGGTTCTCACCGGAGCGGACGATGCCCGGTTCGGCCACGCCGAGCGCGTCGACGCGGCCGCGCAGCACCTCCAGGGTGCGGTCGGTGGCCTCCCCGTCGGCCTCGACGGTCTCGGTGGAACGGGTCTCCAGCACGATCTGGGTGCCGCCCCGCAGATCCAGGCCCAGACGGACCGGAACGGTGACGGCGATGAACACGGATGCGGCGATCACGACGAGCGCGAACAACGCCCTGACGCGGGCGGGACGTTTCACAGATGCCTCCAGCAGGCACGCGAGGATGAGGAAAGGGGAATCTCAGGTGCTGGAGACGGCGGGCGGGGCCCGTCCCAGATCGGACGGCATGTGCGCGGCGGCGGACGGCACGTGGCCGGCCACCGGCGCGGGACGCGCCGGCCGCGGCGGCACGGGCGGCGTGTACGCCGCGGTGAAGAGCGGATGCCCGGCGGACACCGCCCGCTCACCGACGTCCCGCTCCGGCCTGGTGAGAACGGTGCGGGCACCGACGTAGGCGTCGTCGCTGTACGGGCGGGTGCCGGAGGAGTACGACGAAGGGGTGGACGCCGCGGGGGAGGACGGCGGCACGGCGCCGGGGACGAGCCCGGCACCGCCGGTCACCCCGAGCGCCATCAGTACGGCCGCGAAGGCGGCGAGGGCCGCGGCGGCACCGCGGAACGGAAGGCGGGTGGAGCGTCCCCGCGGGCCGGCGGTCAAGGCTCGACGAGCCCGGCGCGGATGGCGTACCGGGTCAGCTCGAGGCGGTCCCGCAGCCCCAGCTTGTGCAGCAGGTTCTCACGGTGCCGCTGCACCGTCTTGACGCTGATGAACAGCAGCTCGGCGATCTCCTTCGAGGAGTGGCCCTCGGCGACGAGCTTCAGCACCTCCTCCTCACGCGGCGTCAGCAGCTGCTCCGGAGCCTCCTCCCCGTGCCGCACCCGGTCGAGGTAGTTGCGGATCAGGGCCGTCACCGCGCCCGGGTACAGGAACGGCTCGTCCCGCATCGCGGCCCGGCAGGCGGCGACCAGATCACGGTCGGCGACGGACTTGAGCACATAACCGCCCGCTCCCGCCTTCAGCGCCTGGAACAGGTACTGCTCGTTGTCGTGCATCGTCAGCATCAGAATGCGCAGCCCGGGCTTCAGCGCCGTCAGCTCGCGCGCGGCCTGCAGACCGGTCAGCCGCGGCATGGCGATGTCCAGGACGGCCAGATCGACGTCGTGGGAGCGGGCCATGGCGATCGCCTCCGCGCCGTCACCCGCCTCGGCGACCACCTCCAGGTCCGGCTCCCGGTCCAGGATGAGCCGGACGCCGCGCCGCACCAGCGCGTGGTCGTCGGCGAGCAGGATCCGGATCGTGGGCCGGGTGCGGTGGTCGGCGGGGATGTCGTGAGGGGTCATGACTGCTTCCTGACGGCGGGCACGCTGAGCCGGACACGCGTCCCGCTCCCTGGTGCGGAGATGGCGGAGTGTGCGGGGTCCGCTGAGGTCCCGCGCGGGCTCGAGATGTCCAGCATGGCCCCGATCAGCAGCGCACGTTCCCGCATCCCGCGCAGTCCGGCGCCCTCCCGCGCGGCACCGATGCCGCGCCCGTCGTCGCTCACCTCCAGGACGACACACCCGTCGCCGCCGCGCAGGCTCACCTCCACGCACCGTGCCTCGGCGTGCCGCGCGGCATTGGTCAGGCTCTCCTGCGCCACCCGGTAGATCACCAGCTCCGTCTCGTGGTCCAGCTCCGGCAGATCCGGGTCGAACCGGCGCCGCACCCGCAGCCCGCTGTGCGTGGCGAACTCGGTGGCCAACGATGTCACCGCGCTGACCAGGCCGAGGTCGTCCAGCACCCCCGGACGCAGCCGGCGCACCAGCCGGCGGACCTCGTCCAGGCTCTCCCGGGTGATCTCCTGCGCCTGCTGGAGTTCACCGCGCAGCGGCTCGGACGCCTCGTCCGACGCCCGCTTGAGGGCCAGCAGCACGGCGGTCATGCTCTGCCCGACCTCGTCGTGCAGCTCCTGGGCGATCCGGCGCCGCTCGCCCTCCTGGGCGAGGATGGCGCGGGCGCTGCTCGCGGCGCGCTCCCCCTCCAGCCGCTCCAGCATGGAGTTGAAGGCGCTGACCAGCCCGGCGACCTCGCCCCCACCCCGTACGGGCAGCCGCTGACCGGGGCGCAGCAGGTCCACGGTGGTCATCAGCCGGGTCACCCGGTCCAGTGGGGCGAGTCCGATGCGCAGCAGGGCCGCGTTGGCGACGAGCATGACGCCGAGCCCGCCCACCAGGATCACCGCCTCGGTGAGCAGCACGGGAACGGACACGGTCACCGGAGCCCACAGCAGCAGCGCGGTGGCGCTGCCCAGCACCACCGCGTTGAGCCCGAAGATCCGCCAGTACAGGGACACGGAGGTCACGCCTTCCTCTTTCTCGTCTGCCTCTACTGTCGGTCACCGTGCCCCGTCGTGCGGCCGCGACCCCCTGGTCCCGGCGGACAGCGGCCAGCGTGCACGGCGCGCACGGTCCGGGTCGATGGGCCCCGCGCCCCATTTCCGGTGGCCCGCCCGACCCATCCCGGACGGGCTGGGTCCTCCGCCCCCGCACAGATGGGTACCGCGCCCGATGGGCGCGGAGCCGGGGACGGGCGAGGGTGGGGACATCACCCGTACGTCATCGAGGAGGACCCCCGTGTCGCTCGACCTGCCCCGCACCGAACCGCGCACCGCCCACCCGGCCGCGGACGAGGTCCGTCAGCGGCTCGAACACGCTCGCACGACCCGGCTGGCACAGCTCAAGGCGCTCGACGACACCGGGCAGAGTCCCGGTGACCACCTGATGTCCAACCAGATCGACGCCATCAAGCGGGTCCTCACGGAGATCGACGAGGCCTTCGCCCGGGTCGACGACGGCACCTACGGCACGTGCCTCGGCTGCTCCAAGGCCGTGCCGCCGGAGCGGCTGGAGATCCTCCCGCACACCCGGTACTGCGTGGCCTGCCAGCGCCGCGCGGCCTGACGCCCGCCCCCGTCCTTCTCTCTCCCGCTCTGCCCAAGGGGTGCAGTGGTGACCCACCAGACCATCGGCGAGTGCGACACGGCCCTCACCCCCGAGGACCTCGCCGCACTGCGCGAGAACCTGCACGAGCAGCGGTTGTTCCGGCAGGAGCAGCTGCGGCAGTTCGCCTCGACGTCCCGCGCCGACGACCGGCGCCGGCAGGCGGACGCCGCCCAGATCGAGGTCGGCGTCAAACTGGCCGCCTCCGCCCGCATGGTGCTCGCCGACGTCGAGGCGGCGCTCGCCCGGATGGACTCCGGGGAGTACGGCACGTGTCATCTGTGCCGCCGCCCGGTCGAACGCCACCGCCTGCTGATCGTCCCCCAGGCCCGCTACTGCGGGCGCTGCCAGCAGGTGAGGGAGGCCGGCCGGTGACCGTGATCCGGCACTCCCGGCCGGCACCCGTCCGTCACCGGCACTGGCCGCTGTGCCGGCGCTGCTCGGGTATCGCTCTCGACCTGGGCAGCGCCCGCACCCGCGCGTGGATCGCCGGGCGGGGGATGGTGCTGGACGTGCCCACCGTGACCTTCCCGGGCACCGGGGCCGTCCACCCCATCCAGCGCGGCACCATCGTCGACACCCCCGGCACCGCCCGCATGCTGGACCGGCTCCTCGGACACCGGATGCCCCGGATCGGCCGCCCGCTCGTGGTCCTCACCGCACCGGTCCTGGACGGACTCGCCTTCCGTACCGCGGCCCGCACGGCCGTCGAGGTCCTCAGGCCGCGCGCCGTGCTGACCGTTCCGGGCGCGCGGGCGGTGGCCCTGGCCGCGGGCGCCGACCACATCAGGCCGTTGCTCGTCGTGGACATCGGCGCCCACCTCACCGAGGTGGTGCTGCTCGCCGACGGCGCCGTGACCGACGCCCGCCGCACCGCCCTGGGCACCGGTGACCTGGGCGACGGCACGCCACCCGAGCTCGTCACCGAGGCGGTGACCGGGATGGTGACGGCGATGCTGCGGCAGGACCGCACCGCGCTCACCCGCACCGCTCTGCGTCGCGGCATCCTGCTGGCGGGCGGCGGCGCGCTGCGCCCCGACATCACCCGTGACCTCCCCGACCGCCTCGGCTGCCCGGTGCAGCCGGTGCCCTCCCCGCACACCGCCGCCGTGCGGGGTGCCGCCGGGCTCCTCGCCGCGGCGCACCACCACCCCTCGGTCACCGGAGCCGTCTGAACCGTCCGGCTGCCTGCGACCCCGTACGAACGGAGAGACGACGTGGCGGGCGAGATACCTCCCGCACAGCCGCCCCCCGGCCCGCCCTCGCGCCCCCTGCTGTGGCGCTGGCGGCGCAACCCCCTGCGCCGCCGCACCGACGCGCTCCAGGCGTGGCTGGGCCTCGGCGTGCTGATCACCGTACTGGCGGTGGCTCCGGTGGTCGCGGTACTCGTGGCGGACGCCGCCCGCAGCCACTACGAGGACACCGCCCGCCACCAGAGGCAGACCCGGTACGAGACCGACGCGACGCTCACTGAGGACGCTCCCCGCCATCCGGAGCCCGGCTCGGACGAGGAGAAGAAGACCCGCTATCCGGTCGAGGTACGCGTCGTCACCCGCGAGGGACGGACCCGCGCCACCCGGACCGAGGTCCAGCCGGGGCTGACCGCCGGCAACACCGTTCGCCTCTGGATCACCGCCGACGGCGAGGCGGCCGAGGCGCCGCTCACCGCGCGGGAGATCCGCAGCCGCACCATGGGCTGGGCCCTCGTCGCCGCCATCGGTGTCGTCCTCACCGGCGCCGCCGCCCACGCTCTGACCGGCCTCGCGCTGCGCCGCCGCAATCTGGCCCGCTGGGACACGGCCTGGGCGGAGACGGCCCCGCGCTGGACGACCCCCACCTGAGGCACCGTCACCGCAACCCCGTCGTGGCGGCCTCGACCCCGCGCGGGCGTCGTCGACGGCCCGTTCGGCAGAGGCCCGGCGGCCTCCGGGCGACTGCCGGACCCGGGCAAGACACCCGCTCCGTACGGCCCTTGCCGCGCGTCCGCGACGGGCGTGCGGCGTCGCCGGTCGCGCGCCGCGTTGCCGCCGCGAGGCCCCGAACATGAGCGGAATCCCGGCATCCGGTGGAAGGCGGCATCAAGGCCACGTGAAGACTGCCGGGTTCGGGCAATGTGCCGCGCTCCGGTCACATGGGAACATGTGTGCGCGGGGAGGCCATCGAGCGAAAGCGGGGGGCCCTGTGGAGTGGTTCGTGGGCCTCGGTGTGGCGGGGCTGGTTCTGCTGCTGCTCTCGTTGGTCTTCGACGGGATCCTTGAAGGCGTGTTCGACGGTGTGCTGGACGGGCTGTTCGACGGGCTGCTGTCG
Source organism: Streptomyces toyocaensis (assembly GCF_000725125.1). Taxonomy (GTDB): domain Bacteria; phylum Actinomycetota; class Actinomycetes; order Streptomycetales; family Streptomycetaceae; genus Streptomyces; species Streptomyces toyocaensis. The sequence goes on from NZ_JFCB01000001.1 coordinate 729,133, forward strand.
CTTCCGGTGATCGCCGGCTTCGTGTCCATGCTCGGCTTCGGCGGAGCGATCGTGCTGGGCACGACGGACCTCGGAGTCACCGGGGCGACGGCGACCGGCGTGCTGGCCGGGGTCGGCGCGGGCTGGCTGACCTGGAAGCTGAGCCGGCTCCTGATGCGGGACCAGACCGACGCCACACCGCGGGGCGACGATCTCATCGGCACCTCGGGCTCCGTGGTGACCGCCATCCCGGCCGACGGATACGGCGAGGTGCTGGTGCGTCTCGCCGGGCAGCCGCTGAAGCTGGCCGCCACGTGCCCGGTGCCCGTGGCCAGGGGTGCCGAGATCTGGGTGGAATCGGCGCTGTCCGCGACCTCGGTCGCGGTCCGTCCGGTCGAGCGCTGACCGGCACCGCCCCGACACCGCACGACGGCGCTCGGCACGGCGGCGTACGGCACCGTGCCACGCCCGCGTCCCTTCCCGTGACCGTTCCCGAACCGATCCGAACCGCCGTCCCCCGGGAGGGCTGAGGAGATGCACGAGCATGAGCCCAGTACTGATCGCCGTGGTCGGAGTCGTCGTACTCGTCGTCCTGCTGGCCCTGGTGGTGGTCACCCGCTACAAGGTGGCGGGCCCCAGTGAGGCGTTCATCGTCACCGGACGGCGCGGCAAGAAGTCCACCGACCCCGAGACCGGCCGGATCTTCACCGACAACAGCGGCCAGAAGGTCGTGGTCGGCGGCGGCGTCTTCGTCGTGCCGTTCGTCCAGCAGAAGTTCACCCTCGACCTGTCCAGCCGGCACATCCCGATCGCCGTCCGGGGCGCCGTCACCCTGCGCGGGGTGAAGGCCAACCTGGAGGGCGTCGCCATCGTCAAGGTCGGCGGCACCGAGGACTCGATCCGCGCCGCCGCCCAGCGCTTCCTGCAGCAGCAGGGCGGCATCGTCGGGTTCACCCAGGAGGTGCTGTCCGGCGCCCTGCGCTCCATCGTCGGACGGATGTCGGTCGAGGACATCATCCGGGACCGTGCCGCCTTCGCCGGCCAGGTCGCGGAGGAGGCCGAGGCCAGTCTGTCCGGGCAGGGCCTGGTTCTGGACGCCTTCCAGATCCAGGACATCACCACCGAGGGGTCCTACCTCGAGGACCTCGGCCGCCCCGAGGCCGCCCGCGCCAAGCAGGAGGCCGACATCGCCGAGGCCGTCGCCCGGCGCGCCTCCGAGCAGGCGCGGCTCAAGGCGGAGGAGGAGATCGCGATCGCGCAGCGCACCTTCGCCCTGAAGCAGGCCGAGATCAAGGCCGAGACGGACGAGGCGGCCGCCCGCGCCGATGCCGCCGGCCCGCTCGCCGAGGCGGCCCGCCGGCAGGAGGTCCTGCAGGAGCAGGAGAAGGTCGCCACCCGGCAGGCGGCGCTGACCGACCGTGAGCTGGACACCAAGGTCCGCAAGCCCGCCGACGCCGCCCGCTATCAGGCCGAGCAGGAGGCGGAGGCCCGCCGTATCGCCCTGGTCAAGGAGGCCGAGGCGGCCGCCGAGCGGGCGAGGCTGACGGGTGAGGGCGAGAAGGCCCAGCGCGCGGCCCTCGCCGACGCCGTACGCCTGGAGGGTGACGCCGAGGCGGCCGCGATCGCCGCGAAGGGTGCGGCGGAGGCCGAGGCGATGCACAAGAAGGCCGACGCCTTCGAGCGGTACGGCGACGCCGCCGTGCTCCAGATGCTGGTCGAGGTGCTGCCGCAGGTCGTCGGCAAGGCGGCCGAGCCGCTGGCCGCCGTCGACAAGCTGACGGTCATCTCCACGGACGGCGCCGGTCAACTCCCGCGCACGGTCGCCGACAACGTCGCCCAGGGCATGGAACTGCTCAGCTCCACCACGGGCGTCGACCTCGCCCAGCTCCTCCAGGGACTGGCCCAGCGGGGCAAGCCGGCGACTCCCGCTCCCGTGGAGGCCGGCAACGGAAAGGTCGACATCACGGAGTGAGTCGCACGCCCTCGGAGCCCGGACGCCGAACAGGCGTCCGGGCTCCGGTGTTTGTGCAGCACCAGAGTCTCTCGAAACATTCGATGACTGTCCATCATGCTTCGATGTTGCGCTGTCACATGCTAGGGAGCATCTCAACTAAACCGGGCCCACTGGCGGTTTGAACTGCAAGAACACCAGGCGCGCCTCTTGTTCAGTCGAGCGAAGATTTCGAAATATTCAACGAAAGTGTTGACGGTTGACGCGCACAGACCAAAACTGTCCGGCATCGACCTCCCCATCGAGCCGTCACAGGAGGCGCACCACATGAACGTGTCCGCACCCCCCGAGGCCCGCAGGCGCGGCCGCCTGCTCCTCGGCGTCAGAAGCGTCTGGACCATCGCGCTGGCCGCCGTCACCGCGTTGCTCCTGACCGCCACCACCGCCACCGCCGCCGTCACCACGAACCAGACCGGCACCCACAACGGCTGGTGGTACTCGTTCTGGACCGACGCCCAGGGAACCGTCTCCATGGACCTGGGCTCCGGCGGCAACTACAGCACCCGGTGGAGCAACACCGGCAACTTCGTCGCCGGCAAGGGCTGGAGCACAGGCGGGCGCAAGACCGTCAACTACTCCGGGTCCTTCAACCCGTCCGGCAACGCGTACCTGACGCTCTACGGCTGGACCACCAGCCCGCTCATCGAGTACTACATCGTCGACAACTGGGGCACCTACCGGCCCACCGGCGAGTACAAGGGCACCGTCACCACCGACGGCGGCACGTACGACATCTACAAGACGACCCGGTACAACGCCCCCTCCATCGAGGGCACGAGGACCTTCGACCAGTACTGGAGCGTCCGGCAGTCGAAGCGCACCGGCGGCACCATCACCAGCGGCAACCACTTCGACGCGTGGGCCGGCAAGGGGATGAACCTGGGCAACCACAACTACATGATCATGGCCACCGAGGGCTACCAGAGCAGCGGCAGCTCGAACATCACGGTGAGTGAGGGCTCCGGGGGCGGCGGAGGCGGCGGTGGCGACACCGGCGGCTGCACCGCGACGCTGTCCGCCGGTGAGAAGTTCGGCGACCGCTACAACCTCAACGTCTCGGTCACCGGCTCCAGCAACTGGACCGTGACCATGAAGGTGCCGTCCCCGGCGAAGGTCTCCTCCACCTGGAACGTCAGCGCCTCCTACCCCGACGCCCAGACGCTCGTCGCCAGGCCCAACGGCAGCGGCAACACCTGGGGAGCCACGATCCAGACCAACGGCAACTGGACCTGGCCGACGGTCTCCTGCAGCGCAGGCTGACCGGCGGACGAGGAGGACCCCACACATGAGCACCGGAAAGCGAAAGCCGGTCACCCGGTACCTGGTCCCGGGACTGGCCGTCGCCGCACTGACCGTGGCAGGCACCGTGACCTCGGCCGTCGACGCCACCCCGGCGCGGGCGGCCGCCTGCAACGGCTACGTCGGACTCACCTTCGACGACGGCCCCTCGACCGGCTCCACCCCGAGCCTGCTGAACGCGCTCAGGCAGAGCGGGCTGCGGGCCACGATGTTCAACCAGGGCCAGTACGCCGCCGCCAACCCCTCCCTGGTCAAGGCCCAGGTGGACGCCGGCATGTGGGTCGCCAACCACAGCTACACCCACCCCCACATGACCCAGCTGAGCCAGTCCCAGATGGACTCGGAGATCGCCCGCACCCAGCAGGCGATCGCCGCGGCCGGCGGCGGCACACCGAAGCTGTTCCGCCCGCCGTACGGCGAGACCAACTCGACGCTGCGGACGGTGGAGGCGAAGTACGGCCTGACCGAGATCATCTGGGACGTCGACTCGCAGGACTGGAACAACGCGAGCACCGACGCCATCGTGCAGGCCGCCTCCCGGCTGACCGACGGTCAGGTGATCCTGATGCACGACTGGCCGGCCAACACCATCGCCGCGATCCCGCGCATCGCGCAGAACCTGGCCTCCCGGGGCCTGTGCGCCGGCATGATCTCCCCGGCGACCGGCCGCGCGGTGGCCCCCGACGGCTCCGGCGGGGGAGGGGACGGCGGAGGCGGTGGCGGCGGCGCCTGCACCGCGACCCTGTCCGCGGGCAGCCGCTGGAGCGACCGCTACAACCTCAACGTGTCGGTCAGCGGTGCGGACAACTGGACCGTGACCATGAAGGTGCCGTCCCCGGCGAAGGTCTCCGCGACCTGGAACGTCAGCGCCTCCTATCCAGACAGCCAGACGCTCGTCGCCAAGTCCAACGGCAGCGGCAACACCTGGGGGGTGACGATCCAGACCAACGGCAACTGGACCTGGCCGACCGTCTCCTGCAGCACCACCTGAGCGAGGGGCGAGCCGCGGCGTGGTGTGCGCCGCGGCTCGCCGCACGTCGTGTCACAGGTGCTCGCGGAACCAGTCGGCGGCGAGCTCCGCCACCTGCTCCAGCGCGCCGGGTTCGGGAAAGAGATGGGTCGCGCCGGGCACCACGTGGACCTGGTGGGCGGCGGCGGACAGCCGCTCGGCGGCCCGGTGGTTGAGGTCGAGGACGACCTCGTCGTCCCCGCCCACGATGAGCAGCACGGGGGAGGAGACCAGGGGCAGCGCGTCGTCGGCCAGGTCCGGACGTCCACCCCGGGACACCACCGCCGACACCCGCTGGGGCCGCTCGGCCGCCGCCACGAGGGCGGCGGCGGCTCCCGTGCTCGCCCCGAACAGACCCACCGGCAGGTCCGCGGTGTCCGGACGCCGTTCCAGCCAGTCGACGGCGTGCGCCAGCCGCCGGGACAACAGGCCGATGTCGAAGCGGTGCCGACCGGTGACGACGTCCTCGCTCTCCTCCTCCTCGGTCAGCAGGTCCAGGAGAAGCGTGCCGAACCCGGCCAGCTGCAGGGCGGTGGCGACGGCCCGGTTACGGGGACTGTGCCGCGAACTGCCGCTGCCGTGCGCGAACAGCACCATCCCGCGCACTCCGGCGGGGATCTCCAGATCACCGGCCAGAACCGCCCCGTCCGAGGGGATCGTCACGGATGCGGAGACCATGCCCGGTCACCTCCTCAGTCGGTGTCCTCGGCGGCACGGCCGGCGGGCAGCAGCGCGCCGATGTCCCTGGGCAGCGCGGCGGCCACCTTCTCCGTCAGCTCCGGAGCGAGCGCGGCGTCGAGCACCTCCAGTACGGCGGCGGCCTCCCGCAGGGCCGCGTCCTCGTCCGTCTCCGTGCGGCCGGCGATCCGCCCCGCGAACGTGGTCAGGCCGAAGCGCTCGCCCGAGGTGGCCGCCGCGCCCTCGGTGGCGGAGTCCCTGGCCTGCCGCATGGGTGCGGCAAGGGTCGGCGGCAGCTGGGCCGCCACGTGGTCCGTCAGTCCGGACGGCAGCCGTTCGGCCAGCGTGGTGAGCACGGCGCGGGTCGCCGTCTCGGCCGATCCCCGGTCCGGCAGCCGGGTGAGAGCCTGCACTTTTCCGATGATCTGATCGTGCTGCATGAGGCGTCGTCCTTCCTCATGGTGCGGTCGTCCGCGACATGGTGCCGTCGCCCGCGACGGTCGGCGGTCGGACACCTGCCGGGTACCCGGAATGCCTGCCCCCAACGAGCGCCGGTTTGCCCTGGTCGCCGACGGCTACCCGGTCCGGGACGGACGTGGCCGAGGAGGTGCGTGGCGTGCGCGACGAAGGTACCGGCCAGGACGGGAAGCCGGTCTCCCGAGCCCGTTCCGGAACGATCGGCCGCCGCTTCCCCCGGACGGGCACCGAGCCGGTCACCGCGCGCAGCCCGCTGCGCCTGCGGCTCCTGCTCGCCGCGGTCTTCCTGCCGCTCCTCGTCGCGGGATGCGCGCTCTTCGCCGTAGGGGCCACGGACGCCGGCCCCGGGGACAGCCCCGGCAGGGGCCCGCTGATCCTCCTCTCGGCCGTCTGCGGAGTCCTCGCCCTGACGGCCCTCCTGGACCTCCTCGTCATCCTGCGCCGCCTGCGCCGCGAACGGGGCACCGCCCGCTGACAGCCGTCGCCCCACGCGCCCCACGCCCCTCCCGGGGGTGGCTTCGCCGCCGTCCCCACGCACAGGTCGCGCCGCACCACCGCCCCGCTGCCGGCGCCTGACGCGTACCGGGCTCACATCTCTTCGAGCCGTGCCGTGCTCTGCCGTACGACCAGGTGGGTCGCCAGCTCTATGCGCTGCGCCGCCGTGCCCGGGGCGCCCGGGCGCAGGAGCATGCGGGCCGCCTCCTCGGCCATGTGGCGCAGCGGCTGGTGGACCGTGGTGAGGGGCGGGCTGGACCACTGGGCCAGGGGGACGTCGTCGTAGCCGACCACCGACAGGTCCTCCGGTACGCGCAGGCCCCTGACCCGGGCCGCCTCCAGGACGCCGAGCGCCTGGAGGTCGCTGCCCGCGAAGACGGCCGTCGGGCGGCCGGGGCCGTCCAGCAGGTCCAGGGCGTGCTCGAAGCCGCTCTGGACGTGGAAGTCGCCGAAGCGCATCAGGCGCGGGTCGGTCTCCAGGCCCGCCATCGCCATGGCCGAGCGGTAGCCGTCGAGACGGGCGAGCGAGCAGAGCATGTCCTCGGGGCCGGTGATGATGGCGACCCGCCGGTGCCCGAGATCGGTGAGATGGCGGGTGGCGGCCAGGCCGCCCGCCCAGTTCGCCGACCCGACCGACGGGACGTCGGGGTCGGGGTCGCCCGCCGGATCGATGACGACGAAGGGGATGGCCGCCGCCCTGAGCTGGGCTTTGATGTCCTCCGGGAGGGTGGAGAAGACCAGCACGACGCCCAGCGGCCGGCGTTGCAGCACACCCGGGAGCCACTCCGGCGCCGGGGTGTGCCGGGTGCCGCTCTCGGTGAGCACCACCGTCGCGCGGTTCTCCTTGGCGACGTTCTCCACGCCCCGGATCAGCTCCATCGCCCAGACGCTCTCGAGCTCGTGGAAGACGATCTCGATGAGCGGGGAGCGGGACGCCGGCTGGGCACGACGGCGGTAGCCGTGCGCGTCCAGCAGCCGTTCCACCTTGGCACGCGTGGCGCGAGAGACATCCGATCGGCCGTTGAGGACCTTCGAAACTGTCGGCATCGAAACACCGGCCTCTTTCGCCACCGTGGCCAGGGTGACTCTGCCGCTCGTCTCCTCGTCATCGTGCATAGGCGCAGGATACGGCACCGGGTGTCGATAACGGTTTGGGTGAGTACCGACTCGACCGTTGACCGAAACTCCCGTCTGACCTACTGTCCCACGGCATGGACTTTCGGTGATGAAGCCGAAACTTTCGAAAGGCGAACGATGAAGACACGTGCGCGCTTGCCCAGACTGGTCGCCTGCGGTGCGACGCTCGCCCTGGCCCTGACCCTGACGGCCTGCGGTGACGGGGACGGCGGGGCGTCGGCGGACGACGGCAAGATCCATGTCCTGGTCTACGGGGACGCCACCAACAAGGTCGAGAAGCAGCTCGTCGACACGTTCAACAAGACGTCCGACGTCAAGGTCGTCCTCGACACCATCCCCGGTGCGGACTACCAGAAGAAGCTGCAGACGATCATCAGCACCCCCCAGGCCCCGGACGTCTTCTTCAACTGGGGCGGCGGCAGCATCAAGCCGTTCGTCAAGGCCGGCCTGCTGATGCCGCTGGACGACTTCATCAAGAAGGACCCGGGCCTGGAGAGCAACTTCCTGCCGTCCGTCTTCAACAACGCCGTCGTCGACGGCAAGCCGTACGGCATCCCGATGCGCGGCACCCAGCCGGTCCTGCTCTTCCACAACAAGGCCGTCCTCGACAAGGCGGGCGTCCAGCCGCCGAAGACCTGGGACGAACTGCTCGACGCCGTCGGGAAGCTCAAGGACGAGGGCGTCACGCCGATCGCGCTCGGTGGCGGTGACGTCTGGCCGACGCAGATGTGGTTCCAGTACCTCTTCGACCGCATCGCCGGACCGGAGCTGTTCGCGAAGGCCGTCGGGGGCGACAAGAGCGCCTGGGAGAGCGCCGACAGCAAGAAGGCCCTGAACATGATCAGGGAACTCGTCGACGCCGGCGCCTTCGGCAAGAACTACGACTCCGTGAAGTACACCAACGGCGGCTCGGTCCAGCTGGTGGCCTCGGGCAAGGCCGGCTTCGAGCTGATGGGCTCCTGGTACTACTCCCAGCAGCTCACGGACCACAAGGAGTTCGCCGAGAAGGACCTCGGCTACACCGCCTTCCCGACCGTCGCGGGTGGCAAGGGCGACCCGGGCAACGTCGCCGGCAACACCAACAACTACTACTCGGTGATGAAGAAGACCAAGCACCCCGAGGCCGTCGCCGAGTTCCTGAAGCTCATGTACTCCGACGAGTTCGTCAAGGCGCAGCTGGACATCGGCAACCTGCCGACGACGACCAACACCGACAAGTTCATCGAGACCACGGGGAACGCCGAGTACTCGCGCTTCCAGTACGACCTGGTCGCCGACGCCCCGTCGTTCCAGCTGTCCTGGGACCAGGCGTACCCGCAGAAGGCGAGCTCGGACTTGCACAAGGCCATCCAGCAGTTCTTCAACGGACAGCTCGACACGGACGGCTTCGTCAAGGCCATGCAGGCCCTCCCGACCGAGTGACGAACGGCTCATGACCACACAGATCACGAGCGCCCGGCCCGCCGCCGGACCCCGCAAGGGGTCCCGGCGGCGGCCGCCCGCCTCGTCCGCAACGACGGTGGGCCGCCCCGGCTTCGCCTGGGCGCTGCCCGCCGCAGTGTTCTTCGCCCTCTTCGCGATCACCCCGCTGATCATGGTCGCGGTGCTGTCCTTCATGAGCTGGGACGGCCTCAGCTCGCCCGAGTTCGTCGGCATGGACAACTGGTCGCGCCTCATGGACGACCCGGTGATGGTCAAGAGCATCTGGCTGACCCTGCTCCTGACCGTGCTCGGCGTGGTCGTCCAGACGCCGCTGAGCATCGTGCTCGGCGTCTGGGCCGCCGGCTACCAGCGCAACCGGGCCGTACTGTCCGTCATCTACTTCATTCCGCTGCTGCTGTCCGCGACGGCCGTCTCCGTGCTGTGGCGGGCGCTGCTCGACCCGAACTTCGGCATCCCGGCGGACGCCGCCTGGCTCTTCGGCGACGGCAACCTGTTCGGTGAGCAGGCCACCGCCATCGGGGTGCTGGCGTTCGTCAGCACCTGGCAGTTCACCCCGTTCCACACCCTCATCTACCAGGGTGCCGCCCGCGCCGTCCCCCACGTGCTGTACCAGGCGGCGGAGATCGACGGAGCGGGCCGCTACCGGCAGTTCTTCCACATCACCCTGCCGCAGCTGCGCAACGCGATGATCACCTCGATGATCCTGATGATCGTCGGCGGCCTGACCACGTTCGAGACGGTCCTCATCCTGACCCAGGGCGGCCCCGGCACCGACACCACCATCAGCGCCTACTACATGTACGACAAGGCGTTCAAGAGCTTCGACTACGGCACCGGCTCCGCCATCGCCCTGGTGCTGGTCGTCGCGGCCACGATCATCTCGCTGATCGTCGTCCGGGTCTCCGGCTACGACAAGATGCGCAGCTCCATGGAGGGTGTGTCATGAGGCGCCGACCGAACTACCTGGCCGGCGCCGGCTCCCTCTTCTGGCTCTTCCTGGTCGGCCTGCCGCTGTACGTGATGCTCGCCGCGACCCTGCGCACCCGCCAGGACTACGCCGAGAACGGCCCGGTCTCGCTCCCGGACAGCCTGACCCTGGACAACTACACCGGCGCCTTCGACTCGGGCTTCGGCCAGTACTTCGTCAACACGCTCGTCGTCACCGCCTGTGTGATCGGCATCGTGGTGCTGCTGGTCCCGCCGCTCGCCTACGCGATCGTCCGGAGCCGCGGCCGGACCACGTCGGCGATCTTCCGGCTGTTCCTCCTCGGACTCGCCATCCCCGCCCAGGCCGTGATCGTGCCGATGTTCTACCTGATCAGCGAGGCCGGGCTGTACGACAACCTGCTCGGCGTCATCCTGCCCACGGCCGCGTTCTGCCTGCCCATGTCGGCGCTGATCCTCAGCGGCGCGATGCGTGACATCTCCCCGGAGCTGTACGAGGCCATGGCCATGGACGGCGCCACCCCGCGGCGCATGTTCTTCCAGCTCGTGCTCCCGCTGTCCCGGGGCGGACTGTCCACCATCGTGGTCTTCTCCGCGCTCCAGGCATGGAACGGCTTCCTGTTCCCGCTCGTGCTGACCCAGTCCGACTCCACCAAGGTGGTCACCCTGGGCCTGTACAACTTCCAGACCGAACACGGTATCGACATCCCCGGTCTGCTGGGAGCCGTGGTGCTGTCCATGGTGCCCATCCTGCTCGTCTACCTGTTCGCCCGTCGCGCCCTGGTCCAGGGCCTGATGGGTGTCGGAGGAAAGTGACTGCCGACGTGGCCGTAGAGACCACCCCCGAAATCCCCCTGTGGAACGACCCCGACCGCCCCGTCACCGCCCGAGTCGAGGCACTCGTCGGCGCGATGACCCTGGACGAGAAGATCGCCCAGCTGTACGGCGTGTGGGTCGGCGCGTCCGCCAACGGCGGCGAAGTCGCCCCGCACCAGCACGACATGGAGGAGGCCGTCGACCTCGACGCGCTCCTGCCGCACGGACTGGGCCAGTTGACCCGCCCCTTCGGCACCGCACCCGTCGACCCGGCGCTCGGCGCGCTCTCCCTGCTGCGCACCCAGTCCCGCATCGCCTCGGCCAACCGCTTCGGCATCCCCGCCGTCGCCCACGAGGAGTGCCTCGCCGGCTTCGCCGCCTGGGGCGCCACCGCCTACCCCGTCCCCCTCTCCTGGGGCGCCACCTTCGACCCGGACGTGGTGCGCCGCATGGCCGCCGCCATCGGCCGCGACATGCGGTCCGTAGGCGTCCACCAGGGTCTCGCGCCCGTCCTCGACGTGGTCCGCGACGCCCGCTGGGGCCGGGTGGAGGAGACCATCGGCGAGGACCCCTACCTCGTCGGCACCATCGGCACCGCCTACGTCCAGGGCCTGGAGTCCACCGGGATCGTCGCCACCCTCAAGCACTTCGTGGGCTACTCGGCCTCCCGCGCCGGACGCAACCTCGCCCCCTCGCCGATGGGCGCCCGCGAACGGGCCGACGTCCTGCTGCCGCCGTTCGAGATGGCGATCCGCGAGGGCGGCGCCCGCTCCGTGATGCACTCCTACACCGACACCGACGGCGTCCCCGCAGCGGCCGACGAGAGCCTGCTGACCGGACTGCTCCGCGACACCTGGGGCTTCGGGGGAACCGTCGTCGCCGACTACTTCGGCATCGCCTTCCTCAAGACCCTGCACGGCGTCGCGGGCGACTGGGCGCAGGCCGCGGGCGCCGCGCTGAACGCCGGTGTCGACATCGAACTGCCCACCGTCAAGACGTTCGGCGCACCGCTCGCCGAGGCCGTCGCCGACGGCCGGGTACCGGAGGCGGTCATCGACCGCGCCCTGCGCCGCGTCCTCGCCCAGAAGGCGATGCTCGGCCTGCTCGACCCGGAGTGGAGCCCGGTGCCGCCCGCACTCGACGGCGCCGACCTGGACGACCCGGACGCCCTGCGCGGCAGGATCGACCTGGACGGGCCGGAGAACCGGGAACTGGCCCGCGAGGTCGCCGAGAAGGCGGTCGTCCTGCTCACCAACGACGGCACCCTGCCGCTCGCCCGGCCCCGCCGCATCGCCCTCGTCGGCCCCAACGCGACCGAGGCCACCGCCGTGCTGGGCTGCTACTCCTTCCCCCAGCACGTGGGCGTGCAGCACCCGGACGTCCCGGTCGGGATCGACCTGCCCACCCTGCGGGACACCCTGGCCGCCGAGTTCCCCGAAGCGGACATCACCGTCGCGCGCGGCACCGGCGTCGACGACGGGGACCTCTCCGGCATCGGCACGGCGGTGGACGCGGCCAGGGAGGCGGACATCGTTATCGCGGTCCTCGGTGACCGCGCGGGCCTGTTCGGCCGCGGCACCAGCGGGGAGGGCTGCGACGCGGAGTCCCTCGCCCTGCCCGGCACCCAGCAGCACCTGCTCGACGCGCTGCTCGACTCCGGCAGGCCGGTGGTGACCGTCCTGCTCGCCGGGCGGCCGTACGCGCTCGGCCGGGCCGTCACCGAGTCCGCGGCGATCGTGCAGTCCTTCTTCCCCGGGGTCGGGGGCACCGACGCGATCGCCGGCATCCTCAGCGGCCGCACCGCCCCCTCCGGACGGCTTCCGGTCAGCGTGCCGCGCGGCCCGGGATCCCAGCCGACCACCTACCTCGGCGCCCGGCTCGCCCAGGCCAGCGAGGTCTCCAACATCGACCCGACCCCGGCGTTCGGCTTCGGCCACGGTCTGACGTACACGACGTTCACCTGGAGCGACCTCGCCGTGGAGGCCGAGGAGGCGCCGACGGACGGCGAGTTCGCCCTCGCCCTCACCGTCCGCAACTCCGGGGACCGGTCCGGCACCGAGGTCGTCCAGCTCTTCCTGCACGACCCGGTCGCCTCCGTCGTCCAGCCGGTGCAGCGGCTCGTCGGCTACGCCCGTGTCCCGCTGGAGCCGGGTGAGGCGCGCCGCGTGCGCGTCACGGTCCCGGCCGACGTGGCGTCCTTCACCGGCCGCGACGGCCGCCGGATCGTCGAACCCGGGGCCCTGGAACTCCGTCTGTCCGCGTCGAGCACCGACGCGCGCCTGACGGCGACAGTGACCCTGACCGGCCCGGAACGCCGGGTGGACCACACCCGCCGCCTCCACGCGGCGTTCACACAGGAGCCGGTGGCGTAAGGACGGACCCGGCCTCCACCCGGCCGTCCGGGACCGCACCCGCGGTCCCGGACGGCCGCGCGCCGTCTACCAGCGGTCGCGGTGCACGACCTCCTCGACCGGACGGCGGCTCACCGGACCGAACCTGCCGCGCGGCCACCCCACCGGGATGGCCGCGAAGGTGTTCATGTCCTCGGGGATGCCGAGGACCGCCTTCCACTCGCTCTCCAGGAACAGGTGCCAGATGGTGATGTTGGCGGCCAGACCCAGGCCCCGCGCGGCGAGCAGCAGGTTCTGCACACCGGGGTAGACGCAGGAACCCTCCGCGAGGGCGGAGAAGCGTTCCTGGATCCGCGCCATGCGCTCCGTCGCCTCCGCCCCGAGCGCTTCGGCGTAGACGCGCAGCCCTTCCGGCTCGATCCTCGGCGCCGGGAACCGGTAGCAGGGGATGATCAGCGCAGGGGTCTCGGCGAAGTGGTCGCGCTGGTACTCGATGGCCGCGACCATGCGCGCGTAGGCGGCCTCGTCCATCCCCGCGGGGGCGTACTTGCCGGTCGTGGCGAGGTAGGCGTCCACGCACCGCTTCCACAGCGGCGCGAGTTCGGCCATGACCGCGGGGTCGGTGACGACGACGTACTCGTAGCGCTGCATGTTGCCGCCGCTGGGGCCCCAGACGGCGGCCTGTATCAGCCGGTCCAGGAGCTCGTCGGGCACCGGATCGGGCTTCAGGCGCCGCATGGCCCTCATCGTGGACATGGTCGCGAAGAGGGCCGGGTCGCCGGCGTCGTCGGCCGGCACGCCGGGGAGGGGGTGTTCGGTGGTCGTCATGATCGTGAGTGTAGGGACTGTGAAGAACCCCTGAACCGCTTCCCGTTGAAGTCACGCGACGGGTTGCGAACTCCCGACCGGCCAGTCAGACGTCGAGCGCGCCGGCCGCGAGCGTGTCGGACACGTCGTTCACCAACTCGCCGCCCAGCCCGGCGACATGACCGAGGCGGGCCTCGAATTCCCCGAGACTGCGGAAGACCTCGACGTACGCCGCCTGCTCGTCCAGGGGCAGCTGGAGTACCTGCAGGCGCCGGATGTCGACCCTCGACGAACTGGAGGCGTGGGTACCCGCCTGCCGTCCGTTGGAGGGCGCTCGCAGGCAGCCTGCCAGGAAGTGGGCGTCCAGCTTGGCCGGATCCACTCTGAGGGCGTAGAGCTGGGGCCCGAGAGCCGTCGGAGGTCCTTCGTGCACCCATGCCCGGAACGCCCGTACGACACCGGCGACCACGACATCGCCCTTCTCGACGACCGCGGGGGCCGATCCGGTGGCGACGCGTCCACTGGGAGTGCCGTCCGTCAGCAGGTCGGTGACGCTGAGGAGAGGCACGGTGTCTCCGCCGGACGTCACCGCGTCGTCCGGCGGCTGCTGCCCGGCGCGCAGCGACAGGGCACCGGCCTTGACGAGATCCCCGACGCCGACCGTGGTCTGCGGCCTACCAGTGTCGAACTCCAGTTCCGCCAGACGCCGGGCCCGACGGGCCAGGTCGGTCAGGATCGATCCCACTTCCTTCCAGGAAGCCGCGAGTTCCAGGCCGGACGGCTCGGTGCTCGCCGAGGTGTACCGTCCGGGCGTGACGTCCACCTCGTCGTCCAGGAGGTCGATGAGAGGTACGCGGACGCTGCCGTCCGGCAGTTCCGTCTCCGGATGGTCGAGGGCTTGCACGGCGGAGAGGACGAAAGCCTGGAGCGCCTCCCAACGGGGGCCGGTTTCCCGCGTGCCGGCGCGTGCGAAGCGCGTCGCGTCGACCAGGAGCGCGTCCTGGCCGGGCGTGACGGAGTCAGGACCGGCCGGAGGGCATCTGAGGACCCACAGCTGGAGCGAGACGCTGTGCGGCTGGGCGCTGCCGGGCGGCAGGGAGACCACGGCCCTGAGCACACCGGTCCGCAGCAGGGAGCCCCGGATCCGGCGGCCGGCCTTGCGTGAGGCGACTGCGGGCGGCAGGAGGATGACGGCGGTCCCGCCGGGCCTGAGGTGAGCCAGCAGATGCTGCACCCAGGCCAGCTCCGGCTCGGTACGCGGTGGGAGACCGTGTGTCCAGCGCTGGTCGGTGGCGAGTTCCTCGTAGCCCCAGTCGCGCTCGTTGAAGGGCGGGTTGCAGAGCGCGATGTCCGCCCGTGCCGCGGCGAACGGGTCCGCTCGCAGAGCGTCGGCCGTGGCGATCTCCGTACGGGCGTCGGACTCGTCCGCGACGAACGCCAGCCGGGCGGACGCCAGCGCGGCGAGAGCGGGATCGCGTTCACACGCCAGCACCGCCACGTTCCCGCCGGTGTACTCCTGCACGGCCGCGGCGGCCAAGTGCCCGGTGCCGCACGCCGGATCGAGGACGGTGAGCTCTTCGCCGGTCCCCTCGGCGCGGACGGCGAGCGCGATCCGCGCCATCATGGCCGCGAGCGGCGGGGGCGTCGTGCTGAGCTGGCGCACATGGGTCTCGAGCCACCGCTGGAGCAGAAACTCGAACGTCTCACGCGTTCCCTCGTCCTGCCCCAGTTTCGCCGCCTCGACCGCCAGGGCCTCGGCCTCCGTGGTGAGTTCCACCTGCGGGGTGTGGGTATGGGGGGAGCGCATACGGCGGGCCGCCTCGGCGATCGCCAGACCCGACTCGTCCCTGCTGCCCAGCGCCTCGAACCGGGGCCACAGGAGCTCCCGCCCCCCGATGGCGTCGAGCTTGCCGTTGTCGCGCAGCCACCGCTCGACCTCCGCCAGGGAGAACTGCGGACTGACGTCGGTGCCGCCGATACGGGTGGGGAAGGAGTCGTGACGCCGCCGCCAGTTGCTCACCGCGGCGCGCCCCACGCCGGCGATCCGGGCGATCTCGGCGAGGCTGACGGGCACGGAACCGGTGGTGCTCATCGACAGTCTCCGAGGTGCTGGGGCGCGTGAGAGCGGGTCGGCGGTGTACGGGTCTCCAGGCGGCTGTGCATGAGAGGCTACTACGCTCATTGACTGTGTTCACAGTGCAAATATCCGCATGCGATGTGCGGAACGTGTGGAGGACGGGAGAAATGAGGGGATGCGCGCCAGGAACGGTTCTCCTGGACCGCTACCCGCTCACAGCGGTGCTCGGCCGGGGGTGATGTGCAAGCGGTGCGACCGCCCGTTGAAGCAGCGCCGGTGGCGAAAGTACTGCAACCGCCGGCACGCGGTGAAGTACCGGGTGACGAGCTGGATCGATCAGCTGCTGGCCCACGGCTAGTGACGCGGCCGACGGCCGGACGCCCTGGTTGCCCGGAGGATCGGTCAGGTCTCCGGCAGTACGAGCCAGATCTCGGAGAAGGCGAGGCCGTGCTTACGCATCACCGCCCCGCAAGGGCAGCCCAACGTGGCCCGGTGCCAGTCGCAGGTCACTGTCCAGGGGCCGTCCTTGCCTCCGCACTCGGGGCAGCCGACGGTTTCGGCCGCCCATACATCCGGCGCGGGTCTGGTGTAGTGACGGAATCTGCCCGCATGACGGGCCTGCCAGGGCTCGACCGGCGGCGTGAGCGGGACGGCTCCGGGTGCGTTCGTCGCGGCCAGGGCGGTGAACAGTTCGGTCAGCTCGGGGAGCAGGGCTTCGCCTGCTTCGGTCGGCGGCGCCGCGTGTTCCGTCGTCCCCGGCACGATGCCATACCTCGGCGCCGCGGCCGCTCGGGGCGGATTCGGGGCCGCGTGCCAGGGCAGCAGGGCGCGGGCGACGGCGGCCAGGAGGGCGGCGGCAGCCGGGCTGACGGTACCGGCGTCGAGGTGGTGGACGGTGGTCCGGAGTATGCGTTGAAGCCGTCTGTCCCGGTCCGTCGCCCTGGTCCGTGCCACTGTGCCCCGCCGGGTCGGGAGCGGGGCGGTGAGGCGGGCGAGGACAGCTGTCACCGCCCCGGCGTCCGCCGGGGCCAGGCACCACTCGCCCGCGGCGAGGAGCTGCCGGGCCCTCACGGACTCCCGGGTGAGAGCACGTGTCGACGGGGGGTGTGCCGTTGTGTTCAGCGTCTGCTCCACATCTCTGGCCGAACCGTCCGATCGCCGCTCCGGCTACCCTCCCCGCATGGAGCAGGAGCATCCCCTCGTCCGCGACGTTTTCCCCGACCTTATCGCCGAGCTGGCCACCCTCTTGGAAGACGAGGGAGAGCGTGAGCTGGCCAGCTGCGTGTGGGATGTCCGTCTGGCCGCCATGTGCGACTGTGGCGACGACTTCTGCCAGAGCATCCACACGGCGGTGCACCAGAAAGGCACGCCGTACGGCGAGGGCCACCGATGCGTACCGCTCCTTCCTTCAGAGGGCATGTTGCTCCTTGATGTGGTGTACGGCCGGATCATGTACATCGAGAAACTGAACCGGGCACCCATGCGCAGCCGGAAGCCCTGACGTCCACGCCCCGCTGCGGAGGAGCTGTCCCGCGGGGCCGTCAGAGGGAAGCGGCGATGTTCTCCGTAGCCCACTGCGCGAAAGGTCTGGCAGGGGAGCCGGTGGCAGACGCAACCGTGGCGTGCCTGCTGCCGGGCCTGGCCCGACGCGAGTCGCGAAGACGGGGACACGTCTTCGGAGCCGTAAGACGCCCGTACGAAAACCCGTATGTCACCGCCCTCGCGGCCAGTAAGGTGGTGATCTTCGGGTGGCGTCGGCCTCCGGAGTTCCTGAGGTGACCGATCTCGATGACGCGTCGTTCGATGAGTGATCACACCGATGCCACGCTGCACGAGGCATGGAGCGTGCCCGCCGCCGACATCGCGCAAGGGCGCAAGGCACTGTGGTGGAGCGTCGGCCCGGCCGGGGAACTCTCGGTCCTGCTCGTCCACCGGCGGTACCTGGAACACATCCCCTCCATCAAGGGATGGGTCGGATGGATACCGAAGGGCACGTTCACCGGCGAGCTGGTCACCGTCACGGGACAGGAGGAGCGGCGCACCACGGTGGAGAACATCGGGGGCCGCCCCAGCCACCTGGCCCTGCTTCCGGACTCGCGGTTCCTGCTGGTGAGCGGACGTGCGCCACTGGACAGGACCAGCGGCCTCTGGGCACCGAACGCCGTGGTGTACTCCCCGTCGGGCACACCCGAGGGAGAGTTCTGCATCGGCGACGACATTCCCGCCCTCGTGACCGACCGCCACGGGCGGGTCTGGACGGCCTACGGAGACGAAGGCATCTACGGGGGGCACCCCGAGTCCGGGGCCGGCCTCGCGGGCTGGGACACCGACGGCCGCGCGATATGGGGTCCGGAGGGGCGACTGCCCAGTCACCCACTGGAAGGCTGCACGGCCGCGACCGACGGCGACCAGGTGTGGCTGGTCTGGTACGCGGGCGGCAGACACGGCACCTTCCTCACCCGCGTCACCCCGTCCACCGGCGAAGTGACGACCTACCCCAGCCCTGTCCGCGACCCGGACGGGTTCGCGTTCCGCGGCCACCGGGCGGTACTGACCCGCCGCCACCACAACCAGCGCACCGTCGAACTCACCCGCGCCGAACTCGACGGCATCACCTGGACGGTGACCGATCACCGCGTACTCGACGTTCCCGGCCGGGTCGTCGTCCGCTGCGGTCAGGGGCGCGAGGGAACGCTCTGGCTCCGCACCGGCGACACCTGGCTGCGCATCGAGGCGTGAAAGGCTGAACGCGCCGGGACTACCGGGCAGCGTGCGTCACGAACGCAGCCCACTCGTCCCGGCCGACCCGCAGCACGAGCCCGCTGCCCACGGCCTTGGAGTCCCGCACGTACACGGCACCCGCGCAGGCGGCCACGGCCACCTCTACACAGTCCCCGCCGTTGGTTCCGCTGTGGCTGCTCTTGAACCAGACGAGGTCGCCGGGCTGCTCAATGTGCTGGTCGATGCTCATAGCTCCCCTGCCAAGCGCTCGATGAACCTGGCAGACTCCTCGGTGTTGAGGGCCTGTGAGCGCAGCATTCCATACTGGAGGCAGAACTCGCTGACCTCGTTTCGGTCCGAGCGGATGTTCACGATCCCTTGCGCCTCGATGGACACGAACTGCCGCCGTTCGACGGTCTCCAACAGAACCATCTGGCCGTTGAGCCCGCTGTGCGCGGCATGCTTCGTGGGCATTACCTGGATCTCCACGTTTCGCATGCGGGTGCAGTCCCACAGGCGCGCGAGTTGTTCCCCCATGACGGCTCTGCCTCCCACCATCCGCTGGAGAGCGCCCTCTTCGAGGATGAACGAGAACACGACGCACGGGTTCTTGCGCGTCAACAGGGACTGCCGGGCGAGCCGGGCGGTGAGATGCTGCTCGATGGCTTCTTCTTCGAGCGGCGGGAAGTGCGCTTCCAGGAGTGCCCGGGCGTACGCCTCCGTCTGCAACAGTCCCGGCACCAGCATCGGGTCGTACGAGAAGCGGCTGACCGCCTCCGCCTCCAGTGAGGCGAAGTCCTGGAAGAACAGCGGAAGTTTGGCCCGGTCCACGTCACCTTGGAGCACCCGCAGCGCCCCGCCCGCCTCCAGCACCCGCTCCGCGGCCTCCGTGAAGGCCGCCTTCGCCGGTCTCCGCCCCTGCTCGACGGAGGCGACCTGCTCCAGCGAGTAGTCGATCGCCTCGGCGAGGGCCTGCTGGGCGAGGCCGGCCCGCTCACGGAAGAGGCGGACGAGCTTGCCGTAGGCGCTCCAGGCCGCCGGACGCTCCTTCTCCGGTCCACGTCGGCCGGTGATACCGCATTCCCGCTGGGTGGTCCTGACCATCGCGCCCCCTGGTTCCGCACAGGTTCCGTCGTGACCGGTAACGGCGGAACCGGCGTTCGGGCCACGTGCACGGACCCGTACGGCGGCCGTACAAACGCGTCGAACTGCGCGCAGGCCGCCGCCTACCCTTGCCGGATGAGCCACGGGAAGACCTCCTACGTCTGCCTGCCCTGCCGGGCCTCCTACAAGCAGCCCTACGACAGGGACAGGCCGCACAGGACCTGCCCCCGCTGCGCGGAACCGCTCATCCACGTGGGGTCGGCGTTCGCGGCGCCCCCGCGCCGGGACATCGCGGCCTGGCGAGCGCTGTCCGTTCTCCTGCACGCCGGGGTCCGCTTCCACAGCAGCTGTTGCGGCGGGCCCGGGTACCGTCCGCGCACCCTGAGGGAGGTACGCGAGCGGATGGCCTACGCCCGTCGCACGGGGGAGCCCTTCGCCAGGGCGCTCGTACGCTACGACGTGCCGTGACGGAGAACAGCTCCACGTGCAGCCGGTGAGGATCGGGGCCGTCGTGCGTGGCTCGGTCAGCGGGCGAGCCCGCACTCCCAGGCCCACGCCGCTATCTCCACCCGGTTGCGGGCGCCGAGTTTGCCCTGGATGTTGGTGAGGTGGGTCTTCACCGTGCCCACGCTGATGTGCAGGGCGGCGGCGACCTCCGCGTTGGTGTGCCCGCGGGAGACGAGGGCGGTGACCTCGGTCTCGCGCTCGGACAGGGGCGAGGAACGGACCGGGCCGGCAGCGGCGGCGGGGCGTGCGAACCGCTGGAGCAGGCGGACGGTGATGGAAGGGCTGATGAGGGCCTCGCCGGAGGCGGCGGAGCGGACGGCCTCAGCCAGCAGACGGGGGCCCGCGTCCTTGAGGAGGAAGCCGCAGGCGCCGTGGTGCAGGGCCTGGTGGACGTACTCGTCGTCGTCGAAGGTCGTCACCATGACGACCTTCGGGGTGTGCGGGGCCCCGGGCCGGTACAGGTGCCGCAGCGCCTCGATGCCGTTCAGCCGCGGCATGCGGATGTCCATGAGGACGACGTCGGGGCGGTGCAGGTCGGCCTGCTGGATCGCGGCGACCCCGTCGGCGGCCTGGGCGACGACCTCGATGTCGTCCTCGGCCGACAGGATCATGGCCATGCCGGTACGGACGATCGTCTGGTCGTCCGCGAGGAGGACACGGATGGTCATCGGAGAGCCTGCCGCAGAGGGAGGGGGAGTTCGAGTGCGACGTGCCAGCCGGCCCCGGGGCCGGGGCCAGCGGTCAGCGTGCCCCCGGCGGCGACGGTGACCTCGCGCAGGCCGCGCAGCCCGTAGCCGGTGCCGGCGGACGGACGGTGGTGTCCGTCGTCGGTGATCCGCGCGGTCACCCGGCGGCGGGAGACGTCCAGGTGCACGTGTGCGGTGGTGCAGTCGTGGGCGTGCTTGCGGATGTTCGTCAACGCCTCCATGACGACGCGTTCCACGAGGCGGGCGGCGTCCGCGGGGAGGCCGTCGACCGGGCCGGTCTCGGTGAAGCCGACCCGGGCTTCGGGGAGCCGGCAGCCGGCGACGAGGGCGCGGACGGCGTCCGTGCCCGGTGACCGGGTGTCCGGGGCGGTGTCCTCGCGCAGGGCGCCGACCATCCTGCGCATGGCGGTCAGCGCCTCCGCCCCGGTGGCCTCGATCAGTTCCAGGGCGTCGCCCACCGCCTGGGGCTTCCTGGCCGCGACGGCACGGGCGCCCTGTGCCTGGAGCACGATGCCCGAGATGTGGTGGGCGACGAAGTCGTGCAGGTCGCGGGCGAAACCCAGGCGCTGTTCGAGTCTGATCCGCTCCTCGCGCTGCCGACGGGAGGCGGCGACCAGACGGACGGTGAGGCCGGAGGCCAGGGCGCCGCCGGCCACCAGCGTCAGGACGAGCGCGACGATGCTGCTGCCCTCGTCCACCTCGATCACCAGCGGACGCAGGATGACGGCGGCCATCAGCAGCGGCAGAGCGACAGCGGTGCCGACCGGGGAACCCCGCCGCGCCGTCACGTGCAGCAGCACCATCAGAGCCGTCGGCTCGAACAGGGTGTAGGCGTCGGAGGCCTGGTCCAGGACCGGACCGCCGCTCGCCGCCACGCGCAGTGCGACCGAGCAGGCCAGCGACACCAGGGCCGTGCCGCTTGCCGCCCACGCCAGCACCGCGGGGGACGACTTGATCACCACGGCCGGGAGGACGACGGCCGCCGCCGCGGCCGTCGACAGGAACAACGTGACCCCGGTGCCCTGGCTTCGGAGGGTGCCGGTGTCGACGTCGGTCAGCAGGGCCGCTGCGAGGAGGCAGAGCAGCAGGGCGCTGACGGCGAACCGGCCGGCGGCCGGCGCGCGCAGTGGTCTGAGCATGGTGAGCACCCTAGCCGCGCGCGGCACCGGGTCCCTCTGCCGAAAGTCGTAGCCATCCACCGGGCAATGGGTCCTTCGGGAGATCCGCCGGGACCGGCCCGGAAGGAGGCTGAAGCACGTCAGCACCGCTCGCTCCGACCGAAGGACCAGCCCTCATGGACATGCGCTTCCAGGTGGACTCCGCACCCGTTCTCGGCCCCGCGCTCGTCCTGTTCGCGACCGGCACCGTCATCCGGGTGAGGCGTGGGGTCTGGGACAAGCGCCGCGGTCTGCTGCGGCTGGCCGCCGCCGTCTACGTCGCCGCCGTGCTGTCCCTGACGGTCTTCCCGCTGAACGTGACATGGGGCGAGTACGCCAACCAGGCCCCCTGGATCGGCCAGATCAACTTCGTCCCGCTGCTCACCGCGGACGTCACCATGGTGCCCAACGTCATCATGATGGTGCCGGCCGGCTTCCTGCTGCCCCTGCTCTTCCGGAACGCCACTTCAGCGTCGCGGGCGACCCTGATGACGGCGGCGGCCAGCCTGTCCGTGGAAGCCGCCCAGTTGTTGTCGTACATCGTCCTGGACAACGGTCGCTCCGTGGACGTCAACGACCTCCTCGCCAACACGCTCGGCGGGCTCGCCGGCTACGCCCTGGTGACCCTCGCCCTGCGCGTGCCGGCCCTGCGCGGGACCCTCCTCGCGGCCGCGCTGCCCCGCTCCGCCGCGTCGCGGGCCGACCGCCGGCGGGCGGCTACCGCCGACGGCACCGAGGAGGCCCCGATCGCGGGTCCCGCCGTCCGCCCTTGACACCGGCGGGCCCCGCTTCCTCGCGGGGCCCGGCACGGCGGTCGTCGGGAGGGCGAGCTCGGTACGCCCGACCGCCTCCCAGCCGCCCACGGTGCCGGACGAGGTGGGCGATGAGAGACACCGCGCGCCGTCGCGGCCAGGGCGGGTTCGCACACCGTGCCGGGGCGACCTGTGCGGTCCCGCCGCGCTAGTAGTAGTAGGACTGACACAGGTCGTAGACGTCACGGGCGAGGCTGCGGAGGCTGAGGACGAGCAAGTGGGGCGTGTTCCGGTCGGCCAGGCTTCCCCGACTCGTCGGATGCGCCCCCTGCCAGAGCTCGTTCAGCGGTCCGAGCTGCTCCAGCATGTCCGCGTTGCCGTCAGTGAGGCGGTCGTAGGTGCTGCAGAGCTGTCCGAGGGAGTCCGACGCGGCCCTGTGCCTTTCCTCCGGCGTCCTGTCGAGCAGGCGGTTGACCGCGTCGCGGAAGCCGCTCAAGGTCCGTTCCTGCAGATACAGCGCGCCGAGTGCCCTGGTGAGGGACGTATGCACCGACGGTGGCCCGTAAGGGTCATCGCTGCCGTCGAACAGTGCGTCGACGGACGTCTCCAGTGCTTCCCGCCACGTCTGCAGTTCCAGCGCCGACTGCCGGAACCGCAGGGCTACCGTCGGCGGCAGCGAGATGTCCGCCTGTGCGTTCATCGTCCCCGCGGCGGCGCCGAAGGCGCGTTGGACACCGCGGGCTACGGCCCTCTCCAGCATCGCGGGAGAGGTCAGACGGCTGCCCATCTCGTCGAGCGAGCCTCGCACACTGGACGTCTGGCGCATCAGCTGGGCCATACGGTTCTCGATCAGCGAGATCCGGTCGTCGTTGAAGGTGGCTTCCAGCCGCTGCATGAAGCCCTTGACGGCCGCTGCGAAGTCTTCCGGGAAGCGCCGGGGCGAGTAGGTGAAGACCCGGGCGAACTCGCTGGTCACGGTGTCGGCGAGCTGTCCCGCGAGATAGCCGTTCACGACGAGGACCACGAAGGACGATGCCGTGGTCGCCGCGAGCACCTGCTCGCCCTGTTGGGCCACTCGCAGTGCCTCCTCCTCGTTGAGGATGGACTGAGTGACGACGACGCCGAGCCCCGTGCCGTTGTCACCGACCGGCAGCCAGAAGGTCACCTGGGTGCCGTCGTCCTCACCGAGGCGGTGGTCGGGTTCGAAGGCCCAGCCGCCGCTGTCGAGGACGCGGACGATCTCGGCACGCACGTCCTGCGGCGAGGAGACCTCGAATTGGTCGCGTGCGACTTCCCGGATCATGGCCCGGGTGATGTCGGTGCCGGCCGCCGCGCCGGCCTGGTAGGCGTGATAGCAGAGCCGGATGACCTTGCGGGCGTTGCCCCCGGCCAGTTCCACGAGGTAGGCGATGACCTCGTCGCTGAACGGGCGCAGACCCGCGTCGGTGCCGCTTCGGCCCAGCGAGTACCTGATGTACTGCCTGGCGTCCTCGAAGGACAGCGCGGTGGGCCGGACCAGGCAGGAGATCCTCTGCTGGGCGTCCGGCGGCAGGATCTCCATGAAGTCGGGCAGACCACTGAGGATCAGCAGCGAACGGGTCTGCGCGAAGACTTCGAGCAGCTTCTTGAAGGCGAGTACCGACCCCTCGTGCCGGGCGCTCCGTGTTCCGCGCGACAACACCTTCTCGAACTCGTCGACGGCCAGGACGAAGCGGTGCCCCTGCCTGCCGTACAGGAACGCGAACACGCCGATGGCCTCGAGCGCGGAAATGTCGTTGTCGATCGTGCGCTCGACCCCCCGCTCCTTGAGGGCGGGGTCGGCGGGATGGCCGGCCAGCCACTCCCAGACCGCGGCCTCGAACTCCGGCCGCAGGAAAAGGGCCAGGGCCGTGCCGAAGTCGGCGTGCTCGGTGATGTGCCCAAGGCGCGCCTGGAGTTCCTGCAGGAACGTCGATTCACGCAGTCCCAGCCTGCGGACCACGTCCTGAGGGCTGAGCTGCCGCTCCCGCAGCAGCCGTGCGGCGTCCGAGGTGAGAGGCGAGTCGGTCAGCTCGTCGGCAACGATGTCCGCGTAGTACTCGGTCACCCGCCGTCGCACGTCGGCCTTGTCGAGCTTGCGGAAGAAGCGTTCCTTGTAGAGCGCCAGGAACGTGTCGGCGGGCGCGTCGACGTAGAGCGTGTGCACGGTCTCGTCCCCGCCGCTCAGCACCTGTCGGAGCACTTCGACGGTCAGATGCGTCTTGCCCGTCCCGTATTCGCCGACCACGGCGATCACATGGCCGGTGCCACTCGCGTCCGGCTGATCGGTTCCCGTCTCCGGGGAGCGGAGGAAGCCGCGTACGTAGTCGACAGCCTGGCGCAGTGCCGGGGTCTCGATGCTGAAGTCGGGTCCGTCCGAGGCGGAGTGCCTGGCCACCGCGGAGACGGGGAACGGATTGGAACCTCTTAGGTCCTGGAGGTGGTGGGGGCCGGCGCTCATGACAACATCGCCTTCGCTGCGTAGTACTCGGTGAAGTCCGCGTAGGTGATGCTGCTGCTGTGTGCCCGGATCGCGGAGTCCAGGACGTGTTCGCAGGTGATCTGAAGTTCGCGGATGGTGGTGCGGCCGCGGCCGCTGATCCGTGTCCGCATGAACCGCGCGATGGTCGATTCGTCGATCGCGGGCACCGCGTGCCCGGTGGCGGCGGCGAGGGCCAAGCGATGGCTGACGAAGCTCCAGCCGTCGCTCTCGTCGAGCGTGCCGACCTCGAAGTGGGCGACGGGTTTCGCCCCGGAGGCGCTCAGCGAGGAGGCGGCGTGGGCCACCGAGTCGTACGACGACTCACAGAAGAACAGCAGACTCCGCTGGGACAGCCGCACATACTGCTGAACCTCGTCGACCAGCTCGGACGGCGGGAGCAGGACGAGCAGGGCGAGACTCTTGGCGCGGAGCACCCGGGAGAGGTACGGGTACAGTGTCGCCGCGTCTTCGCGTCGCTTGTCCAGCCCCTCCAGCTCTCCGGCGCTGAAGTCACCCGAGAACTCCAGCTCGTCCAGGAGCCTGCTGACCACGTGCCGGACGCGCGTCGGAGTGTCGTCGCCCGGCCGTCCGTCGGCCGTCAGATCGACGATGTGCACCTTGAGCGGGGCGTACCGTCCCTCGAGGAAGTCCCGCGTCCAGTGGGCGGCGCGATGCATCCAAGCGGTCTTCCCGCACCCCTCGGGACCGGTGATGAGAGCGACCTTGCCTGCCTGCCGGAGGTCCGGGTCCTCCCGAAGATGCGTCACGTACGCGTTGTACGCGTCCTCCGAGTGGTCGACCGGTGCGTACAACGCGTCGTGTGCGGGCGTCTCCCACGGGCACAGGGGACGATTGTCGGCCGGGGTGCGGTCCGGCACGGTGAAGGGGTTGGGCATCATCTCTCCGACTGTTCCTGGCCTGCGACGTCACTGTCAGCGAACGGGACACGAGGGGGAGGCGGGAGCGTCCCGCCTCATCCGGCGGCGTGGGCCGGGAGTCAACTCCTGCACCGCGGTGGCGATCCGTTCCACGTCCGACTCCAGGGCGCCGAGCAGCGCACCGAGGCGCTCCACACGGTCCTTCAGACGCCCGACCGTCCGGTCGGCCTGCCAACCGTCCGTCAGCTCGAAGCGGTAGCGCGGCCCTTCGAGATCGCTGACCAGCTGGGCGGCGAACCCCCACTCACCCCGGCCTGCCGTCGCCCGGCGCAGCGTCGTGACCAGCTGACGGCGTGCCGCGTCGAGGGCGGTGGAGGAGGGCCGGGCACCGACCGCCGTCTCCGACCATGCGGCGGCGTACGACGACACGGTGTCCCGGAAGGCGCCCGACGCCGCTCTGATCCCGTTCGCGTCGGCGAGTCCGCGTTCCCGCGTGCTCCTGAACTCGGCCGAGCCCACGGTGAGTGCGGCTCCGACGAGCAGGGGCAGCAGCCAGGTCAGGAAGCCGGGGGAGGCGGGGGACGACGGTTGGGCCCCCTGCGCGAGTCCCACCGCCTTGACGTGGGCCGCGCAGGCGCGCCGGAAATCGGCCTGCTCGCGTTTCTGCCACGCCTCCAGACCCAGCGACTCGGCGCCGCCGCCGGTCGGATCGATCGTCGTGCCGGTGCTACCGGGCGCTGCCAGACCGAGGGCGACGGCCGCGTCGACGACACCCTGACGCCCGGCGCCCGTCAGACAGAACACCTTCTCGGCGTCGCTCGGTGATGCGGCCCAGGCCGTGCCCTGCCCCAGTACGCACGCCAGCAGCAGCGCCGCGCACGGTATCAGCAGCACGGATTTCCGCACGCGACAGCCCCCCACCGCTCGATGCGCTGATCAATCGGCTAAGAGGCTACCGGGTGGGCCGGGATGGTCCGGCCCGGACGCCGAAACCTTCCCCCGGGACCGTGGGGAAGCCGTCGCATCCGTTGGGTCCGGAACGCCGGTTCAGGGGACGACGTCGTAGGTGAACAGGGCCGTGTTGTCGAGAGTCGTCCGAGGAGTGGCACCGGCGCCCAGGGGCGAGATCAGGGGGTCGTCGATCCGATGGCCCAGCAGGTCCGCCGACTCCGCCATCGAGGGCAGGTACGTCCGTCCGTGACGGTTCATCCAGCCCTCCCACAGCCGGTCGACATTGGCGTGGTGCAGGTAGAAGACCGGGTCGTTGGGCGACGAGGCCGGCGCCATGTCACCGCCGATCCAGCGGTGCACCTGGTTGTGCAGCCCCGTCCCGGTGAATCCCTCCAGCCGGCTGCGGAACCCGCGGGAGTTCGCGAGCCAGGGAGCGAAGTCGTAGGTGGCGAGATCGGGGTCGCCGAACGGTGCCGGCAGCGTGTTGTACGCGGCGCCCACGTCCAGGGCGTTCGGAAGGGTGGGGGATCCACTGGCGAAGGCGCGGCGCAGGCCCCGGTCCGTCTGGCGCAGGTTGACGTTCGGCCCCGAGTCCAGCCGTACCCGGAAGCCGTTCGGGTCACCGGGGTTGAACGCGAACGGCCCGTCGTTCACCGGGTCGCCCTGGCCGCCCATGAAGTCCGGCTTCCAGATCAGCGCGGTCTCCGGGGAGGGCAGCGACCCGTCGATCGACCAGTCCCAGTAGGGGAGTCCGAAGCCGGGATCGCCGAGGACCCTCTGGAGGTGCGCCTCGAAGAGATTGAGCATGAACCGGTGCCACGGGAGGAAGACCGGACCCCGGTGCGCGGCGTTGCGGATGTTGGTGTCCCCGTTCGGGGGGACGGGAGTCATCATGGCCCTGTAGTGCCAGATGACGAACAGGTCGTAGGTCCGCACCGGTGCGGGCGGCCCCGGAATGCCGAAGGCGGTGGTCTTCAGCGTCGAGTCCTCCCGCTTGAGGCGCAGGACACCCTCGATGAAGGCGTCCCGGACGGCGGGGTTCGTGATGATGTTCTTGCGTACGACGGCCATCAGGAGCCTCCCTCGTCGCCCGTCCGGTTCTCGTGGTGCGGCGGGTGACCGTCGTGGTCGTCGTCGGCGGGGCGGACGCCGCCCGGGAAGTCGTCGGGGAAGTTGCCGATCAGTGCCCGGATGGTCTCCGTCGCGGACAGGAACTCGTAGGTGGGCAGGGCGTGGCAGTGGACGTGGCCGTCGTCCGACACGACGAGCGGAGCGGTGAGCTGCGCGCCGTCCACCGTGACCTCGTACGTCGTCCTGATCATGATGTGGTGCCCCTGGAACACGTCGGTGCGCACGCTCGTCAGGGGGCCGTGGTGGTGCGGTGGTTCGGGCAACGCCGACAGGTAGTTGCCCAGCGTCGCCGGGTCAGCGGCCGCGGCCAGTTCCTCGGGGGTCACAGGAGGCCCTCCTGAGCTCGAAGGGGGCGACGGATTCCGGGATACACGTCCTTCCCCTGCTGAGAGTTTCGGAGCGAGCCGGTCCGGCCGCACGCCGGGCACGGCCGAACAGGTGCCCCGCGGTGCGACCGGCCGGGCGGAGCCGGGTTGTCGGGGCTCACTGCGGCGATCGTCACGGACGCCGTCGGTGGCCCTTCCGAGGAGGTGGTCGTATCGCGCCCGGGTTGGCCAGCACCTTTTCGCGCAACCGTCCCAGGTGGCGAAACCCTCCGGCGGCGGTACGAAGTACCCGGCACCTCGTACCAGGAGCGCGCCAGGCGCCCGGGTTCCGCACAGTCGAAGGTGACGTGGAACTGCCTGATCGACGGCATCGACGCACTCTCAGGGAAACCGAAACCCCCTGCCTCTCGCCCGGCTGCCGGTGAAGTCCGGCCCCTGTGAGCGGGGAACGCGGCCCTATACTCCCGAGCGTGCCGTCCAACGGGGAGTTGTCGATGCACGGCAGTCCGCTCCGGTTCGCCGTGCTCGGTCCGCTCCAGGCCTGGCGCGGCGACGTGCGGCTGGACCTCGGTCCGGTGCGCCAACAGGCCCTGCTGGCGGCTCTGCTGCTGCGGCTGGGCACCACTGTCAGCCGGCAGCAGCTGCTCGACGGTGTATGGGGCCCGGAGCCACCGGGCACCGGCGCCAAGGTCGTCCCGGTCTATGTGCACCAGCTGCGCCGGCGTCTGGACACGGAAGCAGGGAGCACCTCCGGGTCCGTGATCGTGACCGACCGGGGTGGCTACCGCTTCGACGAGCGAGGCGTCCGGACGGACGTGGCCCGACTGAGGGAGATTGTCGAAGAGGCCCACAGCGCGCGGGATTCCGGTGATCCGGCCGCCGCGGTGAGCGCGTGGTCCGCTGCTCTGGACCTGTTCCACGGTGAACCGTTGTCGGCGCTCCCCGGGCCGTTCGCCGAGGCGGAGCGTCTACGGCTGTTGGAGTACAGGCTCGTGCTGGTGCGGGACAAGGTGGAGTACCAGCTGCGGCTGGGCCGGCACGCCGAGGTCGTCGCGGAGCTCTTCGCTCTGTCCGCGACGCACCCCCACAACGAGTCTGTGGCCGCCCTGTTGATGCGCGCCCTCTATGCCGCCAACCGGCAAGCCGACGCGCTGTCCGTCTTCACCAAGGTGCGCCGCCGTCTGGTGGAGGAACAGGGAGCGGAGCCGGGCGCTGAACTGCGGCGGGTGCACGAGGCGGTGCTGCGCGCTGATGAAGGTCTCCTCGTCGGCGCACCCCCGCCGGCAAGCCGATCGACAGACCGGCGGCCGCCGGCCGCGCGCCCTCTTCGGCGCCTGCGGAACGAACTACCGGTCGATGTCGGCGGTTTCACCGGGCGCAGCCACGAGCTGGACGCCCTCCTCGCGCCGATGGACGAGCAGGCAGTGACAGTCCGTGCGGTGGACGGGGTGGCCGGAGTCGGCAAGACCGCGCTCGTGGTGCGCGCCGCGCGGGCGGTACGCGACCGCTTCCCCGACGGCTGTTTGTTCGTGGACCTCAACGGTCACCGGCAGGGACGGGAACCAGCTGTGCCGGAGCGCGTGCTGCGCCGATTGCTGAGGGCGGTCGGCGGCCTCACGGAAGGTGACGACGATCCTTCCGGGGACGTCGAGCGCCTGGCGGCGTCCTGGAGAGCGGCCACCGCCTTCCTCCGACTCATGGTGGTGGTCGATGACGCACGCGCCGCAGAACAGGTGCGCCCACTGCTGCCCGCCGGTCCGGGCAGCCTCGTGCTGGTGACCAGCCGCCGGCGGCTGACCGGGCTCGACGTCGATCGCAGGATGTCGCTGGCGCCGCTGGAGACGGACGAGGCGGAGGCCTTGCTGACCGGGGTCGTCGGTGGCACGGCCTCCGATCCGGAGCGTGCTGCGGTACGCGAACTGGCCCGCCTGTGCGACCGGCTGCCGCTGGCGCTGCGGGTCGTCGGGGCTCGGATGCAGAGCCGCCCGCTGTGGGCGCTGGAGCGCATGGTGGTCCGGCTGGCCGACGACGAACACCGTCTCGAGGAACTCGCGGCCGAGGACCGCAGTGTGGAGGCGGCCTTCCAGGTCTCCTACGATCAGCTTCCCGACGCGCAGCGTCGGGCGTTTCGCGTACTGGGCCTCTCGCCCACCGTGAGTTTCGACCGGCTGACCCTGGCCGCCCTGCTCGGCATCACCCCGCCCGCCGCCGAGCGCGTCCTGGAGAGCCTGGTCGAGGCGAGTCTCGTACAGGAGGCCGTCACGGGACGCTACCGCCTGCACGACCTGGTCGCGGTCTACGCCCGGCGCGTCGCCGCCGCGTACCCCCCAGAAGTCGCCGCGGCGCGGGCCGGGGTCTTCCGGCTCTACGTGGCCGCCGCCCGCCGTGCGAGCGATTGGGGCCCCGTCGCGTTCCCGACCGGCCCGAGGGCCGACACGGCGCCCTTCGCCGACGGGGAGGAGGCGACGGAATGGCTGGACGCGGCGGGCGGCGAACTGGTCGAGGTGGTCGCCCAGGCGGTGACCGTGGGCCACGTGGACGACGCCGGCCGGCTCGCCGAGGGATTGTGCGACTACTTCACCCGGCAGGGCCGGTACCACGAGTGCCGGGCCGCCGTCGAGATCGTGCTGCCGCTCACGGAGCAGCTCACCGACGAGCGCATGGTCTCCCAACTGCGCACCTGCATGGGCATCGCGTACGGGCTGCAGGGCCACTACGGGCAGGCGCGCCGCTGGCTGGGCGAAGCGCTCCGGATCAGCCGCCGCACCGGAGACGTCCTTGAGCAGGCACGGGCTCTGGGTTCCCTCGGGATTTTCGCGAACGCGGCAGGGGAGCCGGCCGAGGCCGCCGCGCTCCTGGCCGAGTCCGCTGACCTGTCCCGGGGGGTGGAGGACGACTGGCTCGCCGTGATGTACCTGGCCAATGTGGGCGCCGTCCACCATCAGGTGGGAGAGAAGGACAAGGCGCAGGAGTGCTACGCGGCAGCGGTCGGTCTTGCCGAGAGGATCGGCAGGCCCCGGCTCCTGAGCAAGACGCTCTTCCGTATGGGTACGCTCCAGCTGGACCGCGGGCATCACGCGCAGGCCGCCGACGCGCTGACCAGGGCAGCCGAACTCGCGGAGCGTGTGGGGGACTTCCCCCTCCTCGCTGCGGTCCTCGGCAGACTCGCAGCCGCAGAGGAGTGCCTGGGCAACCCGGCCGGAGCGGCGCGCTTCCACGCCGAGGCGCAGGCGGCGGTCGGCGGACGGCCCGGCGCCGGACTGAAGGCGGAGATCCGTAACCGGCTGGGCTGGCACCAGGCCGCGACGGAGGACCTCCTCCAGGCGCGCGACCGGTTCGAGCGGGCTGTCGCCCGCTCCCGCACCGCATCCGGTGAACTCGGGTAAGCCCGCATCCGTCCCACACGGCTGTTCGTCATCCCCCTGCCGCACCGCTGCCGCCGCTCCGCCCGACGAACCGGGATTTCATCCGTACTTCAACGCCCCTCGCCAGCATGGACTCATCGCTCACCGTGCGAGCCGCGCCTGCGTCCACAACGAAGATTGACCCACATGGCGCCGGGAGTGAGCACGAACAACCCGGAGACCTCCCCTACGGAGGAAGCGAGCCCCCGAACAGTCGCACACGAAGGAGACGCACGATGACAAAGCGAAACGCCGGCGCGCCCTGGGGTATCACCCGCCTGGCACCGCATGCCGAGACGCGGCCGGTTCCCCTGATCACCGCGATGATCGACCCGGAGACCCAGATCGCCGTCGTGATCGACGAACACGGCCAGGCGGTCGAGCTCCACCACCAAACGGGCAGCGGCACGTCGAGCTCCACGAGTACCAGCTGCGCCGACAGCTACGACTCGGACAGCTCGTCGGACTCCGACCACGACTGATGACGACACTCCCGAGCGGGCCGGTGCTGGTCCTGACCAGCCTCCACGACGTGACCGCCGATGTGGTCCTGCGCGTCCTCGCGGAACGCCAGGTCCCGGTGGTACGTCTCGACCCCGGCACGGACCTGCACACAGGTGCCGCGCTCACCGCCACGTACCGTAGCGGTGATCTACGAGGCACCTTGCGCACACCGACCCGCGAACTCGACCTCACCGAGGTGCGCTCCGTCTGGACACGCCGTCCCTCCCCCTACCAAGGGCCGCCCGAACTGAGCGGCCAGGAGCGCCGGTTCGCTGCCTCTCAGTCCCTGTGGGGCGTCGGCGGCATCCTGGCGTCGCTTCCCGGAGCTCACTACGTCAACCACCCGTGGAACAACCGGGCAGCCGAGTACAAGCCGGCCCAGCTGGTCACCGCGCAGCGCAGCGGTCTGTCCGTCCCGTCCACGCTGATCACCAACGACCATGAGCAGGCGCGCGAGTTCGCCGCCCAGCACGCCGGTTCCGTGGTCTACAAGCCGTTGTGGAACACGCCCTACGCGATCGACGGCAGGGCACAACAGGTATGGGTCCGTGACGTGCGCCCGCACGAGATCACGCCCGCCGTGGCCGTCTGCCCGCATCTGTTCCAGGCCAAGGTGGAGAAGGCGTTCGACGTACGACTCACAGCCGTCGGCAGCCGGGTGTTCGCGGTCCGCATCGACAGTCCGGACCTGGACTGGCGGCGACGGCAGTCCCTCATGGAGTGCACGCCGCTCGCCGTCCCCGCCCGGATCGCGCGCTCGGTGTCCGCGTACCTCACCACCTTCCGACTGGTCTTCGGCGCCTTCGACTTCGCCGTCACACCCGCCGGCGACTGGTACTTCCTCGAGTGCAACCCCAACGGACAGTGGGCGTGGCAGCCCGACCCGGTGACCGACTCGATCGGCCATGCCATCGCAGACGAGCTGCAAAGGGCCCTGGAGCATGAGCCGGCCCGTCCCCCGGGGCCTGTTGTGAACGTGGATCGTGTGTCGGACCTGCCTGGCATGCTTCGCGCATGGAGATGACAGTGCAGCTGACGATCGACTGCTCCGATCCGCGGAGGATGGTGGCCTTCTGGGCCGAGGCCCTGGGCTATGTACCTGAGCCTGCGCCGGACGGGCATGCCACGTGGCGCGCTTATTGGGCGGCGACGGGGGTGCCCGAGGAGGAGTTGCCGGCCGGCGCCGGGGACATTCCGGAGTCGATCATCGATCCCGAGGGACGCGGGCCACGGGTGTGGTTCCAGGAGGTTCCGGAACCGAAGGTCGCCAAGAACCGGTGGCACTTCGACCTGAAGGTCGGTGGGGGCCGTGACGTCCCACTGGACGTCCGCACACAGCGGGTCAAGGCTACGGTGGAGCGGCTGGTCGAAGCCGGTGCCACCGTGCTGCGGATCAAGGACGATCCGGATGCGGGGTTCTACGCCGCCGCCATGCAGGACCCGGAGGGCAACGAATTCGACATTGTCTGAGGGGCGTTGCGACGGTGCCGGTCCCAGCCACTCGTTGATGGGCTGCGGCCGGCATGGTTGCTTCGTGGCGGACGGCGAGTCTGTCGGATCGAGTGGCAACGGCCCGGTGGCGTTTGACCAGGCTGCCGTCTCGCGCACCTGGCGGGTCGTCTTCGGGCCGGCCGGACCGGCGTTCATGGTGGCGGTGGCGCACACCTCGCCGGCCGGTTCGGCGTCCACTCCTCCTTCGGCTGCTCCCTGGAGACGGCGCACGGCCGCTTCACGGGCAAGGCCGGAGACTCACCCGTGCTCACGGACGAGGGCGAGTTCGCCCGCCGGCGAACGGACGAACTCGGCGTCGCCCCGGAGGACTGCGCCGCTGTGGGCGCCTGCCCGGCCGGCAGCGCCCTCGTCGACTCCGTGGGGCGGGGCATCGTCAACGCCCCGCCCCACACCGGCACCCCCGCCACCATGTCGGTCCAGGGCGACGACCTGCGCGCGGTGATCCCCGCGCTGAGGAACCCCACCGCGGCCCGGAGTTGACGTCGCGAGGCGGCGCTCCGTCATCGGGTGCGGCCTCGCACGCCTCGGGTGCGGGTCACCAACTGCTCTTGGTCACTCCCGGGAGTTCGCCCGCGTGGGCCATCTCGCGCAGGCGGATGCGGGACAGTCCGAAGGCGCGCAGGTGGCCGCGAGGGCGGCCGTCCACGGAGTCGCGGTTGCGTACGCGGGTGGCGCTCGCGTCGCGGGGCTGGCGGCGCAGTTCCCGCTGGGCGGCGGCGCGTTCCTCGTCCGAGGTCCGGACGGAGGCGATGACCGCCTTGAGTTCGGCGCGGCGCTCGGCGTGGCGGGCCACGACGCGTCGCCGCTGTTCGTTCTTCGCGATCTTGCTCTTCTTCGCCATCAGACCTTCCCTCCCCGGGCGCGGATGCGCGCCACCGCGGCTTCGACGCCGATCGCGTCGACCGTCTTGACGCCCTTGGCGGACAGGGTGAGCCGGACGTGGCGGCCTTCGCCCGGCAGCCAGTAGCGCTTGCGCTGGACGTTCGGGTCGAAGCGGCGCTTGCTGCGCCGGTGGGAGTGCGAGATCCGGTTCCCGAAGCCGGGCCGGCGGCCGGTGAGTTGGCAGTGGGCGGACAAGGTTCCTCCTTCAGTGCGGGTGCGGATGACGGCAGCACACTAACACCTAGATGAAAATGAAATTCAATAGCGTGTAGAGTGCGGTGCATGGCCCGTAACGAACTGCGACCGATCATCAAGCTGAGATCCACCGCCGGCACCGGCTACACCTACGTGACCCGCAAGAACCGCCGTAACGACCCCGACCGGCTGACGCTGCGCAAGTACGACCCGATCGCCGGGCGCCACGTCGACTTCCGTGAGGAGCGCTGAGCATCATGAAGCCCGGAATCCACCCCGAGTACCGCCCCGTCGTCTTCCGCGACCGGGCCGCAGACTTCGCCTTCCTCACCCGGTCGACGGCCACGAGCGACCGGACCGTCGAGTGGGAGGACGGCAACACCTACCCGGTGATCGACGTCGAGATCTCCTCGGCGAGTCACCCCTTCTACACCGGCACCCAGCGCGTCCTGGACACCGCGGGACGCGTCGAGCGCTTCGAACGGCGCTACGGACGCGAACGGAGCGGCAGGTGAGCGGGGACCGGACGCGGCTGCCGGTCGCGATCGTCGCCGGACTGCACGCCGACGCCCGCCGGGCCGCCGTCGACGGGATCCTGCGCACGGTCCCCGGCTCCGTCGCCCTGCACCACGACCTGACGTACGCCGTCGACGGTTCGGTGCGCCGGACCGTGCGCGACGCCGGCGGTCTGCTCGGTGCCGGTGAGGCGCCCCTGGTGAACGACTGCGCGTGCTGCGCGCTGCGTGAGGACCTCGTCCCCGAACTGGTCCGGCTCGCGGAAGCGGGCGGTCACCGGCTGGCCGTCGTGGAACTGTGGGACTCCGTCGAACCCCACGGCATGGCCCCGGTCGTCGCCGCCGCGGGCGCGCCGCTCACCCTGACCGGGGTGGCCACCGTGGTCGACCCGGCTCTCGTCCTGCCGTACCTCTGCAACAGCGACGACCTCGCCGACGCGGGTCTCGCCGCCGCCCCGGCCGACCGGCGCACCGTCGCCGACACCTTCGCCCGGCAACTGGAGTACCCCACGGTGATCGCCGTCGCCGACGACGGCGTCCGAGGGGAGGAGCACGAGGCCGCCGAGGACAGCGACCACGCGCTGCTCGCCCAGCTCACCCCCGGCGCGCGCAAGGTGCCCGCGGGCGGCGGAGCCCTGGGCGCCGCTCTGTCGGAGGGCTTCGACGTGGCGGCGGCCGCCGCCCGCGTGCATCCCGCCTGCGCGCTGCTGCCGCAGGAGGGCGACGAGCACGGTGTGCGCACCGTCGTCTGGCGGCGGGAGCGGCCCTTCCACCCGCAGCGGCTGCACGCGGCGCTGGAGGACCTGACCTGCGCCGCCGCGCGCAGCCGTGGCCGGTTCTGGCTGGCGGACCGTCCCGACACCCTGCTGTCCTGGGATGCCGCGGGCGGCGCGCTGTGCGTGGAGTCGGCCGGTCCCTGGCTGGCCTCGCTGCCGGACGCGGCCTGGGAGATGGTGCCCGCCGAACGCCGCGCGGCCGCCTCGGTGGACTGGCACCCCGAACACGGTGACCGCGGCCAGTACCTCACCTTCACCGCACCCGGCCTGGACCGCGACGGGCTGCTCGCCCTCCTCGACTCGTGCCTGCTCACCGACGAGGAGTACGCGGCGGGCAGGAGCCGCTGGCAGCAGTTGCCCCACGCGTTCGACGACCTGCTCGACCCGGCGGCCTGACCTCCGACAGCCGGCCCGCACCGCGGTACGCACCGCATCGCCATCGAAGGAAGGAACGATCCACCATGCCCCGACGACCCGGCACCGACCGGCGCCCGCGCGTCAACCCGCTGGACGCCGCCGGCATCACCCACGTCGACTACAAGGACACCGATCTGCTGCGCAGGTTCGTCTCCGACCGGGGGAAGATCCGCAGCCGCCGGGTCACCCACGTGACGCGGCGACAGCAGCGGCAGGTGGCGCGGGCCATCAAGAACGCGCGCGAGATGGCCCTGCTCCCCTACGGCTCCCGGTCCTAGCCCCGGCCGCGGCGGGGGCCCGGCTCGCCGCCGGGCCCCCGCGCGCTCCCTGCCCGACAATGGGGCTGTGAGGCGAAGGACCGTCTGGACCGCCACGCGGAACGGAGACGCGACATGCACCACCGCACGGTCGGGGAGCTCATGACCCGGAACGTGGTCAGGGCACGACGTGACATGCCGTTCAAGGAGATCGTCAAGCTGCTGGAGGACAACGACGTCAGCGCCGTGCCCGTCGTGGACGAACTGGACCGGCCCGTGGGCGTGGTGTCCGAGGCCGACCTGATGCGCAAGTCCTCCGGCCGGTCCGACCCGTCCGGACGGGCGCCGATCCCGCACCTCGAGGCGTGGGAGCGGGCCAAGGCCGAGGGCACACGGGCCGAGGAGCTCATGTCGGCCCCGGCCGTGTGTGCCCGTCCCGAATGGACCGTGGTCGAGGCGGCCCGCCTCATGGAGGTGCAGAACGTCAAGCGGCTGCCCGTGGTGGACGAGAGCGACCGGCTCCAGGGCGTCGTCAGCAGGAGCGATCTGCTCCGGATCTTCCTGCGCCGCGACGACGCCATCCGCGACGAGATCACCGGGGACGTCCTGCGGCGGACGCTGGGACCCGCCGCCTCCCAGGTCACCGTGGACGTGCATGAGGGCGGAGTGACCCTCGGGGGCACCGTCGGCATCAAGCTCCTGATCCCCGTCATCGAACGGCTGTGCAGGAGCGTCGACGGCGTGGTCTCGGTCTCCGAACACATCGCACACCGCACGGACGGGCCCTGACCCCTTCCGGCCGACGCTCCGATTGTGGTGCACCGGGACTGCCGCCACGATGAAGGCATGGCTGTGATCCGTCCCGCCGGCCGGTTCGACGCCTTCCGTGCCCTCTCCGAGCGGCACGGGAGAGCCAGTGAGGCGCTGATCGAGGATCTGGCCGGGGTCAGAGAAGGCACGACGGACGGGCCGGAGGGCTGGGCTCCCGCGGTCGCCGCCGGCCTGGGCCTGCCCGCGGCCGCCGCACTCGGACCGGCCGCCTACTACGCGGACCTCGTCGCCCCCCACGGCCGCCGGCACGTCCGGATCTGCTCGGCGACGGCGTGCTTCGCCGCACAGGCAGGACGTCATCTCCCGCAGGTGGAGCGGGAACTGGGCGTCACCGCCGGAACCGTCTCCCCGGACGGAGAGACCTCGCTGCAGGCCGTGCGCTGCCTGGGGTACTGCTACGCCGGCCCCGCCGCACTCGACGGGACCACGCCCTGCACGGGGCCCGCGCTCGCCGATCGGCTCTCCGGGCGTGAGCCGCCGTCCGCGCCGCGGATCCCGGTCGCGGACGACACCGGCGACCCCGTGCTGCTGGCGGGCGTGGTCGCGGGTGAGCCCGCGTGGCAGGTGTGGCCGGGGATCGTGAGGGCGGGCGGACCCGACCGGGTCCAGCGGGAGGTGGCCGCGTCCGGGCTGCGCGGACGCGGGGGAGCGGGCTTCCGGGTGGCGGCGAAGTGGGAGGCGGCCGGCCGGGCGCCCGGCACCGTGGTCGTGGCCAACGGGGACGAGGGGGACCCGGGGTCCTACGCCGACAGGCTGCTGATGGAGGACGACCCGCGCCGGGTCCTCGAGGGCCTGGCGCTGGCCTGCTTCGCCTGTGGCGCCCGCCGGGCGGTGGTGCTGGTCCGCTCGGAGTACCCGCGGGCGCTGGAACGGATGCGGGAGGCGGTCGGCGAGGCCTACGCCGACGGCCACCTGGGCCCCGCCGTGCACGGTACCGACACCGCCCTGGACGTCGAGGTGGTCCAGGGTGCCGGGTCCTACGTCGCCGGCGAGGAGACCGCGCTCATCGCGAGCCTGGAAGGGGACCGGGGCTGCGCCCGGCCGCGTCCGCCCTACCCGACCGCGCGCGGACTGTGGGACGCGCCGACCGTGGTGAACAACGTGGAGACCCTCGCGGCCGTTCCCTGGATCGTGGCCCGGGGCGGCGAGGCCTACGCCCGGCGCGGGACGCCGGAGGAGACCGGCACCAAACTGGTCTGCCTCTCGGAGCGCTTCGCCCGGCCCGGGGTGTACGAGGTCGAGCTGGGTACCTCACTGCGGCGGATCGTGACCGCACTGGGCGGTGGCCTGAAGGACGGCAGCGACCTGACCGCCGTCCAGGTGGGCGGCCCCCTGGGCGGCTTCCTCGGCCCCGACGCGCTCGACGTGCCGCTCACCACGGCCGGCCTGTCCGCCCGCGGCGCCGCGCTGGGCCATGCCGGACTCGTCGCCGTCGACCAGTACGTGGCGCCGCGGGACCTGCTGCGGCACGTGTGGGAGTTCGCCGCGGCGGAGAGCTGCGGGGCCTGCTCCCCCTGCCGAGTGGGCTCGCGCCGCGGCCTGGAGCTGGCCGGGGCCGGCGTCGGCCCCGGTGACGAGTGGGGACGGCTCGCGCACGTGCTGACCGAGGCGAGCCTGTGCGCGTTCGGACGGCGCATCCCGCCCGCCGTGCGCAGCCTCGCCCGCGTCTACGGCGAGCGACTGGCGGGATGGGAGTCATGACCGGTACCGAGATCCAGGTCGACGGCACGAGCGTCACCGTGCCCGAGGGAGCGTCCCTGCTCGCCGCGGTGCGGGCGGCCGGGGCCGACCTGCCCGCACTCTGCTCGGACGAGCGGATCGGCCCCGCCGGGTCCTGCCGCACCTGCCTGGTGAGCGCCGACGGACGGACCGTGGCGGCCTGTGTCACCCCGGCCTCCTCCGGCACGCGCGTCGAGACCGCCACCGACGCGCTCCTGCACCTGCGCCGGGAGGCGGTGGAGGTCATCGCTTCGGCCCTGCCGCCCCGCGCCCTCGCCGAGGACAACCCCAGTGAACTGGCCGGGGTCTGCCGGTCGCTGGGCATCGGGCCCGACACGGCCCGGGGCGCCCCGGACCGGGGGCGGGACGAGTCCCACCCTTACGTCCATCTCGACCGGGACCTGTGCATCGCCTGCGGCCGCTGCGTCCGCATGTGCGCGGAGGTGCAGGGCACCTTCGCCCTGACCCTGGTCGGACGGGGCGCCGACACCGTGGTCGCGCCCGGCACCGGCGGGCCCTGGGCCGAGTCCGACTGCGTGGCCTGCGGCGGCTGCGTCGACACCTGCCCCACAGGCGCGCTCACCGAACCCGGCCCGGCGCGCGGGCTCACGTCCGGACACCATCCGCCCGCCACCCGGACCACGTGCGGCTACTGCGGGGTCGGCTGCGCCCTGGACGTCGTCACCGCAGACGGCGCGGTCACCGCCGTCCTGCCCGCCCGCGACGGCCCGGTCAACCGGGGCCACGCCTGCGTCAAGGGCCGCTTCGCCCACGGCTACCTCACCTCCTCCGAACGGCTCACCCGGCCCCTGCTCCGGCGTGACGGCCGCCTCGAGCCCGTCGGCTGGGACGAGGCGCTCGGCCACGTCGCCCGCGGGCTGCGCGCGGCCGTGGCGGCGGGCGGCCCGGACTCCGTGGCGGCGATCTCCTCGGCCCGCGCGACGAACGAGGAGAACTACCTCGTCCAGAAGTTCATGAGGGTCGTCATCGGCACGAACAACGTCGACAACTGCTCCCGCCTGTGCCACTCCCCGTCCGCGGCCGGCCTGACCGCCTCCTTCGGCCTGTCCGGCGGCACCGACACCCTGGACGACGTCGAGCGCTCCGACTGCCTGCTGGTCGTGGGGGCCAACCCGGTCGAGGCCCACCCGGTGGTCGGGGCGCGGCTGCTGCGGCGCGCGCTGGAAGGCGCCGCTCTCGTGGTCGCCGATCCGCGGGCCGTGGGGCTCGCAGCGCACGCCGATGTGCATCTGCGGCCCCGGCCCGGCACCAACGTGGCGCTCTTCCACGGGCTCGCCCACGTCCTGCTCGCCGAGGGCATGACCGACGAGGCCTTCCTGCGGGCACGGGCCACCGGTCTGCCCGAGCTCACCGAGCTGCTGGCCGACTACCCGCCGGACCGGGTCGCGGAGATCACCGGCGTGCCCGCCGCCGACCTGATCGCCGCCGCCCGGCTGTACGGCCGCGCCCGGTGTCCCGCGATCGTCTACGGCCTGGGGGTCACCGAGCACCTGCACGGCACGGACGGCGTACGGACGCTGGCCAACCTGGCGGTCCTGCGCGGCGCCGTCGGCACCGACCGCGGACACGGGGTCAACCCCCTGCGCGGCCAGAACAACGTCCAGGGCGCCTCCGACATGGGCGCGCTGCCCGATCTCCTGCCCGGCTACGGCAAGGTGACCGACGCGGCGGCGCGGGCCCGTGCCGAGGCGGTGTGGGGCGTCCCGGTACCCGAGCGGCCCGGACTGAGGATCCCGGACATGTTCGCCGCCGCGCGGGCGGGAGAACTGCGGGCGCTGTGGGTCATCGGGGAGGACGTGTGCGCCACCGACCCCGACACGAACAAGGTGGCCGCGGCCCTCGACGCGTGCCCCCTCGTGGTGTGCAGCGAACTGTTCCCGTCCGAGACCGCCCGCCGCGCCGACGTGGTGCTGCCCGTCGCCTCCTGGCTGGAGAAGGACGGCACCTTCGTCAACTTCGACCGCCGCTTCCAGCGGGTCCGTCCCGCGGTTCCCCCGCCGGGCGGGGCCCGCAGCGACTTCCACGTCGTGCACGCCGTCGCGGCGGCGATGGGCGCCGGCCTCGGCTGCCCGACACCGGCGGCCGCCCTGGCCGAATGCGGTCGCGTCGCCCCCGTCTTCACCGGCCTGTCCCACGACCGGCTCGACCGGGAGGGAGCCGTGCCGTGGCCCTGCCCGGACCCC
The DNA here is from genome assembly GCF_000725125.1 of Streptomyces toyocaensis. Classification (GTDB taxonomy): domain Bacteria; phylum Actinomycetota; class Actinomycetes; order Streptomycetales; family Streptomycetaceae; genus Streptomyces; species Streptomyces toyocaensis. The sequence goes on from NZ_JFCB01000001.1 coordinate 770,607, forward strand.
GGCCGGCCCGGTGAGGCGAAGCTGTACCGGGAGCGGTTCGCCACCGCCGACGGCCGCGCCCACCTGGCCGCGGCGCCCTACCTGCCGCCGGGTGAACACCCCGACGACGACTACCCGCTCCTCCTGGTCACGGGACGGCGCTGGGCGCACTACAACTCCGGCAGCATGACCCGGCGCGGTCCCCACCTCGCCCTCGACCCCGTCGACTTCCTCGACCTCCACCCCGGCGACGCCCACCGGTACGCCGTCCGTGACGGCGAGCCGGTCACGGTGGAGAGCCGGCACGGCCGGGCCGGCCTCATCGCCCGGATCGGCGAGCAGACCGCCCCCGGCCAGGTGTTCTGCTCCTTCCACTTCCCCGCCAGCGGGGTCAACCGCCTCACCTCCGGACACGCCGACACGGTGACCTCGTGCCCGGAGTACAAGGTGACGGCGGTCCGCCTGGTCGCGACGTGACGGCGCGGGAGGCCGGAAGCCCGGTGACGGGCGCCGGAGGTCCCGGGCGGGCGGCCGCGGAGGGGGGCGCCGGCCCGGCCGCCCCGCGCGGGGACGAGGTCCGGACCCTGCCGGCCGAGGAGGTCTTCGAAGCGCTCGGCACCTCGCCGCGCGGACTGAGCACCGCCGGCACGGCGGCGCTGCGGGCCCGCTGGGGCCCCAACGAACTACCGCCGGCCGCCCGCGGACGGCTCTGGCGGCGGCTGGCCGCACAGTTCACCGACCTGTTCGCGGTCGTCCTGCTCATCGCGTCGGCGATCACCTTCCTGGCCTACGGGCTGCAGGACCCCCGGGACGCCGGCACGCTGCAGCTCGCCGTGGCCATCTGGTGCGTGGTGGTGCTGAACGCCGCCATCGGCTTCGCCCAGGAGTACTCCGCCGAACGGACGGCCGAGTCGCTGCAGGCGATGGTCAGACACACCTGCCGGGTCCTGCGCGACGGGGAGCGACGCGAGATCCCCTCGCAGGAGGTGCTGCCCGGCGACGTGGTCGTCCTGGAGGCCGGGGACGCGGTGCCCGCGGACTGCCGTCTGGTGGAGGCGCACGAGGTCTCCGTGAACAACGCGGCGCTGACCGGGGAGAGCGACGCGGTCGGCCGCACGGCCCACCCCGTGGCCGCGGGACCGGTCCTCCAGGCCCGCAACTGCGTGTTCATGGGCACCGACGTGACGGCGGGCTCCGCGAAGGCGGTGGTGTTCGCCACCGGCACGGCCACCGAGTTCGGCAAGATCTTCCGGCTGACGGCCGCGGCACCCCGGCAGCGGACCCCCCTGCAACGCCAGGTCGCCCTCATGGCACGCAGGGTCGCGGGGACGGCCCTCGCGATCGGCGCGCTGCTGTTCCTGGTACGCCTGCCGACCGGGCAGCCGTTCGTCGAGACGTTCGTCTTCGCCCTCGGCGTCATGGTCGCGCTCGTCCCCGAGGGCCTGCCCGCCACCCTGTCGGTGTCCCTGGCGATCGGCGTGCGGCGCATGGCGCGGCGGCACGCTCTGGTCAAGCAGTTGCTGGCGGTGGAGGCGCTGGGCTCCACCACGGTCGTGTGCACCGACAAGACGGGCACCCTCACCCAGGCCGAGATGACCGTCGTGCGGATCTGGTCGGGCGGGACGGAGCACGCCGTCACCGGCGTGGGCTACGCGCCCGACGGCGAGGTCGACGATCCCGGGCCGGTGCGGGAGCTCCTGAGGGTCGGGGCCCTGTGCAGCAACGCCCGCCTGGTCCCGCCCTCGGAGCACCACGGGTGGCGGGTGCTCGGCGACACCACCGAGGGTGCGCTGCTCGTCGCCGCGCGGAAGGCGGGGCTCGATCAGGCGGCCGAGGAGGCCGCGGCGCCGCGCGTCGCGGAGCACCCGTTCGACTCCGGACGCAAGCTCATGAGCACCGTGCACCGGGACACCGGCACGGGAGGTTTCCTCGTGTACGCCAAGGGCGCGCCGCAGGAACTCCTCGGCCGCTGCGCGGCCGCCGACTGGGCGGGGGAGCACCGGCCGCTGACCGACGCGCTGCGGGCCGAGGTCCTCGCGGCGAACGACCGGCTGGCCACCCAGGGGCTGCGGGTCCTGGCGGTGGCCCGGCGACCGGCGTCCGATCCCCGGCTGGACCGCGCGACGGCCGAGTCGGAGCTGACGCTTCTGGGACTCGTCGGGATGCTGGACCCGCCGCGGCCCGAGGTCAGCGAAGCGGTGGCCGCCTGCCGAAGGGCCGGCATCCGGATCGTGATGGTCACCGGGGACCACCCGCTGACCGCGGAGGCCGTCGCCCGGCGGGTCGGGATCGTCACCGGCGCCGCACCCGCCGTGCTGACCGGAGCGGAGTTCGAGGCGCTGGACGACGACGGCCTGGACGCGCTGCTGGGCCGGCCCGGAGAACTGCTGCTGTGCCGTGTCAGCCCCGAGGACAAGATGCGGGTCGTGGGCGCCCTGCACCGGAGCGGCGAGGTGGTCGCCGTCACCGGCGACGGCGCCAACGACGCTCCGGCGCTCAAGCACGCCGACATCGGCGTGGCGATGGGCGCCTCCGGTACCGACGTCGCCCGGGAAGCGGCCGTGATGGTGCTGCTGGACGACTCGTTCGCGTCCATCGCCGCCGCGGTGCGGCTCGGCCGGTCGGTCTACCAGAACATCCGCAAGTTCCTCGTCTACGTCTTCAGCAGCAACATCGGGGAGCTCGTCCCGATCGTGGCCGCGACGTTCGCCGGGTTCCCGCTGGTGCCGATCAGCGCCGTGCAGATCCTCGCCATCGACCTGGGCACGGACGTCCTGCCCGCGCTGGCGCTCGGCGCCGAGCCCCCGGAACCCGACGTCATGGACCGCCCGCCGCGTTCCCGGAGCGAACGCCTGTTCTCCACCGCGGTGATGGGCCGCATCCTGTTCCTGGGCGGCATCCAGGCCATCGGCGTGACCACCGTGTTCTTCTGGCACATCCACGCCTCCGGCGTCCCGTGGGCCGACCTCGACGAGGACGACCTCGTCTACCGGGAGGCGGTCACGCTGGTGCACGCGGGGATCGTGCTCAGCCAGTTCTTCGTCGCCCTCGCGGTACGCACCGACCGGCAGAGCCTGCTGCGCATCGGCCTGCTGTCCAACCCCTGGCTGCTGGCCGCGGGCTGCTTCGGCATCACGATCATGGCGGGCATCAGCTATCTGCCCCCGCTGCAGGCGCTGTTCGACACCGCCCCGCTGGGCCCGGGAGACTGGGCCCTCCTCGCCGGTCTCGGTTCGCTGGTCCTGGTGGCCGAGGAGCTCAGGAAGATGTGGCTGCGGCGCCGTGGCTCCACGGCTGCGAAGGGAGCGACCCGATGAGGGTGATCATCGTCGGCTGCGGACGGGCGGGCTCCCAGCTCGCGGCCCGGCTCGCCACCGAAGGCCACGACGTACGGATCGTGGACCGCTCGGCCAGGGCCCGCAGACTGCTCCCCGCGGGGTTCCAGGGCCGGTTCCACGAGGGCAGCGGATTCAGCCGTACGGTCCTGGAGGCCGCGGGGATCGAGCACGCGGACGCGTTCGTCGCCGTCACCTCGGGCGACAACAGCAACATCGTCAGCGCGCGGACGGCCAAGGACACGTACCGGGTGCCGATGGTCCTCGCCCACGTCTACGCCCCCCGCAGCGCCGGCATCTGCCGCGAACTCGGCATCCCCACCGTCGCCAGCGTCCGCTGGACCGTGCACCAGATCCACCGGATGCTGCTGCACCGCCACCTCACCCCCGAACTCGCCTTCGGCAACGGCGAGACGCTGCTGATCCGCTCGCGGCTGCCCGGCTACCTCACCGGACGGCGCCTGGCCGAACTCGAGGTCGACGGCGAGATCCGCGTCATCGAGGTGACCCGGGCGGGCCGCTCGCACATTCCCGCGCACCACACCCCGGCCGAGCCCGGAGACCTGGTCACCTTCGCCGTCGCCGCCACCTCGCTCGGCCGGCTGCGCGGCTTCCTGGACAAGGAGCTGGGGACGTGAAGGCCCTCATCGTCGGTGCCGGACGCCTGGGCGCGCAGATCGCCCAGGTGCTCGCCGCCGCCCGCAACGACGTCACCCTGGTCGACATCGACGACGACCGCGTCGCCGAACTGGAGCGCCGGCTGCCCGTGCGCCTCCTGGCCGGGGACGCCTGCGAGCCCGCCGTCCTCGAATACGCCGGGGTCCTCACCGCCGACCTCGTCGTCGTCACCACCGGCAGCGACGAGGACAACCTCGTCATCTGTCTGCTCGCCAAACGCCGCTTCGCCGTGCCGCGCGTCGCGGCCCGCGTCAACGACACCGAGAACGCCTGGCTGTTCGACCGCAGCTGGGGAGTGGACACCGCGGTACCCGCCGCCACACCCCTGATCTCCCTCATCGAGGAGGCCACCGGTGCCACCGACACCGTCGCGCTGCTGAGGCTGAGCAAGGCCGGTGTCGACGTCATCGAGACCACGATCTCGGCGCGGTCCCGTGCCGTGGGCCGCACCCTCGCCGAGATCGCGCTCCCGGAGGGCACCGTCATCGCCACCGTCGTCCGCGACGGCCGGCCCACCGTCCCGGCGCCCGGGGTGCGGCTGCGTCCCGGCGACGAACTCCTCGTCGTCTCCCACGCCGCTACCGAAGAGGAGATCCACGCGGCCTTCCAGTAGGCGGACACCACCGGCCGGGACGGCGGGCCGCGGCACCGCTCACGGCCCGGCCGGGGTGATGCGGCGTCCCGTCAGCCGTTCGGGCCGGATCGACACCCACATCTCACGCCCGCCCCCGGCCCACGGCGTGCTGCGTGCCTGTTCGGTCAGGCGCCGTACGTCGTCGGGATCGGTGACCGCCTGCGCCGGGCCGACGGCGAGGACGCTCCAGCCCTGGCTTCCGGCCTCGTCGAAGTGATCGACCTCGAAGGCGGTCTCCAGGCCCACGGCGGCCGCGGGGACGGAGCCGGGAGCGGTCCGGTAGGCGATGACGTCGTCGACGACGTCGTAGTTGACCGGTACCACCGTGGGGCCCTCGGGCGTCGTCACCGCGATACGCCCGACCCCGTGCGTGGAGAGCAGGGTCCGGCACTCCTCGGGCGTGAGGTCGTGGAGCTGCGGGTGCAGCAGCGCCATGCCCTGACCGGGCGGCCGGTCGGCGCCCCCGCCGCGCAGTTCCTGCACGCTGGTGTTCAGCGCCGCGGCCAGCCTGATGAGGGTGGCCAGACTGGGATCGCCGGGGCGCTCCTCGAGGTAGGCGAGATAGGCCGGCGCCATCCGCGCGCGGCGGGCCGTCTCCTCGCGGGTCAGACCCTGCCGTTCACGCTCGGTGGCGATCCGCCGTCCGATGTCGCCGGGGTCGGGCGGGCCGGCGGGCGGCGGCGCGGCGGCACCGGCCTCGGCTTCGTGTCCGAGGTGCTCGATGTGGGCGTCGGGGCCGGGGAAGACGAGCGTCACGTCGTCCGTGTCCGACCAGCGGACGTCGTAAGGGGGCGTTCCGTCCGCGTGGTGCAGGCCGACGATCTCGCCGTCGCGCCTCGCGCCGCCGGTCGCCGGACTCTCGATGACGATTTGATCGCCCAGGTGAGCTCGCATGGTCGCCGCCCTTTCCTCAAGGTACCCATGACAACTCCCCCCTGGCCGGGCGGGCCCGGCCGCCGCGGGCGCGCCGGCCGGTCCCTGCCCCCTCTCTCAGCCGGTGATCTCGATGCGGTGCGCCTCGGCCCTGTGGGTCTTGGGGACGCGCACCGTGAGGACCCCGTTGGCCAACTCCGCGGTGATGTGCTCGGTGTCGGCGTTCGGAGGCAGACTCGCGCGGTAGTCGAACTCCCCGACGTGCCGGGCCTGCCTGCGGAGCACGCCGGTGCGTTCCCTTTCCTTGATCTCGCCGTGGATGTCGAGCTCACCCTCTCCGACCTCCACGGTGACCTGGTCCTTGTCGACGCCGGGGAGCTCCAGCTCCATCAGGTAGGCGTCCTCGGTGTCCTCGACGTCGGCCAGGGGCGCCCATGCCTCGGCCCCGGCCTCGGAGAAGCCCTTTCCGGGGAAGGGGAAGGTGGAGTGCATGAGCTGGTCCATGCGGGTGCGCAGGTCCTGAAGCTCCCGGAAGGGGTCCCATCCGGAGACCGGTCCCCTGCCGCGGTGCGCTGGAAGCGTCATCGGTCATTCCTCCTCGGTTGCTGATGTCCCGGCCGGTGTCAGGTGGACCACCCGACGGCCGGCCGGGGCTCGGCTCGCGTCGCGCCCGTGCCCTCGACGTCGCGCTTCGCGATGTCCATCAGTTGGCGGCCCACGTCCTGCAGGGCCCTGCCCGCGGCCAGTTCGTCGCCGATCTCCGGCACCTCCGGGTCGGCCGGGTTCCGGCGTGCGGTGCCTCGCCCGGTGAGCACCGTGGTCCCGGTGTCGACCACCGCGCGGGCCTTCGTCGTTCCCTCCTCCTCGAAGAGGTAGAGGCGGGTCTTCCACTCCAGGGTGTGCGACATCTGTGCCTCCTCAGCTCGGGACGGACCTCCGCCGCCCGGACGCGGTCCGTTCGTGCGTCCCGTGACGTGCGGCGGGTGTGCTCGTGCGCTCCGCGATGCGGCGCCGGACGCGGTCGGTGAGCGCGCTCAGCGGCTCGGAGGGCGTCGGGCGGGGAGGTACGGGAGACCCGATCCGGCGGGCGGACGGCGGCAGCGCGGCCAGGTCCGCGGCGAACCTCTTCCGGCACTCGCCGAGTGAGGACGGGTCACCGGTGCGCCGTCCGTGCCGCATCACCGTCTCCAGCAGGGGCGCGCCGTCGTGCGGCGGCCGCTCGTCGGCGAGACCGATCACGTCGGCACCGCCGGGCCTGCGGAACACCTGCTTGCGTCCGGGCGCCGTCACCTTCGCCGACGACAGCTTCATGACCGGCCGCCCGTCGTACTCCACCATTTTGTAGGCCGAGTCCAGATACGGCGCGTCGGCCGAGACCCCGACGCGTGTGCCGACCGCGTAGACGTCGATCGGCGCTCCGGAGCGGACCAGGTCGTCCACGCCGTACTCGTCCAGACCGCCGCTGACGGTGATCCGTACGCCGGGCGGGCCCGCCTCGTCGAGGACGGCCCTGGCCCGCACGGCCAGGGCCCCCAGGTCGCCGCTGTCCAGGCGCACGGCGCACCCCGGCCCGCGGTCCAGGTCACGCAGGACCCGGGCCGCGACGCGCACGCCGGCCTCGGTGTCGTAGGTGTCCACCAGGAAGGTCACCGGGCCGGGGTGGGTCCGGGCGAACGCGCGGAACGCCTCCTCCTCGTCCTCGAACGCCTCCACGTACGAATGGGCCATCGTGCCGACGGCGGGGATGCCCAGGGCCGTGGCCGCGGCGACGTTGCTGGTCCCCGCGAAACCGGCCATCGCGCCGAGCCGGGCGGCCTGGAAGCCGGCCCACGGACCGTGGGTCCGTCGCAGGGAGAAGTCCACGACCGGGTGCCCGGCCGCGGCGATCACGCATCGCGCGGCCTTCGAGGCGACCGCCGTCTGATGGCTGAGCAGGTTGAGCACGTACGTCTCCACCAGTTGCGCCTCCGGGAGCGGAGCCGTCACCTCCAGCAGCGGCTCTCCCGCCAGGACGATCCGCCCCTCCGGGACCGCCCGTACGCTGCCGGTGAACCGCAGTCCGAGCAGGGGCTCCAGATCCCGCGGCGGGCGGTGGAGAGCGGCGGCGAAGGCGGCGACGTCCTCCGGGCCGACCCGCAGGCCGGACAGGTGGTCCAGGGCCGACTCGAGCCCCGCCGCGACGAGGAAGCCCCGCTCCGGCGGCAGATCCCGGACGAAGAGGCTGAAGGTCGCCGGAGCGGTCATCCCCTCCCGCAGGTAGGACATCGCCATCGTCACCTCGTACAGATCGGTGGTCGTCGCCTCGGACATCAGCGCCGCCTCCTCCATCCCGTTCCGCTCGCGGGCGTCACCGCCGGAACCGGCCGGTCCACCGGGGTTCCACGAGTTCCCACTCGGCGTCCCACCGCGCGTACCTCCTCCGGTCCAGCACGAGACGCGTTCCGGCGCGCGTCATGAAGACCCCGGCCGCCCCGCCGATCACGGTGACGCTTCCGACGAACCAGCCGTTGGTCACGGCCTGGCGCTCGGTCAGGGGCGCACGTGTGACGGTGCCGTCCCGGTCCACCCAGACGCGCACCGTGGCGCCCTCGGCCGTGCCCGGTGACAGGAGGGCGGTCGCCGTGCGAACCTCTCCGCCGCTGTCGGTCCAGCGGACCTGCGCCCGCTCCTTCGCCGGCTGTCCGGGGTTCCCGGTGACCGACAGCACGCGGGCACCGACCTGCTGCCGCTCGGCCGACTGCGCCCGCGCCGCGTGCGACGACGACTCCTGCGCCGCCCTGCCCGCGAGGAGCCCCGCGAGTGGCAGTCCGACGACGAGGACGACCATGAGCGCGCGACGCACCCAGCACTCGACCCGGTCCGACGTACGGATCAGGGGATTGCGGACCTCTGGCGCCTGGTCCCCGCGCGGGGGCGGTCCGGACGCGTACGGTGAACTTCGGGTACTCATCGCCGGGCCTCCAGCACAGTGCGCCGGTCGCTTCGCTCACCACCGTCGAACGGCGGCCGGGCTCCGGTCACGGGGCCGAAGGTCCCTGCCGGCGGTCCGCCGGGCCCCGGTGCCGGGCTTGCCCCCTCCGGGGCCCGCCGGGTCCGGGTGCGCCGGGGAGGGGTTTGCGGTAACTCTCGAATGAACGGCGGCACCGCGCGGTCCGGCGGCGCCCTGTCCAGTGTCGTACGAGACGGAGGCGGACGCCATGGAACCAGTGATCACCGTCGGCCTCGACGGTTCACCGGAGAGTCTCGCGGCCGCCCGCTGGGCCGCGGACGAGGCCGGGTACCGCGGCTTCACCCTGCGACTGCTGCACGCGTGGCCCCTGCTCGCGCCGGAACCCACCGCGGTGCCCGCCGAGATCGACCAGAACTACTGGGCGAGGCGGCTGGTGCACAACGCCGAGGCGGAACTCCGCAAGCGCCGCCCCGGTCTGACCGTCCTCGTCAGCCTGGTGGCCGACGAGGCCCAGGACGCGCTGCTGCACGCGGCGTCGGAATCCACCATGACCGTGCTCGGCTCGCGAGGTCTGGAGCTCGTCGAGAGCTACTTCCTGGGCGACACCAGCATGTCCGTCGCGGCGCGCTCGGAGCGGCCGGTGGTCCTGGTCCGTGCCGGGACCCGTGTGCAGGCGCCGCCTGCCGCACCCGAGCGGGCGAACGACGTGGTGGTAGCGCTGAAGCTGCACGGACCCTGCGACGACGTGCTCGACTTCGCCTTCGCGGCCGCCGCGGCGCGGAACGCGCCGGTGCGGGCCGTGCACGGGCAGAGCCTGCCCGTGCACGCCTACGTCCCGTGGGGGGTGGACCACGACGTCGCCGACGGCGTCGCGCAGGACGCCAGGAAGCAACTGGAGCAGGTCCTCCACCCCTGGCGCGTGAAGTACCCCGGTGTCGAGGTGGCCGACACCGTCGGACTGGAAAGCCCCGCCAGGGCGGTGCTGCGGGCCGCCGACGGCGCCGGGCTGGTGGTCGTCGGCCGGCGCAGGCACCGCCTTCCGGCACCGCGTCTGGGCCCCGTCGCCCAGGCCGCTCTCCACCATGCCCGCTGTCCCGTGGCGGTCGTCCCCCATGACTGAGCCGCAGGGCCCGGGGGAAGCGACGACGGCCGCGCACCGGACCGACGCGTCCGTGCTCCGTCCCGGCCCCGCGCCCGGCAGTGCGGCGTTCCCGCGTGCGGAACTGCACGAGACGCACACCGCGATCGTGCTCCTCTTCGGCGAGCACGCCTACAAGATCAAGAAACCGGTCGACCTGGGCTTCCTCGACTACACCACGGTGGCGGCCCGCCGGGCCGCCTGCGCCCAGGAGGTCGCCCTCAACCGCCGTTTCGCCGCGGACGTCTACCTGGGCCTGGGGGAGATCCGGCTGCCGCACACCGACACGGCCGAACCGCTCGTGGTGATGCGTCGCATGCCGGCGGACCGCCGCCTGTCCCGGCTGGTGCGGGAGGGAGCCCGCGTCGACGACGTCCTGCGCTCGGTGGCCCGGCAACTCGCCGCCCGCCACGCCGACGCGCGCCGCGGTCCGGAGGTGGACGCGCACGGCACCCGCGACGCGCTCTCCTCCCGGTGGGAGGCGAGTTTCGCGCAGGTCCGCGCCCTGTCCGGCGAGGTCCCCCTGCCCGACGGCGTCGACGAGGTGGAGCGGCTGGTACGCCGCTTCCTCGCCGGGCGTGAACGGCTGTTCGACACGCGGATCCGGGAGCGGCGGGTCGTCGACGGCCACGGCGACCTGCTGGCCGAGGACGTCTTCTGCCTCGACGACGGCCCGCGCATCCTTGACTGCCTGGAGTTCGACGACCACCTCCGCTTCGTCGACGGCCTCGACGATGCCGCGTTCCTGGCCATGGACCTGGAACAGCTGGGCGTCCCGGAATCCGCGGCCTTCTTCCTCGCCCGCTACAGCGAGTACTCCGGCGACCCCGCGCCCCCTTCACTGTGGCACCACTACGTGGCCTACCGGGCGTTCGTCCGCGCCAAGGTCTCCCTGATCCAGGCACGCCAGGGAGCGGCCGGCGCGCAGGCGGCCTCCCGGCGGCTGGTCGCGGCGGCACAGCGGCACCTGCGCACCTCGGCCGTCGGCCTGACGCTGGTGGGCGGGCTGCCGGGCAGCGGGAAGTCCACGCTCGCCGGTGCCCTCGCCGACCGTCTGGGCGTGACCCTGCTGAGCAGCGACCGTCTCCGCAAGGAACTCGCCGGCGTCCCCGCCGAACAGGCTGCGGCGGCCGGCTACCGGGAGGGCCTGTACACGCCGGAGTGGACCGCAAGGACCTACGCCGCGCTGCTGGACCGCGCGTCCACCCTGCTCGCCTCGGGCGAATCCGTCGTCCTGGACGCCACCTGGACCGACGCGGAACAGCGCGAGGCGGCCCTGCGTACGGCCGAAGGCGCCGGCGCCGACCTGGTGGCCCTGCACTGCCGGGTCCCCGGCGGCATCTCGGCGGCCCGCCTCGCCTCACGCACCCCCGGCGCCTCGGCGTCGGACGCCGGCCCCGCCGTTGCCGCCGCCATGGCGGCCGAGGAGCCGCCGTGGCCCGAGGCCCACACGGTGGACACCGGCGGCCCCCTGGAGTCCGCGGTGGCGCAGGCGCTGGCGGTCCTGCGCCCCCGGGGCACCGGCCGGGCCCCGGTCTTCCGCCGTCCCTACATGGAGCCGGACTGATCCGGGCACGCGGCAGCGGCACTCCGCCGTGTTGCCCACGAGGCCACCGGGGGCGACGGTGGAGGTGAGACGGCGACCGAGGGAGTCACCATGCGAGGACTCGTCTACCACGGGCCTGCACACACCTCATGGGACACCGTCCCCGACCCCGTGATCGAGGACGACACCGACGCGATCGTGCGCGTCGACGCGACCACCGTCTGCGGAAGCGACCTGCACATCCGGCGGGGCGACCTCCCCGACGTGAAACCGGGAACGGTCCTCGGTCACGAGGCTGTCGGAGAGGTGGTGGAAGTCGGCCGCGGGGTGAACACCCGGCGGCCCGGACACCAGGTGATCGTGTCGTCCGTGTCCGCCTGCGGACACTGCCCGTTGTGCCGCGACGCCCAGTACGGGCAGTGCCGCGGCGGCGGCGGATGGCTGCTGGGCAACCTGATCAACGGGACGCAGGCCGAGTTCGTGCGGGTTCCCTTCGCCGACCACTCCACGCACCGGCGGCCCCCGTACCTCTCCCTCGACGACGCGGTCCTGCTCGCCGAACTGCTGCCCACGGCGTACGAGGTCGGCGTACGCAACGGACACGTGGGGCCGGGGGACACCGTCGTCGTGGTGGGCGCGGGCCCCGTGGGGCTCGCCGCCGTCATGATCTCCCGTCTCTACTCGCCCCGCCGGATCGTCGCCGTCGACCTGTCGCCGTCCCGGCTGGCGGCCGCCGCCCGGATGGGCGCCGACTCCGCCGAACTGCCCGGGGCGATGGTCGCCGACATGTCCGAGGGCGCGGGCGCCGACGTCGTCATCGAGGCCGCGGGCGATCCGGAGAGCTTCCTCCTGGCCACCCGCGTGGTGCGGGCGGGCGGACGCATCGCCAACGTCGGCATGCACGGCAATCCCGCCACCCTGCACCTCGAGGACCTGTGGCGGAAGAACCTGACGATCAGCACCGGCCAGGTCGACACCTCCTCGACGCCCTGGCTGCTCGACCTGCTGGCCTACGGACGTCTCGCGGTCTTCCCGCTCGTCACCCACCGGTTGGCCCTGGAGGACATGGAGCACGCCTACGAGGTCTTCGCACGGGGACCGGAGACCGGCGCCCTCAAGGTCGTGCTCCACCGCGAGCTGCCGGAACCGCCGCGGTAGCCGTTCCCCGGGTGGCCCCGGGGCGCGACGGCCGCCCGCTCACGTCACACGGGCGGCGAGGAAGTCGGCGCTGCCGGACAGTGTGGTGAGCTGTGGCGCGTCCGCGTCGTCGATCCGCACGCCGGTGCGCTCACCGAGGATCTCCAGGTAGGACAGGAAGTCGAGGGAGTCCATCTCGAGCGCGTCCCGGAAGGTGTCCTCGGGACCCAGCGCGGCCAGGTCGGCGTCCGGGACGACCTGGGTGATCGACTCCTTGACCAGGTTCAGTGCGTCGGCTCGGTTCACAGCTTCTCCGGTTTCTGCAGCAGGCGGTCGACGGCGGAGAGGTAGCGGGCCCCCACGGCGCCGTCCGTCGCCCGGTGGTCCGCCGACAGGGTGACGGTGACGACGGGCCGCACCCCGAGCAGTCCGCCGACGGCCCACGGCCGGTCGACGACCCGTCCGAAGCCGACCAGAGCCACCTGCGGAGGATGGATGACGCCGAACACGGTCTCCACGCCCTGGTCGCCCAGGTTCGTGACCGTGATGGTGGCGCCGGACACCTCGGAGCCCCGCAGTCTGCCCGTGCGGGCACGGGTGACCAGGTCCTTCAGCGCGGCCATCAGCGCGTGCGGGTCGAGTGTGTCGGCCCGGTGCAGGACGGGGGCGACGAGTCCCCCGCCGCGCAGGGAGACCGCCACGCCGAGATGGACGCCCTCGCCCGGGGTGAACCGGTCGTCGGCCCAGAAGCCGTTGAGCTCGGGAACCTCGCGCGCCGCGACGGCGGCCGCCCTGAGCAGCAGGGCAGCCGGGAGCAGCCGTTCGGGCAGGGGAGCGCGCCGGTTGTGGTCGTGCAGCCAGTCCGTCGCGGCGGTCATGTCGACGGTGGTGGACAGGTAGTAGTGCGGGATGTCCCGGTTGGCGCGGGTCATGAGACGTGCGATCGCCTGACGCATACCGGGAGCCTCCTCCCCGGGAGGGCGGGAGGCCCGGGCCGCGGCGGTGGCCGGGCGCTGCGGCGGGTGCGCGGCGCTCCGCCGGGCGGCCGCCCCGCTCACGTCCCTGGCGCGGACGGCGGCGTCCCTGCCGCTGCCGGTCACCTCGGACAGGCCGACGCCCAGCTCGGCGGCGAGCCGGCGGGCGAGGGGAGTGGCCCGTACCCGCGGGGACCGGGGCGCGGCCCCGGCCGACGCCCGCTCGATGTCGGCCCGGGTGACACGCCCCGCCGGTCCGGTCCCGTGCACGGACCCGAGGTCGACGCCGCTCCGCTCCGCGAGGTGCCGGACCAGCGGTCCCGCCTCGGCGGCTCCGTGCTCCGGAGCCCCGGACGCCGCCGGTGCGCGGGGCGGGGCGGGCCCGGCGGCCGGGGCGGGTGCCGGGCCTGCCCCGGCCCCGGCGGCCGGGGCGGGTGCCGCCCGCCGGGAAGCGGACGGGACCCGTGGCTCCTCCCGGGGCCGGCCGGCTTCCCCGGGCTCCTCCCGCGGTTCCGCCGCGGGCTCGATCAGGGCGAGCGGCGTGCCCACGGGGACGGTCGTACCCGGCTCGACGAGCCGCCGTCCCATCGCACCGCTCTCGAAGCACTCCACCTCGATGGTGGATTTGGCGGTTTCGACGACCGCCACCGGATCGCCCCTGCGGACGGGGTCGCCGGGCGCCACCAGCCACTCCACGAGTGTGCCCTCGTCCATGTCGGCGCCGAGTGACGGCATCGTGAACTCGGCCATGATCAGTCCACCGCCCGGTGCGCGGCGGCGACGATGTCGGCGGTCTGCGGCAGGGCGGCCTCCTCGAGCTGCCGGGCGTACGGAATGGGCACCTCGGCACTGCAGACCCGTTCGACGGGGGCGTCCAGCTCGTAGAAGGACTCCTCGGCGATCCGGGCGGACACCTCGGCGGCGAGGCTCCCCGTCCGCCACGCCTCGTCGACGACCACCGCACGGTGGGTCCGAGCCACGGACGCGGCAATGGTCGCGCCGTCCAGGGGACGCAGCGACCGCAGGTCGACCACCTCCGCGTCGACGCCGTCGGCGGCCAGCTCGTCCGCCGCCGCGAGCGCCTTGGGCAGCGAACCGCCGTAGGTGATCAGGGAGACGTCGGTTCCCGGCCTGCGGACCGCCGCGCGGTCCAGCTCCACGGGCCCGGCCGCCGGGTCGAGTTCACCGGCGGCGTTGTACAGGCTGCCGTGCTCGAAGATCACCACCGGGTCGGGGTCGGCCAGTGCCGGGGCGAGCACATGACGCGCGTCCTCGAGCGTCGCCGGGGCGAGCACGCGGATGCCGGGGATGTGCGCGTAGAAGCTCTCCAGACTGTGCGAGTGCTGCGCGGCGAGCTGCCGTCCCGCGCCCGTCGTCATGCGGATCACCAGGGGCACGGGCAGCTGACCACCCGACATGTGCAGCAGCGTGGCGGCGTTGTTCAGGATCTGGTCCAGGGCCAGCAGACTGAAATTGACGGTCATGATCTCGACGACGGGCCGCATCCCGGCCAGTGCCGCGCCGATGCCTGCGCCCACGAACGCGGACTCCGAGAGCGGTGTGTCCCGCACTCGGTCCGGACCGAACTCCTCGAGCAACCCGAGACTGACGCCGAAACAACCGCCGTACCTGCCCACGTCCTCGCCCATGAGGAAGACCCGCTCGTCGGAGCGCAGGGCCTCCCGCAGGGCCTCGCGCATCGCCTCCCGGTACGTCGTCCCCCGGGCTCGCGTCCCCGTGCTCACGGCCGGCTCACCTCGCCGTACGGCGCGCTGGTGACGTGGCGGAGCAGGTCCCCGACCGGCTCCTCGGGCGCCCGCTCGGCCGCCGTCACGGCGTGATCGATCTCCTCGGCGAGCCGCTGCTCGGTCCGGGCGAGCGCCTCGTCGTCCAGTTCGCCGCCGTCGCGCATGCGTTCCGTCAGCCGGGCGATCGGGTCGCGGGACTTCCACCGCTCCACCTCCGCCTTGTCGCGGTAGCGGTCCGGGTCGTACATCGAGTGGGCGCGGAAGCGGTAGGTGCGCAGCTCCAGGAAGTGCGGGCCCGCGCCCGCCCTGATTCCCCCCACGGCCCGCCGGGCGGCCTGCTCCACGGCTTCGACGTCCATGCCGTCCACGGCCCAGGCGGGCATGCCGTAGGAGGCGGCGCGCATCGCCAGGTCGGTCTGCGCGTGCTCACGGGCGAGCGCGGTGCCCATGGCGTACAGGTTGTTCTCGCAGACCAGCAGCAGGGGGAGGTTCCACAGGGCGGCGAGGTTCGCCGTCTCGTGGAACTCGCCTTCGGCGAAGGCCCCGTCGCCGAAGAAGCAGCAGGTGACGCCGGGCAGGCCGCGCATCAGGTCGGCGAGGGCGAGACCGGCGGCCAGGGGGAGCCCGCCGGCGACGATCGCGCTGCCGCCGTAGAACCGGCGGCTCGCGTCGAACAGGTGCATGGACCCGCCCCGGCCGCCGCTGCAGCCGGTCGCCTTGCCGTGCATCTCGGCCATGACGGACTCCGGCGTGAGGCCGCGGGCCAGCGCGTGACCGTGTTCGCGGTAGGTGGAGACGACCGCGTCCCCGGGCTCCAGGGCACCGGTGACGCCGACGGCGACGGCCTCCTCGCCGATGTAGAGGTGGACGAAGCCCCGGATCCTGGCGGCGCTGTACAGCTCGACGCACCGCTCCTCGAAACGCCGGATGCGCAGCATCGCCTCCAGGAGGTCCGTCCGGTGCCCGGCGCCGGACCTCCTGGCGGCGGCCTTCCGCCCCGGCTTCGCCGACGACGGCTCCTTGCGTGGACGGGTGGTGGGCCGGGACGCGGTCATGCGGATCCCTCCAAGGTCGACAGGTCGCCGGTGGGCAGGCCGAGTTCGCGCGCCCGCAGCAGCCGGCGCATCACCTTGCCGCTGCGGGTCTTGGGCAGGTTCGGGTCGAACGTGATCTCCCTGGGCGTGACGGCCGGTCCCAGCCGCCGACGGGCGAAGGCGAGCAACTCGCGTCGCAGACCGGGGGACGGTTCGACGCCGGGGCGCAGCGACACGAAGGCCTTGACGACGTTCCCCGCCACGGGGTCCGGCCGCCCGATCACCCCGGCCTCCGCGACGGCCGGGTGCTCCATCAGCGCGCTCTCCACCTCGAACGGGCCGATCAGATGACCCGCCGACTTGATCACGTCGTCGGCGCGCCCCACGAACCAGTACCAGCCGTCCGCGTCCCGCCGCACCAGGTCACCGGTCAGGTACCAGCCGTCGGCGAAGGCGGCGTCGTAGCGTTCCTCGTCGTGCAGATAGGCGCGGAACATCGACGGCCAGCCGGGACGCAGCGCCAGCTCCCCCTCCTCGTCGGGGCTCTCCACCTCCGTGACCCGGCCGCCCGCGACCCGTGCCCGGCCGTCCTCACCGGTCCTCAGCACCGTCGCCTCGACGCCGGGCAACGGACGGCCCATCGAGCCGGGCCGGATGTCGCAGGCCGCGAAGTTCGCGATCATGATGCAGCCGGTCTCCGTCTGCCACCAGTTGTCGTGCACGGGCAGACCCAGCACGTCCCGGCCCCAGAGAACGGCCTCCGGATTGAGGGGCTCCCCGACGGAGGCGATGAGGCGCAGGGCCGACAGATCGTAGGAGCGCGGCAGGTCGTAGGGCCCGTGGCGCGGGGTCGCGCGCATGAGCATGCGCAGCGCGGTGGGCGCCGTGTACCAGACGGTGACCCGCTGCTCACCGAGGATCCGGTACCAGCGGCGGGCGTCGTAGTCGCCCTCGTCGACGATCGTCGTGACGCCGTGCACCAGCGGGGCGATGACGCCGTACGACATGCCGGTGACCCAGCCGGGGTCGGCGGTGCACCAGTACACGTCGTCGGGGTGCAGGTCCAGCGCGTAGGCGGCCGTGACGTAGTGGGCGACCACCGCCTCGTGGACGTGCACCGCGCCCTTGGGAGTGCCGGTGGTGCCGCTGGTGAAGTGCAGCAGGGCCATGTCACCGGGAGAGGTCGGCGGGATCGTGAAGGTGTCCGCGGCGGCGGCCGTCAGCTCGTCGAAGGAGGAGGTGCCGGGCAGCTCCCCGGCGCCGGGCCCGACGATCAGGACGTGTTCCAGGCCGGGCAGCGCGTCCCGGCGGCCGGCCACCTTCTTCCGGTAGAGGGCCGCCGTCGTCACCAGAACCCGGGCGTCCCCGAGACGCAGCCGCTGCTCCACGGGGTCCGGGCCGAACGCGGGGAACAGCGGACACAGCACGTCGGCGTTCTTCAGCGTGCCGAGCACCGTGGTGTAGAGCTCGGGACAGCGGCCGAGGAGCGTGAACACCCGCTCGCCGCGGGCGACGCCGAGTGCCCGCAGCACGTTCGCGAAGCGTGCCGTACGCCTGGCGAGTTCGGCGTACGTGACCTCGGCGACGGTGTCGTCCCGGGCGACGCAGCGCAGTGCGGCCTTGCCGGCACGGTCCGATGCCGCGTGCCGGTCGACCGCCTCGTACGCGATGTTGAGCCCGCCGCCGGGCAGGCCGGCCAGCGCGCCGTGCGCCTCGGCCCAGGTAAACGTCGAACGGGCCCGTTCGTAATCGGGGAGCCGGGGTGGCACGACCGGTTCGGTGTCCTTGCGGATCGTTTCCCAGTCCATAGGTGCTCCTCGCGGCACTGCCCCTGATGTCCAGGGTCGCGGAGCGGCGCGCCGGCCGCACGTCGGCCCGGGGCCGTGGAAGGGCGGTGGCGGCACGCGATGGAGCCGAGGGCCGCCCGCTTCTTGCGGGCCCTCATTGCACGGTGCGCGGTTTCGCTCCGCTTCTCCGTGTCTGCTGTGGCCCTCGGCTCCCTTCCATGACACCGCGCCGTGGACGCCTGCCGTAGGGCCGGACGGCCCGGCCGGGAGGGCCGGATGGCCCGTACCGGCGGAGAATGGCCGGCAGGGGATGAGGAAGGCGGTGGACACCATGGCCCCGTTGCCCCTGGTCGTGGGCGTCGACGGATCGGAGCCCGCTCTCCTGGCGGTCGACTGGGCCGTGGACGAGGCGGCCCGGCACCACCTGGCGCTGCGCCTGGTGCACGCGTCCCCGTGGGCGGCCCACGAGAGCGCCGTGCCCCCGTCCGGCGGACCGCCGTCCGCCCGTGCGGCGGCCGGGCGGGTTCTCGCCGCGGCCGCCGGGCGTGCTCACCGGCGCGACCCGCGGATCGAGGTCTCCACCGCGGTCCTCGCCGAGGAGGCGGCCCGTGCCCTGCTGAACGAAGCCGGCGACGCGGCGTTCCTCGTTCTGGGATCGCGGGGCCGCGGCCCGTTGCGGGGACTGCTCCTGGGCTCGGTCGGGCTCACCGTGGCGGCGCGGGCGCACTGCCCGGTGATCGTGGTGCGGGGCGACCCGGCCGGTCTGGCCGGCGGCCACGGACGGATCCTGCTGGGCGCGGGGGACCCCGGCACGAGCGGTGAGGCGGTGCGCTTCGCGTTCCGCGAGGCCGAGGCCCGCGGATGCGCGCTGGACGCCGTACGCGCCTGGCGTTGCCCGGCGTACGAGAGCCTCGACCACCCGGCGACGACCGGCGCACCGGAACGCCGGTACGAGGAGCGGGCATCCGCCCTGCTCGACGCGGTCCTCCGCGAGGCGGTCGCCGCTCACCCGGGAGTCCGGGTCCGCCGTGCGACGGTCGAGGGTCCGGCGTCGAAGGTCCTCGTGCTGCGGTCCGCCGCCGCCGACCTCGCCGTCGTCGGCGCACGGCGCCACCGGGGCCACGCCGGCCTCCAGCTCGGCCGGGCGGCCCACACGCTCCTGCACCACGCCCAGTGCCCGGTGGCGGTGGTACCCGAGGTGCCCCGGCCCGCGTGAGACGGCCGGGTCCGGCGGCGCGCTACCGGCGTGCGCGCCGCCGGGCGAGGAGCAGGCCGATGGCCGTGCCCACGAGGAGCGTGACCGTGAGGACGCTCCACAGCGGGAGCGTGACGGTCGGGATCCACAGCTTGATGGTGACCGAGCCCGTGTTGGCGGCGATGAACCAGATGGCCAGGCCTGCGAGCAGCACGACGCCGATGGTGCGCAGCCTGACATCCCGTCCCTTGACGGTCAGTGTCGGCGGACCATAGGCGTGCGAGGCGTTTCTGCTCATACGGGTCATTATCGGTCGGCGGGTGCGCGACGGCGACCCGTGACCGCCTCCGGCCGAAGGACGCTACTCCTTGCCGGCCCCGTCCCGGACCACCGCGACGGGACACCGCGCGTGGAGCAGGACGCCCCGACTCACCGACCCGAGCAGCAGGCCCGCGAAGCCGCCCCTGCCCCGCGCGCCGACGACGAGGAGCCGCGCGTCCGCGCTCGCCCCGACGAGCGTGTGGCGCACGCGGCCGACGACCGGCCGGCGCTCCACGGCGACGTCCCGATATCGCTGCTCCTGCCCGGCCAGCGCCACGTCGAGCACGCGTTCCGCGTGCTCACGCAAGTGGCTCCTGTCGTACGTCACGAAGGGTGGATCCGCCGGTCCGTCGTAGGCGTACGCGCTGTCGGGCCGGCACACGTGCACGGCCGTGAGTGCGGCACCGTGGAGACGGGCCTCGGCGAAGGCGAACCGGACGGCCGGCGCGGTGACGGGTGCGTCGTCGACCGCCAGCAGCACCGGACCGCCGGGCGCCGTCCGTCCCCGCACCACCAGCACCGGGCAGTGGCCGTGCGCGGCGAGCCGCCCGGCGGTCGAACCGAGCAGCAGTCCGCCGACGGCACCGTGGCCGTGGCTGCCGACCACCGCGAGCGAGGCCGTCCTCGAGGCGATCACCAGCACCGCCGACGGATCACCCACGACGACGTCCCGGGAGACCTCCACCTCGGGGCCCGTGCGCCGGGCCCGCCGCTCGGCCTCGGCCAGGGTGCCGTCGATCAGTTCGCGCACGCCCGCCGCGGCCGGGTTCCACGGCGGCCCGGCGGGCGGCCCGTGCGGGGACTGCTGTCCGAAGGCGTGCACCAGCCGCAGGCCCACGCCTCGGAGCGCGGCCTCCCGGGCCGCCGCCCCGACCGCCTCCAGACTCGACGGGGACCCGTCCACCCCCACCACCACCGGCTGTTCCATGACGACGCTCCCCGTGCCGCTAAGGCTTCGCCGGGTGGGGGACGGTGAGGAGGGGGCACTGTGCGTGGTGCAGGGTGCCCTGGCTGACGGATCCGAGCAGCATGCCGCGGAAGCCGCCGTGTCCGTGGGTGCCGACGACCAGGCCCAGGGCGTGGGCGGAGGCCTTGGTCAGTTCCTGGACGGGGTGTCCCTTGACGACCTCGTGGTGGAGTTCCACCTCGGGGTGGGCGTTGGTGCGTCCGGCGACCGTCTCGGACAGCAGGCGGCGGCACTCCCTTAGCGCGGCGTCCTCGTCGAGGACGCCGAGCAGGGGGGTGTGCCAGACATAGAGGGCGCGCAGGGCGGCTCCGCGCAGCGAGGCCTCCTCGAAGGCGAGGTCGACGGCGGCGGCGGAGTGGGGGCTGCCGTCGACGCCGACGACGAAGTAGGGCGGCTGCTGGGTGGTGTGCTCCGTGTCGCGCACGACGACGACGGGACAGGCGGCGTGGGCGGTCAGCGGCAGGGCGACGGCCGCGGAGCCGAGCAGCTCGCGTGTGCTGCCCAGGTGCCGGGAGCCGACGACCACCTGGGTGGCGTGCCGGGAGTGTTCGGCCAGGACCCAGGCGGGGTGGCCCTCGGCCAGGACCAGGGAGGTCTCCAGATTCGGGTGGCGGGTGCCGACGAAGGCCGCGGCGCGCTCGAGGACGTCGTTGCCGGCGGTGTGCAGGTCGTCGCGCCACTTCTCCCACGAGGGCGGGGTGCCCTCCAGCCGGTACCCGGGGACCGGCTCGCCCTGTGTGTGGACGAGGGTCAGGGGCAGGCGGCGCCGGTCCGCCTCGTCCGCGGCCCAGGCCAGAGCCGCCCGTTTGCCGGGATCGGGATCGACACCGATCACGACCGGCCTCCGTCCGTCGGCGTGCATGGCCGGCACCTCCCGCGTTGCTCCTGTGCGACGACCGGGCCGCTCACGGCCCCATCCGCACCGGACGCCCCGTGCGACCAGAGTGGGCCGTGGACGGCATCTCAAACGTGGGCGGCGGCGGGAGCCGGCCGGTGGCATGGCGGCGGCCTCCGATCCGTACGAAGCTGGGAGGGACCGGGACGGACGGTCGCGGTCGACGGACACGGAGCAGCACGCCGACGGAGACGGAAGCAGCCGACGGAGAGGGAAGCAGGAGGGCGGGACCGGGCGGGAGAAGGGACGCGGGCGGTGACCATTCCTCTGGTGGTCGGGGTCGACGGGTCCGAGGCGAGCCTGGAGGCGGTGGACTGGGCGGCGGAAGAGGCGATGCGGCACGACGTGCCGCTCCGTCTCCTGCACGCGGCGGCAGGCGACGGCGAGGCGGCCGACGTCGTCGACGCCGCCGCCGGGCGGGCCCGGACAGCCGCTCCCACCGTGCCGCTGTCGAGCCGGGTGCTGCACGAGGAGGCGGCCGCCGCCCTGGCCGGCGAGGGACGCAACGCCCTGGCGCTCGTCCTGGGTTCGAGAGGGCTCGGGGGCCTGCCCGGCATGCTCCTCGGTTCGGTCGGTCTGGCCGTGGCGGCCCGCGCCGACTGCCCGGTGGTCGTGGTGCGCGGCGCGGCGGAGCACCGGCACGCGGGGTTCGCCACGGTCGTCGTCGGCGTCGAGGAGGGGGAGGGAAGCGGCACAGCGGTGGACTTCGCGCTGCGGGAGGCGCGGGCGCGGAGCTGCCGGCTGGTGGCGGTGCACGCCTGGGGCCCCGGCGCCGGTGCCCTCACCACGCCCCAGGCCCCGAGCTGGTACGCCCTCGAAGCCCACCGGCGTCCGCCGGACCGGGTACTCGACGACGCGCTGCGTGACCCGCTGGAGCGGTACCGGGACGCGACGGTGGTCCGCAGGGTGATCAGGGGACCGGCGCGCCAGGCACTGCTGGAGGCGGCGGCAGACGCGGACCTGCTGGTCGTCGGCGCGCGCAGACGAAAGGGCCACTGGGGCCTGCAACTCGGCCTGACCAGCCACGCGGTGCTGCACCACGCGCCGTGCCCGGTCGCGGTCGTGCCCCAGATCTGACGCGTGCGGCCGGCCGGTACCGGAGGGGCGGCGGAGTCCGGGAACCGCGTCCGGAGGTCGCGGCGGACCGTGGGTGGTGCGACGGTATGCAGAGAACCTCGTGAGCCGCAGGACGGGAAGCGCAGGACAGGAAGGCGGTGGCGACCATGGATCTCCCGCTGGTGGTGGGGGTCGACGGTTCCGGTCCCAGCCTCGACGCGGTGGACTGGGCGGTGGAGGAGGCGGCGCGGCACGGTCGGCCTCTGCGGCTCGTCCACGCCTCGCTCTGGGAACGGTACGAAGGCAGCGTCCCGTCCTTCGGACGGCAGCGTCCCCCGCAGGAGGTCCTCGCCCAGCACATCGTCGCCTCCGGCTCGGAACGCGCCCGGCAGCGCCGTCCGGAGGTCAAGGTGACGAGTGACGTGATTCCCGACGACCCGGTGTCGGCGTTGCTCGCGGCAGGACACGAGGCGTGGTTCCTGGTCACGGGTTCCCGCGGGCGGGGTGAACTGGCCGGGCTGACCCTCGGTTCGGTCGGTCTCGGGGTGGCGGCCCGCGCGACGTGCCCGGTCGTCGTGGTCCGTGGCGGGGAGCGGAACCGGGCGGGGGCCTTCGGGCGGGTGGTGATCGGGGTGGGCGACCTGCCGCACTCCCTGGGCGCGGTGCGCTTCGCCCTCCGCGAGGCCGCGGTGCGCGGCTCGGCCCTGCGGGCCGTGCGGGCCTGGCGCAGTCCCGCCCCCGGGCACCCGGCCCCCGGCGCGGCGGACGACGGCACGTCCGCGCCCGAGGAACGGGCCTCCACCGGGCTGACCGAGGCGTTGCGCGATGCGGTGCGCGAACATCCGGACGTGGAGGTGCACAGGACACCGGTCGAGGGCCCCGCCCACGAGGTCCTGCTGGAGGCGTCGGCCGGTGCCGACCTCGTCGTGGTCGGCGCCCTGCGGCAGCACGGTCACTTCGGTCTCCAGCTCGGCAGGGTCGCCCACACCTTGCTGCACCACGCCGAGTGCCCGGTCGCCGTCGTACCCCAACGGGTCTGAGCCCACGTGGGGCGCCTTCGTGCGCTGGTCGGCGAGGAGAAGGGCGAGGGCGGCCGAATGTCGGAGTGGACATGGGAGTACGAGGGGTACGACCCCTCCGCCGAGCGGTTGCGGGAATCGCTCTGCGCGCTCGGCAACGGCTACTTCGCCACCCGGGGCGCGATCCCCGAGTGCCGGCCGGGCCTGGTGCACTGCCCGGGCACGTACGCCGCCGGGTGCTACAACCGCCTGGAATCGACCGTGGTGGGACGCGACGTCGTCAACGAGGACATGGTCAATCTGCCGAACTGGCTGCTGCTCCGCTTCCGCGCGCGGTCGCCGGACGGCGTCCGGGGGCCGTGGCTCACCCCGGACTCCGCGGCCCTGCTCGACCACCGGCAGGTCCTCGACCTGCGCCGCGGCGTGCTCGTGCGGACCTCGCGCTACCGGGACGAGGCCCGGAGAGTGCTCCAGGTGGAACAGACCCGCCTCGTGCACATGGGGGACCCGCATCTGGCGGCACTGCGGACGGTGCTCACCGCCGAGGACTGGTCGGGGGACGTCGAGATCGAGTCGTCCCTCGACGGGGACGTCATGAACGCCAACGTCCACCGCTACCGGTCCCTCAACCGCCGCCACCTGGCCCGCGTACGGACCGGCGGGCGGGAGCCCGGCACGGTGTGGCTGCACTGCCGGACAAGCTCCTCCGACATCGGCATCGCCATGGCGGCCCGGAGCGTCGCCGTGGGACCGCCCGCCGTGTCCTCGCAGCTGCGGCCCGGCCGGCACCGCGCGATCCACCGCATGGTGGTGCCGCTCGCTCCGGGCCGGCCCGTCGAGGTGGAGAAGACCGTCGCACTGCACACCTCCCGCGACACCGCGATCAGCGACCCGCTCGGCGCGGCCGTCGACCGGGTGACCGCGGCGCCCGGCTTCTCCGCCCTGCTGCTCTCCCACACCGCGGCCTGGCGGCGGTTGTGGCGGCGGTCGGACATCCGCATCCCCGGCCAGGCGGGCCGTATCCTGCGCCTGCACCTGTTCCACGTGCTGCAGACACTCTCCCCGCACACCGCCGATCTCGACGTCGGCGTGCCGGCCCGGGGGCTGCACGGCGAGGCCTACCGCGGACATGTGTTCTGGGACGAGCTGTTCGTCCTGCCGTATCTCAACCTGCACTTCCCCGAGGTCTCCCGGGCCCTGCTGACCTACCGTCACCGGCGTCTCGGCCGGGCCTGCCGGGCCGCCGAGGCCATCGGCCGGGCCGGGGCCATGTACCCCTGGCAGAGCGGCAGCGACGGCCGCGAGGAGACACAGGAGCTGCACCTCAACCCTCGCTCGGGCCGCTGGCTGCCGGACAACTCCCGGCTGCAGCACCACGTCGGCTCGGCGGTCGCCTACAACGTCTGGCAGTACTGCGAGGCCACCGGCGACACCGAGTTCCTGTTCACCAAGGGCGCCGAGATGCTGGTGCAGATCGCCCGCTTCTGGGCGGACAGCGCGGTCCTGGACCCGGCGGCGGGCCGCTACCGCATCCGCGGCGTGGTCGGCCCCGACGAGTACCACGACGGCTACCCCGGCGCCGACCGGCCGGGACTGGACGACAACACGTACACCAACGTCACCGCCGCCTGGGTCATCGCCCGCGCCCTGGACCTCCTGCGCCGCCTTCCCGTCTGGCGCCGGCGGGAGCTGTTCGAGCGCATCCGGCTGGACCCGGGCGAACTCCCGAGGTGGGAGGAGGTCTCCCGGCGGCTGCACGTGCCGTACCACCAGGGCGTCATCAGCCAGTTCGCGGGGTACGACGACCTGGCCGAGCTGGACTGGGACGCCTACCGGGCCCGGTACGACAGCATCCGCCGCCTGGACCGGCTCCTGGAGGCCGAGGGCGACACGGTCAACCGCTACAAGGCGTCCAAACAGGCGGACGTGCTCATGCTCGGGCACCTGTTCCCGCCCGCCGAGCTGCACGGCCTGTTCCGGCGCCTCGGGTACCACCTGGACGACGACGTCTGGAGCAGGACCGTCGACTACTACCTGCGCCGCACCAGCCACGGATCCACCCTCAGCGAACTGGTGCACGCCTGGGTCCTCACCCGGGTGAGGCGGGCCGAGGCGTGGCAGTATTTCCACGAGGCCCTGGAGGCGGACATCACCGACATCCAGGGCGGCACGACCGGCGAGGGCATCCACCTGGGCGCCATGGCGGGCACCCTCGACCTGGTCCAGCGCTGCCTGACGGGGCTGGAGACCCGCGGGGACGCCCTGGCGCTGGACCCGGTGCCGCTGCCGGCCCTCTCGGAATACGGGTTCGCACTGAGCCACCGGGGTCACTGGGGCATCAGTCTGCGGCGCCACAGCGGCCGGCTGGAGCTCGCCGTACCGGACTCGGAGCAGTCGCCGGTCCGCGTGGTGCTGGCCGACCGGGCCGTCACCGTCGCGCCCGGAGAGACATGCACGCTGCAACTGCCGACGAGCTGAGGGACGCTCTGAGAGGAGACCGACCGCCATGCCGAAGAACGTGCTGGTCGCCTACGGATCAACGAACGGATCGACGGCGGAGATCGCCGAAACCGTCGCCGGGGTCCTGCGCAAGGAGGGGCTGACGGCCGAAGCGCGTGCCGCCGGGTCCGTGCCGGGTGTCGCGTCGTACGACGCGGTCGTGGTCGGCGGCGGACTGTACGCCGGCCGCTGGCACCGCGACGCCCGCCGCTTCGTCCGCCGCCACGGCGAGGACCTGGCCGCACGCCCGCTGTGGCTCTTCAGCAGCGGACCACTCGACGCCTCCGCGTCGGAGCGGGACATCCCGCCCGTGCCGTGGGTGCAGAAGGCCGTGGCGCGCCTCGACGCGCGCGACCACGTGACCTTCGGCGGCTGCCTGAAGGAGGGAGCGAAGGGCTGGGTCGCACGGATGATCGTCCGTCAGGGGAAGGGCGGGGACTACCGCGACTTCGGCCGGATCGAGGCGTGGGCCGCGCGCATCGGCCAGGAGCTGACGAACGGCTGACCTGCCGCGGGGACACGGTCAGGGAGCCAGGGAGAAGTAGTTCTCCTCCTCCTGCGTGAAGTGCAGCCGCAGCACGGTGTGCAGACCGTACAGGCAGGCGCGCAGGTCCTCGAGCTGCTCGGGCTCCAGCGCCTCCCGGCCCTCGGCGAGCGCCAGATGGGCGGCCACGCGCCCGGAGAGCCGTTCGATCTCGGCGTGCGCACGGCTCATGGTCGCCGTCGCCTCGGGGCCGCCGAGCGTGCGTTCGAGCGCCGGGTAGAGCTGGTGCTCCTCGGCGTACTCGTGCGGCAGCAGCCGCTCGGTGAGCAGCCGGTCGACCTCGCGCACCGCCTCCAGGGCCTGCCCGTCCCGTCCGGGTGCCGAGAGCGAGGCCGCGGCGTCCCGCACCGCCTGCAGCACGTCCTGCAGATCCTCGTGCTCGGCGGCGAAGCGGTGGATCAGGGCCTCGGCGGCGGGTTCCAGGGCGGGCCGCGCGCCGTGATCCACCCGCAGGGCGCGCAGCGCGTTCAGGATGACCGCCACGTCGATTCCCTCCTGCAGCAGGGCGCCGACCGCCGGCGGCAGCAGTCCGGCGGCGGCCGCTCCCATGGCCGCCAGGGACAGCAGCATGCCGCCGAGCGCGCTCTGCACGGCGATGCGGCGGGCCCGCACGGCGATCGACGTGGCGTCGGCCAGCCGGTCCACCCGGTCCGTGGTGAGGACGATGTCCGCGGCCTCGGAGGACGCGGTGGAACCCCGCGCGCCCATCGCCACGCCGACGTCCGCCGCGGCGAGGGCGGGAGCGTCGTTCACGCCGTCACCGACCATGACCGTGACGGCGTTCCGGCGCTCCTTGCGTACCTCGGCCACCTTGTCCGCCGGAGCGAGTTCGGCCCGTACCCCGTCGAGCCCCAGGACGGCGGCGATCTCGCGGGCGGGTTCGGGCCGGTCGCCGGTGAGCATCACGATCCGCCCGATCCCGGCCGTACGGAGCCGCCGCAGGGCGCGGGGCGCGTCCGGGCGCAGCGGATCGCGCAGCAGGACGGCCCCCACGGGAGCGCCGTCGACGGTGACCCACGCGACGGCGGCACCGTCCAGCAGCGCCCGGTTCTCCGCCCCCCGCGCCCAGTCCGGGACCGCCGCGCCGGGGTCCAGCCGGCCCACGGTCGTCCTGCGGCCCCCGACCACCCCGTACGCGCCCCTGCCGGCCTCTTCCGACACGTCCGTGGCCACCGAGGGCTCCAGCCCGCGCTCCCGGGCCGCGTCGACGATGGCGTGGGCCAGGACGTGGGGGGAGTACTGGTCCACCGTGGCCGCCAGCCGCAGCACCTCGGCGGGCTGCCGCCCGGGGGCGGCGATCACGTCGAGCACGCGCGGGCGGCCACCGGTGAGGGTGCCGGTCTTGTCGAGCAGCAGCGTACGGGCCCGGCCCAGCCGCTCCAGGGCGCCGCCGTCCCGGACCACCACACCCAGCCGCGACGCCCGGGACAGCCCGGAGACGATCGCCACCGGGGCGGCGAGCAGCAGCGGGCAGGGCGTGGCGACGACGAGGACCGCGACAGCCCGTACGGCGGAGCCGCTGAGCAGCCAGGCCATTCCCGCGATCACCAGCGAGAGCGGAAGGAACCACGCCGCGTAGCGGTCCGCCAGGCGCACGACGGGGGCCGCCTCGGCGCCCGCCTGCCGGGCCAGCCGCACGATGCCGGCGTAGGTGCTGTCCTGCTCGGTCGCCGTCGCCCGCACCTCGAAGACGCCACCCGCGTTGACGACTCCACTGCGGACCGTCTGCCCGGCCGCCCGTTCCACCGGCGCCGACTCGCCCGTGAGCACCGACTCGTCGAGGACCGCCGACGGCCCCACCACCTGCCCGTCGACGGGGACGACCTCACCCGCGCCCACGACGAGCAGATCACCCACGGCGACCTCGGCGAGGGGGACCGGGCGGACCTCGGCGCCGGTGCGGCGGCGTGCGGTACGGGGAGCGTGCGCGAGCAGCGCGCGCAGATCGTGGGAGGCACGGCGCTGGGCGGCGGCCTCCAGCGTACGGCCGGTGGCGAGCATCAGGCCGATCAGCGCCCCGGCGAGATACTCGCCGACGGCCAGGGTGCCGCCGAGTGCCAGCACCGCGATGAGGTCCACGCCGGCGTGGTGGCGCCGCAGGGCGACCAGCACCCAGCCGACCGCGGGCACCACGGCGGCGACCGTTCCCAGCGCCCAGCACATGTCGGCTGCCTCCGCGTGTCCCAGCAGCCGGAGCACACCCCCTGCCGCCAGCGCCGAGGCCGTCACCACCAGGAGAGCGGGTTCCACCCAGGACATCGGCGTCCGTGCCGAGGCGGGTGCGGGCTCCGGCTTCTCCCGGGTGGCGCGTTCGATGTGACTCATGGCGGTCCTCACCGTCGGCAGGTTCGCGGCGGGAAGCACGGTGGCGTGTCCGGCCGGCCGGGTGCGCCCCGTGCCCTGTGTCCAGCATCCGATGGGGCGCGGGACGGATCCAGGGCCGCACGGCCCCACGCTTTTCCCCGGGCGCCGCGGCCGGCCGCGGCGCCCGCCCGGTGCCCGGTGGTCATCGGTGGGGTGCGTCCGCTCCCCGCACCACGGCGACGGGACAGTGCGCGTGGTGCAGCAGGGCCTGACTGACGGACCCCAGCAGCAGGCCGGTGAACCCGCCGCGCCCCCGCGCCCCGACCACGATCAGCTGGGCGGACCGGCTCGCCGCGATCATCGTCTCGCGGGTGGGGCCGTGCACCACCCTGTGCTCCACCACGACGTCCGGGTGCCGCTCCCGATGCCCGGCCAGTGCTTCCGACAGCAGGCGTTCCTCCTCCCGCCCGAGCTCACCCGCCGGGTTCGCGTACGGCTCAGCCGGGTCCTTCGGGGGCGGCAGCGGCGCGCTCCACGTGGTCCAGGCGTGCAGGGCGGCCAGGGGGGTTCCGCGCAGCTCGGCCTCCGTGAAGGCGAAGTCCACCGCCCGGTCCCCGGCGGGCGAACCGTCGACGCCCACCACCACCGGTCCGTCCGCGCGGTCCTCCTCCCGCACGACCAGCACGGGACAGCGCGCGTGCGCCGCGAGATGCACCGCCGTCGACCCCACCACGAGGCCGACGAAGCCACCCGTCCCACGGGAGCCGACGACCACCAGCTGCGCGGACCGCGACTGCGCCTCCAGCACCGTCAACGGGTCGCCCGTCATGACCGCGTGCGACACCTCCACGTCCGGTGCCGCCGTCCTGGCGCGCGCCACCGCCTCCGCCACCAGCCGCTCGACCATGTTCCGTATCCCGCCCTCCGGAGGGCCCAGGGGGGAGGGGCCGACGGGAACGTGGAGCGCGGGCCAGAGGAAGGCGTGCACCACTCTCAGTCCGGCCCCCCGCAGCCCGGCCTCCCGGGCGGCCGCCTCCGTCGCGGCGAGACCCGACGCCGACCCGTCCACACCGACGATCACCAGACCACCCACGGTGCCTCCCGCGTCGAGAGCGTTCCTGCCTGCCCTCCCAGACTCGCCCCGGTGGTGCCCGGCCGCCACGGGACGAGCCCGCGCCAGGCACGGGCCGCGGCCCGCGGAACGCCGCGGCGAGCGGGCTGGGGCCCAGGACGCGGGACCTGATCGCCTGGTCGCCGGGCCGCGAAGGGGATGTGCGCATGCGGGGCGCGCACCGACCGGCCCCCGGGTGGGCGAGGGGCCGCACGGTCCTGCCGGGCGCCGGACGGCCCCTGTCCCGGCTCGTGGCCGAACGTCCCGAGGGAGAAGGGGCGTTGAGCCCCGGGAGTGCGGCCCATCGGCACCCGGTCCCAGGCCGGTTCCTCCGCCAGAGTGAGTGGTGTCAGAAACCGACCCGGACCGTTCCCGGAGGGATCACCGCCATGGCCGTGCACCAGCACTCTCACCACGCCGAGGGCTTCCACCTGCCGTCCTTCCGCAGGAACCGGACCACCTCCGTTCCCGAGTCCGCCCTCTCGGCACGCAGCGACACCCGCACCGCCCGTGCCTACGTCCTCGCCTCGGCGCGCCTGCTGATGGGCTTCGTGTTCCTGTGGGCCTTCCTCGACAAGACCTTCGGCCTCGGCTACGCCACCCGGTCCGGCAAGGGCTGGATCGACGGCGGTTCCCCCACCGAGGGCTTCCTCGGCCATGTAGCCGTCGGCCCGATGGAGTCGACCTTCCACGCGTGGGCCGGCGCCGCCTGGGCGGACTGGCTGTTCATGCTCGGCCTGCTGGGCATCGGCGTCGCCCTGACCGCGGGTGTGGCGCTGCGCCTGGCGGCTGCCGCCGGCTCGGCGATGATGGCGCTGATGTGGGTGGCCGAGTGGCCGCCCGCCCAGCACCTGTCCGACGGGTCGCTCAGCATGTCGACCAACCCGTTCGCCGACTACCACGTCGTCTACGCCGTGGTGCTCATCGCCCTGGCCGTCACCTCCGCGGGCGACACCCTGGGTCTCGGACGCCTGTGGGCCCGGCTCCCGTTCGTCCGCGGCGCGGGATGGCTGCGCTGAACGCCTCCGGTGCGGCGGGCCCCCTGGCGGGCCCGCCGCACCGGTGCGCCGGTGGGGCCGGTCGGTCCCTGACGGGGGACCAGCAGCCCCTGCCGGGGAGGCCGCCGGAACGAGATGCTCGTACCGGAGCATTCGACACAGGAGGAGGGCGTCATGGCCCGCACGATCACCGTGGGACTCGACGGCTCGGCCGAGAGCCGGGCCGCTGCCGAGTGGGCGGCCCGTGAGGCGGAGCTGCGCGGCCTGCCGGTCAGGCTGGTCCACGTGTGGCAGCCGGTGCCGGAGCCGATCGCCCAGGCTCCGCTCCTGGGCACACAGACGCAGCAGCAGTGGATCGAGCGGATCCCCCGCGAGGCCGCGGAGGGCCTGGGCCTGCGTCACCCCCGGGTCGAGGTGCGCACCGAACTCCGCTCCGGAACGCCCTCCGACATCCTCGTGGAGGCCGCCCGTGAGGCGGAACTGCTGGTTCTCGGCTCCCGAGCGCTGAGCGGGCTCGGCGGATTCCTGGTCGGGTCCGTCGGGCAGGCCGTGGTCGCCCGGACCGAGGTGCCCGTGATCCTGGTGCGCGCCGGGGAACAGGCCGCCGACGAGCACGTGCCGGACCCCGTCGGCGTCCCGTCCGCCGCCACCGCGTTCCGGCCCGTCGTGCTCGGCCTGGACTCCGCAGGCCCCGACGGCACCGTCGTCGACTTCGCCTTCCAGGAGGCACAGCGCCGTGCCACGGACCTGAACGTCGTCCAGGCCTGGAACGCGTCGCCCTACTCCGTCTACACCGTCGGATCGGGCTTCGAGCCCCACGAGGAGTTCGCCCGCGAACGGGCCGAGGCGCTCGCCGGGGCACTGCGTCCCTGGCGGCAGAAGTACCCGGATGTGCGGGTCGTGGAGGTCTCCCGCCCGGGCAGCGCGGCCGCCCTCCTGGCCGACGCCTCCCGCGACGCCTCCCTCGTCGTCGTGGGCCGGCGCGTGCGCCGGAGCCCCTTCGGCGTCCACATCGGTGCCGTCACCCACGCGGTGATGCACCACTCCACCGCCCCCGTCGCCGTCGTCGCGCACGACTGACGCGCATCACCACAGGAAAGAAGCGAAAGCATCATGAAGGCAGCGGTCGTCAGGGAGTTCGGCAAGCCCCTGGTCATCGAGGAGCGTCCGGACCCCGAGCCCGGACCCGGACAGGTCCGCGTCCGCGTCGAGGCGTCCGGGCTGTGCCACACCGACATTCACGCCGCGCACGGCGACTGGCCCGTCAAGCCCGTCCCGCCGTTCGTGCCCGGCCACGAAGGGGTCGGCATCGTCGAGAAGCTCGGCGACGGCGTCACCCACCTGGCGGTGGGACAACGGGTGGCCGTGCCGTGGCTCGGCAGCGCGTGCGGGCGGTGCGAACACTGCCTGTCCGGCTGGGAGACGCTGTGCGAGAGCCAGGTCAACACCGGATACGGCTGCGACGGCGGGTACGCCGAGAAGATGCTCGCCCGCGCCGACTTCGCCCAGGTGGTGCCCGAGGGCGTCAGCGCCCTCGACGCCGCTCCGCTGACCTGCGCGGGCGTCACCACCTACAAGGCCCTGAAGGTCGCCGGCGTACGGCCCGCCCAGCTCGTCGCCGTCTCCGGCGTCGGCGGACTGGGCCACCTGGCGGTGCAGTACGCGAAGATCGCCGGCGCGACCGTAGCCGCCGTCGACGTCACCGACGACAAGCTCGAACTCGCCCGGGAGCTGGGCGCCGACATCCTCATCGACGCCCGCACCCAGGACGTCGGCGCGGAGCTGAAGCGGCACGGAGGCGCCCACGCGGCCCTCGCCCTCGCCGTGAACCCGGCCGCCTTCGAAGCCGTGAACTCGGGGCTGCGGCGCGGCGGGAAGCTCGTCATGGTCGCCCTGCCCGCCCACGGCACCATCCAGCTCCCGATCTTCGACACCGTGCTCAACGGCACCTCGGTGATCGGCTCCATCGTCGGCACCCGCCAGGACCTCGCCGAGGTCTTCCGGCTCCACGCGGCCGGCCGGACGAAGGTCATCCAGGAGACCCGCCCGCTCACCGCCGTCAACGAATCCATCGACGAGGTCCTGCGCGGTCAGGTGAAGGCCCGCATCGTCTTCGACCTCGGCGCGCGGGACTGACGAGGACGAGGGCTCAGCCGGCCAGCGAGCCACTGAAGATCTGCCAGGCCAGGAGCGACTTGGCCACGAGGCTGAGCACCAGGTAGGCCTTCTCGCCGTACGCGTAGTCGGCCCACCGCCCCGCTCCGCGGTACTGGAGCCACTGGTTGAGACCGAAGCTGAAGAAGAGAGCGGCCTGGACGAGGACGATGCCGTACACGAAACCGGGGACGGTGCCGGCCGCGGCGATGTTGTAGACGATCGAGCACCACGGCGTCACGCCGACCAGCGTCCCGAACCAGAACGGGAGCATCGTGGTCACCGTCCGCCCCGGCGGGTTCATCAGCTCCTGGAGCCAGCCGAAGAGGATCATCCCGATGTTGGCGCCGGCGACGGCGATGACGGCGTTCAGGCCGGTGATGCCCGCGTAGAAGCCGATGAGGAGCACCATCAGGGTCGCGCTCAGCGCGTACTCCAGCCACCGGAAACGGTTGATGCCGCGTCGGAGGTCGCGTTCGTAGGTGCCGCGGCACACCGTCGCCGTCAGCAGGTGGTCCAGTGCCGCGAGCGCGAGGAAGACGGCGACGGCCCAGCCGATCGGCACGTCGAACAGCGCGTCGGGTGCGGGCGCCGGCGTCCCCGGTGGCCCCTCAGGAACGGATGAGGTCACGGTGATCGAGAAGCTCCCGGCGAGGAGGACGATCACCACGGCCTGGACCAGGTGCAGCAGCGTGAGCCCCAGGTTCCACGAGCGGAGCCCGGCGAGCCGTTCGGCGGTGACACCCGTGGCCACCGGTGTGCCGTTCTCTCGTCCCACGGTTCCTCCCGGGGTCGCCGCAGTGCGTCCGGTGCCTCACCAGGCGTCCGGCAGCAGAGGTCCGGTGCGTTCGGCGGCCGCCCTGCCGACGAGGGCGGCCGCCACGTCCCGCAGCTTGACGTTGGTGCGCTGGGATATGCCGACCAGGATCTGGAAGGCGTCGTCCGGGGCGCACCGGCGTTCGGCTCCGACGATGCCGATGGCCTGGTCGATCACGGCGCGTGACGTGAGGGCGTGGCGCAGCTGCTCGGTCTCCGCCTCCAGATGCTCCAGGCGCATCCGGTCCTGTTCGGCGCGGGCCAGATAGCGGGCGAACCGGTGCTGTGCCTGGGCCTGGTGCGCGGCGGGTGTGTCGGTCCGTTCATGGGCCTCGTGCACCCGCCGCAGCCGCTCGTGGACGTCCGTGACGTCCTCGACGTGGTGGACGAGCCCGGTGACCTCCCCGTCCCGGTCGAGGACGGGACTGTTGACCGGGGTCCAGTACCTCTCCTGGAAGCCGGTCGCGGACTGCTTCCAGGGAATGTCGTACCTCTGGACCGGCATCGTGTCCGTCACACGGTCGCGAAGGGCTCGCTCCAGCGAGGCACCGAGGTTGGCCACGCCGTCCGCCTCGGGGTCGTGCGGGTTGTCCGGGAACGCGTCGAACATGAGCCGGCCGAGCAGTTCGTCGCGCTCCCGCCGCGTGGCCACGGCGTAGGCGGGGTTGACGTCCCTGATGACCAGGTGCGTGTCCAGGATCAGCAGGGGCGCGGGCGAGGCGAGGAACGCGGCTCGGAAATCGACGGGACCAGGGGCGACGTGCGACGACATGCCCCCGCGTTTACCCGGTCGGCCGGGGCCGACACCCGGCGCCCCCGCGGTCCGGGCCCGCGTCCGGGGCACAGGCCCCGGCGTCATGCGCGGGCCCGGGACGTCGGTCACGTCACTCGCCGCTCCTCCTCCGGCTCTTCCTCACCCGGCAGGTGGACGTCGTTCACGGCGATGTTCACTTCCACGACTTCCAGGCCGGTCATCCGTTCGATCTCGTTGATGACGTTGGCGCGTATGTCCCCGGCCGTGTCCGTGATCGAGGCGTCGTACTCGATGACCACCTGCAGGTCGACGGCCGCCTGGCGCTCCCCGACCTCCACACTCACTCCCCGGGTGACGCCGCTCCCGCCGCCGGGCACGCGCTCGCGCATCGCCCCGAACGCACGGGCCACCCCGCCTCCCAGGTTGTAGACCTCGGGAATCTCACGGGCGGCCATGCCCGCGATCTTCGCCACCACACCGTCCGCGACGGTGGTGTTCCCGCGCTGCCCCGGAGGGACGTCGGTCCCCCGGCGACCTTGCAGAGTCGTGCCCTTCTTGCCGGT
The DNA here is from genome assembly GCF_000725125.1 of Streptomyces toyocaensis. Lineage (GTDB taxonomy): Bacteria > Actinomycetota > Actinomycetes > Streptomycetales > Streptomycetaceae > Streptomyces > Streptomyces toyocaensis. The sequence goes on from NZ_JFCB01000001.1 coordinate 805,616, forward strand.
GTCGGGGCGATTCGAAGTCTCCGTCATGACGGTCACCTCGCGATCGTGGGTGCGGCCTCGGGTGGATGTCCTGCCCCCTTGCCCACTGTAGTGCGGAGTGACGTAAGGGACTAACCGTGGCGAATGGGGCTCCTCATGCCCGGTGGGTGATCCGCGTGACCTCGATCAGTACGAGGCTCTCCGGGTGGAGGGTCGGCGCCTGCACGCCGAGGACGGACAGGACACGGCCCGGCAGTTCGACGCCCTCCGGTGTCCACCAGGGCAGCGCGCCGACGACCGGTCCCCGCGCCGCGTCCCCCGGCGGCAACGGGGTGACGGTGTAGCGTGCGTCCTCGGCCAGGCCGGGCAGGCGCACGCGGCCCGTCGGGACCTGCACGGCGGTCGCCTTCTGCACCACCGCGTACACGGCGTGGGACCGGTCGGGCGCCACCACGCCGTGCACGAGCACCGCGGGATCGTGGTGGTCGGCGTGGACCACCGTCCCGCCGTGCAGCAACGGCCGGAGCCGCTTGTGGGTCGCGATCCACTCGGCGAGCAGACGGCGTTCCCCCGGCGTCGCCCGGGTGAGGTCCCACTCGATGCCCATGTGACCGAAGAGCGCGGTACCGGCGCGGAAGCCGAGGTCGTGCGTGCGGCCGGTGGTGTGCGAGGTCGGGGCGCCGACGTGCGCGCCCATCAGTTCCGGCGGCAGCAGCAGGCCCGTCCAGCACTGGATCTGCTGCCGTTCCAGCGCGTCGATGCAGTCGCTCGTCCACACGCGGTCGCTGCGTTCGAGGATGCCCAGGTCCACCCGGGCGCCGCCGGAGGAACAGGACTCGATCTCCAGCGCGGGGTGGCGGCGGCGCAGCTCGTCCATCAGCGCGTACACCGCGGTCGTCTGGGCGTGCACCCCGCCGACGCCGTACGGGCCGCTGCCCGCGTCGACCAGATCGCGGTTGTGGTCCCACTTGAGATAGTCGACCGCGTACTCGGTGACCAGGGCGTCCAGGCGTTCCAGCACATACGCGTACGCCTCCGGCCGTCCCAGGTCCAGTACCTGCTGGTGCCGTGCCTCCGGCGGCATGCGCCCGGCCGCCGACATGATCCACTCCGGGTGGGCCCTGGCCAGGTCGGAATCCGGGTTGATCATTTCCGGCTCGACCCAGAGGCCGAACTGGAGCCCCCGGGAGCGGACGTGCTCGACGAGCGGGTGGAGCCCGCGCGGCCAGACCTCGGGGTCCACGTACCAGTCGCCGAGTCCCGCCCGGTCGTCGCGGCGGCCGCGGAACCAGCCGTCGTCCAGCACGAACCGCTCGGCGCCGACCTCCGCGGCGGCGTCCGCCAGGGCGGTGAGGGTGCCCAGGTCCTGCCGGAAGTAGACCGCCTCCCAGGTGTTCAGCGTGACGGGCCGCGGGGCGGCCGGGTGGTGGGGGCGCTGCCGCAGATACGTGTGGAAGCGCCCCGCCATCTCGTCCAGGCCACGGCCGTACGAGCCCAGGATCCACGGCGTCTCGTACGAGGCACCGGGCCGCAGACGCATCTCGCCGGGCAGCAGCAGTTCACCGCCGCCCAGGAGGCAGACCCCCGCGTTCGTCCGCTCGGCGAAGGTACGGTGATTGCCGCTCCACGCCACGTGCAGGCTCCACACCTCACCGCTTCGGAAGCCGAAGCCCCGCTCACCGACCGTGTGCAGGAGCGTGGCGTCGACACCGGTCCGGCCGCGGCGGTTCTCCCGCAGATGCGTGCCGAGGGTGAACTCGTGCCGTTGCGGTGAACGCTCCCTGAGGTGACGGCCCGTCAGGTCGAGCACCTCGGTGGCGTGGGCCGGAACCGGGAGCGCGAGCTGCAGCGCGTCCACCGTGTACGGACCCCGCCCCTGGTTGGTGAGCACCGCGCGATGGCGGACGAGTCCGGACCCGGTCAGCTCCAGCTCCCACCGCAACGCGAGCCCGGCCCGCTCGTCCTCGGCTTCGACCACCAGCGAGAGCGGGTCCGGGAAGAGCAGCTCCCGCACGGTGAAGGCGCTGGAGAAGTCGGCGCCCTCCCGGTGGCCGGACAGCCCCGGCGTCCCCAGCCAGCCGGCCGACTGCTCGGGCAGCACGCTCACCGGGACCACCGCGTCGGGCACGCTGGTGCCCACCTCGGTGAGGCTCGCCCAGGCCAGGGAGGTCAGGACGTTGTCGTCGCCGGGCGTGTCCGCCTCCGGGCCGCCCAGGTCGGCCCCCCAGTGGAGGATCCGGGGCAACCTGGGACCCGCGCAGTCGAGGACGAGGCCGGTGCCTCCGGCACGGAGATGCAGGAGGCCGGAAGAACGGTCGGATGTCACGTGCGTACGCCTCCGGTCGGTGCGTCGGTCAGGGGGAGGGGAGCCGCGGGCCGCGGCGGCCGGGCCGGCTCGACGACGGTCAGCGCACCGACCCCGCGTTCCAGCACCTCACGGCCGTGCCGGTCGATGCGCGCGTCGGTGATGAGCAGGTCGGCCGCCTCCAGCGCGACGATGGCCGCCAGTCCGGTCGTGTCCCACTTGGTGTGGTCGGCGAGCACCACCACCCGGCGCGCCGAGCGGCACATCGCCCGGTTCGTCTCCGCCTCCTCGAGGTTGGGCGTGCTGAAGCCCTTCCGGGCGTCCATGCCGTGGACCCCCATGAACAGCACGTCGACGTGGAGCGACGCCAGAGCCGCGACCGTCACCGGACCCACCAGCGCGTCGGAGGGGGTGCGGACGCCACCGGTGAGCACGACCGTCTGCCGGTGCCGCCGGTGGGCGTGCAGGGTGTGCGCCGCCCGGACGCTGTTGGTGACCACCGTGATGTCCGGGACGTCGAGGAGGTACCGGGCCAGGGTCCAGGTGGTGGTCCCCGCGGTCAGTGCGACCGCACAGCCCGGGACGACGAGCCGGGCGGCCTCGGCCGCGATCGCCTCCTTGGCGGCGACCTCACGGGACCGCTTCTCCCGGAACGCCGGTTCCGCGGTGCTGCCGTGCTCGGTTGTGACCGCGCCTCCGTGGACCTTGTCGAGGTGGCCACGGCGCGCGAGGGACTCCAGGTCGCGCCGGATCGTCATGTGGGACACGCCGAACCGCTCGGTCAGCGCGCCCACCCGGATCGAACCGTGCTGCCGGACGAGCTCGGCGATCGCCTCCTGCCGTTGTCTGGCGAGCATCCCGTCACCGCTCCGACGGCGGGGTGCCGTCTTCCCGGATCACCATGACGTCACCCGCGGGGACGACGGCGGCGCCGTCGGCGACGGCGCCGCTCAGCAGGTCGGTGCCCTTCGCACGGACGGGCACGTCACGGGTGGTGTGATTGATCAGGAAGAGGTAGGTGGCGTCCCGGCCGCTCCTGCGGACGGCCTCGAGCCCCGGCGGCACCTCGGCCGCGGCCGTGACCCCGGCCTCCCGGCAGACCCGGGCCAGCAGGGCGCGCAAGGTGCCGGCGGACGGCCGCGTCGCCACGTACCAGGCCACGCCGTCGCCGTACGCGTTGCGCGTGACCGCGGGATGCCCCGCGACCGGCCCACCCGCCGACGGATCCTCGTCGAACGACACGATCGTCTCGGCACCCCTCGGCTCCACGAGCTCGGTCCAGACACGCGCCGGTGAGCCGTCGGAGAGCAGGGCCGTCCCGGCCTCCCGCAGCGGGAAGAACTCGTCGACCCGGATCCCGAGCATCTCCCGGTACGCCCCGGGATGGCCGCCGAGCCGCACGTGGTCGTTCTCGTCCACCACGCCGCTGAAGAAGCCGACGGCCGCGTGCCCGCCCTCGCGCACGAACGCGTCCAGCGACGACGCGTCGGCGTCGCTCGTCAGGCAGAGGCTCGGGACCAGCACCAGCCGCCGGTCGCTCAGATCGGTCGACGGGTGCACGAGGTCGCAGGTGATGCCCAGCGACCACAGGGCCTCGTACCAGGCACGGACCTGGTCGAGGTAGCGCACGTCCTGTGAGGGGGTGGCCGGCATCTCCAGCGTCCACCAGGCGTTCCAGTCGAAGAGCAGGGCCACGTCCGACTCGACGCGGCTGCCGCGCACCTCCGCGAGTGCCCTCAGCTCCCGGCCGAGGGCGGTCACCTCGCGCCAGGTCTTGGTGTCGGTGCCGCCGTGCGGCAGCATCGCCGAATGCCACTTCTCGGCGCCGGCCCGCGACTGGCGCCACTGGAAGTACAGGACGCCGTCCGCGCCGCGCGCCACGTGCGCGAGACTGTTGCGCCGCATCTGCCCCGGGGTCTTCGCCACGTTGCGCGGCTGCCAGTTCACCGCGGAGGTGGAGTGCTCCATCAGCAGCCACGGAGCGCCGCCGCCCATGCCGCGGGCGAGGTCGGCGTCGAGGGACAGGCCGATGTGCGCCTCGGGGTCGGCGGCCGTGAGGTACTGGTCCACGGACACGACGTCGCACTCCCGGGCGAAGGAGAAGCCGTCGACCTTCTTCTCCAGCGTGACCAGGAGGTTGGTGGTCAGCGGCACGCCGGGGGAGAGGCGGCGTACGGTCTCCGCCTCACGCCGGTGCAGCGTCAGCAGGGCGTGGGAGGAGAACCGCCAGAAGTCCAGCTGCTGGGTCGGATTGGGGACGGCGGCCGTGGCGCGCGGTGGCACGATTTCCGCCCAGTCGCCGTACCGCTGGCTCCAGAAGGCCGTGCCCCACGCCTGGTTGAGGCCGTCGAGATCCCCGTACCGGTCCCGCAGCCAGTCCCGGAAGGCCCCGGCGCTGGTGTCGCAGTAGCAGTGCGCGTTGTGGTTGCCCCATTCGTTGTGCAGGTGCCACAGCGCGAGCGCGGGGTGGTCGCGGTACCGCTCCACGAGCCGCTCGACGAGACGGCCGGCCGCCTCGGCGTACGCCGGGCTGCTCGGGCAGAACGTCTGCCGTGAGCCGTGGCTCAGCCGGACGCCCTCGGCGGTCACCGGCAGCGCCTCGGGGTGCCGCAGCGAGAACCACGGCGGCGGGGACGCCGTGGCCGTCGCCAGGTCGGCCGCGACCCCGTGCGCGTGCAGCAGGTCCATGACCTCGTCGAGCAGGCCGAACTCGTACTGCCCGGGGCGGGGTTCGAGGAACGCCCAGGAGAAGACGCCGACGGTGACGAGGTTGACGCCGGCCTCCCGCATGAGGCGGACGTCCTCGTCCCACACCTCGCGCGGCCACTGCTCCGGGTTGTAGTCACCGCCGTAGGCGATGCCGCCGAGCCGGTCGGAGAGTTGCTTGAGCACGTCGTTCACGACTTCACCGCTCCCGCCGCGAGCCCGGCCTTCCAGTACCGCTGGAGCACCAGGAAGGTGATGACGATCGGCACCACCGAGACGAGCGACCCGGTGAGGCTCAGGATCTGCAGCGAGGGGTCGCGGCTGACCTGGGACTGCCAGGTGAACAGCCCGAGGGTGACCGGGTAGAGGCGGTCGTCCTGGAGCATCACCAGCGGCAGCAGGAAGTTGTTCCAGATGACCACGAACTGGAAGAGGAAGATCGTCACCATCGCGGGCGACATCAGCCGCAGCGCCATCGTGAAGAAGGTCCGCAACTCGCCGGCGCCGTCGATCCGGGCGGCCTCCAGGAGTTCGTCCGGCACGGAGGCGGCCGCGAAGATGCGGGAGAGGTAGACGCCGAAGGGACTGACGACGCTGGGCAGGAAGACCGCCCAGAACGTGTTGGTGGCGTCCATCTCGGCGAAGAGCAGGAACAGCGGCAGCGCCAGCGCCGTGGCCGGGACCAGGACACCGCCGAGCACCACGGAGAACAGGAACTCACGTCCCCGGAAACGGTACTTGGCCAGCGCGTAGCCGGCCATGGCGGACAGCAGCGTGCCCACCGCCGCGCCCGCCCCCGCGTAGAGGAGGCTGTTGAACAGCCAGGGCAGGTACACCCCGTCCTGCTTGGCGAACAGTGCCCGCAGGTTGTCCCACAGGTGGATGTCGGAGAACCACAGCCCGAACGAGTCGACCAGGTCACCCTGGCTCTTGGTGGCGGAGACGACCAGCCAGAACACCGGGAGCAGCATGTAAAGCGCGACGACCACCAGGAATCCGGTGGCGGCGATCACCGACAGACGGCTCTCCCTGGGACCGCGTGGTGCCGTCCCCGAGGTCCGGCGGGGCGCGTGGGCGCCCGCGGTGTCCGTGAGGAGGCTCATGATTCAGCCTTTCGACCCGTGAGCTTGAGGAAACCGAACGACAGGACGAACGTGGCCAGCGCCAGCGTCACCGACATGGCGGCGGCCTCGCTGTAGTTGTTCGCCGAGGCGAGCGAGTAGGCCGCCAGGTTGGGCGTGTAGGTGCTGGTCACGCTGGTGGAGATCGACCGCAGTACCTGTGGTTCGGTGAACAGCTGCAGCGTCCCGATGATGGAGAAGACGCCCGTCAGAACGAGGGCCGGACGCAGGATCGGGACCTTGATCCGCCAGGCGATGGCCGCCTCGCTCGCGCCGTCCATGCGTGCCGCCTCGTAGATGTCGGACGGGACGGCCTGCAGCGCGGCGTAGATGATCAGCATGTTGTACCCGGTGTACGTCCAGGTCACGATGTTGCCGATGGACCACAGCATCATCGACGAGCCCAGGAAGTCCGGCGCGGACCCCGCCTTGTCGAGCAGCTCCACGATGGGCGACAGCCTCGGGTCGTACAGGAAGGCCCACATGAGCGCCGCGATCACGCCGGGGATGCCGTACGGCACGAAGTAGGCGATCCGGAAGAAGCGCTTGAGGCGGGCCACGGTCGAGTCCAGCAGCAGCGCGAGCACGAGCGCCAGCAGCAGCATCACCGGGATCTGCACCAGCCCGAAGACCAGCACCCGGCCGACGCTGCCGAGGAACTCGGAGTCGCCGAGTACCTCCTTGTACTGGTCGAGGCCGGCGAAGACGGTCGTCTTGCGGCCGAAGGTGCCGCCGGTCCGCTCGGTCCTGAGCAGGCTCTGGTAGAGCGCGTAGCCGACCGGGACCAGCGTGAACAGGACGAACGGCACGAAGAACGGCAGGAGGAAGAAGAGGGGCGCCCAGTTCCGTCCGCGACGCGGGGGCTTGCGTGCCGGGGCGGGCGGTGTCGGCGGCGCGGCTGTCGCCGCTATGGGGTCGGCGGTCATGTCGTGGTCACTTCCTGAGGTGTGCTGAGTGAGGAGGACGGGGCCGGCCGGCGGGGTCCGCGGCCGGGCCGGCCCCTCGTCACCTACTTGGCGACCTCGAGGGACTGCTTCTCCAGCGAGTCCACCGTCTTGGCGTCGGTCTGCGCGAGGGCGTCCTTCAGCGTGCCCTTGCCGCCCAGGGCTCCCGCGATGCCGTCACCCATGAAGCGGTAGGTGTCGGTCATCGTCGGGCCGAAGGTCCAGTCGGTGGTGACGTTCCCGGAGGCCTGCGCGAAGACGTCGAAGATCTTCTGGCCGTCGTAGAAGTCCACCGGCTGCTGCAGCGCCTCCAGCCGGAGGCCCGCCGTGGCCGCGGGGTAGAGACCGCCCTCACGGTTGAGGATCTCCAGCGCCTTCGCGTCCGTGTTCAGCCACAGCGCGAACTGCGCCGCTTCGTAGGGGTGCTCGCTCTTGCCGAGGACCGCGGTGGTCGAACCGCCCCAGTTGCCGGCCTTGTTCTCGCCCGCGGACCACTGCGGCATCGGCGCCACGGCCCACTTGCCGGCGGTCGCCTTGGCGTTGTCCCGGATGGTGCTGTAACCCCAGGCGGCGCTGACCCAGGTCGCCACCTCGCCGTTGTTCCACGCCTTGTAGAGCGCGGGGGAGAAGCCCTGGAGGTCGGTGGCGACCAGCTTCTCGTCGATCATCTTCTGCCAGTAGTCCGCCACCTCGCCGGCGGCCGGGCTGTCGACGTCGACCTTCCAGGCGTCGCCCTCCTGGGCGAACATGTTCGCCCCCTTCTGCCACAGCATGCCGCTGAACCAGTTGGGGTCCGTCTGCGAGAAGTGCGTCATGTACGCCTTCGGGTCGGCCTTCTTCAGCTTCTTGGCCGCCTCGTGGTACTCCTCCCAGGTCTTCGGGACGGATATGCCGTGCTTCTCGAACAGGTCCTTGCGGTAGAAGAGCGCCATGGGGCCGGTGTCCTGCGGCACCGCCCAGACGCCGTCCTCGCCGCCGGCGCCGAAGGTCACCTGGGACCAGGTCCAGTCGGCGAAGTCGCCCTCCGCCTCCTTGACGCCCGCGCAGGACGCGATGTCGGTCAGGCCCTCCTGGAGACGGAAGCTCGCCAGCGAGTCGTACTCGATCTGGCCGAGGTCGGGGGCGTTGCCCGCCTTCAGCGCGTTCGACATGTTCTGGTAGGTGCCGGCGTTGCCCGCGGGGGTCGACTTGACGGTCACCTGGATGTCGGGGTTCTGGCGGTTCCACTCGGCGACGGCCTTCTCCACGCCGGGAATCCACGACCAGTACGTGAGCTTGACCTTGCCGTCGCTCTTCTCGCACGTGGCCTGCTCGCCCGACGCGCCGTCCTCGGTGCCGGAGCCACCGCAGGCCGCGGTGGCGAGCAGGGGGAGTGCGGCGAGGGCCACCAGGGCCCGGCGAAGCACGGGGCGATGGGTCCGCAGTGACATGGCGTCTCCTTTGTGCGTGCCGCTCCGCCAGGTGTCCCGGAGCAACGGGGTGCGCACACCTTGACTGTTAACTCCTCGTGAAGTCAACAGGGTCCATCGCTAAATAACGGAATCAAACAAGAACCGTTATGCGGCATGCGGGACCGGCCGAAATTGGTCTCTACCTGCGGGGGTTGGACATGCCGGTTGCCGGGCGGGATTGTCGAACGTTGTCAGAAAACGTTTCAGTGAATGTGCACCTGCGAAGAGCGTCCGTGTTCGGCCGCCCGACGGGCCGCCGGCCCGCTCGCGACGCTCCGATGGCCCAGGTCCGGTGGCGGGCCCCGGCGCGACCGCTCATGGTCGACAGGGCGACCCCTTCCCGAGGACGGAGCGAGCCGTGCAGCACGCCGCACACATCTCATCGCAGGTCGTGGAGTCGATCTCGACTCCTGAACGGCTCGAGACCCGCCTGGGCACCCTGGAGTTCCCGCTCGGTGTGCCCACCGAGGAGACGGCGCACCGTCTTTACGACCACCTGGACCACGTCCGCGCGGTCGGCGCGTTCCTCGACGCGTACTCCGGCGTGAACATGTGGGCGTCCCGCAAGGGGTTCCTGGCGGCGGGCATCCAGGACCACGACGTCCTGCTCTTCTCGGAGTTCATGGATCCCCGGACCCTCGTGCTGACCGGGAACGCGGACACCGTCTACTTCATCACGTTCCTCGACCTGACCGAGGGCCCGCTGGTGGTGGACATGCCGCCCCTGTCCCTCTGCTTCGTGAACGACATGTGGTACCGCTGGGTCGCGGACCCCGGCATGGCGGGGCCGGACCGCGGGGCCGGCGGCAGATATCTCTTCGTGCCGCCCGGTTACGAAGGCCCCCTCCCGCAGGGCGGGTTCTTCACGCAGCCCGCCCGCACCACGCGGCTGGTCCTGGGCGGGCGCGCCTTCCTTGAGGGCGACGACCCGAAGCCGGCGGTCGAGCGCATCAAGGAGGGACTGCGCATCCACCGCTACGTCCCCGGGCTCTACGGAACCAGCATCGGGGAGATCGTCACCGGCGGCACGGCGCCGCCGCTGCCGTGGACCGCCGACACCTGGACCGCCGCGCTCCGCAGGCCCGACCCACCGCGCTTCGTCGAGGGCAGCGGGTTCGTCGTGAACACGGTCCCGCCCGGGGACGCGACGTACTTCGACCTCGCGAGCGAACTCGTTCACGACCAGCCGGCGGAGGCGCTCGACCCCGAGATCGCCGGAGCCCTGGCCGCGGTCGGCATCGTCAAGGGCCGGCCCTTCCGGCCGGACGCGCGCATGCGGGAGATCCTCACCGAGGCGGCCGCGGTGGGCAACGCCACCGCCCGCACCCTCGCCTGCCGCCCGCGCCCGGCCGAGGGGGCCCACTACTACGGTCCCTCCTCCCAGTGGGTCAACGGCCTGCTCGTGTCCGGCCACGACTTCATGACCCCGCCCCCGGAGATCACCGACAGCGGCGTCCAGCTCCGTCCGAGTGACCGCGCCCGCAGGTTCAACCTGCGGAACTGGTGGTGGTACCTGGGTGTGGGCATCAGCCCGGCGTTCACCGCGCCGCTGCCCGGCATCGGCTCGCAGTACCTGTTCGCGTTCGCGGACCGGCAGGACCGCGCGCTCGACGGCGGCAGGCACTACCGTCTGGTGCTCCCGCCGGACATCCCGGCCGCCCGCTTCTGGTCGTGCACCGTGTACGACAACCAGACCCGCTCGATGCTCGACACGCCGCAGCGCTTCCCCCGGGCCGGCAGCCAGGACTACCCGACACCGGCGGCGGTCGCCGGCGCGGACGGCACGACCACGGTGCACTTCGGACCGGACCGGCCCGACGGCGTCCCGGAGGGCAACTGGATCCAGACCGTGCCGAACAAGGGATGGTTCGTGGTCCTGCGGTTCTACAGCCCCCTGCCGCCGTTCTTCGACAGGACGTGGCGGCCGGGCGAGATCGAGGCGGTCGGCTGAGCGCGCGGCGATCCGACGGCGCGACGACCCGGACGGAGGGGTGGCCATGGACACCGGCCCACTGGAGAGCTGGAACGACGGTGCCGCCAAGCGGGCGATCGTCGAGTTCGTGACGTCCGCTGCCCGGGAAGGGACGCCGGGCTTCGTCCCCCCGGCGGACCGGATCGCCGTGTTCGACAACGACGGGACCCTGTGGGTCGAGAAACCCGCCCCGGTGCAGACGGCGTTCGTCCTCGGGAAACTGGCCGCGCGGGTGCGGGCCGATCCGTCGCTGGCCGGCCGCGAGCCCTACCGGGCGGTCGTCGACGGGGACGAGGCGTTCTTCCGGGCACTGGAGGCCCAGGATCCGGGCGCCGTGACGCTCATGGTGCGGGCACTCGGCTATGCCTGGGAAGGCACCACCCCCGAGGAGTACGAGGCCGAGGCCGCCCGGTACCTGGCGTCCTGGCGTCACGAGCGCTTCGGTCTGCCGTACACGGGCCTCGTCTACCGGCCGATGCTGGAGCTGTTCGACTACCTCAGAGCCCACGGCTGGCGGCTGTTCGTCTGCTCGGGCGGCGGGCGCGACTTCATGCGGGTGTTCTGCGAGGAGCTCTGGGGCCTGCCGCGGGAGAACGTCATCGGCTCGGCGCCGGAGTTCGCCTACCGGGACGGCGTGCCGGTCCGCCGGGCGGAACTGCACGGACCCCTCGCGCTCGGCCCGGGGAAGCCCGAGTACGTCCTCGCCCGCACCGGCCGGCTGCCGTGCTTCGCGGCCGGCAACGACGACGTGGACGTCGAGATGCTGCAGTCCGCGCGGTTCGCCCTGCTCGTCGTGCACGACGACGACGTGCGGGAGTACGCCTACACCGACAACGCGGAGAGGGCGCGCGCGACGGCCGAGCGGTCCGGCTGGACGACGGTCAGCGTGAAGAACGACTGGAACACGGTGCTCACGGAACGACCCGACCAGGAGGTAACGCGGTGCCACAGGTGAACGACGCCCCCAGCCCCGGCACATCGGCCGGGACTCTTCCGTCGATCAGCATGCCGGACCGGCTGGACACGGTCTTCGGCGCGATGGACTTCTTCGACGGCCTGCCCCTGCCCGACGCGGTCGGCCACGGCTATGACGCGCTGGACCTGCTGCGCGGGATCGAGGTGTTCCTCAACTGCGTGCCCGGCGCCTCCATGGTGGCGATGCGGCGCGGCCTGCACGCCATCGGCGTCGACTCCCGCACGATCGGCTGCCTGTCCCCGCGGTGCAGCTCCGCGCCACTGATCCTCACCGCGAACACGGAGACCACGTACGGGATGACCTGCCTGGCACTCGACCAGGACGGACCCACCGTGATCGAGGCACCGGGCAACTCGCTGTGCTTCGTCAACGACCTCTGGCAGCGCCACGTCGCCGACATGGGCATCGCCGGACCCGACAAGGGAGCGGGCGGCAAGTACCTCTTCCTGCCCCCGGGCCACCAGGGCGACGTCCCCGAGGGGTACTTCGTCGTACGGCCGGCGACCTTCTCCTCCTGGGTACTGCTGCGTGCGCTGAACGGCATGGAGGGCCTGCTCCAGTCGCGGATCTATCCGCTCTCGGAGGCGGCGGACCCGCCCGAGCAGCGGTTCCTCAACTTCGCGGAGTCGGAGTTCAACACCATCCACGCGAACGACTTCACGTTCTTCGAGGAGATCGACACCCTCGTCCAGGGCGAACCGCCCCAGGCACTCGATCCCGAGCGGGCCGGCCAGCTCGCCGCGATCGGCATCGTGCCGGGCAAGCCGTTCCGGCCGGACGACCGTATGCGCTCGATCCTCGACACCGCCGCCAGGATCGCCTCGGGCATCGTACGGACGCTGTGCTTCAAGCCGCGCGACCCCGGCTTCTTCGTCTATTCCGGCAGTTCGTGGAAGAACCCGTGGCCGTCGCACAACCACGAGTTCCTCTCGCCGGAGGGGGCCCGGCTGCTGGACGCACGGGCGGTGTACCACTACTTCGCGGCGGGCACCTCACCGGCCATGGCGGCGGCCGCCGTCGGGGCCGGCTCGCAGTACGTCTACACGGCGGAGGACTCCACCGGCGCGCTGCTCGAAGGCGGCCGCGGATACACGCTCACCCTGCCGGCCGGCATCCCGGTGAAGAACTTCTGGTCCGTCACCGCCTACGACCCGCAGACCCGGTCGTTGTTGCGCACCGAGGACCCCCACCCGAGCGTGAACAGCCTCTCGGAGGACGTCAGGGCCGAGGACGGCGGGGAGACGGTCGTCCACTTCGGCCCGACGGCGCCGCAGGGGAGGGAGGCGAACTGGATCCGGACCGTTCCCGGCAAGGGGTGGTTCGTCGTCCTGCGACTCTACGGCCCGCTCGAAAGCTGGTTCGACCAGAGCTGGCGGCCGGGCGAGATCGAACCGGTGTGAGGTAGACGGACGTGGGTGAGGCGATCGGTCAGATCCTGTCGTACGGCGTGGCGGTGGCACTGAGCCCCTTCCCCGTCATCGGCATGGTGCTGATGCTCGCGACCCCCAGGGCACGGTCCAACGGGCCGGCGCTGCTCCTGGGATGGGTGGCGGGCCTGGCCCTGGTCGGCACGGTCGTGCTGCTGGTCTCCGGCGGTGCGGGCCCGAGCGAACAGGGGCAGCCGGCCGTCTGGGTCAGCGCGCTCGACCTGGCGCTGGGCGTGCTGCTGCTGTGGGTCGCGGTGACGCACTGGCGCGACCGGCCGCGCGGCGACGAGGAGGTGGCGTTGCCGAAGTGGATGCGGACCGTGGACTCGTTCACCCCCGCCAGGGCCGGAGCGCTGGGGGCCGTGCTGTCCGCCCTCAACCCGAAGAACCTGCTGCTCGTGATCGCCGCGGCGGCGGCGATCGCGCGTACGGACACCTCCGCCGGCGCGCAGGCCGCGGCCCTCGCGGTCTTCGTGGTGATCGGGGCGCTCGGGACGGCGGCGCCCCTCGTGCTCTTCTTCACCCTCAGGGAACGCTCGCAGCACGTCCTCGACGGCCTCAAACTCTGGATGGAGCGGAACAACGCGGCGATCACGGCCGTGGTCTGCCTGCTCATGGCCGCGAAGCTGATCGGTGACGCCGTCACCGACCTCTCCTCCTGAGGACGGGCATGCTCCGGCTGTTCCCCTCACTGCGGGGTTACCGGCGGCAGTGGCTGGGGCGGGACGCGCTGGCCGGGGTGACCGTGTGGGCGGTCCTCGTGCCCGAGGCCCTCGCCTACGCGACGATCGCCGGCGTCTCGCCCGTGGTCGGCCTCTACGCCGCGCCGGCGGCCCTGATCCTCTACGCGGCCTTCGGCAGCTCCAGGCATCTGGTCACCGGGCCGATGGCGGCGACGGCGGCGCTCTCCGCGGCGATCGTCGGGGAGACCGCCGGCGGATCGAGCACCGACTTCGCCGCGACGACGGCGGCCCTGGCCGTCACGGTGGGCGTCGCGGCGCTCCTCGCCGGGCTCCTGCGCCTCGGCTTCCTCGCCAGTTTCATCTCCGAGCCCGTGCTGAAGGGCTTCATCGTCGGCCTGGCGATGACGATCATCGCCGGCCAGTTGCCGAAGCTGTTCGGCGTCGAGGGCGGCTCGGGCAACTACTTCGAGAAGGTCCGGGGGCTGATCGGGGACCTCGGCGCGACCAGCGGCCTCACCCTCCTGGTCGGCCTCACCGGCCTCGTGCTGATCCTCGTCCTCAGACGCGTCGCCCCGGCCGTGCCCGGCTCACTGATCGCGGTGGTGCTGGGGATCGCCGCGTCCGCCGCCTTCGACCTGGCCGACCACGGTGTCGACGTGGTCGGGGCCATCGACACCGGTCTGCCCTCCCTCGGCTTCCCCGACATCCCGGCCGGCGCCTTCGGCGACCTCGCCGCCGGAGGCGTCGGCGTCCTGGTCGTCGCCTTCGCCGAAGGATTCGGTGCGGCCAGGACCTACGCCTCCCGCGACCACTACGAGGTCGACGCCGACCGCGAGCTCATCGGGCTCGGGGCCGCCGGCCTGGGCGCCGGCCTGTGCAGCGGCATGGTCGTCAACGGCAGCCTCTCGAAGACCGCGGTCAACTGGTCGGCCGGCGCCCGCACCCAGCTCTCGGGCGTTCTCGTGGCCGCCCTGTCCGTGGTCACGCTCCTCTTCCTCACCGGCCTCTTCGAGCAGCTCCCCGAGGCGGTGCTCGCGGGGGTGGTGATCGCGGCGGTGGTCGAGCTGGTCGACATCCGCTCCCTGGTCCACCTCCACCGCGTCTTCACGCGCAGGCTCGGCCAGGCCTACGGCGTCGCCGCGCGGCCCGACTTCCTCGCCGCCGTCGCGGCGATGCTCGGGGTGATGGTCTTCGGCACGCTGCCCGGCCTCTTCATCGGCATCGGAGTCTCCCTGCTCCTGCTCCTCTACCGCTCCTCGCGCCCGGTCGTCAGCGAACTGGGGCAACTGCCCGGCAACGGCCACTTCGCCGCACTCGACAGACACAGCGAGAGCCGCAGGATCACCGGCGTGGTCGTCCTGCGCGTCGAGGCCGGCATCTACTTCGCCAACGCCGACCGGATCCGGTCCACGGTCCGCAGGGGCGCCGCCCGCACAGGGGTGACGGCGGTCGTGATCGACGGCGAGACGGTCCCCTTCGTCGACGTCAGCGCCGTGCGCATGCTCGACGACCTGGCCGAGGAACTCGACTCCCTCGGAGTCCGGCTCCTGCTCGCCCGCGACGTGGGCCAGGTGAGGGACGTACTGCGCACCGCCGAAGCCCGAAAGCAGCTCAGACGCGTGTACCCCACGGTGCGGGCGGCGGTCGACGCGGCCAGGCACGGCACGTGACCCGACCCGCCGCGTGGTAGGGTCATGCGTTTTTCGTGGTCGTCGCGGTGGGCGCAGCCATCTGTTCGGTTCCGCCGGTGCGTGGACCGTTCCGTCCTGCCGGGCCTTCCTCGGTACGTTCCCCTGCGGAAGGCTGTTCATGAAGCACCCCGACGACTCCGGCAACGCTCCCGGCGGTCCCGCCCGGCCCGGGACCACGACTCCGACACCGCCCCCGGCCGCCTCCTTCGCCGGCCTCGAACTGCCGGTCGAGGTTCTGCGGACACTGAGCGCACAGGGGGCGAGCGAGCCCTTCCCGATCCAGGCCGCCACCCTGCCCGACGCCCTGCGGGGACGCGACGTCCTGGGACGCGGGCGCACCGGATCGGGCAAGACGCTCGCCTTCGGCCTGCCGCTGCTCACCCGTACGGCCGGGCGGCGCGCCGAACCGAAGCAGCCCCTCGCCCTGGTCCTCGTGCCCACCCGCGAACTGGCCCAGCAGGTCACCCGGGCGCTGGCGCCGTACGCCGAGGCACTGCGACTGCGGATGGCCACGGTCGTCGGCGGCATGTCGATCGGCCGGCAGGCCGCCGAACTGCGCCAGGGCGCCGAGGTGGTCGTCGCCACTCCCGGACGCCTGCACGACCTGATCGAGCGGAACGCCTGCCGCCTGGGACGGGTGAGGATCACCGTGCTGGACGAGGCCGACCAGATGTGCGACCTGGGATTCCTGCCGCAGGTCGCCCAGGTGCTCGACCAGGTGCACCCCGACGGGCAGCGCATGCTGTTCTCGGCCACGCTCGACCGCGACGTCGACGAGCTGGTCGGTCGCTACCTCCACGACCCCGTGGTCCACTCGGTCGACCCGTCCGCGGGCACGGTCGCGACGATGGAGCACCACGTCCTGGTCGTCCACGGTCCCGACCGCTACGCGGTCGTCACGGAGATCGCCGCCCGCGACGGCCGCGTCCTGCTGTTCCTCGACACCAAGCACGCCGTCGACCAGCTCACCCGGCATCTGCGGGCCAGCGGGGTGCACGCCGGGGCCCTGCACAGCGGCAAGTCCCAGCCACAGCGCACGCGGACCCTGGCGCAGTTCCGCAGCGGCGGGCTCACCGTTCTGGTGGCGACCGGCGTCGCGGCCCGTGGCCTGCACGTCGACGGCCTCGGTCTGGTGGTCAACGTCGACCCGCCCACCGACCCCAAGGACTACGTGCACCGTGCGGGCCGCACCGCCCGCGCCGGCGCGTCGGGCAGCGTGGTCACCCTCGTGCCGGCGGGCGGGCGCCGCGAGACGACCCGCATGCTGGCCGCCGCCGGAATCGAGGCGACCGTCACCGAGGTGCGTTCGGGCGAGGCGGAGCTGAGCCGCATCACCGGCGCCAGGGCTCCGTCCGGGATCCCGCTCGACGGCGGGCCCGCCGTGCCGCGTCCCAAGAACACCAACCTCCCCTTCCGCGGCCTCGGCACCAGCAAGGACACCTCCCGCGGCGGCGGCAGGTCCCGGAAGACGGGCGAGGCCCGCAAGCTCGCCGAAGCCCGCAAGGCCGCCCTCGTGCGCCGCAACGGCCGAGCGGGATGACGTGGCCGGCCCCCCGCACCGCGCGCGGCGTGACAAGCTGTGCCTGCCCACACCCCGAACCCAGGAGGTCACCATGACCGCACAGCCCGCATCAACGGACGGTTCGGAGCAGCCCGCTGCCCCCGGGACGCCCCCGCTGGCACCGGACGCCGACGGCAACTACGACCTCAAGCGCAAGTTCCGCGAAGCCCTGGCGCGCAAGCGCGGCGCGCAGGCGGAGGCCGCCGATGTCGCCGCCAACCCGGGTGCGGCGAAGGTGCGCAGGGCGCACGGACCGGCCGCGAGCCAGCGGTCGTTCCGGCGCAAGAGCGGCGGCTGAGCACGGTCTGCCTGGCGCACTGCCCGGTGCCCCGCACGGATGCGGTCAGCCCTTGACGGCGGAACTGGCGACCCGCCGTGTGGCCCGGACCGACGGCGGAAGCAGACACGTCCGCACCGGGCGCACTCGGGGGGCCCGAGCCCTCGTTGGTCACGGTTGGGTCCCGAGCCGGAATTGTGGCTTCCATCACGGCTGACGTGATCTTGTCCTGGTGTGATCGTGGGATGCTCGGTTTCCTCCTCCGTCTCCTGCCCTTCTGGGTCCGTGAGCCTCTGCTCATCGTGGTCGGGTCCGTTTTCGGCGTACGCATCATGTACCTCGCCCTCCGCGACGGCACATGGGTGGCGGCCGCGATCGGTGTGGCGTTCCTGGTGTTCACCGCGGTACGTGTCCACACGGTGGTCCGGGCCCTGCGCGCCCGCCGGAACCCGAGCCCGGCGGCGTCCGCGGGCGGGGCGGTGCCCGACGATGCTGCCCGGCCGCAGCCGCAGCCGCAGGCTCCGGCGGGGCGGCGTCCGACCCCGGCCGCTTCGGAGAAGGAACCCAACGCGTGGGGCCAGGCCGTCGCGGCCGTGGCCGTGTTCGCGGCACTCGGGGCCGCGGCGTGGCTGGGCCCGCAGCTGCTGCCCTCGGGCGACGACGGCACGCCGCGGGCCGCCTCGTGTCCGAGCGGGGAAGGCGAGGAACTGCCGAGCGCCTACAAGAAGACGTCCCGCGCTGTGACCGGCGACGAGCTGTGCAAGGCGCTCAACCGGTCCGACCTGGCCCAGCTCCTCGGCACGCCCGGGGAGACCGCGACGGTGGCGTCCGGCACCAGCGACACCGCTCCCCTGACCGACGGGAAGGTCGCCCAGCCGGAGGCCGAGGTCCGGTTCGACACCTACACCGTGAACGTCTCGGCCACGTACAACCGGATGTCGATCGCCCAGTACGTGAAACTGATGGAGTTCGGTGAGGAGACGGACGTCAGGACGCTCTCGGTGCTCGGCCGGCCCGCGGTCCTCTTCTCGGATCACACCATGAAGATCGAGATCAGCCTCGGGGGCGGCGGGTCCGGCGGACCCGTCGAACAAGGCCCCCTGGCCAGAACACTGACCGTGGCCCTCGACGGGAAGGACCGGGGCGGCTACTACGACATCACCGTGTGGAGCACGTCCGGAACCCTCCCGGACGACAGCGCCCTCCTCGGCATCGCCGAGACGGTCCTTCCGGCGCTTCCCGACCGGACCGTCTGACGAGGCCCCGGCGGCGGGTGTGGACAGAGCCGGTCTCGTCGAGCCGGCGCGCGGGGTCGGGGTGGCGGCGCGGGCCGGCGCGGAGACGCCGCATCCGGGTGCGGCGTACATGTCGGACCAGCCCGCGCACGGCCCGCCGCGCATATGCGGCGGGCCATGCGCGGGCGGTGTCCGTCCGGCCTTCGTCCCGCGGTTCGTTCGCGCGGTCAGGCGCAGGCGTTCCCGTCGAGCGTGAAGGCCGTGGGGGCCGGATTGCCCCCGCTGAGCGACCCCTGGACGCCGAAACTGGCCGTCCCCCCGGCCGGGATCACCCGGTTCCACTCCACGTTGCGGGCGACGACGGCCGTGCCGCTCTGGGTGACGGTCGCGTTCCAGGCACTGGTGACGCGCTGGCCGCCCGGGTAGCTCCACTCCAGCCGCCACCCGTCCACCGCGGCCGGGCCGGTGTTCCTGACGGTCACCGTCGCGGTGAACCCGTCGTTCCAGGCGTTGTCCACCGTGTAGGTCACCGCGCAGGCCGCCCCCGGCTGCTCACCGGTGGACGTCCGCTCGGCCGCGAAGGCGGCGAGCCAGGCCAGCGGGGCGTTCCAGTTGACCGCCACCTCGTTGGTGGAGTACGAGCCGATGTCGTCGACGTAGCACGCGGCCGGCGCGCAGCCGGCCAGCCTCTCCTGCGCCACCGGGTCCTGCAGGCCGCTGTTCGGGCCGCCCGCGAGCGAGCCCGCCGGCGGGTTGGGCAGCGAGGCGTCCAGCTGGTGCGCCCAGAAGCGGTGGTGCTGGTTGCGTGAGGACGTCTCGCCGTAGCCGGTGACGTAGGACTGCCCGAGGGCGTTGCGCCCGAGAAGGTAGTCCATCGCCTCCAGCGCTCCGGCGCGGTAGCGCGCGTCACCGGTCAGCTCTCCGGCGACGGCCAGGACGATCGCGTTGTTGGCGAGCGCGCTGTTCGACCCCCAGAAGTACCCGTCCGCGGGGATGGGCACTCCGTACCCCTGTCCGGCCATCGTGGACAGGTGGCCGTCGGCGGCCGCGGTCACCGAGGAGCGGATGCGGGACAGATCGGCGGCGGACAGCCCGTTGGGCACGGTGGCCAGGGTGAGCCGTCCGAGCGCGGCCGTGTCCGCCCAGCCGAAGCCGTACCGGGTGAAGGCGCCGGCGGAGGTGTGCCAGGACGAGGAGGTGACGGCGTCCCGGTAGGCGCTCTCACCGGTCGTCGCGTACAACTCGGCGGCCGCCCAGTAGAACTCGTCGGTCACCTGGGTGTCGCCGTAGGCCCCGCCGCCCGTGCTGTCCGAGTCCGGCGCGTAGAGGGCCGGTTCGGCCCGCGCCGCCGTCCAGGCCTTGCGGGCGGCCGCCAGGCAGCGGTCGGCGAACTCGGCGTCGTAGGACCGGTACACGCGGGCGCACTGCGCGGCGGCCGCCGCGAGGTTCAGGGTGGCCGCCGTGGACGGACGGTGCAGCTCACGGACCTGGGCGTCCTGTTCGGGGCGGGTCGGTATGCCGGTCCACTCCGCGTCGTGCACCTTGTGGAACGCCATGCCCGCGTGCGGCTTGCCGTCGGGCACCTGCATCCGCATCAGGAAGTCCAGCTCCCAGCGGGCCTCGTCCAGGACGTCCGGCACGCCGTTGCCCCGCTCGGGGACGCGCAGCGTCGAGTCGCCCAGCGCCTCGTCGGTACCCGCACGCCCGGCCCGCTCGAAGGAGTTGACGACGAGCCAGGTGGAGATGCCTCCGTTGACCACGTACTTGCCCTGGTCGCCCGCGTCGTACCAGCCGCCCCTGACGTCCCGGGTGTAGTCGCAGACCCCGGACTGGCAGGGGACGGACGTGTCGCCCTTGTTCGGGGCCACACCGAGGTGCCCGGCCGGGTGCGCGTAGGCGGAGCCGACCAGGGAGGACTCGATGGCGATGCCGCTGCGCTGGTGGTAGAAGAACGCCATCGCGTCCGAGCGCAGACGGTCGTAGAGGTCGGCGCGGATGTCGAACGGGTCGCTGCTCCTGCCGTCCACCGTCAGGACGTATCCCGAGCCCGTGTCCCGGTACGAGGAGAAGTCGGCCACCTGGACGGACTGTCCGGACGCCTGGTCCGCGCCGCGCGGGACGGTCGAGCCGGAGGCGGCCACCGCGCCGGACGCGGTGCGCAACTGCCAGGTGAGCGCCTGCGGCGACGTGGTGACGACGGTGGCGCGCTTGGGGCCGTCCGGCAGATATCCGACCTGATTGACGCGGACCGCCGTGGTCTCCGCCGCGGCGGTGGGGAGTCCCGCCGCGGCCGGAGCGGTCAGCAGACCACCGGCGAGGAGCGAACCGGCCAGGAGGACGGCGGAGAGGGTTCTGCGCCGGGGTAACGACAGGGAGGGTGGCATGAGCGGCTCCTGAGTCACTGTGGGGACGCTCCCGTGGTGGGAGCGCTCCCATGGTGGACCCGCAGGGGTGGGAGTTCAAGGGTGGGGGCAGGGCGGCTCCCGGGAGTCCGGTGGTGTGGGCGAGGCGGAAGGCCGGACGGACACGCCCCGGATCGGTGCAAACAAGGGCAAACGTCATCCGCGTGATTAGTCTGCCCGGAATGAACGGTGACCTGGTGATCACGACCCTGGCGGAGCGGCCGGAGCTGAGCGCATCCCTGTGGAGCATGCCGCACACCTGGCCGGCGTTCATGGAGCACGAACTCGTCGGGGGTGACACCGAGTGGATCGCCGCCGGGTTCCCGCAGCACGTCCTGGTCGCCACCGGTCCCGGGGGCGACCTGGTGGCCAGGGCGCTGAGCGTCCCGTTCGTTCTCGGCACCGAGGGGCGGGGGGAACTGCCGGCCACCGGATGGGACCAGACGCTGCGCTGGGCACTGACGGACCTGCGGCACGGCCGTACGCCGGACACGGTGAGCGCGATCGACATGACCGTCGCGACGGGAGCCCAGCGCAGGGGGATCGCCGGCCGCATGGTGTCCGCCCTGCGGGACAACGCCCGCGCGGGCGGATTCAAGGAGCTCGTCGCGCCCGCGCGGCCGAGCGCCAAGCACCGGGAACCGGACACGCCGACGGCCGCGTACGCCGTCCGGGACCGCCCGGAGGACGGGCTGCCGCACGACCCCTGGCTGCGGGTGCACGTCAGGGCAGGCGGCGCGGTCGAGTCGGTCGCCCCCGCGTCGAGGACGGTCGTCGGTTCGCTCGGCCAGTGGCGTCGCTGGACCGGGCTGCCGTTCGACTCCGAGGGGCCGGTCACGGTTCCCGGGGCGCTGGTGCCGGTGTACTGCTCCCTCCGGCACGAGCACGCCGTGTACTGCGAGCCCAACGTCTGGGTCCGGTACCGGCTCTGAGCGTGCGTTCGGACACGGCGGGCCGAGCCGCCTCGGCTTTCGCGCCGGGTGACGCCCGGCATGCGCGGGCTCCCCGGGGCGGGCGGTGGGCCGGTCCCGGAGGGCGGGACGGGCGGGGCCGAGGACCCGGGCCCCAGTAACCCGGTCGGTGCCGTCCCGTGGCGGCACCGGCGGGGCGGTACGAGCATGGAGCGCACATCCCCGGCGGGCAGCCGCCGATCGTACCGGCCACATGGCCGGAGAGGAGGCTGCCATGCGTGGCACGCTGCGGGGTCTGGCCCTCTTGCTGGTCCTCGCTCCCTTCCCGGCACTTGCCGTGGCCTGCGCCGACCGCGGTGCGGGCACACAGGCCGAGCAGGTGAGAATCGGGGTCCTGGAGCCGGTCTCGGGACCGGACGCTTCGGCGGGCAAGGACGCACGCAACGGCGCACGACTCGCCGCGGAGATCGTCAACGGGGAATTCCCGGACCTGGCGCTCCCGCTGGCCGGCGAGCCCGGCCTGCCGGGCCTGGGAGGGGCCAGGCTCGAGCTCGTCGACGCCGACACCGGGGGTGACCCGCGAACCGGGGCGAGCCAGGCGCAGCGGCTGGTGGCCGGCCAAGGGGCCGTCGCCCTGACGGGCGCCTACCACTCGTCCGTCACCCGGACAGCCAGTGAACGCGCCGAGCGGCTCCACATCCCCTTCGTCAACGGTGACTCCTCCTCGCCCGCGCTGACCGGACGCGGCCTGCGCTACTTCTTCCGCACCGGCCCCAGCGACCTCACCTTCGGCCGGGCCTTCTTCTCCTTGATCGAGGACCGCAAGGCCGCCGGGGTGCCGATCTCGACCGTCGGCATCCTGCACGTCGACAACCAGTACGGCAACGAGGGCGCCGCGGTCACCCGGCAGCTCGCCCGGGAGCACGGCCTGACCGTGGGCGCCGACGTCGCCTACGGCGCGACGTCCTCGGACCTGGTGCCGTATGTGCGGCAGATCCGCGCCAGTGAACCGGACGCGCTCTTCGTCCTGTCGTACACCAGGGACGCGCTGCTGCTGCAGAAGGCGTTCACCCGGCTCGGCTACCTGCCGCCGGCGGTGCTCGGTTACGGCGGCGGCTTCTCCGACCCCGAGTTCGTGTCCGGCCCGGCTCGGGCAGCCGACGCCCGGGGCTTCATCCGCCGCACCGCGTGGTCGGCCGAGCTGGCCGAACGCGACCCGACGGCCAGGAAGGTCGCCCAGATGTTCGCGGCGGAGTTCGGCGCCCCCATGACGGAGAACTCCGCGCGCGCCTTCACCGCCGTGATGACGCTGGCCGTGGCGGTCAACGAGGCGCGCTCCAGCGATCCGGAGAGGATCCGCTCGGCGCTGAGCGCCGTGAGCCTGCCGCGCCGTGACCTGATCATGGGCTCCTGGGACCACGTACGGTTCGACGCCAGTGGGCAGAACACCGGTGCCGGGGGAGTCGTCGAGCAGTTCCTCGACGGCCGCTGGCGCGTCGTCCACCCGGACGATCTCCGAAGCCGACAGGTCGTCTGGCCGATCTCCGCGGCGCGCGACCGCGAGCAGGTGGTGCCCACCGCGGGCAAGTGACGACGGGCCGGCTCGCGCGTGGGCGAGGTCGGGTGACCGGGCTCTGGTCTGGGTGTCCCGCCCTAGCGGCCGACCAGGCCGCGGGCCCGCCACTTGTCGAAGATCGCCCGCACCTCCGCCTCCGCCTGGGCCACCGACTCCTCGGGCGACTGCCTGCCCTGGGCGGCGCGGGCCATCATGTGCGGCAGGACGAAACGGGTGACCACCTCGCCGACGGCCGGGTTGGGCGGCCCCGGATAGCCGATGTCCGCGGTCCATGTTCCCGAACCCTGCAGCAGTTCGAGCTTGTCGGACGGGCGTGACCCGAACGGGTCGGTGGCCAGCCAGGGGTCGAGTTGCGGCACGCGGGTGGGGAAGGCGGGGAGGTTGTACAGCTCCGACTGGTAGGTACCGACCGCGTCGTTGGCCGACAGGTTGAGGAGGAACTCCTCGGCGGCGTCGACGTTGCCCGAGAACCGGGGGACGACGTAGACGAACACGGCGTGCTGGCCGGCGATCCCGAGACCCGTCGGGCCCCTGAGCGCGGGGGTGAAGGAGATGTCGTCCGCGGTCCCGGGAGCGTCGGACTGCGCGGTGCGGTACGCGGAGACCGCGTTGAGGATGTAGGACAGACGCCCGGTGACGAGCCCCGTGTTGTTGGAGGCCGAGTTCCAGGAGAACACCTCCGGGGTCATCGTCTCCTTGTAGAGCCGGGTCATGTACGTGACGGCGGCGACCGTCTCCGGAGAGTCGAGCACCACCTGCTCGATCTCGTTCTGCACGGACGCGCCGTACGACCAGAGGAGTGCGAGGGCCGCCATGTTGGAGTCGAGCTCGTCCGACATGCCGAGGCCGAGGGGGGTCCCGGACCTCTGCCTGACCGCCTTGCCACCCTCGAGCAGTTCTTCCCAGGTCGACGGCCCGTCGCCCATCCCCACCTGGCGCCACAGGCTCTTGCGGTAGTTGCCCGGATCGGGCGTCCAGGCGTGGCTGTAGCCGTAGTACCTGTCCGTGGACGGGTTGTAAGCCGCCTTCTTGCAGAACGGCTGCTCCAGACCGAACCGCCTGACCGCCTCGTCGTGCAGGTCGGAGAGGTCGACGACGTCCGGCTCCAGCTGGGAGGGAGGGCTGATCCATTCGATGAGGTCGTGGCCCGAGCCCGCCGAGATCTCCGCCAGCGTGCGCGCGACCAGACGCTCCGGGGGGACGTGGTCGACGCGGACGTCCACGCCCACCCGTCTTCCCCACTCCTGCGCATAGGCGTCGAACCACGTGTCGTAGCGGGCCACGTAGTGGTTCAACTGGAGAATCGACAACGTGCCGCCGAGCTTCCGCGTCGGTGTGAGGTGGACGGTGGCGGGCACCGGTGGCACCGAGGTGGGCGGGTTCCCGCCCCCTCCGGTGGCGGACCCGGCCGCTATCGCACCGAGGCCCGTGACACCCGCCGTCTTCAGCAGCCCGCGCCGAGACACACCTGCCTGGTCGTACCCCATGCCCTTCCCTCCGTGTTCCCCCGGACGATGGAGTCGGGGCTGCCTCCACACTGGGCCTCACGACGGGGGAGCACCTTCAGAACTACGTCGAACGGGTGACGTTCCGCGTCCACCGCCAAGTCCGCGGCGTCCAGTGCTGCGACCACCCGGACCAGCAGGTTCGCGGCCGGCTGCGGTGAGGAGTGCCCCCCACCGCGCCGGGTCCAGGGAGCGCCGCGCGGGGCCCGTCGAGTCCTGTGGGACGGTCACCCCGCCCCCGCGAAGGCGAAGACCCGCACCGGTGTCGCCGCCGCCCCGGCCGCTGCCACCCGCAACGGTCTGGAAATCGGAGCGGCACCCTGGCGGTCTCCACCAGCGCCGACCTCTCGGCGACCGCCGCGACCTGGAGCGAGCAGGTCACCGTCACCATGACCGGCGGCCTGCGAGCGATGTCTCCTCCCTGGACGCCAAGTTCCGCGCCTCCTGTGGCGCCGGCTGCCGGCGTTCACGGCGTCGCACGAGTCGAGCCGCTCCGTGCGGCCGTCCGGCGACTCGGCGCTCCCGAGCCCGCGCTCACGGCCGACCTGATCGCCGGGACGCTGCACACGCCGTGCCGCCGTCGACGGCGGTGCTCCGCTCGACACGGTCACGGAGCGCACGCTCGTCCTGGTGCGCCGCTGCCTTGTTCCGCCCGGCAGCACGGCCGGCGCACCGGAGGACGATCACTGAACGTCCCTCACCGCGAAGGCGGGTGGGGTTGACCGGGCCGTTCGGACGACGGTGTGGCGGGCCCGGCGTTCCGCCGGGCCCGCCACACCGGCTCCCCCTCGGAGCAGGGTTCCGTCGCGCCGTCAGCGCCGCAGGGTCAGCAGACCCGGACGGTAGGGCAGGAGACCGTAGTCACCGCCGGAGTCGGGACTGCGTCCCTGGTAGAGCAACTGAAGATTGCAGGGATCGACGGTCATGGTCTGATCGGCGCCGGTGCGGATCAGTTCGCCGTGGCTGATGTCGTTGGTCCAGGTGGCGCCACTGTTGGCCTTGCCGGCGAAGGGGTTGCCCTCGGTCGCGGCCTGGGGCGTCCAGGAGCCGTTCAGACTGGTGGCCGTGAACGAGCGGAAGTACCGGCCCTGCGAGCCGATCGCCTCGACGATCATGAGGTAGCGGTTCTGACCCTGCAGCTTGTAGACCTGCGGGGCTTCGAACAGGTTGTTCGTCGTGTCGCTCATGATCACTGTCGAGGTCGAGCCGAAACTGCCCGGGAAGTTCCCGATCGGCATGCCGGCCCGGTAGATCTTGCCGTTGTCGCCGGCGAAGAACAGGTACATGTTCGTGCCGTCACCGATGAGCGTCTGGTCGATCGGTCCCGTTCCGGAGCCCGAGATGCTTCCCGAGAAGAGCACCTGCTCGGAGGACCAGCCGTTCGGGTTGGTGGGGTCGGTCGAGGTCCGGTAGGAGAAGGCGGTCCCGCCCCACTGGTAGGCGAGCACCCAGATGTTCTTCGGCGCGAAGTAGAAGAGCGTGGGTGCGACCGTCGAGTTGGACATCGTGTTCTGGCCGGCCGAGGCCATCTCCGACCAGTTGGTGAACAGGCCGAAGTTCATCGAACCCCACCTCGTCCCCGTGTCGTGCGTGGTCGCGTAGACGAGTTGCCTGCCGTTGTAGGGGGCGACGGTGAAGTCCTTGAGCGAGACCCACCCCTGCTTGGGCTGTGCCAGCGCGCCCGTCGACGTCCAGCGGTAGCTCGACGGAAGATCGCACGTTCCGGGGGTGTCGGAGCCGACCTTGACGAGCTGCCACTGCTGATTGGTGCCGCCCCAGTCGTCGTACTGGACGACGTTCGCGCCGTCGGCGGTGGAGGCGCCCTGTACTTCGAGGGCCTTGTTGCTGTGGCGCGAGATGAGCCGCACGTAGCCGTCCGAGCTGTCGTCCAGCCGCCACTGCTGGTTGGTGCCGTTCAGGTCGGCCCACTGCACGATCGAGCCGCCGTTCGCGGTGGACCAGTTGTGGACGTCCAGCACCTTGCCCGAGTGGCGGGACTTGACGCGGTAGTAGCCGTCGCCGGAAGCGACGAACTGCCACTGCTGCTGGCTCTGGTCGTTCCTGGTCCACTGGGTGATGCGGGCGCCGTCGTCGGTCGCCCTGTTGTAGACGTCCAGGGCTTTGCCGCTGTTGCGGTTGACCAGCACGTACGAGGCGTTGGGGTCCACGGTCGCGGCCTCGGCGGGCTGGGCACCGAGGAAGGCCGCCACGAGCAGCAGGGGCGCGAGGACGCCGAGTAAGCGTCGTGGACGGACCGGGAACGCGTGGCGAAGCCACATCGGAAAGCCTCCTTGAGGTGGGGGGCGAGGTGACGCCGGTGAACGGCGGAGCGGCAGTCACGCCGGGCGGGAACGGGATCGAATGTTTCGAGGTCATTCCGGCTCCGTATCGCCACAAGCTAGGAAGACGGAGCCCTCCGGTCAAGGTCTGTCGCTGATCTGACCGCAAACAAGCCCCGTTTCCGAATGTCATGGGCCCTGAGGCCGACCGGAAATACGCAGGTGGTGCGTGGTACGGCTGATCGATTCGAGAATCCGAGCGCTTCTACGAGGTGCCGAAAGTTTCGAAAGAGATGCGGAAACTTCTTTCGTCGAGAGGCTTGACGAGCCTCTGTCAACCCCGCACCATCCTGTTTGGCAATCCGACCGCAGTGCGAAATGCCGAACACCGCTCGTCCTGTGCAGACGGTGCCGCACCTACCTTGGAGGCACATCCATGGGCTTTCGTGCCCTTCCCAGAGCCGCCGTCCGGCGGAAGATCCGCGTTCTGCTGCCGACGCTGCTCGTCGGCGCCCTCGGAATGGCCGGCGCGCTGGCCGCGCCGCAGCCGGCTCAGGCCGCCGAGAGCACGCTCGGCGCCGCGGCGGCGCAGAGCGGCCGCTACTTCGGCGTCGCCATCGCCGCGAACAGACTGAGCGACTCGACGTACGCGACGATCGCGGCCCGTGAGTTCAACTCGGTGACGGCCGAGAACGAGATGAAGATCGACGCCACCGAACCGCAGCGGGGCCAGTTCAACTTCACCGCCGCCGACCGCGTCTACAACTGGGCGGTGCAGAACGGCAAGGAAGTGCGCGGCCACACCCTGGCCTGGCACTCCCAGCAGCCCGGCTGGATGCAGAGCCTCAGCGGCAGCGCGCTGCGCCAGGCGATGATCGACCACATCAACGGCGTGATGGCTCACTACAAGGGCAAGATCGCGCAGTGGGACGTCGTGAACGAGGCCTTCGCCGACGGCAGTTCGGGAGCCCGGCGCGACTCCAACCTGGAACGCACCGGCAGCGACTGGATCGAGGTGGCCTTCCGCACCGCGCGCGCCGCCGACCCGTCCGCCAAGCTCTGCTACAACGACTACAACGTCGAGGACTGGACCTGGGCCAAGACCCAGGCCATGTACCGCATGGTGCGGGACTTCAAGCAGCGCGGTGTGCCGATCGACTGCGTCGGCTTCCAGTCGCACTTCAACAGCGGCAGCCCCTACAACAGCAACTTCCGCACCACTCTGCAGAACTTCGCCGCCCTCGGCGTCGACGTGGCCGTCACCGAGCTCGACATCCAGGGCGCCCCGTCCTCGACCTACGCCAACGTGGTCAACGACTGCCTGGCCGTCTCCCGCTGCCTCGGCGTCACCGTCTGGGGTGTGCGCGACAGCGACTCCTGGCGATCGGGGGACACACCGCTGCTGTTCAACAACGACGGCAGCAAGAAGCCGGCCTACACCGCCGTCCTGAACGCACTCAACGGCGGCTCCACCACACCGCCGCCCGCGGACGGCGGACAGATCAAGGGCGCCGGTTCGGGCCGCTGCCTGGACGTGCCCAGCGCCAGCACCACCGACGGCACCCAGGTCCAGCTGTGGGACTGCCACAGTGGCACCAACCAGCAGTGGACGTACACCGACGCCGGTGAGCTCAGGGTCTACGGCAACAAGTGCCTGGACGCCGCCGGCACCGGCAACGGCGCCAAGGTCCAGATCTACAGCTGCTGGGGCGGCGACAACCAGAAGTGGCGCCTGAACTCCGACGGATCCATCGTCGGCGTCCAGTCCGGCCTCTGCCTCGACGCCGTCGGGGGCGGCACCGCCAACGGCACCCTGATCCAGCTCTACACCTGCTCCAACGGCAGCAACCAGCGCTGGACCCGCGCCTGACAAGCCCTGTCACAAGAGATCGCCGACGCTCGCGAGGGTCGCCGCCCAGGTGGTGGCGGTCCTCGTGATCGGCATGGCCCCGTGGTCGGCGTCACGGCGTCACGGCGTCACGGCGCCCGGCGACTCGAGAGGAAGACGTCTCCGTGCATCGCTACGACAACCCGGTGATCAGCGGGTTCCACCCCGATCCGAGCGTGTGCCGGGTCGGTGACGACTACTACCTGGTGTGCTCCAGCTTCGAGTACTTTCCCGGGCTGCCGCTCTTCCACAGCAAGGACCTCGTGCACTGGGAGCAGATCGGCAACGTGCTCGACCGGCCCGGACAACTGCCGCTGCCCCTCCCTGGCGCGAAGGCGTCCGGAGGCCTCTACGCCCCCACCATCCGCCACCACGACGGCCGCTACTGGGTCATCACCACCAATGTCGACGGTGGCGGCACCTTCGTCGTCTCGGCGGAGCTGCCCGAGGGGCCGTGGAGCGACCCGGTGTGGATCGACCTCTCCGGGATCGACCCCGACCTGGCGTGGGAGGAGGACGGCACCTGCTGGTGCGCCTTCTCCGGTCCCGAAGGGGGCATCAACATGGCCCGCATCGACCCGGCCGAGGGCGAGGTGCTGGAGGGTCCTTTCGGTACCTGGTCGGGCAGCGGTCTCAAGTACCCCGAGGCGCCGCACCTCTACCGCATCGGCGACTGGTGGTACCTGCTGATCGCGGAAGGCGGTACGGAACGCGGCCACAGCGTGTCCATCGCCCGCAGCCGCTCGCCGCGCGGCCCCTGGGCGGGCGCACCCGCCAACCCCCTGCTGTCCCACAGCGGTACCGCCCGCTCCATCCAGAACACCGGTCACGCCGACCTGGTGCAGGCTCCCGACGGCAGCTGGTGGATGGTGCTGCTCGGTGTCCGCCCCCGCGGCTTCACGCCCGACGTGCACGTGCTCGGCCGCGAGACGTTCCTCACCCCCGTGGAGTGGGGCGAGGACGGCTGGCCCGTCGTCGCGCCGGTTCCCGAGAGTCACGCGGCCCCGGGCGGTGCCCGGCATCTCCTCCCGGCCCCGCCCGCCCGCGACGACTTCGAAGGCTCCGCTCTCGCGCCGCACTGGATCTCGCCGTTCGCCCGCCCGGAGGGTTCCTGGTCGCTCACCGAGCACCCCGGCCGGCTGGTCCTCAACGCCACCGGCCCCACCCTGGACAGCCCCGGGTACACCTTCGTCGGCCGCCGCCAGCAGCATCACGACTGCCGCGTCACCGCCGTGATCGACCCGGGTACGGGACGCGGCGGTCTCTGTGTGCGCCTGGACGAGGCCCACCATTACGAGGTGGAGGCCGGGGACGGGGAGGTCGGTGTCGTCGCCCGGATCGGACCGCTGCGCCAGACCGTGGCCCGTCGGCCGGTTCCGGCCGGGCCGCTGACCCTCACCGTGACGATCCGGACGTCGGGGCTCGTGCCCGCGTCGCCCGCACTCACCGACGGCGGGACCACGGGCCCCGACACCATCGCCTTCTGGCTCGGTGATCCCGTCGCTCCTCAGGCCCGGCCGCTCGCCGAACTGGACGGGCGCTACCTGTCCACCGAGGTCGCCTGCGGCTTCACCGGCCGCGTGATCGGCATGTACGCCACCGAGGGCGCGGTCGCTTTCGACTGGTTCGAGTACACCCCGGCCCGGGCGTCGTCCGTGTGACGCTCGGTGCGCGCGCGGAAGGCGCTCAGCCGGTCCGACCCGGCCCGGCTCCCGGGCACACCCGCGGTGACCCCGGCGACGGCATCCGGCCCCGGCAACACCGCTGCCCAGACCGAGGGGAAGGCTGCCCGGCCGGAGGCCGAGGTCCGGCTCGGCACTCGCACCGTGAACGTCTCGTTCCCGCACAGCGAGCGGGGAGGAGACGGACGTCAGGACGCTCTCGGTCCTCGGCCGGCCCGCCGTCCTGTTCCCGGATCACGCCAGGGGTGGTCCGACGGCTCTCCAGCCCGTCCGGTCCTTCGGCAGGGCTGGGCGGGATCCGGACGATGCAGCAGGCCGGCGACGTGTTCCCGTTCAGGTCGGCATGTGGCCGGTATCGGGCGCGGGAGCGTCCGGCGCGCCGGCCCGGTGACTGCCGCCGCGGCCGTGGCGGGACGAAAGGTGCACGTGTGAGCCCGGGCCGGGGCCGAGGGCGCCTGCGCGGGCGGCCGAAAGCCGTCCCGCCGTGGTCCGAGCGGCCCTAGCGTCGGTGCCGTGACCACTGTTGAGAACACCGCCTACCGGTACCGCACCGCAGCCCCCGGGGACGCAGAGGCCATCGACGCCCTGGACGGCTCCTTCACCACCGGCACGGTCTTCCGGGTGACCGTCGCCGACGACGGGTTCGCCCTGCGGGAGATCGCCGTGGACCCGCCCCTGACCAAGGTCTTCCCCGAGGACGAGCACGACGGCGACGACGCGGTCGAGGAAGACGACGCGGACTCCCGTACCTTCGTCGCCCACGGGTCCTCCGGCGACCTGGTGGGGTTCCTCGCCGTCTCGTACTCCGGGTGGAACCGCCGGCTGACGGTCGAGGACATCGAGATCGCGCCGGAGCACCGGGGACGGGGGGTCGGCCGGACGCTGATGCGGCTCGCGGCCGAGTTCGCCCGTGAGCGGGGCGCCGGCCACCTCTGGCTCGAGGTCACCAACGTCAACGCGCCCGCGATCCACGCGTACCGGCGCATGGGCTTCACCTTCTGCGGGCTGGACACCGCCCTGTACCAGGGAACACCCTCCGAGGGCGAGCAAGCGCTCTACATGAGCATGCCCTGCCCCTGAGCCGACAGCAGGCGGCACACGGACGGAAGGCCCCCGTCGCCCGGCGCGACCGCCCCCGGAAGGGTGCGCTGCACCGGCACCCCGGGCCGCGTAGTTCGGTTGTTCCTCATGGCGGGGCCTTCTCCGCGGGAGGGCGGGTCAGTGTGTGGTGAAAGGGCCTGAGGAGCGCAGGGTGGCCAGGCGGCGCTGGTACTCCTCCTCGTTGATCTCGCCGCGGGCGAACCGCTCGGCGAGCAGTTGCTCGGGCGAGGGGCCGGCCGGGCTGTGCGTGTGCTCGTGGGGGCGGCCCAGGGCCCGGAAGAGCAGGACGGCGGCAGTGATGATCAACGCCCAGAACAGGATCATGCCGGCCGACATCGCGAACCAGCCCCACCCGCTGACGTCGTGGTCGTACCAGAACATCATCGCCATCACGTCCCCAGGTCACCCGGGCGGCGGGCGCAGGGCCCGCGCTGTCCGGCCTCGTTCTTGTGTTACTTCCAGGGTCCTCCCGTTCCGGCCTGAGGGCACAGGGCCCACCGGTCCCGAACGGCGGGATCGGCCGGCCCCTACCCGGTAGGGGTAGCCGCGAGCGAGGCTGAGGGAGTGAAACGCAGAGAGGCCGGTGGAGCTGGTCTTCGACCGGCAGGAAAGCGGGGAGTGCACCTCCCGGGTCGTCTTCCCGACCTGCGGGTCAGCGCCGGGCTTCCTTCCACCACGACTGCAGCCGGGTCGGCGAGCAGTTCGCCGGGCGGCGAGACCGCGGCAGCACGAGTTCTTCGGCGCAACAGCCTGCCCACCCTGATCCCGCTGGGCAGGCTGCTGGGGGCGCGCGCCGAGGCCGGCACCGGTGAGGCATCGCGTTCCCCGGAACCCCGAGGTCGCCGACCTGTTCTTCCGCCCCTCATGCGCTCACTCACGGCAGCCTGCGTTGCACGAGAGGTGGTACGGGCGCAGGCTGCTTGATGAGGAGGGGAGTCCTTCGACGACCCAGCACCCGCCTACCTCAGAGGTCGATCGTCCGGTCGTCGGCGCGCTCTTCGGGTTCGCGGTCACGCTGCCAGCGGGGGCCACCGCGATTTCTCTCCCCGCGGCCGGATCGTGGCCGCCCGTCACGACGTGGTTGCCGACGCCGAGGTCGCCGAGGAGGCCAAGAACCTGCTGATCAAACTCGGCTGGCGCGAAGAGTGACTTGCTCTCGGCCTTGCCACCGGGCAGCGCTGCGGACACCGAAGGAGGAGTGGCCGTGCAGCATCACGCGGATCCCCACGATCACGAAACGTCCGGGCGCGAGGATCCTGGTAAGGAGCGGGCTACGGCGGTTCTGGATGTGCGAGGTCTGGCCTGGGTGTCTCAGCAGAACACCGTCACCGCTGCGCTCGGGCGACGGCCCGGCGTACTTCAGGTCGAGGTCAACCCGGTCGCGCAATCGGCGACGGTGGCCTTTGACCCGAGGCGTACGTCACTGGCCGAGTTGCGCCGCTGGGTGACCGAATGCGGCTATCACTGCGCGGGCCAGTCCGTGCCGTCCCATGTCTGTGATCCGCTGGCCGAACCGGACCCTGCTGTGGAGGCCACTGAAGAACGTCATGCGACTTCTAGGGGCCAGGCCGCGCGGGTGGCGGCTCCAAGCGCCCCCGCGGAGCACGCCGACCACGTCGGGCATGCGGCGGCCGAGGCTCCCGCCGCTGCCGAGGAGATGCCGACACCGCACGAGCTGATGGGGCACGGCGGCCACGGGGCCATGTCGATGGCGTCGATGGTGGCCGACATGCGCAACCGCTTCCTCGTAGCGCTGCTGTTCTCGATCCCCATCGTCATCTGGTCGCCGATCGGCGAGGACGTCTTCGGCCTGGTCGCTCCTGTGCCCTTCGGGCTGCGTCAGGACGTCTGGGCGCTGTTGCTGAGCCTGCCGGTGATCTTCTACTCGTGCTCGATCTTCTTCGTCGGCGCGGTTCGAGCCTTGCGTGCCCGCACCCTGGACATGATGGTGCTGGTCGCGGTAGCCGTCGGCTCCGGCTGGCTGTACTCGCTGATCATCACGCTCACCGGGGGCGGCGACGTCTTCTACGAGGCGGCCACCGTGCTGGCCTCGTTCGTGCTGCTCGGCCACTGGTTCGAGATGCGGGCCCGGGGCGGCGCCAACGACGCCATCCGCACCCTGCTCGACCTGGCCCCGCCCAAGGCACTCGTCGTGCGGGGCGGTGAGCCGGTGGAGGTGCCCACCGCCGAGGTCGTGGCCGGTGATCTGCTGCTGGTCCGGCCCGGAGCCAAGATCGCCGTCGACGGAACCGTCGAGGAGGGGGAGAGCGAGGTCGACGAGTCGATGGTCACCGGGGAGAGCCTGCCCGTGCACAAAGCCCCCGGCTCGCAGGTCGTCGGTGCGACCATCAACGCCAACGGAACGCTCCGCGTGCGCGCCACCAAAGTCGGCTCCGACACCGCCCTGGCACAGATCGTCAAACTCGTCCAGGAAGCCCAGAACTCCAAAGCCCCTGGCCAACGGCTCGCCGACCGGGCCGCGTTCTGGCTGGTCTTCGTCGCCCTGATCGGCGGCGCCGCGACGCTGGCCGTCTGGTTGCTGGCCACCGACCGCTCGCTGGGCACCGCGATGCTGTTTGCCATCACCGTCGTCGTCATCACCTGCCCGGACGCCCTGGGTCTGGCCACCCCTACGGCCATCATGGTCGGCACAGGACTGGGAGCCCGGCGCGGGGTGCTGTTCAAGAACGCCGTCGCCCTGGAGGCATCGGCCGGGATCCAGACCGTGGTCATGGACAAGACCGGCACCCTGACCAAGGGCGAACCGGAAGTGACCGACCTGATCACCACCCCGGGAACGGACGAGGACCACCTGCTGCGGCTGGTCGCGGCGGTGGAGCGTGAGTCCGAGCACCCTCTGGCCGAAGCCGTCGTACGGTACGCCGAGAGCCGGGCCGTGACGGCGGTGAGCGCGCGGCACTTCGAGAACGTCCCCGGCCACGGTGCGACCGCGGTCGTCGACGGCCACCGGGTCGCGGTCGGCAACCGCGGACTGGCGGTGCGCGAAGGAGTCGACCTCGGCCAACTGGCCGTCCGACGCGAGGCGCTGGCCGCCACCGGCCGTACCGTCGTCGTCGCCGCCGTCGACGGACGGGCGGCGGGCCTGATCGGCATCGCCGACGCGGCCCGGGAGACCTCGGCCGGCGCCGTGTCCGAACTGCACGCGCTCGGCGTCGAAGTGGTCATGCTCACCGGCGACAACCGGGCCACCGCCGAGCGGATCGCGGACCGTCTGGGCATCGACACCGTCATCGCCGAGGTCCTGCCGGGGGACAAGGCGGCCGAGGTGGCCGAACTGCAACGCGGCGGCCGCAAGGTCGCCATGGTCGGCGACGGCGTCAACGACGCACCCGCCCTCGCCCAGGCCGACCTGGGCATCGCCATCGGCGCCGGCACCGACGTGGCCATCGAGACCGCGGACCTCGTCCTGATGCGCTCCGACCCCCTCGACGTGCCGACCGCGCTGCGCATCGGCCGCGGCACCCTGCGCAAGATGCGGCAGAACCTCGGCTGGGCCATCGGCTACAACGCCATCGCGCTGCCCATCGCCGCGGGTGTCTTCGAACCCGCCCTCGGCCTGGTGCTGCGGCCGGAGATCGCCGCGCTGTCCATGTCCGGGTCCAGCATCATCGTCGCCGTCAACGCCCTCGCGCTCAAACGCCTCCACCTCCCCACCGCGGCGCAGTCGCCCGTCGTCGGCCGGCCCCCCGGCGCGCCGGCTGTTCCCGCCACCGGGGAGAGCGCCGGCTCCGACATCGGGCGCCGTGCAGCGTGACCTCCCGGGCCACGGGCAGGGCGTGGACGACCTGCCCGTCGTACCGAACGGCGCACGAGAGCCCTGAGACGAACAGCAGTCAGAGGAGACGGCCGGGGTGGCGTCGTGACCCAGCCGTGCGAGTGCGGCGTACTCTGGCCGCTGAATTTCAAGGAGTGCGGTTGTCCAGGCCGACCCGTTGCCCGCACCCGTACACGATTCGGTTCCGGGACGCTCTCGGCAAGCAACGTGAAGAAGCCGGCTACGACACGCAGGACGATGCGATCGAGCGTCTCACGCAAATTTCCGCGGAGAAAAAGAGGACGGCGCTGTCCGTTGCCGAGGCTCGCCGGGAAGTCGGTCAGCAGACGGTCGCGGAGTACGCGAAGCAGTGGCGGCCGCGGCAGCGGAGGATGACGGAGTACTCCACGGGCTGGCACGTCGACAGCTCCATCAACGTGCACATCGTCCCCCGTCTCGGATCAAGGAAGCTGAACTCTGTCACGCCGATCGTGGTCGAGCGTTTCCTGGACGAGTTGGAGGCCGAGGGGGTGGGCCGCGGGAGCCAGGTGAACTACTGATCCTCGAACCCGCCGACCTCGGCGGCGCCCGAGAGTACCGGGCCACCAATCGATCGAAGTCACACGCGGTGTGACGCCGATCGACCCCAGAGGTGGGCGCACGTCGCTGCACCCGGTTCGCAGGGCCGGCCATCGCGCCCTTGACGATAGGCAGGTGAATGCCTGCATAATGTCGAGTGTGAGCCTCGAAGCAACAGCGATCGACTCGGTGTTCAAGGCGCTGGCCGATCCCACT
This sequence comes from Streptomyces toyocaensis, assembly GCF_000725125.1. Taxonomy (GTDB): domain Bacteria; phylum Actinomycetota; class Actinomycetes; order Streptomycetales; family Streptomycetaceae; genus Streptomyces; species Streptomyces toyocaensis. Next base: position 841,858 of record NZ_JFCB01000001.1, read on the forward strand.
CGGCGACTCCTGCTCGACCGGCTGCGCGAGCACAACGGACAGACGCTGCGCGAACTGTGCGAGCGCCTTGACATGGCGCGCCAGTCGGCGACGCAGCACCTGGACGTCCTCGTGCGGGCCAACCTCGTCACCGTCGTACGGCGCGGCCGGGAGCGGCTGCACTACCTGAACCCGGCCCCGATCCACGAGATCGAGGAGCGCTGGATCTCCGGCTTCGACAAGCCCCGCCTGCAAGCGATCAGCGCCATCAAGCACCAGGCAGAGGAGTACGCCATGACCGATGCACCCGCACCGGTGCCGGACTACGTATACGTCACCTACATCCGCGCCAGTGCGAAGCAGGTGTGGCAAGCCCTGACCGACGCCGACCTGACGGCGCGCTACTGGGGTCACGCGAACGTCTCCGACTGGCAGCCTGGATCGGCCTGGGAGCACCGGCGAGCCGACGGCTCGGGCAAGGTCGACGTGGTGGGCCGCGTCTTGGAGGCCGAGCCCCCGACCCGGCTGGTCATCACCTTCGATGACGCCCTCGATGCCCGATCGCCGAGGGATCCGTCGGTCGTCACCTTCCTCGTTGAGCCGCATCAGGACATCGTCCGCCTCACCGTGACCCACGAGAGGCTCCCCAACCAGGAGATGCTGGGCGGCATCTCGGTTGGCTGGCCGGCCGTGCTGGCCAACCTCAAGTCGATGCTGGAGACCGGCGAGGTCCTGCCGCAGGCGCCCTGGGAGATGTCCCGCGCCCACACCTGAGCCACGCCTCTCAGCTCCTGGTTCACTTCGCATACGCCCGCACAGACAGGTGCAACACATGCTGGACACCGGCCCACTCCAGGACGCCTACCGAGCACTGCTCGACGCCGCCGCCACCGTGGCCGGCGCCGACAACCCCAGCCCCGCCCCACCGGACGGCGAGTGGAACGCCGACCAGATCCTCGCGCACGTCTCTCTCGTCGGCGCCGCCACCATCGCCGTCGTCGCAGATATCGCAGCGGGGGCCAACACGACGTATGACAACCGGATCGCCCTCGACGCCTGGACCATCCGGCAGACCATCGCTCATGCCGGCGGCAACGCCGGGCTCCGGGACCGCATCAGCGGCCAGGCAGCCGCTCTGTGCGCACTCGCCGGAGGCGCGGCGCTCAGCGACGCCGAGCTCGACACCTTGGTGCCCGCCCGGCTCCTGTCCAACGACACCCCCCTGGTCGATCAGCCCATGCCGCTGCGCGACATCGTCACCGGACTGGCGGAGGCAGAACTGCCCGGTCACACGAAACAGCTCCTCGCCCTCCTCCTCGAGCGGGCCATGACCGAGGCCACGCGGTGACCACGGCACATGCAGCGGATCTGCCTCGGCGGACGGCTGCACGATCTCGACGGTCGTGTCGCGGAGCCGGTAGCGCACCTCGTATCCGAAGTCCGTACGGCCCGAATGGCCTAAGGTGCAGCGGTAGAGAGCCCCGAAGAGCTCCGCGAGCGCATGCAGGATCCGGGACTTCCCGCCTCTGTCGGGACCGATCAGTACGGCAATGGTCTGCCCCTTGTCGACGGCGCTCTCCAGGTCGAGGGTGAAGTCCCGCAGGCCGCGGTAGTCGGGCAGCCTCAGCTGCAGCAGCTGCATCGGATCCCCCTCAGCCGGACCGGAACGTACGAGCATCGCGCGGTGGCGTGAGCTCCTCCGCAAGCCTGGCGAACCGTCGCCAGGTGTCCTCCAGCCGCCCGGAGATCTGCTGGGCGATCACATGCGGCTCTGGAGCGTCTCCCGGCTCCGCCTCGCCCAGGTCGGCGCCGAGGTCGAGGTTGACGTCGGGCCTGGCGAGGAGCGCATCGACGGAGTGGGGCTTGAAGACCCGCGACACGACCCGGGACAGGTCCAGAACCACGCCCAGCACATCCAGGGGGCTGCTGGCCCCGCCGGACGCGTCCGGCGTGAGCGTAGACCGTCTGGTTCCCCCTTGGTGGACAGCCGCTGCGTTGCTGGGCGCTGAAGTGCACCGCAAGATCGTGTTACGAGCTCTACGGGGTACCGCGAGGGATCTGCCGCGCTGGTCCACGAGCGGTTCGGAACTTGCTCGCCCATAGCAGTGAGGAAGACGTTGACCGTCTGCTACTCCCGAGCAGGCCCAACGCCGCCGACCCTCGACATGTCTGATGGGACGTCAGGTTAGTCAGCATCCACTCAGCATCAGTCCCATACGGCTCTCCGCGCGTGCGCCCGGTCGGTGGCTTGGTGGCAGCCTGCTGGCGCAGAAAGACGCGGGCGGCAAGCCTGGTCACAGCAACGCACGATTTTCCTGAAGGTTTTCGAGCCGAAGGCATGCCGATGTACAGTGAGGGGCGCCCCTGACCTGCAAAAAGCAGGCAGGGAGCCGTCCTCCAGGAGTCCAACGTGCTGCGCACCATGTTCAAGTCCAAGATCCACCGCGCCACCGTCACCCAGGCCGACCTGCACTACGTCGGCTCCGTGACCATCGACGCCGATCTGCTCGACGCCGCCGACCTGCTGCCCGGCGAGCTCGTGCACATCGTCGACATCACCAACGGGGCCCGGCTCGAGACGTACGTCATCGAGGGGGAGCGTGGATCCGGGGTGATCGGGATCAACGGGGCCGCCGCCCACCTCGTGCACCCCGGTGATCTGGTGATCATCATCAGTTACGCCCAGGTGACCGACGCCGAGGCGCGTGCGCTGGTGCCCCGGGTGGTGCACGTGGACGCCGGCAACCGCATCGTGGCCCTGGGCGCCGACGCGTCCGAGCCGGTGCCGGGGTTGGACCAGGAGCGCAGCCCGCAGGCCGTCGCCACGGCCTGAGCGGAGCAGACCGAGGCAGGAGCGTGACATGGCCGTGGGTGACATCGGGATCCGTGACGACCGGGAGGCGGGCCGGCTCGAGGCCGTGGCGGGCGGCGAGGTCGTCGGGCGGATCGAGTACTTCGTCCTGGACGCGCCCGGGCGCGCGCTCGTCCCGGTGCACACCGTCGTGGAGACGGCCCACGAGGGCAAGGGTGTCGCGGGCTCCCTCGCCCGCGAGCTCTACGCCGTCGCCGCACGCGAGGACCGTGCCGTCGCCCCGCTGTGCCCGTACGTCGCCAAGTGGGCCGAGCGTCACCCGGACGAGGCCCCGGCGGCACACCCCGAGCTGATCAGGGCGGCGAGGGAGTGGCCGGCGGCGCACCCCGAGCGGTTCTGAGGCGCCCTGACGACGAGGAGCGTCGCTCGTGCTCGCACTCCTGCACACCTCTCCGGTGCACGTGCCGGTCTTCGAGGCCTTGCGCGACGAGATCCGTCCCGGGCTGGAACTGCGGCACGTCGTCGCGGAGGAGTTGCTGGAGCGCGCCCGTGCCACCGGACCCGCCACCGTCGCCGACGACGTACGGGCGCGGGTGAGGGACGCCGCCGACGGCGGTGCCCGGGCGGTGCTGTGCACCTGCTCGACCATCGGAGGCGTCGCGGAGGCGGCCGCCGCCGGGGCCGGCGTTCCGGTGGTCCGCGTCGACCGGCCGATGGCGGGCGCGGCCGTGGCCGCCGGGCCGCGTGTGGTCGTCCTCGCCGCGCTGAAGAGCACGCTCGGGCCGACGGTCGCGCTGATCGAGGAGGAGGCCGGTCGCGCCGGGCGGTCCGTCCGCGTGCGGACCGTGCTGGTGCCAGGCGCCTGGGAACGCTTCGAGGCGGGAGACGCCCCGGGATACGCGCGGCGGGTCGCGGATGCCGCCGACGCCGTCACCGGTGCCGATGTGATCGTCCTCGCCCAGGCCTCCATGGCTCCGGCGGAGCGGCTCACCACGGCCCGGGTCCCCGTGCTGTCGAGCCCTCGATGGGGGCTCGCGGCGGCAGCGGGCCTGCTGCGGGACCCCTCCGGATGAGCCGGCCGGCCCCGCGGCGTCACGCGGGCGGGTGACTGGAGCCGCGGACGTCGGGTAGGTGGGGGAGTAGTCCAGAGCCGACGTCGACCGACAGGCCGGAGGACACGCGCCATGACCAATCCGTACCCGGATCCCGTCCCGCCCGGTCCCACACCGGGACCGGCCCCGGGCCCCGACCCCTCGCACCCCGAGCCCTACCCCGATCCGGTGCCGTCTCCGGAGCCGCCCCCCGGCCCGGACCCCGTACCCCCGCCGCCGGGCCCCGGGCCGGAACCGACGCCGCAGCCCCCGGGGCCGGGACCGCAGCCGCCCCCGCCGCACCCGGGGCCGCCCGAGCCGTCCCCGTCGCCGATTCCGCCGGGCCCCGAACCGGTGCCGAACCCGGAACCCGGCCCTCCGCTGAGCTGAGCGGGCCACCGGGACAGAGGAGGCGGTGGCGGCCACGGGGCCGTCCACCGCCTCCGTCCCGCGGTGTTACGCCGACACCTCCGACCGGTCCCCGCCCCACAGCGTGTGGAACGAGCCCTCGCGGTCCGTGCGCCGGTAGGTGTGCGCACCGAAGTAGTCCCGCTGCCCCTGGGTGAGCGCGGCCGGCAGGCGCTCCGCGCGCAGGGCGTCGTAGTAGGCGAGGGCCGCCGCGAAACCGGGGGTCGGCACGCCCTGGCGGGTCGCCGCGATCAGGACCTCGCGCCAGTCGTCCTGCGCTTCGGCGATCTCCCGCGCGAACGTCTCGTCGGACAGCAGGCTCGGCAGGTCGGCCCGTGCGTCGTAGGCGGCCCGGATGCGGTCGAGGAAGGCCGCCCGGATGATGCAGCCGCCCCGCCAGATCGCCGAGACCGCGCCGAGGTCGATGTTCCAGCCGTACTCCTCGCTGCCCGCGGCGACCTCGTGGAAGCCCTGCGTGTAGGACACGATCTTCGACGCGTACAGCGCCTGCTCCACCCGGTCCGCGAAGGCCGCCGCCTCCGACTCGCTCATCGGCGTGGCCTTCGGGCCGGCCAGCCCGCGCGAGGCCTCGCGCAGCGCCGCGTGCCCCGAGAGGGAGCGGGCGAACACGGCCTCGGCGATGCCGGACACGGGCACGCCGAGGTCGAGGGCGATCTGCACGGTCCAGCGGCCGGTGCCCTTCTGCTCCGCCTGGTCCACCACCACGTCCACGAACGGCTTGCCCGTGGCGGCGTCCACGTGCGACAGGACCTCGGCCGTGATCTCGATCAGGTACGAGTCCAGCCGGCCGGTGTTCCAGGTGCGGAAGATCTCCGCGATCCGCGCGGGGGTGTACCCGGCGACGTCGCGCAGCAGTTGGTACGCCTCACCGATCAGCTGCATGTCGGCGTACTCGATGCCGTTGTGCACCATCTTCACGAAGTGTCCGGCGCCGTCCGGGCCGACGTGTGTGACACAGGGGGAGCCGTCCTTCGCCTTCGCGGAGATCTTCTCCAGCATCGGGCCGAGCGAGTCGTAGGACTCCCCGGGGCCGCCCGGCATGATGCTCGGGCCGTGCAGCGCGCCCTCCTCACCGCCGGAGACGCCCATGCCGACGAAGTGGATGCCCTGCTCGCGCAGCGCCTTCTCCCGGCGCCGGGTGTCGGCGAAATGGGCGTTGCCGCCATCGATGATCATGTCGCCGGGCTCAAGGAGCGGGGCGAACTCCTCGATCACCGCGTCCGTCGGCTCGCCGGCCTTCACCATGATGACCAGCCGCCGCGGCCGCTCCAGTGCCGCCACGAACTCCTTGGCCGTCTCGGCCGGCACGAAGGTGCCCTCGTGTCCGAACTCCTCCACCAGTGTGCGCGTGCGCGCCGGCGTCCGGTTGTGCACGGCGACCGTGTACCCGTTGCGGGCGAAGTTGCGTGCGAGGTTGCGGCCCATGACCGCGAGTCCGGTGACGCCGATCTGCGCTGAACTGCTCATATGGGGTGGCTCCTAGTGACCTCGGTATCGGTACTGCCGGTGCGCCGGTGCTGCCGGTCGACGCCCGTCAGTCCTGCCAACGACCATCCTGACGTGCCGCACTCCCGTGCGCATGCGCGGGTCGCCTCGACGCCGCGCAGGCACATACGAGCGAAGGCACCCGCCGTACTCAGCCGCCGTGCCCGGCACCCCGCGGGACAGCGCCCACCGGGCGCACGCACCCGCGTGCCCCCGCGGACGGGCACACCCGCCCGCGCACGCGTGCCTCCACGCGCCAAGGGGGGCGCAACGGGCGAAAACTCTTGGCCACTTGGCGCATCCGTGCGGCCGATAGCCGCCTTGTCACGGCCAGTTCGCAGCGCTTACTTTTGCCCCTCCTGACGCATTGTCGAGGGGGATTCCATGGCCGTCCGCGGCAGGCACCGCCGGTATCAGCCGAACAGGATCAACCGGGCCTCGCTCACCGTCACGGCGGGCGGTGCCGGAATGGCGCTCCCGCTCATGGGCACCGGCGCCGCCCAGGCCGCCGACGTGGGGACCTGGGACAAGGTCGCCGCGTGCGAGTCCACCAACGACTGGGACATCAACACCGGCAACGGGTACTACGGCGGGCTCCAGTTCACCCAGTCCACCTGGGAGGCGTTCGGCGGTGCCCGGTTCGCGCCCCGCGCCGATCTGGCCACCAAGGACCAGCAGATCGCCGTGGCCGAGAAGGTCCTCGACGGGCAGGGCCCCGGCGCCTGGCCGGTCTGCTCGGTACGGGCCGGACTGACCCGGGGCGGTGACACCCCCGACATCCAGCCGGCCGCCGACAGGAAGGCCGGCACGCAGAACAAGCCGGGCACACAGGGCGAGGGCAAGAAGTCCGCCCGTCCCTCCGTCGAGGACGTCAAGCCGCACACGACGCCCCAGTCCCGCGCGGGCCGCGCCGAGATGTACACCGTGGTCCGCGGCGACACCCTCTCCGGCATCGCGGAGGACGAGCGGGTGCGGGGCGGCTGGCGGGGGCTGTACTCCGCCAACCGCTCGACGATCGGCGCCGATCCCGACCTCATCGTGCCCGGTCAGCGCCTCGCCCTGCCCGACGGGACGGCCAAGGCCCCCGCGCCCCCGGCGAAGAGGCAGGCCGACCAGCGGCCGGACGAGCACTCCCGCGAGAAGGCCGCGAAGAAGGCCGCGAAGAAGGCCGACAAGAAGGCCGACAAGAAGGCCGACAAGAAGACCGACAGGAAGGCCGCCGCACCGCGCACCGAGGACCGTGCCGACCGCGCCACCAAGACCGGCGGTGGTCTCGTCGCCCCCGTCAGCGCCGCCCTCGGCACGCCCTACCACAAGGCCGGGTCCGCCTGGTCGAAGGGCTACCACACAGGGATCGACTTCCCCGTCCCCACCGGCACGTCCGTGAAGTCGGTCGCGGCGGGCACCGTGGTCAGCGCGGGCTGGGAGGGGTCCTTCGGTTACCAGGTGGTGGTCCGGCACACCGACGGCCGCTACAGCCAGTACGCGCACCTGTCGGCGATCTCCGTCAAGAGCGGGCAGTCCGTCGGCGCGGGCCAGCGCATCGGCCGTTCCGGCTCGACCGGCAACAGCTCGGGCCCGCATCTGCACTTCGAAGTGCGGACGGGGCCCGGTTTCGGATCGGACGTCGACCCGGTCGCCTATCTGAGGGCGGGCGGCGTCAGGATGTGACGCGGGCCCCGGTGCCGGTCCACCGGCGGCACCGGAACCGGCACGTACGGGCCGCCGTGGAAGGGCGCGAGCGGCACCAGGGCCGGATCCGTGCCGTCGGACGGGCCGCCCACCGACGGTGCGGGGAGCGGGTGCCGTACGTCCGCGGGCAGCGTGAGTCGCGCCAGCAGCGCCTCGGCGGGATCCGCCGCCTGCCCGCGGGGCTCCGCCGTGGACCGGGTGGCCGGAACCGCTTCGGACCCGGCCTCCGGTACGCGCACCCGGGCGTCGGCCGTCCGGGCCGTCTCCTGCTGCTCGCGTGCCAGCCGTTCCGTCGTGAGGAGGATCAGCCCGCCGGCCGCCACCACCCCGCAGCTCAGCGCGAGCGCCGTGCCCGTCGCGCCGTAGCGGAAGGTCTCACCGAACATCGTGATGCCGACCGCGGCTGCCACCACCGGGTTCACCACCGTCAGCGTGGCCAGCGGAGCCGCCAGTCCGGCGCCCCGGTAGGAGGCCTGCGACAGCAGCATGCCGGCCGTGGCCAGGACACCGATCACCGCCAGGGACGGCAGGTCCCCGGCCGTCACGCCGCCCGTCCAGTCCACCGCGACGGTCTTGGTGAAGACCGAGGACATACCGAAGGCGACACCGGACGCGGTGGCCAGCAGGATGCTGCGCACCGCGGGATGCCGGTGCACGGCCCGGGCCGCGGCCATCAGCGCCACGACAGCACCGGCCGTCCCGAGCGCCACCGCCACCCGCTGTGCGGTGTCCAGCGACTGCGCGTCGGACGCGCCGACCAGGGAGAGCAGACCCGCGAGGCCCACGGTCGCCATGATGGCGCCCCGCCACGCGGTCGCCCCGGCCCTGCGGCCGACGAACAGCGCGGCCATGGGCAGCGCGAACACGATGGTCAGCGCGCCCAGCGGCTGGACGAGGCTCAGCGGGCCGTAGGCCAGCGCCACCACGTGGAGCAGTCCGCCGAGACCGTTGAGCACGACCGCCGCCCACCAGCCCGGCCGGCGCAGCGGTGCGTACTGCTGCGTGCCGGGCGAGGACACCGCGACCTGCTCCTGCACGATCGCTCCGCCGGCGTACGCCACGGCGGACACGAACGACAGCAGCACGGACAACGCGAGGGCGCTCATCGGCTGCTCCTCTGCGTGAGGCCGGGGCGGTGGACCCGGCGCGGCGAACGGTCGGCTCTCATAACCAACACGATGCCGTGTCAGGATGTTCCCGTCGTCGTCCCTGAGCACTCAATGAGTCCTACTGCCGATGGAGTACGACGGCGACCCCGTCATCCCCTGGGTGGGCGCCCGCGGACGGAGGGCCCCTGGTTGCTTCCCCTAAGGGGCTTGGTACTACTGCACGTCGTGGACCTCGACCCCCGCCTCACCGCCCTTCACCGGCTCGGTGGCTTCTTCGTACTGCGCACGCAGGGAGCGGCCGGCCGTTCCCTGCGTTCCCTGCCCACGCTCACCCAGGCATACGGTCCCGGACGCCCGGACGTTCAGGGCGACGCCCTGGCCTCCCGGATCCGCAGGGTCGCCGATGCCCTGAAGGTGCCGGAGGCGCGGGTCGCCGCGTCGGTGGCCCACCAGGGTCTCGCCGCCCGTCTGTGGTCCGTGGCGCTCGGCAGCGCCGTCCTCTGCGGCGCCGTCCCCGACCTCGCCCCGCCGCTGCTGCGGTGGGACCCCGAGGGCAGCGCCCCCGACGACCTGTGGCTGACCGAGGTGCGTCCGCTGGCCGGCGACGCGCCCACGCTCGTGGACCTGGTCCTGCGCGCCCATCTCGAGCCCCTCGCCGAGGCCCTGCGCACCCGGCACCGCCTCGCGCCGGGACTGCTGCGCGGCAACGCCGCCTCCGCGCTCGCGGGCGCCGCCCGGGAACTGGACCGCTGGGGGCGGCGCCACGGCCGTACGGACGTCGCCGCCCGCGCCGCCTCCCTGACCCGCGACATACTCGCCGACCCGCTGCTCGCCGGGACCGGGACCCTCACCGGCACCGTCTTCCGGCGCCGCAGCTGCTGCCTGTACTACCGGGTGCCCGGCGGGGGCGTCTGCGGCGACTGTTGCTTCGTACGGCCCCCCTGCTCTTCCCCACGCGCCCCGTCTGAGTGACCATGAGAGGAACGTCCGCGCAGACAGGGGGTTCACGGGTGCGAGTGGGACTACTGACCCGGGAGTACCCCCCGGACGTGTACGGCGGCGCGGGGGTCCACGTGGAGTTCCTCGCCCGGGAGCTGAGGCCCCTGGTGGACCTGGAGGTGCACTGCTGGGGCGAGGGCAGGACGGACGGCGTGCTCCGCCACCGCCCCTGGTCCACGCTCGACGGGGCCAACGACGCCCTGCGGACCTTCTCCGTGGACCTGGCCATGGCCGCCGCCCTGCAGGACCGCGAACTGGTCCACTCCCACACCTGGTACGCCAACCTCGGCGGTCACCTCGCCAAGCTGCTGTACGGCGTCCCGCACGTGATGACGGCCCACTCCCTGGAGCCGCTGCGCCCCTGGAAGGCCGAGCAGCTCGGCGGCGGCTACGCCCTGTCGAGCTGGGCCGAGCGCACCGCGGTCGAGGCCGCCGACGGAGTGATCGCGGTGTCCGGTGCCATGCGCGACGACATCCTCGGCTGCTACCCGGCCCTGGACCCCGCCCGGGTGCACGTCGTGCACAACGGCATCGACACGACCCTGTACCGTCCCGACCCCGCCACCGACGCCCTGGACCGGATCGGCCTGGACCGCTCCCGCCCGTACGTGCTGTTCGTCGGCCGTATCACCCGGCAGAAGGGCGTGCCCCAGCTGCTGCGGGCGGTGCGCGGCATCGACCCGGCCGCACAGGTCGTGCTGTGCGCGGGGGCGCCGGACACGCCCGAGATCGACCGGGAGTTCCGCGAGCTGTACGAGGAGCTGAGCCGGGTGCGCGAGGGGGTGTACTGGATTCCGCAGATGCTGCCGCGCCCGGAGGTGATCCAGCTGCTCACGCACGCCGCCGTGTTCGTGTGCCCCTCGGTGTACGAACCGCTCGGCATCGTCAACCTGGAGGCCATGGCCTGCGGCACCGCCGTGGTCGCCTCCCGGGTCGGCGGCATCCCGGAGGTCGTGGCGGACGGCTCCACGGGGGTACTCGTGGAGGTGGACGACGACTTCGAGGCGGGCCTCGCGCGGACCCTCGACTCGGTCCTCGGCGATCCGGCCACGGCACGGCGGATGGGTGAGGCGGGGCGGGAACGCGCGGTCGCGGAGTTCGGCTGGGACGCGGTAGCCCGGCGCACGGCCGGGCTCTACGAGGAGATCCTCAAGCAGGCTTAGTCCCGCCTGTCCGGGGCAGTCTTGGGAAAACTCGGCGTGAGGGGAGCGGCCATGCGTCGTGGTGGTCCTTCGGTCCTGGGAATCGTGCTCGCGGGCGGCGAGGGCAAGCGCCTGATGCCCCTCACCGCGGACCGCGCCAAACCGGCGGTCACCTTCGGCGGCACCTACCGCCTGGTCGACTTCGTCCTGTCCAACCTGGTCAACGGCGACATCCTGCGCATCTGCGTACTCACGCAGTACAAGTCGCACTCGCTGGACCGGCACGTCACCACCACCTGGCGCATGTCGAGCCTGCTCGGCAACTACGTCACCCCGGTCCCCGCCCAGCAGCGCCTCGGCCCGCGCTGGTACCTGGGCAGCGCCGACGCCATCCTGCAGTCGCTGAACCTGATCCACGACGAACAGCCCGAGTACGTGGCCGTCTTCGGCGCCGACCACGTGTACCGCATGGATCCGCGCCAGATGCTGGCCCAGCACATCGAGAGCGGCGCCGGGGTCACGGTGGCCGGCATCCGGGTGCCGCGCTCGGAGTCCTCCGCCTTCGGTGTGATCACGCCGGGTTCGGACGGGCAGACGGTGGAGGGCTTCCTGGAGAAGCCCACCGATCCGCCGGGCCTCGCCGACGACCCCGAGTGCGTGTTCGCCTCCATGGGCAACTACATCTTCACCACCAAGGCGCTCATCGAGGCCCTGCACCGGGACGCGGAGGACGAGAACTCGGTGCACGACATGGGCGGTTCGATCCTGCCCCAGCTCACCGACCGGGGCGAGGCCCACCTGTACGACTTCAGCTCCAACCACGTGCCCGGCGAGACCAGCCGGGACCAGGGCTACTGGCGGGACGTCGGCACCCTGGACGCGTACTACGACGCCCACATGGACCTGATCGCAGAGCGCCCCGCCTTCAACCTCTACAACCGGCAGTGGCCCATCTACACCCACTCCGGTCAGCTCTCCCCGGCCCGCTTCAACGCCGGCGGCATGGCGAGCGAGTCGATCATCAGCGCAGGCTGCCTGATCCGGGGCCAGGTCACGCGGTCGGTGCTGTCGCCGGGAGTGGTGATCGACCCGGGGGCCGTGGTGCAGGGCTCGGTGCTGCACGACAACGTGCACATCGGGCGGGGCGCGGTGGTGCGCGGGGCGGTGCTCGACAAGAACGTCGAGGTGCCGCCGGGCGCGACGATCGGCGTCAACCCCCAGCGTGACGCCGAGCTGTACACGGTGTCCAAGGGCGGCGTGATCGCGCTCGGCAAGGGGCAGCGGGTGCCCTAGGTGTATTGCCCAGAGAGGTTGGGGACGCGGCTGCCCGCCTCCGGAGGCGGGCGTGCGGCGAACCGTTCCTCCAGTGGGCCGCGCCCGTCCGGGTGGCATCCGCCGCCCGGTGGGCGGTGATCGTGCCACGTCGGCCCCCGTGTGACACCCCGGACCCGCCCCTGCGCCGTGCCGCTGAGTGGGGCAGCGACGTCACATGCTGTTAACTACGTGTAGCCAGATCGTACTTGACCGTAATCGGCCGGGAGCGATTGACTGCTGATCCTTTCCCGACGTCGACGCGAGGCCCCGACATGACCGCAGACCCGCTCGCTCCTCTCGATCTGGCCTTCTGGAACATCGAGTCGGCCGGTCACCCGATGCACCTCGCGGCGCTCGGTGTCTTCTCCGCCGGCTCACCCTCCGCCGCGGCCCACGCGGCGGACCTGCTGGCCGCCCGTGCCGCCGCCGTGCCCGGGCTGCGGATGCGCATCCGGGACACCTGGCAGGCCCCCGGACTGCGGCGGTCGCTGTCGGCGCTGCGCCGCCCGTGGCCGGCCCCCGGCGAGCCCCTCACCGCCGCGCTGCGGCAGCCGCTCGCCTCCGCCGTGCGCCTCTCGCGCGCCTTCGGCGGTGCCAGCCGGGAGCCCGACCCCGCCTTCGACCCGCTCGACCACGTCCGGCTCCACGCCGCCGCCGACGACTTCCACACCGCGGCCGGGCGGCTCATGGGCCGCCCCCTTGAGCGCACCCGGCCGCCCTGGGAGGCTCATGTGCTGCCGGGGGAGGACGGCGCCTCCTTCGCCGTCCTGTTCAAGTTCCACCACGCCCTCGCCGACGGACTGCGGGCCCTCGCCCTCGCCGCCGCGCTGATGGACCCGATGGACCTGCCCACCCCCCGGTCCCGCCCCGCCGAGTCCCCGCGCGGACTGCTCCCGGACGTGCGCGAGGTGCCGGGCCTGGTGCGGGACGCCCTGTCCGACGCGGGCCGGGCCCTGGACATCGGCGCCGCCGTCGCCCGCTCCACCCTCGACATGCGCTCCTCGCCGGCCCTGACCTGCGCGCCCAGCGGCACCCGCCGCACCGCCGGCGCGGTCGTGGACCTCGACGACGTGCACCGGATCCGCAAGAGCGCCGGCGGCACGGTCAACGACGTCACGATCGCGGTGGTGGCCGGCGCGCTGCGCCGCTGGCTCGACGAACGTGGCGACGGCAGCGAAGGGGTCGCCCCGCGCGCCCTCATCCCCGTCTCCCGGCGCAGGCCGCGCACCGCCCACCCCCAGGGCAACCGGCTCTCCGGGTACTTGACACGGCTTCCCGTCGACGAGCGGGACCCACTCGCCCGGCTCTCCCACGTGCGCACCGCCATGGACCGCAACAAGGACGCCGGGCCGCACCGGGGTGCGGGCGCCGTCGCCCTGCTCGCCGATCACGTACCGCCGCTCGGCCACCGGCTCGGCGGGCCGCTGCTGGGCCAGGCGGCCCGGCTCTGGTTCGACGTCCTGGTCACCAGCGTGCCCCTGCCCGGCTTCGGCCTGAGGCTCGGCGGCAACCCGCTCGGCGCCGTGTTCCCGCTCGCGCCCCTGGCCCCCGGCCACTCCCTCGCGGTCGCGGTGTCCACCTACCGCGGGCGCGTCCACTACGGGCTGGTCGCCGACGGCGCCGCCGTCCCGGACCTCGACCGCCTGGCCCACGCGCTGACCGAGGAGGTGACGACGCTGACCGCCGTCTGCGAGCACTGAGCGAGCGGGTTTGGTGCCGCGGCCGGGCGCTGAAGTAAAATCCGGCGTTCGACAGCGGACGCGAACGGAGCGCCGCGAGAAGCAGAGCGGGAAACGGCAGCGGCGATGACGGTGACACAGGACGGCCCCGAGGCCACGGACGCGGTGGCATACGGGCCCGGCATCGACCCCGAGCGGCTGGCCGTCTGCCTCGGCGTGCTCGAGGAACTCGACAAACTCGACGTCGACCACCCGGACGCGATCCTGGTCCGCCGGGCCACCTCGCACATCTACCGCACGGTCAAGCAGCGCCGCCGCCAGGAGCGCCGGGCCGCGAAGACCGCCCACGACAAGGCGGTCACCGAGGCCACCGCCACGGGTTCCGCCGAGCGCATCGACGACGAGACCGAAGGCATCCTGCCCTCCTCCCGCGTCGAGCCCGGGAAGATCGCGGGGATACTCCAGCGCCCGCGCTCCTGCTACACCTGCAAGGCCCGCTACGTCGAGGTCGACTACTTCTACCACCAGCTCTGCCCGTCGTGCGCCGCCGAGAACCGGGCCCGGCGCGACGCCCGCACCGACCTCACCGGCAAGCGGGCGCTGCTCACCGGCGGACGCGCCAAGATCGGCATGTACATCGCGCTGCGGCTGCTGCGTGACGGTGCCCACACCACCATCACCACACGCTTCCCGAAGGACGCCATCCGCCGCTTCAAGGCCATGGACGACTCCGGTGACTGGATGCACCGCCTCGAGGTCGTCGGCATCGACCTGCGCGACCCGGCCCAGGCCGTCGCGCTGGCCGACCGGGTCGCGGAGCAGGGCCCGCTCGACATCCTGATCAACAACGCCACCCAGACCGTGCGCCGCCTGCCGTCCGCGTACGCCGCGCTCGTCGAGGGCGAGAGCGCCCCGCTGCCGGCCGGTGAGCTGCCCGCCCACCACGTCATCGGTGCCTTCAACTCCGGCGCGGTCGACGGACTGACCGCGCTCCCCGTCGGGGTCAGCGGACTCGACGCGCAGAAGGTGGCCGACCTGGCGCTGGTCGCGGGCAACGCCAGCGTGGTGCGCCACCGGGACGGCACGGCGATCGACGCGGGCGGCCTGGTCCCCGACGTCGTCGACTCCAACACCTGGGTCCAGACCATCGAGCAGATCTCCCCCGTGGAGCTGCTGGAGACCCAGCTGTGCAACTACACGGCGCCGTTCATCCTGATCAGCGCGCTGCGCCCGGCGATGGCCGAGGCCGCGCGGCGGGCGTCCAACGGTCGCGCGTACGTCGTCAACGTCTCGGCGATGGAGGGCGTGTTCGACCGCGGCTACAAGGGCGCGGGGCACCCCAACACCAACGCGGCCAAGGCGGCGATGAACATGGTGACGCGGACCAGCGCGCAGGAGATGTTCGACACCGACCGCATCCTGATGACCTCGGTCGACACCGGCTGGATCACCGACGAGCGTCCCCACTTCGACAAGCTGCGCCTCGCCGAGGCCGGCTTCCACGCCCCGCTCGACCTGGTCGACGGCGCTGCCCGCGTCTACGACCCGATCGTGCGCGGCGAGGCCGGCGAGGACCTGTACGGCGTCTTCCTGAAGGACTACGCGCCCGGCCGGTGGTGACCCCGGCGCCCCGAGGGCGCCGTCAGCCGGCCGGCCCCCGGGCCCTGTTGCCCGTTCCCGAGCTGGCCGCGCGTGAACGGCTCGGCGTGGCGGGTCACCCTCCATGAGCTCCACCAGGCCGCCGAGGGACTGCGCAGCGAGGCGTACCCCGTGAGGCTCGATGTCCCGTGCGCCGTCGCCGCCGCCGGGGTTGAACGAGAGGCCGCCATGCTCGCGGTGCTCCGGACGCGGCCCGGTCCTTCGGGTGCGACCTCCCCGGCATGGCCGACGGCGCCCGCGCCTACTACGAAGAGCTCAAGGCCGAGGACGAGGAGGCCGAGGCGGCGCGCACCTGAGCCAGCCCGGGAGCGAGGACTGCGGCGGCCGCCTTCGCTCCCGGCAGGGCCGCCACGGAACACCACTGATGAAGCTGATCATCCCCGCCTTCGACCAGCACTACCGCGCATCCGCCACGGACCACAATTGGACCGACCCCGAAGAGATCCTCACCATCGGCGCCGACGAAGCCTTTGCCGGCATCGACAGCCGCCGGTACACCACGCACGGCCGGGTCACCGCACTCGACGTCGCCCGCGACGAGGTCACCGACAAGATAGGGAGCACGCGCACCAGGTCACCTGGTCACCAGGAGCCAGTGCCCACTACGACCGCCGCCGAGCAGTCGGCGACCGCCACGTCGCAGCACAGCGCAGCCTCTTCAACCGCTTCATTATCCGCGTGGGACGTCTCGTCAGCGGGGCGCCACACGGGCGCCCTGGGAAGCTCCGTCGACTGCGGGGCTACGGGCGCCAACGCCGTACTGTTGCGGACCCCTCCCAGTGCCCGCGAGGGTTACGGCTCGACGAAGCGTCGGACGCCGAACGGCAGGGCCGAGTAAGGGATTCCGGGAACGGCGACGACACCGCCGGCGTCGGCTTCCCTGCCGCGCGCCAGGCCGGCGGCCGTCCGGAACACCGTCGCCTACTCACCGGATCGTTCGCTCATGCGGTGCGGTCTCGTCCCCCGCGCGCTCGCTCACGGCTCCCCGGTTGAGCGGTTGCTGAATGCGTACGAGTATGGAGGGAGACAGCTCAGTGCGGACCGGAATCGCCCGTCACGGCTAGAAGTTGTCACATCAACGATCGTTCTCCTCCCCTGTGTGGAGGGCACCTCGGACCGGATCAGTCTCCGGAGAGCGACATGACCATCAAGAACATGCAGTTCACCTGCCCGAATTGCGGCGAGGAGTCGACGTACCCCGTGCAGACGGACGGCGAGGCGCCCGAGCAGTCGGGCCTGGCCTTCCATCAGGACCTGGGCAACCTGCGGAGCCTCGATATTCCGTACACGAACAGTCCGAACCGTGACGCGTACGGTCCGCTGGTCCCGCAGGGCATCGTCGTCCACTACACCCAGGGCAAGTACCAGGGAGCCATCGGCCACTTCCAGAATTCCGCGTCCAAGGTCTCGGCGCACTTCATCGTCGCCAGGGACGGCCGGCGCATCCAAATGGTCCCGCTGCCCGACCCCGACACCAACGGCCCACGGGACGGGCGGTACACGGCCTGGCACTGCAAGGGAGGAAACACCCGCTACATCGGCATCGAGCACGAGTACGGGTACACGGGCGCGACCGGCCCCCAGGACTGGACCACGGAGATGATGGAGTCCTCGGCGGAGCTGTCGGCGTACTTGTGCCACACGTACGCCATCCCGGTCGAGGTGCCGCTCGCCCCGGATGAGCGCGACTGGTTCACGGGCTTCGGCGGACACTACAACGTGCCCAACAACAGCCACACCGACCCGGGTCCGTATTTCCCGTGGGACTACTACATCGACCTCGTGCAGTGGTTCTACGGCCGTATGGCCGCAGACTCCCCGCCCGGCGCCGCGCCGGCGTCCGCCAAACCGATCCGGGAGGTACACGGGTCCGGGAAGCCCGCCTACCAGACGCTGTGACCGCCGAATGAGGTGACGTCCCATGCTGGGCTCCACGGTGACCGCGCTCGCCGCCTGTTCGGCCGCTCCCGGCCGCCTTGACCTGTTCGTCGGCGACGGTGACGGCGGCGTATGGCACAGGACGCGCACGGCGCTCCGAGGCCGCTGGGGCGCGTGGCACTCGCTCGGCCGGCCGTGGCCTTCGCCCGGAGCGCCGGAGCGCACCGGCTGGCTGACTGTCGTGCGTTCCGACCTCGGCCGGATCGAACTCCTCGCCCTGGACAGCGGTCGCGGGACGAAGCACAGGCTCTTCGCGGCGGCCCGTGACGGGGCCCTCGACACGCTCCTCGAAGAGGCCGATGCCGAGGCCGGGGACGCCGCCGGTGCCGAGGCGGGCGGCGGAGCCGGTGATGTCGTCGGCGATGTCCTCGGTGACGCGGCCGGCCACGGCTGGACCCCGTGGACGTCGCCCGACCCGCTCGCCGCGCGGCCCGCGGCGACCGACCCGCTCCCGACGCAAGAGCAGTGGACGCTCCTCCGCAGGCAGCTCTCCGAGGGCCGACGTTCCGACGTCGACCCTCGCCCTACCGCCTTCGCCACGACGGAACGTGACCTCTTCGCCGTCGCCGGTCACAGACTGTGGCACCGCATGTGGACGGAGAGCACCGCATGGGAGGACCTCGGCGGCGACCTCACCACCGACGACACGACCGCCCCCCACATCGCCGCCGCCCACGACGAGGCCGGGTCCACCCACGTGTTCGCAGTCTGGGCCGGTACGGCCCTGATGCACCGGCAGCTCGACCGCACCTGGTCCGATTGGCAGCTCGTCGACATCTGGGCCGACGTGCGGACCTACCAGGCGCTGCGCCCCGACGACCTCGTCGCACTGACCGTCCGCGGGAGCGGACTGCGCGAACGAGTCCGCGTCGACGGCGTGGTGGAGTTCGTCGCCGCCCGGTCCGACGCCCGGCTCATCGTGGAGTTCCCACCGCAGCACATCGCCGAGACCGTCTCCGAGACGGGCACGACCAGCCAAGCGCGGATCGCGGGACCCTCACGGCTGGCCTTCGCCATCGGCCAGGAGGCCGTACCGCTCACCGTCGACGGCGTACTGACCGCCATGCGCAAACTGCCCCTGGTCGCGACGCCCGAGACCGCGGGAGCGGAAGGCGCCCGCCTCGAACTGCCCTGGCGCCTGCTCCTGCAGCTGCCCGGCGGCGCCCACTGCACGCACCACACCCAACCCGCCGTCGGCCACGACGGCATCACCGAGCTGTGGCACAGCCGCGTCACACGCCCCGACGGGGCCGACGCGCTGCGGGTGAGGCCCGTCAAGGCCCTCCCGAACGAATCGGCCCTCGCCACCCCGCTCGGCCACCACGCGTCGAAGATCGCTGCCCTCGGGGTGCAGTCCGCCGACCCGCCCGTGACGGTCGACCGGCTTGTTCTCAGCGCGTTCGGTGCCTGGTTCGACGCCTCCGCCTCCTGGCCCACACTGGACTGGACCCACCGGACTGCGATGGGACGCGACTACTACGTCCGCGTGCTCACCCGCGGTGCGCTCTTCCCCTTCGGACACCGGGCCGCCTTCGTCGAGGTCACCGAGCGCCGGTTCGACCGGCAGGCTCCGGCCGTGGCGGCGCTCCGCACGACCCGCACGCTGATCGTCACCGAGCCGACGCGCCGGTACGGCATCGGCGACGGCGCGGGAAAGGCGTACGAGCGTGCTTTCCCCTTCCAGGAGGTGTCCGTCGAGCCCCGCCAGCTCACGGACCTGGACACGGCGGTGTGGCTGCCCTGCAAGGCGTTCTGGCCCCAGCAGTCGGGAGTCACCGTCGAGTTCACCGTACGCGCGCGGGCGGACCGGGAGGTCGTCGACTTTCGGCTGCCGTTGCTGTTCGTCGACGACGCGGTCCTCGGCACCTCCCACGCCGCCTCGCTCGACGCCGCGTACGCCGGCGGACCGCGCTCGGGTGTACAGCGCGACATCGGACACCCCACGCGAGAGGTCGGCCGCAGGATCGCACTCGCCATGAAGACCACGACCCAGCCCCTCGAAGGGGCGGTCCATGAAGTGCGGTCGATGTCCTTCGGCGGCGTCGGCGCCGCCCTCGCCGCGAACGGTGTCGGCTTCCACCCCCGCGTCACCCGCTTGGAGGTCGCGCTGCCGGCGGTTCGCCAGCTGATCGGATCGTCGCCGACGGTGCCGGCCGAGTTCTCGAAGGCGTTCCTGGCGGCCACGGACGCCCAGCGGCCCGAGGTCCTGCTCGCCCTCCTGGAGCCGAAGGTCATCGACTTCGCCGCGGCCGGGGCGCGTACGGGCATGGTCGCCGCGCCGAACATGGCCGTCACCGAGATCTCCCGGCTGGCCGGACCGATCGCCGGCGGCCCCTTCCCGCCCGAACCGAAGGACATGTTCGCCGAGGACGCCAGACTCTTCGGCGTCGTCTCGCTCCGCGACATCGTGTCCGTCATCACCTCCCGGCCTCAGATCACGTGGTCCGATGTGGCCGGCGCGCCGTCCGCGAAGCTGACGTGGAGGGAGAAGCTGACGACGGACGCGGACCCCTTCTACCCGAAGAGGCCCGATTCTCTGGTCTTCCTGGAGGTCGTCTCCCAGGTCGTCGACGGTCGGCCGCAGCTGCGCACGACCGGCGAGGTCACGGACTTCGCGCTGGAGATCCCCACCCGCGCCTCCGCCCTCGTCGTCCTCACCTTCAAGAAGGTCCGCTTCACCGGAAACTCCGGAGAGAACCCCTCCCTCACCTTCGAGCTCGCCGACGCACGGCTCGCCGGGAAACTGACGTTCGTCAAGACACTGGCCGACAAGATCCCGCAGGCGGGGCGCGGCGGGCCGCACGTCGAGATCTCGGCGGTCCGGATCCGGGCCACGTATACGATCGCCGTGCCCACCCTCGGCATGGGCGTCTTCACCGTGCAGAACCTGGCCATCCGCATCGGCCTCACCCTCTCCCTCGAACAGCGGCCCATCGAGATCGACTTCGCCTTCGCCACACGGGAACGGCCGTTCCTCGTCACCGTCAGCGGCTTCGGCGGCGGCGGCTACCTGGAGATCGGAGTGAGCGCCGGAAAGTCCGACGGGGGACTGCGGCGCTTGGTCGGCGGCATCGAGTTCGGCGCCAGCGTCGCCATGGACTTCGGCGTCGCGGCGGGCGAGGTCCACGTCTTCGGCGGTGTCGTCTTCGTCAAGCAGGGCGGCACGGTCGACATCACGGGCTATCTGCGGATCGGGGGCAGTGTCTCCGTCCTGGGCTTGATCCGGGTCTCCGTGGAGCTGACGCTCAGCCTCACCTACGACGTGGAGCGCAACGAGCTGCACGGTTCCGCCCGGCTCGTGATCACCGTCGACCTCACCTTCTGGTCCACTTCCGTCACCCTCGAATGCCACAAGAGCTTCAAGGGCCCCAGCCTCGTCGCCGGCCCCCGGGACGCCCTGACGGCGTCCGCGGAGGCCCGGCAGGCCTCCGCGGGCGCGGCGCCGTCGACTTCCGCCGTCGAGGCCGCGCTCGGTCCCCAGGGCTCCTCGTTCCCGTGGCAGACGTACTGCAGGGCCTTCGCGAAGGAGTGAGCCATGGCAACCACCGGCCTGCGGCGACAGTTCGTCTGGACCACGGTCCCGGCCGGGCGGGTCGCCCTCGTCCCGGGACACTCCACCCCGATGGCCTTGCTGTCCGTCCTCCTCACCCCCCGGCTGATCGGCCCCCCGGAAGAGCGGAAGCTGTCGGACTTCGGCATGCAGACCTGGCCCGAACGGCTCGCCGCCCTCCGGTTCGACGTCTACCGGGGGACGCAGCCCGTCACCGCCCACCAGGTCCCTCACCTCACCATCGAGCAGAAAGAGGTCCGCTTCACCACCGCCCGCCAACTCTCCGCCTGGAAGGCCCTGTTCACCGGTGCCTCGCCGGTGGTCCCGTACCGGACGACCTCCTACGCCGAACGGGACGTCCGAGAGTTCCCGGCCGCAGAGGCCGCCGCCGAGGTCCGCCAGGCGTACACGGCCACGGCCCGCGTCCACCTCGACCACGACGGCGAGGCCCCCGAGACCGACCCCGAGCTGCGGGCGGCGCTGAGCCGGGTGAGCGCGATGTGGCAGTCGCGGCTCGCACCCCTGGACGGCACGGCGGAGCAGGACCCGTCCGCACCCCGGTCGGCGCTCACTGAGGCGTACGCCTTCTACCGGCGCGACCACGATGCGTTCACGGCGCTTCCGCCGCCCACCGCCGTACCCGTGCACGAGTTCCACGAGACCGTCGCCCGCCTCGCCGACCACCCGCTGCTCCTCCGCGCGCTCGGACTGCTGATCGACCTGGCCGTGGAACCGGCCTCGCTGACCGCGGCCGGCGGAGCGAAGGAGCTGCGCGTCGTCCCGCACTGGCCGAACCCCGACGGCTCCGCACCGTCCGGGTGGTCCCACGCCACCCAGGACGACCTGTCCCCGAAGACCGCCTACCTCCTGGAGGGGAAGCGCTTCGTCGCCGCGTCACTGCCGGGAGGGGCGGCGACCGAACTCAAGCGCGGCATGCTGCCCCTGGCCGGAACCGGCGTGGCGTCCTCCGGCGGGGACGCCGGAGCCCGGTACGAGGTGATGCCCTTCGACGTCGACGGCGCCGCCCTGCGCCTGGTCGGCGTCGCCGAATCCGACCGCGCCCGCGCGGCCTCGCAGAACGGGGCCGGCGTCGGCGCGCTGCCCGCCCTGCGGTCGATGGGCTTCGCCCTCGTCGAGCGGGACCGCGTACAGGAGCACCGCAGGCAGCTCGAGCGGGCCGCCCAGCGAGCCACGGCCGCAGGCCTCACCTCCCAGCCGGTGACGGCGGACGCGCTGCTCGGCGGCTACCGCGTGGACGTCTTCGACGTGGCGAGGAAGCAGTGGTACCCCCTGTGCCGCAGGCGCGTCCGTTACAAGATCGGCGACGTGACGATCGGACAGGACGCCACCGGCGGCGGCCCCGCCAGCCTCCTCGAGGAAGGATTTCTGCGCCCGGAAGCGGCGACGACCGGAGCAGGCGACCAGGACGCCCTGTACCTCCACCAGATCGTCATGCGCTTCGACGGCTGGAGCCCGGTCGTGGAGCGACCCGAGCGGATCGTCGACACGGGGGACACGATGTCGGCGGCGGCGGACCCGCCCCCCTTCGACGCGGTCGTCGAAACCGACCCGGGATCGCTGCCCCGCCTGCGCTTCGGCCGCGACTACCGCCTCCGCGTACGGATCGCCGACCTCGCCGGGGGCGGACTGCGCCCCGACGAGACCGGGCTCGAAGAGGAACGGACGAACGTCTTCCGGTACCACCGCTTCGAGCCTCTGCCGCCCCCGGAACTCGTCCCCACCCGCGAACTGGCCGACGGCGAGACCCTGGACCTGATGGTCATCCGCAGCGACCGCGACACGACGGTGGAGGCGTACGCGGCCGCCCACGGCCACCGTGCCTTCGACCTCCGCCACCTCCTCGCCCCCCCGTGCTCCCTCGAACTGGCCCTCCAGCACGAACGCACCTTCGACGCCGCCCTCGGCCCCGACGTACCCACCGCGAAGGTGAAGGAACTCTTCGAGGTCGCCAAACGAGCCGACCGGGACGTCTCCGACATCGCCGGCGCGGTCGTCGTGGGAACGGAGACCGGCTCCACCGTCCCCGCCCCGTACGTCTTCCTCCCCGAGACCGGCGTCACCCTGCCGTGGCTCCCGGACCCGGCCACCACGCACCTCGCCCTGAACCCGCGCCGCAGGCCCATCGACCCCGACTCCGGAAAGTACGGAACAGTCGTGGGTGACAAAAGGACCGGCCTGTGGCAGGGCACCTGGCCGGCGTACGCGCCGATCTCGCTCCGCCTCGTCGGCGGCCCCGGCGGCTGCACCCTGACCCGCTCCCCGGACCAGCGCACGTTCACCGTCGCGCTCGGCCCCGCCGAAGAGGTCACGTTCGACATCCCCTCCTGCCCCGGCACCCGCAGCGTCCAGCTGTTCGGCATCGTCACCTGGCTGGGCATCGACGCCACCGACCCCACCGCGTTCAAGCCCATCACCGAGGGCCGCAACCGCCTCGTCACACCGCCGCGCACCGTCAGGCTCGTCCACGCCGTGCAGCGGCCCCTGGCGATCCCCTCCGGCCTGCTCGCCGCCCGCCGGACCACCGGAGAGACCAGCGCCGTCCTGCGCACCGACGACCTGCGCCTCCACATCGCCAGCACCGGCCGCCTCGACCTGCGCGCCGAGTGGACCGACCACGAGGACATCCCGCCCCAGAAGCCCGCCGAGCGCCGGCGGACCGCCATCCTCGGCTCGTACGACGTCCAGCGCGCCCCTCAGCACGAGGCGTTCCCCACGATCCGCCAGGAGTTCGGCGACACCCGCCGCCGGCACGTCACGTACCGCGCCACCGCCGTTTCCCGCTTCCAGGACTGCTTCCCCCGCGCCACCGCCGGCGACCCCCAGGCCTGCCTGAGCGAGGGCGTCCTGGAGGTCACGGACGTGCCGAGCTCCGCCCGACCGCCCGCGCCCAAGGTCCTCCACACCGTGCCGACGTTTCGCTGGACCCGTTCGCACGACGGCCAGAAGTCACTCACCCGGTGGCGGTACGGAGGCGGCCTGCGCGTCCTGCTCGAACGGCCCTGGTACGTGTCTGGGGACGGCGAACGCCTCGCCGTCCTCACCTGGCCCAGCCCCTCCGCCCCCGCCGACGTGCTGCGGTACGTCAGCGTCGCGGGCCGCGACCCGATCTGGACCACCGGCGCCCCGCCCCCCGTCCTCAGCCAGAGCGACGTCGTCGCCCCGCGCGGCGACCGGGCGGAGCTGCCGGAACTGGAACGCGCGCTCGACGTGATCGCGTACCCCGTCCGCTTCGACGAGACGGCCGACCGCTGGTACGCCGACATCGACCTCTCCCCGCTCGTCACCGCCTCCTATTTCCCCTTCGTCCGGCTGGCCCTGGCCCGCTACCAGGACCACACCGTCGACGGCGTGCCCACCCTGTCCCCCTCGGTGCCGACGGAGCCCGTCCAGCTCCCGCCCCATCGCCGCCTCCTCGTCACCCGCACGACGGGACGGGCCACCGTGCTCGTCGACGGACTCGGCCC
The DNA here is from genome assembly GCF_000725125.1 of Streptomyces toyocaensis. GTDB lineage: Bacteria > Actinomycetota > Actinomycetes > Streptomycetales > Streptomycetaceae > Streptomyces > Streptomyces toyocaensis. The sequence goes on from NZ_JFCB01000001.1 coordinate 866,221, forward strand.
TTCCGGCCCCCGGTCGAACCTCGTGCGCACCGAACTCCAGGTCAAGTCCGACCCAGCCGCGGACAGCGGCGCGGGCTGGAGCACCGTCTTCCGGACCACCGGCTCCCTCGGTCAGGGCCGCGACCTCGACCTCCCCGCCACCGGGGACCGCCCCCAGCGCATCGTCGTCCAGGAGTACGAGACGCATCCGCCCGCCACGAACGAGACGGGCTCCGCCGTGGAAGGTCCGGGGCGGCTGGTCTACGCCGACATCGTCCCCCTTGGAGTGTGGTGACCATGGCCGACCCCGTCTTCCAGATGTATCCCGAGGAGGAGCCGCTGCGACTCGCCGTGGGATCGCCACCCAGCACCCCGGTGGCCTTCGTGGTGGGTGCCCAGCTGACGAGCGTGTTCCTTCGCCTCATCAAGGCGGGGACGAAGTGCGCGCCTCCCGGGGAATCGGCCGTGGTCATCGAACTGCGCGCGGGAGAGGGCGATTTCGTTCCGGTGCCACGCGAACCGGACACCGTCACGATCAATGACACCTCCCTGACGCCGGTCGCCACGGCATCCTGGCTCCCTGAGCCCCGGGGCGTGATCCTGATCAGAGTGGATATCACCAAACCATCCGACATGCCCTGGGAGATGCGGATCACGAACAAGGCGCCGGTGGAACTCCTCTTCGTCTGGGTCGTCTCGGACCTCGACGAGGACACCCGTCAACCCCGGATTCTGATGGAGCGGTCCCACAGCCGAGTAGCCCTCCCGGGAGCCTCCGACGACATCGTGGTGAACGTGGCCAACGTCGGTACGGGGGACCTGACCATCGACACCCCGGCAGGCACCGACCTGGGCGACGGCTTCGTCCTCGACGAGGTGACACCGACCGTCCCGGTCAACGGCTGCGGCCACCTCACCATCCACGTTCCTCCCGTCGGGGGCATCCCCTTCGACGCCGGACACTCCACCGACTTCACCCTGGAGGCCAACACGCGCGACGAAGAGCAGCGGACGCTCCACCTCAGCGTCTCCGAGAAGTTCGGCAAGGAGAAGGAGAAGGAGAAGGAGGGCAAGGAGAAGGAGGGCAAGGATGTGAAGGACAAAGAGCAGAAGGACACGCCGCACGAGCTGATGATGGTCGGGGACCTCTTCCCCACACCCCTCTCACCCGTCGTCGCCTGGGCCGGTGCCGCCTCCCCGCACGTGCACTTCATCCCCCGGGAACTGCGTCCCGACCTGTCGACGAGCGCCCTCGTCCACGAGGACCCGGCGCCGTAGCGCGGCGGCGGTCGTCATGTGGCTGGTGCTGTGCGACGCGGAGGACCGGGCGGCCCACTGGGCCGCGGCGGGACTGCGCGAACGGGGGCTCGACCCGCTGGAGGTCGTCGACGCCGGGACGCTGACCCGCACCGAACGGTCCGCGCACCGGATCGAGGAGGAACGAGGCCAGGGGCGGGACCGAACCGCACCGGACCCGTCCAGCGGCGCTGCCGTCGAGGGCGATCGGGCCGACTTCGAGCTCACCCTGCCCGACGGGCGCGGCCTCGCGAGCGACGACGTCCACGGCGTGGTCAACCGGCTCACCTTCGCCCCCCTTCACCATCTCCGCTTCGCCTCCTATGCCGATACCGTCTACGCCATGGCGGAATGGGACGCGCTCGTCCTCAGCTGGCTCCAGTGCCTCGCCCCCGTGACGGTCAACCGCCCCAGCCCCCTCGGCCTTTCCGGCACCCTGCGCTCTCCCGCCGAGTGGACGCTGCTCGCCGCCGCCGCGGGTCTGGCGGTGTCGCCGCTGAGACTCACCGACACCCCGGACGATCCGCCCACGGACCGGCCGCCGTCCACCCGTACCCTGGTCGTCCTCGGCGACGAGGTCTACCGCGTCCACGGCGGCGACGCGCTCGGCGACCTCTCCCCGGCCTGCATCCGCCTCGCCCGCAGCGCGGGAGCTGACCTCCTGGGCATCCATCTGGAGCCCGACGCGCACGCCCGGCACGGCGCGCGATTCGCGGGGGCCACGCTCCTGCCCGACCTGCGGATCGCGGGCGCCCCGGTGCTCGACGGCCTCTACGCGTACCTGGCCCGGCTACCCGCGAGGTCACGGTGATCGTCGTCTGCGGCATTGCCAGCGAGCGGCCGATCGCCCTCGTCACCGACGCCCTGCGACGCCGAGGCCTGCCGTACGCCGTGCTGCACCAGCGACGCTTCGCGGACAGCCCGATCGACATCCGTGTGGACGGCACGGACGTGAGCGGGCACCTGCGCTGCAACGGCCGGACCGTCAGCTGTTCCGACGTCACCGGCATCTACACCCGGCTCATGGACTGGCGGCTGCTTCCCGGGACGCGCGGCGCGGACGGGGAGACGCTGCGGCACTGCCAGGCCTGGCACCAGGCCCTCGCCACCTGGATCGAGATCGCCCCGGGACGCGTGATGAACCGCGCCTCCGCGACGGCGACCAACCGCTCCAAGCCCTACCAGGCCCAGTTGATCCGCCGTGCCGGGTTCCGCGTCCCCGAGACCCTCGTCACCGACGACCCGGACCGCGCCCTCGCCTTCCGAGACCGGCACGGGCGGGTCGTCTACAAGTCGATCAGCTCGGTGCGCTCGATCGTGCGGCTGCTCGACGACGAGGCCACCGCCCGGCTCCCGCGGATCCGCTCGTGCCCAGTCCAGTTCCAGCGCTACGTCACCGGCGTGAACATCCGCGTGCACGTCGTCGCGGGCGAGGTCGTCGCCACCCGCATTGCTACCGACCAGGTGGACTACCGCTACGCCGGCCGGTTCGGCGGCCGCGCCGACCTCACGCCGTGGACCCCGCCCCGCGAACTGGCGCTCCGCTGCGCCGACCTCGCCACCGGGCTCGGCCTCGCCCTCGCCGGCATCGACCTCGTCCTCACGGACGACGGCGAGTTCTACTGCTTAGAGGTCAACCCCAGCCCCGCGTACAGCTTCTACGAGGACCACACGGCCCAGCCGATCTCCGACGCGATTGCCCGGGCCCTGCTCGGACGATGACGATGACGAACGGCGGGGGTGGTCGGCAACGCCATGTGCCGACCGGGAACCACGGTCCCGCGCCCCCTGACATCGGACGTGACCCGCCCCGCGAACCATGTCCGATCCCGCGCTCACCTACTACGCGGACGGAACGCAGCGTGCGTGGCGCTCCGCCAACAGCTCCAGCAGGTCCATCAGCTCCTCGACGGTGCGCAGTTCCATGCGCGGGTCGTCCCGGGAGACAGCCGTTGCGGTGCGGCAGCTGACCATGGCGAGCTTGCGGGCGGGTCAACGGGACCTGAACTGCGCCGCGGCCATGCGACCTCCTCGCATGCGTCGATGCCCGAGTAGTCCGAATGAGTGAGGGAAGATGCCGCCTGAGTGGCGAAATAGCGTCATATGGAGGTGTATGGAGTGCAGCCTGTCGCGTGATTGTTACCGACAGTTTGGAGCCCCATCGAGCGGGGGGTCGCTCATTTGGTTACTCTGATGCGGACGGACAGCAGTCAGGGTCCTACCCGCACCCACGGTCCGTCTGGGACCAGCCGGTTCACCACGGCCTGCTCTCCCCCGAATCACCGGCGCCACCGCGTCCGAACGGCTTTCGACTCAGACCCGAGCGGACGTCAGGCGCCAGGCGCAGGGCCGACGCAGTACGTCCCGAGGGTGACCGACACATAAGGAGTGCGCGGTGACACCGGAGAAGACGACATGCGAACAGCGCCCCGAGGAACGCACGGAGCGTCCCGGACGCCGGCCCGGGGAAATCGGCTTCCTCGACGTGTGGGCCCGTTCGGCCCCGATCCGTCTGGCGGGCTACGAGGACGACCTGGCCGAGCCGCACATCCTGCCCGGCGTCGACTGACGCCGGCCGCGTCCGGCCGGCCCGTGTGTGTGCGGGTCCCGCGACCGTGCTGATCAGGAAAGCGACCGCCGACGACTGGCCGCGCGTCTGGCCGTTCTGGCACCGCATCGTCGCCGCCGGCGAGACCTACGCCTGGGACCCTGGCACCTCCGAGGAGGCGGCCCGGGCTCTGTGGATGAGTCCGGCGAAACAGGTGTACGTCGCCGAGGACGACACGGGCGCCGTAGTCGCCTCGGCCTACGTCACCCCCAACTACGGCGGCCCCGCCGCCCGGATCGCCAACGCCGGTTTCATGGTCGACCCCGACCGGGCCGGCCGGGGCGTCGGACGCCTGCTCGCCGAGCACGTCCTGTCCGAGGCGCGGGACGCCGGCTACCGGGGCATGGTGTTCAACGCGGTCGTCGAGACCAACCCGGCGGTCCGGCTGTGGACGTCACTCGGCTTCACGATCCTCGGGACGGTGCCCCATGCGTTCGACCACCCGCGGCACGGTCCGGTCGGGCTGCACATCATGTACCGGGCACTGTGACGGATCCGTCCGGTCTCAGGGCAGGGCGTACGGCCGGGTCATGATCTCCATGCTGTGGCCGTCCGGGTCGTCGAAGTAGGCGCCGCGTCCGCCGAAGAGGTCGTTGACCCGGCCGGGCTGCCTGTGGCCGGGGTCCGCGTAGTAGGTGACCCCGGCGGCCTCCAGGCGCGCGATCATGGTGTCGAACCGCTCCTCCCGCACCAGGAACGCGTAGTGCTGGGCCTGGATCGGCTCGTCCCGCTTCTCGTAGTAGTCAAGGGTCACACCGTTGCCCAGGTCCACCGGGAGGAAGGGGCCGAACGGCGCCCCGACCTCCAGTCCGAGTATGCCGGCGAGGAACCCGGCGGAGGTGTGGCGGTCGCTGGCGTAGACGGCGGTGTGGTTCAGCTCGATGTGCTGTGCTTCGGACATGGCTGGACGCGCCCCGCACCGGCCTCACATCGAGGCCGGGAACGCCTTACGTGTATGGCCTACGGCCGACCCGGCAGTCACCCGGCCGACCCTGGGCCCCCCGGTCCGCTCACGGCAAGATCCGCGGAGAACCGGTCCTAGGGGTGCGCGCGCCCGCCGTGCCGTGCCGTCGACTCGTTCTCCTGCGCCAGCCGGCGCAGGGCCATCAGCGCCGGTTCCAGCAGGAAGGTCAGGAGCACCGCCCGCTCGGCCTTCTCCAGCGGGTCCGTGATCGACTCGATCCGGTCCAGGTCGTAGCGGGCCGTCCGCTCCGCCAGTTCGGCGTAGGGGAGGAGTGCCTGCCAGTCGTAGGCGACGTCCAGGGAGCGCAGGGTCCGAAGTGTCCGGTCGATGATCTGCCGTGCGGGGTTGTGCTCGGAGACCGACCAGCCCATCGCCTCGACCAGGGCGGCGGCCTCGGGGTTCGTCCCGTCGGTGCCGTCGTCCTCGGCCGCGCCCGGGTCGCCGGAGCCGGACGGCCGGATACCGAAAGCGATCCCCAGCACCTCGTGCGGGTCGGTCCGGTGCTCGGTCATGGCCTCCAGGACCTGCTTGGCCGACGCCACGGACAGACCGCGCACGCCGACCAGCGCGCGGATCAGCCGCAGCCTCCTGAGATGGGTCTCGTCGTACTCGGCCTGAGTCGCCGCGGTGGCCCGGCCGGGCGGCAGCAGTCCCTCCCGCAGGTAGTACTTGATCGTCGCGTTCGGCACCCCGCTGCGACGGCTGAGTTCCGAGATTCTCACATGCTTCTCCGCTCTCCCTCTGGCAATTGGGTAGCGGCACTGTCTAATCTGGATAGCGTCACTCACCAACTGTGGAGGCGAGACTATCGTGCCTGTTCTTCCCTGGGTCACGCCGAATCCGGCACGCCCCGGCACCCGTGCCTTCGTCATGGCCTCCCGTTTCGAGGTGCGGTCACTGAAGGACGTCCCCCGGTTCTTCCTGAAGTCGCTCTCCGCCTGGGCCCAGGTGCGCAGGGCACCCGGAGCGCTGGGCGCCTCCCTGGAGGCCAAGCCCTTCGGCAGGGTCTTCCACACCCTGTCCGCGTGGGAGAGCCGGGAGGCGCTGTACGCCTACGCCCGCACCGAACCGCACAAGAGCGTCATGACCGGCCTGCGGGAGACGATGCGCGACTCGACGTTCACCTTCTGGGAGGTGCCGGTCGAACGGCTGCCGGTCGACTGGGAGGACGCCAAGCGCCGCATCGAGGCCCAGGCGCGGACACGGGCCGGTGACCCGGACGGCCGCGGCGGCGCACCGGACGGCCGCGGCGCGGCGCGCTGACCCGCGCGCCCACCGTGGCCGACGCGGGCCTCGTGTACGACCTCGTCGTGTCGCCGCGTCAACTGCCCGCCCGCCCGCGCGACCGCGGCCGGGGTGCAGGGCGGGCTCACCTTCGTCCTGGACCACCAGGGCACGCCGCCCGCCGCCTCCGGCGCCCTCGAACCCTCGGCGTGGGGCCTCCGCGCCTGGCCGTCCTGCCCGACACCCTGCACAAGCTCCCGGGACCGGTCACCGAGGCCGACCCGGCGTGCTGGACCGTCGACGCCCCGAGGCCGGACGCCGGAGCCGCGCCGGACGCCTTCGGGGCCGGACGGCTGATCCTCGGATCTGACTGGCCGGGGTGCACCCCGACGGCGGACCCTGCCCCGCCTCACCGGAGGCCGCGCCGAACACGGGCAGCTGTCCGGGACCAGCCGTGGCTACGGCCCGGGAGCCGCCCCCGTCAGCCGGGTCGGCGGCAGGAACTCCCGCACGTAGGTCCGCTCCCAGCACGCGCCGGTCTCCCGCAGCTCCCGCCATGTCGTGTACCGGTAGCGGAAGAGACGGGCGCGGATGTGGCGGGGCGGCGCGTCCGCGGGGAACGGGGAGCGGCGCAGCAGTCCCAGAGTGTCCCGGTCGTTCTCCAGGAGGCGCTCCACCAGCGCCCCGAACCACGGGCCGGCGTACGCGGGCGACAGCGCGGCGAACCACATCAGCCAGTCGAGCCGCAGATGGTACGGCGCGAACTGGCGCGGCCAGCGCCGTGGGTCGCCGGGCTTGCCCTTGAACTCGTACTCCCGCCAGTCGGAGTCCTCCCGGGGCACCTCGTCCGCCGTGCCCTCCACGACCACCTCGTAGCGGATGCGGCTGACGCTGCCGAACGCGCCGTAGGTGTTGACCAGGTGCAGCGGGTCGAAGGAGCGGTTCATCACCTGGCGGCGGGAGACCATGTTGCGGACGGGCCGGTGGCTGAGGCCGAGCAGCACGGCGGACACCGCCGACACGACCACCACGTACCACAGCGGCGCGCCGGGCACCGCGGGCGGATCGGCGGGGAAGGCGATCACCGGCAGGGCCAGCACGATCGTGATCCAGTTCAGCCAGGCGAAGTTGCCCGACAGCACCAGCCACAGCTGGGTCACGATCATCAGGGCGGCGGCGGCCGAGGCCACCGGCTGCGGGGCGAACAGCAGGAACGGCACCACCAGCTGGGTGACATGGTTCGCCGCCACCTCGACCCGGTGCAGCGGCTTCGGCAGGTGGTGGAAGAACCAGCTCAGCGGCCCCGGCATCGGCTGCGTCTCGTGGTGGTGGTCCAGACAGGTCAGCTTCCGCCAGCAGGCGTCGCCGCGCATCTTGATCAGTCCCGCGCCGAACTCCACCCGGAACAGCACCCACCGCAGCAGGAACAGCACCACGACCGGCGGCGCCACCTCGTCGTTGCCGAGGAACACGGCGAGGAAGCCGACCTCGAGCAGCAGCGACTCCCAGCCGAACGAGTACCAGGTCTGCCCGACGTTGACGACCGACAGGTACAGCGCCCACGGCACCACCCACAGCAGCATCCCGCCCCACAGCGGAAGCAGCGAGTCGAGCCCCGCGAGCAGAGCCGCCGACACCGCGCACCCCGCCCAGACGCACCCCGCGAAGAACCGGTCCGAGTAGTGCAGCTGGAACAGGCTCGGCGACCTCCGGAACGGCACCCGCTCCACGAAACGCGGCACCGGCAGCATGCCGCGCTCCCCGATCAGCGCACGGAACTGCAGCGCGGCGTTCAGGAACGCGACCAGGTACAGCCCGGCCAGCGCCCGCTGGAAGACCAGCCGGCCGAGCCAGTAGTCGGATGCGGTGAACCACTCCACGGCCGCGCGCTCCCTCCGCCGTCACGCCCGAATCCGTATGACTCTCCGTATACCATCAGGTGGCACGAGCAACCCATGTGAGAGATGCGGGCAGAACGCGTCCAGCGGTCGAAGAATCGCGTGAATCCTGGCAAGGTGGGCCCATGTCTGATCGGGGAGCGAGCCCCCTGTCACTCCCGGACGACTGGCCGGACCACCCGGATCCGATCCTGGTGCTCAACCGCATGGGCAGCTTCGACTGGGACCTGGACTCCGGGGCCATGCAGATGGACGCCCGGGCGCACGAGATCTTCGACGTGCGCCCGGACGAGTACGACGACCGGCCCGAGACCCTGTCGGCACGGGTGCCGCCCGGGGAGGCCCGGCGGCTGGACTCGGCGGTCTCGCAGGCGCTGAAGAACGGCAGCGAGAACTACGGCGCCTACTTCCGCGTCCGCCGCCGCGACGGCGGGCTGCGCTGGACCCACACCCAGGGCTACATCCGGCGGGACGAGACGGGCCGGCCGCGCCGCATCATCGGCATCGTCCGGGACGCCACCCAGGAACTGAGCGACACCGAGGCGCGACGCGCGCAGGCGGAACAGGAGGACGCGCGGCGTCGGCAGACCAACATCGTCCAGCTCACCACCGCCGCCCTCGCCCACGCCCGCACCGTGCGCGAGGTCATCGACGCCCTCAAGGACACCCACGGGCTCACTCATCTGGGCGCGACCAGCCTCGTCATGGGACTGGTCGAGGCGGGCCGCATCCGGCTCATCGCCGAGGGCCCCGACGGCAGTTTCGTCGAGGGCACCCGCATCACCCGGATAGACGAGCCCTACCCGATGAGCGAGGTGGTGCGGACCCTCGGCCCGTGCTTCATCGAGTCGCCGGAGGAGTTCGCCGAGCGCTACCCGAAGCTCTGGCAGGGCATCACCGGTCTGAACATCACCTCGGCCGCCTATCTGCCGCTCATCGTCCAGGCCCGCCCGATCGGCGCGATGGGCCTGCTCTACAGCGACCGGCACGGCTTCTCCGCCGAGGAGCGCAACATCCTGGTCGCCCTGGGCAGCAGCATCGCGCAGAGCCTGCAACGCGCGATGTTCTACGAGCAGGAGATGGACCTCGCGCAGAGCCTGCAGCAGGCCATGCTGCCGCGCACCATCCCCAGCGTGCCCGGCGCCGATCTCGCCGTGCGCTACCGCGCCGCCTCCCTCGGTGGCACCTTCGGCCGGGACATCGGCGGCGACTGGTACGACCTGATCCCGCTGCCCGGGGGCCGGGTCGGTGCCGTCATCGGCGACGTCCAGGGCCACGACACGCACGCCGCCGCCGTCATGGGCCAGCTGCGCATCGTGCTGCGCGCCTACGCCGCCGAGGGGCACCCGCCGGCCACCGTGATGGCCCGTGCCTCCGTCTTCCTCGACGAGCTGGACACCGACCGCTCGGCGACCTGCCTCTACGCCGAGGCCGACCTGTCCACCGGCGTGGTGCAGGTGGTCCGGGCCGGCCACATCGACCCGCTGGTGCGCCGCACCGACGGCTCCTGCCACCGCGTTCCCGTGCCCGGCGGACTGCCGCTCGGTCTGTCCGCGGAGTTCGGCGGACTCGACTACCCGGTCGGCACGATAGAGCTGGACCCGGGCGACACCCTGCTGCTGTGCACCGACGGCCTCGTCGAACAGCCGGGCGCCGACCTCGACGACGGCATGCGGGCCCTGTCCGCCTTGATCGCCGTGGGCCCCGAGGACGTGCGCGACCTCGCCGACCGGCTCATCGTCGTCGCCGAGGAGCGCGGCGGCGACGACGACGTGGCGCTGCTCCTGCTGCGCCGCCGCGCCCTGGACAGCCCGCGCTCCGGCGGCCGGCTCAAGCAGCACGTGCCGCCCGGCGACCCCGGCGCGCTCTCCGAGACCCGGCGCATGATCCGTAAGGCGGCGAGCGCGTGGGGCGCGGGGGACCGGGCCGACGAGATCGAACTGGTCGCCGACGAGATGATCACCAACGTCCTGATGCACACCGAGGGCACCGCGGTCGTCACCCTCAGGGTCCTCACTGGCAAGGACCGGCGGGTGCGCGTGGAGGTCGAGGACTCCTCCAGCGCCCTGCCGCGCCGCCGTGAGGCCGGCGAGTCGGGGGTCTCCGGGCGGGGCCTGCTCCTGGTCGACATGCTCACCGACGTGTGGGGCGTGGAGGCACGGGGTGGCGGCAAGTGCGTGTGGAGCGAGTTCGTCGTGCCCGAGGGGCCCGGCCCGGCCTGACCGCGCCGGTCCCCGGTGGCACCCTTGACGTATGCCGGAACTCCCCGAGGTCGAGGCGCTCAAGGACTTCCTCACCGAGCACCTGACCGGCCACGAGATCGTCCGGGTGCTGCCCGTGGCGATCAGCGTCCTGAAGACCTACGACCCGCCGCTCACGGCCGTCGAGGGCCGCGAGGTCACCGCCGTGCGCCGGTACGGCAAGTTCCTCGCCCTGGAGACGGACGGCGGACCGTACGTCGTCGCCCATCTGGCCCGCGCGGGCTGGTTGCACTGGAAGGACAGCCTGCCCAGCGGCCCTCCCCGCCCCGGCAAGGGCCCCCTCGCGCTGCGTGTCGCGCTGGAGACCGGCGCGGGCTTCGACCTGACGGAGGCGGGGACCCAGAAGCGGCTCGCGGTGTACGTCGTGGCGGACCCGGGGGAGGTCCCGGGCATCGCGCGGCTGGGGCCGGACCCGCTGGCCGACGACTTCGACGAGCGGCGCCTGGCGGACCTGCTGTCCGGGGAACGCCGCCGCCTGAAGGGCGCGCTGCGCGACCAGAGCCTGATCGCGGGCGTCGGGAACGCCTACAGCGACGAGATCCTGCACGCGGCCCGCATGTCCCCCTACAAACCGGCCGGCTCCCTCACTCCGGAGGAGACCACCCGGCTGTACGAGGCCCTGCGCACCACCCTCACCGAGGCGGTGGAACGCTCCCGAGGGGTCGCGGCCGGACGGCTGAAGGCCGAGAAGAGGAGCGGGCTGCGGGTCCACGGCCGGACCGGCGAGGCCTGCCCGGTGTGCGGGGACACCGTCCGCGAGGTCTCCTTCAGCGACTCCTCGCTGCAGTACTGCCCGACGTGCCAGACCGGCGGCAGGCCGCTGGCCGACCGCAGGCTCTCCCGTCTGCTGAAATGAGCCACCGGTGCGGACCGGTCAGCGGGGCTCCAGGGTCACCAGGCGCTCGCCGTCCGCCGTCCGCACCTCGTAGCGGGCGATCTCCTCGGGGTGCATGGCGGAGCCGCCCGGCATCATGTGGGGGCGGGCGTCGTGCCGGGGCACGCTCCAACTGGTCACCGTCTCCTCGGAGCCGTCCCGGCCGACCACCACCAGGCGGCAGGCGCGCGGGCCCGCGCCGTCCTTGACCCGCAACTCCAGCCGGCTGCCCCAGGCCTTGTCCTCGGCGGTCACCTCCGCCCACACCCCGGACCGCTCGTCGGTCGCCGCGATGCTCACGGGGTCCGGGCCGCCGTCCTCCGCCATCACCGCGATCGCGGGCGCGGACACCGCGAGCACCACCGAGGCGGCCAGCGCCAGCAGCAACCGGCGGCGTCCCGCGCGGTTGCGGACCGCGACCTGTGACAGCAGGCGGTCCAGCATCCTCGGGCCGGGCGTGGCCAACGGGCTCACCGGTCGCGGAGTGGCGCTCCGGTACAACATCAACTGACGTGCGGCGGGGCCGAATTCGGTCACCTGGACAGCGCAGCTCGGGCACTCCATGAGGTGGTCCTCGAAGCGGAACGCCTCCGCCTCGTCCAGCACGCCGAGCGCGTAGGCGCCGACGTCGCGATGCCTCTCCAGGGACCTCATGCCGAATCCTCGTACCGTTGGGTGCGGGTGGGGTTACTCCTTGCTCCCACCGGTACGCACCAGCCGGCCGAATCACTCAAGCGGCGTGCCGAATCGTAACCAAAGGATTCGGAGCCCTCCGGCCCGCGGATTGGTCGGATTTCCCGGAATCTAGAAGAGGTGGATGGCGAGGTGGCCGAGCGGCAGCCCGAGCTGCCAGGCCGGCGTCCACACCTTGGGCCCCTCGTCCTCACCCGCCACCGCGCCGCCGCCCGGCACCGCGTTCAGATCGGGCGCGAGCAGTTCCGTCTCCCGCAGCCAGCGCCAGGCCTCGCGGGCCAGCTCCAGATCCGGATCCGGCACCGGCCGGCCGGAGGCGCCGGCGTCGGCGGCCAGGTCTGCCAGACGCCCCTGGACCCACTCCTGCCACGGCTGGTCGTACGCGGTCAGCGACAGCCAGGTCTCCAGCTGGGTGACCACCCGGATGCCGGACAGCTCGCCGTCGGTGTCGGACAGGAAGACGGTCAGCGCCAGCGCGTCCCGGCCGGCCCGGAACTCGAAGGACGTCGGCGGCATGAGATCGCCGCTGCGCAGCAGTTCGTCGGCGATGTACTCGGCGTACAACCAGGCCATGGGGACGGTCAGTTCACCGTCACCGGTGCCGTCCGTGCTCTCTGGACCTCTGTGCAGCATCCCTTCCTGCCTTCCTCCGGTGCGTGCGCGTCGCCCGAACCCGGGCCCCCGGTCCGGAACACGGATGAGGACAGCCGATTACTCAACCGGGGTCATCGGCAAGGCGCTTTACGGAGGTTTGACTCGACGGCCGGTTTCACCGCATGTCGGAGGCGTATCCGGGAAGCACCCGGCGCAGGGCGCGCAGCGCGTAGTACGCGCGGGACTTCACGGTACCGGGCGGAATTCCGAGGGCCGCCGCGGCTTCCGCCACACTCGCCCCCTGGAAGTACACGAGCACCAGGACTTCACGGTGCTCGGGAGTGAGTGTCTTCACAGCCTCGCGGACGTCGAGCATCGCCGCGGCCCGTTCGGCGTGGTCGGAGATCACCCGCGCGTTCTCCAGCACGGCGTCGCCGACCTCGGCCGGGCGGGCCTGACGGGCCCGCCGGGCGTCGATCGCGAGCCGCCGCGCCACGGTGAGCAGCCAGGGCCGCACGGAGTCGAAGTCCTCCGCGCGCAGGGCCTCGGGGTGCTGCCAGGCACGCACCAGTGTCTCCTGGACCAGATCCTCCGCGCGCTGCCGGTCCCCGTCGCAGAGCCGGAGCAGCAGCGCGAAGAGGGGCCTGCCGTGCTCGCGCTGCAGTGCGGCGAGCTCGTGCTCGGCGGTCGTCCCGTTCGTGAGTGTGATTCCGGCCGTCATGGCCGTATGGCAGCGCACGGCGCTGCCCGGGGACAGGGCGCGCACATGGGCGTGCGGCGGACGGTCGATCGCGTCGACGAACGGTTCGACGAACGGTCGAGGAGGCCGTTCGCGCACGCCGGACGGCCTAAAGAGCGTGTCGGAACAGCCGGGGAACGGGTGGTGCTTCTTACCTGTTTATCCATAAATACGACTACAGCGGGGTGAGTGATGATCGCACGCAGCCGGCAGGTGGCCCTGGTCCTGACCTTCGTCCTCGCCGCGGGCGCCGCCTGCCAGGCCCGCGAGCACCGGCCACCGGAACCGGGGCGTCCGGCCCCGTCCGCCGCGGAGCGCCGCGGTTTCACCCTCGTCGCCTCCGGCGACGTACTGCCCCACAGCTCGATCATCGAACGCGCCCGTTACGACGCCGGGGGCACCGGCTACGACTTCCGGCCGATGCTCTCCGGCATCCGCTCCGTCGTCGCCCCCGCGGACGTGGCGCTCTGCCACATGGAGACCGTCTACGGCGCCGACGGCGACTACACCGGTTACCCCCTCTTCAGGTCCCCGCCCGAGGTGGCCCACGGCCTCGCCGCCACCGGCTACGACGGCTGCTCCACCGCCTCCAACCACTCCCTCGACGACGGCGTGGCCGGTATCCGCCGCACCCTGGACGCCCTCGACCGGGCCGGTGTGCGCCACGCGGGCTCGGCGCGCAGCGAGCGGGAGGCCCGCACGGCGACCGTGCTGCGGGCGGGGGCGGCACGCCTCACCCACCTCGCCTACACCTACGACACCAACGGCATCCCGCTGCCGCCGGACAGCCCCTGGGCGGTCAACCTCGTCGACGAGGCGCGGATCGTCGCCGACGCGCGGGCCGCCCGGCGGGCCGGAGCCGACGTCGTCGTGGTCTCCCTGCACTGGGGCACCGAATGGCAGGAGGCGCCCGACGGGCAGCAGACCGGCCTGGCCCGCTCGCTCACCGCCTCGCAGACCGGCGGCCGCCCCGACATCGACCTGATCCTCGGCACCCACGCCCATGTGCCGCAGGCGTACGAGAAGGTCAACGGCACCTGGGTGATCTACGGCATGGGCGACCAGATCGCCGGCGCGATGACCAACCACGAGGGGCTCCAGGACCCGCGCGGGAACCAGTCCACCGTGGGCCGCTTCACCTTCGCCCCGCCGGCCCGCCCCGGGGGCCGCTGGGAGGTGACCCGGGCGGAGTTCGTCCCGCAGCTGTTCGACGTGGACGCCGGGCGTGTGGTCAACCTCAACCGGGCGCTGGAGCAGGGCGCGGAGGTGCACGCGGTGCGCGACCGCATCCGCGACGTCGTGCTGAGCCGGGGCGCGGCGCAGGACGGCCTGGTGATGGGGAAGTAGCCCGGAGCCCGTCAGCCGACGTCCACACGGTCGAGGGCCGTCGGCGTGGACCCGGTGACACGCCGACGGGCCGTCGCCCCGGTGTCCGTGAGGCCCCGCCCACCGCTTCCGCCCTCCGCCCCCGCCCACCGCCCGGGGTATCCGGTGCTCGCGGTCGACCGCGGCGGTGATCACCGGGCGCCCCTCGTCGGCCGGCCCGCACCGGAGCGCGGACGACGTCGACGAACGTCCCGACGCCTGCAACGACCTCGTCACCGGGTTCCTCGCCGCACTCCGAGCCGCCTGGTGCGGCGTCAGCGCCGAGCCAGCTCCGAACGCCGGTAGGAGTACCCGAAGTAGACCACCAGGCCGACCAGGAACCAGATCGCGAACCGTGCCCAGGTCTGCCACTGCAGGAACGTGATCAGCCAGACGGAGAAGACCACGCCCAGCGCCGGCACGACCGGCATCCACGGGGTGCGGAAGGTGCGCGGCAGCTCCGGATGCCGGTGACGCAGCACGATCACCGCCGTGCACACCACCACGAACGCCAGCAGGATGCCGATGTTGGTGAGTTCGGCCGCCTCTCCGATCGGCAGGAACCCGGCGATGGCGGCCGACGCCACCCCGACGATCCAGGTGACCCGGGTCGGCACGTGCCGGGTCGGGTGGGTCCTGGCGAACCAGCGGGGCAGCAGCCCGTCCCGCGACATGGCGAACCACACCCGGGTGACACCCAGCATGAAGGTGAACATCACCGTGAGGATGCCGATGATGGCGCCCACCGCGATCACGTCCGCGAGCCCGCCCAGCCCCACCGACTTGAACGCCGTGGAGAAGCCGCTCTCCGGGTCGATGTCCTGGTAGTCCTGCATGCCCGTGAGCACCAGGCAGGCCGCCACGTACAGGACCATCGAGATGATCAGCGAGTAGATGATCGCCTTCGGCATGTGCCGCTGGGCGTCCTTGGACTCCTCGGCCGCCGTCGACATCGCGTCGTAGCCGAACACCGCGAAGAACACCGTCGCCGCGCCGGTGAACGCCCCGCCGACCCCGTACGGGAAGAACGGGTTGTAGTGGGCGGTGTCGATGTGGAACACCCCGACCGCGATCACCAGCAGCACGACCAGCACCTTCAGCGCCACGACCACCGTCTCGAACCGGGCCGCGTTCTTGATGCCGAGGTTCAGCAGGAAGGCGATGAGCAGGCACAGCAGCACAGCGAACAGGTCGACGCGACGGCCGTCGCCGGTGCCGGGCGCCCCCAGCATCCAGGCGGGCAGGTCGGCGCCCATCTCGTCCACGAGGAAGCTGAAGTAGCCGGAGATGCCGATCGCGACCACCGCCACGATCGCCGTGTACTCCAGCAGCAGGTCCCAGCCGATGAACCAGCCGGCGAGTTCGCCGAGCACCGCGTACCCGTACGTGTAGGCCGAGCCCGCCTTCGGGATCAGGCCCGCGAACTCGGCGTAGGACAGCGCGGCGGCGGCGCTGGCCACACCCGCGACGAGGAAGGAGATCAGCACCGCGGGTCCCGCCGTGCCGTTGGCGACCGTCCCCGCGAGCGTGAAGATGCCGGCGCCGATGATGCCGCCCACGCCGATCGCGGTGAGCTGCCACAGGCCGAGGGAGCGTTCCAGCCGCGTGCCCTCACCGGCCTCCGTCGCCTCGATGTGCTCGATGGGTTTGCGGCGGAGAACCCCCTCACCCGCCCGGAGACCGGCCACGTGCCTCACCTCTTCACGATCGGCGAACGGCTGACGGCGGATCATGATGCCCCCGCGGCGTCGCCGACGGAAGCCACCACGCGTGCCGGGCACCCCTTCGCGGACTCAAGGCACCACCGTGACCGGCCAGCGCCCCGCCTTCACCAGCCGCACCGCGACCGACCCGATGAGCCGGTGGCCCGCCTGCTCGGAGGCCCCCACCACCACCGCGTCCGCCTTGAGGTCGTCCGCCGCCTTCACCAGGCCGTTGTAGGGATCACCGCGGGAGGTGTGGAACTCCCAGCGGAGGTCGGAGATCCCCCTCAACCGCTCCATCGCCTCCCTGATCTGCGCCACCAGGTCCTGGGCGATCTCCTCCGTCGTGTCGGCCACCGGCGCGCCGAGCGCCGCGCCGGCCCCCAACACCGGCTGCACGTACACGATGGCCAGCAGGGCGCCCTGACGACGGGCCAGGCCGGAGGCGTAGGCCGCCGCCCGCAGCGAGGAGTCGGAGCCGTCCACGCCGGTCACGATCACCTTCGGGCCGTCCGTGCCCCGTTCGAACCGGTGGGCCTGCTGTCCCGTCACGTGAGCGAGGTTATCGGAAGCCGTGCCCGGGCCGCCTCCGTCGGGCTCCGTCAGGCTCCGTCGCCCGGCTCTGCGCCGGACGGATGAAATCGTGCCGCCGCACCGGTGTCGCCGGGGTGCGCCACCCCTCCGGGTGGCGACTGATGAGTCATGCAGAAGGATCAGTTGCTCACCAGACGGCGGGCGTTGCTCACCGGCGCCGCCGGCCTGGGCGCGGCAGGGGTGGCCGCGGTGCTCTCCCCGGGCACGGGGGACCGGGCCGCGCCCCCCGCTCCGCCCGCCGCCGGGGCCCAGGCCGCCCGCCGCCCGCTCAAGCCCTCCGAGTACCGTCTCAGCCCCCTGACCGGCTACGGCCCCCCGCCCACCACCACAGGCAGGACGCCGGTGCGCAGGGAACCGCTGCTGCGGGTGTCGGGGCGCGGTCGCACCATGGTGCTGACCTTCGACGACGGACCCGACCCCCGCTACACCCCGCACATCCTGGACACGCTGGCCCGGTACGAGGTGCGCGCGATGTTCTTCGTGTGCGGGGAGATGGTGACCGGCAACCGGGACCTGGTGGCCCGCATGGCCGACGAGGGCCACGTCGTCGGCAATCACACCTGGAGCCACCCCCTGCTCACCCGCCTCGGCCGCCGCCGGATCCGCACCGAGATGGAGCGCACCTGCGACGTCATCGAGAAGACCTACGGTGAACGTCCCGAGTGGTTCCGCGCACCCTACGGCGCATGGAACCGCGCCGCCTTCCGGCTCGGCGCCGACCTGGGCATGGAGCCTCTGGCCTGGACGGTCGACACCCTCGACTGGACCGCGCCGGGCACCGCCACCATCGTCGACCGGGTGGAGGACGGCGCCGCCCCCGGCGTCGTGGTGCTCTCGCACGACGCCGGGGGCGACCGCTCGCAGAGCGTGCGGGCCCTGCGCCGCTACCTGCCCCGACTGCTGGACTCCGGCTACCACGTCACCGTGCCCCGCCGGCAGCACCTCTGAGGGTTTCCCGCCCGCCGGGACGGGGACCGCTCAGCGGACCTCGGCCAGGCGGGCGAAGGCGACGACGTTCCCGTCGTAGCCGTTCTGCTGGGAGAAACCGCCGCCGCAGGTGATCACCCGCAGCTCCGCGCCGCCCTTGGAGGCGTAGACCCGGTCCCCGGGGAAGTCGTTCTTCGCGAAGACCTCGACGCCGTAGATCTCGAACACGGCGGTCTTCCCGTCCTGCCGTGCGACCTCGACGTGGTTCCCCTTCTTCAGCGCCCCGAGCCCGTAGAACACGGCCGGTCCCTGCGCGTTGTCGACATGGCCGACGACGACCGCCGTGCCCTTCTCGCCCGGTGAGACGGCGCCGGTGAACCAGCCCGCCAGGTTCGGGTCCTCGGGCGGCGGCGCGTCCACCCAGCCCTCCATGTCCAGACCCACCGGAATGACCGGCGCGTCCACCTGGATCGACGGGATCCGCACCCGTTCCGGAACCGCGTACGGCAGCGGCGGCACCGCGTCCACCACGATGCCGCCGGGGGTCCTGCTGTCGGCGGCGGCCGCACCGGCCGGCTGCGGCGGGCCCGCGTCGAACTCCCCCGAGCCGTTGCGGATGAGCGCGAGGCCGGTCAGCAGCACCAGCGCTATCACGCCCCACGGGGCGCGCTTCCTCCGCCGCGCCTCCCATTCGGCTTCGTCCGGCTCGAAAGCAGACATTCGCCTTCCCCTCTCGACACGGCCGTCGCCGTACCACTCGCGCATGAAGAAGACGCTAGGCCGAGCGCGCCCGACCGGCGACGGGGCGGCGGCGAACGGGTGGTGCGGAGGAGGCGGGGTGCGCCATCCGGGGCGCGGGTCGACGAAGATCCTCTGACGGTCCGTGACCTGCGGCGATATCCTCTCGCGCGGTTTCCCGACGGGGTGGGCCTCACCGGTACGGACCATTCCCGAAATGCGGTGCCGCGCAGGGCAACTGAGGGTCTTTCTGGGAGGCGCTTTCTCGCCGATCGGACCGGGGACGGGACCCGGGGCGTCTTCCGCGGAGGATCACATGCGTAACTCACGTGCTCTGGCGGCCGCCGGCGCCGCGGTCGCCGTCCTCGGGCTCGCCGCCCCGGCGGCCGTCGCGGACTCCGGCCGGGTTCCCCACCCGTCCAACATCGTCGCCCTGCCCAGCGTCATCGCCCGCGGTGGCCAGCTGACCATCACGGTCGACGGCTGCCCCAACGGCGGCACGGCGACCTCCAACGCGTTCCCGAGGACGAATCTGACGCCCGTCCACGGTGCCCACGACACCTCGAAGGGCACCGCCACCATCGACGAGGACGCCCGGCCCGGTTCCTACGACATCACGGTCCACTGCTCCGGCAGGAGCCTGACCCGCCCGGCCGCCTTCACCGTCATCGGCGGTGTCCGCGGCGGTGTCGGCGGCAGCAGCACCAGCGGGGCCACCCCGACCGACATGGCGATCGGCGGCGCACTGGTGGCCGCGGCGGTCGCCGGCGGCGGTGTCTTCTGGATGCGCCGTCGCGCCGAGAAGCGGATCTGAGCCGCTGTTCCCCTCGGTTCCGTTCCGCACGTGTCCGACAGGCCGCGCCCCGGATCCCGCCGGATCCGGGGCGAAGCTCTTCCGTACCCTCCTAGGTCCCGATGTGCGGGAAGAGTCGCAGGAAAGGGTCCGCCGACGCGGCGAGGCCCCGGCTGTAGGGGGCGTCGAAGTCCCAGATGAGGAAGAGCAGGAACGCGATCAGCGCGGAGAACAGCCCGGCGAGGACCAGCTCCCGGCCGGTGCGCCGGATCTGCAGCGCGAAGATCATGCCGATGGTGATGACGGCCCCCGAGACGAGCCCGAACCACACCACGCCCGGCATGGTCTGCCCGGTCGCCCCGGCCCGTGCGCCGCGTGCCTCGTCGGCGGCGGCCACCTGGTCCATCAGCGGCTGGTAGGCCTGTGCCTCGTGGTCCGTCCGCGGCCGGTAGTCGGTGACGTCCCGGCGGACCCGGTCGAGCAGTTCGGTGCCGCGCCCGGTCACCCGGCCCTCGTCGGCCATGGTGCGCCACTCGGTGGTGACGACGTGTCCGACATAGGCGTTGACATCGCCCCGGATGCGGTCACGCACCTCTGCGGGGTAGACGCGTACCCGCTCGGTGACCTCGTGCAGTGCCACCGCCTCCGCCCGTACGTGCTCCTGGGCCGCGCTGCGCCCCTCCCACACGCCGGCGATCGCCAGACCCAGGACGATGGCGTACACCACACCGATCCACATCGTCATGTACTCGATGACGTCGGGGGTCTCGCTGGGGTCCTCGTCGTCGGCCGCCCTGCGGTGCCGAACCAGGGTGATGACCACCACGACGACGCACGCGGCGAGCATGGCGAGGGTGAGAACAAGCCATTCCGGCAAGAGGTGCCTCCAGAAGGGGTCGGGGTCGGGCCGCTCGTCAGCGCGGACGGAGCGCGGCGACGGCGACCACCGCGGGAGTGGTGATCAGCAGGACGAAGGTGAGCGGCGAGGTGGCGCCACGGGAGGGCTTGCGGGACGGCGCCGCGCGGTACGGCGGATAGTGCACCGGTGTCACGGACGGCCGCGGCCCGGGCGTGACCGACGGGGCCGGAGGCTGAGGTGGCGCGGGGCGCGACGGCGGGCGGGGCGAGGGGGTGGGAGCCGGTGCCGGACGGGCCGGAGGCGGTGCGGGACGGGCCTCGGGCGGGGGCGGCGGAGGTGGCTCCGGGGGAGGGCTGGGCCTCGGTGGCGCGGGTGTGGTCGGCGTGGGCGGGGGTGCCGGGGTCGGCGTGGGCGGGGGCGTCGGGGACGGCGTGGGGGTGGGCGTCGGGGACGGGGGAGGAGGTACGCAGGGCGGGGGGTCCGTCCAGGTGAGACTGCCGGCGACCGCCACCGCCTCCGTGCCGCCCGGCCCCGTGGAGGCGTACGCGCAGGCGTCCGCCACCGCCGCGCCGGGGGCGCCGACGAGAGCCCAGACCAGCGCCGTCGCGGCCAGAACCTCTGCGGCGACGCGGGATCGGGTGGGAACGAGTGGGTGCACGAGGGGGATCATGAGTCGCGAACCGTCCGGTCACGCGCGGGAGCGGGGGGATTGCCCCGAAGGAGTTAACGAAAGAAATCCGGGCCGCCGTTGAACACCACGCGTGCTTCCGTGCGTACCCATCGTCGAGCGGCGGCACAGCAGGGCGCTGCAGGACCCTGGCGATGATGTGGAGTTGACGATGAAGACCTCCTGGCGGACCGCCTCACTGGTGGCGAGCGCCGCGGCGGTGCTGGCCCTGACCACGGCGTGCGGTCAGGACGCCCCACCGCCCGCCTCCAGCCAGAACGTGGGCGCCACGGCCGCGGCCGGGGACTACGGCAACGCGGGCACGGCCGGCAGTGGCGGCGACAAGGCCGGCAACGGGCAGGCCGCCGCGAGTCCCTCCAACACCGCGGGTGAGCTGAACGTCTCCACCAACGCCGAACTGGGCAAGCTGGTGACCGACAACCTCGGACTGACCCTGTACCGCTTCGACCAGGACACCGCGGAGCCGCCCACGTCCAACTGCGAGGACGACTGCGCCAAGACCTGGCCGCCGGTGCCCGCCGACGACGCCACGGCCGGCGAGGGTATCGACAAGTCCCTGCTCGGCGAGGTCACCCGGGCCGACGGGACCAAGCAGCTCACCGTCGGCGGCTGGCCCGCCTACCGCTACGTCAAGGACGTCAACGCCGGTGACGTCAAGGGGCAGGGTGTGGGCGGCAAGTGGTACGCGCTGACCCCCGAAGGCAAGAAGGCACAGGTGGCCGAGGGTGCCGGGCTGTCCACCCGGCAGGACCCGAAGCTCGGCGAGATCGTCGTCGACGAGAACGGCATGACCGTCTACCGCTTCATGAAGGACGAGGCGTGGCCGAAGCCCGTGTCGGCCTGCACCGGTGCCTGTCTGGAGAAGTGGCCGGTGGTGTCGCCGGTCGACTTCGAGGACACCAAGGGCATCCAGAAGAAGGGCTACATGACCTTCACCCGCCCGGACGGAGCCGAACAGCAGACGATCAACTGCTGGCCCATCTACACCTTCGCCGGTGACAAGGCCCCCGGCGACACCAACGGTCAGGGAGTCGGCGGCACCTGGTACGCCGTACGCCCCGACGGAAAGCCGGTCGGCGCTTCGGAGAAGTAACAACCTCCCCAGGGTGTCGTCCACTCCGGATGCCGCCGGCCATGTGTCCGCCCCTCCGCAGCCCGCGGAGGGGCGGACCGCTGTGCCGTGACGCGACCGGGAACACTCCGGATTCCCGCGGGCACGTCCCGTCACGCACAGGAGCGGGCCGACGCGGCACGTGCCACTGGCAGTGACCGGGAACGGATGGTCAATTTCCGGTTGGGGTCGCTCCGTTGGCGGGCGATCAGTAGCCTCTGCTCGAACACCGGATCGCCTACGCCTTGGAGAGATACATGGAGCGTCCCGCCTGGGCCCCCCGGAGCATCGACATCACGGTGCCCAGCGTCTCCCGGATGTACGACTTCTACCTGGGCGGTTCGCACAACTTCGAGGTCGACCGGCAAGCGGCCCGCCGTGCCATGGAGTTCATGCCGGGACTGCCCAAGATCATGCAGGCGAACCGGGCGTTCATGCGGCGGGCGGTGCGTTTCGCCGTCGCCGAGGGCATCACCCAGTTCCTGGACATCGGCTCCGGCATCCCGACGTTCGGCAACGTCCACGAAGCGGCCCAGGCGGCCGACCCGGACGCACGTGTGATGTACGTCGACCACGACCCCGTGGCCGTGGCGCACAGCCAGGCGGTGCTCCAGGGCAACGACCGGGCCGGCATTCTCGCCGCGGACCTCCGCAAACCGCGGGAGATCCTGACCAGTCCCGAAGTGCTCCGGCTGATCGACCTGAATCGGCCAGTGGCGCTGCTTCTCGTTG
Source organism: Streptomyces toyocaensis (assembly GCF_000725125.1). Lineage (GTDB taxonomy): Bacteria > Actinomycetota > Actinomycetes > Streptomycetales > Streptomycetaceae > Streptomyces > Streptomyces toyocaensis. Next base: position 888,861 of record NZ_JFCB01000001.1, read on the forward strand.
CCATACTGCACTTCGTGGAAGACGCGGACGACCCGTATGCGGCGGTGACCGAGCTGCGCGAGGGCCTCGCGCCCGGCAGCATGCTCATTCTCACCCATGCCTCCTACAACGGGATTCCGCTGCCGCCGGAGCGGGCCGAGGGGGCGGTGGACGTGTACCAGAGCATTCGCAACCCGCTGATCATGCGCACGCGCGAAGAGATCGCGCGGTTCTTCGAGGGGTACGACATGGTGGAACCCGGACTGGTGCCGATGCCGCAGTGGCGGCCGGACACCGCACCGGAGGACGAGGATCCCTACGCCTTCTCCGGTTTCGCGGGCGTGGGGCGTACGGCGTGAGCGCGGAGCCGGACGGGCCGGAGGACAGACTGCGCCGGTTCGCGACGATCTGGAGCCGGGCGGTCTTCCCGGTGACCTCCACCTCGTCGACCCGCCCGGAGTTCGAGGAACGTCTGCTGCCGCTGGCCCGCCGGCTCAGCGAGGCACTGCGGGCCAGGTCCTTCGACGCGGACGCGGGCAGGACGGCCGGCGCGGCGCTGGTGGAGGCGCACTGCACCGACCCGGAGGCGCTCAGCCGGACCCTCGACTGCGTGGACGCCTATCTCGTCCTGTACTGCGGCGGGGACGGCGACCGCGAGGACCTCAGGGCACGCAGCGCCAGGCTCCAGCACGCCATGGCCGCGGGGTTCGCGCAGGCGTTGCGCGAGCGGACGCTGGCCGAGCAGGAGGCCGTCGCCCAGGCCGCGCTGGAGGCACAGGGCGTCGTGGCGCAGGCGCTGCACGCCACCGAGGCCCGGTTCCGGGCCGTGTTCGAGGGCGCGGCGATAGGCATCGGCATCGCCGACCTCGAGGGCAACGTCCTGCAGGTCAACGGCGCGCTGCGGCGCATGTTCGGACTCTCCGAACAGGGGCTTCGCGGCCGCAACGTCAAGGACTGGGTCCACCCCGACGACGCCCCGCAGACCTGGCGGCTCTACGACGAACTGGTGACCGGCGAGCGCGAGCACTATCACCTGGAGAAGGCGTTCTACCGCCCGGACGGAACGGTCCTGTGGACCAATCTGACGGTGTCCCTGCTGCGCGACCCCGACGGCGAGCCGCAGTACCAGCTCGCCCTCATGGAGGACACCACGGAGCGGCGGCTGCTCAACCTCCGGCTGCGCTACGAGGCCACCCACGACGCGCTCACCGGACTGCCCAACCGCACCTTCTTCTTCGAGCGCCTGGAGAAGGCACTCGGCGCCGGCGAGGGCCAGCGGTTCGGGCTGTGCTACCTCGACCTGGACGGCTTCAAGACCGTCAACGACAGCCTCGGGCACGCGGCCGGCGACCGGCTGCTCGTCGAGGTCGCCGACCGGCTCCAGGCCTGCGCCACCGCGCCCGGCGAGATGGTGGCCCGGCTCGGCGGCGACGAGTTCGTGGCCCTGATCACCGGCCCCGACACCGAGCGCACCGTCGACGAGCTCGCGGCCCGCATCATGAACGCGCTGCTCGCCCCGATCAGCGTCGACGGCCGGGAACTGACCGTGCGCGGCAGCATCGGCATCGTCGAGGGACCGGCCGGGGAGCGCAGCGCGGCGGAGGTGCTGCGCAGCGCCGACATCACCATGTACCGGGCCAAGTCGGCGGGCGGCAACCGGTTCGAGCTCGCCGACGCGGAGGCCGACGCCCGCGCCATCACCCGGCACGGGCTCACCACGGCGCTGCCCACGGCCCTGGACCGGGGCGAGTTCTTCATCGAGTACCAGCCGCTGGTCCACCTCGGCGACGGCAGCGTCCGGGGCGCCGAGGCGCTGGTGCGCTGGCTGCACCCGCAGCACGGCGTGCTGTCGCCGGACCGGTTCATACCGCTCGCCGAGCACACGGGACTGATCGTTCCGCTGGGCCGCTGGGTGCTGGAGCAGTCGGTGCGCCAGGCCCGCGAGTGGCGGGACCGGAACGGGGGAGAGGCGGTCGGTCCACTGCGCATCAACGTCAACCTCTCACCCTGCCAGCTCACTCACCCCGGGCTGGTCCAGGACACCGTGGACATCCTGGAACGCGCCGGCGTGGCTCCCGACGCACTGTGCCTCGAGGTGACCGAGTCGGCGCTGATCGGAGCGGACGACGACCTCCTCAAGCCCCTGCGACGCCTGGCGGAGATGGGCGTCGACATCGCCCTCGACGACTTCGGGACCGGCTACTCCAACCTCACCAACCTGCGCCGTCTCCCGGTGAGCGTCCTGAAGCTCGACCGCTCCTTCACCCAGGGCATGCAGCAGTTCCCGGCCGACCCCGTCGACCTGAAGATCGTCGAGGGGATCGTCTCCCTGGCCCACAGCCTCGACCTCGCGGTCACGGTGGAAGGCGTGGAGACGGGCGCCCAGGCCGAACAGCTCCGCCTCCTCGGCTGTGACACGGCCCAGGGCTGGTACTACGCCCGCCCGGGCCCGCCGGACCGGCTGCACGAGCTGGCCCTCGTCGACGCGACGGGCT
>NZ_JFCB01000002.1 GCF_000725125.1 Streptomyces toyocaensis
CCGCCTCATGGGCCCGGCGTGGGGTCGCACGGCGGCTGCGGGCCGGTTGCGGCTGGTCGCGCCCACGCGGCGGAGCCGCACATGTGCCGGCCCGCGCCCCTGGAAGACGCAGTCACGTCGGACGGAGAGAGTCAGGTGGATACGGACCGGGAGCCGGATGCGGTGAGGGCGGCGGTCGAGGGGGAGTTGCGGTTGATGGACCCGGCCGTGCGGTCCTCGCGTGCCGAGGTGGTGCGTCTGCTGGATCCGGAGTTCACCGAGGTGGGCGCCTCGGGCCGACGCCACACGTACGCGGAGATGATCGCCGAGCTGCACGACCACCCGGGCAGCTCGGTGGACGGCCCCGTCTACGAGCCGTCGGACATCACCGGCGTCCTGCTGGCCCCGAACCTGGTGCATCTCACCTACGAGACACTCTTCGACGGGCGCCGAGCCCTCCGTAGTTCCCTGTGGCGCAAGCAGGACGACCACACGGGCTGGCGCATGTACTACCACCAGGGCACACCAACCTCTTGAGGGGCGCGGGGAACTGTGCAGAACGGGGGTATGGGGGCGGAGCCCCCATGGACGGGACGGGAAGGGGCGGCGGGCTGCGGGAACACCCCGCGCACACCCGCGTCAGCGTTCCAGCAGCATCCGCTGCAACTCCCGCGCCGCCCGGGGCGGAGCCACGTCACTGCGGTGGGCCAGGGCGATCGTCCGGTACAGGCCCGGCCGGGCCAGCGGCGCCACCCGCAGCCCGTGCCCCGACCGCGCGGCCACCATCCGCGGTACCACCGCCACCCCCAGCCCCGCCCGCACGAACCCCAGCACCGCGTCCATCTCGCCACCCTCCACCGCGAACTCCGGCTCGAACCCCTCCGCCCGGCACGCGGCCACGGTCAGCTCACGCAGGTCGTAACCGTGCCGGAACATCACCAGCCGCTCCCCCTCCAAGTCGGCGATGCGCACGGCGCGCCGGCCCCGACCCGGCCGGGGGACGTCCGGCGAGGACACCACCACCAGGTCCTCCCGCAGCAGCTCCACCGTGGTCAGCGCGGGCGACGGCGTCGGCAGCGGCAGGACGAGCAGGGCGAGATCCAGGGCACCGCGGGCCAGCTCCCGCACCAGATCGTGCGAGCCGCCCTCCTCGACCAGCAGCCGCACGCCCGGATACCGGTCGTGGAACGCGCGCAGCACGTCCGGCAGCAGACCGGTGCACAGGCTCGGCGTCGCCCCCAGCCGCACCCGCCCGCTGCGCAGCTGCGCCACCTCCTGCACCTCGTGCCGCGCGGTGTCCGCGTCGGCCAGGATGCGCCGAGCCAGGGGCAGCAGTGCCTCGCCCGCGTCGGTCAGCGTGATGTTCCCGCGGGCCCGCCGGAACAGATCCGCCCCCAGCTCCCGTTCCAGCGCCTTGATCTGCTGTGACAGCGACGGCTGTGCGACATGGACCCGTTCCGCGGCCCGGGTGAAGTGCCGGGTCTCGGCGACGGCCACGAAGTACTGGAGCTGCTGGAACTGCATGGTCCCAGCATAGGCTGCCCCTATCGAAACGAGCCGGACCATGTCTTGGACCGATGGGGCCCTTCGGCCCTAGCGTCTGGTGGTATGGCTCTGGCAACGCGGACGGACCGACGGCCGTCCATGGCACGCACCATATGGGACTCGACCGTCGGCAAGAAGACGGTGATGGCGGTCAGCGGCCTCATCATGCTGCTGTACCTGGTCGTCCACATGATCGGGAACCTGAAGATCTTCTTCGGGGCCGGCGAGTTCAACCACTACGCCCACTGGCTGCGCACGGTCGGCGAACCGTTCATGCACGAGGAGTGGACGCTGTGGATCGTCCGCGTCGTCCTCGTCGTCGCCGTGGTCGCCCACGGCGTCTCCGCCTACCAGCTCAGCCGCCGCGACATCAGGGCGCGCCCCAGCAAGTACGTGCACAAGAAGCCGCGCGCCAGTTACGCCACACGGACCATGCGCTGGGGCGGCGTCATCCTCGCCCTGTTCATCGTCTGGCACCTCCTCGACCTGACCACCGGCACCGTGCACTCCGGCGGCTTCGAGACGGGCAAGCCGTACCAGAACGTCGTGGACACCTTCTCCACCTGGTACGGCAACGTCATCTACATCGTCGCGATGCTCGCCGTCGGCCTGCACGTCCGGCACGGCTTCTGGAGCGCCGCCCAGACCCTCGGCGTCGGCAGCCGCGCCCGCGACCGCGCCCTCAAGACCACCGCCAATGCCCTCGCGCTGCTGCTCACGGCCGGCTTCCTCGCCGTCCCCGTGGCCGTCATGACCGGAGTGGTGAGCTGACCATGACTTCCTACACCGCGTACGCGACCGGCGAGCCGGTCGCCGACACCAAGGCCCCCGCGGGCCCGGTCCACGAGCGCTGGGACAAGCGCCGCTTCGAGGCCAAGCTGGTCAACCCCGCCAACCGCCGGGGCAAGACCGTCATCGTCGTCGGCACCGGCCTCGCCGGCGGCTCCGCCGGTGCCACGCTGGCCGAACAGGGCTACCGCGTCGTCCAGTTCTGCTACCAGGACTCCCCGCGCCGCGCCCACTCCATCGCCGCGCAGGGCGGCATCAACGCGGCGAAGAACTACCGCAACGACGGCGACTCCGTCCACCGTCTGTTCTACGACACCGTCAAGGGCGGCGACTTCCGCTCCCGCGAGTCCAACGTCCACCGCCTCGCACAGATCTCCGTCGAGATCATCGACCAGTGCGTGGCCCAGGGCGTGCCCTTCGCCCGCGAGTACGGCGGACTGCTCGACACCCGTTCCTTCGGCGGCGTCCAGGTCTCCCGCACCTTCTACGCGCGCGGCCAGACGGGCCAGCAGCTCCTCCTCGGCGCCTACCAGGCCCTGTCGCGCCAGATCGCCGCCGGCAACGTCGAGATGCACCCGCGCACCGAGATGCTCGACCTCGTCGTCGTCGACGGGCGGGCCCGCGGCATCGTCGCCCGGGACCTGATCACCGGGAAGATCGACACGTACTTCGCGGACGCCGTCGTCCTCGCCACCGGCGGTTACGGCAACGTCTTCTACCTGTCGACGAACGCCATGAACTCCAACGCCACCGCGATCTGGCGGGCGCACCGGCGCGGCGCGTACTTCGCCAACCCCTGCTTCACCCAGATCCACCCGACCTGCGTCCCGCGCACCGGCGACCACCAGTCCAAGCTGACGCTGATGAGCGAGTCGCTGCGCAACGACGGCCGGATCTGGGTACCGAAGGCCAAGGGCGACACCCGACCGCCTCACCGGATCCCCGAGGACGAGCGCGACTACTACCTGGAGCGCGTCTACCCCTCCTTCGGCAACCTCGTCCCGCGCGACATCGCCTCCCGGGCCGCGAAGAACGTCTGCGACGAGGGCAGGGGCGTGGGCCCCGGCGGCCAGGGCGTCTACCTCGACTTCGCCGACGCCATCCGGCGGATGGGCCGGGGGGCCGTCGAGGCCAAGTACGGCAACCTCTTCGACATGTACCAGCGCATCACCGACGAGGATCCGTACCAGGTGCCGATGCGGATCTACCCGGCCGTGCACTACACGATGGGCGGCCTGTGGGTCGACTACGACCTCCAGACCACCGTCCCGGGCCTGTTCGCGATCGGCGAGGCCAACTTCTCCGACCACGGTGCCAACCGGCTCGGTGCCTCCGCGCTCATGCAGGGCCTGGCCGACGGCTACTTCGTGCTCCCGGCCACCATCAACGACTACCTGGCCCGCAACCCGCACCGGGACGAGGTGACCCACGACCATCCGGTGGTGCGGGAGGTGCTGGCCGAGACCCAGGACCGTCTCGGCCGGCTCCTGTCGGTCGACGGCGACCGCACCCCCGACTCCTTCCACCGCGAGGTCGGCGAACTCATGTGGGAGTTCTGCGGCATGGCTCGCACCGACTCGGGACTGCGCAAGGCGCTGGAACGCATCCCGCAGATCCGTGAGGAGTTCTGGCGGCGCATCAAGGTCCCCGGCACCGGTGAGGAGTTCAACCAGTCACTGGAGAAGGCCAACCGCATCGTGGACTACCTGGAACTCGCGGAGCTGATGTGCCTCGACGCACTGCACCGCTCCGAGTCCTGCGGCGGCCACTTCCGTGAGGAGTCCCAGACCCCGGACGGCGAGGCCGCCCGTAAGGACGAGGAGTTCTCCTACGCCGCCGCCTGGCAGTTCACCGGCACCGGCGAGGCTCCCGTCCTGCACAAGGAAGACCTTGTCTTCGAGTACGTCCACCCCACTCAGCGGAGCTACGCATGAAGCTCACCCTGCGCGTCTGGCGGCAGAAGAACGCCGATGCCGACGGCGCCATGTCCACGTACGAGGTGGACGGCATCTCGCCCGACATGTCCTTCCTGGAGATGCTCGACACCCTCAACGAGGAGCTCATCCTCAAGGGCGAGGACCCGGTCGCCTTCGACCACGACTGCCGCGAGGGCATCTGCGGTGCCTGCTCGCTCGTCATCAACGGTGACGCCCACGGGCCCGAGCGCACGACCACCTGCCAGCTGCACATGCGGTCCTTCGAGGACGGCGACACCATCGACGTCGAACCGTGGCGGGCGTCCGCCTTCCCGGTCGTGAAGGATCTGGTGGTCGACCGGTCGGCCTTCGACCGCATCGTCCAGGCCGGCGGCTACATCACGGCGCCGACGGGCTCCGCGCCGGAGGCGCACGCGACGCCGGTGCCGAAGCCGGACGCGGACCTGGCGTTCGAGCACGCCGAGTGCATCGGATGCGGGGCGTGTGTCGCGGCGTGCCCCAACGGGGCGGCGATGCTCTTCACCTCCGCGAAGGTGAATCACCTCAACGTGCTGCCGCAGGGGGCGCCCGAACGCGAGACCCGGGTGCTGGACATGGTGGCGCAGATGGACGAAGAGGGGTTCGGGGGGTGCACCCTGGCCGGAGAGTGCGCCACCGCCTGCCCGAAGGGCATTCCGCTGACCTCCATCACGGGAATGAACAAGGAATGGCTGCGGGCCACTCGCAAGGCGGCGAAGCGGTAGCGCCGTGCGGCGGCGGATCGAGGCTCGGCTGCGGGCGGCATGTGGCTTGCCGCGCAGTTCCCCGCGCCCCTGTGGGGCGCTTCAGTGAACGTCTGCCGGAAGGTGCGGACGGGCGGGGCCGGGAGAGGTGCTCCTTCCGGCCCCGTCTCGCTTCCCGCTCCGGTCATTCAGCATCTCCACACCCCTGCTCCCGGCTCCGGTCACGTGCACGCCAACCCGGGTCGGGAGAACTGGGGTGTCCCCCCTCCCGCTCCGGCGCGTGACCAGGAGAGAGCCATGACCGGCGTGCTGACCGTCGACCACCCTCCGCAGCCCACCGCACCCACCCGCTACACCGTCACCCTGGCCCGCGACGAGGAGGACGTGCGCGCCGCCCAGCGGCTGCGGTACGACGTCTTCGCGGGGGAGATGGGCGCCCTGCTGTCCGGCCCGCAGCCGGGGCTGGACGTCGACCCCTTCGACGCCTACTGCGACCACCTGCTTGTGCGTGAGGAGACGAGCGGGCAGGTCGTCGGAACGTACCGGCTGCTGCCGCCGGAGCGCGCCGGGATCGCCGGACGGCTGTACGCGGAGGGGGAGTTCGACCTGTCGGGGCTCGACGCGATACGGCCGTCGCTCGTCGAGGCCGGCCGCTCCTGCGTGCACCCCGACCACCGTCACGGGGCGGTCATCGGCCTCATCTGGGCCGGAATCGCCCGCTACATGACCGACCACGGACACGCCTGGCTGGCCGGCTGCTGCTCCGTCCCGCTCGCCGACGGGGGCGCGCTCGCCTCCGCCACCTGGGACCGCGTGCGGGCCGGGCACCTCGCGCCCGAGGAGTACCGGGTGCGCCCGCTGCTGCCCTGGCGGCCGTCGGGGGCGGCCACAGCGGCCACAGCGGCCACCGCGGCCTCTGCGGCCGCCGCCGCCGACCTGCCCGCCCTGCTACGCGGCTACCTCCGCCTCGGTGCCTGGGTCTGCGGGGAACCCGCCCACGACGTGGAGTTCGGCGTCGCCGACCTCTACGTGCTGCTGCCGATGAACCGGATCAACCCCCGCTACCTGCGTCACTTCCTCTCCCTCGTCCCGGCCCGGTGAGCGTCTGGCTGCCGGGCGCGCCCTGCACCCCGCGGGGCTGCGTCGACCCCACGGCGACCGCGGCGGCCGTACCGCTGGCCGTGCTGCGGCTGGCCGCGGTCGGGCTCCTGCTGGTCGCCGGGACCGCGCTGCTGCCGCTCGGGCGGTGGATCCCGGCGGGTGCGGTGCGCCGCTGGTGCCGCTGGATCGCGCGGGCCGCCGGGGTCCGGGTCAGGATCACCGGCGCCGCCGCGCCCACCGGCGGACTGCTGCTCGTCGCCAACCACATCTCCTGGCTGGACGTACCGCTGCTCGCCGCGGTTCGTCCGGCTCACATGCTGGCCAAGTCGGAGGTGCGCCGCTGGCCCGTGGCGGGGGCGCTCGCCGCGTGCGGCGGCGTGCTGTTCATCGACCGCGCCCGGCTGCGCGCCCTGCCGGACACGGTCGCCGCTCTCGCCGGGGTCCTGCGCGGCGGTGCGGCGGTCGCGGCGTTCCCGGAGGGCAGCACCTGGTGCGGCCGGGCCCGGGGCACCTTTCGCCGCGCGGTCTTCCAGGCGGCCCTGGACGCCGGGGTCGCGGTGCAGCCGGTCCGCATCCGCTACCGCGATCCGCGGGGCGGGGCGGCCACCGCGGCCGCGTTCGTCGGTGACGACACCCTCATCGCCTCGCTGTGGCGGGTGGCCACGACCCGTGGCGTCACCGCGGAGGTCGAGGTGCGGGCGCCCATCCCGCCGGGGCGCCACGGGGACCGCCGTGCGCTGGCGCGCGCGGCACAGCCGGAGGCCGTGGCGAGGCATGGGAGGCAGTGAACCCTGGTGAGCACTGTGGAAAATTAAGTGCTGTTTGTGGCTTTCATACTGTTTTCGGCGGGTCGAGCAGGAGAACCGGAGGGGAGCGACCCTGAAGGGAGGGTGATGCAAGATGATCACCCGCGAAGAGATCTCGACCCTGCTGGATCACCCCGTGTACGACGGGGACGGCAACAAGATCGGCGACGCGAAGCACGTCTTCCTCGACGACGCGAGCGGACGCCCCGAGTGGGTGACCGTCAAAACGGGCATGTTCGGCTCCAACGAGTCGTTCGTACCGATCCGCGACGCCGCTCTGGTGCAGGACCACCTCGAGGTCCCCTACCGCAAGGACAAGATCAAGAACGCCCCCCACGTCGACATCGACGCGGGCGGCCACCTGTCGGTGGACGAGGAGCAGCGCCTGTACGACTACTACGGCATCAACTGGGACTCCGTCCTCGCCGACCAGGAAGAAGGCGGGCTGACCTCCGGACCGGGTACGGCCGGCGCCGCGGGTGCCGCCGGAACGGCCGGCGCGGCCGGCGCGGCCGGGCGCCGTGACGACACGTTCCGGGAGCCCGGCGCGCCCGGTACGGCTGGTGAGGCCGGTACGGCCGGACACGCGGGCCTTCGTGGTGAAGCCCGCACCGGACCGCGTGACGACGCGATGACCCGCTCCGAGGAGGAGATGCACGTCGGCGTCGAACGGCGCGAGACGGGACGGGCCAGGCTGCGCAAGTACGTGGTCACCGAGGAGGTCCAGCAGACCGTGCCCGTGCGCCACGAGGAAGTGCGCGTGGAGCGTGAGCCGATCACGGACGCCAACCGTGATGAGGCCATGTCGGGCCCGGAGATCTCGGAGGCCGAGCACGAGGTCACCCTGCACGAGGAGCGTCCTGTCGTGACGACCGAGACGGTCCCGGTGGAGCGGGTCAGGATGACCACGGAGGAGACGTCGGAGGAGGAGACGGTCCGCGGTCAGGTCCGCAAGGAGCGCATAGAAGCCGAGACCGAGATGGACGAGGGGACCGGCCGTCACGGCCCTGACGCCCCTGGGGCGGGCCGGAAGTAGACGCCCCCCGCGGCCCCGAAGAGCGACGCGCCGGTGCACGGTCACCGGCGCGTCGCTCTGTCCCGGCCCCGTGACCGGGGCCCTTGACCCGGCCGGCCGGCCGGGCGGGTGTGTCAGGCCCGGCCGACGAGCTCGTAACCGGCCTCGTCGACGGCCGCCCGCACGGCATCCTCGTCGAGCGGGGCGGCGGAGGTGACGGTGACCTCTCCGGTCCCGGCCACGGCCGTGACGGCGGTCACCCCGTCCAGAGCGGATATCTCCTGCGAGACCGCCCCCTCGCAGTGACCGCACGTCATGCCGGACACCTTGAAGACGGTCGTGACGCCGGGGCCGGCGACGTCGGTCGCGGTGCCGGAACCGCAGGAGCCGTCGGAAGAGCAGCAGGATCCGGAGTTCGTCTGGGTGGTCATGGGTGCTCCCTCAGGGTCGGAATACGTCGGTCTGTGTCGGAGCAGCGGAGAGGCGCAGGTCCTCGGACCGCCCTCCGACGATGACCACACTATACCCCTAGGGGGTATGAAGGAGGGAAGTGTGTCCCTTCCCTGGGTGTCGGTACGAGGCGACCGTCATGCGGGCCGTGGGCCCCATGGGTCAGGAACATGCCGACGCCACCATGGAGTACGCCGGGCTGGGGGCCCCTCCTTCGACGGTGCGCGCGACGACGGCCGGCGGCGACAGCGGGGCGGATGTGCTCCGGTGCCGGTGATGTCGCTGACGCCGCGGTGTCTAAGGTGAACGGTGTGACCGACCGCAACGAGCGCCCGCTGGCCGTGTTCGACCTCGACAACACCCTCGCCGACACCGTGCACCGGCAGCGGTTCCTGGAGCGCAGGCCGCGCGACTGGGACGCCTTCTTCGCCGCCGCGCCGCAGGATCCGCCGCTCGCCGAGGGCGTCGCGCTGGTGCGGGAGAGTGCCCGCGAGTGCGAGATCGTCTACCTCACCGGGCGGCCCGAGCGCTGCCGGCGCGACACGCTGGACTGGCTCGCCGCCCAAGGGCTCCCCGAGGGGGACGTGCACATGCGCGGCGACGCCGACCGGCGGCCCGCCCGCCACACCAAGCTGGCCGTCCTGCGCCGCCTCGCCCGCACCCGGGAGGTCCGCGTCCTGGTCGACGACGATGAACTGGTCTGTCAGGACGCCCGGCGAGCCGGTTTCACCGTCGTCCAGGCCCGCTGGACGGCACCGTCAGGGGAGTTGAAGGACGCTCAGGAGCGTGAGGGGCGGACCTGAACCCGACCGGGTTCGCTCACTCCGTCTCCTCCAGGCGGAAGCCGACCTTCAGCCCCACCTGCCAGTGCGCGACCCGGCCGTCCTCGAGCTGGCCGCGCACCTGGGTCACCTCGAACCAGTCCAGATTGCGCAGCGTCTGCGAGGCGCGCTCGATGCCGTTGCGCACGGCCTCGTCGACGCCTGCGGGCGAGGTGCCGACGATCTCCGTGACCCGGTAGATGTGGTCCGACATGCTGCTGCTCCTCTCCCCGGCGGGCCGCCCGGCTGCTCGCGGCACCGCCTGTGTCGCACGTCACTCCACCGTGCCCTACCGCGCGGCGGAGCGCGAGGCGTCGGCACTCTTCGCGCCACGGCCTTGACCTACGCATTGGTCCATACCAAGATGCTGGGCACCCGCCCGAGCTTCCGCTCGCCCCCCACGTCGGGCCCCGCCCTGTCCGTCAGACAGAAACAGGTCCCTCGTGAGACGCCGTCTGCTCGCCCTCGTCTGTGTGTCCGCATCCCTGCTCAGCGGCTGTGGTCTGATGCCCGACAGCGGGACGCAGCGGCGCACGGTCACCGTGTGGCTGATGCAGCACAGCGCCTCCCAGGACTTCCTGGACCGCTTCACCGAGGACTTCGAGCGCGAGCACCCGAGGCTCGACCTCGACATCCGCATCCAGGAGTGGACCGGCATCGGCGAGAAGGTGCAGAAAGCGCTGGAGTCCGGGAAGCCGGACGGACCCGACGTCATCGAGGTCGGCAACACCCAGGTCTCCACCTACGCGGAGGGCGAGGGACTGCTCGACCTCACCCTGGAGTCCCTGCGGGACTGGGGCCGCGACGACTGGCTGCCCGGCCTCGCCGAACCCGGCCAGTGGGGATCGCAGCAGTACGGCATCCCCTGGTACGCGGCCAACCGCGTCGTCATCTACCGCAAGGACCTCTTCCGGCAGGCCGGCATCACCGCCCCGCCCAGCACCCGCGACGAGTGGCTCACCGTCACCGAGAAGCTCGACACCGGTGGCAACCAGGGCATCTACCTCGCCGGACAGGACTGGTACACGCTCGCCGGCTTCATCTGGGAGGAGGGCGGCGAGCTCGCCAAGGAGCGGAACGGCGTGTGGCGCGGCGCGCTCGACAGTCCGGCGGCGCTGCGCGGCATGGACTTCTACCGTCGGCTCCAGGCGCTCGGCGACGGACCGGTCGACTCCGACGAGGAACACCCGCCCCAGGCAGGCGTGTTCGCCGAGGGCCGCGTCGCCCAGATCGTGGCCGTACCGGGGCTGGCCCGGGCCGTCCTCAAGCAGAACCCGGACCTGGAGGACGAGCTGGGCTACTTCCCCGTCCCCGGCAGGACCGCCGGCACGCCCGGTGCCGTCTTCACCGGCGGCTCCGATCTCGTCGTCCCGGCGAACACCGACGCCAAGGACGCCGCCGTCGAGGTCGTCGCCGCGCTCACCGGTGCCCGGTGGAACACCGATCTGGCCCGCACCATGAACTACGTTCCCAACAAGGCCGGGCTCGCCGATTCGGTGGCGGGGGAGGAGGGGGTCGCGGCCATGGCGGCCGGAGCCGCCCAGGGCCGGGCGACCCCCGGCACACCCCAGTGGAGCGCGGTGGAGGCGGACAACCCGATCAAGGAGTACATGACGAAGGTGCTCACCGGAGCCGACCCGGCGACGGAGGCCGGGCGCGCCGCACGCCGCATCACTGAGGCCCTGGCCTTCGACTAGGTGGAGGGCCTGTCCGGCGGATCATGCCGGAGACGTGAGGGCCGGCACGCCCGTCTCCTCCTCCGCCACGCAGCCGGACGCACCAGCCCTCGCTCACCTGGGCTTCAGAGCACCGCCGGCTTGCTCCGACCTGATCCGCCGGACAGGCGCCGGCGCGACGCGCCCGGAGCCGCCCGGCTCAGCGGGCGACGCTGAGCGACAGGGCGAATCTCCCCTCCTCGTCCGTCCACCACCGGGTGAGGTCCAGCCCGGCGGCCGACAGTTCCTCGCGTACCCCCTCCTGCCGGAACTTCGCGGACACCTCGGTGCGCAGCTCCTCGCCCGCCGCGAAGTCCACGGCGAGTTCCAGGGCGGGGATCTTGACCGTCTGGGCGGCACGGGAGCGCAGCCGCATCTCGATCCATTCGCGCCGGGCGTCCCACGCCGCCACGTGGTCGAAGGCGTCCGGATCGAAGTCGGCGCCCAGCTCCCGGTTGATGACGCGCAGCACGTTCTTGTTGAACGCGGCCGTCACCCCGGCCGCGTCGTCGTACGCCCGGACGAGCACCCGCTCGTCCTTCACCAGGTCCGTGCCCAGCAGCAGGGCGTCACCCGGGGCGAGCATGGCGCGGACGGAGGCGAGGAACGCGGCACGCTCGGCGGGCAGCAGATTGCCGATGGTGCCGCCGAGGAACGCCACCAGTCGCGGCCCCGGGGTCGCGGGCAGCGCCAGCCGGGCGGTGAAGTCGGCGATCAGCGCGTGCACCTCCAGCCCCGGCCGCTCGGCGGTCAGCGCCCGTCCGGCCCCCGCCAGGGCACTCTCACTGACGTCGACGGGGACGTAGGTGCGCAGCGTGGTCAGCGCGTCGATCAGATACCGGGTCTTCTCCGAGGACCCGGAACCCAGCTCGACCAGGGTGCGGGCACCGGACGCCGCGGCGATGTCACCGGCGCGGGCGCGCAGGATCTCGCGTTCGGCACGGGTCGGGTAGTACTCGGGCAGCCCGGTGATCTCCTCGAACAGCTCGCTGCCCCGGGCGTCGTAGAACCACTTGGGCGGCAGCGTCCTGGGGCTGGCCGTCAGGCCCTCGCGGACGTCGGTGCGCAGGGCGGCGCCGGTGGTGTCCTCGGGCAGGGTGCGGGTGAGACGGAACGGACTCACGTAAGGGGCTCCCTCGGAAGTGCGGGTGCGCCGGCGGACGTCGGGACGTCGCCGGGCTCCTTGAGCGGGGTCAGCAGGACATCCGTGCGGTTCGCCGCGAGCAGGGTGCGGTCGGGGACCTCGCGCCAGTGCGGATCGTCGTCGTAGGGTTCGGACGCCACGACGGTGCCGCCACCGGCCCGGGTGAGGTACCACAGCGTGTCTCCCCAGGCGGTCGCGGTGACGGTGTCCCCGTCGGTGAGCAGCAGGTTGAGCCGGGCCCCCGGGGCCGCCGCGGCGACCTCCAGGACCGTCTCGGCGAGCGCCTGGCCCTCGTCGTCGCCGGCCCGCAGCCGGGCGAGCACCAGCGCCCACACGAACGCGGAGTCGTTGCGGGCCTCCAGCGACAGCACCTCCCCGGCGGACAGGGACGACACCAGTGGCGCGAGCGAACCCGGCCAGCCCGGCACCGCGCCGTTGTGGCTGAACAGCCAGGTCCCGGCCGCGAACGGGGCCGCGGCGGCCTCCGCGTCGGGACCCGACAGGGTCGCGTCCCGTACGGCCGCGAGGAGCGCCCGGGTCCGCACGACACGGGCGAGATCAGCGAACGACAGGTCCGCCCAGACCGGCCCGGCCCGGCGGTACCGGGCCGGCACCGGATCCCCCGGCGCGTACCAGCCCACCCCGAAGCCGTCCGCGTTGACCGTGCCGTACCGCTGCCGCCGGGGCGCCCAGGACTGGCGGTACAGACCGTGCGGCGGCCGCACGAGCAGCTCGCCCAGTGGCTGCTCGGGGCCCACGTACGCCACATGACGGCACATCAGACGTCCTCCGAGCGTGCCGTGCGGAACCCGGAGAAGATCTGCCGCCGGACCGGGTGGTCCCAGTTGCGGAACGTGCCCCGGCAGGCCACCGGGTCCACGGCGAACGAACCGCCGCGCAGCACCTTGTACTCGGGCCCGAAGAACACCTCCGAGTACTCCTTGTACGGGAAGGCCCTGAACCCCGGGTAGGGCAGGAAGTCGCTCGAGGTCCACTCCCACACGTCACCGATCAACTGCCGTACCCCGAGCGGCGACTCTCCGGCCGGATAGCTCCCGGCCGGCGCCGGGCGCAGATGCCGCTGACCGAGGTTGGCGTGCTCGGGACCGGGGTCGGCGTCGCCCCACGGGTAGCGCATCGAGCGGTCGCGGGCCGGGTCGTACCGGGCCGCCTTCTCCCACTCGGCCTCGGTGGGCAGCCGGCGTCCTGCCCAGCGGGCGTAGGCGTCGGCCTCGTACCAGCACACGTGCAGCACGGGCTCGTCGGGCGGTACGACCTCGGTGACGCCGAACCGGCGCCGCAGCCACTGCCGGCCGTCCCGCCGCCAGAACAGCGGCGCCGTGACGGAGTTGCGGCGGATGTGGGACCAGCCCCCGGCGGTCCACCAGCGGGGCTCGTCGTAGCCGCCGTCCTCGATGAACGCCTGGTAGGCGGCGTTGGTCACCGGGGTGGTGTCGATGTGGAACGGCGCCACCTCGCGCCGGTGCGCGGGTCGTTCGTTGTCGAGCGCCCACGGCTCGTCGGAGGTGCCCATGGTGAACGGGCCGCCCGGTACGAGGACCTCCGACGGGCCCGTGAACAGCGGCACGGGCTCCGGGTCCGGGGCGGTCAGGGCCCGCGGGCCGCGGCGCAGCTGATGGGTGATCAGCATGGTCTCGTCGTGCTGCTGCTCGTGCTGCGCGATCATCCCGAAGGCGAAGCCCGCCTCCGTCAGCCGCGTCCCGTGGAACGCGGCGCCCTCCAGCACGTCCAGCGCCCGGCCGCGCACGTCGGCGGCGTAGCGGCGGGCCTCCTCCGGCGGCAGCAGCGGCAGGTTCGGGCGCTCGGCGCGCGGGTGCTCGAAGGCGTCGTACAGGCCGTCGATCTCGGGCCGTATCGCCTCGTGGCCGGCGACGGCCCGCAGCAGCCACTGCTCCTCCTGGTTGCCGATGTGCGCGAGGTCCCACACCAGCGGCGACATCAGCGGCGAGTGCTGTGCGGTCAGGTCGGGGTCCTCGACGCAGCTGGTGAGCAGCGTCGTGCGGTCCCGTGCGGTGATCAGTGAGGCGACCGCGCGCTCGCGCAGGGCTTCGGCGTCGAGGGCGGGGTCCGTCATGAGGGGGTGTCCTTCCCGTGCGGGTGAGGGGGGCGCGCGCCGCGGGCCGTCGCGCGCAGTTCGTCGAGCAGGTCGTCGGCGGGGCAGCGGCCGCGGGCGACGTAGCGGTCCCGGAAGGCCTCCACCGCGTCGGTGACCTCCGTGGTGGCGCCGAGCCGGGGCAGGGCGCGCAGCGCCGCCGCGAAACAGCCGGCGGCCACGTCGCGCAGCTCCGGGTCGGCCAGCCCGACGCGGGCCGCGTCCCGCCAGAGCGGATTGTGCGGGGCGGGCATGCCGTGGGTCCGCTCGGCCAGCGGCTTCACCGTCCGGTACGCGGTCTCGGCCGCCTCCGGGTCGTCGAACAGCGCCGTCGTGACGGCCAGCGGCACGATCCAGCCGTCGTCCCCGGGCTGCGCGTCGATCATGCGCAGTTCCAGGTGTCCGCGCGGCCGGACCGGCGGGAACAGCGTGGTCGCGTGGTAATCGAGGTCCGCCCGGGTGGGCGGTCTGGGTGCGCCGGACCTGATCCACTCGCGGAAGGTCAGCCCCCGCGGCACCTGCCACGGACCGCCGTCGTCCCGTACGCACATCACGGGCGCGTCCAGCACGTGCCGGGCCCAGGCGGCGCGCGGGACGGCGTCCAGAACGGGGCCGCCCGCCCGGCCGGTGCCGATCTGCGCCCAGCGCAACTGGCGCGTGGACAGCCAGCCGGTCGGCCGGTCACCGGCGAGCGGGGAGTTGGCGAACACGGCGACCAGGACCGCGCCCAGCTGGTGCGCCAGCCACCAGCGCCGCACATGGCCGAGTGGGCCGGGCTCCTCGTACCCGGCGTCCACGCACACCTGCACGGAGGCGGAGGAGCACATCATGGCGCGACCGGCGGGGTTGGCGCGGTCGAGACAGGCCTCCATGGCGTCGTAGCGCGGTTCGCGCAGGAAGCGGCGGGGAGGGTGCCAGGGGTCGTGGCCGAGGCCGACGAGAGCCAGCCCGTCCCGGCGCAGCACCGCGCGGACGGCGGCGAGGTCGGCGGAGACGGTACGGACGCACTCCGTGAGGGAGGTGGCCGGCGGCGAACTCAGCTCGAGCTGTCCACCGGGCTCGACGGTGAGCGCCGATCCCAGGGGCACGGTCCGCAGGGCGGCGTAGGCCGCCCCGAGTCGTTCGGGTGACACCGGGAGCCGCGGGTCCCGCAGCTCGTGGACGAGCCATTCCACCTCGACCCCGAGGCGGCGCGGCGGTCCGGTCTTGAAGCAGATGCCCCGTACCAGGGCGTCGACCTCGGCTTCTGTGACGGCGGTAGGTGGCTCGGTACAGCCACGTGCCGAATCGGACATGTCGGGATCCTCCTGAGATTCCACCATGTCGCCGGCCCGGAGGTCCACACGGCCCCGGCCGACAGCAACCCGTCCACCCAAAACCTTCGCGTTCCCGGGCACAAGAGCGCGTGGCGGGGCGTCCCGGTCCGGTCATCCTTTCGTCCGGCCTGCCACCGGGGTCTTCCCGCCCGCATCCGGACCCTCCGGAGCGGGGGAAACTCCGTTGCACCGCTCCACCAGCATCGCTCAGGATGCCCGTATGAGCACGACGAGCGACATCGCGCGGTGCGCGAACACGGCGGCTACGGGGGTGGCGCCGTGAGCGCGCGCCTGCGTGGTGTCGCCCGGGAGACCGAGCGCATCGTCGCGGACGGTGCGTACCGCGCGCCCGGCGGCCACGAGGTGTCCGTCGCGGCGGCGGTCGAGGCCGCCGCCCGCGGAACGCGGGTGTTCGGGCCCGAACCGGTCCCCGTTCCGGCGTTCCGTCCGGTGGTGACCCGGATCGAGGTGACCGGCGAGAGCAGTCTGGAGGCCGCACGGCGGCTCACGGACCGGGTGGCCGTGCTGAACTTCGCCTCCGCCCGCAATCCCGGCGGTGGCTACCTCAACGGCGCGCAGGCCCAGGAGGAGGCGCTGTGCCGCGCCTCCGCGCTGTACACCTGCCTGCTGCGCGCCGCGGGCTTCTACGAACACCACCGTGCGCACCGGGACCCGTTCTACTCCGACCGGGTGATCCACTCACCGGCGGTACCCGTCTTCCGCGACGACCGCGGCCGCCTCCTTGACGAGCCGTTCGGGGCCGGATTCCTCACCTCGCCCGCGCCCAACGCGGGCGTGATCTCGCGCTCCGTGCCGGAGCGCGCGGCCGAGGTGCCGGGGGCCCTGGTGGCACGGGCCGGGCGGGTGCTGGAGACCGCAGCCGCCCACGGCTACCGGCGGCTGGTGCTGGGCGCCTGGGGCTGCGGTGTGTTCCGCAACGACCCGGCTCACGTGGCGGCGGCCTTCCGGACCCATCTGGAGCCGGGCGGGCGCTTCTCGGGAGCCTTCGAGCACGTGGTCTTCGGCATCCTGGACCGTACCCGCGGCAGCACGGTCCGCGCCGCCTTCGAACGGGGTCTCGCGGACCTGCGGTCGGAGCCGGCCGGTATCAGCTCCAGCCGTAGCGCTCCCGCAGCCGCTGACGCACGAGGTTGAACCGCATCCGGTCCAGGGCGCAGGCCTCCCGGCGCATGCCCTCCTCGTGCAGTCGCAGCACCCGGTCCACGTCCACCCACGAGTCGCGTCCCGACCGGTCCCACGGCCCGCTGCCGATCGGCACCCACTCCTGGTCCCCGTCGCGCCGTCTGCTGGACAACTGCACGGCGAGGAACGTCCCGCCCGCCTCACGGGCGACGACGAGCACCGGACGGTCCTTGCCCCGGCCGTCGTTCTCCTCGTAGGGCACCCACGTCCAGACGATCTCCCCGGGGTCGGGGTCGCCGTCGTGCGCGGGTGAGTACTCGGTACGCACCCGGCCCACCTCGCGGGGCGCGGCCTCGACGGTGGCGGAGAGGCCGTGGCGGCCCGGGGCGTTCTCATGGCTGGAGGCGGTCACAGGCGTACCGTACGGCACACCGGCACAGCGCCGGCCAGGGCCCTTCTCCCGTGACCGTGGGAGCGCCGCCACCGGCCCGGCGCGCGCCGGGCCACGGTTCAGCCGGGTACGCCCGTGAGTTCGCGGCCCGTCACCATCTCGGCCTCGATCCTGATGAACACGCCGTCGTGCATCGGCATCCACGACCGGGGGCCGGTCCGCAGCAGGCGCTCGTGCTCCGCCGGGTCCGTGACGACGGCCGCCCGGCCCGTGACCACGACGCTCCAGCCGGCCCGGCGCTCCGCCTGGAAGTCGTCGGCCTCGAAGGCGACCACCACCCCGTCGATCGCCCGCACCAGGTCGGAGGCGGCGGACGTGCACAGCACCACGGCCGAATCCGTGTCCAGTGAGAAGTTGACGGGCAGGACCGCCGGCAGCGCCTGCCGGGTGTAGACGACGCGGCCGACCGGCATCTTGGCGAGCAGGCGCAGGCACTCCTGCCGGTCGAGCGCGCGGAAGCCATCGCTGTGGATCATTTTCCCATCGTCCGGCACCCCGGACGCCGGGACTAGGGCCGGACGGCCCTGATGACCGCCGGACCCCGCAGCCCGCCCCGGTCGAGGAGGGCGCCGAGGACCGCACCGGCCGGGCGGCTGTCCCCGGCGGCCCCGTACACCTCGAAACCGCTGAGACCGAGAGGGTGGGAACTCGAGCGGCGGAGGGACGTCATCCGCACCCAGCGCCCCTCGACCGGGCGGAGGGGCTGGATGTTCACCACCCCGCCGGTTCCGGCGGCGGTGCGGTAGACGCTCGTCCACGCGCAGTGGTCGGTGCTGGTCTCGACGACGAACTCGAGCGGATGGCTCCACCGGATCCTTTCGGCGGCCGCGCCGCTGTCCGGGGTGTCCCCGGCCGACGGAGCGAACAGCGGCTCGCTCGCGTCGCCCTCGAAGGTGAGCCGGATCCAGCTGATCCGGCGGACGGCGTGCAGGTCGACCGAGACCCACTGCGGACGGCCCGTCCCTTGGTCCCTCATGAGCGTGATGTCCCATCAGAAAGCAGCGCGCGAGCCGTGACCGGCTTCGCCCGCCCGTGGTGCCGAAACAGTATGACAACGTTGCCAAAGGCTGTGACGTGAGATGTCCTCTGTCAAGTACCGGGCCTGCATGTCTGACCGCCCTCGCAGGTGGAACCCGGCCGGCATGGGCAAAACCGCGCTGATCGTCATCGACATGATCAACACCTACGACCATCCGGACGCCGAGCTCCTGCTCCCGTCCGCCGAGTCCGTCGTACCCGTCGTCGCCGGCCTGCTCGAACGGGCACGGCGGCGGGACGTACCGGTGATCTACGTCAACGACAACTTCGGGGAGTGGCGCTCCCACCACGGCGAACTGCTCGACAAGGCGCTGGCGGGACCGCACGCGCACCTGGTGGAACCACTGCGGCCGGACGACTCGTCCCTGTTCGTCGTCAAGGCCCGGCACTCGATCTTCTTCGAGACCCCCCTGGGTTACCTGCTCAGTCAGCAGGGCGTCGACCGGCTCGTGCTCTGCGGCCAGGTGACGGAGCAGTGCGTCCTGTACTCCTCGCTCGACGCCCACATCCGGCACCTCGACGTGACCGTCCCGCGCGACGCCGTCGCCCACATCCACGAGGATCTGGCGGACGCCGCCCTGCGGATGATGGAGCGCAACATGGGAGCGCGGGTGTGCGACAGCGACGAACTGTGGAGCTGAGGCCCGCGGCACACGGCCGAGGCACGGCACCGGCCCTCATGAGCCGTACGCCCGTACCGCCCGTGCTCCGTGCCTACCTGGACGAACTGGTCCACCGCACCCGTGCCGTCTGCGGCCCCCACCTGGTGAGCGTCCTGGCCGTCGGGTCCCTGGCCCTCGGCGACTACCGCCACGGGCGCAGTGACGTCGACGTGACCGTCGTGGTGGACGGCGCGCTCCCGCGGGAGACCCCGCCCCGACTGGCCCGGGCGCTGGCCCACCCCGCCCTCGACTGTCCCGCCGCCGGCCTGGAGCTGGTGGTGTACCCGGCCGGTTTCGCCGCCCGCCCGTCCGGTGCGGCCGGGTACCTCATGGACCTCAACACCGGCCCGCTGCTGCCCGAGCGGGTCAGTCACGACGCCGGGGAGGCGCCCGCGTTCTGGTACGTCCTCGACCGCTCCGTCGCCCACCAGACCGGCCTGTCGCTGTTCGGCAGGCCGGTACGCGACGTGATCGCCGCCCCGCGGCGCGCCGACGTGCTCACCGCGCTCCGCGCCTCCGTACGGGAACACGCCGAGGGCGGGGGGCACACGGCCGACAACCGGGTCCTCAACGGCTGCCGCTCCGTCGTGTACTGCCGGACGGGGCGCTGGTTCGCCAAGCGTGGGGCGGCCGGGTTCGTCGCCGCCTCCGAGGCGGGCTTCCGGCCGCTGCTCACGGAAGCGCTGCGCAGCTTCGAGCGCCCCCGCCAGGACGCGCTCCCGCTGCCCGCCGGGGCGGTGGGGGAGTTCCTGGCCTGGGTCGCCGGCCGCGTGGACGAGGCCGTCGAGGCCGAGGACGGCCCCGGCACCCCGCGCCGGTGATCCGCTCGGCAGCCGTCCGTCCCGCTGTCCAGGCTCTTCCGCGCGGCGTCGCGTGCCGGTCACCGGCTGGGTGAGGCATGGAGTCCCGCGCATGCCCCTGGAGGTACTGACACCTCGGCGGGGAAATGGGCGGACTTCGCCCGGTCACGGGTGAGAACGAGGCCGGGACGCGCGACGCGGCGACGGCTGCTCGTGTCAGCGGATGTCGTGGCCGGGACGGGTCCGGTCGTACGCGTGCCGCGCTTCGGCGATGACGGCACGATGCGCGAGGGACCAGTCGGCGAGTGCCTTGACCAAGTGGCCGGCCGACATCACCAGGACGACGACCGCCCGAACACGGTGAGCCCCCGCCGCCTCAGGCCGTCGGCCCCCGGGCCGTGCCGAACGTGCCGGCGCCCGTTTACGTCCCGCGCGGCGGGCTACGCGGCGCACACCACGGTCCAGGCCGTTTCACTCACCCGGGAGGTGCCCATGACCACGCGGATACGGGACGTGATGTCCGCGGACACCGCGTCCGTCGAGCCCATGACCACGGTGGCACGGGCGGCGCGCATGATGCGTGAGCGGGACATCGGCGACGTCCTGGTCGCGTACGACTGCGACCTGTTCGGTGTGCTCACCGACCGCGACATCGTGCTCAGGGGCGTCGCCGAGGGCCGTGACCCCGAGGTCACCCCGGTCGGCGCGCTCTGCACCCGCCCGCCACTGGTGACCCTCGACCCCGAGGACACCACCGACCACGCCGTCGAGCTGATGCGGCGGTACGCCGTCCGCCGGCTCCCGGTGGTCGAGCGCGGCGGCTGTCCCGTGGGCGTGGTCAGCCTCGGCGACCTCGCCGCCACGGAGGACCCCCACTCCGCGCTGGCGGACATCAGTACGGCGGCCCCCACGCACTGAGCGCGAGCCGGTCAGCGCCGGTAGAGCCCCACCAGCGTGCCGCTCGCGAGCTGCTTCTCTTCGACGGCCTCGTGCACCTGCTCCGCGCGGGGCGCGTCGGGGAGCACGCACGGCTCGGCGAGGGCGTAGAGCCGGAAGAGGTAGTGGTGTGCGTCGTCGCCCGGGGGCGGGTGCGGGCCGCCCCAGCCGCGGTCGCCGTAGCCGTTGACGAGTTCGGTGCCCCGGGGCGGGCTCTGGCCCGCGCCGACCCCGCCGCTGTGGGGGTCGATGCCGACCACGATCCAGTGCACGAAGACGCCCGAGGGGGCGTCGGGGTCCTCGCAGAGCAGGACGAGTTCCGTCGCGTCGTCCGGTACGCCGCTCCAGGTGAGCGGAGGGGACACGTTGGGACCCTCGTAGGCGTGCCGCCGAGCGATGAACGTCTGGTCGTCGAAAGCGTCACTGCCGATGTCGATGCCGGTCATGAGGGCGGGGTACCCGCGACGCATTTCGGACATGCGGCTCTCTTCGTGCGAGGTGACGGAGGTCAGCCGTCCACCGTGACCGCGCACGACCAGCCGCACGGGCCGGGGCCGATGCGCAGGTCCTCCCAGGTCACGGACACCGGTGCCGCTCCGGTGAGGCGTACGTCCGACAGGCCGGCGACCGCCAGGCGCACATCCAGACCACCCTCGGCCTCGTCCGCCTCCACGTCGACCGGTACCTGCCCGTACTCCTCCAGCCGGTACAGGACCTCGTCCAGCAGTGCCGCCAGCAGGTCGTCGTCGCTGGCCTCGTCGAGGCGGATGCGGCCCACACCGGTCGGCCGCACCCCGGAGACGTCGGCGAAGCACTCCACCATCGCCGCCACGGCCTCCGCGAGACAGTGCTCCCGGCTCGCGGCCCACGCCTCGATGCGGACCTCGTCCTCCTGGGCCACCGCCCGGTGCCCGCTCTCGTCCGGCCGCCGTGCCTGCCCGTAGTCGCCCGTGTCACCGACCATGACCCTCGACTGCCCGACACTCGCCCACCCATGCCCCGCGCCGGTGCTTCGGGCGCCGCAGGGCGGGTACGCGGGTGCGGACCAGGTGCTTCAGGTGCCGTCTCCATGCGGGAGGGAGGCATCGGTCATGCGCTTCCGTGATCGCCGGGAGGCCGGGCGCGCGCTGGCCGCGCGACTGCGGCAGAGGCAGGACGAGGGGGCTCTGTCCGACCCGGTCGTGCTGGCACTGCCCCGCGGCGGGGTCGCCGTGGCCGCCGAGGTGGCGCACACACTTCACGCGCCGCTCGACGTCCTCGTCGTACGGAAGGTCGGCGCGCCCTTCCACGAGGAGTTCGGCGTCGGTGCGATGGCCGGCGACGGGGTTCCGGTGTTCGACGAGGACTCCCTGCGGCGGCTGGGCCTCACCGAGTCGGACCTCGCGCCCGTCGTCGAGCGCGAACGCACCGAACTGCGCCGCCGCGAACAGCTCTACCGGCGGGGCCGTCCCGCTCCCGAGGTGCGCGGACGCACCGTGATCGTCGTCGACGACGGACTGGCGACCGGCTCCACCGCCCGCGCCGCGCTGCGGGCCCTGCGTTCGCGGGGCCCCGGCCGTCTGGTGCTCGCCGTACCGGTCGGCGCGCCCCAGGCCGTGGCGCTGATGGGCGCGGAGGCCGACGAGGTGATGTGTCTGCACGAGCCGGCGGCGTTCATGGCCGTCGGCCAGTGGTACGAGGAGTTCGACCAGCTGACGGACGAGGACGTCCTGGACGCACTGCACCAGCGGCAGGCGTAGACGGCGGTGGCGGCCGCCGTTCAGACGACGGAGTCCGCGCGGAGGGCCTCGATCTCCTCCGGGCCGTGGCCCAGTTCCGTCAGGATCGCCTCGGTGTGCTCGCCCACGGCCGGTACCGGATCCATGCGCGCGGACAGGCCCGCGAGGTCGGCGGGCGGGAGCAGCGCCGACACCGTCGCGCCCGGCACCGCCACCTCGCGCCACCGGTCGCGCGCGGCGAGCACCGGGTGGTCGAGGAAGCCGGCCACGTCGTTGACGCCGGCGCAGGCGATGCCCATCGCCTCCAGGTCCTTCAGCAGCTCTTCGGAGCCGTCGCGGGCGAAACGTTCCGCGATGATCGCGTTCAGCTCCTCCCGGTGCGTCACGCGGTCGGAGCCGGTCGCGAACCGTGGATCGTCGGTCAGGTCCGGCCGGCCGAGGAACTCCGCGCACAGAACCGCCCACTCGCGCTCGTTCTGGATCGAGAACAGCACCTCGCGGCCGTCGGCCGCCCGGTAGGTCCCGTACGGCGCGATGGTGGCGTGCTGGGTACCCAGGCGAGGTGGCTGGCTGCCGCCGTAGCGGGTGTAGTAGGCGGGCTGGCCCATCCACTCGGCCAGCGCCTCGAACAGGGAGACCTCCACCGGGTGGGCCGTGCCGGTGGTCGCCCGGGTGTACAGGGCGGTGAGCACACCGCTGTACGCGTACATCCCGGCGGCGATGTCGGCGACGGAGATCCCGGTGCGGGCGCTCTCGTCGGCCGTCCCGGTCAGTGACACCAGTCCCGTCTGGCACTGCATCAGCAGGTCGTACGCCTTACGGTCCGCCCAGGGGCCGCTGGTGCCGTAGCCGGAGATCGTGCAGGGGATCAGCCGCGGGTAGCGGTGGGTGAGGGTATCGGTTCCGAGGCCGAGACGGTCGGCGGCGCCCGGGGCGAGGTTCTGGACGAACACGTCCGCGTCGTCGAGGAGCCGGTGGAGGATGTCCCTCCCGCGCGGGTCCTTCAGGTCCAGGGTCAGGGACTCCTTGGACCGGTTGATCCACACGAAGTAGCTGGAGTGGCCGTGCACCGTCGTGTCGTAGCGCCGGGCGAAGTCACCCTCGCCCGGCCGTTCGACCTTGATCACGCGTGCGCCGAGATCGGCCAGCTGCCGGGTGGCGTAGGGGGCGGCCACCGCCTGCTCCACGCTGACCACCGTCACCCCGGACAAGGGGAGTTTCCGCACGTCCACGCCTCCTGCCTGCTCCCGGAGCACCGGTCTCGATCAGTACAGCCGGGCCGGAGGGTCTGTCAACGGCCGCCCCGCGCACTTCACCGCCCGGCGCGGCTCCACGGCGCGTCGGCGGGGCGGCTGCGGGACACGATGCGGACGCCGCGCTCGTCGACGGCCCGGACCTGCAGCGAGCCGCAGCCGCAGCGGGTCCACACGGTGCTGCCGGTCGCGGTGGCGTGCCGGGAGACCACCCGGAACGGCTCGGCGTCGTCCGGCCAGCCGCAGTACGGGCAGCGCGTGCCGGTCGTGGACATGGTGAACCTCGATTCTCAATGGCCCCGGTGCGCGTCGATCGTCCTGACACAGCACGCGGTCGATCGTCCTGACACAGCAAGGGTGCGCCGTCACGTCCTTACACGTCCAGGTTGACTTTGTGGACTCCATCGTTAAGCGTTGACTTCATGATTGATCTGCGCAGGCTGCACGTCCTCAGGGCGGTCGCCCACTACGGCACGGTCACCGCGGCCGCCCGCGCCCTGCACTTCACCCCGTCCGCCGCCTCGCAGCAGATCCGTCAGCTCGCCCGCGACCTGGACGTCGTCCTGCTGGAGCCGCAGGGGCGCGGGGTACGGCTCACCCCGGCCGCCGAGAGCCTGCTGACGCACGCCGACGCCATCGAGGCGCGATGGGACCAGGCGGAACGGGATCTGCGGGCCGACCACGACGCCCCGGCCGGGCTGCTGCGCGTGACCGGGTTCCCTGTGGCGATCTCGGTGCTGCTGGCTCCGATGGCCGCGCGGCTGGGCGAGCGTCACCCCCGGCTGTCGGTGCGGATCGCGGAGGCGGGGGTGCCGCAGAGCTTCGACCTGCTCTTCGAAGGGGCCGCCGATCTGGCCGTGGTGGAGTCCACCCCGCACAACCCGCCGCTGAGCGACACGCGGTTCGACCAGCGTCCGTTGCTGGACGACCCGTTCGACCTGGTGGTCCCGGACGGGCACCCGCTGGCCGGGGCCGAGCGGGTCGGCCTCGCCGAGGCGGCGCGCGAGCAGTGGATCGCGCCGGTGCCGGAAAGCCCTTGCCGGCCGCACGTGATGGCCGCGTGCGGCGCGGCCGGTTTCTCGCCGGACGTCGTCCACCACGCCCTCGACTGGAACGTCACCGCCCATCTCGTCGCCCACGGTCTCGGCGTCGCCCTGATCCCGCGCCTGGCCCGTCTGGCGGCGGATCTGCCGATCACCCGCGTGCGCTGCGCGGGCGACCTGCACCGCAAGCTGCTGACCTGCACCCGCGGCGGCGGCCACGCCCGCCCCGCGGTGGAGGCGGCACTGCGCGAACTAAGGGAACTGGCACCGACGGCGGTCGCCTGACCGCCCGCGGGCCCTCCGGGCCGCCGACACGGTGCCCCGCGGCCGGCGTCCGCGCGCGGGCAGCCCGGGGGCGCGGGCCCGCCCGGCGCGCGCCGGGCGGGCCGTCGTCCGGGTGTCCGGGCGGGGCACCGGCGTGGGGGCGGTCACCGGGTCGGGGCCGGGCCGGGTCACGTGGCTCCACCGGAGGGTGCTCCTCTGCGCAGGCCGTCCATGATGAGGTCCAGGAGCCGGGCCGCGCGCGGCTGCCACGCGCCGGCCGGGTCGAGCTGCCAGAGGCCGCCCATGGCGAGCATGAGGTCGTCCGCGGTCACTCCTGGGCGGATGACACCGGCCTCCTCGCAGCGGCGCAGCAGGAGGTCGGCCGCCTCGGTGACCGGGCTGTGGGCGGGCTTCTCCGGGCTTCCCGGCCCGCTGGTCGCCTGCCGGATGGCGTCGGCCAGTCCGGCCTTGGCCATGGCGAACCGGGCCAGCCGGTCCATCCACTCGCGCAGCGCGCGGTCCGGCTCCCGGTATCGCAGCAACTGCGCCGCGCTGTCGGCGACCTGCTGCATCTCGTACCGGTAGATCTCCAGGACGAGTGCCTCACGGCTGGGGAAGTTCCGGTAGAAGGTGCCCTGACCGACGCACGCCTTCTTGGCGATCACGCTCAGCGGGGTGTCCGCCGAGCGCGTGAGCTCGGCCAGGGCCACCTGCAATATCCGCTCGCGATTGCGCTGGGCGTCCGCGCGCAGAGGTGCGTCCTTCTCGTGCCCCATCCGTCCTCCTCACGGGTCGTGGCCGAAACCCGTCCTTGCTGACCGGACAGCTGTCCACTACGTTTTCCGGGGTAACGGACAGCTGTCCGCTTCGGTCCATCGTATCGGCGGACACGGACGGCCCCGGCATGCCGCGAGCGAACGGCGTTCCCGGCCCTTCAGCTCTCCGGCATGGTCCCGGACCCCGCTCCTTCCGTACAGCACGCGCACCCCCCGTGTCATCGACTCGTCCGCCTTCCAGATCCCTGAAAGAAGGCTGCTCATGGCCCCCTCGACGTCCAGCACCGTCACCCTGAACATCAACGGCGAGAAGCACACGCTGTCCGTCGACCACCGCACCACCCTGCTCGACGCGCTGCGTGAACGGCTCGACCTGACCGGCACCAAGAAGGGTTGCGACCAGGGACAGTGCGGCGCCTGCACCGTCCTGGTCGACGGCCGCCGCACCGTGTCCTGTCTGCAACTGGCCGTCGCCTCCCAGGAACGCGAGATCACCACCGTGGAGGGCCTCGCCGAGGGGGAGAGGCTGCACCCGGTGCAGCGGGCCTTCCTCGACCTCGACGGCTTCCAGTGCGGCTACTGCACCCCCGGCCAGATCTGTTCCGCCGTCGCCGTCATCGAGGAGCACGCCGCGGGCTGGCCCAGTGCCGTCACCGAGGACGTGCGGCCCGAAGCCGGACCGCCACCCCTGACCCCCGAGGAGATCAGGGAACGCATGAGCGGCAACCTGTGCCGCTGCGGTGCCTACGGGCAGATCGTCCAGGCGGTCGCCCGCGCCGCCGCCGCCGGGACCCCGACCGAGGGGGCCGCCGCGTGAGGGAGTTCGACTACCGGCGCGCCGACGACGTCTCCGGCGCGGTGGCGCTGCTGGGCGCCGACCCCGACGCCCGCTACCTCGGCGGTGGCACCAACCTCGTCGACCTGATGAAGACCGGCGTGGAGCGTCCTGCCCGGATCGTCGACGTCCGCGCCCTCCCGCTGGACCGGATCGAGCCGGCCGGCGACGGCGGGCTGCGCATCGGCGCCACCGTCACCAACAGCGACCTCGCCGCACACCCCGGGGTACGGGACCGCTACCCGGCCCTCACCCAGGCCGTGCTCGCCGGCGCCTCCGGGCAGCTGCGCAACATGGCCACCGTCGGCGGCAACCTGCTCCAGCGCACCCGCTGCGGCTACTTCACCGACGTGACCAAGCCCTGCAACAAGCGTGCACCGGGCAGTGGTTGTCCCGCCGTCGAGGGCGAGCACCGCAACCACGCGGTCCTCGGCGCCTCCGAGCACTGCGTCGCCGTCCACCCCTCCGACATGGGCGTGGCGCTCACCGCCTTCGACGCGGTCGTCTCCTACGAAACCGCTGACGGGCCGGGGGAGTTGCCGCTGGCCGACTTCTACCTGCCCGTCGGGGACACTCCGCACCGGGAGACCGCCCTGCCGCCCGGCGCGCTCATCACCGGTGTCACCCTGCCGCCCGCGCCGGTCGCCGCCCGCTCGCGCTACCGCAAGGTTCGCGAACGGGCCTCGTACGCCTTCGCGATCGGCTCGGTCGCCGGCGCCCTCGACGTCTCGGGCGGGGTCGTGCGCGACGTCCGCCTCGCCCTCGGCGCGGTCGCCTCCCGCCCCTGGCGGGCCCGTGCCGCCGAACGCGTCCTGACCGGAGCCCCGGCCACCGCGGAGTACTTCGCCGCGGCGGCCGACGCCGAACTCGCGGCCGCCAGGCCGCTGCCCGACAACGGACACAAGGTGACACTCATGCGCAACCTCGTCGTGTCCGTGCTGTCCGAACTCGCCGAGGAGGCCGCCCGATGACCACCGCCACGACCGGCGCCGCGACGCCGACGGGCGTCGTCGGCACCGCGCACACCCGCGTCGAGGGCCGCGACAAGGTCACCGGCGCCGCCCGCTACGCCGGCGAGATCCCCTTCGCCGGCCTCGCCCACGGCTGGCTCGTCCTGTCCACGGTCGCCCGCGGCCGCATCCTCTCCGTCGGGACCGGACCCGTCCTCTCCATGCCGGGCGTGCTGGCCGTCCTGCACCACGGGAACGCCCCGCGGCTCACCACCGACTACGTCGGCATGCTGGGCGTACCGCCGGACCCGACGGCCGCGGTCTTCCAGGACGACCGTGTCCCGCACGCCGGATGGCCCGTCGCGCTCGTCGTCGCCGAGACGCCCGAGCAGGCCCGGGAGGCCGCCGAGGCGCTGGTCGTCACCTACGAGCGGGAGCCGCACGACATCGTCTTCTCCGACGCCCGCCCGGACACCTATCCGGCGGACGGACACCTGCCGGCCCTGACGGAGAAGGGCGATATGGAGGCCGAACTCGCCGCCTCCGCCCACGTGGTGGACGAGGAGTACACCACGCCCGAGGAGCACCACGCCATGATGGAGCCGCACGCGGCGACCGCCCGGTGGGACGGCGGCCGGCTGGACGTCGTCGACTCCAACCAGGGCACCACCTGGGTCGCCGACGAGCTGGTGCGGATGTTCTCGCTGGACGCGTCCGCCGTACGGGTGCGCTCCGAGCACGTGGGCGGCGGCTTCGGCAGCAAGCGGCTGCGCGCCCACCAGGTGTCCGCGGTGATGGCCGCCACCCTTCTGCGGCGTCCGGTGCGCGTCGTGCTGACCCGCCGTCAGATGTTCTCGCTCAGCGGCTACCGCAGCCCCACCACCCAGCGGATCAGGCTCGGCGCCGACCCCGACGGCCGGCTGCGCGCCCTGGAGCACCGCTCGCTCAACCAGACGTCGACGGTCTGGGAGTTCGTCGAGCCGAGCACCGGTGTGGCGCGGGTCCTGTACGACGCCGACGCCCACCGCACGGAGAACCGGGTCGTCCGGCTCGACGTCCCGTCGCCGACCTGGATGCGCGCGCCGGGCGAGGCGCCGGGGTCGTTCGCGATGGAGGCCGCGCTCGACGAACTGGCCGAGAAGTGCGGCCTCGACCCGATCGAGCTGCGGCTGCGCAACGAGCCGGAGCGGGGCCCGGTCTCCGGGCTGGAGTTCGCCGGCCGCAACCTCGCCGCCTGCTTCCGCGAGGGCGCCCGCCGCTTCGGCTGGGCGGATCGCGACCCGCGCCCGGGTGTGCGCCGCGAGGGGCGGTGGCTGCTCGGCACAGGCACGGCGGCGGCCTCCTTCCCCGTGGGCGCCCTGCCGTCCACCGCGGCGGTGACGGCGGAGCCGGACGGCACCTTCACCGTGCGGATCGCAGCGGCCGACATCGGCACCGGGGCCCGCACCGCGCTCACCCTGGTCGCCGCCGACGCGCTGCGGGTGCCGATCGTGCGGGTGCGCGTACGCATAGGTGACAGCGACTTCGGCCCCGCCGGCATCGCGGGCGGCTCCATGGGCACCCGCTCGTGGGCCTGGGCGGTCACGGCCGCGGCCGGGGAACTGCGGGAGCGGCTCGCCGCGGGCGGCACCGTGCCGCCGGAGGGCATCACGGTGCGCTCCGACACCACCGCCGCCCTCGGAGCCCTCGCCCGGAAGGAACGGCACTCCTACGGGGCGCAGTTCGCCGAGGCCGCCGTGGACGTCACCACCGGCGAGGTGCGGGTGCGCCGCATGCTCGGCGTCTTCGCCGCGGGCCGGATCGTCAACCCGCTCACCGCGCGCAATCAGCTCGTCGGCGGCATGACCTGGGGCATCTCCATGGCCCTGCACGAGGAGGCGGTGCGTGACGGTGCCTCGGGCGGCCTGTACGGCGGCGACCTGGCCGGCTACCACGTGGCGAGCCACGCCGACGTGCCGGCGATCGAGGCGGACTGGGTGGACGACCAGGACCCCGACGACCCGGTCGGGATCAAGGGCATCGGCGAGGTGGGCATCGTCGGCGCGGCGGCTGCCGTCGCCAACGCGGTCTGGCACGCGACGGGCGTACGCCACCGGTGCCTGCCCATCCGTCCGGACCGGGTGCTGCGGGCGGGAGGACCGCGTGTTTGACATCGCCGGCGAGTTGCACCGCTGGCTGGACGAGGGCCGGGAGTTCGCCGTGGCGACGGTGGTGTCCGTGAACGGCAGCGCACCGCGCGGGCCCGGCGCCGCCCTCGCCGTCGACAGCGGGGGCACGGCGATCGGCTCGGTCTCCGGCGGCTGCGTGGAGGGCGCGGTCTACGACCTGTGCGCCCGGGCGGTCGAGGACGGCCAGGCCCGTGTCGAACGGTTCGGATACAGCGACGAGGACGCCTTCGCGGTGGGTCTGACCTGCGGCGGGGTCATCGACGTCCTGGTCGCCCCGGTCCTTGTGAGGACCCCCGCCCGGCGGGTGCTGCGGGCCGCGCTGTCGGCCGTGGTCCGGGGTGAGCCGGGCGCCCTGGTCCGCGTCGTCGAGGGCCCGGCGGAACTGCTCGGCGGAGCTCTCCTCGTCCGCCCGGACGGTTCGTACGAGGGCGGCCTCGGCGGGCCCGCGGAGCTGGACCGGACGGCGGCCGGCGAGGCCGGGGCCCTGCTGGAGGCGGGCCGCACCGGCACGGTCGGGGTCGCGGTGAGCGGAGCGGTACGGGGGTCCCCGGGGCCGGGGTCCGGGGGAGGGGCGCACTGCCCCGGCGGCCCGACCCTGTTCGTGGAGTCCTCGGTGCCGCCGCCCCGCATGATCGTCTTCGGTGCGATCGACTTCGCGGCGGCGCTGGTGCGGGCGGGCAAGTTCCTCGGGTACCACGTCACGGTCTGCGACGCCCGGCCGGTCTTCGCCACCCGGGCCCGGTTCCCGGACGCCGACGAGGTCGTCGTCGACTGGCCGCACCGCTATCTGCGCGGCACCGGGACCGACGCACGCACGGTGCTGTGCGTCCTCACGCACGACGCGAAGTTCGACATCCCGCTGCTCGAGGCCGCCCTCGCCCTGCCGGTGGCGTACGTCGGCGCGATGGGTTCCCGCCGCACCCACGGCGTGCGCGAGCGCCGGCTGCGCGAGGCGGGGGTGGGGGAGCGGGAGCTGTCCCGCCTCCGCTCGCCGATCGGCCTCGACCTCGGCGCCCGCACCCCCGAGGAGACGGCCCTGTCCATCGCGGCGGAGATCGTCGCCGCCCGCCGCGGCGGCACGGGCGTTCCGCTGACGGGATCGGCGACGCCGATCCACCACGACGGCCACTCCGCGGCTGCCGCCTGAGTGCCGCGCACGGGGCCGGGCCCGCCCCGTGCGCGGCAAGGGGCCGGAGCACCCGCTCCGGCCCCTTCACGGTGGATCAGGCGGCCGCCGGCTCCCCCGCGACGCCGTGCAGGCGGGCGATGACCTCGGTCAGCTGCTCGACGACCTCGCTGTCGTCGGCCGGGTGGGTCTCGGCGAAGCGGACCACGGAGCCGGGGATGGACAGCTTGACGTCCTCCAGCACCTTGCCGCCGGCGATGCCCACGGCCTTGCGCGCCTCGTCCTGCGCCCAGACCCCGCCGTACTGGCCGAAGGCGGTGCCGACGACGACGACCGGCTTGCCGTTGAGCGCGCCGGCGCCGTACGGGCGCGACAGCCAGTCGATGGCGTTCTTCAGGACGGCCGGGATCGTGCCGTTGTACTCGGGGGTGAAGAGCAGCAGCGCGTCGGCGCCGGCGGCGGCCTCGCGCAGCTTGGCGGCGGCGGCCGGGACATCACCCTCGACGTCGATGTCCTCGTTGTAGAACGGGATCTCCGCGAGCCCTTCGAAGAGCGCGACCTCGGAGCCCGCGGGGGCGAGCTTGACCGCGGCCTCCGCGAGCTGACGGTTGTGCGAACCGGCGCGGAGGCTGCCGACGAGGGCGATGATGCGAACAGACATGAGGAAACTCCTGGGGGCTGAGAAAGCGCGTCAAGGATCCGGACCGGGGTCCGCTTCCTAGGTGTAGCAGTCTAACCGGACCACGGTCCATTTTCTTCCTCATGCTTTACGCTGGCTTCATGTCCGCCGCGCCGCCGTCCGCCCCGACGCCACAGGAGCCCGTCGAGCCGCTGGAACTGCTCCAGCTCGGCACCGACGCCGACGAGCCCTGCCTGCGCGCCGACGCCGCCCGCAATCGCGCCAGGCTGCTGGAGGCAGCCGCACGGCTGGTCGCCGAGCGCGGGGCCGACGGCATCACCATGGAGGAGGTGGCGGCGGCGGCCCGGGTGGGCAAGGGGACGGTCTTCCGCCGCTTCGGCGACCGCACGG
This sequence comes from Streptomyces toyocaensis, assembly GCF_000725125.1. Taxonomy (GTDB): domain Bacteria; phylum Actinomycetota; class Actinomycetes; order Streptomycetales; family Streptomycetaceae; genus Streptomyces; species Streptomyces toyocaensis. Next base: position 31,647 of record NZ_JFCB01000002.1, read on the forward strand.
GCCTGCTCACGGCGCTCCTGGACCACTCCGAGAAGAAGTTCCAGGCGGCGTTCCTCTCCGGACCCCCACCGCTCGGACCCGGCGCGCCCCCCGTCGAGCGGCTGCAGGCCTTCGGCCTGGCGGCGCTCCGCAGGACCGCCGACGAACTGGAGCTGCAACTGGCCGCCGAGCCGGGCGCGGGGCGCCGCTTCACCAACGCGCCCCGACGCGTGCGGCGTCACCACGTCGGCCTGCTGCTGCGCGAGGCGGTCCCCGACGCGGACTGCGACCTCCTCGCCCACACGCTGATGGGCCAGCTGGACCCGGCTCTGATCCACCATCTGATCAGGCAGTGCGGCATGCCTCCGCAGCGGCTGGAGGCCGCGTGGGTGGACCTCGTCGACCGGGTGACGGGCTCCGCGAACTCTTGCTGACGGCCACTCAACTCCCCCGGGCGAAAGCCCGGTTACGGCTTCTGCAAGGATGCGGTACGTCATGGTGCAGATACCGAACCCGCCCGCGCCCGCGTCCCCCGCACCGACGCGCTCCGTGCCCACGAGCGCCGATGTGGCCCGCCTGGCCGGCGTCTCGCGCGCGACCGTCTCCTACGTCCTGAACAACGCCGGCGCCGTCCGGATCAGCGAGCCCACCCGGCGCCGGGTCCGGGAGGCCGCGCGGGAACTCGGGTACGTGCCGCACGCAGCCGCCCGCAGCCTGCGCGCCGGGCACAGCCGCATGGTCCTGATGCCCGCGCCCGCCTTCCCCGTCGGCCCCCTCTACAGCCAGTTCATCAGCGACCTGCAGAGCGCCCTCGGCCGGCTCGACTACACGGTCGTGCAGTACGGCACCGTCGGCCTGCACGACGACGAGGCCGCCCGCGCCTGGGCGGAACTGCGCCCCGTGGCGGTCCTGGTCCCCGGCTCCGGACTCGGCCCGCGCGGTGTCGAGGTGCTCAAGAGATCCGGGGCGCGGGCCGTCGTCACCCTCGGCCCCGAGTCCGTCGAGGGCGCGCACGCCCTGCTGCTGGACCACGACGTCGTCGGCCACAGCGCCGGCGCCCACCTCTTCGACCGCGGCCGCCGCAGGATCGGCGTGGTCGTCCCGCGGGAGCCCGGCCTGGAGGCGTTCTCCGCGCCCCGCCTGGCCGGCGTCCGCGCCGCCCTGCGAGGCACCGGCGCCACGGTCACCGAGCTGCCGCTCGCCCACGACGAGGGCGCCGCCGCCCGGCTCGCCGCCCGCTGGCGCGATCTGGGCCTCGACGCCGTCTTCACCTACAACGACGAGTACGCGATGCTGCTGATGCGGGCACTGGAGGACGAGGGTGTCCGTATCCCCGAGGAGGTCGCCGTCGTCGGCGCGGACAACCTGATGCTGGGCCGGCTGCTGCGGCCCCGGCTGAGCACCGTCCATCTCGAACTGCCCTCCGGCCGCGAACTGGCCGGACTGGTGGACCGGGCGGTCCGCGACCCGGCCGCCGCGCCGGAGGCTCGCAAGGTGCTGGGGGCGACGGTGGTGCGACGCGAGTCCAGCTGACACCCGCGGTAGGCGTCGGACGGGTACGGGTGTCACTCGCCGGCGGACGGCGCCCCGCCCTGTTGCGCCTGCTGCTCGGCGATCTGCTTGCGGACGTCGTCCATGTCCAGCTTGCGGGCCTGACCGATGACGTCCGTCAGCGCGGCCTCGGGCAGCGCACCCGGCTGGGCGAACACGGCCACCTGGTCGCGCACGATCATCAGCGTGGGGATCGACTGGATACCGAAGGCCGCGGCCAGCTCCGGCTGTGCCTCCGTGTCCACCTTGCCGAACACCAGGTCCGGGTTCTCCTCCGCCGCCTTCTCGTACACCGGTGCGAACTGACGGCAGGGACCGCACCAGGCCGCCCAGAAGTCGATCAGCACGAACCCGTTGTCCGTGACCGTCTGGTCGAAGTTCTCCTTGGTGAGCTCCACGGTGCTGCTCATGGCGTGTTCCCTCTTCCTGGTGTCGGGCCGAGCCCTCGGCACAACACGGCCGACCGGTCACATATTCCGCGCCCCTACCCATGTGGCCACCCGGCACACCACCCACCAGACTGACGTCATGACGGAAACGCGATCGACGCAACCGGAATCAACCGCCTACGACGTCGTGGTGCTGGGAGCCGGGCCCGTGGGCGAGAACGTCGCCGACCGCACCCGCGCCGCCGGGCTCGCCACCGCGGTGGTGGAGAGCGAGCTGGTCGGCGGCGAGTGCTCGTACTGGGCGTGCATGCCCAGCAAGGCCCTGCTGCGTCCGGTCATCGCCCGGGCCGACGCCCGCCGCCTGCCCGGACTGAGCGGGGCGGTCCAGGGGCCCCTGGACGCGGACGCCGTGCTCGCCCGCCGGAACCGGTTCACCTCCGACTGGAAGGACGGCGGCCAGGTGCAGTGGCTGGAGGGCACCGGAGCCGACCTGTACCGCGGACACGGACGGATCACCGGCCCGCGCACCGTCGCCGTCACCGGAGCCGACGGCGGCCGGCGCGTCCTCACCGCCCGGCACGCCGTCGCCGTCTGCACCGGCAGCCGCGCCCGACTCCCCGACCTGCCGGGACTCGCCGAGGTCAAGCCCTGGACCAGCAGGGAGGCCACCGCCGCGCAGTCCGTGCCCGGCCGGCTGGTCGTGGTCGGCGGCGGCGTCGTCGCCGCCGAGATGGCCAGCGCCTGGCAGGCGCTCGGCGCGCGGGTCACCGTCCTGGTACGCGGCGGGAGCCTGCTGAACCGCATGGAGCCGTTCGCCGGTGAGATGGTCGCCGAGGCCCTCACCGAGGCCGGCGCGGACCTCCGCACCGGCACCTCGGCGAAGTCGGTGAGCAGGGAGAACGGCGTCGTGCGGGTCGTCACCGACCACGGTGACCGGATCGAGGCCGACGAGATCCTCTTCGCCACCGGCCGCGCCCCGCGCACCGACGACATCGGCCTGGAGACGATCGGCCTGGAGCCCGGCTCGTGGCTCTCCGTCGACGACACCCTCCGCGTCACGGACCACGACTGGCTGTACGGAGTCGGTGACGTCAACCACCGGGCGCTCCTCACCCACCAGGGCAAGTACCAGGCCAGGGTCGCGGGTGCCGCGATCGTCGCCCGTGCCGCGGGCACGTCCGTGCGGGCGGAGGAGTGGGGCGCGCACGCCGCCACCGCAGATCACGCCGCCGTCCCCCAGGTCGTCTTCACCGACCCCGAGGCGGCCGCCGTCGGCCTCTCGCTGGCCGAGGCGGAACAGGCGGGGTACCGCGTCCGCGCCGTCGACGTCGACCTGTCCTCGGTCTCCGGAGCCGGCCTGTACGGCGACGGCTACAAGGGCCGCGCCCGCATGGTCGTCGACCTCGAGGACGAGATTCTGCGCGGCCTCACCCTCGTCGGACCCGGCGTCGGCGAACTCATCCACTCGGCGACCATCGCGGTGACCGCCCAGGTACCCATCGGGCGGCTGTGGCACGCGGTCCCGTCGTACCCGACGATCAGCGAGGTGTGGCTGCGCCTGCTGGAGGCGTACCGGGACGTGTGAAGTGCCCGGTCCCGCGCCCGGCCGCGCCGGGCCTCACACCCACGGCACCCCGGCGCGGTGACCGCACCTAGGGCAGGCCGAAACCCAGTGCCCGTGCCGCCCGCTCCGGGGTCGGCTGCGACCAGTGCTCCAGCGCGGCCCGGTGGGAGGAGAGCGAGCGAGGTTCGGCGCGGTCGAGGTACAGCGTGCCGTCGAGGTGGTCCGTCTCGTGCTGCACGATCCGGGCCGGCCAGCCGGTGAACACCTCGTCCAGCGCCCGCCCGTGCTCGTCCTGCCCGGTCAGCCGCACCTCGGCGGCCCGCGCCACCACCGCCTGGTATCCCGGCACGCTCAGACACCCCTCGAAGAACGCGGCCCGCACGGTGCCGGCCGGCTCGTACACCGGGTTGACCAGCACCCGGAAGGGCTGTGGCACCCGTCCGCGCGCGAGCCGCACCTCCTCCGGTACGGGCGCCGGGTCCTCGATCACCGCGATCCGCAGCCCCACCCCCACCTGCGGCGCGGCCAGCCCGACACCCGGCGCCGCGTGCATGGTGACCCTCATGGCCTCGACGAACCGGGCCAGCAGGGCCGGCCCCAGCTGACCGTCGTACGGTTCGGCATCCGCCCGCAGCACCGGGTCACCGGCCGTGACGACGGCCAACGGCCCTCCGTCGGTGAGCAGTTGCTCGACCCGCTCGGCCAAGGGCACACGGGCCTCCGGAGTTTCCATCCCGTCAGGATCGCACGCCCCGCGAACATGCGGCACGGATCACGCACCGGCGGGGACGGCGGACGTACGGCGTCGGCTCGACGGCGCGGACGGCCTATGCGTCGTCGAATTCGCCGCCCAGCGCGGCGGCGATGCGCAGATGCGGCTGGGCCTCGTCGTCGCGCCCCTGCCGCTGGAGGGTGCGCCCGAGCATCAGCCGGGCGTAGTGCTCCACCGGGTCGCGTTCCACGATGACCCTCAACTCCGCCTCCGCCCTGCGCAGTTGGGCCGAGTGGTAGTAGGCGCGCGCCAGCAGCAGCCGCGGTCCGGTCTGCTCCGGGACCTCCTCGACCAGCGCGCCCAGGACACGCGCGGCGGCGGTGTAGTCCTTGGCGTCGAAGAACATCCCGGCGCGCTCCCAGCGCTCGGCCGGCGTTCCGTGGTCGTAGTACGTGATGTCCACCGGGGGCCTCCTTCGAGGCCGTCAACCGCACCGGGTGACGTGGTATTCCGTCGCCTCGCCGGGGTCGCGGCGGCCGGGGACGGAAGCGACCGGATCTGGACTGATAATCCAGATGCTGGACGTGTAGTCTGGAGGTGAATGGGCGGAGAGGGCGGGAGGGGCACTCATGGCAGCCGCACGGGCGCGGGACGCCGAACGGGACGCGATCCTCGCCGCGCTGGCGCCTGTCGCCGACGGGATCGCGGCGACGTTCGGGCCGGTCTGCGAGGTGGTGCTGCACGACTACCGGCGTCCGGAGGGATCGGTGGTCGCCGTGGCCGGGTCCCTCACCGGGCGGGCGGTGGGCGGGGCGATGAGCGAGATAGGCATGCGGGTGCTGGCCCGCGGCGACGAGGCGGCCGACGAGCTCAACTACCTCACCCGGACCGACCGGGGCACCCTCGTGAAGTCCTCCACCATGGTGCTCCGGGACTCCACGGGGGCGGTGTTCGGCGCGCTGTGCGTCAACGTCGACGTCACCGCAGTCGGCCAGGTGCACACCCTTCTCGGCGCGCTCGCCGGACTCGGCGCAGGCCCGCCCGAACCGCCGACGACCACCTTCGGCAACGACATCGACTCGGTGGTCGAGGCGATCGTCGACGCCCACCAGGTGCGGCAGCACCGTGGCTGGGCGCAACTCGACCGCGAGGAGCGCCTGCGGCTCTTCCGTGACCTCGACGCCCGCGGTGTCTTCGCCGTGCGGCGCGCGGTCGAGCAGGTCGCCGGCCGGCTCGGCATCTCCCGCGCCACCGCCTACAGCTACCTCTCCCGGTCCCGGACGGCGACCGGCCCGGCCCCCGACGGAGGCACCGCGTGACGACCACCCCGCCGATCACCCTCGACGACGTCCGCTCCGCGGCCGAGCGCCTCGAAGGCGTCGCGCACCGCACGCCCGTCCTGCGGTCGCGCACGCTGGACGCGCTCGCCGGCGCGGAGGTCCACCTCAAGTGCGAGAACTTCCAGCGCGTCGGCGCCTTCAAGTTCCGCGGCGCCTACAACGCGGCCTCCCGGCTCGGCCCCGGACAACTGTCGCGGGGTATCGCCGCCTACTCCTCCGGCAACCACGCCCAGGCCGTCGCCCTGGCCGCCCGGGAGCTCGGCACCACCGCCGTCGTCGTCATGCCCGAGGACGCCCCGCCGTCGAAGCGGGCGGCCACCGAGGGGTACGGCGCCGAGATCGTCACCTACGACCGGTACACAGGCGACCGGGTCGCCGTCGCCGAGGCCCTCGCCGCCGAGCGCGGGCTGACCGTCGTCCCGCCCTACGAGCATCCGCACGTCATCGCCGGGCAGGGCACGGCGGCCCTGGAACTCGTGGAGGAGGTGGGGGAGCTGGGCGTGCTGCTCGCACCGGTCGGCGGCGGAGGGCTGATCGCCGGGAGCGCCACCGCCGTCAAGGCCCTGCACCCGGCCACCCGGGTGATCGGCGTGGAGCCGGAGGCCGGGGACGACACCAAGCGGTCGCTGGAGGCGGGCCGGCGCGTCAGCATCCCTGTGCCGCGCACCATCGCCGACGGCCAGGCCCTGCACACCCCGGGCGAACTGACCTTCTCCGTCAACCGGCGGCTCCTCGACGGGATCGTGCTGGTCGGCGACGACGAGATCAGGGAGGCCATGCGGTTCGCGCTCGAACGGCTGAAGATCGTACTCGAGCCGAGCGGGGCCACCCCGCTCGCCGCGTTGCTCACGGGCCGGGTGGGCCCGCTGCCGGGCCGGGTCGGCCTGATCCTGTCCGGCGGCAACGTCGACGCGGCACGGTTCGCCCGGCTCTGCGGTCCCGGCGACTGAGGCACCGCGTGCGACCGTCACCCGAATGGCGGCCACGGGGTGACGGGCGGACGATGAAGTGGTGGGGCCCGGCCCCCGCCGGTGCCGTTCGGGACAGACGGAGACCGGACCCGGTCGTACAGGGCGACGACCGGAAGGGATGAAGGGTCATGTTCGAGATCAAGACGCTGGACAAGCCCGACGAGCGGCGCGATTTCCCGCGGGGGCACCTCGAAGCCGTCCACTTGACGGGCCTGGACTTCGCGGTGGCCACCTTCGAGCCGGGGTGGCGCTGGTCGGAGTCCGTCGGTCCCCTCGCGGGTACCGAGAGCTGCCAGGTTCACCACCACGGCTACATGGTCCAGGGCCGCATGCGCATCCGCATGGACGACGGCGCCGAGAGCGAGGCCGGACCCGGCGACGTCTTCGTCTGCCCGCCGGGGCACGACGCGTGGGTCGTCGGCGACGACCAGGTCGTCCTGTACGACTTCGCGGGCGGAATGGCCCAGGAGTACGCCAAGGCGGACCAGTAGATCTCAAGGCCGTCCGGCGGATTCCCCCGGTCACCGCAGCCCGGACGCCGGGCACGAGGCCAAAACGGAGGACCGGCCGCGCGGTAGTGGGCCGGGAGACGCCGGGGTCAGCGGGGAGTGGTCCCCGTTTGTATGTTAGTGTCGTCGCCGGCAAACGGGGACAGGTCCCCGCTTGAGGCGAGGGGGGGGGCGGCATGCCGGAGACGGCACTGGTGCTGGGCGGGGGCGGCCTGACGGCTTACGCCTGGGAAACCGGCGTACTGGCGGGGCTGGCGGAGGCCGGGGTGGATCTCGCCGGGGCCGACGTGCTGGCCGGCACGTCGGCGGGTTCGCTCCTCGCGCTGGATCTGGCGGCGGGGGCCGCGCCGGCCGACCTGCACCGGGAGCAGGCCGACGGGAGGCGGGTCCCGCTGGACGTGGACTTCACCCTCGGCATGACGGTGAAGTACCTGTGGGCCGCGCTCGGTTCGCGCGACCCGGCGACGGTGGTCGAACGGCTGGGCGGACTGGCGCTGGCGGTCCGCGGTGTGCGGGAGGCCGACGTGTTCGACGCGATCCGGCCCCACCTGCCCGTCCGGGAGTGGCCGGAGCGGACGCTGCGGTTCTTCGCCACCGACGCGCGCACCGGGCGGACCGAGGGCTTCGGCGCCGGCAGCGGGGTCGACCTGCTGCGGGCCATGGCCGCCACCTGCGCCCTGCCGCCCCTGTTCCCGCCGATCACGATCGGGGAGGGTCGCTGGATGGACGGAGGCGTGCGTTCCACGACCAACGCGGACCTCGTGGACGACTGCCGGCGGGTCGTCGTCCTCGCGCCGGTCCCCAAGGGCCCCGGCGCGAGCCCTCGCGTCACCGGCCAGGTGGCCGCGCTGCGGGCGGGCGGTGCCCGTGCCACCGTACTGGTACCCGACCGGGAGGCGCGCCGGGCCTTCGGCCGCAACGCCCTGGACGCCTCCCGCGTGCCGGGCGCGGCCCGAGCGGGACTGCGGCAGGCGGCCGACCTCGCCGACCGGGTCCGGTCCGTCTGGTACGGCTGACCGGCGGGCCGGCTGCTGCGGTCACACCGGCAGCAGCCCCAGCGGCGCGTTCCACTGCCGTACCGTCCGGCACCGGTGCGCGTCCGTCGGCTCCCCGTGCCCGGGTGCTGCGGAGTCGCCCGGCCGCCGGCCCCTGCCGTCCCGAGGGGGCTCACCGGACCAGCACGACCTCCGGAGTGCGCGGCCCGTGGACGCCCTCCGCGCGGTCCAGCTCGATGTCGCTGGTCGCGGAGGGGCCGGAGATCCAGGTGAGCGGACGGGCCGGGTCGAGACGTGCCAGGGCCCGAGGGGCGGACGCCACCACCTGGTCCGGGACGCGGCCCACGCAGTTGTGGTGGTCGGGGATCAGGGTGATGCGACGCCGGCCCTGGCCGGGAGAGCCACCCGCGTCACCCGGCCGCCTGCACGACCCGTTCCCGCAGATGCGACCTGCTCACCCCCGGCGTGCTGCAGGCCATGTACGCGGCCGGGGTCGGCGTCCCCGACGACCTGGCGATCGTCGGCTACGACGACATCGAGTTCGCCGCGGCGGCGGCCGTCCCGCTCACCTCCGTGCGCCGGCCCGCCGTCACCCTGGGCGCCCCGGCCGCCGGGCTGCTGCTGGAGGAGACCGAGAGCGACGGCGCCGGGAAGCCCCATGAGCACCGCCGGGTCGTCCTCCGCCCGGAACTGGTGGTGCGGCGCTCCAGCCTCCCGGCCCGCTGACCGGGCGTTCAGGGAAGATTTCATGATCCCGGGCTCGTTGGCCGCAGGATCATGTGCTGAACTGGGTCACGCTCCGACAATCCGTCCGTTCCGGGAGTCCCGTTGACCGTCAGCTACCGCCAGCCCGGCGTCGTCCTCACCGACCGCCGTTTCACCGTGCCCCTCGACCACGACGACCCCTCCGGGGAGACGGTCGAGCTGTACGCGCGCGAGGTCGTGGCCCGTGACAAGGCGGACCAGGACCTGCCGTGGCTGCTGTACCTCCAGGGCGGCCCCGGCTTCGGGGCGAACCGTTTCATCGGGAAGCAGGCGTGGCTCGGCCGCGCCCTCGAGGAGTACCGCGTCCTGCTCCTCGACCAGCGCGGCACCGGCCACTCGACGCCCGCCAACCGGCAGACGCTCCCGCTGCGCGGCGGCCCCGCCGCACAGGCCGACTACCTCACGCACTTCCGTGCCGACTCCATCGTGCGGGACTGCGAGGTCGTCCGCCCCCGGGTGACCGGCGGGGCGCCCTGGACCGTGCTCGGCCAGAGCTTCGGCGGCTTCTGCACCGTCGCCTACCTGTCCATGGCCCCCGAAGGGCTGGACACCGCGCTCGTCACCGGCGGCCTGCCCTCCCTCGACGCGCACGCCGACGACGTCTACCGGGCCGCCTACCCGCGCGTCGCACGCAAGGTGGCCGCCCACTACGCCCGCTACCCGCAGGACGTCGAGCGCGCCCGCCACATCGCCGACCACCTCCTGACCCACGAGGTGGTCCTCCCGAACGGCTACCGGTTCACCGTCGAGGCGTTCCAGTCCCTCGGCATGATGCTCGGCAGCGGCGAGGGCAGCCACCGGCTGCACCACCTCCTGGAGGACGCCTTCGTGCCCACCCCGGGCGGCCCCGCGCTCTCCGACGCCTTCCAGGAGCAGGCGCAGGGACTGCTGTCGTTCGCCGGCCACCCGCTGTACGCGCTCGTCCACGAGGCGATCTACGGCCAGGACGCCCGGCCCACCGCCTGGTCCGCCGAACGCGTGCGGGCCGAGTTCCCCCGGTTCGACGCGGCCAAGGCGCTCGCCGGCGACGAGCCGCTGCTGTTCACCGGCGAAACCGTCCACCCCTGGATGTTCGACTGCGACCCCGCGCTGCGCCCGCTGCGCGAGACCGCCGAACTGCTCGCCGCGCGCACCGACTGGACACCGCTGTACGATCCGGCGCGGCTCGCCGTCAACGAGGTCCCGGTCGCGGCCGCCGTCTACCACGACGACATGTACGTCCACACTCCTCACTCCCTCGAGACCGCCCGGGCGATCCGCGGACTGCGCACCTGGGTCACCGACGAGTTCGAGCACGACGGAGTGCGGGCCGGCGGCCCGCGCGTCCTGGACCGGCTGCTCGCCCTGGTGCGCGACGAGGCCTGACGCGCGCCGGGTGCGCTGCCGCTGCCGCGGGTTAGTCTGCGGGCATGACCGAGCCGACGATCAGTCAACTCCCGCCCATGCCCGACGACTGGCAGCGCGCACTGGCCGTGGTCGCGCACCCGGACGACCTCGAGTACGGCTGCGCGGCGGCGATCGCGTCCTGGACCGACGCCGGCCGCGAGGTCTCCTACGTCCTGGCGACCCGCGGCGAGGCGGGGATCGACACCCTGGAGCCGGCGAAGTGCGGCCCGCTCAGGGAGCGGGAGCAGCGGGCGAGCGCGGCGGTGGTCGGGGTCTCGGACGTCGGCTTCCTCGACCACGCGGACGGCGTCATCGAGTACGGTCCCGCACTGCGCCGGGACATCGCCGCGGCCATCCGCCGGCACCGGCCCGAACTGGTGATCACCCTGAACCACCGGGACACCTGGGGCGGCACCTTCTGGAACACACCGGACCACGTCGCCGTCGGGCGCGCGACGCTGGACGCCGCGGGCGACGCCGGCAACCGCTGGATCTTCCCCGAGCTGACCGAGCAGGGCCTCGAACCCTGGAACGGCGTCCGCTGGGTGGCGGTCGCCGGCTCCGGCAACCCCACGCACGCGGTGGACGCCACCGACGGACTGGAGCGGGCGGTGCGCTCCCTGCTGGAGCACCGCACGTACATCGAGGCCCTGACCGACGAGGATCCTCAGACGTACGCCCGCGAACTGCTGACGGGGTTCGCCGAGGAGACGGGGAAGCGGTTCGGGAACCGTCCCGCGGTCGCCTTCGAGCTGTTTCCCCGGTGACCCCGGTGACCCCGGTGACCCCGGTGACCCCGGTGATCCCGGTGATCCCGGTGGACGACGGCGGCCCGCACCGACGCGCCTCAGGCGGATTCGGACCCCGTCTGAACAGGTGACCGCGACGCACGGCCCGCACTCCGCCGCTCCGGCCGCAGCCGCAACCCCTCCGGCATCAGCGTCAGCCGCTCGGTCACGCGCAACCGGTACCCCGGATCGGCCCGCAGCTCGTACCGCCGCAGCAGCAACCCCAGCACCAGCGTCGCCTCGTGCAGCGCGAACTGCCGCCCGATGCACGCCCGGGCCCCCGTCCCGAAGGGCTTGAAGGTGTGCGGCGGCCGGGACCGCACCGCCCCCGCGTCGAAGCGGTCCGGGTCGAACCGCTCGGCATCCGGGCCCCACGTCTCGGGGTCCCGGTGCAGCATCGGGGTCAGCACCAGCGTCCACGCGCCGCGCAGCATCGGATGCTCCCCGGCCAGCACCGTGTCCTCCCGGGCCTCCCGGGCGAAGGCCGGCGCCGTCGGCCACAGCCGCAGTGATTCGTCCAGCACCCGGCGCACGTAACGCAGCTTGGCGACCTGTTCGTAACCGGGCGCCGCCGTGTCCCCCCAGACACGGTCCACCTCCGCGCGGGCCCGGGCCGCGACCTCGGGCTCACGGGACAGGTAGTGCAGGGCGAACGACAGCGCGCCCGAGGTGGTCTCGTGACCGGCGACCAGGAAGGTGATGACCTGCCGGCGGACGTTCTCCGCCGACAGGCGCTCCCCGGTCCCGGGATGCGCCGTCTCCAGCATCCGGTCCAGCAGGTCCCCCTCCCCTCCGCCGTCCGCGCGCCGGATACGTACCACCTCGTCGACGATGTGGTTGAGCCGGTCGATGTCGGCCGCGTTGCGCCGGCCCGCGCGGCGCAGCAGCAGCGGGGTCAGCGGCGCGGGGACGCTGTTGAGCCGCTGGGCGTAGGTGAGGGTGCCGACCATCGATGTGACGAACGGGTGCGGCCGGGCCCGCTCGAAGGACTCGAAGTCGTGCCCGAACCCGGTCCGCGCGATCGTCTCCAGCGTCAGCCTGGTCATGTCCCCGGGCACGTCCACTGCCCGGCCCGCGGCCGCCGCGCGGTCCCAGTGCTCCGTCAGCCGCTCCGCCACGGCCAGCATCATCGGGTGGTAACCGGCCATGGCCTCACGGCTGAACCCGGGTGCCAGCACGTCGTGCGCCAACTGCCAGTTGGGCTCGTGGTTGTACGCGGTGAACAGCCCGTCGCCGGCGACCGGCCGCAGATTGGCGACGCCCAGCCCCACGTGCTTGGCGAACCGCGACTCGTCGGCCAGGTCGGCCACCAGGTCCGCGCCCCACGTGAACACGAACTCCTTGCCGAAGGCGTTCCGCCGGAAGATCGGCCCCAGCCGGCGGGCGTACCTCAGCGAGTCCTGCAGCGGCGTGCTCCTGTTCGCCCCGACCACGTCGCCGACCAGCGGCAGGCGGTACGGCGGGTGCGGTATGCGGTGCAGCGCGGGCCAGCCCTGCTCCGCGCTGCGGAAACCTCTCGGCAGTCCGGTCCGTGTCGTCGTCTCCGCCATGACGCGATCTCCTTCGACCCGGCGCGCGAGTGCGACGTGTTGTACGCGGGTTCAATAACGTGCCTCAGTCTGGTCCGGTTGTCGAAAGGGCGTCAAGTACAGTGCGGGAATGGCCGTGAACCAGGGCGGGCGCGCACACCGTCGGCTCAGCACCGAGGAGCGCAGGGAGCAGCTCCTTGCCGTCGGGGCGCGGCTGTTCTCCGAGAGTCCCTACGACGACGTGTGGATCGAGCAGGTCGCCGAGATCGCCGGGGTTTCGCGGGGACTGCTCTACCACTACTTCCCGGCCAAGAGGGACTTCTTCGCGGCGGTGGTGGAGCGTGAGAGCGAGCGGATGCTCCGGATGACGGCGGCGGTTCCCGGTGTCCCGGTGCGCGAACAGCTCACCGCGGGCCTCGACGCGTACCTGGAGTACGTCGAGGCCCACGCGCACGGCTACCGCGCCTTCCACCGCGCCGACGCGGCGGGGGACCAGGCGGTGCGCCGCGTCTACCAGCGGGCGCTGGCCGCGCAGGAGCGGCAGATCCTGGCCGCGCTCGCGGTGGATCCCGAGTTCGGCCCGGCCCTGGAGGCGCGGCCGGACACCCGGCTCGCGGTGCGCGGCTGGCTGGCGTTCACCACCGCGGTCTGTCTGGAGTGGCTGCGCGGTTCCGAGCTGGGCCGCGACCAGGTGCGCGACCTGTGCGCACGCGCCCTGCTCGGCGTGCTCGCGCGCTGAGGGGCTCCCTGGAGAACACGTGACCTGGTTGGCGCGCACCCCGATCTCCGGTAAGTTAGGCAAGGCTTACCTAAGGAAAGGTTCGGGATGGGTGTCGAATCGTACGGATGGACGGCCGCGCCCGGTGCGGCGGAGCGGGCCCGCTCGGTGCTCGCCGGGGCCTGGTCCTGCGCGGTGACCGCGGAGGGCGTCCGGGAGGAGTTCGTGGGCGCGCACTCCGTGACCGGCGACGGACGGGTCCTGCTGGACGTGCCCGAGGACAGCGCCCTGCTCGCCGCCGCGGTCTGCGCGCCCCGCGGGGAGCCGTCCGCCGTGCTGGAGTTCGCCGACGTCGCGCCCGTCCCCGTGCGTGACCGGATCCGGGCCCGGCTGTGGCTGGCCGGCTGGTTCTCCGCCCGGGACGGCCGGCTCGCCCTCCGGCCCACCCGGGTGGTGCTCCGGCAGCGGTCCGGCGCGGCGCTCGTCGACCTCGACGACTTCGCCGGCGCGGCACCCGACCCGCTGGCCACCGCCGAAGCCCGGCTGCTGACCCACCTGGCCGACTGCCACGCCGACGCCGTCGAACGGCTGACCCGCCTGGTCGGCCACGCCGGCCTGCACGGCGCGGTCCGCGTCCAGCCGCTCGCCGTCGACCGGCACGGGCTGACCCTGCGCATCGAACGCGTCCGTGGTTGCGGTGACGTACGGCTGCCGTTCCACGCGCCCGCCGACGACGTCGCCGAACTCACCGAACGCGTGCACGCGCTGCTTTCCCGGGCCGGCGCCGCCTCCTGCCCCCGCGCGTTGCGGCGGCGGACGGACGGCGGCAGGTGAGGCGGACCCGGGCGTCCGCCACCCGCCTTCACGTGGAGCGGCGGGAGTCACCACCGCGGTTCCGGCCGACCCGTTCCTACCGGGCCAGCCGCTCCCGCATCCGGGTGAGCCGGGGCAGCCGCTCGCGCTGCTCCTGGGAGTGACGGTCCAGTTCCTCGAACAGCCGGCGCGTGCGGTGCTCGGTGTCCATCTCGTCGAGCATGCGGTTGACCTCCGTCAGCACGGCCCCCAGCAACTGCCACTGGCTCGCGTCACGCCGGGCCTCCTCGAAGAGCAGCCGGGCCAGCTTGTCGCGGGTGGCCGACGCCTGCCGCAGCTCGGAGGCGAGCCGTTCCTCCGCCGATTCCGCGTCCGCGCTCACGCTCGTGGTCACCAGGACCGCGAAACTGACCACGGCGTCCGCGACCTCGGACAGCAACTGCTCGAAGACGGCTCCCGTCTCAGGTTCGAACAGCCGCTCGGGCTCGCGTTGCTTGGTCAGGTCGGTCAGGGTGCGGGCCAGCACCCGCAGGACCACGGTGCAGATCTCCAGCGTGTCCAGGCCCGTGCGCAGGACGATCCGGTGCAGCAGGCCCTCACGCACCCGCGGATTGAGCCGCAGGCTGTCCTCCGCCTGCCTGAGGTCGGCGTCCACCTCGGAGATGTCGTGGTCCAGACGACGGGCCTCGTGCAGCCGGGCGGCCGCGCGCGCCGCGGGAGGCCGCCCCGCGGCCTCCTCGCCGATCCGCAGCATGAGCTGCCGTACCCGCCGGGCCAGCTCCTCGATCGACTCGCCGGCCTCCTCCACCCATACGGGCGGGGCCAGCAGGAGGTTGAAGCCCATCCCGACGACCGCTCCGATCAGCGTCTCCACGATCCGGGCCCAGGCGGTGTCCCCGTGGGTGGTCACCCCCAGCACCAGCATCGCGCTGATCGCCACCTCGGGGACGAACTCGTCCACCCGTACCAGATGGCCGGTGATCAGCGACGCCAGGAGGAGCAAACCCAGGCTCCACCAGGTCAGACCCACCAGCAGACTGAAGAGGATCGCCACCACGACCCCGGACACCACGGCGTTCACCCGGCGCATCCCCGTGGTCAGCGTCGAGTACAGGGTGACCTGGACGACGAGGAGCGCGGTCAGCGGCGCGGTGAGCGGGGCGGCCTCCGGGCTCAGCCGCAGCGCGATGACGTAGGCCACCGTCGCGGCGGCCGCCGAACGCACCGTCTGCACGGTCACCGGGTCCCGGCGCCGCTTGACGAAGCGAACGGCCGGCGCGGTCATCTCACGTACCCCTTGCATCCTCGGACGGTTCCCCCTTCCCGGACGCATCGAACGTGCTCAGGAGTGACGGCAGACACCCGGGCGAACGAGCGGGCCGGCCTACAGCTTGTCGAGGAAGGCGAACAGATTGCCCCGCGTGCGGTCGATCTGTTGCTCCAGGGTGAGGCTCTCCTCGAAGCGGGCCCCCGTCTCCGGGAGCCTGATGCCGCGCAGATAGAGCGAACAGGCGAGGTCGGTGCACATGTAGGCGCCGACCGAGTTGCCCTCACGGCCGGCCGTACCCGCCTTGCGCGCGGTCATCAGCGAGACCCCGCCGCGCGGATGGGTCGTCAGGCACAGGGAGCACATGCTGCGGTGCAGGAACCCGCGCCGAGCGGGCTGGAACCGCATGGCCACCCCGACGAGACGGTCCTGGCGCTCGGTGACGAGATAGCTGCGATCGGGTGCGCCCGGATCCCGCCAGCCCAGGAAGTCGAGGTCCTCCCACGGGCGTTCGTCCAGGTCCCGGGGCACGGCCAGTCGCTTGGCCTCACCCTTGGAGCAGTTGATGAACGACGTGCGGATGTCCTGCTCGGTGAGCGCTCTCATGGGATCGTCTCCTGCGTGTTCTGCGCGAGTTCCGTGCATGCGGTACCAAAACCTAGGGGGTCTAGGTTTCTGCGTCAGGGTAAGGACCGGGCGATCCGGGGGCCAGTGAATTTCCCCGGCGCACCGCCCGGCCGGGTCCCGCGGGAAAGCCGCCCCGAGCCGCTTCCCGGCGGTATGTTGCAGGTCGGGCAGGGGTCTCGGAAGGAGCCACATGGCGGGGCGGAACGGGCGCACGGTACGCGATCTGAGGCGGGCCAACCGCTCGGCGGTGCTGCAACGGCTGTACTTCGACGGCCCGCTGAGCCGCTTCGAGCTCGGCCCCGCGACCGGCCTCAGCTCCGGATCCGTGAGCAACGTCGTCGCCGACCTGGTCGCCGAGGGTCTCGTGGAGGAGGCCGGCAGCGTCGACTCCGACGGTGGCCGTCCGCGCACCCTGCTGCGGGTCGCCCCGGCCAGCGGCCACATGATCGGCGTCGACGTGGGGGAGACCCGCGTCCGCGTCGAACTGTTCGACCTGACCCTCACCGAGCTCGCCCGCGCGGAGCGCCCGCTGGAGCAGCAGCGCTACGACGTCGAGGTCATCGTCGACCACATCCGCTCGGGCGTCGTCGAGGTGCTCGCCGCGACGGGTCTCGCCCCCGAACGGCTCCTCGGCGTCGGCATCGGCGTCCCCGGCATCGTCGAGCACACCCCCGACCGCGGCGCCGTCGTGCACGGGCAGACCATCGGCTGGGACGCGGTACCGCTGGAGTCCCTGCTCCGCACCGGCTCGCCGCTGCCCGGCACCGTGCCGTACGTCATCGACAACGGAGCCAAGACCCTCGGCCAGGCCGAGATGTGGTTCGGCGCCGGACGCGGCGCCCGCAACGCCCTGGTGGTCCTCTTCGGCTCCGGTGTCGGCGCCTGCCTGGTCACCCCCGAGGCGGAACACGGCCGGGCGGTGGAATGGGGTCACCTGACCGTACGGGTCCGGGGGCGCCGCTGCCGCTGCGGTGCGCTCGGCTGCCTGGAGGCGTACGCGGGCGCGGAGTCGCTGCTGGCCCGGTGGCACGAGGAGGGCGGCCGGGTGCCGGAGGGCACGGACGAGGAGACGGCGCTGACGGCGATGCTCGCCGCCGCCCACCCGGCCGACGGCTCCGCGCCCGATCCCGTCGCGCTCGCCGTGCTGGAGGAGACCGCCGAGTATCTGGGCGCGGGCCTGTCCGACCTGATCAACCTCTTCCAGCCGGAGCGCATCCTGATGGGCGGCTGGGCAGGCCTCCAGCTCGGCTCCCGCTTCCTCCCCGCCGTACGCCGGCACGCCCTGTCGTACGCGCTGCGCCACCCGGCCGGGAAGGTGACGATCGAACTGGGCCGTCTCGGCCCCGACGCGGTCACGGTCGGCGCCGCGATCCTGCCGCTCGCCGACTTCTTCGCCCGCGGCGGCCGCCGCCCCGACCCGGCCCCCGAAACCCCGCCGCCCGCCTGGCGCACCGCGCTCCGCGACCGCACCCCGCGCTGATTCCGGCCGGCCCGGGGCGTCCGGCACACACTGCCCCGGAGAAGGTGCCCCCGGCTGCGTGATCGCACGCACCAGGCACCGCCCTTCTCCCGCGCTCATGTGCCGGACGCCACCCCGGGGTCTGTCCGGCGGATCGAGTCGGAGGAAACCGGCGGTGCTCCGAGGCCCAGGCGTGCCGGCGCTCGCGTCTCCGGCATGATCCGCCGGACAGGCCCGCTAGGCGGAGGGCTCGTCCGGGACGGGTTGTTCCGGATTCCCGGACGCCGAGTGCGGGGCGCCCTGCCGGCCCGTGCCGGCCTCGTCCGTGTCCGGGACGTCGGACCCGGACCCGCCGGACTCCGGCCGCTCCGGTTCGTCGGCCTTCTTCTCGCTCTCCCGTTCCGCTGCGGCGGGCGCCACCTCCCAGGGGTCCTCACCGGGGCCGGCCTGCTGGTCGGGCAGGTCTCGGGGGACACCGGCGCCGTTCTCACCGGGGCCTTCGAGACGGTGGTCGGTCACAAGCCCTCTCCTTTCATCCGTGCGCGGGCCCTCGCGGGTACCTCCGCGCGGGCCCGCGAAACGCGGCATCACCCCACCTTGCGGCCCCGCATCGGCTCGGTTTCCTCTCCGG
Source organism: Streptomyces toyocaensis (assembly GCF_000725125.1). GTDB lineage: Bacteria > Actinomycetota > Actinomycetes > Streptomycetales > Streptomycetaceae > Streptomyces > Streptomyces toyocaensis. The sequence goes on from NZ_JFCB01000002.1 coordinate 49,640, forward strand.
CGCCCTGCTGCATCCCCAGCAGGAACTCCTCCAGCACCTGCGTCGCGGTACGCACCGGCCGCCAGCCGAGCTCCACCCGCGCACGCGTGCAGTCCATCAGCGGCAGCCGCAGCACGGCGTCGAACAGATGCGGTGAGGCCGGCAGCAGCCGCAGTCCCCAGGCGGCGGCGACCGCCGAGCGGGCCGCGGTGCGCGGCAGCCGTATCCGGCGGGTCCCCAGCATCTCCCCGAGCAGGTCCGCGTCGACCGGCGGCTCGGCGGCGAGGTTGAAGGCGCCCCGCGCCTCGGCGGAGAGCACGGCCAGCCGGTAGGCGTGGGCCGCGTCGTCGGTGTGCAGGGCCTGCACCCGCAGTCCCGGGATGTCGGGGAGGAAGGGCAGCAGCTCGGGCCGCGCCAGCGGTCCCGGCAGGAAGCGCCCGCCGAAGATGCGGCGCTGCTCGCTCGCCGACTCCCGCTTCAAGAGGAACGCGGGCCGCATCCGCACCACCCGGGTCTCCGGGTGATCCCGCTCGAACGTGTCCAGGGCCCGCTCCAGGTAGGCCTTCTCCCGGCAGTACGCGGCGTCCGGCCAGCCGTGCGTCGGCCACGACTCGTCCACCGCGCGGTCCTTCGGTCCCGGCGAGTACGCCCCGACCGACGAGGCGTGCACCAGCGCCGGCACCCCCGCCTCGGCCGCCGCGTCGAACACCCGCATGCTGCCGAGCACGTTCGTGCGCCACGTGGTCGCCGGATCGTGCGTGGGCTGGAACGCCCAGGCCAGATGGACCACCGCGTCGGCGCCGGCGAACTCCTCGGCGAGATCGAACCGGTCCGAGGCCACGTCCACCGCGGCCCACTGGGTCTTCGGCGGCGACCACTCGGGGACCCGCCGGGCCAGGCCCCGTACGGACCCGACCTCCGGCTCCTTCGAGAGGACCCGCACCAGGCTGGTCCCCACGTTGCCGGTGGCGCCCGTGACGACGACCCTCATGCCCGTTGCACTGCTCACCTTCGGCTCCTCTCGGCCCGTACGCTCCGCGGAGCGGCCGAGTACCCCTCAGGGGAAGGGAAAGCCCCGACCGCGACGGGGGAATCACGGTCGGGGCGGACCGGGGGCGGGCGCGGACGGCGGTCGCCTCTCGGCGAAAGGCTCCACAGGGCTTCAGCCGGACGATCGTCCCTGTGGGCGAATGGTGAGGCCCGGGGACACTGTCCCGTCCGCAGCCGCGATCGGTTCAACGGGCAACGACCTCCGGGTGTTCCGCGTCCGGCCGCCCACGGCGGTGAGGTGCGTCACCGGGCCGGCTTCCCCCCGTCGAGATCGGCCCAGAGATTCTCCGCCTGAAGGAGCAGCGCACCGAGGACGGCCGTCCGGGCCGGTCCCTGACCCGCCTCCTCCCGCAGTCCTTCCTGCAGCCTCTCGTGCAGCTCCCGCATCGCCGACTCCGTCCGCTCGTCCAGCAGGGGGTCCGCCTGCGCGCCGCCGTGCACCAGCCGGTCGGCCTCGGCCCTGCAGCTGTCACCGATCAGCTCCAGCAACCGCGCGTAACGGCGCAGCACCGCGGCGTCCGGCGCGGCGGGCGTCCGCTCCTCGTCCGCGGCCACCGCCAGCGTGCGGGTCAGCGCCGTGACGTGGCCGGTGACGCGGCCGAACCGCTCGTCCTCCTCCTCGGGCGGCAGGGCCTTGGCCGGCACCCGGTGCAGGGCGCGCAGGGGCCCCGAGGTCAGCCGCAGGCTCTCCCTGCTCCAGCCGCGCGCCGAGCGCAGCGCCTCCAGACGGTCCTGGAGCCGCGCGGAGGCCCCGACCCAGCCGACGGCCGTCTTCCCGTCCCACTCTCCGTCGTACAGGTCCCGGGCCACGATGTGCAGCACGTCACCCGTCTCCCGGGCGAGGGCGGCCAGGTTCTCCCGTACGTCCCGCAGATGGATCGGGGGCAGGACCAGCGCGTTGACGGCGACGCCGATGACCGCGCCGAGCGCGGCCTGTCCCAGCCGGTGCCCGACGGCGGTCGCGCTCACCGTCCCCGTGGCGATGGTGAACACCGCCGTGGTGGCGGCGTAGACGCCCTGGTCGCCGAAGCGCGGCCAGTTCGACAGCAGCATCAGCACCGGCAGGGACAGGGCGAGGGCACCCGTGGTGTCGTCGGTGACCGCCTGCGCCCCCGACGCCACCAGGGCGCCCACGCAGATCGCGGCGAACTGCCGTGTCCCCTGGACCAGCGAGCTGTACACGGTGGCCTGCACCAGGACCAGTGCCACCCACGGCGCCATGAGGGCCATGGGGTCGCCGAGCCAGACCTGTGCCAGCAGCCACGCCAGAACGGCCGCCGCGGCGGCCTTCAACGACTGGACGAACAGATCCCGCTCCCGGCCGGGCCCCCGCCACGCGGCCAGCGCCGCCCGCCCCACGGACCGCGCGTCCCACCGTACGGCGTTGCGTACCCGCGCCACCGGTGCCGTCGGCCCGGTGGCGTCACCCTGCCCTGTCTCTTCCCGCACGTCTGCCATGCCCCGCGGGTTTCCCGCGGGGCCGGGGCCTCATGCCAGGGGACTCTCCGGCAGGGACGCCAGGAGGTCCGCCGGGTCGGCGAAGACCGCTTCCGCGCCCGCCTCCACCAGGTCGGTGCGAGGGATGCCTCCGCACAGCACACCCACGCAACGCACACCGGCGCGGCTGCCCGCCCGCATGTCCCACACCGTGTCACCGACGAAGACGGCCCGCTCGGCCGGCACCCCGGCAAGCTCGAGGGCGTGCTCGACGGGCTCGGCCGAGGGCTTGCCCTCCTCCACGTCGTCGGCGCTCGCCGTGGCGGTGATCGCCTCGTCGGCGTCGATCGCCCGGAGCAGCGCGCTCAGTTCGGCACCGCCCGCCGAGGTCGCCAGCACCACCGTCCAGCCGTCCCGGTGCAGCCGCTTCAGCAGCCGGCCGGCGTCCGGCAGCGCCGGCAGCCGGTCGAAGTACTGCCCGTACAGCGCCTTGTGCGCGGCACTCAGCTCCTCGTCGCGGCCGGTGTCCCGGTCCTCGCCCAGCAGATGCGCGACCAGGCCGGAGGAGGGCAGGCCCACCGCCCGGTGGACGGCGTGCATCGGCACCCGGTGACCCGCCTGCCGGAAGGCCTCCCACCAGGCCGTCACGTGCAGATGGTTGGTGTCGACCAGAGTGCCGTCGACGTCGAACACGGCCGCCCGTTCCATGTGCGGTCCCTTCCTTCCTCGCTGACCGGCACGAGTACCACCTCAGCCGCCCGTCACTCCGGAGGGCACCTTCCGCTCCCGCGACCACGCCAGCAGCTCGTCCAGGGACCAGGTGGTGACCACCCGCTCGTGCGGCACCCCGCACTCCTCCGCCCGTGCGCACCCGAGGATCTGCCAGTCCAGCTGGCCCGGCGCGTGCGCGTCGGTGTCGATCGAGAAGAGGACGCCGGCCTCCACCGCCCGCCGCAGCAGCCGGCGCGGCGGGTCGAGCCGCTCGGGCCTGCTGTTGATCTCCAGGGCGGTGCCGGTCTCCGCGCATGCCGCGAACACCTCGTCGGCGTCGAACTGCGACTCCGGCCGGCCGCGTCCGGTCAGCAGCCGCCCGGTGCAGTGCCCGAGGACGTCGGAGTGCGGGTCGCGCACCGCGGCCACCATGCGCCGGGTCATCGACCGGGCGTCCATGCGCAGCTTGGAGTGCACGGACACCACCACGACGTCCAGCCGCTCCAGGAGCTCCGGCTCCTGGTCGAGCGAGCCGTCCTCGAGGATGTCGCACTCGATGCCGGTCAGCAGCCGGAACGGCGCCCAGCTGTCGTTGAGCTCCGCGATCACATCCAGTTGCTCGCGCAGCCGGTCCGCCGACAGCCCGCGCGCCACGGTCAGCCGCGGCGAGTGGTCCGTGAGGGCGGCCCATGCGTGCCCGAGAGCCGCGGCGGTGCGGCCCATCTCCTCGATCGGACTGCCGCCGTCCGACCAGTCGGAGTGCAGATGGCAGTCCCCACGCAGCAGCGCTCGCATCTCCCGCCCCTCCCGGTCGGCGGGTTCCCCGGCGGCCTCGTCCTCCAGCTTCCGCAGATAGCCGGGGACGTCCCCGGCCAGCGCCTCCCGCGCCACCTGCGCGGTCTTCGGCCCGACCCCCCTGAGGCCCTCGAGCGTTCCCGCCGCCGCCCGCTCGCGCACCTCGTCCGCGCCGAGCTCCGACAGCGTCCGCGCCGCGGTGCGGAAGGCACGGACGCGGTACGTCGGTGCCAGGGACCGCTCCAGCAGAAAGGCGATCCTGTCCAACGCCTCGACGGGGTCCATCGCCACCTCCTGGCTCCAGGGTTCCCCAGGGCGCGTACGGCCGCACGGCGGAAGCGGGGGTTGGTTCCGTGCGGGCGGGGGTACTGCGATGCGGCGCACCCGCACCGCCGACCAGGAGGCCCGCATGTCACACCCCACCGCCCCGAGCACCAGGGCCGCCGTGATCACCGGCGCCGACTCCGGCATCGGCCGGGCCACCGCCGTGCGCCTGGCCGCCGCGGGCATGGACGTGGGTATCACCTGGCACAGTGACCGCGAGGGTGCGGAGGAGACCGCCGAGGAGGTCCGGGCGCACGGACGGCGGGCCGAGGTCGCGCCCATGGACCTCACCCGGCTGCCCGGGGCGGCGGACACCGTCGACGAACTGTGCGGTCGCCTGGGCCGGGTCGACGTGCTGGTCAACAACGCCGGTACGGGCACGATGACGCCCTTCCTCGACCTGGACCTGTCCACGGTGCGCGAGGTGCTCGACGTGGATCTGATCGGCCCGTTCCTGTGCGGGCAGAAGGCGGCGCGCCACATGATCCGGCAGGGCGACGGGGGCCGCATCGTCAACGTGACGTCCGTGCACGAGCACCAGCCCCGGGTGGGGGCGGCGCCGTACTGCGCCGCCAAGGGCGGTCTCGGGCTTCTCACCCAGGTCATGGCGCTGGAGCTCGCCGAGCACGGCATCACCGTCAACGCGGTCGCCCCGGGCGAGATCGCCACCCCCATGACCGGTCAGGAGGACACCGACCCGCACACCGAGCGCCGTCCCGGTGTCCCTCTCGGACGGCCGGGAGACGCGCGTGAGGTGGCCGCGGTCATCGCCTTCCTCGCCGGGCCCGACGCCTCGTACGTCACCGGTGCCTCCTGGAGCGTGGACGGCGGGATGCTCCGCATGGGCCCGCAGGCCGGGTCGCACCTGACCGGCGACGACTGGCGCAGGCCCTGAGCGCCGGTGCGCCCGGACGCCGCGTCCGCACCGTTTGCGCTCTACCCTCGAGGCATGACCGAAAGCGCGAGCCCGTACATGTCGCACCCGCGGATCATGGTGCTCGGGGTACAGCCCGGGACTCCGCCGTTCCGCATCGTGGAGATCGACGGACAGGTGGTCGGCGAGGCGAGGAGCGTCACCGACGTGCTGCACGCCGCCGCCGCGTTCGGGATCACGGTTCACGACCTGGACGATCCGGACGTGGTCCGCTGGGTGGGCGGGGACAAGTTCACCTGGACCCTGCGCCAGGCTCCCCGCGCCCGCCAGAGGCAGGAGGAGCGGCCCTAGGCAGGCGCTCTCTTCGTCTCCCGGCTTCCCCGCGCGGACAGGTGGCCCGGGGGGAGCCCGGCTGCCCACGGACGCACGGGACCGGTGGCCGGTGGCGGCGCTCACCCCACGGCGCCGGCGGCCGTCAGGCCTTCGGCTTCCGAGCGTGCACCGCCCGGCTGAGGCGCCGGCCGAGGAGCAGATACCCGATCAGCGCCCCGCCCGTGTTCAGGATGACGTCGTCGATGTCGAAGGCGCGTCCGGTCACCAGGGCGCCCTGGGCGGACTCCACCAGCAGCATCACGACGGCCGTCAGCACGAGCACCCGCAGGAATCCGCGGGTGCGCGGCGCGACGACCGGCGCGAGCACGCCGAACGGCACGCCGAGCAGGATGTTGCCGCCGATCTGGCGCACGGCGTCGCGCAGCCCGGGCTGGTCGAGATAGGCCCGCAGGGAGCGCCCCGGACGCAGGTTCGTGTGGGTCAGCGCCTCCGAGGCGGGGGAGGGCTGCAGGGTGAGCCGGGCCAGGACCACCGCGAAGACGACCATGAAGACGATGGCGCACAGCAGCACCAGGAGCCGCAGGGGCAGAGGGAGCGGACGTGGGGCGGCGCGGTCCATCGTGTTTCCTCCAGCTGTCAACTTCCGTGTGGGACAGGGCGCTTACCCGTGGAGAGGGAGGTCAGTCGCCATAGGTGACCCGCACCTCCTTGAACCCCAGTGAGCGCAGCAGGTTTTCGAGCATCTCGGTGGTGTTGGACTCGGCCCGCCCGGTGAGACCGCTCTCCTTCGCCGCGTCGCCGATGTGCCGCACCGCGAGCTTCTGCACGGCCTGTTCACTGTGGGGGTTGTCGGAGAAGAGGTCGCCCAGCCGGTCGAGCAGCCCGCGTTGCTTGGAGACGGCGTAGGACCGCTCCGGGTCCAGCGCCGGGGTGCCCAGGCGGGCGTGGGGCAGCCGCAGTGTGGCGGAGGTACGGTCGTCGTCGACCCGTACGTCGTCCCCGTCCAGCGCGCCGAGGTCGACATAGGCGTCCACGGTGCCGGCGCCGACGTACAGGGTGCGGCTGCCGCGAACCGCGTCGGGCAGGAACTTCGCGTCCTTCTCCAGGTCCACCACGACCTGGAAATTGCCCGAGGCGGCCTCGTAGCGGCTGATGTCCTGGATGGACTCCAGGAGTGCGGGTCCGGAGCGGTCCCGGGTCTCCGTTCCGAACAGGTCCTTCAGCCCGGGCAGCACGCTCAGCCGGAGCCCGGCGAACAGCACGGCCAGCAGCAGCACCACCGAGCCGACCACCTTCACCCACCCGGGTACGCGGCCGGTCGGTCCCTTCACGGGATTCGTCATGGCGACGGCCCTCCTTCCTCCCGTCCTGATGCCCCCCAGTTCCAAGAGCAGACAGGGGAGTTGACGAACGGGAGACCGCAGCGGAAGCACATCGGGGGCGCACGGTGGGTGATCCGGTCACCGGGCCGCCGGCGGGCATCGGCGGCTCAGAAAGTGCCGGGGGCGGACTCGGGCTGTTCCAGGGCCGCGTCCAGGGTCGGCCACGGGGGCAGCAGCCGGGACAGGCCGGTGACGCGGAGCATCCGCAGCGTCAGGGCGTGGGTGCAGACGAGACGCAGGCTGCCGGGCCCTTCCGTGGTCCGGTGCAGGGCCCGGTAGAGCAGGCGCAGCCCCGAGCAGTCGAAGAACTCGACACGGGTCAGGTCGATCACGACCCGCGTGTCCGGTTCGGCGGTCGCCCTGTCCAGATGCGGGACGATCTCCTCGGCCGCGGCGATGTCGATCTCACCGCGGAACTCCAGCACCGTGTGTCCCCGGTCCCGACGGACGCGCAGATGCCGGGTCAGCGGCGCAGGTTCGTACCGCACGACGCCATCGCCTCCAGCCTGCTCCGTGCAGCGGGGGAGGGGAGCGGGCCCCACACCGTCCCCCGCCCTGCAAGTTACCTTCGAACGAATGAATTTGAGCATGTTCGATTGACATATGTCTCCGCATGGCGACCAAGTTTCTTTTCCCGTCTCTTCGGCGCCCCTTCGGCGCCGCCGGACCGACTGAAACCGGCGAGCGGGGACAGGTGTCACCTACAGGGCGGGGCGGAGGCGCCCCGCGCCGGACCTCGCGGAGGAGACATGACACTGGTGACGACGGGTGTGGTGGTGCTGGACTGCGCCGAGCCCGAGAAACTCGCCGAGTTCTACAAGGAGTTGCTGGCCGCCGAGGAGGCCGACGCCAACGCCAACCGGGTGGAGATCCGGGCCGCCGACGGCTTCCGCCTGGCCCTGCGCCGCGACGTCAACGCCACCGCGCCCAGCTGGCCCCGCCCGGAGAACTCGCTCCAGGCGCACCTGGAGTTCGTGGTGGACGACCTCGACGAGGTGGAACGCCGGATCGTCAGCCTCGGGGGCCGCCCGCTGGACACGGGCGACCCCGCGGGGCCCGCCGAGGAGCGCGGTTACGCCGACCCGGCGGGCCATTCCTTCACCGTCCGCCGGGGCACCCCGACGGCGCCCAAGCAGGGCTGACCGGCTGTCAGTCGCGGCCGCCCTTGTCCGGGACCGGCCAGGTGCCCGTGGAGCGTTCGATCGCCTTGGCGCCCGCACGGTCCACGGCACTGCGCACCACCGCGAAGATGGCGCCCTGGATTGCCGCGGCCAGCAGGATCTCGCCCCACTTGCGGTCCCGGTCGAGTGCGTCCGGCGCGTCGTCCTCGTGCCGGACGATCTTCCAGGTCTTCTGGAAGGCCATCCCGGCCACGGTGCCGCTCGTCCAGCCCAGCGCGAAACCGATGGGCTTGTACGCGAGGGGCAGCTTCTTGCTCTTCTTCGCCACGTGGATCTCCTAGGTCGGCTCTGTCGTTTCGTCGGTCGATGGTTCTTGGGGCAGGGCGGCCGGGGAGGTCAGGGGTGGCCCCGTGCCGGGATCCGTTCGCCGTCCCGCACCGGCCCCGGCGGGGTGCCGTCCCCGAACGGCCTGCCGCCCAGTTCCTCGCGGTGGTGCGGCGCCGTCCAGCCGGACAGGTCGGGACCGAGCGGCACGATGCCGGACGGGTTGATGCCGGTGTGCACCTGGTAGTAGTGCCGCTTGATGTGGTCGAAGTCCACGGTGTCTCCGAAGCCGGGCGTCCGGTACAGGTCACGGACGTATGCCCACAGCACCCGGTTCTCCGTCAGTTTCCACCGGTTGCACTTGAAGTGGCCGTGGTACACCGCGTCGAACCGCACCAGGGTGGTGAACAGCCTGATGTCCGCCTCGGTGATGGTGTCGCCGACCAGGTACCGCTGCCGCTCCAGCCGCTCGGCCAGCAGCTCCAGGCGCCGGAACAGGGCCGTGCACGCCTCCTCGTACTCCTTCTGTCCGGTCGCGAAACCCGCCCGGTAGACACCGTTGTTGACGTCCCGGAAGACGTCGTCCATCACCGCGTCGATCTCGTCGCGCAGCGCCTTCGGATACAGGTCGGGTGCCCCCTCGCGGTGCAGCGCGGTCCACTCGGTGGCGAGATCGAGGGTGATCTGCTGGTAGTCGTTGGTGACCAGTCTCCCGTCGGCCGTGTCCACGATCGCCGGCACGCTCACCCCACCGGGGTAGCCCGTCCCGCGCCGGTCGTACGCCTCGCTCAGGTACCGGATGCCGAGGACCGGGTCACGGCCGTCCGGATCCAGGGTGAAGCGCCAGCTCCGGTCGTCCTGGAGCGGATCCGTGACGGCCAGGGACAGCGCGTCCTCCAGGCCGAGCAGCCGCCGGGACACCAGGGCCCGGCTCGCCCACGGGCAGGCCCGGCTCACCACGAGCCGGTAGCGCCCGGCCTCCACCGGCCAGCCGTCCCTGCCGTCCGCGGTGATCCGGTCCGCGAAGTGGGCCTTCGACCTGCTGAACGCCTTCCTGCCGTAGGAACTGTTGCCGCCGCCCCCGTCGTCGCGGCCCATGGTGTTCTCCTTGTCGCCGTCGGGATGTCCCTGTGACCGCGTTCCCCGTTTTCGGCCGACGGCACGGTGTGCGCTGGGCCGACCGGGGCAACCGGCCGAGGGTGAGTACTCGATCGGATCGCAGAACCCGGATCACCGTGCTGGTGGCGCTCGCAGCCAATCTGGTGATCGCCCTCGCCAAGGCGGTCGGAGGCCTCGCCGCGTCGTCCCCGGCGCTGCTGTCGGAAGCGGCGCACTCGGTCGCCGACAGCACGAACGAGGTGTTCCTGCTGGCCGCTCTGCGGCGCAGCCGGCGCCCGGCCGACCGCCGTCACCCGTTCGGGTACGGCAAGGAGCGGTTCTTCTGGTCGCTGCTCGCCGCCGTCGGAATCTTCGTCATGGGCGGCTGCTTCTCGTTCTACCAGGGCGTCGGGGCGCTCAGGAACGGGAGCGAGGAGCATCTGGGCGGCTATGTCGCCGGACTGATCGTGCTCGGTGTCGCCCTGCTCGCCGAGGGCGGCTCGCTGCTGCGGGCCGTGTACCAGGTGCGCAGGCAGGGCGGCGGACTCCACGACCCCGCGCTGCGCACGGTGATCGCCGAGGACGGCACCGCGGTGGTCGGCGTCACCCTGGCCATGGCCGGCATGGCGCTGCACATGATCACCGGGCAGGTGGTGTGGGAGGCGTCCGCGTCGCTGGCCATCGGGGTGCTGCTGGTCTACGTCGCCTACCGGCTCGGGCGTGAGGCCCGTGACCAGCTGATCGGCGAGGCCGCCGACCCGGAGGCGAGCGGGCGCATCAGGGAACTGCTGCGGGCACAGCCCGAGATCGACAGCGTGGAGGCTCTCCTCACCATGAAGACCGGCCTGGACACCATGCTGGTGGCCGCGCGCGTCGACCTGATGCCGGGACTGGACAGCGAGCGGGTGGAGGAGGTCGCCGTGCGCATCAAGCGGTCCATCGCCCACACCTTCCCCGAGGCGGACCAGATCTTCCTCGACGTCACCGAGCGGGGCGCCCCGGAGGCGTGCGAGGCATGGGAAAGCCCCGCCGCGACGGGGGAACGCGACGGGGCCTGAGGCACGGATGCCCGGCAGCCGGCGCTTCATGCGCACCGGGACGGAGAATCCCGGTTCCGCCCGCCGGGCCCGCACCCGTCAGTCCCGCTCGTGCCGTTCCAGCACGAAGACGGGGATCTCACGGTCCGTCTTCTTCTGGTAGTCGGCGTACGGCGGATAGGCCGCGACGGCGCGCTTCCACCACTCGGCCTTCTCCTCCCCGGTGACCTCACGGGCCGTCATGTCCCATTTCCCGGGCCCGTCCTGGACCTCGACGTGCGGGTCGGCCTTGAGGTTGTGGTACCAGACCGGGTGCTTGGGCGCGCCGCCCAGCGAGGCCACGGCCGCGTAGCGCCCCTCGTGCTCGACCCGCATCACCGGCGTCTTGCGCAGCTTGCCGCTCTTCGCGCCCCGGCTGGTCAGCAGGATGACGGGCATCCCCTGCATCGTCGTTCCCCGCGTGCCGCCGGAGCTCTCGTACAGCTCCACCTGTTCGCGCACCCAATTCGTCGGACTGGGTTCGTACTCGCCCTGGAGAGGCATGGCATCCGTCCCATCGTTCTGGCGTACTGCGGCTGAGTCGATCATCCGGAGAACACCACCGCACGCGGGATTCATCCGGACCGGGCCCGGGCGTCAGCCGCCATCCGCCATCCGCAGCGCGAGCGCCGTCATCACCCCGCTCGCCACCAGCGCGGTCACCGGACGGCCCCGGCGGCCGGTCGGGGCCCGGCCGAGCAGGGCGCCGCCCCCTGCCGGCAGCACCAGCACGCAGAGCCGGGGCCGGTCCGAGCGCCGGCTGCGGGACCGCCGCGAGGGCCGAGCCGCCCGGCGTGGCGGCGAGGGCGTACATCCCGTCGGCCGTGGCGACGCCCAGGGCCGCGCAGACCCCGGTGCGCAGGGAGGTACGGGCGGTGAGGGAGACGAGGTACGCGCCGACGGCACCCACGGGGACGGCGATGCCGTAGCCGGCGAGCAGCCCCACGAGAAGCGCCGCCGTCACCGGAGCGGCGGTGTCGGTCCCTCCCACGGGCCGACAGCAGCGGGAGTGGACGGGTCCTCATGGCAGGATCCTGTGGTTCCCCTCCGGGGACGGGCATGCGGTTTTCCGGGAAGTGACTAGGGTGTGCGGATGGCCCGGAAGCCCTTCCTCCATGTCGTGGTCTGCGCCGCGGGTGTCGCCGCGGACGTCAGCAAGCTGATCACCTGCGCGCAGGAGCGCGACTGGGAGGTCGGGGTCGTCGCGACACCGGCCGCCATGAACGGCTTCTTCGACACCGCCGCCGTCGAGACGCTGACCGGCCGGCCGATCAGGTCCGCCTGGCGCACCCCGGGCGAGCCGAGTCCGTTCCCCGCCCCGGACGCCGTGGTGGTCGCACCCGCCACCTTCAACACCGTCAACAAGTGGGCCGCCGGAATCGCGGACACGCTCGCCCTCGGCACCCTGTGCGAAGCCGCCGGTCTCGGCGTACCGATCGCCGTCCTGCCCTGCGTGGCCGGCGCGCTGGCCGCCCATCCCGCCTACCGGGACAGTCTCACCCGGCTGCGCGGCATGGGCGTGCGCTTCGGTGATCCGTACGCGGGCGGGGCCGAACCGGACGGCGGGCGGCCGGACTTCGGCTGGGAGCGGGCGCTGGACCTGCTGCGGCGGGACTGACGCGCCCGCCTGGACCGCGCGGCGGGCGTCCACCACTGAGCGAGGGGGTCAGGGACCGCTGCCGGGCCGCAGCACCGTGAGGCACACCGAGGAGGTGTTGCCGGACACCGGGACCGCGCCGGCCCGCCACGGCACCCTCGAACGGGTCCCGTTCATCCGGTGGAGTGACGAGGAGCGCCGCCGGGGTCGCCGCGCGTGCGCCGCTGACCCCGGGGCTCGCGTACCGCATGCCCGCCCGGACGCTGTCGCCGGATGCCGGCGTCACGGTCGCCGCGTCACCGGGCGCGCGCTCCGGGTCCCGGCCCAGCCGCTCGCCGGCCGCGTCCGCGAAGGCGGCGCCCGGATACCCGCGGAGGGTGCGGGTGCGCGAGGAGACGTTCGTCAGCACGACGGGGACGTTGCGCTGTCCCGCTCCCGGGTCCAGGCGGCCGGCCGTGGCGCTCAGGTCGGCGGTGCGGCACCTGGTTGCGGGACGGCCGGTGCGGCCGGTCGCCGTCCGGGTCCCGGGGCCGGGTGAAGCGGCGGATCCGCTCGCGACCGCGCTCCCCGGGGAGTTCCCCGGACGTGGGGACGGCGGACGCCGAGGGCCGGTCGGGGGCTCCTCGGGATCCGCTCCCGGTGGCGCAGGAGACCGGCGCGGCGAACACGGCGTGCGCACCCGCCCCCCCGACGGCCACCCGCCGCGACCCGTCCGTCATGGGGCACCCGCCTCATGTCCCGGTGTCACATCTCGTCCGCCAGGGTCAGTTCCGACCAGATGGTCTTGCCCTCGGCCGTGTGCCTGCTGCCCCAGCGCTGGGTGAGCTGGGCGACCAGCAGCAGGCCGCGCCCGCCCTCGTCCCACGTCTTGGCCCGGCGCAGGTGCGGGGCGGTGTGGCTGGTGTCGGACACCTCGCAGATCAGCGTCGAGGCGTCGTGGATCAGCCGCAGCCGGATGGGCGGGGCGCCGTACCGGATGGCGTTGGTGACCAGCTCGCTCACCACCAGTTCCGCGGTGAACGAGGCCTCGGTCAGCGCCCAGGTGCCCAGCTGGTCGAGGACCTGCTTGCGGATGGGGGCCACCAGCGCCGGGTCGGAGGGAATGTCCCAGGTGGCGACCTGCGCCGCCGGCAGCCCATGGGTACGGGCCAGCAGCAGGGCCACGTCGTCGGTCGCGCCGCCCGGCGAGAGCACGGTCTGCAGGACGCGGTCGCAGGTCTCGTCGAGCGGGCCGGTGGCGTGGGACAGCGCCTCGCGCAGCAAGGCGTGACCGGCCTCGGGGTCCCGCCCGCGCGACTCCACCAGCCCGTCGGTGTAGAACGCCAGCACCGCTTCGTCGGGCAGCTCCAGCTCGGCCGACTCGAACGGAAGCCCGCCCACGCCCAGCGGCGGGCCGGACGGCAGCTCCAGGTGCCGGGCCGCACCGCCCGGCGGGATCATGACCGGCGCGGGATGCCCCGCCCGGGCCAGGGTGCAGCGCCGCGACACCGGGTCGTACACCGCGTACAGGCAGGTCGCGCCGACCTCCCCGTGCCCGGGGTCGCCGCCCGACTCCTGCGACAGGTGGTGGACCAGGTCGTCCAGGTGGGTGAGGAGTTCGTCCGGGGCCAGGTCGATGTCGGCGAGGGTGCGTACCGCGGTGCGCAGCCGGCCCATGGTCGCGGACGCCTGGATGCCGTGTCCCACCACGTCCCCGACCACCATGGCCACCCGCATCCCGGACAGCGGGATGACGTCGAACCAGTCGCCGCCCACACCGGTGCGCGCGGCCGGCAGATAGCGGGTGGCCGCCTCCACGGCGGGCGTGCGCGGCAGGGTGCGGGGGAGCAGGCTGCGCTGGAGGGCGAGGGTGGTCTCGCGCTCGCGGGAGTAGCGGCGCGCGTTGTCGATGCAGACGGCGGCACGCGCGGTGACCTCCTCGGCCAGCAGCACGTCGTCGTGGGTGAACGCCTCGGGGTGGCTGAAGCGGGTGAAGGCGGCGACGCCGAGCGTGGTCCCGCGGGCCTGGAGCGGGACGGACAGGATCGCGTGCACGCCGTGCTGCAGGATCTCCCGGGCCCGCACGTCGTCCACGGCGAGCCACGGGTCGAGTTCGCCGGAGGACACCGAGGCCATGATGCTGTGACCCGCGATCAGTGAGTCGGCATGGGGCGCGGCGGCCGGGTAGACGACCACCTCGCCCACTTCGGTGGTCGCCTCGGGGTTGCCCGGCGTGCGGGACTGGTGGGCGACCCGGCGCAGCGAGACCGGCGCGGTCAGCGGGTGGACGGGCTCACCCCCGGGCTCGTCGGGCTCCAGCAGGTCCACGCTGACGAAGTCGGCCAGCGCGGGGACGCAGACCTCCGCCAGCTCCTGCGCCGTCCGGGCGACGTCCAGGGTGGTGCCGACGCGCATGCTGGCCTCGTTGACCAGTTGCAGCCGCTCCCGCCCCCGGTACTGCTCGGTGAAGTCGTGCACCGTCACGCACACGCCCCGCACGCGACGGGTCCGGTCGGTGAGCGGCGCGAGCCGCGCCAGCCAGGCGTGCGCACGGTCCTCGCCGGTCGCCTTCATGTAGGTCTGCATCTCGTACGGCCGGCCGGTGCGCAGCACCTGGCTCAGGTGCCGCTCGAGTTCGGCGTGCTGCGGACGGCTGCCGACGTCGGTGGGCCTGAGCCCGCGCAGATGGGCGGCCGGCAGCCCGAGGAGGAACGCCATGGCGTCGTTGACCCCGTGCAGTCGCAGCCCTTCGTCGAAGACCATCGCCGCGCAGGGGGACTGGAACACCGCCGCCCTGACCAGCGGATCGTCGGGCAGTTCGTGGTCCGAGGTCTCCAGCGGGGTGACGGCGAGCCACTCGCCGGGGCCGTTGCCCGACGGCTTTCTGTGATGGGCGAGCATCCACACGGTGACCGTGTCGCCGTCGCGGCGCCGCAGCACCAGGGTGCCGCTCCAGCGGGTGGCCGGCAGCCGGGGCGGGACCGCCGAATCGGCCAGCAGGCCGGCGGCCGGACGGCCGACGACCTCCTCGGCCGGATAGCCCAGCAGCAGGCGCGCACCCTCGTTCCACCGCACGAGCGTGCCGTCGGAGGCGATGACGGCCCGGGCCGTCACGGCATCGTCGAACGGGTCCTCCGGCCTCATCGCCACTCCATCGCGCACACTCACCGTGAACCGGTGCATCGCCAGGGTCCCAGCCTAGTGCGTCGGGGCGCGCCGCGAACGCGAGGACTCCGCCCGGGTGCGCACCGGGCGGACCGTCACCAGTCCCGTCCCAACCGTTGACGGACCGTCACACCTGCCACAACCATGGTCCGCGTACGGTGATGGGAGCGCTCCCATCACCCGGCCCCCGCCTCCCCAGAGGAGCCCATACGTGAACAGACGCCGCACCGCACTGCTGTCCCTGACCGGCCTGCTGGCGACCGCCCTCACCGCGCTGCCCGCCCCGGCCGGCGCCGACGAGGTCGAGCAGGTCCGCAACGGAACCTTCGACAACGGCACCGACCCCTGGTGGGCCTCCGCCGGCGTCACCGCGGAGCCGTCCGAGGGACGCCTGTGCGCCGACGTCCCCGGCGGCACCACCAACCGCTGGGACGCGGCCGTCGGCCAGAACGACATCACCCTGGTCAAGGGGGAGTCCTACCGCTTCTCGTTCAGCGCGACCGGCGCGCCCGCGGGCCACGTCGTGCGCGCGGTCGTCGGCCTGCAGGTGGAGCCGTACGACACCTACTACGAGGTGTCCCCGCAGCTCAGCGTCTCGGGCGACACCTACTCGTACACCTTCACCTCGCCCGTCGACACCGCACGGGGACAGGTCGGCTTCCAGCTCGGCGGCAGCGCGGACCCCTGGCGGTTCTGCGTGGACGACGTGTCCCTCCTGGGAGGGGTCGCCCCCGAGCCGTACGAACCGGACACCGGACCCCGCATCCGGGTCAACCAGGTCGCCTACCTGCCCGCGGGGCCCAAGAACGCCACCCTGGTCACCGACGCCACCGAGCGGCTGCCCTGGCGGCTGAAGGACGAAGGGGGCCGTGTGGTGCGGCGGGGCTGGACCGTGCCGCGCGGCACCGACGGCTCCTCCGGCCAGAACGTCCACTCCGTCGACTTCGGCGCCCACCGGGTGCGGGGGACCGGCTACACCCTGGTCGTAGACGGTGAGACCAGCCGGCCCTTCGACATCGACGCGACGGCCTACGAGCGGCTGCGGCTGGACTCGGCGAAGTACTACTACACCCAGCGCAGTGGCACCGCGATCCGCGACGACCTGCGTCCCGGCTACGGCCGCCCGGCCGGACACGTGGACGTGGCCCCCAACCAGGGGGACGGCGGGGTGCCGTGTCAGCCCGGAGTCTGTGACTACACCCTCGACGTCACCGGCGGCTGGTACGACGCCGGCGACCACGGCAAGTACGTCGTCAACGGCGGCATCAGCACCTGGGAGGTGCTCAGCACCTACGAGCGCGCCCGGCACGCCCGCACCGGCGAGGCGGACAGGCTGGGCGACGGGACGCTGGACATCCCGGAGAGCGGCAACAAGATCCCGGACATCCTCGACGAGGCCCGCTGGGAGCTGGAGTTCCTGCTGAAGATGCAGGTCCCCGACGGTGAGCCGCTGGCCGGAATGGCCCACCACAAGATCCACGACGAGCAGTGGACCGGACTGCCCCTGCTGCCCGGCGACGACCCGCAGAAGCGGGAACTGCACCCGCCGACCACCGCCGCCACCCTGAACCTCGCGGCCACGGCCGCACAAGCGGCACGGCTCTACCGCTCCTACGACAAGCAGTTCGCGGCCACGGCCCTGGCGGCGGCCCGCAAGGCCTGGGCGGCGGCCCTCGCCCACCCGGACCTCCTCGCCGACCCGGACGACGGGGTCGGTGGCGGCGCCTACCCCGACGACACCGTGGCCGACGAGTTCTACTGGGCGGCCGCCGAGCTCTACATCACCACGGGGGAAAGGCAGTTCGAGGAGTACGTGCTGAGCTCCCCGGTGCACACCGCCGACATCTTCGGCCCCCTCGGCTTCGACTGGGCACGCACCGCCGCGGCCGGCCGGCTGGACCTCGCGACCGTGCCGAACCGGCTGCCCGGCCGGGACAAGGTCCGCCGCTCCGTCGTCAAGGGCGCCGACGGCTACCTGGCCACGCTGAAGGCCCACCCGTACGGCATGCCGTACGCGCCGGCCGGCAACGTCTACGACTGGGGCTCCAGCCACCAGGTCCTCAACAACGCGGTGGTCCTCGCCACGGCCTACGACCTCACCGGGGCCTCCAAGTACCGGGACGGCGCGCTGCAGAGCATGGACTACATCCTGGGCCGCAACGCCCTGAACATCTCGTACGTCACCGGATACGGCGAGGTCAACGCGCACAACCAGCACAGCCGCTGGTACGCCCGCCAGCTCGACCCGAACCTGCCGAACCCGCCCGCCGGCACGCTCTCCGGCGGACCCAACTCCAGCATCCAGGACCCCTTCGCGCAGTCCAAACTCCAGGGCTGTGTCGGTCAGTTCTGCTTCATCGACGACATCCAGTCCTGGTCGACCAACGAGCACACCATCAACTGGAACGCGGCGCTGACCCGGATGGCCTCCTTCGTGGCCGATCAGGGCTGAGGCCGCTCCTCCCCGCGGGCCGGCGGCCACTCGGCCGCCGGCCCCTGCCCCACCGGTTCCGCAGGTGACCCGCGTCTCGGCGGGACGGTCCTGCCGTGTGTCTGTGGGTACCCCTTCGTCTACCGCTTGAGCTGGGCATATTTACGGGTCAGTACCCGCGCGGTACCGTGAACCCATGCCAGCTCTCAACGTGGAGTTCAGCGACCGCGAGCTCGAGGACCTGCGGCAGATCGCCAAGGAGCGGGGTACGTCCATGAAGGCGCTCGTGCGGGAGGCGGCCGCGGCGGACATAGCCCGCCACCGTGCCCTGCAGGAGGGCGCGGAGGCCTTCCGCCGGTTCTTCGCCTCCCACAAGGACGAGTTCGCCGCCGCCTTCCCGGACGACGAATCTCCCGCCAAGGGCGCGGGGCGGGCCGCCTGACCGATGGCACCCGAGCTGCACATCGACGTGCCCTGGCTGCTCCAGCGGCACGAGGAGGTCCTTCCGGACCAGCCCACCGTCACCGACTTCTCCGCCCTCGTCGCGGCCGTCGCCCGGCACCGCGTCGACCCGCCCCGGCTGGGTGTGAACTCCGACGCGGCCTGGCGGGCGGCCGCCCTGCTGCACACCCTGGCCGTCCTCCGGCCGCTGCCCTCGGCCAACGCACGCTTCGCCTGCGCCACGGCCGTGGCCTACATGTTCGTCAGCGGGGCCGGTATCGACCCGCCCTACGGCGCCCTGGTCGACCTCGCGCGCGATCTGATCTCCGGCGAGGCCGATGTCTACGCCGCGGCCGACCGGCTGCGCTCCTGGCAGATCTGAGCCCGCTTCGAGCGGCGCGCGGAGGGTCCGGCCCTCTGGCCGCCGGCCGAGGGCGGGAGGGTCGGGGCCGGTGGCCGTGCGCGCAGGGGAGCCGCCGTCCCTGCGCGTGACCTCCGAGAAGGGCCGTGACCAGTCGACTGCGTTCCGGCGTGCGCCGGGAGCGTGCGTGGAGCGCCGGCGCGAGCGCCGCATGCACACGGGGTGCGGCGCGTGCCGGGCGGACGGGCGGACGGGCGAGGAGGTGGGCGCCGGGCGTCCCCTGCGTCGTCCCGGATGTGAAGGCCGGGAATAACCAGGTCGGAAAGCCGGAGCGAGGATGGTCGGCCGCCTTCCCTTTCTGACTTTCTGTCAACGCGCGGATGTTGCCCGGCCGCCTTGTTGGCCGACTGCGGGTTGTGCGAGAGTGAGCCACCCGTGAGGGGGTAAAGGCCGGTGACGCAAGCGAGTTGAGGAACCGGATCCGATTCGCCGCAGGTGAATTCGCGCCCCCCGCGCCACGCCAAAGAGGTATGCACCAATCGGGCTTCCTTTTCGGCGTCGGAAATCGCTCGAATGTCACATGCGCTGTGGGAAGGAACCATCTCGGTGCACACCCCCCACCCCCCTCGACCTCCGTATCCCCCGCCGGGCGGGGACCCCGGGGAATCCGACGAGGCCCTCGCCGCCCTGCTGCGGGGCCGTCCGGAGGGCGAGGCCACCCGTGCCGTCGCGCTGCTGACGGCACGGCACTGGCAGTCGATGCACGACTACGCGGCGGTCTGCCTCGCCTCGTCCGGGCAGACCGCCGCGATGGTCTGCGCGGCCGCCCTGCACCAGGTGCTGGACCGGATCGCCACAGGTGAATCGGCCGTCGCCCTCCGGCCGGTGCTGCTGGTGGGGGTACGGGACACGGTCCGGGAGTGGGCCGCCGACGATCGAATAGCAGCAGTTCTGCCGGCGTTGCAGAAACCGGCCGGTGGCCGCGGCATGCGTGCGGCGGCGAGCATGACTCCGGAAAACCGCGCACTCGCTCATCGGGCATTCCGCACCCTGCCCGCACTCGCGCGCTGTTTGCTGTGGCACGTCGAGGTCGAGGCGGAGCCGATTTCCGTACCGGCCGGTCTGCTGGGCATGGATCCCGACATCGCGTCGGGCGCACTCGAACAGGCACGGGACACATTCCGTCACGGTTGTGTCCACGCCCATCAAGAACTGGCACCGACGAAGGACTGCCGCTTCTACAACCGTCTCCTCGACGTCCCCATCCGCCGCGGCGGAGCCCTGCTGCCGGACGTCCGGCAGCATCTGGCGGAGTGCCGCTACTGCCGGAACGCGGCAGAACAACTGAGCCACTTCGAGGGCGGTCTGGGCACGCTGATCGCCGAGGCGATGCTCGGGTGGGGGGCCCGGCGCTATCTCGACTCGCGTCCGAGGCGCGCGGCGGCCGGACCGCGCGGCGGCCGGGCGGCCCGCCGGCGCCGGGGCGGGGACGGTCCCTCCGGCAGCGGCAGGCACCGGCTGCTGTCCCGGATCCCCGTCCCGGACCGCCTCGCGGGCCTCGCGCTCCCGGACCCGGTGCGTTCCACCAGGACCCTGCTCACCGGCCTCGGCGCGGTGTCCGCCGGGGTGCTGGTGAGCATGCTCATCGCCGGATCCTCCACTCCGGACGGGGGCGCGGCCGACCCGACGGGCTCCCACGGCGCGGCGGGCGGCCGTGCCGCCCTCCCGTCCGCGTCCCCGCCCGGTGCCGCCGGACTCCCCACCGCCCCGGGCCGCACCCGGCTGCGCCATGTCGCCTCGGGCCTGTGCCTCGACACCCGGGGCGAACCCCAGGACGGTTCCGGGACGCGGCTGGCGGACTGCTCCTCGGAGTGGACCCAGCAGTGGACCTACGAGGACGACGGGCTGCTGCGCAACGTGGCCGACCCGGGCCTGTGCCTGGACTCGCACAAGGACGCCGGTGTCGTCGTCCTCGGAACCTGCGCCGACACCGGGGACCGGCGTCGCGACGACGTACGCTACGACCTCACGTCCCAGGGCGAGTTGCTGCCCCGCTGGGACGGACAGCTGGCCCTGACGCCCGCGACCCTTGACGCGAACGCCGACATCGTCGTCAAGGTACGCGACCGGACGGTGAACCAGCGCTGGGCGGCCGAGGCCGTACGGACCGCCACGGAATCCCTCTCCCTCACCGGCACGGACACCCCGCCGGCCCGACGGGCGGAACTGGCCGAACCGCCGGCGTGAGCACGCGCGGCCGGGTCGGGCCCTCCCGGGAGCCCGCCCCGGCCGCGCGGCACGCGACTCGGAGCGGCGGCCGGCATGCGGCGGAGCCGCCGGTGACGTATCACCCCGCGACCGTCAGACCGGGACGTCCGTGAGATCGCCGGGGCCGATCGTGGACGGTGTGGCGTGGCCCGACAGGGCGAGGGTGAGGTCGAGTTCGGCGAGCAGGCAACGGATCACGTGTTCGACGCCCGCCCGGCCGTCGAGTCCGAGCCCGTAGACGTACGGGCGCCCCAGCAGCACCGCCCGCGCACCGAGGGCGAGTGCCTTGAAGACGTCGTCCCCCGTGCGGACGCCGCTGTCGAACAGCACGGTGAGGCGGTCACCGACGGCCTCCGCCACGCCGGGCAGCGCGTCCGCCGCCGCGATCGCCCCGGCCACCTGACGGCCGCCGTGGTTGGACACCACCACGCCGTCCATTCCGGCGTCGGCGGCGAGCCGGGCGTCGTCGGGGTGGAGCACCCCCTTGAGCACGATCGGGCCGTCCCAGTTCTCCCGCAGGAACGCCAGGTCCGGCCATGACTTGGCGGGGTCGGCGAACATGCCGACGAAGTGCATCACCGCCGCGTTCGGGTCCTCGTGCACCGGTTTGGCCAGTCCCGCGAGGAACGCGGGGTCCGAGAAGTAGTTGGCGGTGCCCACGCCGTGCAGGAACGGCAGATAGGCCCGGTCGAGGTCGCGCGGGCGCCAGGACAGCAGGGGGGTGTCCAGCGTGACGACGAGCGCCGTGAACCCGGCGGCCCTCGCCCGGCCCAGGAAGCTCCGGGCCACCTCCACGTCCTTCGGCCAGTACAGCTGGAACCAGCGTTCCGCCCCGCCCATCGCCTCCGCGACCTGCTCCATCGGAGTGCTGGACGCGGAGGACAGGACGAACGGCACACCCTGCGCCGCGGCCGCGCGGGCGGCCGCGGACTCGGCGTCCGGATGCATGATCGACAGCACGCCGACCGGTGCCAGCGCCAGGGGCGCCGGCAGCGCACGGCCCAGCACCTCCACCGACAGATCGCGTTCGTGAACGTCCCGCAGCATGCGTGGCACGATCCGGCGCCGCTCGAACGCGGCCCGGTTGGCCCGCGCGGTGCTGCCGTCGCCCGCGCTGCCGGCGACGTACCCGACAGGACCGGGGCCGAGCCGCTGCTCGGTCAGCTCCTCCAGCCGGGTCAGATCGGTCGGCAGTCGCGGTACGGCACCCGTCATCCCGTTCAGGTAGATCTCGTACTGGAAGTCGGCCCAGTGCTTCGCCATACGTCCCGCCCTGTCTCCTCGAACCGTCTCGTCCCGACGCATACTGGCCGGTATGCGCGGGGCCCGTCCAGCGAGGGGCGACCGGCATGACCAAAGTGCGGGTGTTCCATGAACACAAGGGGACGTGGAGCGGTCTCCCTGCGGCAGATTCGGAATGTTTCAGGCCGTTTAAGCAGCAGCGGGTATTCGGCCATCCGGCACCTTCGCATATGCGACGACCGCCAGGTTGCAGGGCCGAGCCCTTGGCGCTCTGTCACTTCGCGCCACTGATTCAACACGCAAGGTTACTGAAACGTGCAGGGTCGATGTGAGTTTCCGCCGTGGACTCGGCAGACTCCGGCACGCCGGTTCGGCTCCACCGAGCACGGGCCGGCGACCCGTCGAACGAAGCGGAAGGATGCACACAATGCGGAACACCGCGCGCTGGGCCACCACCCTCGGCCTTACGGCCGCAGCCGTCTGCGCTCCCCTGTCGGGGGCGGCGCTGGCTGCTCCGGGAGATGCCCCGTCCGCGCTCTACGCCCCCTCGGCCCTGGTGCTCACCGTGGGCCACGGCGACAGCGCCGCGACCGTCACGCCGGAACGCGCGGTCACCCTGACCTGTGCGCCCGGCCCCTCGGGCACCCACCCGGCCGCCGAGTCGGCCTGCGCGGACCTGAACGGTGTCGGCGGCGACCTCGACGCGCTGACGATGAGGGACGGCGTCTTCTGCACACAGCAGTACGACCCGGTGCTCGTCACCGTCGACGGGGTGTGGCAGGGACAGCGCGTCTCCTACGAACGGATCTTCTCCAACGCGTGCGTGATGAGTGCTCACGGTTCGAGCCTCTTCGCGTTCTGAGACCGGGATCGCACGGTTCCCGTGACCGCGCGGCGGCCCGCAGACTTGGGGAGTGCGAGCCCCCTCGCGGAACGTGCGATCCCTGCAAGGAGGCCGACGGGCGGAGTGGGGCCGCCCGCCGGCCTCCGGGCGCTTCAGGGAGGACCGTGCGTCCTCACGCCCGGTCCCGGTGACTGGTGTCGCACCACGGATGGCGCCTGCTGCGGCGACAGGTGCACAGGGCCACACGGAAGCGGTCGGAGGACACCACCGTCCCGTCCTCCAGTTCCACCTCCACCGGCCCCTCCAGCAGCAGCGGCCCCTTGCGCTGCACGGTGACGCGTCGCGGGGCGTCAGACGGGGAGTTCGGCACGGACCACCACCAGCTCTTCCTCGTTGTCCGCCGCGGGCAACAGCCCCCGCTCCCGCAGCCACACCTCCCGGTCCCGCAGTACCGGACCGAACGCGATGCGCCGGCGCCGGGTCACCGCGGCCTTCATCCCGGCCGTCCGCAGCCGGCCGAGCGTCTGCTCGGGACCGCTGAGCGCGGACTGCACGAGCAGCACCACACCGCCGGGCCGCAGCAGCGCCGGGGCCTCCCGGCAGATCCGGTCCAGTACGAGCCGCCCGTCACCGCCCGCGTCCCAGGCCCGGGCGGCGCCGCGCGGCCGCCCGCGCCCGTCGGGGGCCGGAACGTACGGGGGATTGGCGAGAATCAGGTCGAAGGACCGGCCCCGCACCGGATCGAACAGGTTCCCCTGCCGGACCCGGACGGGCACGCCGGCCCGCAGCGCGTTCAGCCGCGTCGCGCACACCGCGCGCCACGACACGTCGACCGCGGTCACGCGGCTGCCGCGCCGGGCGGCGGTCACGGCCAGCGCGCCTGACCCGGTTCCCACGTCGAGCACGTCCGCACCCGGCGGGACGGGCTCCTCGACCAGGGCGCCGGCCAGCAGTTCGGTGTCCTCTTGAGGCGCGTACACGCCCGGCGGTACGAGTGATTTCACAGACCGCCGAGTACCCCCGTGCTCAGGAGGTATGGGTGACATCCTGAGGCAGGGGCGTGCGCAGACAGGAACGCCCCGCCCGCCAGTCGGCGAGCAGCCGGTCGCCGAGCAGGTCCTCGGTGAACACCGTGGCGTCGACGCCGAAGGCGATGTCCCGTTCGAGGTGCGGCTCGTCCTCCAGCAGACCGCCGATGACGTCGTGGCGCACCACCTGCTCGTGCACCGCGTCCGCCTCCACGTGCTCGTCGTAGAAGTGTTCGGCCGCGGGGCCCGCGCCCGTGCGGCGCATCGCCTCCGCGAGCCGCCGGGAACCGGGCGAGGAGGTGATCTCGACCGTCGCGAAGTGGCCCACCAGCGCTCCCCTGAGGGCGCGGTGCAGACCGAAGAGCGACATGAGGTTCACCGTGACGAGGACCTCGGCGCGGGCGGCGTCGAGATAACGGCCGTACGTGGTGTCCAGGCCCAGGTCGGTCATCAGCTCGGCGAACAGGTGGGCATGCACCCGGTCGGCCCGGCCGCCGCCGTACTCGTCGAACTCCACCGCCGCCATCGCCGCCTTGGCCCGTCCCCGCAGCCGCGGCAGCACCCAGGCGTGCGGGTCGGCCTCCTTCAGGTGGTACAGGGACCGCAGGGCGGCGTACTCGCGCAACTGCCACAGCTCGCCCTTGTCGCGCAGGAAGTGACTGACACCCGTGCCGTCCACCGGTTCCACCAGGAGTCCGGCGAGCGCGTCCTCGACGCTGTCGTGGCGCCGGGCGTCCGCACGGAGAGCGCCGAGGAAGCGCTCCTCCAGGGCGGCGCGGGTGCGCAGCAGCGCGGGGTCCCATTCGAGGTCGGGGGACACGCCCGCGAACCCGCGGTAGTGCAGTTCGTAGCAGAGGTACAGGGCGAGCTGGAGGTCGTCGCCGTACACCGGGGCGGCCGCGACGTCCCGCTCGGCGGGCAGCGGGCCGTCGCCCCGCAGATGGTTCTCCACGGCCAGGCTGAGGGGGCCGCGCGGTGCGGGCAGAAGGGGTTCCGATCGGGGGTGGTCCATGGGGCCCGGGTACCCGGACGGCGCACGGGCACCCCTGCTCGCGTGGCACCGGGCCGCCGACGGGGTACCCCATGACACCATGAAGGCATTAGTGATCAACTGCACCCTCAAGAAGTCACCCGAGACCTCCAACACCGAGGCACTGTTCCGGACCGTCACCGAGGAGCTGGAGAAGGAGGGCGTCGAGGTCGGCGTCGTCCGCGCGGTCGACCTGGACATCGCTCCGGGCGTGGTCAGCGAGGCCGTGCACGAGGGCGACGACTGGCCGGACGTGCACGCGCGACTGCTGGAGAGCGAGATCCTCGTCATCGCGACACCGACCTGGCTCGGACAGCCGTCGTCGGTCAGCAAGCGGGTCCTGGAGCGGATGGACGCCATGTTGTCCGAGACGGACGACCAGGGCCGGCCCGTCGCCTACAACCGGGTCGCCGGCGTGGTGGTCACCGGCAACGAGGACGGTGCGCACCACGTCATCAGCGAGATCACCGGCGGTCTGCAGGACATCGGCTACACCATCCCCGGCCAGGCGTGGACCTACTGGAACCAGGGCCCCGGCCCTGGACCGAGCTTCCTCTAGGGCGGGAGCGGCCACGACTGGTCCCGCAAGACGGGGCGTGCCATGGCCGCCAACCTGCTGGGCGTGGCACGGGCCCTCGAGGCCAGGCCGCTGGGCCCGCCACCCCCGTAGGAGGAGGCAGGGCTCATCCCTCGCCCTCGGATTCCTCCTGCGCCCGTGCGTTGGGCGTGATGGCCTCGCCGGCCTCACCGCGGTGCCGGCGGCTGTCGGGAGAGTCATGGGTGCGGCGCGCGGCCTCCTCGGCCTCGCTCAGCACCTCCTCGACGGCCGTCTCGGGCTTCTTTCCGTCGTCCTGCCGGGACACGGGGTCTCCCTTCGTCGTGCGTTTCCGGTCAGCCGCGCGCGCCCGCGACGCGCAGGGGCACGGGGTCGTCGGCGGCCGTCTCCTTCTCGTTGAGGCGGGTGATCTCCGCCCACCAGGACGGACCCTCCTCGATGTGGCGCAACAGCACCCCCTCACGCAGCGCCCACGGGCAGATCGTCACCGTCCGCAGCCCGGTCAGCTTCATCGCCGTGTGGGCCACGACCGCGCCCGCCAGGCTCTGCACCGAGCGCGGTGCGGAGATGCCGGGCAGCCGGGCGCGCTCGGACGCGGGCAGGGCGGCCAGGCGGTCGATCGCCACGCGCAGGTCGCCGCTGGAGAGCTCGCGCTCCACGAACGGTCCGTGCCGGCCGGGAGCCGCGCCGCACAGCCGCCCCAGCTGCTGGAAGGTGCGGGAGGTGGCGACCGCCGTGCGCGGTCCCTCCCAGCGGATCCGCGCCGCCGCGTCCCGCAGCTGGTGACGCACGCGGCGGCGCAGCGCCCGCACCCGCTCCAGCGACGGAGGGTCCTCGTCCTCGAAGTACTCGTGCGTCAGCCGGGCCGCGCCCAGCGGCAGCGAGGCCGCGAAGTCGGGCAGCCTGCCGCGCCCGAAGGCGACCTCCAGCGACCCCCCGCCGATGTCCAGCAGCGCCAGCGGCCCGCAGCGCCAGCCCATCCAGCGGCGTGCGGCGAGGAACGTGAGTTCCGCCTCGACCTCGCCCGGCAGGGTGCACAGATCGACGCCCGTGCGCTCCCGGACCGTGCGCAGCACCGCCTGCCGGTTGGGGGCCCCGCGCACCACGGCCGTGGCGAAGGCCACCGGCCCCGACGCGCCCCAGCGCGTGGCGGTCCTGTCCGCCGCGGCCACGGCCTCCACCAGGTCCTCCACGGCCCGCTCCGGGACCGGCCCGCCCGGCGTGACCTGTTCGGACAGCCTGAGCCGCCACTTGGACGTGTGGACCGGCAGCGGCGCACCGCCCTCCGTGT
The DNA here is from genome assembly GCF_000725125.1 of Streptomyces toyocaensis. Lineage (GTDB taxonomy): Bacteria > Actinomycetota > Actinomycetes > Streptomycetales > Streptomycetaceae > Streptomyces > Streptomyces toyocaensis. The sequence goes on from NZ_JFCB01000002.1 coordinate 76,377, forward strand.
CCGACACGACGAGTCTGACGGTCTTCGATCCGACGTCCACCACGCTGGTTCGCATGGCACGTGGGTACCCAATTACCGCGTGGATCAACGGACCGGCCGCCCGGGGCGGCGAAGACGCGCCACGGGCCTCACGCGAGCTGCCGCCGCACGAGCTCGTGCAGCCGCCCGCCGGTGTCGGCGAGCAGCCGGGCGGGCGGGCCCTGCTGGACCACCTTGCCGCCCTCCATCACGATCACCCGGTCCGCGTCCAGGACCGTCGACAGCCGGTGCGCGATGACGACACGTGTCGCCTCCAGCGCCTTGGTGCTCTCGATCACCGTGCGCTGCGTCTCGTTGTCCAGGGCACTGGTCGCCTCGTCGAAGAAGAGGATCCGCGGCCGGCGGATCAGCGCCTGGGCGATCATCAGGCGCTGGCGCTGGCCGCCGGAGACCGCACCACTGCCGGACACCAGGGTGTGCAGCCCCATCGGCATCCGCCGGATGTCGTCGGCCAGCCCCGCCATCTCCGCCGCCGCCATCGCCTCCTCCGGCGTGTACGGCTCCGTCCCGCAGATGACGTCCAGGACGGACCCGGTGAACGGCTGCGCGTGCTGGAGCACCACACCGCACTGCCGGCGCACCGCCGACTGGTCGAGCGCGGCCAGATCCTGGCCGTCGTACAGCACACCGCCCGACACCGGCCGGTCGAAGCCGATCAGCAGCCGCAGCAGCGTGGACTTGCCGCAGCCGCTCGGACCGACCACCGCCACGAACTCGCCCGGCCGCACCTCGAAGGACACGTCGTCCAGGACCAGCGGCCCGTCGTCCGAGTAGCGGAACGACAGCCGCCGCGCCTCGATCGCCCCGGACAACGGGCCCGGCCGGGTGCTCGCCGCGCGCACCTCAGGGGTGGCGTCCAGCACCGGCCTGATCTGCTCGAACAGCGGAAGCGCCGCCACCGCGGAGACGAACGCGCCGGTCAGCTGGGTGACCGAGGTCAGCACCATCGTCACCGACGTGCTGAAGGTGAGGAACTCCGCCGCCGTCATCGAGCCGCGCGCCGGTCCCGCCAGCAGCATGAACATCGCCAGCGTGCACAGCGGCAGGTAGACCGCGCCCAGGACCGCCGTCAGGTTCCTGATCCGGCCGGCCTTCTGCTGGAGCTCACGGCTGCGGGCGAACTCCGACGCCCAGGCGGCGTACGCGTAGTTCTCCGCCGCCGCCACCCGCAGCTTCGGAAGACCGCGCAAGGTCTGGAAGGCCTGGTTGTTCAGCTTGTTGGTGAGCACCACCAGGCGCCGCTGCCAGCGCACCTGCCACAGCCCGAGCCCGAGGAACACGCCCGCGACGACGACCAGCATCCCGATCGCGGCCAGCGCCATCGGCACGCTGAACCACAGCAGCAGCGCCAGGTTCACCGCCCCCACGGTGACCGACTGGGCCACCGTGGGGCCCACCCCGGCCAGCAGCCGGCGGACGGCGCTGATACCCATGGCCGCGCTCGCCAGCTCACCGGTGGAGCGCTCGGTGAAGAACCGGGTCGGCAGCCGCAGTAGCCTGTCCCACACCGCCGGCTGGAGCGTGGCCTCCACCCGGCCCTCGAGGCGCAGCAGGGTGAGGTTCTGCAGCAGCATGAAGGCGGCCGCCACCACACTGCCGAGGATCACCGCGAGACACACCTGCACGATCAGCCCGGTCTGCGCCTTCGGCACGAACTCGCCGAGGACCTTCCCGGTCGCGAGGGGCACCAGGGCCCCGACGGCCACCGTCACCAGACCGCTCAGCAGCAGCCCGGTCAGATCACCCCGCGTTCCCGTCATGCAGAACCGCATCAGCCGCAGCGGGCCCAGGCGCCGCTCGGGCAGGGGGCGGTAGAGCATCACCGCGCGGGGCTCGAACTCCTCGGCGTTCGCCCTCTCGACCGGGGTCTCCCTGCCGGTCGAGGGATGCACCGCCACGTATCCGCCGCGCCGCCACAGCAGTGCCACGGGCGCACCCGACAGGGCCCGGTGCCCCACCAGTGGACCGACGTCCTCCCGCCACCAGCGGCCGGTCAGGCGCACGACACGGGTGCGCACCCGGGACGCCAGGGCGATCCGCTCGACCGGATCGAGCCGGTCCCCGCCGGTACCGGACTGCGCGGGCGCGGCGAGCGTGATCCCGGCCGTCCGCGCCACCAGCGTGCAGGCCGCGTACGTGGCGTCCGCGTCGGCCGCCGTCGTGCGCTGCCCACGCCGCTCGCCGATCGCGGCGAGCAGGGTCCGGTCGGCCTGTGCGCGGACCGCCTCACCGGCCCGGATGCCCTCGGCGGTCCGCGTCTCGTGGGTCTGCTCCAGTTGCTCGATCCACCGGTCCAGCGTGGTCATCAGCCGGTACTGCTGGTCGACCATGCTCTGCCACAGTGCCGGGTCCATCAGCAGGTCGGCCGCCGCCTCCGCTCCGTACAGCGCGCCGTACTGCACGCTGCCCGGCGGCACCTGCATCCAGAACACGTCGTCGTCCGTGGGGGCCGCGGCCCCTTCCGCGGCCATCGGCGCCTGGAACAGGACGGACAGGCTCCGTCCCACGCCCAGCGCGAGCGCGTACTCCAGCGGGCTCGTCGTCGGCGGTACGTACTGCGGGTTGCCGTACTCGTCGTACGACCAGGTCTGGGTGCTCGCCGGCTGGTACAGCTCGCGCAGCCCGATGCGGTGCACCACGCAGTCCCGCAGCGGACGCGCCACCAGCGTGTGCGCCGGGCCGGCCACCGGGCCCGGCACCAGCGAGCCCGCCTCCAGCCGGCCCAGGTGGTGCCAGTGGCCCTGTTGCCCGGCGTCCACCGCGAAGAGGTCCACGGCACCGGACGCGATCAGCCACAGCACCTGCGGCCCCTCCAGGTCCAGCCGGGCGAACCCGGAACAGTCGACCGGTGTGCCCAGCGACCCCAGCGCGCCCAGGACGAGGTCACCGTCCCGCCCCTCGTGCACGGCCGTCATCTCATCGCTCCCTGACCAGCGCCGCGTACGCGCCGCCGCGCGCCACCAGTTCCTCGTGCCGTCCGCGCTCCACGACCGTGCCGTGGTCCAGGACGACGATCTCGTCGCTGTCGCGCACCGTGCTCAGCCGGTGGGCGATCACCACGCACGCACAGCCGCGCCTGCGCAGGTTGTCCATGACCACCAGCTCGGTCTCGGCGTCCAGCGCGCTGGTCACCTCGTCCAGCACGAGGATGCTCGGCCTGCGCACCAGCGCCCGCGCGATCTCCAGGCGCTGGCGCTGCCCGCCGGAGAAGTTCCGGCCGTCCTGCTCGACCGGGCTGTGGATGCCGCCCGGCCGGCGCACGATCACGTCGTACAGCGCCGCGTCCCTGAGCGCCTCCACCACGGCCTCGTCCGGGATCGACGGGTCCCACAGCGCCACGTTGTCGCGGACGGTGCCCTCGAACAGGAACACGTCCTGGTCGACGAACGAGACGGAGGCTGCCAGCGCCCCGCGCGGGATGTCCTCGATGCGCCGGCCGTCGATCCGGATCACGCCCTCCCACGGCGTGTACAGGCCCGAGATCAGCCGTGACACCGTGGACTTCCCGCTGCCTGAGCCGCCCACCAGCGCCACCTGCTGGCCGGGGCCCACGGTCAGGTCGAACCCGGTCAGCAGCGGCTCGTCCAGCGGGTTGTAGCCGAAGGTGAGGTCCTGCAGCTCGACGTGACCGCGCAGCCGGCGGGTCGACTCGCCGGCTCCGGGACGGCCGTACAGCGGGTCCGCCCGGAAGTTCTCCACGTCCTTCAGCCGGGCCACGTCCGCGGCGAAGTCCTGGATCCGGCCCGCGACGCCGTTGAGCCGGGTCAGCGGAGCGGTGAACCGGGTGACCAGCGCCTGGAAGGCCACCAGCAGACCGACCGAGATGTGCCCCTCGACCGCCCGCATGCCGCCGATCCACAGGATCAGGGCGCTGTTCAGCGTGGCCAGGGTCGGCGCGACGATACCGAGCCAGGCGCTCGGCACCCCGAGCCGCTGCTGCTCCTCCAGGGTGGTCGCGTGCTGCCCGGCCCACTTGCGGAAGTAGCCGTCCTCGCCGCCGGTCGCCTTCATCGTCTCGATCAGCTGCAGACCCGTGTACGCCGTGTTGGTGAGCCGCGCGGTGTCCGCCCGCAGCTTCGCCGTACGGGTCGCGCGCAACCGGATGACGACCCGCATCGCCACGATGTTCAGCAGCGCCACACCGATACCCACGAAGGTCAGCTGCGGGTCGTACGTGTACAGCAGGACCGCGTACAGCACGACCACGACCGCGTCCACGCCCGCCGCCGACAGATCGCGCGCCAGCGTCTCGGCCACCGCGTCGTTGGACTGCAGCCGCTGCACCAGGTCGGCCGGGCTGCGCTGGGCGAAGAACGTCACCGGCAACCGCAGCAGATGGCGCAGGAAGCGGGCACTGGAGAGCGTCGACGAGATGAGCCGGCCGCGCAGCAGGTTGCCCTGCTGGAGCCAGGTCAGCACCAGTGTGAGGAGCACGCACGCGCCCATCGACGTGAACAGCACGTCCAGTGTCGAGGTCCGGCCGCCGATCAGGAACTCGTCGATGAAGGAGCGGCTGAGTCCCGGCACCGCCGCGCCCACCGCCACCAGCAGCAGACTCGACAGCACCACCGCGGGCATGGTGCCCGCCGTGCCGCGCAGCCGGGCCGGCATCGCACCGAGCACGCCCGGCTTGCGGCCGCCCCGGCTGAAGCCGTCACCGGGTTCCATCACCAGGACGACACCGGTGAAGCTGCCGTCGAACTCCTCCAGGGGAACGAACCGGCGTCCCTTGCCGGGGTCGTTGACGTACACGCCGCGGCGTCCGAACCGGCGGCCCATGCCGTCGTAGACGACGTAGTGGTTGAACTCCCAGAACAGGATGGCCGGCGCCGTCACCTCGGCGAGGGCGGCCAGGTCCATCTGCATGCCCTTCGCGGTCAGCCCGTAACCGCGGGCCGCCTTCAGCAGGTTGCTGGCGCGTGAGCCGTCCCGCGAGACGCCGCAGGCGATGCGCAGTTCCTCCAGTGGGACGTGGCGGCCGTAGTGGCCGAGCACCATCGCGAGGGAGGCGGCGCCGCACTCCACGGCCTCCATCTGCAGCACGGTGGGCGTACGGACGGTCTTCCCCCGCGGTTTGGGCACCTTGCGCCTCGGCGGGGCTGCCCGGCGTCTGCCGCGGTTCTCCTGGGCGGTGGTCACGGCAGCAGCCAGTCGACGGGGCGCTTGTCGGCCAGCCGCACCGAACCCGTGGCCAGGGTCATCGAGGTCAGTTCGAACGGCGGTCCCTCCGCCGAGGACCACTCGTAACCGCTCTTCGTCGCGGCCGACTTCCTCAGTTCGACCGTGACCGCCACCGGCCTGCCCTCCTTGGTGAACTGCTCGCCGAGCCGCCGGTCGCCGAGGAAGGCGGCGATGCGCTGGGCGGACTGGGCGGTGCGGTCCACCGACCGCACCGTGCCGCGCAGCACGCCGTACTCCTGGCTCGGGACCGACTGCACGGTCAGGTCGACGGAGGCGTGCGCCGGGATGCCGGCGGCGCTCTCGGCGGGGACGTACACCGTCGCGTACAGGGGGGCGTCCTCGCGGGCGACCTTCTCCACGGCGGCGACGTCCGCGCCGGTGCCGATGATCTGCCCGGTGCTGGCGGCGAGCGCGGTGATCCGGCCCGCGTCGAGGGTGCGGACGACCGTGTCACCCCGCTCGGTGCGCACCTTCAGGACGGGGGAGCCGGCCGGCAGCCGCCGGCCCTCCTCCACCAGGACGGCGGTGACCTGGCCGGCGACGGGGCTCTGCAGGACGTAACTGCCCTGCCCGTACGTGAGGACGGCGGGCGCGCCGACGGTGGACGTGACCGATCCGGTCAGCGCCCACACCGAGGCCGCCGCCATCGCGACCACGGTCACGGACAGCACCAGCCAGCCCTGCGGGCGGGCGAAGCGCACCGGGAGATCGAGCTCCTCCGGCGACTGGAGCCTGGCGAGGGCTTGTTGGCGGAACTGCACGGGTTGTGCCTCACCTGGGTGAACTGTGCGACGTGACGGGGAGACCGCGGCCGCGCCACGAAGTCCCGGAGCCGGGGGGCGGCTCCGGGACTCGGCGACGCGAGGGCGCGATCAGAGACCGGCGACCAGGTTGGTGACCGGGGCGGTGCTCAGGCCGGTGGCACCCTCGACGGTGCCGACGGCGGTGTCGACCAGGCCGGACACCGGGGCGATGCCGTCCACCGCGCCCGTGAGGGTGTTCACGGCGTTCACGGACAGGCCGCCGGAGACGTTGTCGAGGTCGGCGTCGGAGATCTCGACGGTCTCGACCTGGGGGGTGGAGTTCATGATGGAACTTCCCTTCGTATGGAATGTCACAAGGGGGGAGCGGCCCCCCTCCGGGGACGGATGAAGGCCGCGACCGCGGGCGCCGGACGCCCGTCGCCGGGAGTCCGGAACGGCCTTGCGGTGCGATGGATCAAAGCACGCTGCGGGCGGGCGCTTCCAATCAATCAAACGTCTCACCAGGCAACTTGCGTCGCTGGGGCGCGCAAGCGTGCAGACGGGGGCACGGGTCGGCGGCGAGTTCTTCACACGTTCCACCGCATCGCCCCGTCCGGCCACTTGCCTCCCGTGGCCGGAATCCGGCACACCGGCGCCAGAGGCGTGACGCGGGCGGCCGGGGTGTGGACGCCCGCGGACTCCCGTGACCGGGTTGGGCATTCGCTGTGCAGATTCCCTGAAGCCGGGATTCCGCTCCGCGTCCGGCACGCACCGCGCACGACCGGTCCCGGTGCGTGAGGGCCGGACGGGATTGAACGCGCCCGGCGCCACGTGCGTACCAACAGCCATCCAGGCGCCCCGAACGCCGCCGAACGGCGGCACGACTCCCGTCCCCCCAGGAGGTCGAGTAGTTTGAGTCACAAGCGAATTCCGAAGCGCAAGGCCGCGATAGCGGTGGGCGGTGCGGTGGCGCTCGGAGCCGCCGCGATCCTGCTCCCGAACGCCAACGCGTCGCAGGACGGCGCGTCGGACGCCGCCGCGGCGGCGCCGAAGACCCTCAAGGCGGGCGACGCCTCGGATCTCGCCTCCCAGCTCGCCGGGCTCCTCGGCGACGCGTTCGCCGGCTCCTACTACGACGGCGAGAACAAGCAACTCGTCGTCAACGTCGTACCGGGCGACAACAACAACGTCGTCGTGCAGGCCAAGAAGGCGGGCGCGGCCGTCCGCGAGGTCGACAACAGCATGACCGAACTGCAGGCGGGGGCGCGGACGCTGAAGGCGGAGGCGACCATCCCGGGCACCTCGTGGGCGGTGGACCCGCGGACCAACAAGATCCTCGTCACCGCGGACAGCACGGTGACGGGCGACAAGTGGGACCGACTGGAGTCCACCGTGCGGAGCCTCGGCTCCGGCATGGCGACCGTCAAGAAGTCCGCCGGCACCTTCAAGACGTTCGCGTCAGGCGGTGACGCCATCTTCTCCGGCGGTGCCCGCTGCTCGCTCGGCTTCAACGTCACCGCGGGTGACGGCAGTCCGGCGTTCCTGACGGCCGGTCACTGTGCGGCCGGGGGCGACCAGTGGTCCGACGCGCAGGGGGGACAGCCGATCGCCACGGTCGCCCAGGCGGTCTTCCCGGGTGAGGGCGACTTCGCCCTCGTCACGTACGACGACCCCGCCACCCAGGCGCCGAGCGAGGTCAACCTCGGCGACCAGAGGCTTCCCATCGTCCAGGCCGCCGAGGCCACCGTCGGCCAGGAGGTGTTCCGGATGGGCAGCACCACCGGGCTCGCCGACGGCCAGGTGCTGGGTCTGAACGCCACGGTGAACTACCCGGAGGGCACGGTCACCGGTCTCATCCAGACCGACGTCTGCGCGGAACCCGGTGACAGCGGCGGCTCGATGTTCACCCGGGACGGTCTCGCCATCGGTCTGACCTCGGGCGGCAGCGGCGACTGCACGTCCGGCGGAGAGACGTTCTTCCAGCCGGTCACCACCGCCCTGGCGGCGGTGGGCGCGACCCTCGGCGCGGGAGAGGGCGCCGGCGACCAGGCGGGCGGCGACCAGGCGGGCGGCGAGGAGGCCGGAGCCGGCGAGGCGGCCGGTGGCCAGGAGGCCGGTGCCGGCGGCGGGGAGGCCGGCGCGGGAGCCGGTGACGGAGCGGGCCAGAGCGCCGAGGACGGTTCCGGCCTGACGCAGTCCCACTGACACCCCCACCCGCCGTCGCTCCGGTCCGGCCCCGCCACCCCGCTGTGGCGGGGCCGGACCCCTGCCCGGAGCCGGCGCCCCGTCAGCCCTCCGCCGACGCAGCCCTGATCAGCAGTACCGCGATGCCGTCCGGGCGGCCCGACGCGTCCACGCCGGGGCGGACCAACGCGTCGGTGAGATCGTCCGGCGGCAGGCTCTGCTCGGCGGCCCGCTCCAGCCGCACCGCCGGCCGGTCGCAGGCGGCGGTCAGGTGGTCGCGCTCCCGGTCGGACAGGTCCGGCGGGCGCGCGCCGGGCCAGGTCACCAGAACCGCGCCCTGCGCCTGGGCGCGGTCGCCACCAGCAGGGCGGCCAGGGAGAGGGGACAGGGCAGCACCATGGCGATCCGGGGACGGTGGCGCGCCGTCTCCTTCCCGCCGCCCACCCGGACCGGCCGCCGTTCGCGCGCCGCGTCGGACACCGGGATCGGCGCGCTCAGCCCCACCCGTTCCCACGGGGCCGCGAAGGCACGCGGCAGGCCCGCCGGTACCGCCGTCTCCGGCACCGGCCGGTCCGGCGGGAGCAGGTGCACCGCCTCGGAGGCGCGCGCACCTCGTCCGTCGTCGAGGCCGGCGACGGTGACAGCCGAGGGCGGCCGACCGGTGCCCGCCCGCCCGTCGGCGCCTGCGCGGAGGACTGTCCCCCGGACACGCCATCACCTCCTCGCACGGCCGCGCCACCGGCCGCGGGACCCGATCTCCCTCCCGCGGGGGGCGTCGCGCACGACAAGCAGCGGGGAAGGGGAGGCCGGACGTCCGGCGCGGCCGAGGGCAACCGTCCTGCCGCCGAACGCTCCCAGGGGCTGCGCGGATGTCCCATAAGCGCTGTAATGGCCAACGTGGTCGGTGAGGGCGCTGCGGGACGCAGCACGAGAACGCTGCGTGCGGAAGGCGCCCTGACGGCGATCGCGGCCGACCGGGACTCACCCGAACGGGTGCGCCGCATCCTGGAGCAGGCCCTCGTCTTCGCGGGTGCCGCCTTCGCCGCCGTGTACACGCCCAGCGCGGACGGGGAGAGGCTCTATCTGGCGGAGTCCGCCGGGGTGCCCAGGACGCTGTGCGGGGTGCGCGACAGCTACCCCGTCGCGGGACACGCCCCGGTGGCCGAGGCGCACCGCGGGCGGCCGGTGTGGCTGGGCCCGGACGAGCTGGCCGCACAGGCCCAGTCGCGACGCGTGCCCAGCAGGGTCTTCCACCTGGCGGCACTCCCTGTCAGCCACGACGGCGGCTGCCTGCTCGCGGTGAGTGAGCGCGCCGGCGGGTTCGACGCCGACGACCGTGTCTGCCTCGGCCTCGTCGCCGACGCCGTCGCCTTCCCCGCGCCGCCCGCGGCCGCCGACGGCGCGGAGCTGCCGCCGGGTGGCTTCAGCCTCGCCATGGACACCGGCCGGGTCCGGGTCGACGAGGCCGTCCTGGAGCTGTTCGGGCTGGACCCGGACGACTTCGACGGGCGGGTGGAGACTCTGCTGGGGCTGACGGTGCCTGAGGACCTGCCGTCGCTGATGTCCGTCGTCGAGGCCGACCACATGACGATCGGCGAGCGGGAACTGGAGTTCCGGGTGCTCCAGCCCGCGGGCGCGCCCAAGTGGCTTCGGCTGCGGGGGCGGCTCACGCCCGGCGGCGAGGGGCGCCCGGCCCGTCTCGTGGGGTCCCTCGCCGACGTCTCCACGCTGCGCTCCGACATCACGGACGTCGCCCGCGTGCAGCGCCTCGCCGCCGCACTGGCCACCGCCGTCACCGTCCGCGACGTCGGCCGGGCCGTGGTGGCGGCGCTGCGCAGGCCGCTGCGGGCCGACCGGATAGCGGTCGCCGAGCTGGAGAACGACCGGCTCGTCGTGACCGTCCTCGACCCTCCCGAACCCGAGGCCTGGCCGGAGCTGTGGCGCGCGGAGTGGCGCACCGAGTGGCCCGACGCCCCGGTGCGCACGATGCCGACCCTCGCCGCGGCGCTGCGCGAGGGCCGCGCCGGTATCTGGCCCGCCGGTTCCCCGCTGGAAGTCGCCCTGGCCGAGGTCGGACCCGGCGGCCTGGCGGTGCTGCCGCTGCCCGCGGGCAACCGCATGGCCGGCGCCTGCCTCATCGGCTGGGACGCCCCGCACGACTTCGGCGCCGACGAACGCGCCCTGCTCACCGCCGCCGCCGGCCTCGCCGGACAGGCCCTCATGCGGGCCCGCGCCTTCGACGCCGAGCACGAGCTGGTCGGCATGCTCCAGCGCCAGCTCCTGCCGCGCCGCCTGCCCCGGCTGCCGGGCGCGATCGCCGTCGCCCGCTATCTGCCCAGCACCGCCGGACTGGAGCTGGGCGGCGACTGGTACGACGTGATCCCGCTGCCGGACAACCACGTCGCCCTCGTCATCGGCGACGTCCAGGGCCACAGCGCCGGCGCCGCCACCCTCATGGGCCAGATGCGCACCGCCCTGCGCGCCTACGCCGTCGAGGGACACCCCCCGGACGTGGTGGTCTCCCATGCCAACCGGCTGCTCATGGACATGGAGACCGACCTCTTCGCCACCTGCTGCTATGTGGACGTCGACATGGAGGAGGGCTTCGCCTGGTGTGTCAGGGCGGGACATCTGCCACCGGTGCTGCGTCACCCGGACGGGCGCACGGACATCGCCGAGGCCGAGGGCGGCCCACCGCTCGGGGTGGTGCGGCAGAGCGACTTCCCCATGAGTCCGCTGCGGCTCCAGCCCGGCACGGTGGTCGCCCTCACCACGGACGGCCTGGTCGAGTCGCCCGAGACCGACATCGACGAGGGCATGGAGCGCTTTGCCCGGCAGCTGTCCGCCTCCGACCCCGCGCACCTGGGGGCGGTCGCGGACGCCCTGCTCGGCAAGGCCCCGCGCAGCGACGACGTCGCCCTGCTGCTGATGCGCTACGACGGCATGGCCCTGCGCCCGCTGCGGGAGAGCTGGACGGTGTGGCGGGTGCCCCAGGCGGTGGGGCACGCCCGCCGCTTCACCCGGCGTACCCTGCGCTCCTGGGGCGTGAGCGACGACATCGACGCCGCCCTGCTCGCGGTCTCCGAACTGGTCACCAACGCCCTGGTGCACACCGACGGCCAGGTCCGCCTCGACCTCACCCTGGTCAACGACCGGCTGCGCCTTGCGGTCGCCGACGCCTCGCCCCGCACCCCCGTGAAGCCCACCAGCATCGGCTGGGAGGCCACCGGCGGCCGGGGCATCCTGCTCGTCGAGGCGGTGTCGGCGGCCTGGGGCACCCTCCCGGTCAGCGGGGGCAAGCAGGTGTGGGCGGAGTTCGTCGTACGGTGACGACGGCGGCGGCGGTGAGGGCGGCGGTGGGGGCTGGCCCTGCCGCCCGGGGCCGCTCTCAGAGACGCTTCAGCAGTTCCTCGGCGAGCGGAGCGGACGACGCCGGGTTCTGACCGGTGACCAGGGTGCGGTCGACCACCACGTTCGGCGCCCACGGCTCGCCCGTCCGTACCTGCACACCGGCCTCGGTGAGCCGGTCCTCGAGCAGCCACAGCACCTTGTCGCCGAGACCGGCCTGCGCCTCCTCGGCATTGGTGAACGCGGCCACCTCGTAACCGGCGAAGGCATTGCTGCCGTCCTCCCGCACGGCGGCGAGCAGCGCGGCCGGGCCGTGGCAGACGACGGCGAGCGGCTTGCCGGAGTCCAGCGCCTCGACGAGCAGCCGTCCGGAGCCGGTGTGGACGGCGAGGTCCTCCATGGGGCCGTGGCCACCGGGATAGAAGACGGCGGCGTACTCCTCCAGCCGGACGTCCTCCAGCGGCACCGGCCGCCGGAGCTCGGTGAAGGACTCCAGCGCCTTCGCGACGCGGTCCGCGTTCTCCCGGCCGCCGTTCATCTCGGGTGTGAGAGAGCCCCGGTCGACGGAAGGCACGACGCCGCCGGGAGTGGCGACGACGACCTCGTGGCCCGCGGCACGCAGCGCCTCGTACGGCGCCACGGCCTCCTCGGCCCAGAAGCCGGTGGGATGCGTGGTCCCGTCGGCCAGGGTCAGACGGTCGGCCCCGGTGACGACGAAAAGGATCTTGGACATGTGCTCACTTCCCGATGCGTGCGCGGTTGCTTGCGGCACCTCGACGGCAGAGGGCCCGTACCCCGCGTTTCCCATGCACTCCCGCATGCCCGTTATGGGCAAACCTATGGATACCGGCACCCTGGCCCTTCTCGACGAGCCCGAGGACGCACCCGTCGACACCGCTTTCCTGGTGCAGCGGCCCGGCACCTCCGCCCATCTCCACGAGGTGCTCGTCCGTGACCGTCCTCTCGACGCCGCACGCGCCTGGTCCGGTGCGGACCGGGGTGTGCGGCCGCGGCCGCGTGCCCGACGGCCAGGTGTTTGTCCGGCACGGCCCCGGGGACCCGGTGGCCAGTGGCTGCAGAAGGAAGATGATGCGTCGTGACCTCGGAGATCAGTGACACACCCCGGACCCGCCGGCCGGAGACGGGCTGGGCGCGGGCCCGGCGGCTGCGGGGCAAGGACCCGGTAAGGACCTGCCTGCCCGCCGTGGACCGCGGCAGCAGCTCCTCCGTCCCGGGGACCGGGACCGAGGAGAACATAGTGAGGGGCGTGGACTGACGGGTGTCCGGACGCACCGGTCGAGCCCCCACCGGCCGGCCGCCCCGTGCGGGTGCCGTGCGGCTGCTCCTGACGTCGGACACCCACCTGCCGAAACGCGCCAAGCGGCTTCCCGCTCCGCTGCTGGACGAGGTGGCCCGGTCGGACGTCGTCCTCCACGCGGGGGACTGGGCCGACACCGGCACCCTGGATCTGCTGGAGAGCCGCAGCCGCCGCCTGATCGCCGTGTACGGCAACAACGACGGGCCGGAGCTGCGCGCCCGGCTGCCCGAGATCGCGTACGCGGACATCGGCGGCCTGCGCTTCGGCGTCGTCCACGAGACGGGACCCGCACAGGGGCGAGAGACGCGCTGCGCCGCCCGCTTCCCGGACGTCGACGTACTGGTCTTCGGGCACAGTCACATCCCGTGGGACACCACCGCGCCCACGGGACTGCGTCTGCTCAATCCCGGCTCCCCGACGGACCGCCGTCGCCAGCCCCACTGCACCTACATGACCGTCACGGTGTCCGGGGGGTCGATCACCGAGGTGGACCTCCGCCGGCTGCCACCGCGCTGACGGGCCGGGCCGCTCCGTGTCGACGAAAACGGCCCGGGCGCTGCGAGTAGATGCGCTTTCACGGACCTCCTTCCCGCGATCGGAGGTGATGAAGGGCCCCTACCCGACTGCGCCGTCCTCACACACCCCCTCCCGGTCTCCCCGGAAGCCGCGGACGGGCCGTTCCGGGCTCCGCGCGTGCCGGTCAGCGGCGCGTCCGCGGACCTGACCAGTCGGCCTCCACCCGGCCGAGTCGCACCCGCTGGGGATGGTCCCCGACGGGTACGGAGACGGACTTCTCGCCGGTCGTGAAGTCGATGGCGGTGACCCGGTCGGCGCCGCTCTCGGAGACCACGCAGGACTTCCCGTCGCCGCTGACCGTGGCCCAGTACGGCTTGGACGCCGTGACGAGGGGCCCCTGCCGCAGGGTCGCGCGGTCGACGACGGTCGCGTAGTCGTCCATGGTGCCCGCGACGCACAGCTTGGTGCCGTCCGGCTTCATGGTGATGCCGTGGTGACGGGAGTCGTTGACCCACGTGGTGCGGTCGGTGCTGGTGGCCGGGTTCTCCGGCAGGGTCTTGGTACGGGTGATGCGGTCGGTGGCCACGTCGTACTCGAGGAAGCCGTTGAAGAAGGAGACCTGGAAGTACAGCTTCGACTCGTCCGGGGAGAAGGCGGCCGGGCGGACCGCGTCCGAGTGGTTCCTCAGGCCGGCGGCGTCGAGCCGCTCGCGCATGTCGATGACCTCGACCTGCTCGAAGGTGGTCGCGTCGACGACCGTGATACGGCGGTCGCCCTTCGTCCAGTCCAGCCAGGTCGCGTCGAGGGCGGTGTTCACCTCGCCGATGGACATGTTCCAGATGTGCCTGCCGTCGGCGCTGAAGGTGTTCTCGTGCGGCTTGTCGCCCGTGGCGAACGAGCCGAGTTCCTTGCCGGTCCCGATGTCCAGGACGTGCACCTTGCCGGAGGTCGAGGCCGAGACGGCGACGCGCTTGCCGTCGGGGGAGACGGCCATGTGGTCGGAGCGGTGACCGGAAACGGGGAAACGCCAGTTGATGTCTCCGGTGGCGAGGTCGAGGGAGACCACGTCGGCGAAGCTCGGCCGGGACACCACCACCGAGGTGCCGTCCGGGGTGGAGTACATGTCGTCGACGAACTGGTCGTGGCCCTCGCCGACGCTGTTGCGGATGGCCATGAAGTAGATCCAGTGGATCGGGTCGGCGTTGATCTCGGCCATCCGTTCGTCCTTGTCGGGGACGACGTCGATCCGGCCGATACGGGAGAAGTCGCCGGTGGACTCGAGGACATCGGCGGTGCCGTCCCAGTTGTTGCCCACGAACAGCACCTCGCGCAGACCCGCGGAGGAGCCGGGGGCGGAGCCGGCGGCGTTCGCGGCGGCGGGGGCGGTGACGGTCAGGGCGAGGGCGGCGGCGAGGACGCACACGGTCCTGGTTCTGTGGAGCGGCATGACGCTCTCTCCTCTGCGGGTGGGGGCCGGGCGGCAGCGCCCGTGAGTCGGACATGCCAAAACGGGGGGAGCGGGAATCTGAACACAGGCGCTTTCAGAATCAACTTACTGAAAAGTAAGGACGGGTGACCCTTCTCCACAAGACCGCGTACACGACAAAATTGGCCATGCCACCAAGGAGGGGAGGGCCGGTGCCGGACAGGCTGCGGGCACCGAGCGGCCGTTACGCGGGAAAGTCCGCCGAGGAGCGGAGGGCGGAGCGGCGCCGGCGGTTCCTCGACGCGGCGCTCGAACTGTTCGGTGCCGGCCCCGGCTACCGGTCCACCACCGTCGCCGCCCTGAGCGAGGCCGCGGGACTGTCGACGCGTCAGTTCTACGAGGAGTTCCGCAACCTGGAGGACGTGCTGGCCGCACTGCACCTCCAGGTCAACGACCGGGCCGAGGCCGCGGTCCTGACCGCGGCCGCCCGGACGGCACACACCCCGCTCCCCGAACGGGCGGACGCCGTCTTCCGCGCCTATGCCGCCGATGTCACGGGCGACCCGCGCCGGATCCGCATCGCGTTCGTGGAGATCATCGGCGTCAGCCCGCGCATGGAGGAACAGCGTCTGGCCCGCCGCGCCCAGTGGGTCGAGCTGATCTGCGCCGAGGCACGGGCTGCGGCCGCACGGGGAGAGGCGGAGCCCCGCGACCACCGCCTCGCCGCGACCGGATTCATCGGCAGTGTCAACGGTCTGCTCCACGACTGGAGCGCGGACCGGGTGGAGGCCACCCTGGACGAGGTCGTGGAGGAACTGGTCCGCCAGCTCCTGGGCATCCTGCGCCCGCCCGACCGGGTTCCGCGCAGGGACGATCGGGTCTTCCGGAGGAGCTGACCGTTCCGTCGGCCCCTCCGGTCCGCGAGACGCGGTGCGTGGCCCGGCCCGGAGCACACGCGAGAACGGGCTGCGTCAGCCGGTGCGGCCCGGCGACGGACTCCGCCGCCGTACGGGCCGTGTCACTCGTCCCACGCCTGGATCATCGTCTGCCCGGTGATCTTGCCGTCCCGCAGGGTGAGCATCGACTCCGAGAGCACCCTCACCCCGTCCGGGTACCGGCAGCTCTCGCAGTAGGCGGCGTGATCGCCCTGGACCACGCACGCCTCCAGCGAGTGCGTCATGTCACGGCTGTAGACGTCGTCGAGCACGGCGGCGATCTCGTCCCGTCCGTGCAGGACCTTGGGGTGACTGGGCTGGGTGTTGCGGTCGACGATGCGCAGCTCCGCGTCGTCCGCGTAGAGCGACACCAGCATCGCCGAGGTGTCCGCCTCGATGCCCCGGCGCAGCGTGTCGGAGCCGAAGGCGGGTTGTGCCGCGGTTGTCATGATGACCTACCTCCTCCGAGGCCGCGGCCCGGACCTCCGGCGGGCCGAGACGGCCTCTTCTACGAGCGTCCTCCGGCCCGGCGGGAACGGCAAGCCAGGTCCGACGCGGTATCCGCCCCGCTCACTCTCCCGTCGCCAGGAACTGCGTCGCCGCCAGCTCCGCGTACAGCGGATCGGCGGTCACCAGCTCCCGGTGCGTGCCGACGGCGCGGACCCGGCCCGCGTCCATCACCACGATCCGGTCGGCCATCGTCACCGTGGACAGGCGGTGCGCGACCACCAGGACCGTCGTCGTGCGCGCCACGTCGGCGACGGTGTCGCGCAGCGCCGCCTCGTTCACCGCGTCGAGCTGCGAGGTGGCCTCGTCGAGCAGCAGCAGCCGGGGCCGGCGCAGCAGGGCCCGGGCGATGGCCACCCGCTGGCGCTCGCCCCCGGACAGCTTGGTGCCTCGATGCCCGACGAGGGTGTCCAGCCCGTCCGGCAGCCGGGACACCAGACCGTCGAGCCGGGTCGTCTTCAGCACCCGCGTCACCGTGGCGTCGTCCGCCTCGGGGTTTCCCAGCAGCAGGTTGTCCCGCAGTGAGCCCGACAGCACCGGCGCGTCCTGCTCCACATAGCCGATCGCGGCCCGCAGCCGCGAGAGCTCCCAGTCGGCCAGATCCCGGCCGTCCAGTGCGATCACCCCGGACTCGGGGTCGTAGAACCGCTCGATCAGGGAGAACACGGTGGTCTTGCCCGCGCCGGACGGGCCGACGAACGCGGTCATGCCCTGGGCGGGCACCGTGAACGTCACGCCGTGATGAACGTACGGCAGGTCGTCGGCGTAACGGAAGCGCACGTCCGTGAACGCGAGCGCGGCAGGTGCCGTGCCGGGGGCGGGCAGCTCCACGGGGCCGGCGGCCGGCTCGGCGGGCAGCCGCAGGGCCTCCTGGATCCGGGCGAGCGCGGCGCTGCCCGTCTGGTACTGCGTGATCGCGCCGACGACCTGCTGGATCGGCGACATCAGATAGAAGACGAACAGCAGGAACGCCACCAGCGTCCCGATGTCGATGGCCTCCGTCGCCACTCGCGCGCCGCCCACCGCGAGCACCGTGATGAACGCGATCTGCATCGCCAGCCCGGCCGTGTTCCCCGCCGCGGCCGACCACTTGGCGGCGCGCACGCTCTGCCGCCACGACTCCTGCGCGGCCTCGTGCAGCGTGCGCTCCTCCCGGGGCTCGGCACCGGACGCCTTCACCGTGCGCAGCGCGCCCAGCACCCGCTCCAGTGAGGCACCCATCACGCCGACCGCGTCCTGCGCCCGCCGGGAGGCGCGGTTGATCCGCGGCACGATCACACCGAGCACCGTCCCCGCGGCCGCGATCACGCCCAGCGTGACACCCAGCAGCACCGGGTCGACGAAGCCCATCAGCACCACGGTCGCCACGAGCGTCAGACCGCCCGTGCCGAGACCGACCAGCGAATCGGTGGTCACCTCGCGCAGCAGGGTGGTGTCGGAGGTGATGCGGGCCATCAGATCGCCCGGCTCACTGCGGTCCACGGCCGTGATCCGCAGCCGCAGCAGATACGACGACAGCGAGCGCCGCGCCCCCAGCACCACCGACTCCGCTGTGCGCCGCAGCACGTACGAACCCAGCGCTCCCAGCACGGCGTTGGCGACGACCAGGGCGGACATCAGCAGCAGCGCGCCGGTGATGGCGCGGTCACCGGAGAGGTCGTCGATCAGCTCGCGGGCCACCAGTGGCAGCATCAGGCCCGTCGCACCGGTCATCAGCGAGAGCAGGGCACCGCCCACCAGCGCCCACCGGTGCGGCCGTACGTATCCGAGCAGCAGCCGCCACGCGGGCGGACCGGATTCCTCAACTGCGACGCTCACATGCCCCCCTCGGTCACGGTTGGAGGTTCAGGCTACGCGCAGGACACGGACCCGCCGCACGGCGGGCGGCATCGCCGATCATTCCCGCGTAGGGTCGAAGGGACGGACACCGGCCGACGAAGGAGTCAGCACCATGGCCCAGGAAGTACGCGGCGTGATCGCACCCGGCAAGGACGAGCCGGTGCGGATCGAGACGGTCGTCGTACCCGACCCGGGACCCGGCGAGGCGGTCGTGCGGATCCAGGCCTGCGGCGTGTGCCACACCGATCTGCACTACAAACAGGGCGGCATCAGCGACGACTTCCCCTTCCTGCTCGGCCACGAGGCCGCGGGCATCGTCGAGTCGGTCGGCGACGGCGTCACCGACGTCGGGCCCGGCGACTTCGTCATCCTCAACTGGCGTGCGGTGTGCGGCACGTGCCGGGCGTGTCTGCGGGGACGCCCCTGGTACTGCTTCGACACCCACAACGCGAAGCAGAGGATGACCCTCGCCTCCACGGGGCAGGAGCTCTCCCCGGCCCTGGGCATCGGTGCCTTCGCCGAGAAGACCCTGGTGGCCGCCGGACAGTGCACCAAGGTGGACCCCGCCGTCTCCGCGCAGGTCGCCGGGCTCCTCGGCTGCGGCGTGATGGCCGGCATCGGCGCCGCGATCAACACGGGCGACGTCGGCCGGGGCGACTCCGTGGCCGTCATCGGCTGCGGCGGCGTCGGCGACGCGGCGATCGCCGGGTCCCGGCTGGCCGGCGCGGCGAAGATCATCGCCGTGGACATCGACGACCGCAAGCTCGAGACCGCGCGCTCCATGGGCGCCACCCACACCGTCAACTCCCGCGAGAGCGACCCCGTCGAGGCGATCCGCGAACTCACCGGCGGTTTCGGCGCCGACGTCGTCATCGAGGCCGTCGGCCGACCCGAGACGTACCGGCAGGCCTTCTACGCCCGTGATCTGGCCGGCACGGTCGTCCTGGTCGGCGTACCCACCCCGGAGATGAAGCTCGAACTGCCGCTGCTGGACGTCTTCGGCCGCGGCGGCTCACTGAAGTCGTCCTGGTACGGCGACTGTCTGCCCTCGCGGGACTTCCCGATGCTCATCGACCTGCACCTCCAGGGGCGCCTGGACCTGGCGGCGTTCGTCACCGAGACCATCCGGCTCGACGAGGTGGAGCAGGCGTTCGAGCGGATGCACCGCGGCGACGTGCTGCGTTCGGTGGTGGTGCTGTGATGGCCGCCCGCGTCGAACGACTCGTCACCTCCGGGCAGTTCAGCCTCGACGGCGGCACCTGGGACGTCGACAACAACGTGTGGATCGTCGGCGACGACCACGAGGCGATCGTCATCGACGCCGCCCACGACGCCGACGCCATCGCCGAGGCGGTGGGGGACCGGCGTCTGACGGCCATCGTGTGCACCCACGCCCACAACGACCACATCGACGCCGCGCCCGCGCTCGCCGAGCGCACCGGAGCCACCATCTGGCTGCACCCCGACGACCTGCAGCTGTGGAAGCAGACCCACCCGCACCGCGACCCCGACTCCTGGCTGGTCGACGGCCAGGTGATCGAGGCCGCCGGCGCCGACCTGACCGTGCTGCACACCCCGGGGCACGCCCCGGGTGCCGTCTGCCTGTACGACCCGGGACTGGCGACCGTGTTCACCGGTGACACCCTCTTCCAGGGCGGTCCCGGCGCCACCGGCCGATCGTTCTCCCACTTCCCGACGATCATCGACTCGATCCGGGACCGGCTGCTCACCCTCCCGCCCGAGACCAAGGTCCTCACCGGCCACGGGGACCCGACCACCATCGGCGCGGAGGCCCCGCACCTGGAGGAATGGATCGCACGGGGGCACTGAACGGCCCGCCCGGGTGACCGGCGCGAAAAGGTGACAGAGGATGTCCGGCTTACCCGTCACGCTCGACGCGACAGCAGAGAACGGGTGACGGGAGGCCGTACATGTCGGAGCAGCTGAGGGGCAGGGTCGCGCTGGTGGCCGGGGCGACCCGGGGAGCCGGACGGGGCATCGCCGTGGAACTGGGGGCGGCGGGCGCGACCGTGTACGTCACCGGCCGCACCACGCGCGCCCGCCGCTCCGAGTACGACCGTCCCGAGACGATCGAGGACACCGCCGACCTGGTCACCGAGGCGGGCGGCCGGGGGATCGCGGTGCCGACCGACCATCTCGACCCCGCACAGGTCCGTGCGCTCGTCGACCGGATCGCCGGCGAGCAGGGCCGCCTTGACGTCCTCGTCAACGACATCTGGGGCGGCGAGTCGCTCTTCGAGTGGGACGCGCCCGTCTGGGAGCACGACCTCGACAAGGGCCTGCGCCTGCTCCGCCTCGCGGTGGACACCCACGCGATCACCAGTCATCACGCCCTGCCGCTGCTGCTGCGCAACCCGGGCGGACTGGTCGTCGAGGTCACCGACGGCACCGCCGACTACAACCGGGACACCTACCGCGTCTCCTTCTTCTACGACCTCGCCAAGTCCTCGGTCCTGCGCATGGCCTTCGCCCTCGGCCACGAACTCGGCCCGCGCGGCGCCACGGCGGTCGCCCTCACCCCGGGGTGGCTGCGTTCGGAGATCATGCTCGACCACTTCGGGGTCCGGGAGGACAACTGGCGCGACGCTCTGAAGAGCGTCCCCCACTTCGCCATCTCGGAGACCCCGCGCTACGTCGGCCGGGCCGTCGCCGCCCTCGCGGCCGACCCGGACGTGGCCCGCTTCAACGGCGCGTCCCTCTCCAGCGGCGGCCTCGCCGGGGAGTACGGCTTCACCGACCTCGACGGCAGCCGCCCGGACGCCTGGCGGTATCTCGTCGAGGTCCAGGACGCGGGCCGGCCGGCCGATGTGACCGGCTACCGCTGATCCGCTTCGGCCCCTGTCGCCGTGATCGACCCGATGGCTACCGTCACCCCATGACGACGGACACACGGCGTTTCGAGGGGTACGGGGTTCTCATCACCGGGGCGGCACGCGGCATCGGCGCGGCCACCGCCCTGCGGTTCGCCGAGGAGGGGGCGCGGGTGCTGGTGGCCGACGTGGACCCGGACGCGGCCGGGACGACGGCGTCGGCGCTGCGGGAGCGGGGGCTCGGCGCCGAGGCCTTCACCTGCGACGTGGCCGACCGGGCCTCGGTGGAGGCGGCCGTGGCGCACGCCGTGGGCACCTTCGGCTCGCTCGACGTGCTGGTCAACAACGCGGCCCACTGCACCCCGGACGCGCCCCGCTTCGAGGACGAGCCGGACGAGGAGTGGGCCGCGGACCTCGATGTCACCCTCACTGGCGCGTACCGCTGCTGCCGCGCCGCACTCCCGTACCTCGCCGCCTCCGGCCGGGGCGCCGTCGTGAGCGTCGGCTCCGTCAACGGACTGCAGGACTTCGGCAATCACGCCTACAGCGCGGCCAAGGCGGGCCTGGTGTCCCTCACCCGCACCCTCGCCGGGCACGCCGCGCCGCGCGGAGTGCGGGTCAACCTCGTCGCACCGGGGACGATCCGCACCCGGGCCTGGGCGGGCAGGGAAGAGGAGCTCGAAGCGGCCCGGCGCCTCTACCCGCTCGGCCGGGTCGGCGAGCCCGAGGACATCGCGGCCGCCGTCGCCTTCCTCGCCTCCCGTGACGCGTCCTGGATCACCGGGACCACGCTCGTGGTCGACGGCGGCATCACCGCGGTGAACACGGGGTTCCGGCAGGCGCTCGGCGAGGCGTCGCCGTAGCCGGGACGGCCCGGCGATGTCACCGTTCGGTTGCGGCCGGGACCGGTCCCACAACCGAAGGCCCCCGTGAATCGTCTACCTGGCAGAGTGCGCAGGCCTGGCGCACACTTCCGCGGGAAAGGCAGAAGGACCATGGGGGACATACGCAGACGGAGTACCGTCATCCTGGGGGTCACCTCGCTGGTGGCTCCGCTCGCGCTCGCGCTCGGCGCGGCACCGGCGCAGGCCGCGAGCTGCACCACCTCGGCGGGCCCGTACCAGAAGAAGGTGGAGAAGTTCCTCGGCCGCCCGGTCGACGGCAAGCAGTCCGCCGCCGACTGCAAGGCCATCCGCGCCTTCCAGACCAAGCACGGCATCACGCCGAACATCGGGTACGCCGGCCCCGTCACCTGGGGCGTGATGGACCTGATGAACAAACAGAAGGCCGTGGGCAAGAACCCGAACAAGTCCGGCAAGTGCCCCACGAACAAGGGCCGCATCGCCTGCGTGAACCTGACGCTCCAGCTCAGCTGGATCCAGGACGGCAAGAAGCTCGTCCACGGTCCCGTCCCGGTCCGCACGGGACGCAACGGGTACGAGACCCGCACCGGCCTGAAGAAGATCTACTGGCGCAACATCGACCACGTCTCGACCATCTACGACGTGCCGATGCCCTACAGCCAGTTCTTCGACGGCGGCCAGGCCTTCCACTCGGTCGGTGTCAGCATGTGGAACCCGCCCGGCTCCCACGGTTGCGTGAACATGACGAAGACCGCCGCCAAGAAGTACTGGTCGCTGCTGAAGAAGGGTGACGACGTCTACGTGTACGGTCGCAAGCCGGGCACCTGAGCCGTCCCGCCGCCCCCGGGACCATGGGCGAGGCCCGGGGCGGCGGTGTGAACTCGCCCATGCTTCCACGGCAGATCACGGCAGATGGACGTGATCAGCAACACTGTCGGAAATGTCCGATGTGCGTGCGATTACTCACAGCGTCTTCACGTCCGGCCCCGTATGCTTCACAGCATGTCCACCACTGTTGAACCCTCCTCCGAGCGATCGGCTGCCGAGGTCAACGAGGAGATCCGGGCCCTGTGGCTCCGGTCGGGCGGGACACTCAGCGTCGAACAGCGCGAGGAGTACCAGCGCCTGGTCCAGGAGTGGGCCTCGGCCCTCCCGCAGCCGGCCAGGGCGGCCTGACCGGCCCGTAACCGGCCTCGGCATCGTCACCGCGGCGACCGGGCACCCGCGACCGAATGGGTGCCCTTCTCGCACTGTCCTCTGCTACGGCATCGTCCACTTCGTCGGCGGATCGCTGTCCCGCCGTGTCCCGCATCCCGCCGTCACCCTCCTCGGCCAGACCGGCGGCCTGCTGTTCGCCACGGGGCCGCGCTCGTCCTGCCCGCCGACGACGTCACCGGCTCCGACCTGCTCCGGCCGTGACGGCGCTCACCGGCACGACCACGCTCATCGTGCCGCGACTGGGCGTCGCCCCCTCCGTCCGGTGCGGTGTCCTCCTTCTCGGCGACCGGCCCGGTGCTCTCGCCTCGCCGCGGACCGCCCTCACGGGTCCCGCACCGTGGTGCGTGTCCGGCGGTGGCACCCGTCTCGGCCGCGGGGCGACGGACGGACTCCTGGCCGGCCTCGGCCTCGCCGTCCTGCACGAACACGTCTCCTGACGGCAGACCGCCGGGCTGCTGGGAGCCGCCCTGGCGACGGTGCTCCTGACGGTGGGCTGACCCGTCCGCAACCACGGCCCGCTCAGCCCCACGTCGCCGAGTAGTGCCGCCGGTACGCCTTGCGGTCCTGCTCCGCCCGGATCCACCGTGAGGCCACCAGGGCGACCAGACTGCCCCCGATCACCAGCAGACCCGGCCCGACGTTGCGGGGGTCGGCCAGCCGTGACAGCAGCGTCGACGGATCAGGGACGATGCCCCTCACCGGGGTCGACGCCCCCGGTGTGGCCGCGTCCGGAGCCGCCGCGCCCCCGGCGTCCGACGGCGCGGGCGACGGCGCCGCCGCACCCCCGTCGGCTCCGGGCGCCACGATGAGCCGCACGTCGAGCTGCGCCAGCGCCTTCGTCACCGGCTGGAAGTACGTCGTACCTCCCGTCCGGCAGTCACCGCTGCCGCCGGACGTGACGCCGAGCGCGATGCCCTCGGAGAACATCGGCCCGCCACTGTCACCGGGCTCCGCGCACACGTCTGACTCGACGAGACCGCTGACCGTGCCCTCGGGATAGTTCACCGTCGCGTTGAGCGCGGTCACCTCCCCGTCGCGCAGTCCGCTGGTGCTGCCGCTGCGGAAGATCCGCTGCCCGACCGTCGGATCCGCCACCCCCGTGATCCGTACGCCCTTGCCACCGCCGATCGCCACCACGCCGGCGCCCTCGCCCGCCCGGCCGTCCGCGTACTCGATCAGGGAGTAGTCGTTCCCCGGGAAGCTGCCGCCGACGGTGGTGCCGACCTCCTGCCTGCCGCCGTTGTCGGCGAACCACACCGACCCGTCGGGGCCGCAGTGCCCGGCCGTGAGGATGAAGTCCCGTTCGCCGTCGGTCACGTTGAAGCCCGCCGAGCACCGGCCGGCCGTGGACAGGATGGGCCGCGCGCCGTTGAGGCGGGTGGTGAAGGTGCCTCCGGTCCGCTCCATGCGCACGAAGTCGCCGATGCCGTCGGCCACTTCGGTCAGCTCCGACCAGTCCCGCGCCGACACCGTGGTGTCGCCCCGGACGACCACCTGGTTGGACCGGTAGTCCATCGCCCAGGCGGTGCCGGGCACGCGCGGCGCCGAACCCAGCGTGCGGGCGGCGGACTTGAACTCGTCCATGCTGTGGCGCACCATTCTCGGCTCGGCGCCCGCCTCGCGCACCTCGGCCGCCGCCTCCTCGTCGGTGACCGCGACCACCGTCCGCCCGTCGGCGCCGATCCAGCTGCCCGCCGTACGGGACGTGCCCAGCTCGGTCACGAGGCCGGCGCCCGGGCCCACCGCCGGCTCCTCGGCGGTGGAGAACGGGACGGCCTCGGGCACCCGCGGCGGCTCACCGGCGACGGCGTGTGTGACCATCGTGGCCCCCAGGAGGAGTCCGCCGACGGCCGCCAGCCGTGTCACTCGCCGGACGACCCGTCGTCGTGCGTGCCTCATGCATGGCTCCCGAACCTCTGCAGCGCGGCGCGAACACCGCGGGGCCTCCCCTGAGTCGGGTGCCCTCTGTGCATACGGGCCCGGGACCCCTCGTGTTCACCCCGGGGCGATCCGCGCGCCGGGGTGCGGGGACACGCCGGCGCTCCCACCGCCCGGTCCGCACCGTCCGCCGGGGCCCGATCGCGCCACCGCGCCCTATCGTGTGCTCATGACCAGGATCCCGCACGAGACGTCCGGTGAACCGAATCCCCTGAACGCCCTCGGCCTCGACCGCCTGCGACGCCGCAGCAGCATGAAGTGGCGCACCTACCCCGAGGACGTGCTGCCCCTGTGGGTGGCCGAGATGGACGTCCCCCTCGCCGAACCGGTCGTGCGGGCCGTCACCGAGGCCATGGAACTCGGCGACACCGGCTACCCCGCCGGCAGTGCCTACGCCGAGGCGCTGGCCGCCTTCGCGGGCAAACGATGGGACTGGCACGGGCTCGCCGTGGAGCGCACCGCGATCGTGCCCGACGTCATGCTGGGCGTCGTCGAGATGCTCAAACTGGTCACCGGGCACGGCGATCCGGTCGTGGTGAACTCACCGGTGTACCCGCCCTTCCACGACTTCGTCCGGCACCTGGGCCGCCGGGTGGCCGAGGCCCCGCTGGGCGCCGACGCGCGGATCGACCTCGACGTCCTGCAGGACACCTTCCGGCGCGCGACGGCCCATGGGGGCCGGGCCGCGTTCCTGCTGTGCAGCCCGCACAATCCCACGGGGACCGTGCACACCGCCGAGGAGCTGACCGCGGTGGCCGCCCTGGCCGAGCGGTACGGCGTACGCGTCGTCGCCGACGAGATCCACGCGCCCCTGGTCGTGGGCGACACACGGTTCGTGCCCTTTCTGAGTGTGCCGGGCGGTGAGCGCGGCCTGTCACTCATGTCGGCGTCGAAGGCGTGGAACCTGGCCGGCCTCAAGGCGGCCGTCGCCGTCGCGGGGCCCGGGGCGGCCGAGGACCTGGCACGGATGCCCGAGGAGGTCGGACACGGGCCGAGTCACGTCGGCATCCTCGCCCACACCGCCGCCCTGCGGGACGGCACCGCCTGGTTGGACGCCCTCCTCGCCGGACTCGACGCCAACCGCCGGCTGCTCGCCGGGCTTCTGGCCGATCGGATGCCGGCAGTCCGCTACCGCCCGGGGGACGCCACCTACCTGGCCTGGCTCGACTGCCGCGCGCTCGGCCTCGGCGACGACCCGGCCCAGGTCTTCCTGGACCACGGCCGGGTGGCGCTCACCTCCGGCCTCCCCTTCGGCACGGGGGGCGCGGGCCACGCCCGGCTCAACCTCGCCGCCTCGGCCGAGGTGCTCACGGAGGCGGTGCGGCGGATGGCGGCGGCGGTGGAGGAGACGGGAGCCGTCGGTGGCTGACGAGTGCTTCGGCCGTCCACGGCTCGCGGCGCTCTACGACGCGCTCGAGGGCGACCGCGGTGACCTCGACGCGTATCTCCGTATGGCGGAGGAGCTCGGTGCCCGGCGCGTGCTGGACATCGGGTGCGGGACAGGGGTGTTCGCCCTGCTCCTCGCCGACCGGGGGATCGAGGTCGTCGGCGTCGAACCCGCGGGGGCGTCCCTCGACCTGGCCCGGGGCAAGCCGGGCGGCGCACGGGTCCACTGGATCGAGGGCGACGCGACCGCCCTGCCGCCGCTCGACGCCGATCTGGCGACCATGACGGCGAACGTCGCCCAGGCCATCGCCGATCCGGATGCCTGGCACGGCACCCTGCGGGGCGCCCGCGCGGCTCTGCGGCCCGGGGGACGGCTGGTGTTCGAGACCCGGGACCCGGCCCGGCGGGCCTGGGAGAGCTGGACCCGCCAGGAGTCGTACCGCAGGACGGACGTGCCCGGCGTCGGGACGGTCGAGAGCTGGCACCGGGTGACCGACGTGGACGGAGCGCTCGTGACGTTCCGCACCACCTACGTGTTCGCCGTGGACGGCGCGGTGCTCACCTCGGACTCGACGCTGCGTTTCCGCGAACGGCGGGAGGTCGAGGCCGACCTCGCCCGGCACGGCTACGAACTGGAGGAGGTACGGGACGCGCCCGACCGTCCGGGCCGGGAGCTCGTCTTCGTCGCCCGCCGCCTGGGCGCCTAGACTTCGCCGCATGGACGACGCGTTGCGGGACCGGCTGGGCGCCGGGAAGTACCTGTTGGTCACCAGTTACCGCAAGAACGGCACGCCCGTGGCGACGCCGGTGTGGGTGGTACGGGACGGTGACGCGCTCGGGGTGTGGACCGCCGCCGACTCGTGGAAGGTGAAGCGGATCCGTGCCCGCGGCGACGTCCTCGTCGGCCCGTGCGACGTGCGCGGCAAGCCGACCGGGGACCAGGTCCCCGCGACGGCGGAGATCTGCGACCCGGCCACCACCGCCCGCTACCGCCGGCTCATCGCCCGCAAGTACGGCCTCCTGGGACGGATGACCCTCCTCGGCAGCCGCCTGCGCAGGGGGCTGAACGGCACGGTGGGCATCCGCGTCACCTTCTGACCGCCCGAGGGCCCCGGCGGCCGGACCCCGCCCGGCGGTTCGTCAGGTCCAGGCCCGGAACGGCTCGTCCACCAGCTGGAAGACCGGCTCGCCCCGCACCGGGTCCTTGGCCGTCGACAGTCGTACCCGGTCACCGCTGTGGATCCCGATGGGCGGGCCCATGACCCGGCCGCGCACCACGAACCCCTCCGCCATCTCGATCAGGGACACATTGCGCGCCGCGGGGGTGTTGCGGTGCAGCACCGTGGAATGACGGACCGTGCCGACGCCCTCGCTGCGCTCCGTGCGCAGTTCGCTGCCCTGGCAGACCGGGCACAGCAGCCGGTGGTACGTGGCGGTGCCGCACCAGTTGCAGCGCTGGTAGAGCATGGCCTCCGCGTGGTCGGTGCCCCGGGGATCGAGGATGCCCGTCGCGGAGCCGGCTGCCTGCTGAGCGACGCTTCCTGAGTGGTGGTACACGCTGGTCAACTCCCTGCATTCGGCCGGAATCCCGCGTGCGCGGTCCGCCGGGCACGCGTGTGCCCGGTGGTCCGTGCCACCGCGCACAGCCTCAGCGTATGGCACTCAGTGCCACTCGTAAAGGCACTCCGTACCCTCATTTACCGAAGAGTGGCCGCGGCGCTCAACCCCGCCCGAGTGCCGTCTCTAGTTCCTGCACCACCCGCCACAGCGGTGCCCCGCGCCGCGAGACGATCACCACGACGTCGTCGGGACCCTCGGTCACCGGGGGGACGGCCGCGGAGCCGAACGCGGCCCGCACATGCTCCAGCGCGTGGTCCACCGCGGCCTCCGCGTCCCCCTTCCCGTCCGCACGCAGCCAGGAACGCAGCGCGTTGTTGTGCGCCGCCACCACGGCCGCGGCGATCACATCGGCCCGGAGGGTGCCGTCCCGCAGGCCGGCGAAACGGGCCCGCAGATATCCGGCCATGGCCCGCTCGTAGCGCCAGACCACGGACAACTCGTACGCCCGCAGTCCCGGCACCTGTCTGGTGAGGCGGTAGCGCTGCACGGAGAACGCGGGGTTCTCGGTGTACATCAGGAGCACCAGCCGGGCGGCGTCGCAGACCCTGTGCACCGGTTCGTCGTCGGCGCCCGCGGCCAGGAAGGCCGTCATGTCGGCCAGGCACCGCTCGTGATCAGGGAAGACCACGTCCTCCTTGGACGGGAAATAGCGGAAGAACGAGCGCCGTCCCACCCCGGCGAGGGCCACGATGTCGTCGACCGTGGTCTGCTCGTAGCCCCGCTCCAGGAACAACCGGAAGGCCGCCGCCACCAGGGCCTCCCGCATCGTCGGCTTCCCGGCCTTCTCACCGCGGCCGACAGCCGCACTGCTGGAGCTCATGCACGGAACGTAGCACCGGGAGGCCGGTCGCGGCACTCAGTGCACACCCGGCACGGAACTCAGTACCGTCACAGCGCTCCCGCGCAGGTCGTCCCTATGATCGAGCCACCGTCGTCCCCCTGGGAGCCCGCATGTCATCCGCCCGTCCCCGCGTCCTCTATGTCACCGACCTGGCCTACCCGGCCCGCGGGCGGCGCTACTGTGACGAGGACATCTTCCTGACCTCCCGGCTGCGCGAGCACGTCGACCTCGCCCTGTGCCACCCGCGGGACGCCGTCGCCCTCATGGACGGCTTCGACGCCGTCGTGGTCCGCAACAGCGGTCCGGTCATGGAGTACCGGGACGCCTACGACGCCTTCCGCGAGCGTGCTTCCGCGACCGGCACGCCGGTCTACAACCCGCTCACCGGCCGGGGCGACATGGCCGGCAAGCAGTACCTGCTCGACCTGACCGCCGCCGGCCGGCCCGTGATCCCCACCGTCGACCGGCTGGAGGACCTGCACCGGCTGCCCGAGGCCGACCGGTACGTGGTCAAGCCCAGGCTGGGCGCCGACTCCATAGGCCTGCGCGTCGTCCCCGCGGACGCGGTGCGCGGCCTCGTGAACGGCGACGTCCTGGTGCAGCCGCACATCGACTTCGCCTACGAGGTGTCCTTCTACTACGTCGACCACTCCTTCCAGTACGCCCTCTACGCCCCCGACCCCGAGCGGCGCTGGCAGCTGGAGCCGTACGAACCCTCAGCGGACGACCTCGGCTTCGCCCGTCGTTTCATCGAGTGGAACACCCTCGGCCACGGCATCCAGCGCGTCGACGCCTGCCGCGCCCCGGGCGGCGAACTGCTGCTGGTCGAACTGGAGGACCTCAACCCGTACCTCTCCCTCGACGCCCTCGACGACGCCGGCCGGGAAGCGTTCGTGTCGGCGATGGTGACGTCCCTGCGCGGCTTCCTCCGCGACACCGCGGCAGCCGGCCGCTGAACCCGCGGGGCCCTCGTCGCGTATCTCGTGACACAGGCGGTTCGACCGCCCGCACGGGACGGAAGGAGAGTGACGCGACGACACCGCCCGGGGCCGGGCGGCCGCACGGCGGACCGCCCCTCGAACCCGTCCGCGTCCTGCGTCCGCGCCGCACCGACGCGCTCGCCGAGCTGTTCAGGGAGTTCGAGCGGGAACGGCAGGGCGGTGACGAGCCGGTGCCGCCGCCCCGGCCGCCGGCCGGTTCCCAGGACCGGACACAGGAACTGCCGCCCGTTCCCGCTTGCCGGCCGCCGGCCACCCGGAGTCGCTCCGGGACGCGCCGCACCGCGTCGGCACTCGCCGTGGCCGCCGCCGCGCTGACCGGTTTCGGCGGCGCCCTCCTGCTCTCGGAACGGAACTCCGGCCGCCACGCGGCGCCCGCCCCCGGGCCGTCCGCCACCGCGCCTCCGGCTCCGCCCCCTTCCGCGGGCCGGGCATTCCTGCGCGAGGGCGACGCGGGACCCGAGGTGACCGAACTCCAGGAGCGGCTGCTGCGCGTCCCGGACGTCTACCGGGCCGGAACCACCGACGGCGGCTACGACGCCACCCTGTCGGCCGCCGTCGCCCGCTTCCAGCTCCGGTACGGAGTCAGGGGCGACGAGACCGGTGTGTACGGCGACGACACCCGGCTGGCGCTGGAGTCCCGCACGGGTGGCCCGGCCACCTGATCCCGGACGGCGGCTACCGCTCCTCGGGCACACGGATGTCCAGCACGCACACGTCGTCGCGGCGCTCGTCCTCCAGCATGCTGTCCAGCAGCGTGCCCAGGGACCCGGGCCCCTCGCCCGGGTGGGCGGCGACGGCCTCGGCCAGCCGCCGCAGGCCGAGGTCGATGTTCTCCGGGGGCCGTTCCACCAGGCCGTCCGTGTACAGGAGCACCCGGTCGCCCGGTTCGAGCCGGCACTCGGCCTCCTCGAAGTGCGGCGTGGCGGTCGCGCCGAGCAGCATGCCGGGAGGACGGCGCATGTAGGTGACCTCGCCGCCGCGCACCAGCAGAGGCGGGGTGTGTCCCGCCTGGGCCCAGAGCAGCCGCCGGTCCCCGGGCCGGTAGCGGGCCAGGACCATGGTCGCGGTGCCGTGGCTGTCCCGGGAGTGCAGCAGCAGCGTGTTGAGCCGGGCGAGCGCGCCGGTCATCGAGGAGCCGGTGATGACCATGCCCTTGGTGGTGAAGCGGAGCTGGGCCATGGTGGCGACCGCGTCCACCCCGTGCCCTGCGACATCGCCGACCACGAACAGGGCGTCGCCGTCGGGCAGTTCGATGGCGCTGAACCAGTCGCCCCCGACGTGGATGCCCGCCTGGGCGGGGAGGTAGGCGACCTCGACGCGCAGCCCGGCCAGGTTCACCTCCCGCTCCGGCAGGGGCAGCAGGGCGTTCTGCAACCGGGCGACCAGGGTCCGCTCGGACTGCAGGACGTCGTGCTGGGTGAGGATCGCCCGCTCGCTCTCCACCAGGGCGAGCTCGGCCCGCCGCCGGGCGGTCAGGTCCTGGACGATGCCGTGCGCCTCGACGGGCGTGCCGTGTGCGTCGGCCACCACCTCGGCGACGAGCCGCAGGTGCCGGACGCCGTGTGAGCCGCGGATCCGGAACGCGACGTCGAACGGCCGGCCCTCGCGGGCCAGGGCCGCGACGGCGCGGCGCAGCGCGGACCGGTCGCCGGCCATGGCGAGCCGGGGGAAGTCGGCCAGCGGGACCGGGCCGTCCACGGGGTCCCGGCCGAGGATGCCGAAGACCTGCGACGACCAGGACGACTCACCCGTGGTGAGGTTCCAGTTCGCCCAGCCCAGACTGCCCAGCCGCTGCAGTTCGGCGAGCCGTTGCTCCTGGCGGTCGGAGGAGGCGTGCCGGACCCAGGTGACGACCAGCGCGTCCTCCAGCCGCGTCACGCGCACGGAGTGCGTGGTGAGCTCCGCGGTGCCGTCCACCAGTTCCTGGTGTGCGAACGGCTCGCTCTCGTACGTCTCCCCGCCGGCCAGGGTGTCCAGGCAGCCCTGCCACACCGGCGTGTCCGGCAGACCGGGCCAGACCTCCAGCAGCCGCCGCCCGGCCGGGTCGCCGCCGGTGCCGCCCAGCAGGTCGGCCACCCGCGCCGTCGCGGCGTCGACCCGGAAGTCCTCGGTGTCGCCGGAGGGGCCGCGCAGCGGGCTCAGCAGCATCGCGGGCACCGGCAGTGCCGCGAAGAGCGCCTGGACGGCGTCCGGGGGCGCGTCGGACGCCTGCTCCGAGGGGGAGGTGAAGGCGCGCAGCCGTCCGGAGCACAGCCGGACGGCCCCCAGGAGATGGGCGCGGTCGCGCGGGGTGAAGGGGCCGGGGCGCCCGCGCAGCACACCGATGCAGACGCGGGAGCCGTCCCCGGCGGGCAGCGGCAGCCAGGCCCGGGACAGCCACCGCTCGGGCGGCTCTCCGATCAGCAGGTACCGCGTGCTGTCCGTGGCGAAGTCCTCCAGCCAGCGGGGTTCGCCGGCCTGCAGGGCGTCCCGCACGGCGACCCCGCTGAACGGGGGCACCCGGCGCCACTGGGCGGCGAGCCGTTCGTCGACACCGGCGTGCCCGAGCAGGTCGAGGCAGCCTCCGGTCCGGCGGGCGTAGATCATGACCGAGTCCGCGTCCAGGTCCTTCCCGAGATGTGCCAGAAGGCAGCGGGCCAGGTCCTGGTGGGTCTCGGCGTGTACGAGGGCCCGGCTCAGGCGGCTCAGCGCGTCGGCGACGTCGTCGGGGGTGGAGGGAGCCGTCGGCGGGTCGGCCACGGGCAGGCCCTCCATCGTGCCGTTCCCGTCCTCGGTGGAGCGTTCCGGGGACGTGCCGTCGCCGGAACGGGCCGGTGCCAGTTCCCCGAGGGTGATCCAGCACTCCTCGAGCAGGGTGCGACGGGCCGCCTTCGCCCGCTGGAGCAGGATCTCGCCCGCGGCGTCCGCGGAGCCACCGGTCAGCGCGATCACGACGCCCCTGGCCCGCTCCACGACGGCGGACGTCGCGGCCCGCTCGCGAAGCCGGTCCATCTCGGCGCGCTGCTGGGCGACGACCCTGGTCAGTTCCACCAGGTCCGGCGCGGCTCCGGGGTCCACCGGCGCAACGGGCTCGCTCTTCACGCGATGAGCATCGCACAACCCACCCGGTTCGTTGACCGGCTTGTTCCCCCGGATTCCCGGGACGGCCGGGACGTCGGGTGCCGCCGCGGCCCGGGCGGTCAGCGGCCGGTGCCGGTCAGGGCCCGGGTGACCGCCCGTACGCTGCGGGCGATGTGCTGCAGCTGCATGACCTCGGCCGCGTAGAGCTTGATGGTGTGCTCGATGACGCCCTCGGGCACTCCCAGCCCGGGCAGGTCCGCCCGGGCGGTCTGCAGGGCGGTGCGGGCGATCCGGATCTCGTGCTCGACCTGGATCTGTGCGTGCCGGGCCAGCAGGACGGGGTTCCGGATGAACGCCGGGTAGCTCGCGTAGCGCGCAGGCACCAGCTCACGCAGCCACTTGGCCGCCGAGCGTTCCCAGTCGTAGCTGCCGGGAGTCTTGACCTGGCAGGGCCAGTCGGGACTGAGGCGCGTGGACGTCAGGGGCATGATCATCGCTTCCGGGTGTACGGCGTCGCCCGCGTGGACGACGGGGTGGGGCGGCCCCGGTCTAGGGGATGACCGGGGCCGCCACATGCGGCCGGGCAGGGGAAGCCCGGCCGAACACCCTGGCCGCCGGAGCGGGTAGGAACCGGCGGCTCAGGGTGTCCGCGCAGGCGCCCGGGCGGTTCCGGCGTCATCCGCGGCGAGTGGTGCTGGCTGCGCATGGGCGGACCGTCGGCTTTCCGGGCGGAGCGGGTGGGGACGAGAAGGGTGCTGGACCGCGGTTCCGGGGCTGCCGGGCCGCGATCCGTGAGCAGTATTTATATATGCCATCTGGTTTGCAAGACGTATGAAAACATTCATGCGCGCTTTGATGCGGGGGTGTCGCGGAAGGCGCGGTGGGGAGGTGTCAGTCCCTGAGGAAGAACTGGTGCTCGTCCGCCACGTGCTCGTACTCGTCGAGCCGGGCCTGCGTCCGCTCCGGATCCGCGTCCGTCATGGCCTGCAGCAGCGCCGCACACATCACGCCAGGAGCGGCGTAGGAGTCGAAGACCAGCCGCGACCCGGTGCCGATGGCGAAGGAGACGTCGGCCTCGTCCACGAGCGGACCCAGCGCCAGATCGGTGATCAGCGCGACCTTCAGCCCGGCGCTGCGCGCGACCCGCACCGCCGTCAGGGTCTCCTGGGCATGCCGCGGCATGGAGAACGCCAGCACCCAGGTGCCGCCCGCTTCCCGCGACTGCAGCAGCGCGTCGTAGGCGACGCTGCCGCCCCGCGTCACGAGCCGTACGTCGGGGTGGATACGTCGGGCGGCGTAGGCGAAGTACTCGGCCAGGGAGACGGAGATGCGCAGCCCGAGGACGGTGAGCGGCGTGGAGGCGGACAGCCGGCGGCCCACCTCGATGACCCGGTCGGCGTCGGCGAGGTCCCGCCGCAGGTTCTCGAGGTTCCCGATCTCGGCGTCGACCGCCGCCTGGAGCTCGTTGGCCCTGATCTCCTCCGCGGGACCGCCCGCGCGGGTGCCGAGGGTGATCGACTGGAGCTTCTCCCGCAGCGCGGGGTAGCCGCTGAAGCCGACCGCCGAGGCGAACCGCGTCACCGAGGGCTGGCTCACCCCGACCCGGTCCGCGAGGTCCGTGATCGACAGGAACGCCGCCTCGGCGATGTGCTCGATCAGGTACTGGGCGATGCGCCGCTGGCCGGGGGAGAGCCGGGGCCGGTCGAACAGCGCGCGGAGCTGGGCCGTCGGGGACATCTCCGCGTCCGGGCCCGCCTTCCCCGAGGTGATCGCGGACGCCTGTGCGCGTGCCTGCTGCGGCGATGGCACCCGTGCGCCTCCTTCGTCTCCCACGAGGGTTCAACATAGCCCACGCACCGTGGTGACCAGGCTCCTCGCCCGAGTGCACCGGCCCGCTTCCCCCGGGGGATATCCACGCCGCTTCAGGGAACCCGACGGCACAGCGCAACAGAGGAACCCCCGCGAGACCCGAGGAGCCAGCGGACATGACCGTCCCCGAGGAGAACCGGCCGAAGACCCGGGACACCGACGACACCGTCGAGCGGCGTGAGGAGAACGAGACGCGCGCGCAGGGTGGCACCGGCCGCACGATGCGCGAGGCGCTGGAGGAGGCCGAGATCAGGCCCGACGACTACGACGAGCGCCGGTAATCCTCCCGTCCTCGACGCGACTACATTTGGGCAGGTGAGACCATGGGCGCTTTGAGCGCGCTGGAAGAGACACTGGAGAACCGATGGGAGGCGCTGTGGGCGCGGATGTTCGGCCGGGACCCGGTCGAACTCGTCGATGCCCTGCGGCGCGAGTGCGACAGCAACGCCGTGGTGTGCCGGGCGGGCCGGGTGATGGTCCCCAACGCCTACGACGTGGAACTGGCCGGCCCCGTCCACGAGGAACTGACGCGCAGGGGCGGGCGGGTGGGGCAGGTTCTCACCGACCGGCTGGCCCGGCACGCCGCGCGTCACGGCTACGAATGGGCGGGCCCGCTCGCCGTGCACGTACGCCGGTCCGCCGCCGAGGTGCCCAACGGGCGTTATCGCGTGGCGAGCAGCGTGATGCCGCACGTGAGCGCGGACGCGTTCCTGCGGGTGGGAGCCGCGGGGCGGACATGAACGCGGCCCGCGTTCAACGCCGGTAGACCGTGATCGAGTGACCGACGTCGTCGACCGGGCGGCTGCTCCGGAGCAGTTCGGCCAGCCGGCCTGTGGCCTTGGCCGCCGCGGAGTCCGACACCACCAGCACCCCGCGCACCTCGTCGGGCGGCACCCGGCGCGGATCGGCCGCGTCGATGCCGTAGTACGAGGGGACCCCGCTGCCCTTGTAGACGAGCCAGACACGCTCGCCCCGGTACCGCCCGCGCAGCCGGTCGGCCAGCCGGCCGAGATCCTGGCCCCAGTCCACATTGGAGTCGTGCAGCCGCAGCCGGGTCTTCGACGGACCGCCGAACGCCTCGTTGGAGTACGGCAGACAGTAGGGGTACGTCCGCAGAGAACTCACCGCGACGAGCGCGACGAGCAGCGCCGCCGCGGGAGGCGCCCACCGCCACCGCAGCGTGAGCACGCAGCCCGCCGCCACCGCCAGGAACATCGGCAGGAACACGGCGTACCGGGTGCCGAAGTCCCGTGATCCGTACATGGCGGCGGCCAGCAGGATCGCCGGCACCGGGAGCAGAAGGGCCGCCGCGGGGCGCAGCCGGCGCACCGTCAGCACCGAGGCGGCGCCCGCGGCCCAGAGCGCGAGCATGCCGAGCGGAGTCTTCACCAGCAGCGCGGCGGGCAGGTAGTACCAGAGCGAGCCGGTGTACACCCGCCCGAACAGGAAGCCCTGCCACGGCCGGTACTCGAAACCGAACTGGACGCGCATGCCGTCCCGGTACGGCTCGGGGAACGGCATCAGCTCCACGAACAGCCCCCGCAGCCCCCGTACCACGGGCACCCGCTGCTCCGGGTCCCAGCGCAGCCGGGGATCGACGGCCAGGTAGGCGGCCCAGACCACGGCGACAGCGACCAGCGCGAAGACGGCGGCGCCCGTGGCAGCCCGCACCAGCCGGCGCCGCCGGTCACCCGTGGACGCGGCCCACACCGACACGGCTGCCGTCACGACCAGCACCGGCAGCGCGGGCAGCACGCTCATCCTGGTCGCCAGTGCCGCCCCGAACGCCGCGCCGGCGAGCGGCAGAGGGAGGTGCGGCCGCAGGCGCGCCCGCCACAGCAGCCACACGGAGGTCAGCACGGACCCGGCGGCCGGCACGTCGAGCGTGGCCAGTGAGCCGTGCGCGATCACGTCGGGGGAGAGGCAGTACAGGGCGAGCGCCACCGACGCGCCCGCCGGGCCTGCCAGTTCCCGGGCGAAGGCGAAGACGACGAGCCCGAACAGCAGCGTCAGGACGATCACGGGCAGACGCGCCCAGAACATGACCCGCCACGGGTCGTTGCCCGACTCGTACAGCAGCCGCCGCCCCAACTCGCCCTGGCTGCCGTCGAACCCCGCGTCGAGGCGTGGGTCGGCGACCGCCACCCCGGTGGCGATCACCAGCTTCCCGAGCGGGGGATGCTCGGGATTGAACCGCAGGCTGTGCTCCCGCAGATAGACGGCGGCGGTGCCCACGTACACCGGCTCGTCGATCGTCGGCGTCTGCCGCACGGCGGCGGTCACCATCGCCACGGCCATCTGCCCGAGGAGCAGCACCATCACGACGGTCACCGGCCACCGCCGGCCGGTGCCCCTCGGGGCGGTGCCTCCCTCACCGTCGCCGGGAACCGGCTTCCGTGCGCGCGCCGCCACCAGACCCCTCATGGGCCCCTACTCTCGCACCCGCGCACCCGCCCGGCGTGTCACAACGCCCGGCTCCCGTCCGCCGGTGCCCGCGCGGCGAGCTCCTCGAGCGCGTCACCGGTCAGCCGGCACACCGTCCACTCGTCCAGGAGTTCGGCGCCGAGCGACTTGTAGAACGCGATCGCCGGCTCGTTCCAGTCCAGCACCACCCACTCGAAGCGCTCGAAGCCGTTCTCCCGGCAGATCCGCGCGAGCGTGGCCAGCAGCTGCTTGCCGTGTCCGGCACCCCGGGTGTGCGGGCGCACGTAGAGGTCCTCGAGATGCATCCCGCGGGTCCCTGTCCAGGTGGAGAAGCGCGGGAACCACAGGGCGAACCCCGCGACGTCGCCCGTTCCGTCGTCCTCGGCGATCAGCACGGAAGCGGCGGGGTGCTCACCGAACAGGGCCGCACGGAGCTGCTCATCGGTGGCGCGGGCCTGCTCCGGGGCCCGTTCGTACGTGGCGAGTTCCTTGATCATCGAACGGATCTCGGGGACGTCGTCGACAGTGGCTGCTCTGATCATGGAGGAGAGCCTGCGTCAGCCGGCCGCACCGCGTCCAGTCCGTTCCGACGGCCGGGACGCGTCCGGCAGCGCGGATGCCGGCACCACCAGATCGGCCCGCTCCCGGGTCGGGGCGATCAGCCCGGCGTTGCGCCGGTCCGAGCGCTCGACCCAGGCCACCGCCTCCTCGTGGCTCTTGCCGAACTCCTCGTGCCGGGCGATCAGGCGGCGCAGCCGCTCCGGCTCGTCCAGGTCGCAGAACCACACCTCGTCGAGCTGCGGCCGGACCCGCGCCCAGGCCCCGGTGTCCAGCAGCAGGTAGTTGCCCTCCGTCACCACCAGCCGGGCGTCCGGCGGCACCGGGACCGCTCCCGCCAGCGGCTGTTCCAGCACCCGCTCGAAGCCGGGGGCGTACACGACATCGCCGTACGGCTCCTCGCGCAGCCGCCGGAGCAGTGCCGCGTACCCGGCCGCGTCGAAGGTGTCAGGGGCGCCCTTGCGGTCCCGGCGCCCGAGCCGGCCGAGCTCGGCGTCGGCGAGATGGAAGCCGTCCATGGGCACGTGCGCGACCCACGGCTTTCCGCCGCCGTTCAGCTCCCGCACCACGTGTGCGGCGAGCGTGGACTTGCCCGCTCCCGGGCTTCCGGCGATGCCGAGGATCGCGCGGCGGCCGTCCCGCGGGAGCGAGCGGGCACGCAGGAGGAGGTCGTCGAAAGTCAGCGCCACACGGGAGAGTGTGCCACCCGGGCCCGGGCGGCCGGTTCCCCGCCGGTGTGCGGCCCGTCGCCCCACTGTCCGGCGCCGTACGGGGAACGGTGTCCTGTATGACGGATCTGGGTCTGCCCGACGACATCCTCGCCTGCCTCTTCGACCTCGACGGCGTCGTCACCAGGACGGCCGTCGTCCACGCGGCCGCCTGGAAGGAGACGTTCGACGCCTTTCTCCGTGAGCGGGACGGCGACGCCTTCCGCCCGTTCACCGACGCGGACTACGACGAGTACGTCGACGGCCTCCCGCGTGCCGACGGCGTACGCACCTTCCTCGCCTCCCGCGGCATCGCCCTGCCCGAGGGCGGACCCGGCGACCCGGCCGACGTCCGCACCGTGCACGGCCTGGGCAATCGCAAGAACGAACGGCTGCTGGCGAGGATCCGCACCGACGGCGTGGCGCCCTACGAGGGCACGCTGCGCTACCTCGCAGCGGTCCGTGCCCGGGGACTGCGCACCGCGATCGTCTCCTCCAGCGCCAACTGCCGCGACGTGCTGCGGTCCATCGGCGCCGAGGACCTCTTCGACGTCCGGATCGACGGGGTGGTCGCCGCCGAGCGGGGCCTGCCGGGGAAGCCGAGGCCCGACACCTTCCTCGCCGCCGCCCACGACCTCGGCGTGGAACCGCCCCGCGCCGCCGTGTTCGAGGACGCGCTCGCCGGCATGGACGCGGGCCGCGCCGGACACTTCGGATACGTCGTCGGCGTGGACCGGGTGGGCCAGGCCGACGCCCTGTACGCGCACGGCGCCGACCGGGTCGTGACGGACCTGGCCGAGCTCGGGGGCGATGCGTGAGCAGGCGGGGGCTCCCGGGCCGGATGCGACGGTTGGCTGTATATCACCCTGCGTGCCCGTTCCGCGCGGGTTAGGTTGTCCGTGATCTTCGGACGCCCGGTCTCCGCCGTCCCGGCCCCCCCGGGTGCCACGGCCCGTGGAACCCGGCACCCGTGACGCGCGAGAACGAAGGACGGACGATGACCGACGGCGCCGGTGCCCTGCTGGCCGCGACACGACGACGCGAGCAGCGGTCAGGTCCGGTCGCCTCCCGTCACCCGTACGACCCCAGGCCGTCCGCGGTGCTCGCCGCCGTCTTCACCCTCACCCAACTCGCCCTCGTGAGGCCCGTGCTTGGCCTCGGCTGGGACGAGATCGTCTACACCAGCCAGGTCACCTCCCACCATCCGGCCGCCTTCTTCAGCGCTCCGCGTTCCCGGGGCGTCTCCCTGCTGGTGGCGCCCGTCGCGTCCTGGTCCGAGTCCACCGTCCTGCTGCGCGTCCATCTCGCCGTCCTCTCCGGCCTCGCCCTCCACCTGGGCCTGCGCGCCTGGCGCGGCCTGTTCCCGACCCGGGTCCTGGTCACCGCCGGAGCCTTCTTCGCCTTCCTGTGGGTGACCCTCTTCTACGGTCCCCAGGCCATGCCCAACTACTGGGTCGCCGTCGGCGCGCTGTTCGCCGTCGGCGGTTTCCTGCGCCACCGCGCGGACCCCTCGTCGCGCGGCGCGCTGTGGACCGTCGTGGGCGGGGCGGCGCTCATGGCCTGGATGCGGCCCACCGACGCCGTCTGGGTGGCCCTCCCGCTCCTCGCCCACGCCCTCGCGGGCCGGCACAGACGGTCACTGCTCGCCCTCACCGGGGGCCTCGCGGCGGGTGGGGTCCCGTGGGTGGTCGAGGCGTACACCGCCTTCGGGGGCCTCGGGGAGCGGCTGGCCGAGGCGTCCCGCATCCAGGGCGGCCTCGGCTGGCACATCGCCCTCGACGACCAGCTGCGCAGCCTGGGCGGGCGCGCTTTGTGCCGCCCGTGCACCGGGTCGATGCCCCACCCCGTGATCACCCTCTGGTGGTTCGTCCTGCCCCTGCTCGCCGTCCTCGGCCTGGCCGTCGCCGTGCGGGCCCGCCGCACCGAGCGCACCCTGACCCCGCTGGCCTGCGCCGTCACCGCCGCGGTCCCGTACCTGTTCATGATCGAGTACGCGGCACCCCGCTTCCTCCAGCCCGCCTACGCCCTGCTCGCGATCCCGGTGGCCGACGCGCTGTGGCACCTGGTCACGGCACCGCGCGGAGCATGGCTGCGGGCCGCCAGGGCCCTGGTCGCGCTCGCGGTGGCGGGCCACCTCACCGTGCAGCTGACCGTCCTCGTGCACACCGTGGACCGCAACCTCGACAGCCGCCGCGACTGGGCCCGCACGGCGGACGCACTGCACCGGCTCGGCGTCCGCCCGCCCTGTCTGATCACCGGCCACGAGGCCATCCCCATCGGCTACTACGCGGGCTGCTCCTCCGGGGCGACCTCCGGCAACAACGAGAACACCACAGTCGCGGCGATCCTGCGCACGGCCGCACGTGTGCCGGTCGCCGCGCTCACCGGCCCCGGCGGCACCGCGCCCGGCTACTCCCGGTCCTGGCCCGCCCACCGGATCGGTGACCTCGAGGTCCGCGTCGCCCCACCACCCGGGCGGGACGCGCCGGGCTGACGGTGGCTCCCCGAGCCGGAGTCCGGCTCCTTGTCCGGCCGTCGTCGAGCGGTGACGGTTCCGGCCGGCCCGCACGCGGCCCTGAGGCCGTGCCCCTGTCGTCCGGGGGCGGGATTAGAGATCGCGTGACGGGAAACGCGGACCGGACACCACAGAGGACATGAGCCGACGCAGCGCGACAGGGAGGACGCCATGGGCTCCGAACCGATGGCCGACGACGCCTACCAGCCCACCGGGAGCAACGAGGAGCAGGAGGACGCCGCGCCGCTCGACATGCAGGACGCCCTCGACGAACGGACCTACGACGACACCCTCGACGAGGGCTACTCGCCCCCGGAGAAGCCGCTCGGCGTCACCAAGCACGGCACCACGGCCGCCGAGCAGCACGACGGGGAGACGCTCGACGAGCGGCTGGCCCAGGAGGTGCCCGAGGAGCCCGCGCCCGCGGGGGACGAGGTGGGCGACCTGCCCGGCGGCGAGGGCGAGCCGGTCGACCCGGAGGCGGGCGGTGCCCGTGCCGGACGCCTGGTCGCCCCCGACGAGGGCGCCCACGCGGACACCACCAAGGAGAGCGTCGCCGACGACGTGGGCATCGACGGTGGGGCCGCCGGCGCGGAGGAGGCCGCGATGCACGTCGTCGAGGACGAGACGGCGCTCCCGGAGGAGCGGGACAGAACCTGACCCGGCGCGCGGCATACGGCGCCGCCGGTCCGCTCGCGCGGCACCGGCGGCGCCGTCCTGCCGGGAGCAGGGAACAGGGCAGTCAGGGCAGGATCTTGTCCAGGGCGGCGGGCCCCTCCTCGGCCAGCTTCCGCCTGGCCCACTCGAGGTTCTGCGGGGTGATGTCCTTGCCGGAGGCAAGGACCAGGTCCTCCGGCGACACATCGGTGCCGGTGCGGGCGTGGAGCAGGCTGTCCGGGGTGGCACGGTCCTCGGGCTGCCGGGACGCGTCGGGCTGGGACGTCGACATCTTCTGGCTCCTCGGGT
This sequence comes from Streptomyces toyocaensis, assembly GCF_000725125.1. Lineage (GTDB taxonomy): Bacteria > Actinomycetota > Actinomycetes > Streptomycetales > Streptomycetaceae > Streptomyces > Streptomyces toyocaensis. The sequence goes on from NZ_JFCB01000002.1 coordinate 118,210, forward strand.
CCGGATCGCTGTTGCGGCCCCGGTGCTGTCATCGGGTCCGATACTCACCATTCAACGCGGGAGCCCGCCGTGCATCCGGAACGCTCGCGGCGCCGCGGTGAAGGGCCGCCTCCTGGATGCCGGGGTACCTTCCCGCGCCCGGGGGAAACCTGCCCCGCGGCTCACTGGAACGGTGTGAGGGCCGGCCGCGGGCAACCTCCGCCGGACAGGCCGATCGCGTAGTCGGCGAAGCCCTCGGGGCCGTTGTCCGAGGCGGGCCTTCGAGGGGCACTCGAGCCGGCCGGGCCGCGGTGGCCGCGGCCCGTGCCCGGGGCCGCTCCGGTGCGCAGCCGGTGGGGACGCCGGTGAGGGCCGTTCAGCGCGTCCCGCCGTGCAGCAGCGTCTCGGCCGTGGCCAGGACCCGCGTGACGCGGAGGGCGAACGCCGCGTCACAGGAGTGCGGGGTGCCGGTGCCCGCCGCGGTCAGGAGGGCGTCCAGGGCGCGGATGAGGGCGGGGACGGCTCCCTCCGAGGCCTGCGGCAGGCATGTGACCCCCGCCTCACCGCGCAGTTCGACCATGGAGCCGGCCGCGGCGGGCGGGGCGGTCAGGCTCAGGGTGACACTGCTCGACGCGCCACCGACGTGGTCGAGGACGAGATGGACGGTGTCGCCGGGGCCGTACGCCACCGCCGCCACCCGCCGCGCTTCACCGAGCAGCGGGAGCAGCACGGACAGGGCGTGCGGACCGACGTCCCACAGGGCACCCTTCTCGCGTCGCCAGGGTGAGGAGGCGAAGGGATTGTCCGCGGCGGTGAACACTGCTCCGAGCCAGTGGGCCCGTCCGGTGAACCAGCCGCCCACCCGGGCCTGTTCGCCGATCCAGGCCTCCGGCCCGGACTGGAAACGCGTGGTGAAGAAGACCACCGAGGCGACTCCGGCCGCGTCGGCCGCGTCGACCACCGCCTGCCCCTGGGCGACCGTCGGTGCGAGCGGTTTGTCGAGCAGCAGATGGCATCCCGCTCGCGCCGCGCGCACGGCCAGCTCCGCCTGCACGGCGGGCGGCAGTGCGACGGCGACCGCGTCCACGGCGGCGAGCAGCGCGTCGATGTCGGCGTAGGCCCGTGTTCCGTGCAGATCGGCCAGATCCCTGGCGGCGTCCGGCCGGCGGCCCCACACACCGGCGAAGTCCAGGTCCCGGTGCCCGCTCAGCGCGGGGGCGTGGGCCACCCGCGCCCAGGGGCCGGTGCCGAGCAGTCCGATCCGCATGCCGCCGCCTCTCCGTGGGCCGGCGTCCGCCGGACCGTGTCACCGTGGCGCTCCGCCGACGCCTTCCGGGAGACGATGATCCGCGTCGGAACGGCATGTCAACAGCCCGAGCCGTCGGCGGCAGGTCCCCGTGACCGCGCGGCGCCGAGCACCGAACGCTGCGGCGCCGTCCCGGGGTGGGCCCCTGATTCAGCGGCCCACCCGCTGAATGCGTTCGCGTTCTCCTCTTGGATTTCCGCCCGTCCCGCGGTCAGGCCGGTACGCGCGCTTTCCCCCTTCGTCGCGACGTCAGCCGGAAGAGGTCCCGCCCCCATGCACACCCGCCCTGTCGGTGAGGCGGAGGCCGGCGCCGCCGGCCTGGGCGCCGTGCCCATGTCGACCGATGGCGGCCCGGACGAGGCCCGTTCCCCGATCATCGTGATGGCGGACGGCCGCATCCAGGAGATCGGCACGCACGAGGAACTGCTGCGCCGTGGCGGGGCGTACGCGGCGCTGCACCGCGGTCGGGTGGCCTGACGGGCCGGCCGGGGTGCGACGGTTTTCGGTCAATTGCGGCCACTTGAACACATGGGGGGGCGTGCTTCCGTCCGGTCCGGGCATACGCAGCGATGACCAGAGAGGGGTGCTTCGTGCTCGTACCGGATCCGAAGGTCGTCAGGCGGCTCCTGACGCAGTACGCGACGCTGCAGATCGCCCAGGCGGAGAGGCATTCGCCGGTGGCGGCGCGCGAACTGGAGGACGTCAGCTACACGCTCTGCGTGATGATGGGGACGTCCGCCGTCCACGACGCCATAGCGCGGGCGGACGCCCTGCTCGGCCTGACCCCGCCCGCGCCCGGACGCGCCGCGGAGGCCGACGGCGAGAACGACCTGTCCCTGGCCGTCTGACCACTGGAGCGCTTCCGCTCCCGCGCGACGCTACGAGCCGTCCGCGGGGGCGGGACGCCGCCCGGTGAACGACGAGCGGTAGGCGTGCGGCGTGGTGCCCACCACCTTGCGGAACCGTTCGCGGAACGCCGTGGGCGATCCGAATCCGGCCTGCCGTCCGATCCGTTCGACCGTGTGGTCGCTGTTCTCCAGCAGGTACTGGGCGCGCCGCACCCGGGCCCGCAGCAGCCACTGCAGCGGTGTGGTGCCCGTCTGCTCGCGGAACCGGCGGCTGAAGGTGCGCTCGCTCATGCCGGCGCGTGCCGCCATCGCGCCGAGCGTGACCTCGTGCGCCAGGTTGTCCTCGATCCACTCCAGCAGCGGCTCCAGATGCGACCCGCGGGGCACGGGCGGGTGCTCGTGCACGATGAACTGGGCCTGGCCGCCTTCCCTCTCCAGGGGCATCACCGACATCCGGGCCGCGTTCGCCGCCACGGCCGAGCCGAGGTCCCGGCGGATCATGTGCAGGCACATGTCCAGCGCGGCGGCGGCGCCGGCCGAGGTGAGGATGCGGCCGTTGTCGACGTAGAGCACGTCCGGCTCGACGTCGACCAGCGGATAGGCGCGCGCGAGCCGGTCGGCGGCCACCCAGTGCGTGGTGGCCCGCAGGCCGTCGAGCAGCCCGGCCTCCGCCAGCACGAAGACACCCACGCACACCGAGGCGATCCGGGCACCCGCCGCGGCCGCCTGCCGCAGCGCGGCGAGCACCGCGGGGGAGGGCGGCGGGGCTCCCTCGGCGCGGCCCGGGACGACGACCGTGTCCGCGTCCGCCAGCGCCTGGAGTCCACGCTCGACGCGCAGGGTGAAACCGCCGTCCGCGGCCACCTCCGGCCGCTCGGCGCACAGCCGGACCCGGTAGGCGGGCCGGCCGTCGGGCAGCCGCGCGCAGTCGAAGACCTGCAGGGGCGCCGCCATGTCGAACGGCACCACCCCGTCGAGAACCAGGATCGTCACGGAGTGCATGGCGGCCACCTCAGGCGGATTCCCGCCACGCCCCTGATCGGGGACATCGGGGCCGCGGTGCGCAGAGGTTCCGTCAGGAGCTGTTGGCGGGAATCCGTTGAATCCTGTCGTTCCAGCCAGTGGGTGATCATCCGAAGGGCCCCTGACGTGAGCCCGGCACCGCTGATCACACCAAGGAAAGAGTTCCGGTGACCAAGCTCCTGCTGTCCCTCCATGTCCTGGCCGCCATCGTCGCCGTCGGTCCCGTGACCGTCGCGGCCAGCATGTTCCCGCCGGCCGTACGCCGCGCCGCCCCTGCGGAGGCCGACGGACCCGCCCCGAAGGCGGTCACCGCCGTCACCCTGCTCCACCGCATCTGCAGGGTCTACGCCCGCCTGGGGGTGCTCGTGCCCGCCCTCGGCCTCGCCACCGCCCTCGCGATGGGGGTGCTGGGCGACGGCTGGCTCATCGCCTCGATCACCCTGACCGCGGTGGCGGCCGGGGTCCTCCTCGCCTTCGTGCTGCCCCGACAGGACGAACTCGTCGGCCGGCTGGCCGCCCACCAGCCGGCCGACCCGCAGGACACCGTCCGACTCGCGGTGTTCACAGGGGTGTTCAACCTGCTCTGGGCGACTGTCACCGTGCTGATGATCGTCCGTCCCGGCTCGACGACGGGCGCCTGACCGACCGCCGTACGGGGGAAGTCCCACCGCGCGCCGGACGGGCGCCTACACTCGGCAGTCGCGTCCCCGCACCGGGGCCGCCGAGCAGAAAGGCGCGTTGACGGGTGTTCCAGGATTCCCCCATCTACGACCGACTCATCGCGGAGTGCGGCGATGTGCCGGCACAGGTCCGCCGCGAGGCCGAACGCGTGAGCAGGGAACTGGAGCTGGTCATGCGGCCCCTGCAGTCCCCCGGCTACGGCCCCGGCCTCGACCGGCCGCAGTCCCCCGGCAACGGCTGGCAGCGCGCCGCCATGCTGCCCGGACCGCGGCCCCACTGACCCCCGTGCGGTGACGGCCGCTCACCGCACCGTGGAACTCGCCCCGTTGAGTTCCACGGGGTCGTCGGGAATGGGACGGGACAGCCACTCGGCGATGGTCCGCGCGATCGGCTGTTCCGTCTCCACCTCCACGAATCCGAACTGACCCGACTGATTGCACTCCAGGAACCACCAGGTCCCGTCGGCGTCCTCGGCGAAGTCGAAAGCCCCATAAGCCAGTTCGGCCCGGCGCAGGTACGCGCGAACGGCGTCGGTGGTGCGCGCCGGGACCTCGACCGGCTCCCAGGGCGACCCGGGTGCGGCGAAACGCACGTCCACCTCCTCCGGATCCCCGTCCGGCGCCGTCGCCTTGCGCGCCGCCAGCAACCGCTCGCCCACCACGGTCAGCCGGATGTCGGCCCGCTTGGCGATCCGCCGCTGAAGCAGCGTCGGCCCGAACGCGACCGCCGAGAAGTCCGTGTCCGGCGCCACCCGGCTGGTCGGAACGGCCCGCGGGGGATCCTGCGGGTGCGCCCCCGACACCGGCTTGACCACCAGATCCGGGAAGCGCTCCGCGAACTCCCTGGCCGCGCGCGGGAAAGTGGTGATCACCGTGGCCGGCACGGGCAGGCCACAGCGCTGGGCCAGACGCAGTTGCCACGGCTTGTGGCGGGCCCGGCGGGCCGCGTCCGGATGGTTCATCCAGCGCGCGTCACAGCCGCGCAGCAGCCCGTAGAGCGCCTGCGAGGCCTCCTCGGTCAGCCATGCGGACGGCTGCGGCGCGCGTCCGGCCGGGGTGCCGGGCCGGCGCACCCACACGGACCTGAGTCCGCCGATGCTCACCAGCCGCCCCCCGACGGACAGATGGCCGCGGAAGCGGCCGTGGACGAACTCGCCGGACAGCGAGACGCCACCGGTCAGGTCGGCGGGGTCGAGACGCACCACCGGCACTCCGGAGCCGTTGAGATGCACGACCACCATGTCGGCGGTCACATCCTCCTCACAAGTGAGGATCAGCACGGTCATCGTCTACGGTCCGCGTTCAGTCGTCGAAGTGGGTCTTGGAACCCGCGGTGGACGTCGTCGTCCCCACCTCACGCAACAGCGCGTGGTCGCAGGCCGCGATCCGTCCGTCCCCGAGTACGTTCAACTGCAGTCCGGAGTCATACGCGTACGGAGTGGCAACAGCCAACTCAACTGCCGGACGTGCGTAGTTGAGCGCGAACGGTTGCATCGTCTCTCCCTCGTCGGTGCTGCGCCGACCGGGCAACGGCCCTCTGTGGCCCGTCGCTTGGTCCGCCGACTTCTTTTGGCTTCCAGAGACTTATACGAATCGAACGGGTGGTTGGTTTCCTTACGGAGCGTAGTCATCGGCGGGTTGTCGCGCCGTCCGCCGCCGGGGTGCGCCGGGCAGGCCCGCTCCGAGGGAGCCACGCATGGTGCGCAGAGCGAGCAGCAGGACGCCGATGTCGTCCAGATAGACGGGGTCGGGCAGCAGGTCCGCCGGCAGCACCAGATAGAGGACGGCGCCCCAGAACACCCAGCGGGGCCCCGTGGGCAGACCCGCCCGCCTCAACTCCCGCCGCGTGCGGACCAGACGGACCAGGACGGCGACGGCGCCGGCGAGCACCAGGATCGCGAGAACGGCGGCGACGATCAGCAGTACGGTGGTCGACTCCAACGCCACTGCCCTCCTCCGGGTGACCGGCGCGCCGCGGCCCCCTCGGCCACGGCACAGCCTTCTCTGGGCGGATTCCCGCTGACGGCCCCGGTATGGCGGCGGGGACCGGCCATGGGCGCACGCGTCCGATGTCCCGCCCGAGTCCCGCGAGACACGGGATCCTCGCAGGTCGTCCCGGTGGACCCGTCATCTGGCAGCACGTCGCGGGGACACCTGGTAATGGTCATCGGCCTTCCCCATGGAGCCGGGCATGACCACCTCGCCTTCGTCACCTCGCCCGAACGAACCGGTCATACCCGCGGCCGGCGCGCCGGTTCGCCGTCCCCGGCGGGTGCGGCGCGGCGGGGCCTGGGGCCGCCCGTCCGCAGGCGCTCCAGGGTGCGGGTCAGCTGCTGGAGGGGGGAGGGGGAGTCCGTCCGGGGCGGGGGCGGCTGCCGGGTGGCCGGGGTGCCGGCCGATTCCTGGTACGCGGCCAGCGCCTCGTGCGCGCGTTCGGCGGCCTCGCGGTACAGGTCCCGTGACTTGGTCATGGCCTCGAGTGCCTCGGCGTACATGGCGACCAGCGCCCGCTCACGGGCGAGTTCCTCCTCGGTCGTCAGCAGGTGCCAGTCCTCCCGCAACGCGGTCAGGGCCTCCCGCGCACCGTCCGGCAGCACGCGCGGCAGTGCGTCGAAGCGGGTCACCGCGTCGACCAGGCCGGCCGGTTCCGTACCGTCCAGGAACACGGCGCGCACGGCGAAGGCGTCGGCGTCGTACCCCTCCGGGACCGGAGCGCCCGGCAGCACCGCGGCCCCTCCTCGCGGGACCCGCACACCGAACTCCCGCAACGCCCAGTTCGCCACCCGCGACTGCTGGGGCGTGGCCCGGTGCTCCACGACCCGGTGCCGCAGTCCCGGCGGCAGCCAGCGCGTGAGCGGCACCCGGCCGCGCTCGTCCGTGGTCATCGCCTCGTGGACGACGACATGTACGTGCCACGCGTCACGCGCGCACGCGCGCAGCAGCCGTCGTACGTCCTTGTCCTCCTCCGGGAGCGGATGGATCGCGCCCGGCCGCAGGTCCGTCACCGCGTCGTGGTTCCAGTCGGCGTCCGGCTCCTGTCCCCAGAACATCCCCGCCGGGGACGGCCAGCCCTGGTCCCAGGGCTGCTCCGCCTCCGCGACCAGCGTCCAGTCCCGGCCCCGGTCCGTGCCGGGGCCCAGACTCAGCCGGGCGCGCACGGTGACACCGCCGGCCACCCGCGTCCGGGCTTCGAAGACCAGGTCGGGAGCGGTCCCGTCGGCGGGGAGTTCGAGGAAGTCCTCGATGTCCCGGCCGTCCTTGAGGCGGCGCAGGCTGCGCCTCAGTGCCTCGTCGGCCCGGCTTCCGGTGTGGCGGCCGCGGGCCAGCCGGACCGTGGGAGGGATCGTGGCGCGGGCTTCTGGGGAGTTCGGCATGGGTCCAGTCGTGAGCGGGGGCACGTGCTTCTGCCAGTATCGTCGCCGCGGGCCGGCGGCATGAGGCGGGGCTCCGCCGGACGGCGGTCACGCCTGCGCCTACCCGGCCGTACGGCCCTCATGTGGCGGGGCGCCCGGGGTGTCGCGCGCGGGGTGTGCGCGGCGCACACGCGGTCAGACGGTCCACCCGTGGTTCCGGCGGCGCCGACGTCATCACAATGGTCCCGCGAGCGGGGCCGGCCCACCATCCGCATCGGGGCCGGCCCTGCCCGCACCAGGCCGGACAGGGGCCTCGTCGTGAGGGCGAAAAAAACCGGACCCTACCAGGGCCGCGTCACTCCCGTCGCATATTCCGCCGGAAAACACCAAAGCTCTCACCTCGATCGAGCACACACCGTAGCGTCGACGTCACGTTCGCGGTACAGCCGTGCGAGGAGGGGGATCCGGCGTGCCCGGAATCGACGAGAGTCTGCTGGAAGCCATGCGACTGCCCGGGGCACGCGGCGCCCTCGTGGTCGACTGGATCAGCGGGCTCGCCCTGGGCGCGGTGGGCGACGCACCGGGCGGTGACGCGGAGGCAACGGCCGCCGAGACCGCCGAACTCGCCCGCCAGGCCATGGAGAGCGGCACGCTCGCACCGGCCGACGACAAGGCGGCGGGGACCGCCGGCAAGGAACCACCCGTCGAGGACCTCATCCTGACCGGTGCGGACGCGTACCACCTCCTGCGCTTCGTCGTCACGACCTTCGACAGCACGGTCTTCCTGTACCTGTGGCTCGACCGCGCCGACGGCAACCTCGCCCTGGCCCGCATACGCCTGGCCGAGATGGCGGACCGGCTGGTGCTCGGATGACCACGGCGGCACGCACCGGCGGGTCCGCGCCCGAGCTGCTCGGCACCCTCGCGGCCGACCACGCCACCGGGGCGCTCTCCACGGAGTCCGGGATCTTCTACCTCTCCGCGGGACACGTCGTCCACGTCGAGTCCGCGTACAGTCCCGACCTCGGCGACCTGCTCACCCGCAGCGGTGCCGTCCCACCGGCCGGCTGGTGGGACGCGGTCGAACGGGCCGGGGCCGTGCACCGGGTCGGCCGCCAGCTCGTGGACAGCGGGCGTCTGACCACGGGGGCCCTGGAGCTGTGCCACCTGGGCGCGCTGTTCGACGCCGCGTACTTCGCGCTCGTCCACGGCGGCGCCGCGCTCCGCTTCCGTCCCGGTGTCGCGCACTGGCTCGGCGCGGTCCGTCCGGTACCGGTGGCGACCGTGCTGCGCGAGTCGCGGCGCCGCCGTGACCTGCTGCACCGCATCTGGCCCGATTCAGCCGTCGACACCGCCCCGCTCACCCGCGCGGCAGGCGCCGACCCCGACCGGCTGCCGCCCCGGCGCGGCCGCACCCTCGCCCTGGTCGACGGCGGGCGCACCGCCGCGCAGATCGCCTCGGTTCTCGCCCACCGCACCTTCCACACCCTCGTCGAACTGCGCCGCCTGGCCGCCGACGGGCTGGTCACCCCCGCGCCACCCCCGCCCGCCACGCCCGTCCACCCCGTCCCCGACGCGGGCGGCGCGGCGTGGGACGAGCCCGACACAGCGCTGCTGAGACGGCTCCTGGACGCCTTGGAGGCACTGTGATCCGCGCGCGCCGGCAGCGTGCCGAAAGGAGACTGCTCATGGCCGTCGAGACCGACGTGCTGGACGAACTGCGTCGGCTCCGCACCCGCATACCGCGGCTGGCGGGCTCCCTCGCGGCCACCGTCGACGGACTCGTGCTGGCCCACGACGTACCGGACACCGAACCGGAGGGGCTGGCCGCACTCACCGCCGCCGCGCTCGGGGTCGCGTACCGCATGACGGACGCGGCCGCCCGCGGCGACTTCCGCGAACTCCTCGTGCGCGGCAGCCGGGGTTACGTCGCGACCTACGCCGCCGGGACCACCGCCGTGCTCACCCTCCTCGCCGACGACCGGGTCAACGTGGGCCGGCTGCATCTGGAGGGCCGGCGCAGCGGCGCCCGGATCGCCGAGCTGGTGGACACCCACATCGGCCCGGGCGGAGGGCGGCACGCCGACCGGGTCGCGCCCGGGGAATCCCCCGCGCGGGCCCAGGGCACCGATCCGGCCCGGCCCATCGGCACCCTCCCGGTGCGCACCCCGCAACTGCCCGCACACCGGCCCCGGACACAACCCGGCGGCTGACCTCCCGCGTTTCCTCCAGGCCGTGCGCCTCCGCGGGATCCGGCGCCCGGCCCGAACCACCCATCACGACGGAAAGGACACCACTCATGGCCAACACCGAGACCTCCCTCAAGGAATGCCTCAGCTCCATCGACGGCGCGACGGCCGCCGCACTCGTCGACTACACCAGCGGCATGGCCCTCGGCACGCTGGGCGGCGGCAAGGACTTCAACCTGGAGGTCGCCGCGGCCGGCAACACCGACGTCGTACGGTCCAAGCTGCGCACCATGGAGCACCTGGGACTGAACGAGGAGATCGAGGACATCCTGATCACCCTGAACAGCCAGTACCACCTGATCCGCCTGCTCAAGGGACGCGGCGGCAACGGCCTCTTCCTCTACCTGGTCCTCGAGGCGGGCCGCGCCAACCTGGCCATGGCGCGGCACCAGCTGCGCCGCATCGAGGCCGAGCTGGAGGTCTGAGACGGGCCCGGGTCCCCGCACGCCGTGCCGGCGCGCGGGGACCCGGGCCCGTGAGCGGGTCAGGCCGCCTCGGGCAGCCAGAGGTCGGGGCCGAAGACCTCGTAGTGGATGGACCGGGCGGGGACCCCGGCGCCGAGCAGCGCGCCGCGCACGGCGCGCATGAACGGCAGCGGCCCGCACAGGTACACCGTCGCGTCCGCCGGGACGTCGATGCCCTCCAGGTCCATCAGACCGCTGCGCGCGTCGGGCTCCTCGGGGCCGGGACGCTCGTACCAGAACACCGCCTCCGCGTCGGCCAGTCCGTTCACCGCCTCACGGGTCTCGGCACGCAGGGCGTGCTCGGCCGGTGCGCCGTCGGCGTGCAGGACGAGCACCCGCCGGGTGGAGCCGGTGGCCTGCAGCCGGGCGAGCATGCCCAGCATCGGGGTGCAGCCGATACCGGCCGAGACCAGGACCAACGGGGTGTCGGCCTCGTCGAGCGCGACGTCGCCGACGGGCACGGAGAGGGTGAGCTCGTCGCCGGTGCCGATCCGTTCGAACAGCAGGTTCGACACCTCGCCGTCCGGTGCGCCGTCCTCGCCCGCGACGCGTTTGACGGTGATGCGGCGCAGCTCCTCCCCGGGGTCGGAGGACAGGCTGTACTGGCGCAGCTGGTGCACGCCGTCGGGCATGAGCAGCCGCACGCTGACGTACTGGCCGGCCCGTGCCTTCGGGGCGGGCTCGCCGTCGGCGGGGCGCACCAGGAACGAGACCACGTCGTCCGTCTCCTCGTGGCGCTCCACGACGGTCCAGGGACGCCAGATGTCACCCGGTTCGACACCCGCGTCGTGGTAGAGACGGGCCTCACGGGCGATGAGGGCCCCGGCCATCAGCCAGTACACCTCGTCCCAGGCGGCCGCCACCTCGGGGGTCACCGCGTCGCCCAGCACGTCCGCGATCGCGCCGAACAGGTACTTGTGGACGATCGTGTACTGGTCGTCGGTGATGCCGACCGCGACGTGCTTGTGCGCGATGCGGGCCAGCAGGGCGTCCGGCCGGCTGTCCGGGTCGGCGAGCAGTGCCTGGGCGAACCCGGCTATGGATCCGGCGAGCGCCCGGCGCTGGGCGCCGCTGGCCTGGTTGCCCCGGTTGAACAGGCCGTCCAGGAGCTCGGGCCGGTCACGGAACATGGTGCCGTAGAAACGCGTCGTGATCTCGTCGAGCGCCCCGGCCACGGCGGGCAGGGTGGCCCGCAGCACTGCGGCGGACTCTTCGGACAGCATGAGGTCTCCCAAGGACGGGGCGGGACTGGGGGTTTGACCGCGGATCCGGACCGGCGGCAGAACCTGTATAGCAAGCGCGAACGTCTGTTCCCGCGGGTAACGGCGCCCCTGCGGGCGACGCGGGACCGTCGTCCCGGCGGAACGGGACCTGTGGCCCAGGCGGACGGTCGCCGGACAGGGCCGACCGGCCCAGCGCCCCCAGGGACGGACCCCGCCCGCGGTCCCCGCCGGACCCGCCGCCCGGCCGATGCCGTACCGTCGCCTTTACTGGACCGTTACCGGTTGCCGGTCGGGAGGCAGCCGGGCGGCGGTGCCGAGGCGAGCGGACGGGAGGCACACGGGTGGAAGGCTCCGGGCGGGACGAGGACGCCCGCGTACGGCTACCGCAGCTGCGCCTCGACGAGCTGCTGGAGGAACTCCAGTCCCGTATCGACGCGGCCCGCGGCACCCGCGACCGGGTGCACAGCCTGCTGGAGGCCGTGCTCTCGGTCGGCCGGGAGCTGGAGCTGGAACAGGTGCTGCACAGCATCGTGGAGGCCGCTGCGGCGGTGGTGGAGGCGCAGTACGCCGCCCTTGGCGTGATCGGCCCGGACGGCAAGCGGCTGTCCGCCTTCCACACCGTCGGTGTCAGCGAGGAGGAGATCGCCCGCATCGGCCACTACCCCGAGGGCCACGGCATCCTCGGAGAGCTGATCCGGCATCCGGAGCCACTGCGGGTGGCGAAACTCTCCGACCACCCCGCCTCGTACGGTTTCCCGCCCCACCACCCGCCGATGAACACCTTCCTCGGCGTCCCCATCCGGGTCCGTGACCAGGTGTTCGGCAACCTGTACCTGACCGAGAAGCGGGGCGGGGCGCAGTTCGACGAGGAGGACGAGTCGGTCCTGTCCACCCTGGCGGTCGCCGCCGGGGTCGCCATCGACAACGCGCGCCTGTACGAGGAGTCCCGGCAGCGCGAACGCTGGCTGCGGGCCAACGCCGAGATCACCCACGCCCTCATGTCCGGCAGCGAACGCGGCACGGCCCTCCTGCTCATCGCGGAGCGCGCCCGGGAGATCACCGGGGCCGCCCTCGCCGTGGTCGCCGTACCCATGGCCGGCACCGACTCGCTCACCGTGGAACTGGCCATCGGCCAGGGCGCGGACAGTCACCGCGGGCTCGTCGTGCCCGTGGACGGCAGCCTGCTCGGCCGGGCCTTCACCGCCGGAGCCCCGGTCACCAGCCCGGACATCGCCGGCGACGAACGGGTCTTCCCGGGCCCGCAGCGCCTCGACGAACTCGGTCCGGCCGTCGCCGTGCCCATCGGGTCGGGCGACAGTGTGCGCGGCATCGCCCTGCTGGCCCGGTCCGCCGACCGCAACCCGTTCACCGAGGAGGAGATCGAGCCCCTGCAGGGCTTCGCCGCCCAGGCGGCCGTGGCGATGGAGCTGGCGGAACGCCGCCAGGACGCCGAGCAGATCGCCGTCCTGGAGGAGCGCGACCGCATCGCCCGCGACCTGCACGACCTGGCCATCCAGCGGCTGTTCGCCACCGGCATGACGCTCCAGAGCGCCGGCCGGTTCATCGAGCACAAGGAGGCCTCGGAGCGGGTGCTGCGGGCCGTCGACGACCTCGACGAGACCATCAAGATCATTCGCTCGACCATCTTCGGCCTGCGCTCCCGCGCCGCCGCCGGCGGCGGCGCCACCGGTCTGCGCGCCCGTGTCGTACGGGTCGTCGGCGAGGCCGCGCCCCTGCTCGGTTTCCCTCCCAGCGTGCGGATGGAGGGCCTGATCGACACCGACGTGCCCAAGGAGACGGCCGATCACCTGGTGGCCGTGCTCTCCGAGTCCCTGACCAACATCGCCCGGCACGCCCGCGCCGACCGCGCCGACGTGGTCCTCCAGACCGACGGGCGCGAGGTGCGGCTGACGGTCGCGGACAACGGCGTGGGCATCCCCTCCGGGGGCCGCCGCAGCGGCCTGCGCAACATGGCCGAGCGCGCGCAGCAGCTCGGCGGCACCTTCGACGTCACCGGATCCGCGGGCGGGGGCACCACACTCCTGTGGCGGGTTCCGGTGGGGGAGCGGTAGGGCGCCGGCCGGCTCCGTGTGTGGTGGGGACCCGGCGGGGGTACCCATGGGGCGACCCCGGCCGCGGCGGAGGAGTGTCGAGTGACGGAGTGGACCTGGGAGTACAAGGGTTACGACCACGCCGACGCCCGCCTCAGGGAATCGCTGTGCACCCTGGGCAACGGGTACTTCGCCACCCGGGGCGCCCTGGCGGAGTGTTCCGCGGACGAGGTGCACTACCCGGGGACGTACGCGGCCGGCGTCTACAACCGGCTCACCTCCCAGGTCGCCGGACGGCAGGTCGAGAACGAGGACATGGTCAACCTGCCCAACTGGCTCCCGCTGCGCTTCCGCCTGCCGGGGGAGCCCTGGCTCACCCCCGACACGGCGGCCGTGTCCGACCACGTCGTGACGCTGCACCTGGCCTCGGGGCTGCTGGAGCGCAGGACGCGCTACGGTCTGGGCGCGGGGCGGGCGCTGCTCGTGCGCCAGCTCCGGTTCGTGCACATGGCGGACCCCCATCTGGCGGGTCTGCGCACCGAGTTCACCGCCGAGGGGTTCTCCGGCACCCTGGAGACCGAGGCGGCGATCGACGGCGGTGTCACCAACGCCGGGGTGCCGCGCTACCGGGATCTGGACGGTCGCCATCTGACCCACGTGCTCACCGGAACGGCCGCCGCGGACACGGTGTGGCTGCGGTGCCGCACCCGCACCTCGGACGTGCGGATCGCCTTCGCCGCCCGTCTGACCTCGCCCGCGCCCGTCACGATCGGGGACGAGCGCTCCCGCGCCGTGCAGACGACCCGGCTGGAACTGGCCGCCGGACGCACCGTCACCGTCGACAAGATCGTCGCCCTGCACACCTCCCGGGACCCCGCGATCAGCGACCCGCTGCACGCCGCGGTCGACCGGGTGGGCCGGGCGGGTGACTTCGACGCGCTGCTGGCGCCGCACCTGACGGCCTGGGAGCAGCTCTGGCGCAGGGCCGAGCTGGACGTGGACGACGAGGCGGAACGCGTCCTGCGGCTGCACCTCTTCCACGTCCTGCAGACCCTCTCCCCGCACACCGCGGACCTGGACGTCGGGGTCCCCGCACGGGGACTGCACGGGGAGGCCTACCGGGGGCACGTCTTCTGGGACGAGCTGTTCGTCCTGCCCTACCTCAACCTGCACTTCCCGGAGGTCTCGCGGGCCCTGCTGCACCACCGGCACCGGCGTCTGGAGCGGGCCCGCACCGCCGCGTCGGACGCGGGGCGCCGGGGCGCGATGTACCCGTGGCAGAGCGGCAGCGACGGGCGGGAGGAGACCCAGCAGCTGCACCTCAACCCCCGCTCGGGGCGCTGGCTGCCCGACCACTCCCACCTCCAGCACCACGTGGGCTCGGCGATCGCCTACAACGTGTGGCAGTACTGCGAGGCCAGCGGCGACGAGGAGTTCCTGCACACCAAGGGCGCCGAGATGCTGCTCCAGATCTCCCGGTTCTGGGCGGACTCGGCCGTCTTCGACGACCGGCTCGGCCGGTACCGCATCAAGGGTGTCGTCGGTCCCGACGAGTACCACGACGCCTACCCGGACGCCGCCGAACCGGGCCTGGACGACAACGCCTACACCAATGTCACGGCCACCTGGGTGCTCGCCCGCACCCTGGACGTGCTGCGCGGCCTTCCCGAGCCTCGGCGCCGCGAGCTCGCCGAGCGGACCGGACTGGACGGGGGCGAACTGGAGCAGTGGGAAGACGTCTCCCGCCTGCTCCACGTCCCCTTCCACGACGGTGTCATCAGCCAGTTCGAGGGCTACGCGGAACTCGCAGAGCTCGACTGGCGGGGCTACCGGCGCCGGTACGGCGACATCCGGCGCCTGGACCGGATCCTGGAGGCCGAGGGCGACACCGTCAACCGCTACCAGGCGTCCAAGCAGGCGGACGTCCTGATGCTGGGTTACCTCTTCTCGCCCGCCGAGCTCCAGGGCGTCTTCCACCGGCTGGGGCTGAGTTTCGACGAACGGATCTGGCGGCGCACGGTGGACCACTACCTGCACCGCACCAGTCACGGCTCCACCCTCAGCGGCCTGGTCCACGGCTGGGTCCTGGCCCGGGCACGGCGCGCGGACGCCTGGAAGTTCTGCCAGGAGGCCCTTCAGGCGGACATCGCCGACATCCAGGGCGGCACCACGGGAGAAGGCATCCACCTCGGCGCCATGGCCGGCACACTCGATCTGGTCCAGCGCGGACTGACCGGTCTGGAGACCCGCGGCGGAGCCCTGTGGCTCGACCCGGTGCCCCTGCCGGAGCTGTCCTCCTACGGCTTCACGCTGCGCTACCACGGCCACTGGGGCGTGCGGCTGCGGCTGGAGCGCGGTCTGCTGGAGATCACGGTGCCCGCGTCCGGCCGTTCCCCGATCGACGTGCACCTCCCGGACCGCCGTACGGTCCGTGTCGAGCCGGGCGAGACCGGCCGGCTGACCCTTCCGGACTGACCGGCGCCGGGCGCCCGCCAGGTCCGGGACCGGGCGGGCACCCGACGGGGCGGCCCTCGAAGGGGCGAAGGGCGCGGTTCAGGCGCCGCTCTCCCGCAGCATGTCCTCGCGCTCCACGATCTTCACGCGCTCGCGGCCCTGGGGCTCGCCCAGCGCCTTCTCCGCGGCGTCCAGGCGGTACCAGCCGTCCCAGGTGGTGAAGCGGACGCCGCGCTCGGCGAGGAACGCGTCCACCGCCTCCGGAGCCGGGGACTCGGGCGCGAGGAGCCGCCCGCCCGCGTAGTCCTCCAGCAGGTTCGCCACGGTCTCGTTGGCGTCGCCCTTGGTGTGACCGATCAGGCCCACCGGACCGCGCCGGATCCAGCCGGTGACGTACGTGGACGGCAGGTGCTCCCCGGTGTCCTGGACGACGCGGCCGCCCCGGTCCGGCACGGTGCCGGAGTCGATGTCCCAGGGCAGCTTGGGGAGTTCGTCGGAGAGGTAGCCGACGGCCCGGTAGACCGCGCTGACGTCCCAGTCCTTGAACTCGCCGGTGCCCTTGACGTTACCGGTGCCGTCGAGCGCGGTGCGCTCGGTGCGCAGGCCGACGACCCTGCCGTCCTCGCCGAGGATCTCCACGGGGGACTCGAAGAAGTGCAGGAACAGCTTGTGCGGGCGGTCGCC
Source organism: Streptomyces toyocaensis (assembly GCF_000725125.1). Classification (GTDB taxonomy): domain Bacteria; phylum Actinomycetota; class Actinomycetes; order Streptomycetales; family Streptomycetaceae; genus Streptomyces; species Streptomyces toyocaensis. Next base: position 134,524 of record NZ_JFCB01000002.1, read on the forward strand.
GGTGTCGCGGATCGCCCAGTTCTCCAGGGTCTTGGCGACCATGTCGGCCTGCTTGTTGCCGCGCCGGGTGGCGATCGACCCCTCGTCGTAGTCGATGTCCTCGGGGTCGACGACGACCTCGATGGTGGGGGAGTGGTCGAGCTCCCGCAGCTCCATCGGGCTGAACTTCGCCTGCGCCGGGCCACGGCGCCCGAACACGTGGATCTCCAGTGCCTTGTTGGCCTTCAGGCCCTCGTACACGTTGGCCGGGATCTCCGTCGGCAGCAGCTCGTCGGCGGTCTTGGCGAGGATCCGGGCGACGTCGAGGGCGACGTTTCCGACGCCGAGCACGGCGACCTTCTCGGCCTCGAGCGGCCAGGTGCGCGGCACGTCGGGGTGGCCGTCGTACCAGGAGACGAAGTCCGCGGCGCCGTAGGAGCCGTCCAGGTCGATGCCCGGGACGGGCAGCGCGCGGTCGGCCGTCGCGCCGGTCGCGAAGATCACGCCGTCGTAGAACGTGCGCAGGTCGTCGAGGTGGAGGTCAGTACCGTAGTCCACATTGCCGAACAGACGGATCTGCGGCTTGTCGAGCACCTGGTGGAGGGCGGTGATGATGCCCTTGATCCGCGGGTGGTCGGGGGCGACGCCGTAACGGATCAGTCCGAACGGCGCCGGCATGCGCTCGAAGATGTCGATGGACACGCCCGGTTCGGCGGCGACGTCGGACTTGAGCAGGGCGTCGGCGGCGTAGATCCCGGCGGGGCCGGATCCGACGATGGCTACCCGCAGGGGGCGGGGCATGGTCAGGTTCCCTTCGAGTGATGACAGGCGACTCGTGAGGAAGCCTAAACTGAGGCATGCCTAACTTGGTACGCGGGTCCTCTCTATGAGGTCATAAGCATCACTTATGGGCACTCCACGGTAGTGCTTATGCCTCAGGGGAGGGGCTGCTCCGCCCAGATGACCTTGCCGGCGGGAAGGTAGCGGGTGCCCCAGCGTTCTGCGACCTGGGCCACCAGGAACAGCCCGCGTCCGCCCTCGTCCGTCATCGTCGCGTGCCGCAGATGCGGCGAGGTGCTGCTGCTGTCGTAGACCTCGCAGACCAGACTGCGGTCGTGCAGCATGCGCACCTGGATGGGGCTGCCGCCGTAGCGGAGCGCGTTGGTGACCAGCTCGCTCAGGATCAGCTCCGTGCCGAACGTGAGTTCCGCCAGTCCCCACTCGGCCAGCTTCCGGGTCACCGCGGCCCGCACCTCGCCGACGGCCGCCGGATCCGGCGGCACCGGCCACTCGGCTATCCGGTCCGCGGCCAGCACCCGCGTCCGCGCCACGATCAGGGCGATGTCGTCCCCGGCCCGGACCGGGCGCCGTGAGTCCAGTACGACCCTGCAGGTGTCCTCGGGGGAGTCCCCGGCCCGGGACAGCGCCTCACGCAGCTGGTCCAGACCGACGTCGATGTCCCGCGTGCGGTCCTCGACCAGCCCGTCGGTGTAGAGGACCACCCTGCTGCCCTCCGGCAGCTCCAGGTCGGCCGACTCGAACGGCAGACCGCCGAGTCCCAGCGGGGGACCGGCGGGCACGTCCGGGAACTCCACGGTGCCGTCCGGCCGGACCACGGCCGGCGGGGGATGGCCCGCGCGGGCGACGGTGCAGTGCCGCGTGACCGGGTCGTACACGGCGTACAGACAGGTCGCCCCGGTCACCGGTGCCGCCTCCTCGTCCTGTGCCTCGTCCTGGTCGATGCGGGCGACGAGCTCGTCCAGCAGACCGAGGAGCTCGTCGGGCGGGAGGTCGAGCGCGGAGAAGTTGTGCACCGCCGTACGCAGCCGTCCCATCGTGGCCGCCGCGTGCAGGCCGTGCCCGACGACGTCGCCGACCACCAGCGCCACCCGCGCGCCGGACAGCGGCAGGACGTCGAACCAGTCCCCGCCCACCCCGGCCTGCGCCGGAAGGTAGCGATAGGCGATCTCCAGGGCGCTCTGCTCCGGCAGGCTGCGCGGCAGCAGGCTCTGCTGGAGCGTCACCGCCATGCTGTGCTCGCGCGTGTAGCGGCGCGCGTTGTCGATGGAGACCGCGGCCCGGGCCACCAGTTCCTCGGCCAGGGCCAGCTCCTCGGCGTCGAACGGGCCGGGCTTGCGGGAACGCCAGAAACTGACCACGCCCAGCACCAGGGAACCGGCCCGCAGCGGAACGGTGATCAGCGAGTGGATGCCGTAGTCCACGACCTGACCGGAGCGCTGCACGTCCTGCGCCCGCCAGCCCGGCGCCTCACCGAGCCGGGGCTCGAGGACCGGGCGGCCGCTCGCCAGGCTCCGGCCCTGCGGGGACGACGCGACGAAGCGGATCTTCTCGTCCCCGGGGTAGAGCGGCGCGTCGTCGGCGATCCCCGTCACGGCCGTGCGGCGCAGGGCGGCGGCAGCGTCGGGCTGGCCGCCGGCCAGCACCGACTCGAACAGGTCCACCGTGACGAAGTCGGCGAACCGGGGCACGGCCAGCTCGGCGAGCTCCTCGGCCGTGCGGGTGACGTCCAGACTCGTCCCGATGCCCACCCCCGCGTCGTACAGCATGTCGAGCCGCTCGCGGGAGGCCTCGGCCCGGCCGGACAGGGCACGCAGCTCGGTGGAGTCGCGGACCGTGGCGACGCTGCCGCGCGGGCCGCCCGCGCGGTCGGTGGGCCGCTGGTTGACCGCCAGCAGCCGGTCGCCCACCCGGTGCACCTCGTCGGTGGCCACCCGTCCCGAGGACAGCAGGCCTGCGGTGCCGGGATCGAGGCCGATGTCCAGCACATGCCGGCCCTCGGCGTCCTCGGGCAGGCCGAACAGACGGCGCGCCTCGTCGTTGGCGAGCATCAGGGTGCCGTCGCCGTCGACGATGATCACGCCCTCGCGCACCGAGTGGAGCACCGCGTCGTGGTGTTCGTACATCCGGGTCATCTCGCGCGGGCCGAGGCCGTGGGTCTGCCGCAGCAGCCGTCTGCTGACCAGGGCCGCGCCCCCGGTGGCCAGGGCGAGCGCGGCGAGCGCCGCGCTCAGGACGAGCGGCAGCTCGGCCTCGGCGGCGCCACCGACGTTCTCGGTCGTGATGCCGGCCGACACCAGGCCCACCACCGTGCCGTCGTCGTCCTCGACCGGTACCACCGCCTGCACCAGCTGTCCGATGGTGCCCTTGACCTCCTCCACGACCGGCTCCCCGGCCAGTGCCGGCTCGATGGTGCCGACGAACTGTTTGCCGATGCGGTCCCGCTTGGGATGCGTGTAACGGATGCCGTCGGTGTTCATGACGACGACGAAGTCCACACGCGCCAGCTTGCGGGCCGCCTCGGCGCGCGGCTGGAGCACCGCCGTGGGGTCGGGGGAGTCCAGTGCCTCGGTAAGACCCGGCGCGTTCGCGAAGGTCTCCGCCACGGCCAGCGAACGGTTGCGGGCCTCCTCTGTGCTGTCCCTTCGCACCTGGAGCACCAGTGCCACGACGGCGGCCACGACCAGCAGCAGGACGATCACCAGATACAGGACGAACACCTGTCCGGCGACACTGCGCCCGCTCAGTACCGACCGCAGTGCCGCCACCGGATGCCACCGGGAGCGGCCGTCTCCCTCCCGGCTGAGCCGTGCGGACGCCGCGGCGCCGGATGACAGGGGCGACCGGGTCCGGGATCGACCCATGAGTCGGACCATGTGCCATGTCTACACCCGCCGCGCCGCACGAGGCGAGGGCCGGCCCTCGCCTCGCACCGGTCCCGCGGGTCGCGCGCGGCCTTCCCCCTCGGCCGCGCGCGACCCTCCCCCCGCGCGCGACTCGTCCCCCGAAGGCCGCGCGCGTTCCATGACCGGGCCACCCCGGAAAGTCCGCCCGAGGCCTCAGTCGGCCAGGGCGCGGGCGAGTTCCGTGGTGGCGCGGGCGATCTCGGTGTCCGGCTCGGTCATCAGCCGGTTCAGGTCGCCGCGCCGGGCGCGCACCGCCTGCCGGGCGGCCCGCTCCCAGGCCACCGGGTTCTCCCGGTGGTTGAGCAGCTTGGGGTACGCGGCGGCGGTGCTCTCCCACTGCCGGGCGTCGGCGATGGCCTTGAGCAGCTCGATGATCCGGGCCCGGCAGGTGACGTGCGGGAGCTGGGCCAGCTCCCAGAGGAAGGGGACCGTGGCGGCGGTCGCCTGCTCCGTGACGAAGCCGTACTGGCAGATCCGTTTCCGCAGGTCCTCAAGGGCGGCCAGGGCCGTACCGGAGTCCCCCCAGGCGATGCCGTTGAGCAGCAGCGGGATCGCCGCCGCCGATCCGGTGGAGTCCTGCATCTCGGCCCACGGCACGCGGGACACTGCCGTGAGGGGCGTGGTCCGTGCCACTCCGGTGGGGGACGTGTGGCGCACAGGGCGCTCGCTGCTCGGCTGTTCCGTCGAAGCGCTGCGCATGGCGTGGGTGCCTTTCCGCGGCAGTCGTGTCAGGTGGGCGGGTGGGTCGACAACCGGGCCCACACCGTCTTGCCGGCCGGAGCCGCCGGGGCCCAGGCCCCCGCCTCGGACAGGGCGTCGACGATGTACAGCCCCCGGCCGTGCTCCTCCAGGCCGGAGCACGCGCCGGGCGTGTGGACGGGCGGGTGGTCGTCGGGGTCGGAGACGGTGAGCAGGAGGTGCGCCGGTCGCGGGTGGAATCCGAGACGGACGTCCGGCGCACCCGCGCGGCCCGGTGCCGCGTGGATCACGGCGTTGGCGGCCGGCTCGGTCATCACGAGGGTGGCGTCGTCACAGCGGTGGCCGAGTGACCGGACGCCCAGCGTGTCCCGCGTGAAGGACCGCGCACGGGCGAGGTCCTCCGGACCGCACGTGATGCGCAGCGCCGCCGAGGCGGACACGGCGCGGACCGTCTCCCGCACCGGGTGAGGATCCTCGTGGGGCACCGCCGGGAGCGGTGCGTGGGGGGATGCCGGGGCCGTGCCGGGGCCACCCGCCGGTACCACGGCCACGGCCGGTGACCGGAGCACTGGATGCGCAGGTGATGACACGGCATCTCCTCGATGCGACGTCAGGACGTGGCGTCCGCACAGGGGTTGACGCCGCGGCTATTATCCACGCTGTCAGCACCCGCGTGCAATTGCACGAGAAATTGCGCGAGATTTTTCGCCACGCGCGGTGGGAAGCCGACGGTGGCGGGAAGCCGGGGGCGGTGGGGAACGCGAGCAGCAAGGAGACAGCGGTGCCAGGAGTGCGCAACGGAGTGCGGGCCAGCCAGTTGGACGCCCGCTGGATCAAGAGCCGGCACAGCAACGCCGAGGGCAACTGTGTCGAGGTGGCTCCGCTGACCGGCGGGGGGATCGCCATGCGCAACTCCCGTGACCCCGACGGCCCCGCCCTCGTCTACACGGCCGCGGAGCTGGCCGCCTTCCTGGCCGGTGCGAAGGACGGCGAGTTCGACCACCTCCTCTGAGGCGGCCCGGGAGCCGGCGCCGGGCGCCCGGCGCGGCGCCGGTGAACGGAGCTCCCTCCCTCATTTCCGCGTGGCTTCTCCGCGCGGATGCGGTGAGTGCCTGTCAGATGCGATAATGTAAACCGCCCTTGTGCCCGGTCTGCTGGGAGTCAGGATGTCCGCCGCGTCGCATCGCATCTCCCGTCTGGAACCCTATCTGGACAGGCCGGAGCCCGCGCCGACCCTCTTGAAGATGCTGGTCGGCGTGCAGCTGGCGGGCTTCCGCGAGGATGCCGGGCTGTCCCAGGACCAGGCGGCGCGCTCCGTCGGCTTCAGCGGGGCGAAGCTGTCCCGTATCGAGTCCGGCAAGGGCCGCCGCCCGCCGACCGAGCGCGATGTCCGCGCACTGCTGGAGCTGTACGGCACCGACGGCTACGAGGCCTCGGTGCTGCTCAAACTGCTCCAGCGGGCCGGAGAGCCGGGCTGGTGGCAGCGGTACGACAAGCGGCTGATGCCCGAATGGTTCGACCGTCTGGTCGGACTCCAGGAGGCCGCCGCCACCATCCGCACCTTCGAGATCCAGTACGTCCCCGGACTGCTGCAGACCGCCGCCTACACCCGCGCGGTGGTCGAACGAGGGCTGCCGAACGCCCCGGCGAGCGAGGTGCAGCGCCGGGTCGAACTGCGCATGCGGAGAGCCGAGTTGCTGCGGCGCGACGGCGCGCCGCAGCTGTGGGCCGTCATCGACGAGTCGGTCCTGCTGCGTGTCCTGGGCAGTCCCGCGGTGATGCGCGAACAGCTCGAGCACCTGGTGACGATGGCCGAGCGGGCCAATGTGACCCTGCAGATCGTGCCGCTGGACGTGACGAACGCGTCGGCCCCGGCGATCCCGGTGACCTATCTGCGCTTCGGCGGGCTCGATCTGCCCGACGTGGTCTACCTGGAACACATCAGGAGCGCCAACTTCCTCGAGGACCTGGACGAGACGGAGGAGTACCGGATCGCGCTGGACCGCCTCGCCGACGAGGCGCTCAAGCCCCGGGACTCCGTGGAACTGCTGCGCGCCACCATCCAGAAGCGCTACGCCTAGTCGTGGTGGTGGTGGTGGTGGTGGTGGCGGCGGCGCCGCGGCTGCCGCCCGTGCTCGCACCGACGCCCCTGACCGGATCCTTCCAGCGGACCGGCGAGGGGCGTCGCGTCGCCGGGAGGGGCTACAGCGGGAGCCGGCCGACACCGCCGAACTCGATCCATTCCTGGGTGAGCTGACGCGGCGCGACCTCCGTGTCCGGGCGCCACGTGGACACCTCCACCAGCCCCGGCTCGAGGATCTCCAGTTCCTCGAAGTAGCTCTCGACGTCCTTCGGTTCACGCACCCGGCCCCAGTGCCCCTGCGTCGCCTGGTCCATGAAGTTCGTGACGAACTCGCGCAACTCGGGATCCTCACTGACCAGCTGGCACATCACCATGAAGCTGCCCGGCGCCAGCCGTTCGCGCACCCGGCGTGCCAAGGCGAGCGGACCGTCGGTGTCGCTGTCGGGGATGCAGTGGAAGACCGAGTTGAACAGCACGCAGACCGGCTCGGAGAAGTCGATCAGCCGCTGGGTCTCGGGGTGCCCGAAGATCCCGTCGGTCTCGCGCATGTCGGCCTGTATGACCACGGTGCGCTCGTCCTGCTCCAGCAGGGCACGGCCGTGGACCAGCACCATCGGGTCGTTGTCGACGTACACCACGTGTGTGCTCGGATCGATGCGCTGCGCGACCTGGTGGACGTTGTCCTGGGTGGGCAGGCCGGAGCCGTGGTCCAGGTACTGCCGGATCCCGTACTCCTGGGTGAGTGTGCGGACCACCCGCTGCAGGAAGCGCCGGTTGTTCAGGGCCAGGCGGCGGGTGCTGGGCACCACCTTGTCGAGTTCCTCGGTCGCGGCGCGGTCCGCCGCGTAGTTGTCCTTGCCCCCCAGGTAGTAGTCGTACATACGCGCGGCCGTCGGCACGGTTGCGTCGATCTCGGTGGACAGCTGCTTACCGGTGTGCATCGTTCCCCCTGCGGAGTGCCGCGCCAACTGGACTGGCTGGACAGGGAGTACATCCTAGGGAGCGCCACGCGGCCCCGGCCAGCCGGTCGGGAAATGAGGCCGCGAAGGAATGGTGTTCGACTCCTCCGCGTCACGTTCGGTGTTCGAGTGAAAGCGCGGTGCGAGCGTCTGGCGGTGTGGCGGCGGGGTACCCGTGCACCTGATGCCGTTTCCCGTGGGAGGTCGGACCTTGGACAGCTCGACGGACCGGATCGCGCGCCCCTGGGGAGCGCGGACCCCTTACGCGCCCGGCACCCCGTGGCCGGCCCGCACCGACCTGCACCTGGCGGACGGGGTCCGCGAGGAGGACGTGGAACGGTGGGTGCGGTCCGCCTCCCTCCTGCACTCCAACGGCGACGCGATGGACATCGCGGTGCGCGGCGGGCGGATCGTGGGCGTCCGGGGCCGGGCGGCGGACCGGGTGAACCGCGGACGGCTCGGCCCCAAGGACCTCTACGGCTGGCAGGCCAACCACTCACCGGACCGCCTCACCCGGCCCCTCGTCCGGGAGGACGGGCGGCTGGTGGAGTCGGACTGGGACACCGCCATGGACCGGATCGCGTCCCGGACCAGGACCCTGCTGGACGAACGGGGACCCGGGGCCGTCGGCTTCTACACCACCGGGCAGCTCTTCCTCGAGGAGTACTACACCCTCGCCGTGCTCGCCCACGCCGGCGTCCGCACCAACCACCTGGACGGCAACACCCGGCTGTGCACCGCGACGGCCGCCGAGGCCCTGAAGGAGAGCTTCGGCTCCGACGGCCAGCCCGGCTCCTACGAGGACATCGACCACGCCGACACCATCGCCCTGTTCGGTCACAACGCGGCGGAGACCCAGACGGTGCTGTGGATGCGCATGCTGGACCGTCTGGAGGGCTCCGATCCGCCCCGTCTGCTGTGCGTCGACCCCCGGTACACGCCCGTCGCCCGGCGCGCCGACGTGCACCTGGCGCCGCGCCCCGGCACCAACGTCGCGCTGCTCAACGCCCTGCTGCACGAGATCATCCGCACCGGCCGGATCGACCACGACTACATCGGCGCGCACACCGTCGGCTTCGACGAGCTCGTCTCCCGCGTCGAGGCGTGCACCCCGACGTGGGCCGCGGAGATCTGCGACGTCCCCGCCGCGCAGATCGAACGCGCCGCGGAGCTCCTCGGCGGCGCGCGGCGGCTGCTGTCCACGGTCCTGCAGGGCGTCTACCAGTCCCACCAGGCCTCCGCCGCCGCCGTCCAGGTCAACAACCTGCACCTGATCCGGGGCATGCTCGGCCGGCCCGGCTGCGGGCTGCTCCAGATGAACGGCCAGCCCACCGCCGAGAACACCCGCGAGTGCGGTGCGAACGGCGACCTGCCGGGCTTCCGCAACTGGCAGAACGACCAGCACGTGGCGGAGCTCGCCGAGATCTGGAACGTGGAGCCGGACGACATCCCGCACTACGGGCCTCCCACCCACGCGATGCAGATGTTCCGCTACGCCGAGCAGGGCTCGCTCGGCATGCTGTGGATCAGCGGCACCAACCCGGCCGTCTCCCTGCCCGAACTCGCCAGGATCCGTTCCGTCCTCGCCCAGGAACGGCTGTTCGTGGTGGTGCAGGACCTGTTCCTCACCGAGACCGCCCAGCTCGCCGACGTCGTCCTGCCGGCGGGGACCTGGGGCGAGAAGACCGGCACGTTCACCAATGCCGACCGCACCGTCCATCTCTCGGAGAAGGCCGTCGAACCGCCCGGCGAGGCCCGGGCCGACCTCGACATCTTCCTCGACTTCGCCGCCCGCATGGACTTCCGCGACAAGGACGGCGCCCCCCTGATCGGCTGGCGGGACCCCCAGGGCGCGTTCGCCGCCTGGCAGCGGTGCAGCGCCGGACGCCCCTGCGACTACACCGGCCTCAGCTACGAGAAACTGCGGACGACGGGCAGCGGCATCCAGTGGCCCTGCACCGAGGACGCCCCCGACGGCACCGCACGCCTCTACACCGACGGCATCGCTTACGCGCACCCCGACCGGTGCGAGAGCTACGGCAAGGACATGGTGACCGGCGCGACGGTCACCCCGGTCGAGTACCGCTCCCTCAACCCGGAGGGCAAGGCGGTGATCAAGGCCGCCGAGTACCTCCCGCCCCACGAGGACCGCTCACCCGGGTACCCCCTCCAGCTGATCACCGGCCGCACGGTCTACCACTTCCACACGCGCACCAAGACCGGCCGCGCGCCCGAACTGAACGCCGCCGCGCCGGACGTGTGGGCGGAGATCTCGCCCGCGGAGGCCGCCGCACAGGGTCTGTCCGACGGCGACCTGGTCCAGGTCGCCACCCCGCGCGGAGCGATCCGGGCCCGTCTGCGGACCACGGCGATCCGTGACGGCGTGGTCTTCGTGCCGTTCCACTACGGCTACTGGGACACCCCCCAGGGGTACCGTCCGCCCGACGACGGCCCCGGGCGCGCGGCCAACGAGACCACCATCACCGACTGGGACCCCCTCTCCAAGCAGCCCCTGTTCAAGACGGCCGCCGCGCGCATGACGCTGGTCGCCCGGCGCGGCACGGGGCACGCGACGGACACGGACGGCACCGGGACCGAGGGAAGCACGGCATGAGCGGCATCGGCGTCACCCTGCGCACCCTGCACGACGACGAGCGCGACCTGGAGCAGGACCTGCTCGCCGCCGCCGAACGTCATCGCGTCGAGCACGAGTTCCACCACATCGCCACCGACGTGGCCCGCTGGTCCCGGGAGCACGCCACGCGGCTCGCCGCCCTCGGCCGCGACCACGGCCTCGACCTGTCCGGCCCCCGCGACCATCCGTCGCCGGGCGCGCTCGCCGCGCTGCGGGAGAAGGCCTCGCAGGCGCTCGGGCGCCGTCCGGAGACCGGACTGCTCCTGCTGCACGACCTGCGGGACCTGCACCTGGCCGCCGTCCGCAACTCACTCCACTGGGAGATGCTCGCGCAGGCGGCACAGGCCACCCGCGACGAGCGGCTCCTGGAGCTGGTCTCCGCCTGCCATCCGCAGACCCTGCGCCAGATGCGCTGGACCAACACGATGATCAAGGTGCTGTCGCCGCAGCTCCTCGTCAGCGCGTAGGCGGCAGGGGCGGCACCGGGGAGCCGGATCCCCGCAGGGCCTGCGCGAGCGCTTGTGCCCCGCTATCGTCGATTTCGTCCCCACGGGACGTCCGTCGCCGGCGGGGCAGCGGCGGTCCGTCGCTTTCCCGGGAGGCAGGCACCCATGGACGACTACTACGACCTTGGCCCCTACCGCCGGCCGGTGACGACGTCCTCCGCCGCCGCCCAACTCTGGTTCGACCGCGGACTGATGTGGACGTACGCCTTCAACCACGAGGAGGCGGTCGCCTGCTTCGAGAAGGCCGCCGAGGCCGACCCGGACTGCGCCATGGCGCACTGGGGCATCGCCTACGCCCTCGGCCCCAACTACAACAAACCGTGGGAGGCCTTCGACGGCGACGAACTCGCCGACACCGTCGAACGTACCCACGGGGCGGTGGAGCGGGCGCACGCGAGGACCACGCACGCCACCCCCGTGGAGCGGGCCCTCGTCGAGGCACTGCGCGCCCGCTACCCCCAGGCCGAGGCCGCGGACGACTGCTCGGTGTGGAACGAGCCGTACGCGGACCGGATGCTCGCCGTGTACGAGAACGCCCCCGGCGACCCGGACGTGGCCACGCTCTGCGCCGACGCCCTGATGAACCTCACCCCCTGGCAGCTGTGGGACCTGGGGACCGGCCGGCCCGCCGAAGGCGCCCGCACCCTGGAGGCCAAGGCGGTCCTCGACGGCGCGCTCGCCACCGACGCCGGCGCCCGCCACCCCGGGGTCCTCCACCTGTACATCCACCTAATGGAGATGTCGCCCACCCCGGAAGCCGCCCTCACCGTCGCCGACCGCCTGCGCGGCGCCGTGCCCGACGCCGGGCACCTGCACCACATGCCCTCGCACCTGGAGGTGCTGTGCGGCGACTACCGCAGGGTCGTCTCGGACAACACCGTCGCCGTCGCGGCCGACGAGAAGTACCTCCGACGCGCGGGCGCCATGAACTTCTACACGCTCTACCGCGCCCACAACCACCACTTCCGGATCTACGGCGCCATGTTCGCCGGGCAGTCGGAGGTGGCCCTGGACGCCGCCGCACGGCTCGAGGCCGCCGTCCCCGAGAAGCTGCTCCGGGTGCAGAGCCCGCCCATGGCCGACTGGCTGGAGGGGTTCCTCGCGATGCGCGTCCACGTCCTGATCCGCTTCGGACGCTGGGACGACATCCTGGCGCTGCCGTTCCCCGACGATCCCGGACTCCACTGCGTGACCACCGCCATGCTCCACTACGCCCGCGGCGTCGCCCTCTCCGCGACCGGCGCCGTCGACGGGGCCGAGGCCGAACGGGAGCGCTTCCGCGCGGCGGTGCGGCGCGTGCCCGGGACCAGGATGCTGTTCAACAACACCTGCCACGACATCCTCGCCATCGCCTCGGAGATGCTGGACGGCGAACTCGCCTACCGCAAGGGCGAGTACGACGCCGCCTTCGCCGCGCTGGAGCGGTCCGTCGCACTCGACGACAACCTGCCCTACGACGAGCCCTGGGGCTGGATGCAGCCCACCCGGCACGCCTACGGGGCGCTGCTCCTCGAGCAGGGCCGCGTCGCCGAGGCCGAGGCCGTCTACCGCGCGGACCTCGGTCTGGACGACACCCTGCCGAGGCCCCTGCAGCACCCCAACAACGTCTGGGCGCTGCACGGGTTCCACGAGTGCCTGCTGCGCGCCGGCAGGACGGGCGAGGCCGCGATCCTCGCCCCACAGCTCAGGCAGGCGGTCGCGCTGGCGGACGTCCCGATCGAGGCGTCGTGCTTCTGCCGTCTGGAGGCACTGCAGCCGGAGGCCTCCGGCGACGGCCACCCCTGTCACTGAGGTCGGTGACGGGGCGGCCGGCGAGGAACCGCGGCGGTCCGGAGCGTGCCGTGGTCCTCAGCGGGACGCCACGACGGCCTGGAACGACTGCATGCAGGAGAAGCAGTGCCGGTCCGTCGTGTGACGGCGCGGCGACTCCTCCTCCTTCTCCACCCCGCACAGCGTCGACGTCCTGTCCGGGGTGAGGACATGCCACACCGGCTCCCCCGAAGTGTCTGCACCGCACCACATCTCGTGCATTCCCAGCTCCCTCCGGGTAGGCGTGGAGGCCGCTTCCATACCAGCACGGCGCGGCCCCGGACGGCGCGCCGTGCGGGCCAGTCGGGTGACGTGCCGGGCCGGGATGCGTGTCCGCGGCACCGGCCGGATGCTGGAAGGGTGAGAAAGGCGCCGATCGTCGTACACCCGCCGCTCGGCACGGGCGGCCGCCGGGTGACCGTGCGCGGTGAGATCGTCGGCCTCGCGGGCTCCGACCGGGACGTGGTGGAGTTCCTGCGCCGCGCGGGGCTGCCCGAGGGCGAACGGCTGCTGGACGACCCGGCCTGGGTGAAATGGGCCGGCGGCCGGGCCCACGTCTACGACGCGGCGTGACAGATCCGCCGCGCGCCACCGCCCCACGGTGAGGGACGCGTGCGCCGCGCGCACAGCGGTCACCGTCGGCGCCGACTCCGACGGTGACCGTACCCGTCCGGGTACCCCCGCCCCTCCGCTGCATGCACCGGACGCGGCCGCCTTCGCCGCGTGCCGGCGGCACGGCGCACGAGACCGGTGATATTGCCGGTCCCCACCCGCCCCCTCCTCTCCGACAGTGGCACCGCCAGTCAATCGGCGGCGCCCCGGCCGGGCACGGCCCCAACCCACGCCATCGTCCCGTGCCCGCCGGGCGGTCCGCCGCGACAGAGAGGACCACTCGTCGTGCAGCAGCACCCCCACACCCGCAGGCGCGGGACCGGCCGGTTCGCCGGGCTGGCCGCGGCCCTCGCCGCCGTCGTCGGGCTGACCACCCTCACCGGTCCCGGCGCTCACGCGGCGGACAACCCCTACGAGCGCGGCCCGGCACCCACGGAATCGAGCATCGAGGCACTGCGCGGCCCGTACGCCGTGTCGGACGTCTCCGTCTCCCGGCTCTCCGTGACCGGCTTCGGCGGAGGCACCATCCACTACCCGACCAGCACCGCCGACGGCACCTTCGGCGCGATCGCCGTCTCGCCCGGCTTCACCGCCTACGAGTCCTCCATCTCCTGGCTGGGGCCCCGTCTGGCCTCCCAGGGCTTCGTGGTCTTCACGATCGACACCAACACCACGCTCGACCAGCCCGCCTCCCGCGGTGACCAGCTGCTGGCCGCGCTCGACTACCTCACCCAGCGCAGCGCGGTCCGCGGCCGCATCGACAGCAGCCGGCTCGGTGTCATGGGCCACTCGATGGGCGGCGGCGGAAGCCTCGAAGCCGCCAAGGACCGGCCTTCGCTCCAGGCCGCCATCCCGCTCACGCCCTGGAACCTCGACAAGACCTGGCCCGAGGTGCGGACCCCCACCCTCATCTTCGGCGCCGACGGCGACACGGTGGCCCCGGTCTCCACCCACGCCGAGCCCCTCTACACCGGCCTGCCGTCCTCCCTTGACCGGGCCTACCTGGAGCTGAACGGCGCCACCCACTTCACGCCCAACTCGTCGAACACGACGATCGCGAAGTACAGCATTTCCTGGCTGAAGCGGTTCATCGACAACGACACCCGCTACGAGCAGTTCCTGTGCCCGCTGCCGCGGCCGAGCCTGACGATCGAGGAGTCACGGGGGAACTGCCCGCACACCTCCTGAGCCCCGGGCTCCTGCCCGACGGTCACCCGGTGGCGGTCCGCACACGGTGCGGGCCGCCACCGGCGTTGTGCGTGTGCACCACCGGGCACCGGCCGCCTTGGGCCACGGCACACTCGTCTCCCAGGGTGACAGGCGAAGAACCGCTGGTGAGGCGACAGTTGAGCGTTCACCGAGGAGTGGACGCGTTCCTTCCCTGTCACGTTACGTGTGAGTAAGGTCACCGAGATGACCGGACAGACGACCTCTCGGCGGCAGGTGATCTCCGCGCTGCTGGACGTGCTGCGCACCGACGGCGGCGTCCGTGTCGTGACCGGTGAACCCGGTTGCGGCCGCACGGCGTTCCTCGAACACGCCGCGCGCTCCTTCCGGGCCGGACCGGTGTGGCACGTACGCTCCGGCCCGGCCCCCGCCGCACGGCGTCCGAGCGGTCTGCACGCCCTGCTGCGCGCGGCCGGCCACGACGCGCCCGCGCCGAACGGTTCGGCGGGGGAGGAGCTGTTCGAGGCCCTGCGCACGGCGGCCGGCACGTCACCGCTCCTGGTGTGCGTGGACGACGTGCACCGGTGGGACGCGCCGTCGCGCGCCGCGCTGGGGCAGGCGGCCGCCCGGGTGCACGCGGCGGGGATCCGGGCGGGGCTGCTCCTCACGGTCGCCGGCCACCGTCCCGTCGGCCGGGAGCTCGCGGCGCTGCCCCGGCTGCGGCTCGGCCCGCTCGGACCCGCGGACGCGGCACGGCTGGTCGACGACGCGACGGACGGCGCCGTCCACCCCGCCGTGCGCGAGGAACTGGTGACGGCGGCGGAGGGCAACCCCGCGCTGCTGCTGGCGCTCGTCCACCGGCTGACCCCCGCCCAGCTGGGCGGACGGCGGGCGCTGCCCCGGCCGCTGGCCGACGGGGAGGCCCTGGCCGGCGTCGTGGGCGGGTGCCCGGCCGGCGTACCGCCGGAGCAGGCCGGACTGCTGCTGACGACGGCGGCAGCCGTACGGGCGACGGGGGAGCAGGACGCCGACGCGGACCTCGTCCGCCGAGCGGCCGGAGCGGATGCGGAAACCCCGGTGCCCGACGTCCTGGCCCTGGCCGGAGGCCGGCTCCGGTTCCGCAGCACACTGCTGGGCAGGGCGGTGTACGCCGGTGCGCCGCCCGAGCGACGGCGCGCCGCCCACCGCGCACTGGCCGAGGCCCTGACCGACCCCCACGGCGTCCCCGCCCTGCTGCACCGTTCCTGGGCCGTCACGGGCCACGCCCCCGTCCTCGCGGCCGCGCTGGCGGCGGCCGCGGCGGACCCGCCGGCCGTGCTCCCGCCGGGGCTGCGCCGCGCGGCGCTCGTCCGGGCCGCCGATCTCACGACGGACGCCACGGAACGGGCCCACCGGTACACCGCCGCCGCCGAGCAGGCCGTCCTCGCCGGTCAGCCGTCCGAGGCCCTGCGCCTGCTCGACGCCGCCCGGAACCGCCCGGCGCCGGCGTCCGCACGCGGCGCAGCGGAACTCCTGCGGGGCGCGGTGCTCCTGGCCGACGGCCCGGTGGACGACGCCCGTGAGTCCTTCCTGCTCGCCGCGTCCCTGCTGGCCACCGCCGGGCGCGAGGCCGCCGCCACGGCGACCCTGGGCGCGGCGCACGCGGCCTGGTCCGCGGGTGATACCGCATCCTGTCTGGAGGTCCTCGCCGCGGACACCGCCCCTGCCCTCGCCGACGCCACCGCCCGGCCCGTCCCCCTGCCTCGGCCCGCCGACGCGCCGGAGACCGCCGGAGCCGCCGCCCCGCGCGAGGCCACGCTCCACGACCACCGCGACGGCATGCGGGCCGTGCTGATGGGACGGTTCGACCGTGCGGCCGGACCGCTGCGCCGGGTCGTCGAGCGGGGGCTGTGCGCCGACGAGCCCGAACTGCTGCTGCGGTCCGCCGCCGCCGCGCTCATGCTCGGGGAGGTGACCGCCGCCCGCCGCGCCGGCGCACGGGCGCTCGCGGCGGCACGGACCCTCGGATCCGCGGCCCTGGAACCCAGGGCGCTGGAGTACCTGGCGTACGCGGAACTGCGGGCCGGGCACCACCAGCTCGCCCGTACCCATGCCGAGGAGGGTCTGCGCACCGCCGTGCGGACCGGCCAGCGGAACGCGGCCGCCCACCACCACGCCGTACTGGCGCTCGCCGCGTCGATCGAGGGGGACGGGGAGCTCGTCGCCGAGCACGCCGAGGCCGCCCTGCGTACCGCCCGCCGCCACGGACTGGCGCAGGCCGCGACGCTCGCGCAGTGGGCCGCGGCCCGCGCCGACCTCGGTGCCGGCCGCCCGGGTGAGGCCGCGGACCGGCTGGGCGCGCTGGTCCGCCCCGGTGCGCGGCGCGGCCACTTCGCGGTGTGGATGCTCGCCGTCCCCTGCTTCGTGGAGGCCGCCGCGCTCGCCGGCCGGCCCGAGCACGCGGCCGCGGTGGTGGAGGACTTCGCCCTGTGGGCCGCCTGCGGAGCCGACCCGCAGGCCCCCGCCCAACTGCTGCGCTGCCGCGCGCTGCTGGCCGGCCCGGAGGCGGCCGACGCCCTGTACCTGCGTGCCCTGGACCGTCACGAGGAGACGGCCGGTGACTTCGAGCGGGCGCGCACGGAACTGCTCTACGGCAAGTGGCTGCGACGCCGGCGCCGGCTGCGCGAGGCACGGGCCCGGCTGGGGGAGGCGCTCATCGGCTTCGAACGCTGCGGCGCGCACCAGTGGGCCCGGCAGGCCGCCGCCGAACTGCGGGCGGGCGGCGCCGCCCCGGCGGCCGCCGAGGCCGGGGACCTGTCCCGGCTGACCCCGCAGCAACTGCGGATCGCCCGGTGTGTCGCCGAGGGCGCGACCAACCGTGAGGTGGCCCTGAGCCTGTCCGTGAGCACCCGCACCGTCGACTATCACCTGCGGAACGTGTTCGCCACCCTCGGCGTCCGCTCCCGGGTCGAGCTGGTCCGTCTGGTCGGGCAGGCGGAAAAGACCGGTGCACAGCTCTAGGGACCGACCGGACGGTATGCCATCCTTCGGGGCAGGACGAGTCCGGCGGCGGCCGGCCCACGGGCTCCCCGGCCGGCCCGGCGCCGGTGCGGGGGCCGCCGCACGGACACCGCCGGGAAGCCGACCCTGGGGGAGATGCGCGATGCGACACGCCGTACGGACCCGTACCCTGCTTCGCCCCGGACCCATGCCCGCTCCGCGCCGGAGGACCCCGCGCGTGCGGTCGCTGATCGACGCCGACGCGCTGCGCGTGCTGCACCGGGCCGCCCGCGTCCTGCTGGACGACCTGCCCCAGCTCACCGACCGGCTGGTCGCCGCGCTGCAGGAGCAGGAGCCCGCCTACCGGACCGCGGTGGACGGGGACGCCGCCGCCACCTGGCAGGAGGTGCACCGCTCGCTGCGGCACAGCATCACGTCCCTGCTCGACCCCCGGGGCGCCCGGGACGCGGCGCGCCGCTGCTCCTGGAAGATCGGTGCCACCCGCGCCGAACAGGGACTTCCCCTGGACGCGTTGCTGCACGCCTTCCGGCTGGGCGGCTCACTGGTGTGGCAGGGCCTGGTCGACGAGACGTCGCGGACGGCCCCCGAGGACGTACGGCTGCTGGTGCACGTGGCGTCCGACGTGTGGGACTTCGTCGACGAGCACTGCACCCTCGTCGCGGACGCTTACCGGCAGACCGAGCGGCAGCTGGCGTGGCGCAGGGAGAACAGGGTGCGTCTGCTGGCCGCGGCGCTGCTGGACGGTACGAGCAGGATCGCCGACCTGCCCGAGGCAGCGCAGGCGCTGGACCTGCCGGAACGAGGGCGGTACGTGGTCGTCGCGGCCGTCGGCGGCCGGCTCGCCGGTTGTCCCGGTGCCCAGGCGGTCCTGTCCCCGGGTGTGCGCGTGCACTGGCACACCGGTGTGGACGCCGATTACGGCATCGTCCCGGTGGAGGACGGCGAGGAGTCGATCGTGCCGGACGAACAGGCACCCGGGACACGGGTGGGCGTCAGCAGCGCGGTCGACGGACTGGCCGCCGTGGGCCAGGCGCGGCGACTGGCGGACACCGCGCTGAGTCTGTGCCCCGGGTCGGGCGGCACGGTCCGCCTCACCGAGCACCTGCCGGCGGCGCTGGTCGCCTCGAGTCCCGAACTCGGCACCGCACTGGCCGAACGGCTCCTCGGGCCCCTCGACCGGCTCGAACCCGCCGACGCCGAGGTCCTGCTGGACACCCTGGCCACCTGGCTGGCCTGTGACGGCTCCGCCCAGCGGGCGAGCCGGCGCCTGTACTGCCACCGCAACACCGTCCTCAACCGCCTCCGCCGCTTCGAACAGCTCACGGGCCGCTCGCTCTCCCGCCCCTCGGACCTGGTCGAGGTGAGCCTGGCCCTGACGGCGCACGCCCTCCTGCGGCGCTGACCCCGCGGGGGCCGCGGGCAACCGCGCCTCCCCGGGGCCCAAGCACCCGCGCAACACGTTCCCCAAGCACCTCCGCCGCTTCGAACGGGGCCGCTCGCTCTCCCGCCCCCGTGGCCCGAGCCTGGCCCTGACCGCCCACACCCCGGTGCGCCGCCGGCCCCGCGGGACCGCGGGCGATCGTGCTGCCCCAGGGGCATGGGCACCCGCACAACGCCCGCCCGCGCCCGTTGGTACGCCGCAGCGAGCAGGCCCGGAAGGGTGTCCCGGCCGGTCCGGCCCGTGCTGTCGTGAGCTCCCCTTCCCCCGAAGCCGTCGCCGCCCCCGCGGCGCGGCCCCGAGGAGCCGTGATGCTCGAAGCACCACCGGACGGCCCGCCCGCACTGCACGTCGAGAACGTCGACGTCACGTACGGGCGCGCGCTGTCCGCTCTCCGTTCCGTGTCCCTGACCGTGCCGTCCGGCGCCGTCGTGGCGCTGCTCGGCGCCAACGGCGCCGGCAAGACGACCCTGCTGCGGGCGGTGTCCGGCACGTTGCGCCTGCACCGCGGCGCGATCACGGCCGGCCGCATCCGCTACGGCGAGACGGTGCTCGACGGCAGGGACCCCGTCGCGGCGGTACGGGCCGGAGTCGTCCAGGTTCCCGAGGGGCGGCGGGTCTTCGCCGGACTCTCGGTCGACGAGAACCTCCGCTCCGGCGGACTCGGCCTCGGCCGGCGCGGACGCGCCCAGGTCCAGGAGGCCCGCGAACGGGTCTTCGCGCTCTTCCCCCGGCTCGCCGAACGCACCCACCAGGCGGCCGGACTGCTCTCCGGCGGCGAACAGCAGATGCTCGCCATCGGCCGGTCCCTGATGGCCGCCCCGCGCCTGCTGCTCCTCGACGAACCCTCCCTCGGCCTCGCGCCGCGAATGGTGGACCGGATCGCCGAGGTGATCCGCGAGATCAACGCCCAGGGCACCGCCGTCCTCCTCGTCGAGCAGAACGCCGGCATGGCGCTCTCCCTCGCCGACCACGCGCACGTCCTGGAGGTCGGCGAGACCCGCCTGTCCGGCCCCGCCGGCGAACTCGCCCGCACCGACGCCGTACGCCGCCTCTACCTGGGCGAGTCCGCCGAGGACCAGGGGGCGGCGTGAACGACCGCACCACCACCGCACCGCCCGTGCTCGAGGTACGGGACGTCACCGTCCGCTTCGCCGGCCTCACCGCACTCGACGACGTCTCCTTCACCGTCGCGCCCGGCTCGGTGCACGCGCTCATCGGCCCCAACGGCGCCGGGAAGTCCACCTGCTTCAACGTGCTGTCCGGCCTGTGCCGTCCCGCCGCGGGAACGGTGACGCTCGGCGACACCGAACTGATCCGGCTCGCCCCGCACCGGATCGCCGCGCTCGGCGTGGCCCGCACCTTCCAGAACATCGTCACGACCCACGGCACGGTCGCCGACAACCTCATGCTCGGCCGCCACGCCCTGTCCCGCGCCGGTTTCGCCGCCAGCGCGCTGCGCCTGCCGAGTGCCCGGCGCGAGCAGCGCGACCATCTCGACCGTGCCCGGGAGATCGCCGGACTCACCGGCCTGGCACGCCACTTCGACAGCCCGGTCGCCCTGCTGTCGTACGGCGACCGCAAGCGCGTCGAACTCGCCCGTGCCCTCTGCCTGGAGCCCCGCGTGCTGCTCCTCGACGAACCCGTGGCCGGCATGAACGCCGCCGAACGCGCCCGCACCGCCGAGGTCGTGGGCGAACTGCGCGCCGAACTCGGCCTGTCCATCGTCCTCGTCGAGCACGACATGGGTCTCGTCATGCGCCTCGCCGACGACGTCACCGTGCTGGACTTCGGCAGGCCCATCGCCCACGGCACCCCCGACGAGGTCCGGCAGGACCCCGAGGTGCTGCGCGCCTACCTCGGAACCGACACACCAGGGGAGGACGCGGCATGACCGGGTTTCTCGACCATCTCCTCGGCGGGCTGGCACTCGGCGCGGTCTACGCGCTGGTCGCCCTCGGCTTCGTCGTCATCTTCAAGGCCTCGGGCGTCCTCAACTTCGCCCACGGCTCCCTGCTCCTCTTCGGCGGCTACCTCATCGCCGTCCTCCACGACCACCTCGGCTTCGCCGGGGCGCTGGCACTGGCGGTGCTCGCCACGGCCGCCCTGGCCGGCGCGCTCGACCGCTTCCTGCTGCAGCGCGGCGGCCAGGACGCCCACTCCGCGCACGTGCAGACCATCGTCACCATCGGCATCGACATCGTCCTGCTCACCGACCTGGCCCGGCGCATCGGCGGCGACCTGCTGTCGCTCGGCGACCCGTGGGGCGACGCCGTGACCGAACTCGGTCCGCTGACCGTCGCCGACAGCCGGCTCGCCGCGATCGTGGTGTCGGCCGTGGTCATCGGCGCGGTCTTCGCCCTGTTCCGTTTCACCTCCTGGGGGCTGTCCCTGCGGGCGGCGGCCGAGGACCTGGAGGCCGCCGCGCTCATGGGCGTACGGCTCGGCCGGGTCCGCGCGGGCGCCTGGTGCCTGGCGGGCGCGCTCGCGGCGCTGGCCGCCGTGTTCCTCGCCGCGTTCCCCGCGCCGGGCCTCGAACGCACCACCGGCCAGATCGCGCTCAACGCCTTCCCCGCCGCCATCCTCGGCGGACTCGCCTCCCCCGCCGGCGCCCTCGCGGGCAGCCTCATCATCGGCCTGACCGAGGCGCTCGTCGTCGGCTACCAGTCCGAACTGCACGTCCTCGGCGAAGGGTTCGGCGACGTGGCGCCGTACGCGGTGATGCTGCTGGTGCTCCTCGTCCGGCCCACCGGACTGTTCGGCGCGAAGGGAGCGGCCCGTGTCTGACCGGCTTCCCGCGGCCCTGACCCGCCGAAGGGCGCGGCTCCTGCTGCTCGCCGCGGTCCTGTGCCTGCCGCCGTTCTACCTGGACGCCTTCTGGCTGCGCATCGGCCTGTTCTCCATGGCAGCGGCCATCGGCGCCGTCGGTCTCGCCCTGCTCAGCGGCACCGCGGGACAACTCTCCCTCGGGCACGCCTTCTTCCTCGCCGTCGGCGCCTACGGCTATGCCTGGCTGGCGGGCGAACCCGGGCCTGGACTGCCGCCCGCGCTCGCCGCGCTCCTCGCGGTGCTGCTCGCCGGAGCGGCGGGCGGGCTGTTCAGTCCCGTCGCCGCCCGCGTCAAGGGCATCTACCTCGGCATCGCGACCCTCGCCCTGGTCTTCCTCGGCCACCACGTCCTGCTGACCGCCGACTCCGTCACCGGCGGCTTCAACGGCCGCTCCGTTCCCCCGCTGAGCCTCGGCGGGTTCACCTTCGCGGAGAGCGAGCCCGAACTCACCGTTCTGGGCGTCCCGTTCGGCTCGGAGGAACGGCTGTGGTTCCTGGGCCTGGCCCTGTTCGCATTCACCTGGTTCTCCGCCCGAGGCCTGCTGCGCGGACGTCCCGGCCGGGCGCTGGCCGCCCTGCGCGACAGCGAGACCGCGGCCGCCGTGATGGGCGTCGACGTCGCCCGGCACCGCTCCGCGGCCTTCGTGGTCTCGTCGATGTACGCCGGCCTCGCGGGAGTGCTCCTGGCGCTCGCCTTCCGCCGCGTCGTCCCGGACTACTTCTCCCTCGCCCTCTCCGTCGACTATCTCGCCATGATCGTCATCGGCGGACTCGGTTCCGTCGCCGGAGCCACCGCCGGCGCCGTGTTCGTCACCGCGCTCCCGCTGCTGATGACCCGCTACGCCGACCAGCTCCCGCTGGTGGCCGCCCCCGGCTCCACCGAGGGCACCGTGGGCCCCACCGAGGTGGCCCGCTACCTCTACGGCGCCGCCATCGTCCTCGTCCTGCTGTACGCACCCGACGGCCTGCACGGCCTGGCCCGCAGGGCCCGGGACCGTCTGCGGCGCCGCCGGTCCCCCGCCCCCGCACCGCCCACCACCGCCCCCACGCCCCCGGAACCGGCCGCAGCCGCACGATCCAAGGAGCACACCCCGTGAACACCACGCACCGCACCCGGCACCGCACCGCCGGGACCGTCCTCGCCGGCGCACTCGCCCTGCTGCTCGCGGCCACCGGATGCAGCTCCAAGGCGGAGGGCGGCGACAAGGGCGGCGAGGCCGCCGACGGCGTCCGCACCGGGCCCGGCGTCGGCGCCGGCACCATCAAGCTGGGCGCGCTCACCGACCTGACCGGCCCCTACGCCACGCTCGGCAAGAGCATCGTGCAGGCCCAGCAGATGTGGGCCGACGAGGTCAACGCCGACGGCGGCATCTGCGACCGCAAGGTCGAGATCGTTGTCAAGGACCACGGCTACGACGTGCAGAAGGCGGTCACCGCGTACGCCGACATCGCCCCCGACGTCGTGGCCCTTCCCCAGGTCATCGGCTCCCCGGTGGTCGCGGCGCTGCTCGACGACATCGAACGCGACAAGATGCTCACCTTCCCGCAGGCCTGGGCGGCCTCCCTGCTCGGCAAGGACGCCATCCAGGTGCTGGGCACCACCTACGACGTCGACATGATCGCCGCGGTGGAGTTCCTCACCCGCACCAAGGGCCTGAAGAAGGGCGACACCGTCGGCCACGTCTACTTCGAGGGCGACTACGGGGCCAACGCGCTGGAAGGTTCCACCTGGGCCGCGGAGAAGGCCGGTCTGAAGGTGACCGGACAGAAGATCAAGGCGACGGACACCGACCTGTCCGCCCAGGTCTCGGCACTGCGCAAGGAGGGCGTGAAGGCCGTCCTGATCAGCGCCGGCCCCGCGCAGACGGCCTCCCTCGTCGGCGTCGCGGCCTCCCGCGGCCTGAAGGTCCCCGTCGTCAGCAGCGCACCCGGCTTCGCGCCCCAGCTGATGAAGACCCCCGCCGCGCCGGCCCTGGCGGCGATGCTGAACGTGGTGAGCGCCGCCCCCGCGGTCAGCTCCGACCTGCCCGGTGTGAAGGACATGGTGGCGTCGTACCGGAAGAAGTACCCGGACTCACCGGTCGACTCCGGCGTGCTGTCCGGGTACAACGCCGCCCAGCTCATGGGCGCCGACCTGAAGAAGGCCTGCGAGGCGGGCGGCCTCACCCGTGAGGACGTCGTCAAGGCGCACCGGTCGCAGACGAACGCCGACACCGGCCTCGGCACCCCGCAGAACTTCTCCGACGTCGACCGCCCCGCCGGCGTCAGGACGTACGTGCTCAAGCCGGACGCCAAGGCGGTCGGCGGCGTGGTGAACGAGGAGGAGGCGCACGAGGCTCCGGGAGTGGAGGAGTACCTGGCCGCGCGGTGACGGCCGGCCCCCGCGCCCCGGCGTACCCCTGGGGGAGGGGACGCCGGGTCAGCCGGCGGCCGCCCCCGGATCGCGGTCGGACGGCGGCCAGACGTACGGCAGGTCGCCCGGCTCCCCGGGGAAGACCTCCCCGTAGACCTCCGGGTCCTTGCGCACCAGCGCCGAGCGGTGGCTGCGGTGCAGCGCCTCGTCCCCCAGCCAGGGCGGGAGCTCGCCGGCCTCGGCCAGCTCCCGCTGACCGCGCACCGGGGCGCCGGGCCGGACGCCCGCGAGGTCGGCGACGAGGGTGGCGGCGCAGCTGTCCTGATGGCCCCGCTCGCGCCAGACCCGGCAGACCTCCAGGCCGTACCGCACCAGCGCCTCCTCGTAGCCGGTCCACATGCGCACGGCGGGATGGCGGCGCCACCCGTAGCCCGGCACGATCAGGCCGCGCAGCACCTGCAGTGCCTCCACCCGCTGCTTGCCGAGCCGGCGCCGGTCGAGCACCAGCGCCGACTCGCGGAAATCGGGGTACGGCATGAAGGTCTGCATACGACCGTCCGAAGGGCCGGGGACCGCCCGCGCCTCGCCGCGCGGCTCACCGCACCGCAGTTCCCCTTCGCCGGTTGCGCACACCTCGCCGCCGGCGGCGGGGCTCAGCCCATCGTGCCGAGCCGCGCCTCGCGCCACAGGTCGACGTCGCCCTCGATGGCGTACCGGTCGATCTCGGCCAGCTCCCCGGCGGTGAAGTCGAGGTTGTCCAGCGCGGCCACGTTCTGCTCCAGCTGTTCGGTACGGGAGGCGCCCATGACCAGCGAGGTGACCCGCCGGTCCCGCAAGGCCCAGGCCAGCGCCATCTGCGCGAGGCTCTGCCCGCGCCGGGCCGCGATGTCGTTCAGGGCGCGCAGCCGGCGCAGCATGTCCTCGGTAAGCCACCCGGCGTCGAAGGACTTGCCGGCCGCCGCCCGGGAGTCCTGCGGCACGCCGTCGAGGTAGCGCCCGGTCAGCAGTCCCTGCGCGAGCGCCGTGAACCCGATGATCCCGAAGCCCTCCTCCTGGGCCACGTCCAGCAGGCCGTCCGTCTCGATCCAGCGGTTCAGCATGTTGTACGACGGCTGGTGGATCAGCAGCGGGGTGCCGAGGTCGCGGAGGACGGCCACGGCCTCGCGGGTGCGCTCGGCGTCGTAGGAGGAGATGCCGACGTAGAGCGCCTTGCCCTGGCGGACGGCGGTGTCCAGGGCGCCCATCGTCTCCTCCAGGGGAGTGGTCGCGTCGAGCCGGTGCGAGTAGAAGATGTCGACGTACTCCAGTCCCATGCGCTTCAGGGACTGGTCCAGCGAGGCCAGCAGGTACTTGCGGGAGCCGCCGCCCTGACCGTAGGGGCCGGGCCACATGTCCCAGCCGGCCTTGGTGGAGACCACCAGCTCGTCCCGGTACGGCGCGAGGTCCTGTTTCATCAGCCGGCCGAAGTTGATCTCGGCGGCGCCGTACGGCGGGCCGTAGTTGTTCGCCAGGTCGTGGTGGGTGATGCCCAGGTCGAAGGCGCGCAGGGCGATCTCGCGCTGGGTCCCGAAGGACCGGTCGTCGCCGAAGTTGTGCCAGTAGCCCAGGGACAGCAGGGGAAGGTCGAGCCCCGAGCGGCCGGTGCGCCGGTAGCGCATGGTGCCGTCGTAGCGCTCGGGACGGGCGACGTGGTTCATCGTGCGGACTCCGGTGGTGCGGTCGGGGTGACCCGTGGCATCGTGTGGGAACTTCTGCCCCACAGTGCCCCCGGGCGAACAGGAAGTCCAACCGGCCTTCCCCGGCATGCGGCGGTACCGCTTCTCGCCCGGGCCGGCCGGAATGAGGGATTGCCGGGCATTCCGGTGGGGCAGGAAGGCCAGGTGTGTCATGTGCACGACTGCCCTTCCCCCCACATGGAGGTCGACCATGCACGTTCGCAGGATGACCGGCGGCCTGGCCGCGGTCGTCACGATGTCCCTCGCCCTGCTGGGCGGCCAGGCCGCGGCCGCGCCCTCCGGTGAGACCGCGCGACCGGCCGCCGCCCGGGTGCTCACCTACGACGCGAGCGGCTCCGCGGAGTTCCGGTCCGCGGTCGACCGGGGCGCGGCGATCTGGAACGAGAGCGTCGACGCCGTGGAACTGCGTCCGGTGACGTCCGGGCAGCGCGCCGACATCCGGGTGCTGGCGGACAACGGCTGGCCGCGTGCCCTGCCCGGCTCGCTGGGCAGCGGCACCGTCTACATCGGCCGCCAGGCCGTGAACCAGGGATACAGCACGGTCCGCATCTCGTCGCACGAACTCGGTCACATCCTGGGCCTGCCCGACCGCAAGCCGGGGCCCTGCTCCAGCCTGATGTCCGGCTCCACCGCGGGTGTGGCGTGCACGAACCCGTACCCGAACGCGGCGGAGAAGGCGGAGGTCGAGGACAACTTCGCCCGGGTGGCCGCGGGGCAGCCGGTGCCGGCCCCACGAGCCGTCCCGGTCGGGGACTGACGGACCGGCCGACGCCCGCAGGGAGGTTTCCCGCCCCGGTGTTCATGTGACTGATGTGCATGCTGAGGCGAAGACCGCTATGGTTGTCGTACGTCACGGCGCCGGGGCAACCCGCGGCCCGACGGTGCGTTGGTGGTCCAAGGAAAGACGCCCCGCTTCCTGCGGGGAGATGCAGGTGCAAGGCCTGCCCGGCGCTCTCACACGAGCCCCGTCCCGAAGCACCGGGACGGGGCTCGTCACGTTGCGGGCCGCTCAGCGCCGCGCCGGCACGGCCCAGCAGTTGGAACCCGTCGGCCTGCCCTCGAGCCGGTCGGTCAGCCACTCCACCGCGTCGCCCTGGTCGGTCAGCAGCGGCGCCAGGTGGTTGGTCAGGATCTTGTCGCCGAGGTTGGGCAGCAGGACGGCCTTGTAGGTGACGTTGCCGCCCCTGGCGCACCAGTCCACCGCCAGTTGGCGTGCCTGCTCGTGCGGGACGATGTCGTCCTGGACGCCGGTGACCAGCCGGACCGGCCCGGTGGGCCTCAGCGTGCCGAGGCGCTGCTTCTCGAGGACGGCCCGGGCGGCGGGTTCGGCGGCGATGACCTCGGCCATGGACTTGCCGCTCGTCGTCCATTTGGTGCTCTTGGTGAATCCGTGACCGAGGATCGCGTCGCCGACGCAGGCGGTGGAGATGTCCTTCAGCGCCTCGCGCCCGGTGGCGTTGATGTTCGCCTCGACGACCCTGCGCAGTGCGGGCTCGGCCTGGGCGAAACCGTTGATCGACCACCCCAGCGCGCCGGCCAGCGCGCTTCCGTCGATGCCCTTCATGACCTCCGTCAGGTCGGCGGGCGGCGCACCGCTGTAGGTGCCGACGAGTGGTACGTCGGGCGCGTAGGACCGCTGGAGTTCGGCCGCGGAGGCACTGGCCCCGCCGCCCTGGCTGTATCCGTACATGGCCACGCGGGAGGCGCCGGTGACCGAAGCGCCCGGCACGGACCGCGCGACGCGGGCCGCGTCCAGCATGGCGTGACCCTCGTCGAGGCGGTTGACGTACGTGTGGAGCCGGTCCGTCGCGCCGAGACCGGCGTAGTCGGTCACGACCACGGCCGCGCCGGTGGCCAGCAGCCGGTGGACCGCGAGCGTCTCGTACCCGAACGACACGGTCCGGCCGTTGAGCGTCAGGGGGTTCTGCAGGGCGAGCGAGGGCGCGCACTGGTCGCCCTGGCCCATGGTTCCCGAGCCGAGGACCACCAATGGCCGGGGGCCGTCGCCCTTCCAGGCGGCGGAGGGCTCGATGTAGGCGCCGGTGACCGCCACCGGCTGCCCGGCCGAGTCCGTGGAGGTGTACATCAGCCGCGTCGCCGTACCCGGCAGGGTGCGGCCGTCCAGGCCGGGCAGGCTCAGCCCCAGACGCAGCGGCTCGTGGCGGACCAGGACGCCGTTGCCCGCGGGCAGTGCGGCGGGGGGCGTGTAGAAGGCGGGGATGGTGACGCCCCGAGAGACCACGGGGTCGCTCGCGGCGGCGGGCGGGGCGGACACGCACACACAGGCCGTCGTGGCGACCACGGTGGTCAGCACGCTGCTGATACGGCTCACGGCTCACTCCTCGCTCTGCTCCAGAAGGTGAAACGTGAAACTAGCAGCGCTCACTTACCGTCGGTAACCCATGGGTAAGTTACGGCACGGTAACTCTTGATGGGTGCATGGAGGAGCGGGCCCGCAGGAGGTCCGGCGGGCCCGCTCCCGAGGTTCCGGGCCGTCAGGCGGTGTGCAGTGTCAGCCCGTAGCGGCTGAGGATCTCGTTGACCGGCTGGAACCAGGTCTCGCCTCCGCCGGAGCAGTTGCCCCAGCCCCCGGAGGTGACGCCCTGCGCCTGGTCGCCGCTGATGAAGGAGCCGCCCGAGTCGCCGCCTTCGGCGCAGACGCTCGTCTTCGTCATCTGATACACGGCGCCCTGGCTGTAGTTGACGGTCTCGTTCTTGGCCAGGACCCTGCCGCAGTGCCAGTGGGTCGTGGAACCGGAGCGGCAGATCGAGGCGCCGACCGGTGCCTCCGCCGAGCCGCGCACCAGCTGGTCCGGGACCGTGCCCCAGCCGAGCACCACCGGCACCGTCCACCAGCCGCTGCCCACGTTGACCCAGGCGTAGTCGTTGCCCGGGAACGAGGAGCCCTGGAAGTTGCCGATGTAGGAGCCGTCCCAGCCCCTGACCTGCTGGCCGACCCCGCCGCAGTGCCCGGCGGTGACGAAGCCGCCGTGCACCGAGAAGCCTATGGAGCAGCGGACGTTGCCGGTGTAGTAGGGGTCGCCGCCGACGGTCCCGGCGGCGAAGGTCTCGGCCGGGGCCGGCACGGTCCGCACGGTGACGGGACCGGCCTTGCGGGCCTTGGCCACGAAGGAGCGGACATCGTTGTCGGCGCGCTGGTCGTCGACGACGTTCACCACGACCGTGCCGGCGGCCGGGTCCACGGACCAGCTGCTGACGCCCGACGGCGCGTCCAGGCGGTCGATACGGGACTTGGCCGCGTCGAGCTGCTTCGCGCTGTGCTCGACGGTTCGGACGGCGGCGCCGGAGGTGCGCAGGGCGCGGACCGTCGCGGCGTCGGCGTCCTCGGTGACGGCGACGGTCAGCTTTTCGCTCTCGGCGTCGAACCAGGCCCCGCCGTAGGCGGATCCGGCCGTCCTGCGCGCCTCGGGTGCGAGGCCGGTGGCCGCGCGTTCGGCGGCCAGCCGGTCCTCGGCCTCGGCGCGGGTCAGGCCGAAGTCCCGCTGCATGGCGTCCAGCAGGGCGGTGGAGGCGGGTGCGGAGCCGGTGGTACGGGCGGTGGGGGAGCCGGGGGAGTCCTGCGCCGCGGCCGGCGAGGTGCCGGCCGCGGTCCAGCTGCCGATCATGAGCAGGGCGGCCACGGCGGCATGGGTGAGTCCGGTGCGTCTCATGGAAGGTTGCCCTTCGTCGTTCCAGCAAGGTGGGGGTGGAACAACCGCAATGTGAGAGCGCTCTCACGGTGAGGTGAGCAGAGCTTAGCGAGACGCTGGTGTCAGGTCTATGCCAATGCGCGCCAATGTCGCCGACAAGCCGTCAAAAAGGTTTCAGCAAGGGGACGTTGCCCCGTCGTCGACGCCCGGTCCCCGGTCAGCGGGTGCCCTTCTCCGCCCGCTCGGCCTCCCTCGCGGCTTCCTCCGCTTCGCGCCGGGCCCGGGTGACCGTGTCCGCGGCGGTCCGCTGCCGCTTCTCCGCGTCCCCCTTCTCCCGCTCCGCCCGTTCCCACTCCGCGCGGCTTCGCCGGAGTTGCTCCTCCAGCGCGGACACGCGCTCCTCGGTCTCCAGAGCGTGCTCGCGCGCCCGCTGCAGCGCCGCCTCGGCGTCGTCCTGCTCCGCCCGCCGGTCACGCAGCCGTTCCTCGGCCTCCCGGGCCGCTTGCCGCGCCTCGGCCAGCCGCCTCTGCCGTTCCGCGCGCCGCTCCGCCGGCTCGTCCCTCTTCCTCTTGCGCACCGGAGCCGGCGGCGTACGCGCCGGCTCCGCCGTGGCCGCTCCCGCGGGGAAGCCCGACGGCGGGGTGAGCGCGCTCTCCACCCGGCCCGTGGCCCACACGCCGGCCGCTTCCGGATCGGCGAGCACGGCGCGCAGCGTCGTCTCGACGTCCCGCTGGACCGCGTCGGACAACGGGTGTCCTGCCTCCCGGGCCAGCCCCGCCGCCTGCCGGGACAGCTCGGCGACGATACGCCGTCGCTGGGCCGACAGCTCCTTCAGCCCGCTCGGATCGAGGGTGGCGTGGGCTTCGCGCAGCGCCCGCCCCAGCTCCAGGAACCGCTCGGTCTCGTCCGGCCGGGAACGCCGGAGCAGATTGGCCGCCCAGGCCGCGAGGGTGGGGCGGCGGGCGGCGTGGATCCGGCGCGCGTCCTCGGCCCGCCGGGCCGTCCGGGCCGCCGCGGCCCGCTCTTCGCGCCGGGCGACGAACTCGGACGGCGGCAGCGCGTAGAGCTCGTCGAGGACCGTCTCCACGTCGCCGTCCCCACCGTCCCGCACATCCTTGCGCCGCATGATCCCCAGACTCCACCGAAGCCGACGGCCGCGCACATCGGACGGGACCCCGAACCTGCGGAACGCGGCACACCACCAACCGGCACGCGGGCCCGGAGACCGCGAACCGGGTGGCCCGTGCGATGTCGGCGCTGCGGCAGGACGGACCGGCGGACCGCTGTCCGGGGGCGTGTTCCCCGGGGACTCCGGAGCCGGCCCGTCAGCTAGACGATCGTGCCCCGGAGGGCAGCCTCCCGCCGGACGTGAGCCGGAGGGCGGTGCGTCAGGGCCCGTCCCGGCCGGCCGTGGGCCCGGGGCCCGGTCGCCAGGTGGCCGGGCGGGTGGCGAGAGCCCGGTGGGCGGCCGTTGACCTGGCCGGGACTCGGCCGGACGCCGGCTCGAGCAGCGGAACCGCCGGCACCCGGCCGGCCGCCCCGCCACGCCGCCCGGACGTCACAGCCGCTCGCCCGCCACCGTGTCCTCGTCCGGGTCCCTTCCCGCGTCGCCCGAACGGGCGCGGTGCAGGCGAAGCCGGTCGAGACGGGAAATGACGGGAGTGGCGCTCACTCCGTGCAGGACCACCGACACCAGCACCGTGAAGGTCACCACCGCCCACAACTGCCCGGCCGGGACGTCGAAGCCGGGGGAGCCGAGCGCGTACGCCAGA
This sequence comes from Streptomyces toyocaensis, assembly GCF_000725125.1. Taxonomy (GTDB): domain Bacteria; phylum Actinomycetota; class Actinomycetes; order Streptomycetales; family Streptomycetaceae; genus Streptomyces; species Streptomyces toyocaensis. The sequence continues at coordinate 165,454 of NZ_JFCB01000002.1, forward strand.
TAGAACAGCGAGCCGATGCCGCGGATCCCGAAGAAGGCGATCACCAGGCGCTCCCGGGGACCGGCCGGCGTGCCGAGCTGCGCCACCCACCCGGTCAGGGGCCGGACCACCAACAGCAGCAGCACTCCCACCAGCGCGCCCTGCCAGGTCAGCGGCGCCAGTCCGCCCTGGGCGACGAACACGCCGAGCAGGAACAGCAGCCCGGCGGTCAGCAGCCGTTCCACCTGCTCGACGAAGTCGTGCAGCACCGTGTGGAAGCCGTGCGCACGCTCCGCCGCACGGATCCGGCAGGCGGTGACGAACACGGCGACGAAGCCGTAGCCGTGCAGCAGCTCCGTCACCCCGTAGGTGAGGAACGTGGCACCGATGGCGACGAAACCCTCCCGGTGCTCGGACAGCCGCATCGCCCGCCACCCCGCCCGGAAGAACAGCCAGCCGAGCAGTGCCCCGACGGCCAGTCCCGCGAGCACGCCCACCGCGCCCTTGTACAGCACGTCGACCAGAACCCAGTGGGCGATCCCCCCGCCGGTCACCCGCCCGCCCGCGGCGGCGGCCAGCGCGACGGCGGCCATCACGAAGGGAAAGGCCAGCCCGTCGTTCAGTCCGGCCTCGCTGGTCAGTGTGAAGCGCACCTCGTCCTCGTCGTGCTCGGAGTCGGTGGGCGCGCCCACCCGCACCTCGGAGGCGAGCACCGGATCGGTCGGCGCGAGCACCGCGGCCAGCAGCAGCGCCGCGGCCGGCGCCCAGCCCAGTACACCCCAGGCAAGGAAGCCCACCGCCGCGATCGTCAGCGGCATGGTGACCCCGAGCTGCCGCCAGGTGGCCCGCCAGCTGCGGCGGCCGAAGGGCCGGTTGAGGGCCAGACCGGCACCCATGAGGGAGATGACCACACAGATCTCGGTGATGTGCTCCACCCACGCCCGGTCCCCCACGGGGTCGAGTTCGGGCATCGGCAACGGCAGCAGCTCGAGGCCGACCCCGCAGACCAGGAAGACCAGGGGCAACGACAGCGGCATGCGGGCCACCAGCCGTGGCAGCACGGCCGCACCGAGGGCGCCGGCCCCGAGCAGGGTGAAGAGGAATTCAGGGGAAGTCACCGGTCACATGTGCCCTGCTCCGGCCGACGGCACGCCGCCCATCTGGCCGAAAACTCGACCCGGGGCCCGAGGGACGGGGCTCCCGAGGAGCGTGGCGGCCCGCCGCACCCCCGCACGGGCGGGCCGGCTCCGCGTACGCCGACCCCGCTCCGCGTACGCCGACGTCCGTACGCGGGGTTACTCCCGCCGTCAGATGTCCGTGCCGCCGCGGCCCGGCACCGTGGGTCGGGTGAAACTCAGCCGACCCGCACGCCGGGCCCACCTCGTCGTCCATGTCGTCGCCTCCGCCGGCTGGCTCGGACTCACCCTCGGGCTGCTCGCGCTCGGCATCACCGCGAACACGACCGGGGAGCCGGCCGTGGTGGAGGCGTCCGTCCGGGCCATGAAGCTCTTCGCCGACTGGCTCCTGCTCCCGATCGCCTTCGTGACGCTCGCCGGCGGTCTCGTCCTGTCCCTGGGTACGTCCTGGGGACTGGCGAGGCACCGCTGGGTGTGGACGAAGTTCTGGCTGACCCTGGCCACGGTCACCGCCACGGTCCTCGCCCTGCGGCCGGGCGTGGACGCGGCCGCGGACGCCGTGTCCGCCGGGCGCACCCTGCCCGACGGCGGCGACGTCCTCATGGGGCCGGTCGTCTCGCTCACCGCCTACGTCTTCATGACGGTGATCTCCGTCCTCAAGCCCTGGGGCCTCACCCGCCGTGGCCGGCGCCTGCGGGCGGCCGCCCGTAGGCCGGCTTCCGCCGGGCCCGCCCGCGTCTGAGCGCGGACGGGCGCGCGGTCACCTCACAGGGTGCGCTCCAGCCGGTCGGCCATCAGCTGCACGAAACGAGCCGGGTCCTTCGGCCGGCCGCCCTCGGCCAGCACGGCCAGCGAGTACAGCAGTTCCGCGGTGTCGGTGAGGTCCGAGGGGTCCTCGCGATGCCCGTACGCCTCGTTCAGGCCCTTGACCAGGGCGTGGTCCGGGTTGAGTTCGAGGATGCGCCGGGTGCGCGGCACCTCCTGCCCCATGGCCCGGTACATGTTCTCCAGCGCCGGCGTCAGATCGTTCGCGTCGGCGACCAGACAGGCCGGCGAGACGGTCAGCCGTGTCGACAGACGCACCTCCTTGACGTCCTCCTGCAGCCGCTCCCGCATCCAGCCGAGCAGACCCGCGTAGGCCTCGGCCTGCTGCTCCTTCTCGTCCTCGCTCCGGTCGTCCTCCCGGGCGCCGAGGTCGATCTCGCCCTTGGCGACGGACCGCAGCCGCTTGCCCTCGTACTCGCCCACGGCGTCGACCCACACCTCGTCGACGGGGTCGGTGAGCAGCAGCACCTCGATGCCCCGCTCCCGGAACGCCTCCATGTGCGGGGAGTTGTCGATGCTCTCCCGGGACTCGCCGGTGATGTAGTAGATGTCGTCCTGCTCCTCCGGCATGCGCTCCACGTACTGCCGCAGCGTGACCGTCCCGTCGTCCCCCTGGGTGGTGGTGAACGACGTCACCGCGAGGAGGGCGTCACGGTTGTCGGGGTCGGTGACCAGCCCCTCCTTCAGCACGGCGCCGAACTCCCGCCAGAGCGTGGCGTACCGCTCGGTGTCCTCCGTCATCATGTTCTTGACCGAGGACAGCACCTTCTTCGTGAGCCGGCGCTGCATCATCCGGATGTGCCGGTCCTGCTGCAGGATCTCGCGCGACACGTTCAGCGAGAGGTCCTGCGCGTCGACGACGCCCTTGACGAAGCGCAGGTACGACGGCAGGAGCGCCTCGCAGTCGTCCATGATGAAGACACGCTTCACGTACAGCTGCAGCCCGTGCCGGTAGTTCTGGTTGAACAGGTCGTGCGGGGCGTGCGACGGGACGAACAGCAGGGCCTGGTACTCGAAGGTGCCCTCGGCCTGCAGCTGGATGGTCTCCAGCGGTTCGCGCCAGTCGTGGCCGATGTGCTTGTAGAGCTCGTGGTACTCCTCCTCGGACACCTCCTCGCGCGAACGCGCCCACAGCGCCTTCATCGAGTTGAGCGTCTGGGACCCGGCCGTCTCGCCCTCGTCGCCGGTCCCGCCGACCAGCCGGATCGGCCAGGTGATGAAGTCCGAGTACCGCTTGACGATCTCCTTGATCTTCCACACCGAGGCGTAGTCGTGCAGCTGGTTGTCGGGGTCGGCCGGCTTGAGGTGCAGCGTGACCGAGGTGCCCCGCGGTGCGTCGTCGACCGGTTCCAGCGTGTACGTGCCCTCGCCGCGCGACGTCCAGCGGGTGCCCTGCCGCTCTCCCGCGCGCCGGGTGAGCAGGGTGACCTCGTCCGCGACCATGAAGCCCGAGTAGAAGCCGACGCCGAACTGGCCGATCAGGCCTTCCGCCCCGGCCGCGTCCTGCGCCTCTCGGAGCTCCCGCAGGAACTCGGCGGTGCCCGAGTTGGCGATCGTGCCGATGAGCTGCCCGACCTCGTCGTACGACATGCCGATGCCGTTGTCCCGCACGGTGAGCGTACGGGCGTCCTGGTCGATCTCGAGCTCGATGTGCAGGTCGGAGACGTCGGCGTCGAGTGTGTCGTCCCGCAGCGCGGCCAGACGCAGCTTGTCGAGCGCGTCGGAGGCGTTGGAGACGAGTTCACGCAGGAAGACGTCCTTGTTCGAGTAGACCGAGTGAATCATCAGCTGGAGCAGCTGACGGGCCTCTACCTGGAACTCAAACGTTTCGGTCGGCATGGTTCGCGCTTACCTCACTGGTCCATGAGTCGCGGAAGATACTGGCGCGCCTCACTCTAGTAAAAACGTCTCACTCCCCGGTGCCGCGCCCGGAGTCGGGTCCGGACGCGGCCGCGTCCAGGAGGGGGCCGAGCTCCCGGGCCACCGTCGTCAGGGCGCGGACGCTCCGCTCGGCGCGGGCGATCAGGATCGCCCCTTCGAGGGAGCTGATCATCAGCGTGGCGAGCGGTGTGGCGCGCTCGACGGGGACCCCCATGCCGGTCAGGGCACCGGCCACCGCGCCGGTCCACCCGGTGAAGGCGGCGGACGCGGCCTCCCGCGTCGAATCGGCGGAACCGGCACGGTCGACCGTGGCGGCGGCGACCGGGCAGCCGCCGCCGAAGCCGTGGCTCTCGTACTCGTCGGTCCACTGGCGCACCATCAGGGCGAACAGCGCGCCGGGCGTGGGCTCGGGCAGCGCGGCGAGGAAGCGGGCCACGCGGTCGCCCGCGTACCGGCCCGCCCAGCCCACCGCCTCGTTGACGAGCTGCTCCTTGCCGCCCGGGAAGTAGTGCTGGAGCGACCCGCGCGGCGCCCGCGCGTGCGCGGCCACGTCGCGCATCCCCGTGGAGGACACCCCGTCGCGCCGGATCAGCTGGGCCGCGCTGAAGACCATCCGCTCCCGTGGCGCCCGTTCCGGCACCGCCATCCCGGCCTCCCGCCCGCGTGTTCCCGACTCCCTCACCCTATGACCGCCGTCATGAAGGCGGCTACTATGACAGCCGTCATAGACGTCAGGGTGCGCCGGCGCACCCGGAAACGGCGGTGCGTCGTGCACGTGGGTTTCATCGGACTCGGGGTCATGGGCGGGCCCATGGCGCTCAACCTCGCCCGCGCCGGGACGCCGCTCGTCGTCTGGAACCGCACCGCCGGCCGGTGCGCACCGCTGCGGGAGGCCGGGGCCGACGTGGCCGGCGGCGCCGCCGAGGTCTTCGGCCGGGCCGGCACCGTGCTCCTGATGCTGGCCGACGAGGCGGCCGTCGACGCGGTGCTGGGCCGCGGCACCCCGGACTTCGCGGCGCGGGTCGCCGGGCATACCGTGGTCCACATGGGCACGACGTCGCCGGAGTACTCGGCCGCCCTTCAGGACGCGGTCCGCCGCGCGGGCGGGGCCTACGCGGAGGTCCCGGTTTCCGGCTCCCGGATCCCGGCGGAGCAGGGACAACTGGTCGCGATGCTGGCGGGAGACGACGCCGCCGTCGCGGCCGTCCGGCCCGTGCTCCCCCCGATGTGCCGCGAGACGTTCGACTGCGGTCCGGTCCCGAACGCCCTGCTGATGAAGCTCGCCGTGAACCTCTTCCTGATCACCCAGGTCACCGGGCTCACCGAGGCGTTCCACTTCGCCGCCCGGCACGGTCTCGACCGCCGCCGCTTCCTCGACGTCCTGGACGCGGGACCGATGGCGAGTGCCGTCTCCCGGATGAAGGCACCCAAGCTGCTCGACCGCGACTTCACGGTGCAGGCCGCGGCCACCGACGTACTGAAGAACAACCGCCTGATCGCGGAGGCGGCCCGCAGGGCGGGCGTGGCCTCCCCGCTCCTCGACGTCTGCCACACCCTCTTCGGCGAGACCGTGGCGGACGGCCACGGGGGCGAGGACATGGTGGCCGTGCTCCGCGCGCTGGAGGCGAGGACCGACGGCGCTTCCCCCGGTATCCCCGTGGGCGAGCACACATGAGCCGGACCGGCGGCTCGCCCGGCCGGCGTGCAAGCATGGGCGAATGAGCATCCACCGCAGGAACAACATCCGTGTGACCGGACGCCCCGCCGGCCGCACGGTCGTCCTGGTGCACGGATTCGGCTGCGACCAGAACATGTGGCGCCTGGTCGAGCCCGCCCTGGCCCAGGACTTCCGCGTGGTGCTGTTCGACTACGTGGGCGCGGGCCGCTCCGACCTGTCGGCCTGGCAGGAGGAGCGCTACTCCTCCCTCGACGGCTACGCCCGTGACGTGGTGGAGGTCTGCGAGGAACTCGACCTGCGCGACGCGGTCGTGGTCGGGCACTCCGTGAGCGCGATGACCTGCGTGCTGGCCCTGAGGGCGGCTCCGGACCGCATCGGCTCCCTGGTCATGGTGTGCCCGTCGCCGTGCTACATCGACGAGGACGGCTACCGCGGCGGTTTCAGCGCGGAGGACATCGACGAGCTCCTGGAGTCGCTGGAGTCCAACTACCTGGGCTGGTCGGCGGCCATGGCCCCGGTGATCATGGGCAACCCGGACCGGCCCGAGCTGGGCGAGGAGCTCACCAACAGCTTCTGCGCGACCGACCCGGACATCGCCCGGGTCTTCGCGCGCACGACGTTCCTGTCCGACAGCCGCAAGGACCTCGCGCATGTGACCGTGCCCACTCTGATCCTGGAGTGCGAGCAGGACGTCATCGCGCCGCCGGAGGTCGGCGCCTACGTCCACGCCGCGATACCCGGCAGCGAGCTGGTCACCCTCCCCGCCACCGGCCACTGCCCCCAGCTGAGCGCTCCACAGGCCACCGCCGCAGCGATCCGTTCCTTCGCGTCGGCCCTCGGACGATGAGCCCGGCGGCAGGCGGTTCCGAGGGGCCGGGTACGGGAACGCCCGCAGTGCGGGCGACGTTCAGCGCGCTGCTGGAGGACTCGGTGGAGGACCTGTACGACTCGGCGCCGTGCGGCTACCTGTCCACCCTGATGGACGGCACCATAGCCAAGATCAACGCCACCCTGCTGGGCTGGCTCGGTCTGACCCGCGACGAGGTGGTGGGCCGGATGCGCTTCAGCGACCTGCTCACCGTCGGCGGCAAGCTCTACCACGAGACGCACTTCGCGCCCCTGCTGCGCATGCAGGGGCACCTCGGCGGTATCGCGCTGGAGATGAAGACGGCGTCCGGCCCCCGGCTGCCCGTCCTGGTCACCTCGACCGTCAAGGAGAGCGACGACGGCGAGCCGCTGCTGATCCGGACCTCCGTCTTCGACGCCACGGACCGAAGAGCCTACGAGAACCAGCTGCTGACCGCCCGCCGCGCGGCCGACGAGGCCCGCCGGCAGGCCGAGGCCGACCGCGAGCAGCTCCGCGAGGCACTGGCGGTGCTCCAGCGGAGTCTGCTGCCCGCGGCCCTGCCCGACATCCCCGGCGTGGAGATCGCCTGCCACTACCACACGGCCTCCGCGCTGCAGGTGGGCGGGGACTTCTACGACCTGTTCGCGCTCGACGACGACCGGGCCGTCTTCTTCCTCGGTGATGTCTGCGGCAAGGGGCCGCAGGCCGCGGCGCTGACCTCGCTCACCCGTCACACCCTGCGTGCGGCCGCGCTGCACGACTCCGATCCCGTCGCCGACCTGCGCATGCTCAACACGGTTCTGCTGGACCGGTACACCGGTGACGATCCGCGGTACTGCACCGCCGTGGTCGGGGTCCTGGAGCGCGTGGGGGACGGATGGGAGGTCCGGATGGCCTCCGGCGGCCATCCTCCCGCGTTGGTGCTGCGCGCGGACGGCCGGGCGGAGTACCTCCCCACCCGCGGTGGCATGCTCGTCGGGGCTGTGCCCGAGGCGCACTTCGTCCCGGTCCGCACCACCTTGCGTCCGGGCGACACCCTGCTGCTCTACACCGACGGCCTCACCGAGGCCCGTACAGGCCCCGATCGGGACCTGTACGGCTACGAGGCGCTGGAGTCCTTCGTCACCGGTCTCGCGCCGTCGGGACCCGGCCGCGTGGTCGACGCCCTGACGGACCTGCTGCGGGGCTTCGGCGACGGACTGGACGACGACACCGCCCTGCTCGCCATCGGCGTTCCCGCCCGCACGGACGCCGGACCCGGAACCACACCGTGAAGCGTCCGAGATCATCGCGTCGCCCGCATCCACCGGTCTTGTCCTCGACGTCGCCGGTGACCTCGGCCACAGCGGCGCCCCGCGGCCGGGCCGCGCGGGGAGCGCCTCCGCGCGCGGCCTGCCGCACCTGACCGGGCTCGATCACGTGTGCGCGATGCGCGACAGCGCGTAGTCCCGCGAGGGGCCGCCCCGCTGTCCGCGGACCACCGGCCGGTGACCCCGAGCGGTGGTGTGCGGCGTGAGCCGATTGTGGTCACGGCATTCGGGGCACTCGGACCGTGCCGAACTCCCGCCGAAGCCCTCCGGGCCCGGCCGGACGGCACAGGACGAGGGCAAGGGGACCAACGGTGACGGTGCGTATCGGAGCAGAGGAAGAATTCCACGTCGTGGACGTGGAGAGCGGTCGGCTCGTGCCGCGTGCCGACACGCTGCTCGACAGGCTGGGCGGAGACGGCTTCAGCCGTGAACTTCAGCAGTCGGCCGTGGAGAGCAACAGTCAGGTGCACGACACCCTGGACGACCTCTTCGCGGACCTGTCCGGCACCCGGCGCCGGCTGGACGCGGCCGCATCCTCCCTCGGCTTGGCCGTCGTGGCCGCGGGCACCGTTCCGCTGGCCCGCCTCACCCCCCGCGACGTCACCGCCGACGCCCGGTTCCGGCGCATGTCCGACGACTACCGCCGGGTCGCCGACGAGCAGCTCATCTGCAGCGCCCAGGTGCACGTCGACGTACCCGACCGGGACACCGCGGTACGCGCCATGTGCCTGGTGTCACCCTGGTTGCCGCCGCTGCTGGCCCTGTCGGCCAGCTCGCCGTTCTGGCTGGGGTCCGACACCGGATACGCCAGCTGGCGCACGATGCTCTGGCAGCGGTGGCCCACCGCGGGTCCCGCCGGCTGCTACCGGAGCGCCGCCGACTACGACGCCGCCGTGACGGAGCTGATCGGTTCGGGCGTCATCAGTGACACCGGGATGCTGTACCACGACGTACGGCCGTCGGCCCACCAGGGCACCCTGGAGATGCGGATCTGCGACGCCTGCCCGCGCGCCGAGACCGTGGTGCTGGTCGCCGGCCTGTTCCGCGCGCTGGTGCTGGACGCCCGCGAGCGGCTGGAGCGGGGCTCCGGAACGGGGTGCGACGGACACCACGAGTGGCTGCGCGCCGCGACCTGGCGCGCCGCGCGCTCGGGTCTCGAGGGCACGCTCGTCGATCCCGGGACCCGTCGAGGGGCTCCGGCCCCCGTGGTGCTGCGCGGGATGCTGCACCGGCTTCGGCCCGCGCTGGAGGCGTCCGGTGACTTCGCCACCGTGCGCACGCTCCTCGAGGAGGCACTCGCCACGGGCAGCATGGCGCACCGGCTGCGGCGGGCGGCTCGCGACGAGGACCTGCTCGCCGGCATCGACATGCTGGCCGCCGAGACCCGCGGCGACCGCCTCGCACCGAACGCCTCCCGCCGCCGTCACCGGAGGCCGGCCGACACCTGCGGTCCGGGCCCGGCCAGGACCCACGCGTCCGCCACGACCCCGGGGACGCCCGGCTGATCCGGACCGGCCCACCGGCCCGTACGCGCATCCGCAACGACCCCTGACGAAGGAGAGTGTCGCACCGCCATGTCCAGTTGTACGCATGCCTCCCCGCGCCCGCCCCAGGATCCGGACCCGGACCTGGCTCCCGGGGAGAGGAGGAACCGCTGATGTGCGGTCTCGGCGGAGAGGTACGGTTCGACGGCGGCCGGCCCGACATCGCGGCGGTGGAGCGCATGACCGACCGGCTGGCCCCGCGCGGACCCGACGGACGCGGGATCTGGTCCCAGGGGCCGGTGGCCCTGGGACACCGCAGGCTGAAGATCATCGACCTGTCGGACAGCGGTGCCCAGCCCATGGCCGACCCCGGTGCCCGTCTCGCCGGCGTCTTCAACGGCTGCATCTACAACTACCGCGAACTGCGGGACGAGCTGCACGCCCTCGGCCACCGCTTCTTCTCGCAGTCCGACACCGAGGTGGTCCTCAAGGCGTACCAGCAGTGGGGCACGGCCTGCGTCGAGCGCTTCCGCGGCATGTTCGCCTTCGTCGTCGTCGAGCAGGACACCGGGCAGGTGGTCCTGGCCCGCGACCGGCTCGGCATCAAGCCGCTCTACCTCTCCGCCACCGCCGAACGCCTGAGGTTCGCCTCCTCCCTGCCCGCGCTGCTCGCGGGCGGCGGCATCGACACCTCCCTGGACCCCGTGGCGCTGCACCAGTACCTCAGCTGGCACGCCACCGTCGCCGCCCCGCGCACCGTCCTCACCGGTGTGCGCAAGCTGCCCCCGGCCACGGTGCGGGTCGTCCGGCCCGACGGCAGCCACCACGACCACGTCTACTGGAATCCCGTCCACACCCGACGGCCCGAGTACGCGGGGCTCGGCGCCGACGACTGGACCGACGCCGTACTGGACGCCCTGCGCACGGCCGTGCGCCGCCGCATGGTCGCCGACGTGCCGGTCGGCGTGCTGCTCTCGGGCGGTCTGGACTCCAGCCTCATCGTGGCGCTGCTGGCCGGCGAGGGCCAGGAGGACCTCGCGACCTTCAGCGTCGGCTTCGAATCCGAGGGGGACGAGGAGGGCGACGAGTTCCACTACTCCGACCTCGTGGCACGCCACTTCGACACCCGCCACCACCAGCTCATGGTGCCCTCCGACCGGGTCGCCGGCGCCCTCGACGGTGCGGTCCTCGCCATGAGCGAGCCGATGATGAGCCATGACGTGGTGGCCTTCCACCTGCTGTCGGAGCAGGTGGCCAAGGAAGTGAAGGTCGTGCAGAGCGGTCAGGGCGCCGACGAGGTGTTCGCCGGGTACGGCTGGTACCCGCGGATGGCGGACGTGCCCCGCCCGCGCGCCGCCGAGGCGTACATCGACACCTACTTCGACCGCTCGCACGCCGACCTCGCGGACATGCTCCACCCCGACCTGCTGCCCGACCGTGACACCTCCGCCGAGTTCGTCCACGCCCACATGGCGGCCGAGGGGGCCCAGACGGCACTCGACGCCCAGCTCCGCCTCGACACGCTGGTGATGATGGTCGACGACCCGGTGAAGCGGGTCGACAACATGACGATGGACTGGGGCCTGGAGGCCCGCGTGCCGTTCCTCGACCACGAACTGGTCGAACTGGCCGCCGCCTGCCCGCCCGAGCTGAAGCTCGCCGACGACGGCAAGGGCGTCCTCAAGGCCGCCGCCCGCCGGGTGCTGCCGCGCGAGGTCGTCGACCGGCCCAAGGGCTACTTCCCCGTTCCGGCGATCAAGCACATGGCCGGGCCCGTCCTCCAGCGGGTCCGGGAGGCCCTCACCGCCCCCGAGGCACGGGCCCGCGGCGTCTTCCGCGAGGAGTACGTCGCCGAACTGCTCGCCGCGCCCAACGCACACCGCACCAGGCGAGGGGCGAACACCCTGTGGCAGGTGGCGTTGCTGGAGACATGGCTGCAGACGCACGGGATCCGCTGACGGCCATGGAGACGCGCACCGACGCCTCCACGCGGGCGCTTCCCGCACCGGAGCCGCTCCCGCTCGCCGACACCTCCACGCCGTACGACCTGCCGCCACCGGCCGTCCACGGCTGCTGGTACCCCTCGGTGGACCCCGGCGGCCGGAACGTCGCCTTCATCTGCGACCGGGCCGGGGTGCCACAGCTGTGGACCGGCCCGGTCGACGGTGAGGAGGTGCGCCTGCTCGACGCCGACCCCCATCCGGTCACGGAGGTCTCCTGGTCCCCGGACGGACGCTGGATCGCCTACACCACCGCTCCGGAGGGCGGCGAACTCACCCGCGTGCTGTGCGTACGTCCCGACGGCACGGGGCGGCACCTGCTGGCCGGCGGCGAGCCCGGCACCTCCGCACGCCTCGGCTGCTGGCAGCACGACGGGTCGGCGGTCGCGGTGACCGTCACCGATTCCGCCCCGTCCGGGCAACCGCTTCCGGCGCACCCCGGCCCGGCGGGCGCCTCCCACCCCGCCCGCCGGGCGGGCCGCGACGGCCGTGCCGTGCTGCTCGAGCCCGGCCGGCCACGACCCGGGGGCGCCGGGAGCGGCCGGACGGTGTCCGCGGAGGAACCTGAGGCGAGGGCCCTCTCCGCGTATCTCGTCGACCCCGAGGGCGTGGCCGCCCCCGTACTGCTGGCGAGCGAGCGCGGCGCGGCCAACCAGCGCGTGTGCGACATCAGCAGGGACGGCCGGTTCGCCCTGGTCTACCGGGGCCCCCGGGGCGACCGCGAGGTTCTCGTCGTCCGCATCGGCGACCGGGTGGTGACCTGTACGCTGCCGGTCGCCGACGGCGACCCGTGGGTCGGCGGCTTCTCGCCGGACGCCGGCACGGCGTGGCTGCGCAGCGACGGCGGCCGGGAGCACGCCGCCCTTGTCGCCGCGCGCCTCGATCCGCGGGGGCACCTGCTCGGCACCACGGTGGCCGCCGAGCGCCCCGACTGCGACCTGGAACTGCTCGCCCTGGGACGGGACGGACGGCGCGCGGTGCTGGCGTGGAACGCGCGCGGAGTCAGCGAGCTGGAGACCACCGTGCTGGACGCGGCCCCGCCGCCCGACGCCGCGCCGGCGGACGTGCCGCCGCCACGACACGCCGCCTCGGGCGCCGCACGCACCGTGGAACTGCCCCACGAGGTGGTCACCCGCATCGCCCCCACCGCCGACCCCGACGCACCCGTCGTCGCGCTCTCCGGATCCCGGCGCCATCCGGGAGTGTGGTGGCTGCCGCACGGACTGCCCCTGCGCACGCCGTGGTCCTCGCGCGACGAGGACGCCTTCCCGGCGGGCCGCACGCCCGTGCGGCCGATCCCCATGAGCCCGGTGGCCCGTGACGGACTCACCCTCGGCGGCTGGTACTACCGGGCCCCCGGCCGCTCGCCCGGAGAACCGGCACCGTGCGTCCTGCACCTGCACGGCGGACCGGAGGAACAGGAACGCCCGGTGCTCGAACCGCTCTACCTCGAACTGCTCGGCAGGGGACTGGACGTGTTCGCGCCCGACGTCCGCGGCTCCTCCGGCCACGGCCGCTCCTTCGTCGACGCGGACCTGGGCACGGGCCGCTTCGACGCGATCAACGACGTCGCGGACTGCGCGGCGCACGTGATGCTGCGAGGGCTGGCCGACCCCCGGCGGATGGCCGTGATGGGCCGCTCCTACGGCGGCTACCTGGTGATGGCGTCGCTGGTGTGGCACCCGGATCTGTTCCGCACCGGCGTGGCGGTCTGCGGAATGTCCGACTTCGCCACCTTCTTCGCCGGCACGGAACCCTGGATCGCGCAGTCCGCCGCCCACAAGTACGGGCATCCGGAACACGACCGCGACCTGCTGCGAGCGCTGTCGCCGATGAGCCGCGTCGACGCCCTGCGGGCACCGGTCCTCGCCGTCCACGGCGAGCACGACACCAACGTGCCCCCGGGCGAGTCCGAGCAGTTCGTCAGGGCCGCCAGGGAACGCGGGCTGGAGGCCGAGCTCCTTCTGCTGCGCCACGAGGGCCACGACTTCCGGCGCGCCGACAACCGCCGCCTGTTCCGCCGGACCACCGCCGACTGGATGGAGCGGCACCTGGCGGACTGAGATGTCGGAGGTACCTGTCACACTTCTGTGGCGTGCGGGGGAGCGATGCGGGTAGTCGCGCTGTGTGATCGGTGAGTAAAGGCGGACCGGATGGAACCAGTTCCTGTCGACGGAGGGGAAGCGGTGCCAGGCGCACCCAGGCTGCGGGCTTCGTACGCCCTGGACGACGACGGCGCCTGGATAGCGCAGGCACGCCATCTCGCGGCCGCGTTCCTGACCCGGGCGCAGACGGAGGACGGCCTGCCGGTGTCGACCCGCGCGGTCGAGGTCACCCAGCTCGTCGTGAGCGAGCTGGTCACCAACGCCCGCAAGTACGCGCCCGGCCCCGTGGGCCTGGACCTGCGGCTGGGCGACGACGTCGTCGAGGTGGTCGTCCACGACGGCAACCCCGCGGCGCCGGTGCCCCGGGACGCCGACCCCGGCCGGGTGGGCCAGCACGGGCTCGAGATCGTGATGGCCGTGGCCCAGGCCCTCCACGTACGGCAGGAGCCGGCCGGCAAGAGCATCACGGCCCGCATCTCCCTCTCCGCCTGAGCCCCCGGGAGCGTCCCCGCTCTCAGCCGTAACGTTCGAGAAGAGCCTGGATGTAGTCCTCCAGCCGGTGCGTCAGGACGTCCGGTGTCAGGTCGGTGCGGCCCAGCTCCCGCCAGGGGACGGCGAGCTTCTCCCCGTCGGGCGCGTAGGCCAGGGCGTCGAGCAGCCGCCAGTAGAGGTGAGCGCGGGGGTCCCCGGCCGTGCTCCCGCCCGCCGCGGTGTAACGGTCGGCGAAACCCATCCCCGCGGCGACGCCGTGCAGCAGGGCGAGGGCCGTCGCGCAGTGCGCCACGTCGAGGTCGGCCGGCCCCCAGGAGGTCTCCACCCAGTCGACGACCCCGCTGATCCGCGGACCGGTGGTGGCGCCGTGCCCGCCGCCGGTGAAGAGCACGTTGCCGGGGTGGAAGTCCCGGTGCAGGAAGCACGCCCGGTGGTCCGGCGGCTCCCGGCGGATGATGTCGACGGCGCGCCGCCACAGCTCCGGCCGCCGGGTCTCCTCGGGCGGGACGACCCGGTCGGCCGACGTCCACGCCTGACAGGCCCGGGGCCGGTTCCGCGCGGTCACCTCCACGCGGTGAATGCGCACCAGTTGCCGGGCGAGCAGGTCGGCCCGCTCCCCGGCACCGTCGTCGCCCACCCGCACGGTCCCGGGAAGCAGGGACATCAGCAGGGAGGGATGGTCGCAGTGCCGCGCCGTGGCGTCCACCGCCACGAGCGCGGCGGCGGGGACGTCCGTGTCCCCGAGCAGGGACAGCACGGCCGCCTCGCGGTTCAGCAGTCCTTCCGCGTGCCGGACGAAGAACGGCGTGACGAACGACCGCAGCACCAGGGCCCGCCGGCCCCCGGGGCCGCGCACGTCCAGCCGTCGCACCTGGGACGTCCAGCCTCCCCGCAGCCGCACCACCCCCTCGATGCGCTCGCCCGCCGACAGCTCCTTCTCCACCCACGCCCGCGTGTTCGTCAGCATCCGCGCAGACTAGCCAACCCGCTGTCCGCCGGCGGCGGCCCCACCGGAACAATGGGGTGCGCGGCGGGGTTCTCAGTGGGGAACGTCGCAGGACACCTGGGAGAAGGGCGGCACGAGATGACGAGGACCGAGGAGAAGGCGCTGCTCGCGGGCGGCTGCTTCTGGGGCATGCAGGAGCTGATCCGCACGTTCCCGGGCGTGCTGACCACACGGGTCGGGTACAGCGGCGGTGACGTGCCCGACGCGACCTACCGCGACCACGGCACCCACGCCGAGTCGATCGAGATCACCTACGACCCGGCCGTCACCGACTACCGCACGATCCTGGAGTACTTCTTCCAGATCCACGACCCGAGCACGAGGAACCGGCAGGGCAACGACATCGGGACGAGCTACCGCTCCGCCATCTTCTACTTCGACGACGAGCAGAAGCGCGTCGCCGAGGACACGATCGCCGACGTCGACGCGTCCGGGCTGTGGCCCGGCAAGGTGGTGACCGAGGTGGCGCCGGCCGGCCCCTTCTGGGAGGCCGAACCGGAGCACCAGGACTACCTGCAGCGCTACCCGGACGGCTACACCTGCCACTTCGTGCGCCCCGGCTGGCGTCTGCCGAAGCGCACGGAGTCCTGACAGGGCTTCGTGACGCAGCGGTACCGGCCGTCCCGTGAGGGCCGGCGGGTCTTCACCCGAACTGGCCGGGCCGGTAGTCGCCGGCCGGCTGCGCTGACGGACCGGCGGCACCCTGTGTGACCGCAACGGCGGTGTGACCTACGTCTCTTGGTCGCGTGGCGCTCCGCCGCACGCCGCCCGCGGAACGCCGTGCGGCCGATAACCTGGCCGGGTGGACGGGGAGCGGAGCGTCGGTGAGTGAGCGTCGGGAACGCGACTGGACGGACATGACGCCCGGGGACTTCGACTGCGAGGCCCCGCTGTGCCTCAACGTGGGGCCGGGCCCCGTCGTGGTGCCGGCCGAGCCGGACGAGTACGGCACCGAGCCGCTGTTCGGCGAGGAGAACCCCGCGCGCGGCCCCCGGCCGCGCCGCCGGACCCGCCGCGCCGGCTCCGCCGAGCAGGGGGAGTTGTTCTGAATCCGGCGGCGGACGCGATCACCCTCTGAACGGGCGGGGCCGCGACCGCGGCGCGCTCCGTGCCGAATCCCCGTGCCTTGACTCGCGAGCCGTGGGTACGCGGGCTGAGCGGCCGGATCCGGCGGGGGAGAGGGGGGAAGCGCGGAGCGTGGGTTCCTCGGGGCGGGACGTTCACCCCATCGGGCCGCGCTCGCTGCGAGGGCGTTCGCGCCGTGAGACGTTGGCGGTGCCCGGTGCCCTTTTCACCCCTTTGTGTCGTCGGGGCGGCCGCAGTCGGCAACCGAACGTACGGCCACTCCGTCGTGGCCGGTCTGAAGCGGAGGAGTGTCACCCCTCATGAGCGAGGCCAACCCCGTCAAGCGGGCCGCGAAGAAGATCACCGAAAGCCTGCAGGGAGACGCCTCGGCCCCGGCCGACTGGATTCCCGGCCGGCCGGGCCCGCAGCCCCCCACCGTGGCCGAGCCGACAGAACCCCGTGAACCGCTGCCGCCGAAGCCGGACCAGAGCGGCCCGGACACCGTGTCGCCCACCGGTCAACCGACCGGCGCCGATCAGGCGAGGGTGGCCCAGTCCGGGAGCTACCTGACCAACGCGCAGGGAACACGGCTGTACGACACCGACCACTCGCTCAAGGCGGGTCCGCGCGGCCCCGTACTGCTCCAGGACCACCACCTGCGCGAGAAGATCATGCACTTCGACCACGAGCGCATTCCGGAGCGCGTGGTCCACGCCCGCGGCGCGGGCGCACACGGGGTCTTCCAGAGCTACGGCACGGCGTCCTCCGTGACCAAGGCCGGCTTCCTCGCCCCGGACGTCGAAACGCCGGTGTTCGTGCGGTTCTCCACCGTGGTCGGCTCACGCGGGTCCGCCGACACCGTGCGTGACACCCGCGGCTTCGCGACGAAGTTCTACACCAGCGAGGGCGTCTTCGACCTGGTCGGCAACAACATCCCGGTGTTCTTCATCCAGGACGCCATCAAGTTCCCCGACGTCGTGCACGCCGCCAAGCCGCACCCTGACAGGGAGATCCCGCAGGCGCAGAGCGCCCACGACACGTTCTGGGACTTCGTGTCCCTGCACACCGAGGCGACCCACCACACCCTCTTCTTCATGGGTGACCGCGGCATCCCGCGCTCCTACCGGATGATGGAGGGCTTCGGCGTCCACACCTTCCGCCTGGTGAACGCCGAGGGCGGCACGACGCTGGTGAAGTTCCACTGGAAGCCCAAGCTGGGCGTGCACTCCCTGGTGTGGGACGAGGCGCAGCTCATCAACGGCAACGACCCGGACTTCCACCGCCGGGACCTCGCCGACGCCATCGAGGCGGGCGCCTACCCGCAGTGGGAACTGGGCATCCAGACCTTCCCCGACACACCGGACCAGACCTTCGAGGGCATCGACCTGCTGGACCCGACGAACATGGTCCCCGAGGAACTCGCGCCGGTGCAGCCGATCGGGCTGATGACGCTCGACCGGAACCCGTCCAACTTCTTCGCCGAGACCGAGCAGGTGGCCTTCCACGTCGGTCACCTCGTGCCCGGGATCGACGTCACCGACGACCCCCTGCTCGCGGGACGGCTGTTCTCGTACCTGGACACCCAGATCACCCGCCTCGGCGGGCCCAACTTCCCGCAGCTGCCCATCAACCGCCCGCACGCGCCGGTCAACGACATGCTCCGCGACGGCATGCACCAGACCGCCGTGCACCGGGGCGTGGCGCCCTACCGGCCCAACTCCCTCGACGGCGGCTGCCCGTTCACCGCCGGCGCGGACATGAGCGCGTACATCGAGACTCCGGTGCGCGTTCCGGAGGGGTCCAAGGTGCGCGAGGCCCCGGAGTCCTTCGCGGACCACTTCAGCCAGCCCCGCCGCTTCTGGCTGAGCATGAGCCCGGTGGAGCGCGAGCACATCATCGGCGCCTACATCTTCGAGCTGGGCAAGTGCTACGAAGAGGCCATCAGGGTGCGGACCCTCCAGGTCCTGGCGAACATCGACCCCGAGCTGTGCGCCGGCGTCGCCGAAGGGCTCGGACTGCCGGCCCCGGAGCCGACCGTGCCGCTCGCCGACGTCGAGCCCAGCCCGGCGCTCTCCCAGGTCGGGGGGACCTGGCCGGTGGACGGTCGTGTCATCGGGATCCTGACGGCCCCGGACGGCGACCTGGACGGGGTGCACGCGGTACGCGACGCGGTGCTGGAGGCCGGCATGGTTCCCCTCGTCGTCGCACCGACCGGCGGCACCCTCGGCTCCGGCGCGGGCGCGCTGACGGCACAGCGCAGCTACGTCACCGCGCGCTCCGTCGAGTTCGACGCCGTCCTGCTGGCGGGTCCGCCTGCCGTGGGCGGCGACGCGCCCGGCGTGCGCGACGGCAGGGGCGCGCCCGCGGCCCGGCAGGCGTCGTCGGACCCGCGGGTCGACCAGCTGCTGGCGGAGGCGTTCCGGCACGGCAAGGCGATCGGCGCGTGGGCGGGCGGCGAGACGGCCCTCGCGGCGGCCGGTGTACCCGCCGACGCGCCCGGCGTCGTCGTCGCGGGCTCCGGTACCGCCGTCCTCGAGCGGGTCCGCGAGCTCCTGGGCTCGCACCGGGTCTGGGAACGCTTCACCACCCGGCCCTGAGACCCACCCCACCCGGTCCTGAGACCCACCACGCCGGAACCGCCAGGACGGCCACCGACGCGCTCGCGGGCCGTCCGGGCGCGGCCCGGCCGGGCCGGTGGTGAGGACCCGCGGTCCGGTGAGCCGCGACTCCTCACCCCGGCGCCGTAGAGTGGGGAGAATGGCCGGGTTCCGCCGGAACCGGCCGACGGAACCCACACCGCCTCCCCGTCCGAACAGCCGGTCAGGACATGCGCCACCACTCCTCCCCGTCCCACGGCCCGCAGGAGCCGCTCTTCGGCCTCGACGAGCTGTCGCGGGAGCCGCCGGCCGAGCCGCCCCGGTCCGGCCCGGCCTTCCGCGACTCCGCGCAGGCGCGCAGGCTCCTCGCCGTCCGGGAGATCCACGCCGAACCGGCCGCCGTCGTCTCCCCGCGCGGCCGGCAGATCCTCGCCCGGTTCCCCGGGGCCCGGCTGATCGAGGTCGACTCCCACTGGCGCATTCCCGAGCTGCACGGCAACGAGGGCAGCGCCGACCGCTGGATGCGCGTCAAGCGCGAGACACTGGTGCTGGGCGTGAAGAAGACCCTCACCATCCGGCCCAACGGCCGGTCCGCCGACTGGATCGCCCCGGGACCGTCCAACGGCTGCGCCCTGTCCTGCGTGTACTGCTATGTGCCCCGCCGCAAGGGCTTCGCCAACCCGATCACCCTCTTCACCAACATCGACCGGATCATCGACCACCTGGGACGTCATGTCGCCGCCCAGGGCCCGAAGCCGGAGCCCAACCAGTGCGATCCCCAGGCGTGGGTGTACGACATCGGGGAGAACGGCGACTGCTCCGTCGACGCCCTCGTCTGCGACAACACCGCCGACCTGGTCCGCGCCTTCCGCGACTGGCCCACCGCGAAGGCGTCGTTCGCGACCAAATTCGTCAACCCGGACCTGCTGGAACTCGACCCGCGCGGCGGCACCCGGATCCGGTTCTCGGTGATGCCGGCCGACGACTCGCGCCTGCTGGACCTGCGTACCAGCCCGGTCGACCGGCGGATCGCCGCCGCCGCGGACTTCCTCGACGCCGGGTACGAGGTGCACTTCAACCTCTCACCCGTCGTCGTCCGCCCCGGCTGGCACGAGGCCTGGGCCGAACTGCTGCGGCAGATGGACGACGTACTGCCGCAGCGCGTCAAGCGGCAGGCGCGGGCGGAAGTCATCATGCTGACCCACAACGCCGACCTGCACGAGGTCAACCTCCGCTGGCACCCGCGCGGCGAGGAGGTGCTGTGGCAGCCCGCCGCGCAGGAGACCAAGCGTTCCCAGAACGGCGCCCTCAACCTCCGCTACCGCGCCGGCATCAAACGCCACGCCCTCGCGGATCTGCGCGACCTGGTGGCACGCCACGCCCCGTGGCTCGACGTCCGCTACGCCTTCTGACGACCGGCGGGACCGGGCCGGCTCCGCCTCGCCGGCCTGCTGCTCGCGGACCGGTCGGTCCACACGCCCCGGCCCACCGGGCCGAGCAGCCCGCCCACCGGGGCGCCGCGGGCCTCCGGGCGGTGGGAGACCGCCTGTACGGGCCCGATCGCGCCGTGCTACTGTCGATCTCAGTGGTAGCCGTGGTAATCGAAAAAGTCGCAGGGCCGGAGACACCGTCCCTACGCCATACCGACGTCTACGTCGCAGCTGGGGTCGGCACCGGAAGGTGTGGGCTCCGGTTCGCTGCTTTTCAGGGGTCTCGTCCCATGGACCGGGCGGAACAGCAGACGTGACCACTTCATCTCCGGCTCGTTCTTGCAATTCCCTGCGTTGTACCACTGCGGCGGACATTCCTTGATACGTGCCACATCAAGGAAGGTTCCACTTGACACAGGCACGCGCGAACAACCGAACGGCCCGCGCCCGCTCCGGCGGACAGGGCTTCTCCAAGGGCGGCGGCCGCACGGGCGCCGCAGCCCATCGCGCCGGAGCGCAGCGACGCTCCAAGGGCTCCCCGGGCCGCGGGACCGCGGTCACCGGTGAGTTCGCCCTCCCGGTGACGAGCACCCCCGCGCTCCCCGCCGTACAGGCCTTCGACGAACTCGCCCTGCCGGCGGAGATGCTGGCCACGCTGGGCCACGAAGGCGTGACGGTGCCGTTCCCCATCCAGGCGGCCACGCTGCCGAACTCCCTCGCCGGCCGTGACGTACTCGGCCGGGGCCGCACCGGTTCGGGCAAGACCCTCGCCTTCGGGCTGGCGCTGCTGGCCCGCACGGAGGGTCGTCGCGCCGAGCCGCGCAAGCCGCTCGCCCTGGTCCTCGTCCCCACGCGCGAGCTGGCCGGGCAGGTCACGGACGCGCTGACGCCGTACGCACGCGCGGTGCGGCTCCGGCTCGCCACCGTCGTCGGCGGGCTGTCGATCGGCAAGCAGGCCAGTGCCCTGCGGGCGGGCGCGGAGGTCGTCGTCGCGACGCCCGGACGGCTCAAGGACCTCATCGAGCGCGGTGACTGCGTACTCGACGAGGTCGCCGTCACCGTGCTGGACGAGGCCGACCAGATGGCCGACATGGGCTTCCTGCCTCAGGTCACCAGGCTGCTCGACCAGGTGCGGGCCGACGGCCAGCGCATGCTCTTCTCCGCCACCCTCGACCGCAACGTCGACCAGCTGGTACGCCGTTACCTGACCGACCCGGTGGTCCACTCCGTCGACCCGTCCGCGGGCGCGGTTACGACGATGGAGCACCACGTGCTCCACGTCGACGACACGGACAAGCGCCGGACGACGACCGAGATCGCGGCACGGGACGGCCGGGTGATCATGTTCCTCGACACCAAGCACGCGGTGGACAGGCTGACCAAGCACCTGCTGAACAGCGGTGTGCGCGCGGCCGCCCTGCACGGCGGCAAGTCGCAGCCCCAGCGCACCCGGACCCTCACCCAGTTCAAGGACGGGCAGGTGACGGTGCTGGTGGCGACCAACGTCGCGGCGCGGGGCATCCACGTCGACAACCTCGACCTGGTCGTCAACGTCGATCCGCCGAGCGACCACAAGGACTATCTGCACCGGGGCGGCCGCACGGCCCGTGCCGGCGAGTCCGGCAGCGTCATCACCCTGGTGACGCGCGACCAGCGGCGCGACTTCAGCCGGCTGATGACACAGGCGGGCATCACCCCGCGCATCACCCAGGTGCGGTCGGGCGACGCGGAGCTGAGCCGCATCACGGGAGCCCAGGAACCCTCGGGTGTCCCGGTCGTCATCGCGGCGCCGGTCGTGGAGCGCCCCCGCCGCGCCGCGTCCTCGTCGTCCCGCGGCCGCCGCGGCCGCGGTGCCCAGGGCCGTGCCAAGCAGGCAGGCGACGGGCAGGCCCGCAACGCCGAGGGCCGGACCGCGCAGCGCGGCCGCGCCACGGGGGAGCGCCCGGCACAGGACCGCACCGCCCAGGGGCGGCGCACCGGTGAAGCACCGCGCCGCAGGCCGCGGCCGAAGCCGGCCGCGGACCGCGCGGCCTAGAACGTCCCGCGTCCGCGACGACATGGCGACATGACGACCCGGTGGTACGGCCGCGAGGCCTGCCCCGGGTCGGCGTGTCGCCGGGCGGGGACCCTGCGGCGCCGGCCGGACCGTCCGCGGGCTAGCGTCCTCCCATGAACGTTTCCCCGGGCCCCGGCCGGCCGCACGCCTCACCCGACCCCGAGGCGACCGGAGCCACGGCATGACGCCGCCGGAGATGCTCGGGGTCTTCGCGGCGGGCGTCGGCGCCGGTGCCCTGAACGCGGTCGTCGGATCGGGGACGCTGGTCGCCTTCCCCGTTCTGCTCGCGACCGGTCTGTCACCCGTCACCGCCACGGTCTCCAACGCCCTCGGCCTGGTCCCAGGCGCCGTCAGCGGCGCCATCGGCTACCGGCGGGAACTCGCAGGCCAGGCCCGCCGCGTCCGCAGGCTCGGCATCGGCGCGGCGCTGGGCGCGCTCGCGGGGGCCACCCTCCTGCTCGCCCTGCCCGCCGAGGCGTTCGAGACCATCGTGCCGATCCTGGTGGGGCTCGCCCTCGTCCTCGTCGCCCTCCAGCCCCTGATCGGCAAGAAGGTGCGCGGCCGCCGCCCGCCGCAGGGACGCCCCGCCCGGCGCGACGGCGGATGGCCGCTGTTCACCAGCCTGACGCTGGCCAGCGTCTACGGGGGCTACTTCGCCGCCGCCCAGGGCATCCTCTACATATCGCTGATGGGTCTGCTCCTCGACGAGCCGCTGCAACGCCTCAACGCCGTGAAGAACGTGCTCGCGGCGATCGTCAACACGGTCGCGGCGACCGTCTTCCTCTTCGTCGCCGACTTCGACTGGACGGCCGTCGCGCTCATCGCGGCGGGCTCCGCCCTCGGCGGCCAGCTCGGGGCGAGGACGGGCCGCAGGTTCAGTCCCGCGGTGCTCCGAACCCTCATCGTCACGATCGGGTCCGTGGCCCTCGTCCAGTTGCTGCTCGGCTGAGCGACCGTTCGCCGGGCACGTCTCCCGTTCCGTCCAGAACGAATCACCGCAAAACACCCAAGAGGCATACGCTTCTGCTAAGGAGGGCGTCGCGGGGCAGACGGCACCATGACGACAGCATGACGACAGACCCCAGCGCACCGAAGAGGCGGGAGACCACGTGACGGCCGAACACTCGGACACGTCGGAGGGCCGTACCAAGGACGGGGCGGCGGCACCCGGGACGACCCGCGACGATCTGCTCCACGGACTGGAGGTGGACGACCGGCGCCCGGAGCGTCCCGTGCTCCTCGACGCCGACGGCACCCCGATCGAGACCTGGCGGGAGAACCACCCCTACGACCGGAAGATCCGCAGGGCGGAGTACGAGCGGACCAAGCGCATCCTGCAGATCGAGTTGCTGAAGATGCAGCGGTGGGTGAAGGACACCGGCCAGCGCATCGTGGTGGTCTGCGAGGGACGCGACGCGGCGGGCAAGGGCGGCACCATCCAGCGGTTCATGGAGCGACTGAACCCCCGCGGTGCCCGCGTGGTCGCCCTGGAGAGGCCGACCGAGCGGGAGGCCGGGCAGTGGTACTTCCAGCGCTACGTGGCCCATCTGCCGGCCCGGGGGGAGATCGTCTTCTTCGACCGCTCCTGGTACAACCGTGCCGGGGTCGAGCGGGTCATGGGCTTCTGCTCGGACGAGGAGTACCGCAAGTTCCTCGAGCAGACGCCCATGTTCGAGCGGCTGCTCACGGACGACGGCATCATGCTGGTGAAGTTCTGGTTCTCCGTGTCCCGGGCCGAACAGCGCACCCGCTTCGCGATCCGGCAGGTCGACCCCGTGCGACGCTGGAAACTGTCGCCGATGGACCTCGCCTCGCTGGACCGGTGGGACGACTACACCAAGGCCAAGGTGGAGATGTTCCGGGCCACGGACACCCCCCACGCGCCCTGGACGGTCGTGAAGAACAACGACAAGCGCCGGGGCAGGCTCGAGGCCATGCGCAGCCTCCTCGACCGCTGCGACTACCCGACGAAGGACCACGAGGCGATGGGCAAGCCGGACCCGCTGATCGTCGGCGCCGCGGACACCCTCCTGGAGGCCGGTGAGGAACCCGCGGCCCTCTCACCGACCCCCCTGGCGGGTCCGGGTCACGTCCCCGGCAGTCATCCGGGGACGTGACCGGGTGACCGCAGCGGCACCGACACCTGGCCCGTGCCCGGTGCCTCCGCCCCGCCCGCGACGCGCACCGTGAACGGGCGGTCGGACCCCGACGCCGTGACCCGCAGGACGTCGTCGTCCCGTCGGACCCGGAACGTCGCGGCCGGCAGCCCGGCCGCGACGTTCCACGGTGACCTCGGCCGTGCCGCCGGGCCCGGCCGGCGGATGCACCAGCAGGACGGGGCCGTCCAGCCGGTCGCCGTCCGGCCGTGAGTCGTCGCCGGCCAGCGGCAGCACGGCACCCTCGCGGACGTACAGGGGGAGGCCCCACTGGTACTCGCGCATCCAGAAGCAGTCGAAGTGGAAGACGGGAAGCGGGATGCCGCGGTCGGCCATGCCGTCGACGAGCGACGTCACCGTCCCCTCGTCGTACGACGTGGTGAAGGAGGCGCTGAGCCACAGGCCGAAGGACCAGGCCGGGGGCAGGGCGGGGCGTCGGGTCAGGGCCGTGTAGCGGCCGAGGACCTCCTTGGGGGTCGGTCCGGCGGCGAGGTAGTACTCCAGTGACTGGTCCTCGACGCTGAACTGGACCTGGCCGACGGACTCGGACCCGATCTCGAAGGACACGGCCCCGGGGTGGTTGACGAAGACGCCGTAGCCGCGCGAGGCAGGGAGAACGGGACGTTCGGTGGCAGGTCCCTTCCGGAGCGGGACGCCGTGAGGAGGGCTCTCACACCGGTTCCCCACCTGCCCCACCCGGCCCGGTCGTCCGCGGACCCGCACGGGGTGCGGGGATCCCGGGGAATCACCGGTGCGTGCGGGCCCCGTAAGGTGCCTGCATGTCTGCCACCCTGAACGCGGGGAGAACCCGCGCCGCGCTGCGTACCTCGGCTCGCGTCTCCGCCGAGCTGCTGCTGGTCCTGCTGGCGGCCGCCGTGGTGCTCTGGCTGCTGGGCCGGATGTGGCCGGTGGTCTGGCCCCTCGTGGTCGGTCTGCTCCTGACCACGCTCACCTGGCCCCCGACCCGCTTCCTGCGCCGGCGCGGCCTGGCACCGGCGGTCGCCGCGTCCCTGGTGACCGTGCTGTCCCTGCTGGTGGCCGCCGGGACCGTGGCGCTGATCGCGGTACCCGTCGCGTCGGAGTCCGGCAGGCTGGGGGACGGGGTGGTCGAGGGTGTCCAGAAGCTGCGCGAGTGGGCCGCCGGGCCGCCGCTGAACATCGACGACGCCCAGATCGCGGACGCCTTCGACACCGCCACCTCCCGCCTGCAGGACAGCGCCGGGTCCATCGCCACCACCGCCGTCACGGGGGTGAGCACCGTCTTCAGCGGCGTGGTCACCGCCGTACTGGCGCTCTT
This sequence comes from Streptomyces toyocaensis, assembly GCF_000725125.1. Taxonomy (GTDB): domain Bacteria; phylum Actinomycetota; class Actinomycetes; order Streptomycetales; family Streptomycetaceae; genus Streptomyces; species Streptomyces toyocaensis. Next base: position 190,798 of record NZ_JFCB01000002.1, read on the forward strand.
CCTGATGTTCTTCTTCCTCAAGGACGGCCCGCGCTTCCTGCCCTGGCTGCGCCGCCAGCTCCCCGGCCGGCTCGCCACCGACGTCCCGGTGGTCGTCGAGCGGTGCTGGCTCACCCTGGGCTCGTTCGTGCGGTCCCAGGCGCTCGTCGGCCTGATCGACGCCGTGCTCATCGGCCTGGGCCTGTGGATCCTCGACGTACCGCTGGTGCTCCCGCTGGCGGTGCTGACCTTCGTGTCCGCGTTCGTCCCCATCATCGGCGCCCTGTTCGCCGGACTGGTCGCGGTGCTCATCGCGCTGGTGTCCAACGGACTGATGGACGCGCTGCTCGTGCTGGTCATCATCGTCGTGGTGCAGCAGCTCGAGGGCAACGTGTTCCAGCCCATGATCCAGAGCCGCGGTCTCGGGCTCCACGCCGCCGTCGTGCTGCTGGCGGTGACCCTGGGCGGCAGCCTGGCCGGCATCGTCGGCAGCCTTCTCGCGGTACCCGTCGCCGCGCTGATAGCGGTCGTCTGGAACTATCTGCGCGAGCAGCTCACCGACCCGCCGGCGGAACCGGCGGCCGACGGCTCACCCACCTGACCGGAACACCGGCACCCGTACCCCGGGCCCGCACCGAGAGGAAACCCCGTGACGTACGACCTCACCGCACTGCGTGCCCAGGTGCCCGCACTGGCCGCCGGTACCGCGCACTTCGACGGCCCCGGCGGCACCCAGACGCCGCTGCCCGTCATCGAGGCGATCGCCGGCGCGCTGTCCCGGCCCCTCTCCAACCGCGGGGAGCGCCTGCCCGGCGAGCGCAACGCCGACACCGTCGTCGTCGAGGCCCGCCGCGCGATGGCCGACCTCCTGGGCGCCGACCCCGCCGGCATCGTCTTCGGCCGTAGCGCCACCCAGCTCACCTACGACTTCGCCCGCACCCTCGCCGCCGGGTGGTCCCCCGGCGACGAGGTGGTCGTGACGCGGCTGGACCACGACGCCAACATCCGCCCCTGGGTGCAGGCGGCCGGACGGGCCGGCGCCACGGTGCGCCGGGCGGACTTCGACCCGGACAGCGGCGAACTCACCGCCGACGACATCCGCGCACAGCTCTCCGAGCGCACCCGGGTGGTCGCGGTCACCGCGGCGTCGAACCTGATAGGCACCATCCCCCCGATCGCCGAGATCGCGCGGACCGTCCACGAGGCGGGAGCCCTCCTGTACGTCGACGGCGTGCACTACACCGCGCACGCGCACGTCGACACCGAGGCGCTCGGCGCGGACTTCTTCGTCTGCTCCCCGTACAAGTTCCTCGGCCCGCACCACGGCGTCCTGGCCGCACGCCCGGAGCTCCTCCGGACGCTGCGGCCGGACAAGCTGCTGCCCTCCTCGGACGCGGTTCCCGAGCGCTTCGAGCTCGGCACGCTGCCCTACGAGTTCCTCGCGGGCACCCGCGCGGCCGTCGACTTCCTGGCCGGCCTGGCAGGGCAGCGGGGCGGCAGCCGCCGGGAACGGCTCGCCGTGGCGTTCGAGCTGATCGAGGAGCACGAGGCCCTGCTGCGGGACCGGCTCGAGAAGGGCCTCGCGGCCCTCGACGGGGTCACCGTCCGGTCCCGCGCCGCCCGGCGCACGCCGACGCTGCTGATCACCCTCGAAGGCCACCGCACCAAGGACGCCTACCGCTTCCTCGCCGAGCGCGGCGTCCACGCGCCCTCAGGCAGTTTCTACGCGCTGGAGGCCTCCCGCCGCCTCGGCCTCGGGGACACCGGTGGCCTGCGCATCGGGCTGGCCCCGTACACCGACGACGAGGACGTCGACCGCCTCCTCGCGGGTCTGGCGGACTTCCTGGACCCGACGGCGCGCACGCATGGGTGACGACGGCGGCCTGAGCTACCCCGACCGCGGGGCGACCTTCCCGGACGCCCCGCTCTGGCCCGCGTCCCCGCCCGGGTTCCGCCGGTTCGAGCGCACCGTGACGGTCGGACGGGGAGAAGGCACCTGGACCGCCGTCCGGGACGCCGTGCCCCGATGGGAAGTCAAACGGCGCAGCGGCTTCACCGTCGTCCCCGCCGACGGAGGCGGCCCGGAGGTCCGCAAGGGTGGCCGGTACACCATCACGGCGGGCCTCGGGCGGTTCGCCGTCCGGGAACCGGTCGAGGTCGTCGCGGTGGTGGACACCGCGGACCGGTGCGGTTTCGCCTATGGGACCCGGTGGGGGCATCCGGTCAGCGGGGAGGAGGCCTTCGTCGTGCACCGGGACGACGACGGGCGGGTCCTGCTCACCCTGCGCTCACTGACCCGGGCCGCGCCGGCCGGCCCCTGGCGGCTCCTCTTCCCGGTCCTGCTGCTCGCCCAACTCGGCGTCCGTGCCCGGTACCTGCGCGCGCCGCACTGAGCGCCGAACGGCCCGGCGGGGTCCCGTGAAGCGGGGCATCGTGGGCACATGACCATCGACGTCCGCCCGCCTCCGTCTTCGAGGACCGTCGCGCCGTGCCCGAAGGCACCCCGGGGGCTAACGTCTGCTGGTGCCTCAGGTGGCGTGGGTGAACCCGGCCCGGTCGAAGTTCTTGCGGACCCCGGCGTACGCCATCGTCAGGTCGACCCGTGCGTCGCCGTTCTCGAGGGGGGCACGACTCGATCGCCGGGGCGCCGTGCGCGCCGGCGAAGTCCACCGCGCCCGCGATGAGGCGTGCGAGATCCCCCGCTTGCGCGGATACCTGCGCCGACCGAGGCGCCGGCGGCCGGGCGGGGCGGGCGGGTCAGGCGGGGTCAGACGTACAGGGCCGCGATCCGGTCCGCGTACGCCTCCTGCGCCGCCTGCCGCTTGACCTTGAGCGAAGGGGTCAGCAGCCCGTTCTCCTCGGTGAACTCGCCCTCGACCAGGGCGAAGGCGCGGATGGACTCCGCGCGGGAGACGGCCTCGTTGGCGTAGTCCACGGCCTTCTGCACGTCGGCGCGCATCCGCGAGTCACGGACGACCTCGGACATCGGGGTGTCGGCCGGCAGCCCGCGCACCGACAGCCAGTGGGCGACCGTCTCGGGGTCCAGGGTGATCAGCGCGGCCACGAAGGGCCGGTTGTCGCCGACGACGAGACACTGCCCGACGGGCGGCCGGCTGCGCAGACGGTCCTCCAGGACGGCGGGGGAGACGTTCTTGCCGCCGGAGGTGACGAGAATGTCCTTCTTGCGGCCGGTGATGGTCAGATAGCCGTCGTCGTCGAGGGAACCGAGGTCACCGGTGGTGAACCAGCCGTCTTCGAGCACCTCGTCCGTGGCGGCCGGGTTGTTCCAGTACGACCCGAAGACGATGCCGCCCTTGATGCGCACCTCGCCGTCGTCGGCGATCCCGACCGCCGTGCCGGGCACTGGGAGGCCCACGGTGCCGGGACGGGGGCCCAGCGGCGGGACGACGGTCGCGGCGGCGGTGGTCTCGGTCAGGCCGTAGCCCTCGTAGACCATGATCCCGGCCGCGTAGAAGAAGAGGTTGAGGTCCCGCTCCAGCGGGGAGCCGCCGCTGATGGCGTACCGCAGGCGCCCGCCGAGTTCCTTGCGGACCCGGCGGTAGACGAGCAGGTCGTACAGCGCCCAGGCGGCGTACAGACCGGGACCGGGGCCCTTTCCACGGCCCAGGAACCGGTCGAGGTGGGCCTCGCCGAAGCGGACCGCGACGCGGTGGGCTCGGTCGAAGGACGCTCCGCGGCCCATCCTCTCGGCGGTGGCCCGGCCGGTGTCGTGGATCTTCTCGAACAGATAAGGGACGCCCACCAGGAACGTCGGGCGGAACGCCCGCAACTTGGGTCGCAGTTCGTCCGGTTTGATGCCCGGGCTGTGGCCGATCTCGATGCGGGCCATCAGGCAGGAGATCTGCAGGGTGCGGCCGAGGATGTGGGCGAGCGGGAGGAACAGCAGGGTCGAGGCGACCTGGTCCGTGACCTCCTTGAAGATCGGGTGCAGCAGCTCCACGGTGTTCGCGGCCTCGGCGTACAGGTTGGCGTGGGTGAGGACGCAGCCCTTGGGCCGCCCGGTGGTGCCGGAGGTGTAGCAGACGGTCGCGACGGTGCCGGGGGTCAGGGCCGTACGACGCTCGGTGACCTCCTCGTCGGGGACGTCCACGCCGAGTGCGGTGAGGTCGTCGAGGGCACCGGCGTCCAGTTCCCACAGGCGCGGGCCGGCCGGGAGGGCGGCGGTGCCGGCGGTGACGGTGGCGGTGTTCCCGGCCGTCTCCGTGACGACGTACCGGGCGCCGGAGTCACGGACGATCCACTCCACCTGGTCCGCGGAGGAGGTGGCGTAGACCGGCACGCTCTGGCCGCCGGCGGACCAGATCGCGAAGTCCAGGACCGTCCACTCGTAGCGGGTGCGGGACATCACCGCGACCCGGTCGCCCGGCTCCAGGCCGGCGGCGATCAGGCCCTTGGCCACGGCGGTGACCTCATGGGCGAAGGCAGCCGCCGTGACCGGGTGCCAGGCGCCGTGCCGCTCGCGGCGCAGGACCACCGCGTCGGGCGCCTCGGTCGCGTTGGTGAACGGGATGTCGGCGGTGCTGCCGGTGGTCTGCCGCGCGGCGAGGGCCGCCGTACGGGCCTCGCGCACGACGCCCCGCTCGTCCCTGACGGTCTCGACCCTGGTCCGTCCCGCCAGATCGGCGCGTCGTTTCGCCCGTTTCAGATCCTTGCGTACGCCCATGACGGCTCCCGGTCGCGGCTGGTGCTCTCGTGCTGGCTGCTGGCCTGCCTACTTACTCTGGAGTCAACTTACCGGTGCGTAAGGATGGGTCAAGGGGCCGGGGTCAGCCCAGCCGCTCCGCCGCGCGGATCGCCTCCGCCAGCTCACGGACGTCCTTGTCGCCGGTGCGGTCCGCCAGGGAACCGGCGCGCCCAAGCAGCTCGCCCAGCGCGGGGGCACCGGGCAGGGCGCCGTAGCGGTGGCCGGGGGAGCGCAGCGCGTCGGCGAAGTAGGCGGCCGTCGCGGTGACCGTGAGACCGGGCCGCGCGCGCCAGACGGAGTCGGCGAGACCGTCTGTCTCGACAGCGCCCGTCTCCTCGTGCGGGGTGCGGCTGCCGGGGTCGAGCCAGCGCACGGTCGCCGTGGCGAGGTGCCCCTCGGCCCCCGGGCGGGTCCGTACGGCGTACAGGGCGGTGACGGTGTGGCCGGGGCCGACCTCGCCGCCGTCGACGCGGTCGTCACGGAAGTCCTCGTCGGCGACCCGGCGGTTGTCGTAGCCGACGAGCCGGAACTCCGCGACCGTCTCCGGGTCGAAGGCGACCTGCGCCTTGGCGTCACGGGCCGCCAGTTCGATGTTGCGCGGGAGCTGTTCGCAGAACACCTCACGGGCGTCGCCCTCGTCGGACACGTACACCGTGTGGCCGTCTCCCCTGTCGGCGAGCCGCTCCATGAGGGCGTCGCCGTAGTCGCTGCCGACGCCCACACCGAACAACGTGATGCCGTGCTCGCGGCGGGACTGCGCGATGCGCTCCAGGATCGCGTCGGCCTCGGTCTCCCCGGTGTTGGCGAGGGCGTCCGAGACGAGGACGACACGGTTGGTGGCGCCCTCGCGCAACCCCTCCACGGCGGTCTCGTACCCGGTCGCCATCCCGGCACCGACATTGGTGGAGTCGGTCGGCTCCAGACCGTCGATCGCGTCGTGGACCTCGCCCCGGTTGCCGCCGAGCCGGGTCATCGGCAGGACGGTCTCGGCCTCGTCGCTGAAGGTGACGAGGGCGACCGAGTCGTCGTCGCGCAGCCGGTCCGTCATGGTGCCGAGGGATCGCCGCGCGAGGTCGAGACGGCCGGGCTCGGCCATCGACCCCGAGATGTCGATGACGAAGGTGAGGGCGGCGGGCGCCCGTTCACCGTCCTCACCGGCGGGCCGGGTGGCCAGGCCCACGCGGACCAGGGACCAGTCCTCCTCGTCGGTGCGGGCGCCGTCCACGGTGACCGTGAAACCGTCGCCGCCGGGACGCTCGTAGTCCTGCCGGAAGCTGTTGACGAACTCCTCCGGACGGACGGTCGAGGGGTCCGGCAGCCGGCCGTCGGCGAGGGTGCGGCGGGCGTAGCCGTACGAGGCCGTGTCCACGTCCAGGGCGAAGGTCGACAGGTGGTCGGGATCGGGGGCGACCCCGCGGGAGTCCTGCTCGCCCCCGCGCGGTTCACCGTCGTACCGCCCGCCCGGACCCCCGCTGCGGCCGGGGGCGGGCAGCGGCGCGGAGTCGCCGCCCGGGCGGTCGTAGGAGGCGCCGCCCACCTTGGAGTCGCTGGTGCCTCCCGCGCTGCACCCGCCGATCAGCAGTCCGCCGGCCGCTGTGAGCGCCAGCAGCACTCCTGCCGGCCGTCGTGTCCCGTGCCACGTCATCGTCCGTGCCCCCTCGTCGGTCGACACCCACTTCAGTGACTGTGACGGCGGGGCGGCCCGGAACGTGCGGTACGGAGCGTTGCAGGTGGGTCTCGAAGAGGGCACGGAGAGGGCCCGCCGAGACCGGTGGGTGATCCTCCGTCGACCCGCGCCGGCCCGCCCGCGCCGGCGAAAACGTGCCGGGCCAGGGCGCACGGCGCGAGGGCACACGTTGTCCACGGCCCCGGAGACAGGAACACGCTGTCCACGGCCCCGGAGACAGGAGTGGGGGGACACCCGCTCCCGCGCGGCAGCGGGAGCGGGTGTCACTCGCCTCACCGGCTACGGAGTCACGCAGCCGATCGTTCCCACCGGGACGTTGTTGCCCGAGGAGGTGGCCGTGAAGCCGAACGTCGTGCTCCCGTCAGGGGCGACCACCCGGTTGTGGTCGACGTTCCTGACCGTCACCGTGCCGTCGGAAGCGGTGGACAGGGAGCCGTTCCACGCGCTGCCGATGCGGGTCCCGGAGCCGGGCTTCCACTGGACGGCCCAGCCGTTGAGCGGCGAGGTCCCGTGGTTCATCACCTCGACCGAGCCCTGGAAGCCGCCGTTCCAGGAGTTCACCACCTCGTAGACGGCCATGCACTCACCGGTGTGCGGGGGCGGGTCCGTGGGGGTCGGGTCCGGTGTGGGGCCGGCGTCCCCGATACCGGTGACCTCGCCGTTGCCGCCGTCGAAGACGACGTCGGAGCAGGAGAAGAAGTTCTCCTGGCTGTCCGAACGCACCCACTGCATGAAGATCAGCGCGTCACCGGAGCGGCCGGAGGGCAGGTTCAGATTCCAGTAGTAGTGACCGCCGTTGGTGCCGGGGGAGCCCTGCTGGGGCGGGTTGGTGACGGTCTGGATCAGCTCCAGGTCGTCCCAGCCGAGCTGGGAGGTGGGCGACCATCCGGGCTTGGTGAGGTAGACCCGGAAGTCGCCGGGATGGGCCGCCCAGTTGCTGTACTGCACCTTGATCGTCGCTCCGGACGTCAGATGCGTCCGGGGCCAGTCGGCGCGGGCCGCGTTGTAGGCGGAGAAGTCGTACGGGGACCGGTCGCCGGCGCTGCAGAGCGTGCCGTCCGGGACGTAACCGGCGCCCCGGCCACCGGCGTTGGAGTCCAGGACCGCGAACCAGTTGTACAGCGCCGTGGCGCCGCTCTCGTTCAGCGCGTCCCGGCACGCCGGGTTGGACGGGTCCAGCGCGCCGGTGCCGGTGACGGCGTCGAGTTGACAGAGGTAGGTGCGCGAGCCGGGCATCATCGCGACACCGTGTGCCTCGGCGTCGTTCTGCCACAGGAAGCTCAGGCCGAGCCCTCCGAGGAGGGTGGCCAGAACCGCTGCCAGGGAGACGAATCTGCTGCGTAAGGCCATGGGATCTCCTGTGCCGGTAGTCGGTTGTCCAAGAGGTGCGGTGCGCAGGGGGTGGAACCCCTGCCCGTCCGGGGACGGGCGCCGACCGGACGGGCAGGGGGCTGGGGGGCGACCCGGGGTGTCACGCGCTGGTGCAGGCGGTACCGTTCAGACGGAAGCCGTCCGGCCGCGCGAAGGAGCCGCTGTAGGTTCCCTGGAACCCGAAGTTCTGGCTCCCGCCGGGCGCGATCTGCGCGTTGCCGTCCACCGGACGGGCCGTGACGGCGCCCCAGGAGGGGGTCACGGACGCGTTCCAGGCGTTGGTGACGCGCTGCCCGGAGGGCAGGGTGAAGGCGAGCTCCCAGCCGTCCACGGCGGACGAACCGGTGTTGCGCACGGTGACGTTGGCGGTGAAGCCGCCCGGCCAGACGTTCGTGTCGTACGAGACGGTGCATGCCGCCGGGCCACCGGGCTCTCCCGGGTCGCCGGGGGTGCCGCCGCCGGTGTCGACCGTGGAGGAGAAGGAGTTCACCGCGAGCCCGGCCCCGTTCTGCCAGGGCTCGAAACCGGCCTGGACGCTCGTCAGGTACCAGTCGTTCCGCGCCATGCCCCGGGCGACGGTCTCCCGGACGAAGTCCATGACGTCGAAGCTCCAGTCGCTGATCGCCGAGGGCGCGACGAACGACAGCACGTCGTTGGAGCCGTTGCTGCCCGACCACACCTGCCAGCTGCGGCCGCCCACGGTGGCCGTGCCGACCTGGGAGCCGATCGGCTGGATCGGGCCCACCTTGTTGAGCCAGATCATGATCTCCGTGCGGTTCACGCCGTCGGTCCGGGGCGTCGGGTCCAGCCAGATGTCGTACGAGGCGTTGTACACGGCGTCACCGACGAAGCCGTAGGAGATGCTGCTGGGTGCGGAGGAGATGCCACTGATCCGCGCCGGGAGCTGGGTGCCCGGCGAGCAGTTGGTGTAGTGGCAGCCGTTGAAGACCGACGGGTACGACTTCGGGGCGCCGTTGGTGGGCACCGAGCCGTCGGCCCGGGTGAGGCGGAAGCCGGTCTCCGTCGTGGTGACGCACTGGGTGGCACTGGTGCCCCAGCGGTTGTTCTGGACGACGTAGCGCCCCTGAATGGTGGTCGATCCGTACTGCTCGCAGATCGTGGTGTCGGCCTGGGCCGGCGCGGTCGCGGTCATCAGGGCCACGACCACGGCGAGAGCGGTGAGCAGCGCGGCGAACAGACCGTGCGGAGCGCGGATGTGGTGCGGTAACCGTCGCATGTGGGGGACCTCTCCAGAGGGTGCGGGGCCGACCGGCGGGAGCGCTCCCGTCTCCCCATGTGAATGGGAGCGCTCCCATTGGTGGTTCGGGACGGGACTGTAGAAGCTACCCATGTCCCTGACAAGCCTGTGCGTGGGAAACCGTCGAAGAGATTTCGAAACCGCAGGCAGGAGAGGTGATCCACAACGGGGGCCGGACTTCGGGAGCGCTCCCGAAACAGTTCGGCGGGAGCGCCGGCCCGGCAGGGGGCGGGTGGTGAAGACGGCTCAGGCCGAGTCGCGGAGCACCAGTTCCGTACGGAGGATGACGTGCCGCCAGGCCACGGCCGGCTCCTCCATCTCCTCCAGGAGCAGCCGCACCATCGTCCGGCCGATGTCCTCCAGGGGCTGACGTACCGTCGTCAGCTTCGGGTCGGTGTGCTGGGCGAGCGGGAAGTCGTCGAAGCCGATCACGGCCACGTCCTCGGGCACCCGGCGTCCCGCCGCGCGCAGGGCGTTGAGCGCGCCGGCGGCCATGGTGTCCGACGCGGCGAAGACCCCGTCGATCTCCGGGGCACGCGAGAGGAGTTCGGCCATCGCCCGGTGCCCGCTCTCCGCGGAGAAGTCGCCCTCTGCGGTCCAGGCGGCGTCGCTCTCGGCGCCCGCGCGCTCCAGCGCCTCCCGGTAACCGCGCAGCCGGCACTGGGCCACGTACATGTCGGACGGGCCGGTGATGGTCGCGATCGAGCGGCGGCCGAGGCCCAGCAGGTGGGCCACCGCGCTGCGGGCGCCGCCGGCGTTGTCCGCGTCGACGTAGGTCACGGCCTCGTCGCCGGAGCGCCGCCCCAGCAGGACGGTGGGCAGCCCGACCTCGGCCAGCATGTCGGGCAGCGCGTCCTCGGCGTGCACGGACATCAGCATGACGCCGTCCACCCGGCCCCCGCGCGCGTACTCCACGAGACGCCGCCGCTCGGCGTCCGTGCGCACCAGGGTGAGCAGCAACTGCACCTCGGTGTCGGTCAGCGCGTCACCGACGGACCGGACGATCTCCGAGAAGAACGGCTCGCCGAACTGCCGCCAGTCGGGTTCCGTCATGACCAGCGCGACCGCGTCGGCGCGCCGGCCCGCCAGCGAACGGGCCGCCAGGTTCGGCACGTACCCCAGTTCGGCGATGGCGCGCTGCACGGCACGGCGCGTCGAATCCTTGACGCCCGCCGCGTTGTTGATGACGCGGGACACGGTGCCCCGCCCCACACCGGCGAGCGCGGCCACCTCCTCGAGCGTCGGTGTGCCGGGACGCTGCCTGCGCATGACCACCCCCACGAATCACTGGATCCTACGGCTTCGTGGTGCCCGGGACGGCCGGTCGGGCAACACGCTCCGCGTCCCCGGTGCCGCAGGCGCCCGTGGGGGAACGGACGGAGGCCCCCCACCACGACGTGGTGCGGGGCCCGGCGCCCGGTGGGCGGACGGTACGGGTCAGACGCCCGCGACCGACTGGATCCAGGAACGGTACGCCGTCACGTTGGTGTACGCCGTGGTGGTCTGGCGGTCGCTGGTGGAGGCCACCCCGACCTGGACGCCGTTCGCCATCATCGGGCCGCCCGAGTCGCCGCCGGCGGTGATGCCGTCACCCCGGCGGGCGCAGATGGCGGAGCCACCGTACGCGTCGGAACACCCGCCCGTGACCGTGACGTTGGCGACCTTGAGGTACCGGGACTGGCAGGTGGCCTCGGAGCCGCACTGGGACGTGGCTCCCCAGCCGTACACCTGCACGGACTGGCCGACCCTCACGGTGCCGGGCTGACCGAGGCGCGCGTAGGTCGCCGACACGGAACGGTCGAGGCGGACGAGCGCCAGGTCCGAGCTGTGGGTGTAGGTCTGGACGCCATTGGCGAGGGTGCCGCCGCTGTGCTGGTCCAGGCTGCCGATGCGGAACGACAGTCCGCCGCCACTGACGCAGTGCTTGGCCGTGAGGATCCAGGTCGGGGCGATGATCGTCGCCGAACAGGTCTCTCTGCCGTTCGAGAAGAGCCGCGCGGCCCATGGGCCGCTGCCGGCGTACCCGCCACCGATGATGGGCTGCGGAGCGTTGGTGACCGGAGGCGCCGGTGCCTGAGCCGCGGCGGCGTTGGGGGCGAGAAGCGCGAGGACGCTGACCGCTGCTGCGGCGAGAGCGGGCATCAGCCTTGATATGCGCAAGGTTCCTCGATTCGGAAGACACGCCGGGTGGACGTGTGGGTGTGGGGGTCGTCGGCCCGAGGGGCCGCACCATGACGAACTCGCCCTCATGAGGCACCGGTTCGTCATGGACACGGCCCAGCATTCCCGAGGCTCGCCGGACGGCGGTAGTAACACTTGGCGATAACGCGGCGTTATACCCGGCCCCCCCGTAAGGCCGCCGAGTCGAAGTCCCCTCGGTCAGTCCGCTTCCGTGTCGAAGGCGACGAAGCGGAGTTCCGAGGTGTAGCGGCGTCCCTCGTCGTCCTGGAGCCAGGTCTGCTCCGGGGTGGGCAGCATCTCCGTGAACGTGACCGTGCCCCGCTGATCGCGGCGGGCCAGCCGGCGCAGCGCCTTGGCGAGGATCGTGACGTACACGGGGCTGTCGAAGTCGACGTAGAACGGCCGGGACTCCGTCGGCGAGACGACGAAGACGTAACGGGGCAGGCCGAGCCGGGCGCGCCAGCGGCGGGCACGGACGAAACGGCGGGCCTCGTCCTTGTCGTCGGCGAAGCCGGCCCCGGCCGCGGGCACTCGCCAGGTCTCCCGCGCCACCACCAGCCGGTCGACGGTGACGCGCGGGGTGTGGTCCTCCTGCGGCAGCAGCCGGAAGAGATCCATCGACAGGGTGGTCAGGACGTGCGAGAAGACGTCCGTCACCGGGAACCGCGCACCGTCCGGGAGCCGCACGACGAGGTCGCCCCCCTGCTCCTCGACGACGGCGTCGGCGCTGCGCACGGCACGGGAACGGGTGGGGTCCGCGGTGAAGTCGGTCAGGGCGACCTGATAGTCCTCGGGCCGGATCAGCGTGTGCCGGACCCGGGTGGACAGGCGCGCACGGTGCTCCTTCGGGAGGAGCGGCAGCAGGCGCGGGCCGGGGTGGTCCCGGTCGGTGAGACGGAGCAGTTCGCCGACGTCCGGATGCTGATGGGTGAAGAGGGAGGCGCCCAGCGTGTTGGCGGCCAGGTGGAGCTCACCGAGGACGAGGGTGAAGTCGCCGCGGGCCACCGCCTCGGTGCCGTCGGCGGCGATCATGATGTCCGGACTGAGGTAGCGCGCCGCCGTCCACCCGCCGGAGCCGGGGAACTCCTCGCGCACCGCCGCCTCGACGTCCGCGGAGCGGACGTCCACGCGGCGGGCGCCGGCCGGGACCGCGAGGATCCGCCGCCAGCGGGCGGCGAACTCCTCCTGCAGCTCGCACGCGGTGGCGCGCACCGGCCCGTGCAGCACCGGCAGACACGCGAACCAGAAGGCGGCCAGGTCCACCGGGCCCTCGGCGGCGAGACGTTCGTACACCGGACGCATACCGCCGCGCAGCGCGGCGGCGAGCCGTGAGGTGAGCCATCCGGCGCTGTCCATCAACAGCCGCAGCGGGCGCAGCGCCTCCAGCACCTCGGGGCCGAGGCGAGCCGTCGCGGACCGGCGCGAGTCGTGGTAGACCAGCGCCCGGCACGGCGCGGTCGACGCGGACTTCTCCCGTACGGCGGCGGTGTCGGTCAGCTCGGTGAAATCCCGCTCCAGAGCGGTCAGCGCGCCGACCAGCGACTCCACGTCACGGGCGGCCGCCACCGCCGTGCGCCCCTCCTCCAGCCGGTCCAGCGCGGCGAGCCCCCGCGCGCGCGGCCCGGGCGCGCCGACGGTCTCCAGCCAGGCCCGCAGGTCCCGGTCCGGATGGGTTCCCGCGGGGACCTCCAGGCGCCACGCCACCCAGCGGCGGGCGACCAGGTCGGCGAGGACGGCGGGCACGTCGTGGTCCGGGAGCGCGGCGGCGATCGCCCGCGCCGGGCGGACGCCGTCGCACAGGGCGAGGACGGCCGCCGTCCCGGCGGGCACCGACACCGGCCGCCTGCCCGGCACACGGACGCGGTCGCCGTCCACCGTGACGAAGGGAACCCGCCGGGGGGCGACCCACTCCCGCAGGCCCGGGTCGGCGTCCAGCGTCCTGGCGAGCGCGTCGATGCCCCAGCTCGCCCAGTAGACGGTGGACTCGGCGATCAGCCCGGACCCGGTGCCGAGGGCGGCACCGGACGTCGCGGCGTCCCAGCGGCCCCAGCCGACGGGGCCGAAGAAGCCGATGGTGTCGTTCTTGACGCAGAACCGCTGCCAGTAGTGGGCGACCAGTTCCTCGCGCTGGCGGGGCATGCTGCTGCGCTTGTCCACGCCCGGCGTCCAGCGCAGGAACGGCGTGATGCCCGAGGTGAGCACCGGCCGGTTCTGCCAGGCCACGGCTTCCCGGAACGACGGCGTACGGGCGATGTCCTGCAGGGTGTGCGCGGTCTCCACGGCGGCCTCGGCGAAGAGGCGGGAGAAGTCCTCCCAGCGGGCGCCGTCGAGCGGGGCCTCCGCGTCGAACTTGTCGGCGGCCTCGGCCAGTCCGGCCGGGGCCAGCCGCAGCACCCCGTCGGCGGGGAAGCCGGGGCCGCGCAGCGCGAACTGCTCCCACAGGCGCCAGCGGCCGAGGGACGGTACGAGGTCTTCGGTCATGGCGGGGCTCTCCTTGCGGGCGCGGGGGACGGGCGGGGCGGGGGAAACGTCGGGGCCCTCCCACGGCGGACGGGGAGGCCGGCGGCGGGCGTGCGGGCCGGCCGGCTCCCCGTTCCCGTACGGGTGGCCCCGCCGGCACCGGGGAACGGTGGCGGCGCGGTGGTGGTCCCGGCGGTCAGACGCGGCCGTAGTCGGCGTCGACGACCTCGGCCAGGTCCCGCGGGGTGGGGTAGGCGAAGACCAGGGAGACCGGCACCTCCGCGCCGAGGACCTCCTCGAGGCGGCCGGTGATCTGGAAGGCGGTGAGCGAGTCGCCGCCCGCCTCGTAGAAGTCGGTGTCCTCGGTCAGGTCGGGCAGGGCGAGCACGTCCCGGAAGATGTCGACGAGCAGGTCGGCGGTGCGGGTGGCGGTGGCGGAGTTCTCGGTCATGACGTGTGCTCCTCGGTGGTGGTGGTCGCCACGGGGGTTCCCGTGGACGCGGGGGTGCCGGTGTGGTGCAGGGCGTGCAGCCGGGCGGGTGTGTTGCCGCCGGAGACGACGGCCACGGCCCGTTCCCGGCGGCCGGCGCGCAGGGCTCCGGCCAGTGCGACGGCACCGCTGGGTTCGGCGTCGACGCCGAGGCGGTGCAGCAGGGCGGCGGCGGCGAGGATCTCGGCGTCGCCGACGGCGATCAGGTCGTCGGCGCGGTCCCGGATGATCGGGTAGGGGACGCGCCCCGGCCGCTGGCCCCGCAGGCCGTCGGCGACGGTGGCGCAGGGCGGCAGCTGGACCGGGTGGCCGGCGGCCAGGGAGCGGGCGTAGCGGGCCGCGTGGGCCGGTTCGACGCCGACGATCCGGACCGGGTGGTCCGCGGCGGCGAGGCAGACGCCGGCGAGGAGTCCGCCGCCGCCGGTCGGGACGTACACCGTCTCGGTGCCGGGGGCGTCGGCGAGGAGTTCGGTGCCGACGGTGCCCTGCCCGGCGACCACCAGGGGGTGGTCCGAGGAGGGCACCAGGGTGGCGCCGGTCTCCCGCGCCAGCGCGCGGGCCCGTTCCTCCCGCTCGGCGACCCCGCCGCCCACCCGGACGGTCTCGGCGCCGAGGGCGCGCATGGCCGCCGTCTTCGCGGGGTCCGCGCCCGCCGCGAGGACGACGGTCAGGCGGATGCCGAGGGAGCGGGCGAGCCGGGCCAGGGCGATGCCGTGGTTGCCCGAGGAGCCGGTGACGACCTGTCCGGCGGCGAGCGCCAGGACCGCGTTCGCGGCTCCGCGCATCTTGAACGAGCCTCCGTGCTGGCGGTGTTCGGCCTTGAGTAGCAGTTCCGGACCGCAGGCCGTCGGCACCGGTCCGCGCAGCAGGGGCGTGCGGCGGACGTACGGTGCGATGCGGGCCGCGGCCGCGGCGACGTCGGCGGGGCCGGGCAGGGCGCCCGCCGCGGCCGTCCGCAGGCCGGTGGCGGTCACGGCGCGCTCCCGGCGACCAGCAGGCGGCGGTCCGTCTTGCCGCCGCGGGTGGTCGGCAGCGCGGCGTGGCGCCGGAAATGGCGGGGCATCAGGTGCGGTGGCAGGGAGCGGGCCAGGTGGGCGCGGAGTTCCGCGTCCGCCGTGGCGGTCAGGTCACCGGTGACGTGGGCGGTCAGGTAGGTGCGTCCCCGGTCGTCGGTGTGCGCGGTGACGACGGCGCCGCCGACACGGGGGTGGGCCAGCAGCACGCCCTCGATCTCGGCCGGGTCCACGCGGTGTCCGCGGATCTTGACCTGCCGGTCCGTGCGGCCGACGTAGGTCAGGCCCCGCGGACCCCACCGTCCGAGGTCCCCGGTGCGGTAGAGGCGGGCGCCGGGCGGGCCGTAGGGGTCGGGCAGGAAGCACGCGGCGGTGCGGGACGGCTGCCCCCCGTAGCCCCGGGCGACGCCCGCGCCGCCGATGTACACCTCGCCCACGGTGCCGTCGGGGACGGGCGCGAGATCGGCGTCGAGCACCCGGACGACCGTGCCGGGCCGGGGCGCGCCGACCACGTCGGCCGTCGTGTCGGGCTCGGCGGGGACGACGTGGCGGGTGGTCGTCATGGTGCACTCGGTCGGGCCGTACTGGTTGACCAGCGTGCCCGGTACCGTCCGCCGCCCGCCGGCGGCGAGGAAGGGGCGCAGCGACTCGCCGCTGGAGGCGACCAGGGCGACGCCGGCCAGCGGGTCGGCCAGGCCCGGCTGTCCGGCCAGGTGGGCGAGGAAGGAGGGGGTGGTGCTGAGCAGCGCGGTCACCCGGTGTTCGCGCACGGTGCGGACGAAGTCGGCGGGCCGCAGCAGCCGGGAGCGTTCCACGATCACCAGGCGGGCCCCGGCCAGCAGCGGGGCGAAGGTGTCCCGGAGGGAGGCGTCGTAGCCGAGCGGTGCCGTCTGCAGGGCCACGGTGCCCGGGCCGAGGCCGAAAGCGCGGGCGGTGTCGCGCAGGTAGGCGTCGAGGGCGTGGTGCTCGACGAGGACGGGGCTGGGTTCGCCGGTGCTTCCCGAGGTGTGGCTGACGTAGGCCAGGGCGCGCGGGTCGACCGGCGGGGGCGGCTCCGCCGGGCCGTTCGGCGGGACGGCGGCGGGCCGGTCCAGGAGGACGACGGGCAGCCCGGCGTCCAGGGTCCGGGCGTGCGCCGAGGTGGTCAGCAGCAGGCGGGCGCCCGCGCCGCGGACGAAGGCCGCGAGCCGGTCGCGGGGCTGGGTCACGTCCAGGGTGAGGAAGGCGGCCCCGCAGCGGATGACCGCCGCCATCGCGGCCACCGCGTCCGCGCCGTGCTCCACGGCTACGGCGCACACCGTCTCCGGTCCGGCGCCGTGGGCGCGCAGCAGCCGGGCGAACTCGTCGGTGCGGGCGGCGAGACGGCCGTGGGTGACCGGGCCTGCGGGGGTGTCCAGCGCGACGCGATGCGGGTGACGTGCGGCGTGGGCGGCGAGGTCGTCGGCGACGGTGCGCATCACGCCTCCCCGCTGCCGGTGCCCGTGACCGTCAGGTCGACGGCCACGAAGCGGAGTTCGGAGGTGTAGCGGTGCCCCTCGGCGTCGGTGAGCCAGGCCTGCTCGGGCGTCGGCAGCATCTCGCTGACCTTCAGGCGGGCCCCGGGATCCTTGCGGGCCAGCCGGCGGGCCGCCTTGGCGAGGATGGTGACGTACACGGGGCTGTCGAAGTCCACGTAGAACGGGCGGGGTTCGGCCGGGGAGACGACGAACACGAAGCGGGGCAGGTCGTGGCGGCGCCGCCAGTGCCGGGCGCGGACGAACCGGGCGGCCTCGCTCTTGTCGTCGGCGAAGTCGACCTCCCCGACGGGCAGCCGCCAGGTCTCCCTGGCCACGGTCATGCGGTCGATGGTGATGCGCGGGGTGTGCTCGCCCTCGGGGCGGAGGGTGAAGCGGTCCATGACGCGCTGGGTGAGCGTGTTGGCGTAGGCGTCGAGGACGTCGTGGACGGTGCCGTCGGGCAGGACGGCCGTCAGCCGGCCGTCCCGGTCCTCGACGAGGACGTCCGCGCTCGGCACCGAGTTCGGGCGGTAGGGGTCGCCGGTCTGGTCGACCAGGGTGACGAAGTGGTCCTCGGGCCGGTCCAGGGAGGGCCGGCTGCGGGTGGACCACTTCAGGGGGAGCTCCTTGGGCAGCGTGGGCAGCAGGCGGGGCGCGGGGAAGTCGCGGGTGGTCTCGGCGACGAGCCGGTCGCGGTCGGGGTGCTGGTGGACGAAGAGGGACGCGCCCATGGTGTTGAGCGCGCAGTGCATCTCGCCGAGGACGAGACCGACGTCGCCGCGGGCGAGGGCGTCCGCGTTCTCGGCGACGACCAGGACGTCGGGGCTGATGTAGCGGGCGAGGGACCAGCCGTCGCCGGGCTCGTCGAACTCGCGGCGTACCCGGTCGGCCAGCTCCGCCGTGGTCAGGCGGACGCGGCGGGCGTCCGGCGGGAGGTCGAGGACCCGGGCCCACTTGGCGCGCAGTTCGGACTGGACGGCGTCGATCAGGTCGCCGGCGTCGGGGTGTGGGGAGGGCAGGGTGTGCAGCCACAGGGTGGCGAGGTCCACCGGGGTGCCCCCGGCGCTCAGGCGGGCGTGGACGGTCCGCAGACGGGCGCGGACGGCGTCGGCGAAGCGGTTCGTCATCCACCGGGCCGCCGTCAGGCACAGCTGGAGGGGCTCCAGGTGCTCCAGCAGGGCGGGCCCGGCCGTGGCGGTCGCGGACCGCCGGGCGTCCGAGTACACCAGCCCGCGGCAGGGGGCGGTGCGCGCGCCCTTGGCGCGCTGGGCCTCGCTGTCGGTGAGGGCCGCGAAGTCGGCCTCCAGGGCTCCGATCGCGGCCGTCAGCGCGGCGGCGTCGGTCCCGGCGGCGCGTACGGCGTCCCGGCCGCGCTCCAGCACGGCGAGCCCGGCCAGGGCCCGGTCCCGGGCGGCCCCGTCGGGCACGCGCTCGAGTATCCGGCGCAGGGCCACGTCCGGGTGGGTGGCGGCGGGCACCTCCAGACGCCGTGCCACCCAGCGCCTGCGGACCAGTTCCCCCACGGTGCCGGCGACCGCGTCGGGATCGAGATCCAGCTCGGCGGCGATGGCGGCCGTGTGCCGGGTGCCGTCGCAGAGCCGCAGGACGGCCTGCTCGAGCTCCCCGACGGGCTGGGCGGGCCGTCCCGGGACCCGTACCGTGCCGCCCTCGCAGCGCACGAAGGACATCCGGCGCGGCGGGATCCACCGCATCAGCTCCTCGTCCTCGGCGAGCACCTTGGCCAGGGCGTCGACGGCCCAGCCGGAGAAGTAGACCTCCTGCGCGGCGAGGAAGTCCCGTCCGGCGTCCACGGTGACGGCGCCCGGCGCGGACGCGTCCCAGCGGCCCCAGCCGACGGGGCCGAAGAAGCCGATGGTGTCGTTCTTGACGCAGAACCGCTGCCAGTAGTGGGCGACCAGTTCCTCGCGCTGGCGGGGCATGCTGCTGCGCTTGTCCACGCCCGGCGTCCAGCGCAGGAACGGCGCGATGCCGGTGCGCAGCACCGCCGGGTTCTGCCAGGCGAGTGCCGCCTGGAACCGGGGCAGGCCGGCGATCCGCTGGAGGTGGCGGGCGGTCTCCACGGCCGCCGCCGACAGTTCCTCGCTGAAGGCGTCCCACTCGGGTCCGGACAGGTCGGTGCCGGGACCGAACTTGTCGGCGCCCTCGGCCAGTCCGGGCGGTGCCAGGCGCAGCACGCCGTCGGCGGGGAAGCCGGGGCCGCGCAGCGCGAACTCCTCCCAGAGCCGCCAGCCTCCGCCCGGTAGCAGGACCGGTGCGTGCTCGTCCGACATCACGTGCTCCTTCCGGAAAGGGGGTGCCGCGGGAGGGCCGCACGGCGCTCGGCCGGGCGGTGGCCGCCGCCGGGACGCCGGGCTCCCCGGCAGGACAGCACCGTCCCGCGCCGGGGCGGCACGGCACCAGAGAAGATCCGGCAGCAACGCGCGCCACGGGCTCGGCGCGTTCGTCCCTGCCCGGGGCGGGCGGGCGCCCGGCACGCTGTCGGCGTCGGCCCCGACCTGCGGCCGGCCCCACACCTGCGGGAGGTACACCATGACGCAACCCGACCCCACGACCGGCGCGGGCGCCGACGAGGCCCGTCCGGACACCGACGAGGTCTACCTCGTGGTGCGCAACGACGAGGAGCAGTACTCGATCTGGCGGGCGGACCGCGAGGTGCCCGCCGGCTGGCACCCGGAGGGCAGGCGGGGCGGCCGGCAGGAATGCCTGGACCACATCGGCGAGATCTGGACGGACATGCGCCCGCTCAGCCTGCGCCGCCGGCTGGCCGGGGCAGATGCCTGAGCCACGGGCGGGCCGGCTCCTGGACCCGCCGGCGCACGCCCCGCCGCCGACGTCCGGGCTGCTGTGCCCGGCCGAGCTGGACCTGTCCGGACTGCGGCACCGGACGCGGGCGCCGAACCCCCGGGTCCTGCGGGGACCGCTGGAGCTGTACCTGGCCCGTGTCGGGGCCCAGGACGAGCGCGCGCTGCGGGACGCGCGGGAACTGCTGGACGCGGAGGAACGGGCCCGGGCCCGCGCGTTCCGGCACGACCGCGACCGGGCCGCGTACGTGGTCGCGCACGCGGCACTGCGCGACGTGCTGAGCCTGCTGCTCGGCGTACGCGCCGAGGCGCTGCCGCTGGCGCGGGAACCGTGCGCCGGCTGCGGCGGACCGCACGGACGGCCGGTCCTGCGCACCCCGGGGGTGCACTTCTCCCTGTCGCACAGCGGGGACCTGGTGCTGGTGGCGCTCGCCCCCGCGCCGGTCGGCGTCGACGTGGAGGGGCTGGCCACGAACCGCGCGGTGCTCGGTGCCCAGTCGGCGCTGCACCCGGCGGAGGCGGACGAACTGGCGCTGCTGCCCGCGCACGGGCGTCCGGCCGCGTTCACCCGGGCCTGGGTGCGCAAGGAGGCCTACCTGAAGGGCCTGGGCACCGGTCTGGTGCGCGATCCGGCGCTGGACTACGTGGGCACCGGGCCGCTGCCGACCTCCCCGGCACCGGGGTGGAGCGTCCGGGACGTCCTGGTTCCGGCGGGGTACGCGGCGGCGGTGGCCCTGCGGACGCCCTGAGGGCGTACGGCGAACGAGGCGGGGACCGGTCCACCGGACCGGTCCCCGCCGTCGTGCCGCGGTGTCGGCGCACGGTCGGGGCCGCAGAGGTGCCGGGATCGCGATGCCCTCACCAAGAACTTACCTTCGCACGAGAGTTGACACGTTAAGATCATCGGCGTGACCGCTCCGGAACCGACCATCGTCGCCACCTCCGGAGGTCATCGCGTCGGCGCGCGCACCCGGGTCCTCTTCGACGCCCTGGTCCACCACGCGGTCGATCTCTCCGGTGTGCACGGCAGACGCCCCCGCGTCCTCTACCTGGGCACGGCGGTCGGTGACGCCGAGCACGTCACGGCGCGGATGGGCGAGGCCGCCCGGGTGGCCGGCTTCGACCTCACCCCGCTCCACCTCTTCCCGATGCCCAACGTGGAGGACGTCGAGGGCACGGTGCTCGGCCACGACGTGGTCTGGGTGATGGGCGGCTCGGTGGCCAACCTGCTCGCCGTGTGGCGAGCGCACGGGCTGGACGCGATCCTGCGGCGCGCCTGGCGCGCCGGCGTGGTGCTCGCCGGGGTGAGCGCGGGTTCTCTCTGCTGGTTCGAGGGCGGCACCACGGACTCCTTCGGCCCCGAACTCCGCCCGGTCACCAACGGGCTGGGACTGCTGCCGTACGGCAACGGGGTGCACTACGACAGCGACGGGGGCCGGCGTCCGCTGACCCACCGGCTGGTCGCCGAGGGCGTCTTCGGGGCGGCGCACTGCACCGACGACGGCGTGGGGCTGGTCTACCGCGGCACCGAGCTGGTCGAGGCGGTGGCGGAGCAGCGGGACAAGGGCGCCTACGTGGTGTTCCGGGACGGCGACCGGGCCGTGGAGGAGCGGATCGAGCCGCGGCTGCTGCCCGCGCCTCCCGGCTGACGGCCGCCGCACGGCGCGCAGGGCCGGCCGCGGGAGCGGGCAAGGCCCGCGGCCGGCCGCACGTCCGCGGATCACACCAGGCCGTGGCGCACGGCGTGGGCGACGGCGTGCGCCCTGTTGCGGGCCTGCAGCCGGGCCATGATCTCGTAGACGACGTTCTTGACGGTGTGTTCGGAGCAGCGCAGCAGCAGGGCGATCTCCGCGTTGCCGTGGCCCTCGGCCATGAGGCGCAGCACCGAGGCCTGACGCCGCGTCAAGGTGGGCCGGACGGCGCCGTCCGCCGCGTCCTCCGGGCGCGGCCGGCCGGTCAGCAGGTGGGAGAGCTCCGGGTAGGGGATGCTCGGGTGCGGGTGGGCCGCGCGGCGCACCGCCGCCACCAGGTTCTCCCCGGTGAGGTCGGCGGCCCGCAGGACGACCGCCCCGGCCCGCAGGGCCAGCCGCAGGTCCGGCCGGCCGACCGTGTCGCACACGAGGACCAGCGGACCGGTGTCCCGCCGGCCGCGCAGGGCCCGGGCGGCGTCGGTGGTGGCGACGACGGTGACGACCCCGGGCCCTCCGTGCTCCGGGGCGCAGGCCAGCCCGGCGCGGCGGGCCACGCAGCGGACGCGGTCCGCGCCGGGCGAGGGCACGATGCGCAGGACGACGGGCGCGGGCGCGGGACCGGCCGCGGGCACGGGGGGCGCGGCGGTCAGGAGGGCGGTCACAGCAGGCCCGCCCGGAGCGCGTAGGCGACCGCGTGGGCGCGGTTGCGCAGCCGGAACCGCTGGGTGATGTCACGGACCACGGTGGTCACGGTGCGCGGCGAGTAGGCGAGCCGCTGCGCGATCTCGGCCGTCTCGTGGCCGTCGGCGAGCAGCCGCAGCACCGAGCGTTCCCGGTCCGACAGCATGCCGTCGGACCAGCCCCCGGCGGCGTGCCGGGCGTCGGCCGGGCGGTCCAGGAGCTGTTCGAGCAGATGGGGCGGCAGGGTGCAGTCGTCACGGGAGGCGGCCAGCACCGCGTGGCCGAGGCGGGCCGCGTCGGCGTCCCGGCGCGGCAGCAGGCCGCGGGCCCCGGCGGCCAGGGCGTGCAGGACGTCGCCGGAGGCGAGGGAACCCGCCACCAGGACGACGGCGGGGCTGTGCCGCAGGGCGCGGGTGGCGCGCACCATGTCGAGTTCGGCCGGTCCGGGGCGGTCCACGGTGAGGACGGCGACCCGCGCGTCCCCGGGCTCACACACGGTCAGGTCCGGGCAGGCCAGCAGGGTGGTGCGGGTGCCGGCCTCCAATACCGGGTCGAGGGCGACCACGCCGACGGTTACGGGTACTCCCATCTGCTACTCCTAGGAAGTTCGTCCGCCCGGTCGTGCGCACTCCGGGCCGGTTCTGCGGTGGGGACTGCGCACCACCGTGCCGTGGGCGGGGGTGCGCCGGCATCGGTAACCGGTCCCCACCTTTCCCGTCGCCCGGGCCGCCCCCGACGGCGGCCGCTCCCCGGCGACCGCCCCGCCGCCCGTCGCACGGCGGCCGTCGGCGGGCCGGCGCGGCGGCGGTGATCTGCGGATGGGGTGTTGGGGCCGGTGCGGGGGAGACCCGGGACGGGGCATGGGGGTCGGTACCCCCGCGGAGCGGGGTGCGGAGGGTGCGGGCGCACACTCCGCGGGCGGGCACAAGGGCCGAACGCGCAGAAGTCCGCGGTCCCGTGGCGCCCCGTTACCCATGTGCGCCGGGCCGGTGCCCGCACCGCCGACCTGCGGCTTCGGCCGATCGGGATACGGTCCGGCGTGCCCGGTGCGGCGGGGCCGCGCAGAATATGGGGGACGCTTACCCATGTGGGGGACCCGGGGGTCTGCGACCTTCGTTCTCGTGACTGAGACCGCCAGCCTCCCGACTCCCCGGAACACCGGCCTCCCGCCCTCGTGGTGGGCGCCGGCGCTGTCCCTCGCGGAACGGCTCGCCGCCCCCGGCCTGCCCGGGACGACCGCCGGCCCCGGCGCCGGCCCCGCCCCTTGGGCCGTCGGGGACGCCGAGGGTTTCGCCCTGCGGCTGGCCCACCTCGGTGTGGACCGGGGCACGGCCGCGGCGCTGGCCGCCGAGCCCGCCGAGCGGCTGGCCGCCCGGGCCGCCAAGCCCGACTGGGCGCGGTACGCCGAGGCCGTCCTGGCCGGCGCCTCCGCGGAGCCGGCGGAACCGGTCACCCGAGGAGCCGAGGGGCCCGACGTCTTCGCCCCGGTCGTACGCCCGCTCGTCACCGCCGCCACCGCGCGGCTGGCCGGGCTGCTGCCCGCGGACGCCGAAGCGGCCGTGTGGCGCGAGGCGTTCGCGCGGCGGCTGACGCACCAGCTGGTCCGTCAGGCGGCGCGGACCCTGGTCCACGAACTCGACACGGCGCGGCGCGGTGGACGGCTGGCCGGTGCCGGCCCGCGAGAGCGGTTCGACGCCTTCGTCGCCGCCACCGGCACCCGGCACGGCCTCGGTGCGCTGTTCACCTCCCGCCCGGTACTGGCCCGGATGCTCGCGCAGACCGCGCTGGACGCGACCGCGGCCACCGCCGAACTGGCCGCCCGTTTCGCGGCCGACCGTGCGGACCTGACCGCCGGGCTCCTCGGCCGGCGCGACCCGGGACCGCTCACCGGCGTGGACCTCGGCCGCGGGGACGCCCACGAGGGCAACCGCTCCGTCGCGGTCCTGCACTTCGCCGGGGAGCGGCTGGTCTACAAGCCGCGGCCGCTCGGCCAGCACGCCCTCCTGGACGACCTGGTGGGCTGGCTCAACGCCAAGGTACCCGGACTCGACCTGCGCACCCCGCGCAGTCTGCGCCGCGAGGCCTACGGCTGGCTGGAGTTCGTCGAGCACCGGTGGTGCCGGTCGGTGACCGAGACCGACGCCTTCTACCGGCGTCAGGGCGCCCTGCTGGCCCTGCTGTACGCGGTGGACGGCGCCGACATGCACTACGAGAACGTCATCGCCTGCGGCGACCAGCCGGTCCTGGTGGACGCCGAGACACTGCTGCACACCGGGCTCGCGCAGTCCATGACGGCGGGCGCCGACCCGGCGGCGGACGCGCTGCGGGCCTCCGTGCACCGCACCTGCCTGCTGCCGCACCTGCTGATCGGCGAGCACGGGGCCCTGGACATCTCCGCGCTCGGCCGGTCCACCGACGGCACCTACCCGAGCGAGGGCCTGCACTGGCGCGACAGCGGCCTGGACACCATGCGGGCCGTGCGCGGACCGCTGCTCAGCCCCGCGGCGCTCAACCAGCCGCTGCCCGCCGGCCGTCCCCTGGCGGGCGCCGACCACCGGGCCGCGCTGCTGGAGGGCTTCCGTGCCGCCTATGCGGCACTCGCCGCCGACGGGCACGAACTGCTCCGCCAGGACGGCCCGTTGATGTCCGGCTCGGACCGTCCCGCCCGGCTCCTCGCCCGCGCCACCCGCCTGTACGCGACTCTCCTCGAGGAGTCCGCCCACCCGTCGCTGCTCGGCGACGCGCTCGCCCGCGAGGGGGTCTTCGCGGTGCTGTGGACGGAGTCCGAGCACGACGAGGCGCGCCTGCGGCTGGCCGAGCACGAGACGGCGGCACTGTGGCGCGGTGACGTCCCGCTGTTCACGCACCGGCCGTCGGGAACCGCGGTGCGGACCGACGACGGCACGTGGCTGCCCGGCCTGCTGCCGGTGGCGGGCGTCACCGCGGTGCGGGAGAAGATCGCCCGGATGGACGAGGTCGACTGCCACGACCAGGAGTGGATCATCGCGGCCACGATCGCGGCACGGGGCGCGGGGTCACCGCTGGACCGGCCCCGGTCCGAACTGGCGGTGGAACCGGTGCCCGCGGTCGCGCCCGAGGCCTCCCGGCTGCTCGCCGCCGCGTGCGGGATCGCCGACGAGATCGCCGCCCGCGCGGTGCGGGACGGGAACCGGACCAACTGGCTCGGCCTGGAGCGGGTGTCCGGCCCGCACTGGGCGGTGCTGCCGATGGGCGCCGGACTCGCGCAGGGCTACTGCGGGGTGGCGCTGTTCCTGGCGCACACGGACGCGCTGAGCGGAGCGGGCCGGTACGCCGCCCTCGCCCGCGAGGCGATCCGCCCGCTGCCCGCCCTGCTGAAGACGCTGGCGGACGATCCCGAACTGAGCGCGGCGGCCGGCCCCGGCGCGTACGACGGCCTCGGCGGCATCGTGTACGCGGTGCTGCGGCTGTCGGCGCTGCTCGGCCCGGAGCCGGCCGGCTGCCTGCCCGACGCGCTCACCGCCCTCGCGCACGCCGCCTCCGCCTCACCGGATCCGGGGTTCGGCGGCGGCACGGCCGGAGCCCTGACCGCCGCCGTCGCCGTGCACGAGGCGACCGGTGACCCGGTGGCGCTGCGGCTGGCGTCCGCCCTGGCGGACCGGCTGCTCGACGCGGTGCCCACCACCACGACCGGCCTGCCGGCCGGTTTCGCCGACGGTGCCGCGGGCATCGCCTGGGCCCTGCTGCGGTACGCCGCCCGCCGTCCCCGGGAGGCCGGCGCGCACACGGCCGCCGCCCGGATGCTGCTGGACACCGCGCTGCGGGAGACCGGAGCGGCTCCGGCGGACGCGTCGTGGTCCCGCGGATCCGCCGGGCCGGCGGCCGTCGCCGCCCACCTGCCTCCCGTACCGGGCCCGCCCGCCGCCGTCCGGCCGGCACACACCGACGTGTGCCCCGACCTCAGCCTCGGGCAGGGCACGCTCGGCGCGCTGGAGGCCCTCGCGGTGCGCGCCGGACGGGGTGACCCGGCCGCCGCCGGGCCGCTGGCCCGGCACGCCGGCCGGGCCCTCGCCCTCGTCGAGGCGCAGAGCCACCGCTGCGCCACCCCCGACCACGTTCCCTCACCCGGACTGCTCGACGGACTGTCCGGCATCGGGTACGGGCTGCTGCGCCTCGCCCACCCCGGCACCGTCCCGTCCGTCCTGCTCCTGTCCCACCCCGGCCACTGACCGGCACGGCACCGCAGAACCACGGCACTTCCACCTCCAGCCCCGTACGCGCGTACGGACTTCAGAAGGGGACCACCGATGGACCAGCACCTGAACACCACCGCCGCCGACTCCGCCGCCAACCCCGCCGGGGAGCAGGACGCGGCCGGCGGGATCACGCTCACCGGCCGCAACCGGGCCTGCGCCCGCGCCCGCGTCCTGGCCGGGATGGTGCTGACCAGTGGCATCGTCATCACGCTCACCACGCTGGACACCTCGGTCTCCGCGCCGAACTGACTCCGTCCTGTCGTCACGTCGCGTGAAGGCGCGGGCCCGCCGGGCGGGTCCGCGCCGCGGTGCGTCCGGCGGGCGCGCCCGCACCCGCGCGGCGGACCGCTTCGTGTCCGGGTCCGGGCAGGTTCACGGCGCGTGACCGCGCCGATGCGGTCTGCCCCAGATCCCGACATCCTGATTATCATCTGCGTTCATGCGTTCCCATGCGCCTTCCCTCGTCGGGCGGGACCTCCAGCTCAGCCTGATCGACCATGCCTTGGCCGAGGCGCGACAGGGACGGGGCGGTGTCGTCTTCCTGGTCGGTGAGGCCGGGGTGGGCAAGTCACGGCTCGCGGCGGAAGCCGTGGGCGGCGCGCTGGGCTCCGGGATGCGGGTCCTGCGCGGCCGCAGCAGCACCACAGGGCCCGCGGTGCCGTTCCGTCCGCTGACCGAGGCGCTGATGCCGCTGTTCCGCGGTGGGGAGCCCCTGGACGACGCGGCCCTCGGCCCCTACCGGCCGGTCCTCGGGCGCCTGATACCGGAATGGGACACCGGGGAACGCGACAGCAGCTCCATGGTGATCCTGGGCGAGGCGGTGCTGCGCCTGCTGCTGGCCGCCGGGCGCGGGCAGGGTCAACTCCTGCTGCTGGAGGACCTGCACGACGCCGACCCCGAGACCCTGGGCGTCCTCGAGTATCTCGTCGACAACCTGGACTACACCCCCGTCCTGCTGCTGGCCACCGTACGGACCGATTTCAGCGACGCGCTGGACCTGGCGCAGTCCGCCCGCCGCAGGGGCGCCGCCACTCTCGCCGAACTCCCGCCGCTGACCCGGCCGCAGGTGGAGGAGATGACGGCGGCGCACCTGGGCGTGGACCGCCCGGACGAGGTGCCGCCGGAGGTCCCCGACCGTCTGTGGGAGGACAGCGCGGGCAGCCCTTATCTGGTCGAGGAACTGCTGCAGTCCATGATCGGAGCGGGCACGCTGGTGCAGGGCGCCGAGGGCTGGCGCACGGTCGGCGATCTGCGCCGCGACGTCTCCTCCACGCTGGCCCGGGGCATCCTGCGCCGTATCGACCGCCTGGGCGCGCAGGGACTGACGCTGCTGTCTGCCGCCGCCGTCCTGGGCCGGCGCTTCCCGCTCACCGTCCTCCAGCACATGACCGGCGTCGACGACCGGACCCTGCTGAGCCATCTGCACGCGGGCGTCGCCGCCCGGCTGGTCATCCCCGACGAGCCCGCCCCCGACTGGTACTCGTTCCGTCACTCTCCCACCGTCGAGGCGCTGTTCACGCAGATGACGCCGGGGCAGCGCGCGGAGCTGGCACGGCGCGGCGCGCGGGCCGTCGAGGAACTGCACCCGGGCCTGGACGGCGACTGGTGCGCGCTTGCGGCCGGGCTGCGCTGCGAGGCCGGGGACCGGGAGGAGGCGGGGCTGCTCTACGCGGACGCCGGCGGGCGGGCCCTGGCGGCGGGCGCCCTGGGGTCGGCGGTGACCCTGCTCAGCCGGGCCGAGGGGCTGCTGGCCGAGGCCGGTGACCCGCAGGCCCGGGCCTCGGTCCTCGAGGACCTGCTGCCGGCTCTCGCCGAGGCCGGTGACTTCGCCCGCGCCTTCGACCTGGCCGAGGACCTGCACGCACTGGGCGGGGCCGGGCTGAACGCCGTACGGCTGGCCACGCTGCACAGCCGGCTGGCCAAGGTGGCCCACACCGCGGGCCGGTGGAGCGACGGCAACCGGCAGGTCGTCCGGGCCCGCGAGGTGCTGGCGGCGGCCCCGGACGAGGCGACGGCCGCGGCCGTCGACGTCACGGCCGCCTACCTCGCCCTGGACACTCCGGGCCCGGACCGCACCCAGCACGCGGAGAAGCTGGCCCGCTCGGCGGTCGACACCGCCGAGCGGCACGGCCTGCCGGTCGTCGCCTGCCAGGCGCGGGAACTGCTGGCCACCGTCGCCCGCGAGCGGGACCCCGAGGAGTCCGCGGACATGCTCCGGCAGGCTCTTCAGACGGCGGAACGGCACCGGCTGCCGCTGCAGCGCATGTACGCGGCCACCCGCATGAGCGGCAACGCCTGGCTCGCCGAGGGCGACACCACCGGCCTGCTGGCGGCCCGCGAGGAGGCGCTGCGGCTCGGCTCGGTGAACGTCGTGCACACGGTGGACGGCATCCTCGTCCTGGACGCGGTGCTGCGCGGCGACCACGCGGCCGCGCGGTCGGCCGCGGCGGACTGCCTGGCGGTGGTGCGGCGGCTGCGCCTGGCGCCCGTCGTGCGGTACGTCCTGATGGCGCGGGCCGTCCTGGAGGCGCATCGCGCCGACCGCGCGGCCATGGAGGCGACGCTGGCGGCGTTCACCGAGTGGGACGGCGCGGGTTCGCAGGAGGAGCCGCTGAGCCTCGGCCTGGCCCGCGCCTTCTGCGCGCTGCTGGAGGAGGACCGTGACCTGGCGCGCGCCGAACTGCGGGCGGTGCAGGCGCTGGAGGCGGACAATCCCTCCACGTACCACCTGGGCGGCACCCACGGCCTGGTCCTGCTGCTCGACGTGCTCGCCGGTGACGCGGACCGGACCCGGCACGACGAGATCACCGCCACCGCCACGGCCCGGATGCGGTGGAACCGCCAGTTCGTGCTGCTCGCCGACGCCGTGCTGCTGGGCCGGGAGGGCTCGGGGCCGGACGCGGTGGCGGTGGTGGAGTCGGCGCTGGCGGCGGCGGAACCGTATCCGCTCGCCCGGAACCTGGGGCTGCGGCTGATCGCGGACGCGGCGCACCAGGACGGCTGGGGCGATCCGGTGGGCTGGCTGCGGCAGGCCGAGCACCACTTCCACGAGCGGGACGTCGCGGCCGTCACCGGCGCCTGCCGGGCGGCGCTGCGCCGCTTCGGCGCCCCGGTGCACCAGCACCGCACCGGCACCCGCTCGATCCCGGGGGAACTGCGGGCCCAGGGCGTGACCGTGCGGGAGTTCGACGTGTTCCGGCTGCTCGCGGAGCGGCTCAGCAACAAGGACATCGCCGACCGGCTGTTCATCTCGCCCCGCACGGCGGAGAAGCACATCGCGAGCCTGATCACCAAGACGGGGGCGGCCAACCGCGCGGACCTGTGCGCGCGGTCGGCCGCCCTCCGGGAATAGCACCGGGCGGGCGCCTAGCGCATCTCGCGCACCGCCCTGGACCCCAGCACCGCCAGTCCGGTCGCGGCGAGCACCGCGGCCACCACCCCGAACAGCGCGGAGACGTCCCGGCCGGCCAGCGCCCCGCACACGATCAGCGACAGCGGGGCGACGGCGTAACCGAGGACCATGTCGACGGAGACCACACGGGCGAGTACGTCCTGCGGGATGTTCCGCTGGATCCAGCTCAGCCCGAACACGCCCTGGAAACCGATGGCGAAGCCCATGGCGAGGACGGTCGCCACGACGACCGGGGTGCTGTGCACCAGGCCGAGGACCGCCATGCCCGCGCCGAGCCAGCCGGCCAGGGCGGCGACCAGCAGCCCGACCCTGGGCCGCCCGCCGAGGGCGCCGCCGGCGAGCGTGCCGAGGACGGCCCCCGCGGCGAGGGAGCCGTTGAGCACGCCGAGCGTGGCCGAGCCGCCGCGCAGCACCTGGTCGGCCAGGGTGGCGAAGCCGACCGTGAAGGGCCCGGCGTAACAGAAGTTGACGGCGGTGTCGAGGACGACCACGGTCCGCAGCCGCGGATCGCGGGTGGTGTACGTGATGCCCTCGCGGATGCGGGCGGCCAGGGAAGCCTGCTTCTCCGGAGCGCCGTCCGCGCCGGCGCGGGGAGCCCTGGGGCGGGTGCGGACGCGGGCCACGCACAGGCCGCACAGGGCGAAGCAGACGGCGTCGACGAGGAACGCGACCGGGGCCTGGGTCAGCGCGATGACGAGGCCGCCGACGGCCGGTCCGACGACGGCGGCGGTCCGCGCCCCGGCCCCCATCAGCGCGTTGGCCGGGGTGAGCAGGTCGTCGTCGACCACCGAGGGCAGGACGGAGACGCGCGCGGGCTGGAAGAAGGCGTCGACGGTGCCGAAGGCGGCGGCCGCGGCGCACAGCATCCACACCGTCAGGTTGCCGGTCAGCCCGGCCACTCCGACCGCCGCCATCAGGACGGCCCGCGTCCAGCTGGAGGCGACCATGAGGGAGCGCGGGGACATCGAGTCGCCCAGACTGCCGCCGACCAGGGTGAACAGGGCGCGGGGGACGGCCTGGAACGCCAGCACGTAGCCGAGGGCGAGGGTGGATCCGGTCAGGCCGAGGGTGATCCAGGAGAACGCGACGACGCTGAAGCCGTCGCCCAGCAGGGACAGCGCCTGCCCCGTCCACAGGAGCCGGAAGGACCGGTGACGGACGGGGGCCCACAGGCGTGGGCCGGCGTCGGTCAGGGTGGTGGCCATGGGAAGCCTTTCGTCGGACCGGGGGCCGGTCAGTAGTGGACGGGCAGAGCGGTGAGCCCGCGGTTGAGCAGGGAGGGCTGCCAGGCGGGACGGCCGGGGTCGGCGAGGGTCAGGCCGGGGTGGTCGCACACCAGCGTGCGGACGGCGGCCACGGCGACCAGGCGGGCCAGGGCGGCGCCGATGCAGAAGTGGGCGCCGAAGCCGAATCCGAGGTGGGTGGCGCTGGAGCGGCGGACGTCGAACCGGCCGGGGTCGGGGAAGCGGGCCGGGTCGCGGTTGGCGGCGGCGGTGACGAGGAAGATCCGGTCCCCGGCGCGCAGGGTGCGGCCGTCGAGGTCCAGGTCGCGGGCGGCGGTGCGGATGGACATCTTGGACGGGCCGTCCAGGCGCAGGGTCTCCTCCACCGCCCCCTGGGCCAGTTCGGGTTCGGCACGGACGGCGGCCAGCTGGTCGGGCCGGGTGTGCAGGGCCAGGACGGTGTTGGCGATGAGGTTGCTGGTGGTCTCCCCGCCGGCGAACGCCATCTGGGTGAGCATCCCGGTGAACTCCTCCTCGGTGACCGAGTCGCCGACCCGGCCCTCCCGGAGCACCTGGCTGATCAGGTCGTCGCCGGGCTCGGCGCGGCGCCGGGCGACGAGGGCGCCGAGGTAGTCGTCGAGGCTCACCAGCGCCTGGAGGGAGGCGCGGTACTCGCTCTCCTCCTGGGCGGTGCCCAGGACGAGGTCGGCGACGCGGGTGTTCCAGTACCAGAAGGAGGGCCCGTCGGTGGGCGGGATGCCGAGCCAGCGGGCGAACACCAGGGCGGGCAGCGGTTTGGCGACGTCGGCCAGGAGGTCGCCGGTGCGGCCGGGTGTCGCCCTGCGGGCGAGGACGGCCCGGGTCGCCTTCTCGGTGAAGGCGCGGTAGCGGGCCACGGCGCGGGCGGCGAACGCCTCCTGGAAGACCTGGCGGAGCCTGCGGTGCTCGGGCGGGTCGTTGAAGACCATCCAGCGCGAGAGGATCCCGAAGGCCCGCTCGGCGTCCTCGCGGGCGCCCTGCGGGACGGCGTCCATCAGGGGCCGCACCCGGTCGGCGGAGACCGCGGGGTCGCGCAGGCAGCGCATCACCTGGTCGTAACCGGTGACGAGCCAGGAGTGGTGCAGGGGGCTCCAGTGGACGGGCGCGTGGTCGCGCAGCGCGTCGAGGTGGCCGTAGGGGTCGGCGATCATGTCGGGGGAGAGCAGGTAGCGCTCGGTGAAGACGGGGGTGTGGGTGGTCATCGGGTCTCTCCCGTCCGGTCGCGTCCGGCGGCGGCGCCGGGTCCGGCGGTCCGGGTGGTGCCGGCGCTCTCGATGCCGGTGAGCAGGCCGGCTATGCCGCGCACCCGCGGTTCGGCCATCATCGACATGTGGTCGCCTTCGCTGACGTGCAGCGTCAGCCCGTCGCCGGCCACCTCGCGCCAGCGCGCGACGTAGGTGTCGTAGTCGACGTCCAGGCCGGGCATGGTCCGGCCGCGCGGCAGCCCCGCGGCCTCGCTGCCCACCACGAGGTGCACGTGACCGGGGTACGGGCGGACCTCGTACGCGGCGAGGGCGGCGAGCAGCGAGTGCCACACCTCGATCGGTGCGCCCTCGACGAGGGCGGCCTCCGACGGGCTCATACCGGCCCCGAGCAGGGTGGCGGTGAGTTCGGCGCTCGCCCGGTCGCGCTGCCGGGAGGGCGGCAGGTCGCGCAGCCGGTCGCGCTGGCGCAGCGCCTCGCGCAGGTCCCGGGTGACGCCCAGGAGCCGGGCGCGGGCGGCGGGGTTGGGCAGGTAGGGCTCGATGAGGACCAGCGGGGCGACGGCGTGTCCGGCCCGGTGGAGCTGGGTGGCCATCTCCAGCGCGATGTTGGCGCCCATGGACCAGCCGAGCAGGGCGTGCGGGCCGGTGCCGCCGCGTTCGGTGATCTCGGCGACGTAGTTGGCGGCGATGCCGGTCACGGTGCTCGGGTCGGTGCCGCCGAGCAGACCCCGCGCCTGGAAGGCGTGCACGGGGCGGCCGGGCGGAAGGGCGCGGGCGAGCGGGACGAACCAGGCGGCGCTGCCGCCGGTGGGATGCACACACCACAGGGGCTCCCCGGTGCCTTCGCGCAGCCGTACCTCGGAGGTGACGGCGGCCGGCAGGCCCTCGCCCGCCGCCCGGACCGCGTGCCGGGCGAGCCGGGCCAGGGTGGGGTGCTCGATCAGGTCGCCGACGGAGACCGGCAGGCCGCGCGCGGCGGCCATGAGGGACACGCGGACGGTGGACAAAGAACTGCCGCCGATGCGGAAGAAGTCGTCGTGGACGCCGATCCGGGACAGGCCGAGGACCTCGCGCCAGATCTCGGCGAGGATCTTCTCCGCCGCACCGGACGGGGCGACGTACTCGGTGTCCGTGCGGTCGGCCTCGGCCGGCGGCAGGGGCAGCGCCCGCTTGTCGATCTTGCCGCTGCGGTTGACCGGCATCTCGTCGAGGACGACGTACCGCGCGGGCACCATGTACCCGGGCAGGGAGGCCCGCAGGGCGCCGCGCAGTTCCTCCGGACCGGGCCGCTGCGCCCCGGAGACGACGAGGTAGGCGACGAGGGCCGGTTCGCCGGGCAGGTCCGTGCGGTGCAGGACCACCGCCTGCCGGACGTCCGGGAGCTGACGGAGGGCGTGTTCGATCTCGCCCAGCTCGATGCGGAAGCCGCGGAGCTTGACCTGGGAGTCGCGCCGGCCCAGCCATTCCACGGAGCCGTCCGGCCGGTGCGTGCCGAGGTCGCCGGTGCGGCACAGGCGGTCGCCGGGGGCACCGTAGGGGTCGGGGACATAGGTGGCGGCGGTCAGCGCGGGCCGGCCCAGGTAGCCGCGGCCCACGGCGTCGCCGCCGAGGTAGATCTCGCCGGGGACGCCGGCCGGGACCGGCTGGAGGTCGTCGTCCAGGACGTGGACCCGGGTGTTGCGTATCGGGGTGCCGACGGGCGGGCGGCCCCCTCCGGGGCTCAGCTCGGCGGCGACGGACCACACGGAGGTCTCGGTGAGGCCGTAGACGTTCTGGAAGCGGCGGCCGCGCGACCACACGTCGGCGAGTTCGGCCGGGCAGGCCTCGCCGGCCACCTGCAGCACCGCCAGGTCGGGGAAGGCGTCCTCGCCGAGGACGGCGAGGGCGCTGGGCGGCAGCATGGCGGCGGTGATCCGGTTCTGGCGCAAGGTGCGCGCCAGGTCGGGTCCCGGACGCAGGTCGTCCCTCGGCGCGGTGACCAGGCAGCCGCCGTTGGAGAGGGACCAGGTCAGTTCCAGGATCGAGGCGTCGAATCCGAACGAGGCGAACTGCAGGACGCGGTCCTCGGGGGTGGGGTCCACCAGGTCGCGCTGGCCCTCGAGCATGTTGGACAGGCCGCGGTGCGGGATGGCGACGCCCTTGGGGACGCCGGTGGAGCCCGAGGTGTAGATGATGTAGGCCAGGGTGTCGGCGTCGGCATCCCGGCCGCCCGGTACGGGCTCCTCGTGCTCCGCGGGGGCGTCGAGGTGGACGACCGGCCCGTCGAACGGCACCGTGCCGGCCAGCGGCCGCTGGGTCAGCAGCACGCGCATGCCGCTGTCGCTCGCCATGAACGCGAGCCGCTCGGCCGGGTGTTGCGGGTCCAGCGGCAGGAAGGCGCCGCCGGAGCGCAGCACGCCGACGGCGGCGCGCACCAGGTCCGGGCCGCGTTCGGCGCAGATGCCGACCACCGTCTCGGGGCCCACGCCGAGCCGCCGCAGCCGGCGCGCCAACTGCTCCGCCTGTTCGTTCAGTTCCGCGTACGTGAGCCGCTGCCCGAGGTGCTCGACGGCGGTCGCGTCCGGGGTGCGGGCGGCGTGGCCGGCGATGTGCTCGTGCAGGAGCAGCGGGGAGGACGGGACGACGGGGCCGCGGGCCCATTCCCCGAGGGCGGTGGCGCGGGCGGCCCCGGTGAGCGCGGGCCGGGTGACGCGGCCCGCGGGGTCGGCGGTCATGGCCTCCAGCTGCGCGCAGTACACGTCGGCCAGTTGCTCGGCGGTGGCTGGGGCGACGTACTCCGGGTCGGCGTCGAGGGTGAAGGCGTTGACACTGGCGTTGACCAGCAGCGGGAACATGGTGCGGGCGATCTCCAGGGAGTCGTCCCAGGAGTCGTGGGAGAGGCGGTGGAAGTTGACGTAGTTGAAGACGGCGTCGGTCAGCCGCGGTTCGGTGGGCCGCAGCTCGGCGATGCGGACCAGGGGGACCCTGCGGTGCGGCAGCATGGCCTGCTCGGCCCGGAAGACGTCCCGCAGGTAGCCGAGCCAGGTGCCGCGCGGGCGGGCCACCCCGAACGGGACGGTGTTGAGGAACAGGCCGCGCATCCGGTCGGCGCCGGGCAGTTCGGGCCTGCCGTTGGTGACCAGGCCGATGCTGTGCCCGGGTGCGTCGTCGTCGCGGCCGGCGAACAGGCTCATGGTGTGGTGGAAGGCGGCCACGAGCACGGTGCGGCGCGGCACGCCCGCTTCCCTGGCGAGCCGGCCGATGCGTTCGGCGAGGTGGGCGTAGGAGCGGCGGACCTCGTGGACCGGCGGGTGGTCGTCCGCGGCGCCGTCGGTGCGGCGGCGCAGGGTGACCGGACGCAGCTCGGCGAGCCGGTCGCGCCAGTACGCCAGCGACTCCTCGCTCCGCGTCGCGGCGCGTTCCAGGGCGACGTACTCGGCGAACGGGGGCGCGTTCGGCGGCTGCGGTGCGGTGCGGTGGGCGACGGCCTCCCGGTGCAGCGCGAGCAGGTCGGCGACGAGGGAGGTCAGGCTCCAGCCGTCCAGCACGACGTGGCAGTCGGTGAGGACGAGCCGCAGGTCGTGGTCGGTGACGTGGTGCAGGTGGATGCGGACCAGCGGGGCGGCGGCCAGGTCGAAGCGGCGGTCGAACTCCTCGTCGACGAAGCGGCGCAGTCGCGCCCGCTGCTCCTCGCGCGGCAGCCCGCGCAGGTCGGTGTAGCCGACCGGGAGGTGGGCGGTGCGGTGGACGAGCTGGAGGGGCTCACGGTAGGAGACGAGGTCGACGGAGGTGCGCAGGATGGGGTGGCCGGCGACCACCGCGTCCACGGCGGCCTGGAAGGCGCCGAGGTCGAAGCCCTCGGGGACGCTGATCTTCAGATCGGTGACGTTGTGGTAGGCGCCCCGCCGGGGGTCGGCGAGCATCTCGTGCAGCATGCCCGCCTGGAGCATGGTGAGCGGATAGGCGTCCGCGAGGTGGTCCGGCAGCCGGCCGGCGTCGGCGGGGTCGAGCTGAGAGAACGGGGCGACGGGTTCCGGTTCGTCGGCCGCCTCGGTGACGAGCGCGGCCAGGTCGGCCAGGGTGCGGGCGCGGAAGACGTCGGCCACGGTGAACGCGAGCCCGGCGAGACGGCCCAGCCCGACGAGCCGCAGGGCGAGGATGGAGTCGCCGCCGAGGTCGAAGAAGTTGTCGGTGCGGCCGACGTGTTCGGTGCCGAGGACCTGGCTCCACACCCCGGCCAGGGTCTGCTCGACCGGCCCCTCGGCGGGCACGTGGGCGCGGTCTCCCGCGGCGTCCGCGTGCACGGCGGTCAGCGCGGCGCGGTCGACCTTCCCGTTGGCGGTCAGCGGCAGCCGCTCGTGGCGGACGAACAGCGCCGGGACCATGTAGTCGGGCAGGCTCAGCCGCAGTCCCTCGCGCAGGGCGGGCGGGTCGAGCGGGCGGGCCTCGGGTGTGACGACGTGCGCGACCAGCCGGGCCGTGCCGCCGTCGGCGCGGGCCACCACGGCGACGTCCCGGACGCCGGGCAGGGCGCGCAGCGCGGTCTCGATCTCGCCCGGCTCGATCCGGTACCCGCGGATCTTCACCTGGTGGTCGGCCCGGCCCACATAGGCCAGCCGGCCGTCGGGCAGCACGCGCACCAGGTCGCCGGTGCGGTACATGCGGGCGCCGGGGGCGCCGAAGGGGTTCTCCACGAACCGTTCGGCGGTCAGTGCGGGCCGGTTGCGGTAGCCGCGGGCGACGCCGCCGCCGGAGACGTACAGCTCGCCGACGGTGCCGGGCGGGACGAGCCGGCCCCAGGGGTCGAGGACGTACCCGTGCTGTCCGGCGAGCGGCCGTCCGATCGGGGAGCGGACCGTGCCGCGGACGTCGTCCTCCGTCACGGTGTGGATCGTGACGTGCACGCAGGTCTCGGTGATGCCGTACATGTTCACCAGGGCGGGCCGGCGCCCGGGGGCGGCGAACCAGTCGCGATAGTCGCGCACGTCGAAGGCGTCACCGCCGAAGATCACCGTGCGCAGGGCCAGGTCGTCGAAGCCGGCTCCGGCGTCCTCGAGGTGGGCGCGTAGGCCCTTGAAGGCACCGGGGGTCTGGTTGAGGACGGTGACGCGCTCCTCGCGCAGCACGCGGTGCACGGCCGCCGGGTCGCGCACCTCGTCCGCGTCCAGCACGACGACGCGTCCGCCGCCGCTGAGCGGCGCCCACAGTTCCCACACGGAGAAGTCGAAGGCGGGCGAGTGCATCAGCGTCCACACGTCGGCGGGGCCGAAGTCGAAGTGGTGGTCGGCCGCGGCGAGCAGCCAGGCCAGGTTGGCGTGGGTGACCTCCACGCCCTTGGGGCGGCCGGTGGAGCCGGAGGTGTAGATGACGTAGGCGAGGTCGCCGGGGGCCGGCCGGACGTCCCCGCCGTCGTCGGCGGTGTGCTCCTGGCCGGGCTCGTCGAGCAGCACGAGCCGGGCGGGCAGGCAGTCCACGGCGGCGCGGGTGGCGGTGTCGGTGACGATCCAGTCGATCCCGGCGTCGGTGACGGTGAACTCGCGCCGTGCCCTCGGATGGGAGGGGTCGAGCGGGAGGTAGGCGGCGCCGGCCCGCCAGATGCCGAGCAGGGCGGCCGCCAGGTCGGGGGTGCGGCCGAGGCAGACGCCGACGAGCGAGCCGCGGGTCACCCCGGCGGCGCGCAGCCGCCGCGCGAGGGCCGAGGCGCGGGCGTCGAGCAGGGCGTAGGTCAGGGAGCGGCCGGATCCGCTGACGGCGACGGCGTGCGGGGTGCGGGCCGCGTGCCCGGCGAACCTGTCGGGCGCGGTCCGCGGCTCGGGGGCGACGACGGCACCGCTGTTCGCGGGGCCGTCGGGGCCGAGGAGGTGGCCGCGTTCGGCGGGGGTGAGCGGGTCGATGCCGCTGAGCGGGGTGTCGGGGTGGGCGCAGAAGGCCTCGAGCAGGGTGACGGTGTGCCGGGCGAGGGCGGCGACCGTGACCTCCTCGAAGAGGTCGGGCCGGTAGACGAAGGCCAGCTCGGTGCCGTCCTCGCCGTCGCGCAGGTCCAGGGTGAGGTCGAACTTGGCGGTGGTCAGGCCGATCGGATACGGGGTCCCGGCCGCGCCGCCGAGGGAGAAGCCGGGCGTGGCGGCGCCGGACTGCGTGTAGAGCACCTGCACCAGCGGGTTGCGGGCCAGGTCGCGGTCGGGGCTGAGCGCGTCGACGACCCGCTCGAACGGGACGGACTGGTGCTGGAAGGCCTCCAGGACCAGGTCCCGGGTACGGGCGAGCAGCGCGGCCGGGGTCGGGTCGCCGGACAGATCGCCGCGCAGCACGAGGGTGTTCACGAAGAAGCCGACGAGCTGCTCGGTCTCGGCGCGTTCCCGGTTGGCCACGACGGTGCCGACGGCGATGTCCTGCTGTCCGGTGTGGAAGGCGAGCGCGGCCTGGAACGCGGCCAGCACGGTCATGTAGGGGGTGGTCCCGGCGCGGTGGCCCAGTGCGGCGAGCGCGCCGGTGAGGGCGGGCGGCAGGGTGACGCGGTGGACGGCCCCACGGCCGGAGGGGGTCTCCGGGCGGGGGTGGTCGGCCGGCAGTTCCAGCGGGGTGAGCCCGGCCAGGCGGGTGCGCCAGTGCTCCAGCGCGGCGGACTGGTCGCTCTCGCGCTGCCAGAGCGCGTAGTCGGTGTAGTCCAGCGGAAGTTCGGGCAACTCCGCGGCACGTCCGCGCGTCGCGGCGCGGTACAGCTCGGCCAGGTCGCGGACCAGGAGGTCGAGGGACCAGCCGTCGGAGACGATGTGGTGCATGCCCAGGACGAGGACGTGGTCCTCGGCGGCGGCGCGTACGAGGGTGGCGCGGAAGGCGGGCTCGCGGGCGAGGTCGAAGGGGCGCAGCGCGGCCGCGTGCACGGCGGCCGCCAGCCGGCCTTCGCGCTCCCCGGCGTCCTCGCCGGTCACCTCGGCCACCTCCAGGACCGTGCCGCCCGCGGGCAGCACCCGCTGGTGGGGGACGCCCTCGTGCTCGGGGAAGACCACGCGCAGCTGCTCGTGCCGGTCGACCAGGCCGGCGACGGCCGCGGTGAGGGCCGGCACGTCCAGCGGACCGGTCAGACGCCAGGCGGCGGGGAGCAGGTAGGTCGGCGCCCCGGGGTCGATCCGGTCCAGGAAGTAGAGGCGCTGCTGGGCAGCGGACAGCGGGATCCGCTCCGGGCGCGGCCGGACCCGGGCCGGGCCGGTGTCCCGGGCGGCCGCCCGGCCGCGCAGCCGCTGTTCCAGCAGCCGCCGGGCGGCAGGAGAGAGGGTGCCGCCGGTGGTGACGGGGCCGGGACGCACGTCGGGTGTGGTCATGGGGGCGCTCCGATCTCGGTTCTGGTGAAGGAGGAAGTCGGCGGGGCCGCGGTCGCCGGGCGGCGCCCGCCGTCCGGCGGCCGCGTCGGCCGCAGGGACGGCGGGTGCGGCCGCCGGGGGAGGGCGTCAGAGGTCGGCCGTGAGGGACAGGTCGATCTCGTCGTCGCTCATCTGCGAGATGAGTTCCAGCAGGCGCCGCTCCACCTCGGCGGCGAGCCGCTCCACGGTGGGGTGCTCGAACAGGTCGCGGACCTGGAGCGGGCAGTCGAACGCGGTCCGCAGCCGGGAGGCGACCGCGACCGCGCGCAGGGAGTGGCCGCCCAGGGCGAAGAAGTCGTCGTGGACGCCGACCTTCGGCAGGTCGAGCACCTCGCACCAGATCTGCGCCACGACCGTCTCGGCCGGGGTGCGCGGTGCGACGCCGGCCTGCGGAGCGGAGGCCTCGGGCCCGGGCAGGGCGGCGGTGTCCAGCTTGCCCTGCACGGTCAGGGGCAGGGCGTCCAGGAGGACGAACGCAGCCGGCACGAGGTAGTGGGGCAGACGGGCCCGGCAGTGCGTGCGCAGCGACTCCTCGGACAGCCCGTCGCCCGCGGCGTAACCGACGAGCGCCGTCTCGCCGCCCAGGGGGCGCACCACGACGGCCGCGCCGCGCACCCCGGGGTGCGCGCGCAGCACCGCTTCGGCCTCTCCCGGTTCGACGCGGAAGCCGCGGATCTTGACCTGGTCGTCGTTGCGGCCGAGGAACTCCAGGTTACCGTCGGGCAGCCGGCGGACGACGTCACCGGTGCGGTAGAGACGGCCGCCGGGCCTGCCGAACGGATCGGGGACGAACCGCTCGGCGGTCAGGGCGGGCCGACCGAGGTAACCGCGCGCCGTCTCCGGTCCGCCGAGGAGGAGTTCGCCGGGTACACCGGTCGGGACGGGTTCGCCGAGCGGGTCGAGCACATAGGCACGGCGGCTGCCCAGGGGCCGGCCGATGGGCACCCGGCCGGCCGGGGCCGCGGCGACGGTGTGCGCGGTGGCGGAGATCACCGTCTCGGTGGGCCCGTAGGTGTTGACCACGGGCACGCCGGGCAGATGGGCGAACCAGCGCGCCAGGGGGTCGGCGGGCAGCGTCTCCCCTCCGGTCACCAGCAGCCGCAGGGAGGTCAGCAGGGGCGCCAGGGCGTCCAGGCGGGCCACCAGCTCCGTCCAGTACGAGGGGGTCAGCTCCATGACCGTCACCCGTTCGGCGGCGACGTACGCGGCGAGCTCCTCCGGCGTCCAGATCTCGCCGGGGCGCACCAGCACCGTCGCCCCGGTGCTCAGCCCGGGCAGGATCTGCTCGAGCGAGGCGTCGAAGGACGTGGAGGCGAAGGTGAGCACCCGGTCCCGCGCGGTCAGCCCGAACGTCTCGCGGGCGGTGGCGACATGCGCGTCCAGGGCGTGGTGCTCCACGCCGACGGCCTTGGGACGGCCGGTGGAGCCGGAGGTGAAGATGACGTAGGCGAGGTCGTCGCGGTGGGGGGTGTGACGAGGGCCGGCGGGGTCGGGGAGGACGTCGCCGACGTCGACGGCGGCGGTCCCGAGGGCGGCGGCGCGGTCCCGCGTGCCCGCGTCGCACACCAGGTGCCGTACCGCGGCCTCCTCGCACATGTACCGCAGCCGGTCCTCGGGCAGCCGGGGGTCGAGCGGGACGTGGACGCCGCCCGCCCGCCAGACGGCGAGCATCGCCGCCACGGACCAAATGCCGCGGCCGACGCACACCCCCACGGCGTCGCCGGGGACCGTGCCCGCGCGGACCAGTGCCGAGGCCAGCCCGCCGGTGAGGGCGTCCAGGCGGGCATGGTCGAGCACCGTGTCCCCGCAGACGACGGCCGGGGCGTGCGGCGGGCCCGCCACCTCGAACGGCGGCGCCGGCTCCGCGTCCCGGCCGGCACCGGCGAGGAGGTGGCGCCGCTCGTCCGCCGAGAGCAGGGCGGCCTCGTCGGCGCGCGTGGCGGGGTCCGCCAGCAGGGCCTCGAGGACGCGGCCGACGTGGCGGGCGAACCGGGTCGCGGTGTCCGGGTCGAACAGGTCGGCGGCGTACTCGACGTTGAGTGCGAAGCGGCCCGGCCGGATGACGAAGGTGGCGGTCAGGTCGAACTTGGCCGACCCCCAGGGCAGCGCGAAGTCGGCCGTCTCCGTACCGGGCAGGCCGGTGCCGGCCGCGGAGGACTCCTGGACGTCGACCATGGCCTGGAAGAGCGGATTGCGGGACAGGTCGCGTTCCGGGCGCAGCCGTTCCACGACCTGCTCGAACGGCACCCCCTGGTGGTCGAAGGCGCCCAGGACGACGTCGCGCACCCGGTCCACGAGGGAAGCGAAGGAGGGCCGCCCGGACAGGTCGGTGCGCAGGACGACGGTGTTGACGAAGAAGCCGATCAGCGGTTCCAGTTCGAGCCGTCCGCGTCCGGCGACGGGGGTGCCCACGCAGATGTCGGTCTGTCCCGTCCAGCGGGCCAGCACCGTCTGCGCGGCGGCCAGCAGCACCATGAAGCGGGTCGCCCCGCGCTCGCGGGCGAGGGCGTCGACCCGGTCGACGAGCGCGCCGGGCAGGTCGATCTCGACCGCGCCGCCCCGGCCGGTGAAGGCCGCGGGCCTCGGCCGGTCGGTGGGCAGGTCCAGCACGGGAGCGTTCTCCAGGACCCGCTCCCAGTAAGCGAGTTGCGGTTCCAGTGCCCCGTTCTCGGCACGCTCGCGCTGCCACACGGCGTAGTCGCCGTACTGCACCGGCAGCGGCGCGATCGAGGCACGCCCGCCGGCCAGGCGGGCCGTGTAGTGGCGACCCAGTTCGTCCAGCAGCACGCCCTTGGACCAGCCGTCGGTGACGGCGTGGTGGAAGGCGAGCAGGACCACGTGGTCGTCGTCGCGCAGCTCCCACACGCCGGCCCGCAGCAGCGGCGGCCGTGCCAGGTCGAAGCGGCGGGTGGCGTGCGCCGTGGCCAGGCGCCGTACGGCCGCCACGCGTTCCGCCTCGTCCGGGGCCTGCGGTGCCGGCTCCCACAGCAGGGGCACCGCGGCCGGGTCGCAGACCTGCTGCACGGGGCGCCCGTCGGACTCGACGAGGGCCGTGCGCAGCACCTCGTGGCGTTCGACGAGGTCGTCCAGGGCCCCCTGCCACGCGGCACGGTCCAGGCCGCCGCGCACCCGCCAGCAGTACCACAGCAGATACGCGTCGCCCCGGTCGGAGGTGCGGTCCAGGAACCACAGTCGTTCCTGCGCGAAGGACAGCGGCAGCGGCCCGCCCCGGTCCACCGGGACGACCTCGGCGGTGCCGCCGGCGCGGGCCGCGGCCACCTTCGGGGCGAACGCGCGGACGGTGGGGTGCTCGAAGAGGGTGCGCAGTTCGATCTCCCGGCCGAGGCGCGCGGCGATCCGGGAGACCGCCATGGTGGCGAGCAGCGAGTGGCCGCCGAGGTCGAAGAAGCCGTCGTCGATGCCGATCCGGTCCAGGCCCAGGACGTCGGCCCACACCTCGGCGACGATCCGCTCGGTCTCGTCGCGGGGCGCGGTGTACGCGGGGTCGTCGGCGGACCGGGTGTGTGCCGGGTCGGGCAGTGCGGAGCGGTCGAGCTTCCCGGACACGCCGACCGGCAGGGCGTCCAGGACGACGAACTCGGACGGCACGGCGTAGTGCGGC
The DNA here is from genome assembly GCF_000725125.1 of Streptomyces toyocaensis. GTDB lineage: Bacteria > Actinomycetota > Actinomycetes > Streptomycetales > Streptomycetaceae > Streptomyces > Streptomyces toyocaensis. The sequence continues at coordinate 233,708 of NZ_JFCB01000002.1, forward strand.
AGGTGGCGGGCGCACCAGGCGCGCAGTTCCGCCCGGCCGGGGGCGGCGGTCGCGTCCGGGGCGGGGACGACGTAGCCGGTCAGGCTGCGTCCGGTGGCCCGGTCGGGGCGCACGGCGGCGGCGCCGACCGACGGGCATGCGCGCAGCACGGTCTCCACCTCGCCCAGTTCGATCCGGAAGCCGCGGATCTTGACCTGGTCGTCACTGCGGCCCAGGAACTCCAGCTCGCCGCCGGGTGTCCAGCGCACGAGGTCGCCGGTGCGGTAGAGGCGGCCACCGGGCGGCCCGAAGGGGTCGGGCACGAAGCGCTCGGCGGTGAGAGCGGGGCGCCCGAGGTAGCCACGGGCCACCTCCGTGCCGCCGATGAGGAGCTCGCCCCCCACACCGACCGGCACCGGTTCGCCGTCCGCGTCGACGACGTACACGCTGCGGCCGCCGAGCGGCCTGCCGATGGGCACGGTGTCCCCCGGCGGGCCGTCGGCGTCGTGGGTGGTGGCGGTGACCGTGGTCTCGGTGGGCCCGTACGCGTTGCAGACCCGCACCCCGGGCACGGCGGCGCGCCACACGGCGAGGGTGTCGGCCGGGACGGCCTCGCCGCCGAGGATCAGCAGCCGCAGGGAGCCCAGGGCGCCGGCCAGCCGCCGGTCGAGGGAGAGCGTGAGCTCCGACCAGTAGGTGGGCGGCACGTTGACGACGGTGAGGCCGTACCGCTGGACGATCTCCGGCAGCTGCGTGGGCAGCCAGGGTTCGTCGGGCCGCATGACGACGGTGGCGCCGCAGGTGAGGGCGGGCAGCACCTGGTCGAGGGAGGCGTCGAAGGCGAAGGAGGCGAAGGCCAGCACGCGGTCCGCGGAGGTGATCCCGAAACGCCGCCGGGCGGCCGCGACGTGCGAGGCGAGGGCGGCGTGTTCCACGCCGACCGCCTTGGGACGGCCGGTGGAGCCGGAGGTGAAGATGACGTGGGCCAGTTCCCGGGGGTGCGGCCGGTGGCGGGGGGCGTCCGCGGCCGGGGAGAGCGCGGCGACGTCCACCGTGACCGGTGCGAGCGGCGCGGCGAGGCCGGCGGTGGCGGGTTCGGTGACCACGCAGGCCAGCCGTGCCTCCCCGGCCATGTACCGCAGCCGCTCGGCGGGCAGCTCCGGGTCGAGTGGCACGTAGACGCCCCCCGCCCGCCAGACCCCCCCGACGGCGGCGACCGACCACGGGCCGCGGCGCAGGAGCACGCCCACGGCATCGCCCGCGCCCACCCCGGCGTCGCGCAGCGCGGCGGCCAGTGAGCCGGTCATGGCGTCGAGCCCGGCGTAGCTGACGCTGTCCTCGCCGCAGCGCAGGGCGGTGGCCTCGGGATCACCGCGGAAGGCGACCGGCTCCGCGGGCCCGGCCGGCCGGCCGGGTGCCCGGTGCCACTCGGGCCGGGGCCGGCCGCGGCCGGCGGGCCCGTCGGACAGGGCACGCAGCAGGTCCTGCACGGGAGTGTCCGGATCGGCGAGGACCGCCCTGAGCAGGGCCGTGTAGGTGCCGGCGAAGGCCCGCATGGTGGCGGCGTCGAAGAGAGCGGTGGCGTACTGGAGGACGGCGGCGACGCTGCCGTCGGTCCGCAGGGTCAGGTCCAGGAAGACGTCCAGCGGGGTCTCGGTGAGCGGCGGCTCGACCAGCGTCACCTCCAGGCCGGGCATCCGCACCGGCTGGATCGGTGCGTTGAGCAGGGTGAACGACGCCTGGGCGAGCGGGTGGCGGGACAGGTCCCGGGAGCCGCCGAGGGCACCGACGACGAGGTCGAAGGGGGCCTCGGCGTGGGCCAGGTCCACCGGCACGCGACCGCGCGCCCGGTCCAGCAGGGTGCCGAAGCCGGGTCTGCCGGCCAGGTCGGCGCGGAGCACGACGGTGTTGACCAGGGGTCCGATGAGCGTATCGGCGCCGCGCCGGGCCCGGTCGGCGAGCGTGCTGCACACGGCGACGTCGGTACGGCCCGCCCAGTGCCCGAGAAGTGCCTGGTAGGCGGTGAGCAGGAGGGTGTACCGGGTGACGCGCCGGGAGCGGGCGAGGGCGTCGACCGCGGTGACCAGGCCGGCCGGCAGGTCGAAGCGGACCACGTCGCCGGAGCCGTCCCAGACCCGCGGGCGCGGCCGGTCCGTGGGCAGGTCGAGCGGGGTGAGACCGCGCAGCCGCTCGCGCCAGTGGCCCAGGAGCCGCTCCAGCCGCTCGCCGCGCAGCCGTTCGGACTGGGCGCGGGCCAGGTCGGTGTGGCGCAGGGCGGGCGGGGCCACCGGCTCACCCCGGTAGCCGGCGGCGAGTTCGTCCAGCAGGACGCCCCATGACCAGCCGTCCACGGCGATGTGGTGCACCTCCACGAGCAGCAGGTGCTCGTCGGGGGCGACGCGGGCGAGCACGGCCCGCACCGGGTGCTGCGCCGACAGGTCGACGGGGCGCCCCAGCCGGCGCGCGAACAACTGCTCCGGCCCGTCCGCCTCGACATGCTCCAGTGCGAGGTCCGCGGGCGGGTCGACCACCGGGACGGGCTCCCCGCCGACGGCGCGGAACCGGGTGCGCAGCACCTCGTGCCGCGCCACGATGCCGGACAGCGACCGCTCCAGCCGGTCCGCGTCCAGCGGACCCCGCAGCCGCAGGACCAGCGGAAGCATGGAACCGGTGGAAGAACCGGCCAACTGGTCCAGGAACCACAGGCGGCGCTGCGCGAAGGATGCCGCGCCGGGGTCGACGTCGATCGGAGCCTTGTCGTGGGCCGGTCCTGCTGTCACTGTGAGCCTCCAAGCGGTGTTTTGCAGCAGACTGCCGCCGGCGGCCGGGGGCCCATAGGGAAGAAGACGCAGCACCGCGAGCAGAGCCGGCCGCGGGCACCGTGGCGGGCCCTCGCCCGGTCACCTCGGGACGCCCGCGGACATGCTGGCGGGGCCGTGCGGGCGGGCCGCGTCCCGGCTCGGGGGCGCGCCGGACAGGCGGCGGTGCTCGCGGCTCAGCCGACGTCAGAGACGGACGACGACCAGGGCGATGTCGTCGAGTCCGCCGTGGGCCACGCCCAGGCGCGTGAGCAGGGTGTCGGCCAGCTCGTCGGGGTCCATCCGGGCGTGACGGGCCAGAGTGTCGGTGAGGCGGAGCAGCCCCGCGTCGATGTCCTCGCCGCGACGTTCCACGAGACCGTCCGTGTACAGCACGAGGGTGTCGCCCGGCGCGTAGGGCACCGTCACCTGCGGGCGCGACGTCTCCTCGCTCATGACCCCCAGGGGCGGCTCGGTGGCCTGGTCGAGCAGGTCGACGGTGCCCTCGGGACGGCACAGGGCAGGCGGGAGGTGACCCGCGCAGGTGTAGGTGACGGTGCGGTTGCGCACGTCGATGACGGCCTTCGCCGCGGTCGTCGCCAGGGCGCCCTCGAAGGTCCGGGCGTACTTGCTGAGGACGTCCATCGCCCTGCCGGGTTCGGGAACGGCCCGGATGGCGGCGGACAGGGCGCTGCGCAGCATGCCCATCACGGCGGCGGCCTCCAGACCGTGGCCGACCACGTCGCCGACCGCGACGGTGAACTGGCCGTCGGGCAGATCGACCACGTCGTACCAGTCGCCGCAGACGTTGAGGGACCGGGTGGCCGGCATGTAGCGCACCGCGATCTCACGGTGTCCGGCCAGATCCGGCGAGTGCAGCATGGCCTCCTGCAGGGCGAGGGCGGTCCGGCGCTCCCGGTCGTGGGCTTCGCGGAGTTCCTCGTTGAGGTGCTGCAGGTCCTGTGCCCGGGTGAACAGTTCGGTCTCCAGCGCCTCCCGTTCCCTGTGCGCGACCGCCTCGTCGGAACCGGGGGCGAACGAGGGACGGGCCGAGCGGGAGGGACGGGAGAGCATGAACTCGGTCATGTCCACCACCCGGTGGATGATCCACCGGACCTCTCCGTCCGGGCCGAGGACGGGTGTGTTGAGGGGGGACCACCATCTGGACCGGAACACTCCCGGCCGCCCCGGGAGAGCGAGGTCGTACCTCTGCACCGCCATCGTGTCCGGCTTCTTCGAGCTCAGGACCCGGGCCAGGGAGGCGGTCAGGTTGGCCACGCCGTCGGCGGCCGCATCCCCGGGATTGTCGGGGTGGGCGTCGAAGAGGAGCCGGCCGACGAGATCCTCCCTCCTCCGGCCCGTCACCTGGAGGTAGGCCTCGTTGACCTCCGCGACCCTCAGGCCGGGGTCCAGCAACAGCAGAGGGCTGGGTGTCGCGGCGAACACCGCCCGGAAGTCGATATCCGATGTGCTCACGCGCGCTCCCGGTCCGTCCGCCTGCGTGCTCTCCCCTACGACTATGCCCCCGCCCCCCGGCCGGACGCCGCCGGAGGCGAGGTGATCGGCGGTCCGGGGCGAGGTCAGCCGGTGCTGGCGCGCAGACGGGTGATCGCGGCCTCCAGATCGTCGAAGGCCCGTTGCTCCCGGCGCGGGGAGGCGTGTGCCGCAGGGAAGAGGCTCTCACGAGCCCCCCGGGCCCGCGCGTAGGCGTCGAAACGGACGACGACGTCGTCGATCAGGTCCTGCGGCGGGGGAGAGGGCTCACGGGACGCGTGGTGGGACGGCATGGCGGGTCATTCCGGGTGAGGGGGATACGGCCGTGTGTGCCGGGACACCACCGTGCGGAGTCCGCCTCGTGCGGGCGGTCCAGGCGGTCCCGCCGCGGCCTTCTCGGAGCGACCGACCGGACGCCGAGCGGGGGTTTCCGGCACACAGCGGTGCACCCTACGCAGGCCGTCCGCCCCTCGACCGGTCCGCAGGTCGGCAACCTTCAGGGCCCTGAGACTGCCGGGAGCGGGCAGGAACTGGGTCCACCCGACCCGGAACGCCGGGACACGACCCGGCCGGGAGGCACCTCGCACCGCCGCCGGACGGCGCTCGCGGTTCACCGGGACGCGGACGGTGTGGCCCGGACGGCCGTGTCGAGCAGCAGCCGCGCGGCCACCGCCGCCCCGTCGGTGCGGACGGCACCGGCCACGGCCCGTGCCCGCCTCCGGACCGCGGGATCCAGGGCAGTCCTGAGCGCGGCGGACAGGGAGTCGCGGGTCGGCTCGGGGCCGTGGTGCACCGAGCCGATCCCCAGCTCGGCCACCCGGGTGCCCCAGTACGGCTGGTCCACGATCCGGGGGACCACCACCTGAGGGGCGCCGGCGCGCGCGGCCGCCGTCGTGGTCCCCGCCCCGCCGTGGTGCACGACCGCGGCGACCCGGCGGAACAGTGCCTGCTGGTTCACCTCCCCGATGACGAAGCAGTCGTCGACATCGTCGACCGGGGACGGGTCCGCCCAGCCGCGGGCGAGGAGCACGCGGTGGCCCTGCGCACGTACGGCCTCGACGGCCGCCCGTGCGATGCCTGCGGGGGCGTGCGCCGCCATGCTGCCGAAACCCACGTACACCGGCGGTGCGCCGGCCCCGAGGAACGCCTCGAGACCCTCCGGGAGCGGGCGTTCGTCGGGCAGGAACCACGCCCCGGTCCGCACGACGCCGAGGTCCGTCATGCCCTGCGCGGGCCACAGCGTCGCGTCCGCCGCCAGCCACGGCCGGTCGGTGAGGACGTGGTCGCGGACGTTGCCCACGGGCGGCAGGCCGATCGCCGCCCGGTGCCGGTTGAGCGCTTCCCCGTACAGCGCGTTCACCCTTTGGGCGTCCTGTTCCCACAGCACCCGGTTGTCGGTCTCGTCCCGCGGGGACGGTGTACCCGGCCGCGCACCCGGCGCGACGTGCCGCGACGGCAGGCCGACCGTGTGGAAGCAGGCGAACACGTAGGGGATGCCGAGCTGCTCGGCCACGTCACGGGCGCCGGCCGGCAGCAGACCGGTGGCCAGCAGCGCCTGGCAGCCGTCGGCTGCCGCCGCCAGGGTGCCGAACCGTGCGGCGACCAGCTCCGGGGCGAGCCGGAACGCGTCCCGTGCCGTCGGTGGCGTGTCACCGGCCACCACCGAACGCACCGTCGGGCCGAGCGGCACCAGGGGCACGCCCGCACGCGCGAGCAGGGTCACGAACTCCTCGTCCGGCGGCGCGCACACCCGTGCCCGGACGCCGAGTGCCCGCAGCGCCACCGCCAGTCCCGCCAGCGGTTCGACGTCTCCCCGCGAACCCCATGTCGTCAGCAGTACTCGCACGTCGTGTCTCCCGTTCACGCAGGTCATGGCGCTGGGTCGCCGATTCTGCGGTACGACCGGGGCCTTGCCGCAAGCCCCCGGGTGCGCTATACGTTGAGCGTGGCAAGGAATGCGTACTCCTTGCCCTTTCTCATGCCGTCCTCCGCGGACACCCTCGTGGACGCCGGCGTCCACGAGGGTGTCCGGCCGGAGACCGCCTTCCCAGGGGCCGGGGCAGTCAGGGATCATGAAGCATGCGCCCGGACGACTGGCACCTCACCGAAGACGTCGAGGAATTCCTCGCCCGAGCGGGCGACTTCCTGCGCTCGCGCCCGGCCCTGCACACCATGGCCCTGTCCGTGACCGAGAAGCTGCGCACCCTGACCACGGCCGCCGTCGGTGCCCCGGCTCCCGTCTTCGGCCTGCTGGAGCAGGGCGGCACGGTCCGCGCCGCCTTCTACCGCCTGCCGTCCCGCGGCCTGAGCGTCACCCCGCTCACCCCCGGGCAGGCCGACGGCCTCGCCGCCCACCTGGTGGGCCTCGGGCACGCACCTCCCCACGTCACGGCGGACCACGGAACCGCCACCGCCTTCGCCGAGGCCTGGCGGCGGCACACGGGCGCGACGTCGGCGTTCCGCGTCGGACTCCATCTCCTCCGCCTGGGCACGCTCACCCCGCCGGACCCGCAACCGGCGGGCAGTGCCCGGCGCGTGGGCGCGGGGGAGCAGGAGCACCTCATGCGCTGGTGCCGTGAGTTCGCCGCGGACGTCGGGGAAGCCGTCACCATCGACGCCGGCTCCTGGACCTCGACACGCTTCGCCGAGAAGAGCTACACGTTCTGGGAGACCCCGGACGGCACGCCCGTCTCCATGGCGGGCGTGAACCCGATGGTCGGGGGTCAGGCCCGGATCGACCCCGTCTACACCCCCGCCCACCTGCGGGGCCGCGGCTACGCGGCCGCCGTGACGGTCGCGGTGAGCCGGGCCGCACTGGCCGCGGGAGCCGAGGAGGTCGTGCTCTTCACCAACGCGGCCAACCCCACCAGCAACGCCCTCTACCGGCGCATCGGTTACGTCCCCGTCGCCGACTGGACCGTCTACGACTTCACGTACGCCACCGCTTGAGGCCGGTACGTCGGACGCCCGGGTCGCACACCGCCGGCGCCGGGCCACCGGTGCCGTCCGGGGCACACCGGATGCCGGCCTTGTACGCCCGGCGGGCCCGCGGTCGCGCACACCGCGCCGAGCCCGGCCGCCGGGGGCGACCGGCCCGCACGGGACCACCGGCCGCCGACGCGCCGGACCTACGACGCGCCGGACCTACGACGACTCGCGCACGACCAGCTCCGTCGGCAGCGTCCGCTGCTGCCGGGGAGCGCCGTTCAGGGTGATGTCGGTGAGGATCCGGGCCATCGTGCGGCCCAGTTCCTCCACCGGCTGACGCACCGTCGTCAGAGGCGGATCGGTGTGGCGCGCGAGCACGGAGTCCTCGAAGCCCACCACGGCGACATCACCGGGCACCCGCCGGTTCCGCCGGCGCAACTCGGTCAGGGCGCCGACCGCCATGAGGTCGGAGGCGGCGAACACGGCGTCCAGGTCCGGCGCGCGTTCAAGAAGCGAACGCATGGCGCGGATGCCGCTCTCCTCCGTGAAGTCGCCTGTCTCCACCAGCAGTTCGGGAGCCGGCACACCCGCCTCCGCATGGGCGGCACGCCATCCGGCGAGCCGGCTGCGGCCGACGTCCATGTCCTGCGGGCCGGTGATCGTGGCGATCCGCTTCCTGCCGCGGTCCAGCAGGTGCCGGACCGCCTGGGCGGCCCCTGAGGCGTTGTCGGAGTTGACGTAGCTCAGCTGCTCGCCCGCGTCACGGCGGCCGGCGAGCACGGTGGGCAGGCCCATCTCCTCCAGCATGCCGGGCAGCCTGTCCTCGGCGTGGACGGAGACCAGCAGGACGCCGTCCACGCGGCGTGTCGCCACCGATTCGGTGAGCTGGTCCCGCTCGGCCTGGTCCCGCACCAGCATGAGCTGCAGCTGCGTCCGGCTCTCGGCGAGAGCGCCGCTGACGCCGCGGATCAGCGCGGCGAAGAACGGCTCCGAACCGAGCCTGCTCTCCGATTCCGGGATCACCAGGGCCACGGCGTTGGTGCGGTTGGTCACCAGACCGCGGGCGACCGAGTTCGGGACGTAGTTCAGTTCCTTGATCGCGGCCAGGACCCTGGCCCGCGCGTCGGCACTGACGAGCTCCGAACCGTTGACGACACGGGAGACCGTGGTACGGCCCACGCCGGCGCGGGCGGCGACCGTTTTGATCGTGGGACGGCGGTTGCCGCTCATGTGCTCCCCCCTCGGCGGCCGCGGCGGCGCTGTCCGCCGCGGAGATGACCAGCGGCAATTCTTGCAGACGCCGTCGTCGGTACCGCACCGCAGCGGGACGGGCCATCGGGCACCGTGCTCGGTTCGTGATGACGAGTTGTTTTCAAGTGATTGACAGATCCATCCATGAGCCGGGAGTCTTCGAGACGCGGTGGGAACGTGCCCACCCGTGAGTGGGCACGTTCCCACCTCTATCAGAGCCGCTGTAGTCATCGCAGAACTCGTCACTCCGATGTGTCAGCGCCGTCGCTAGGAGGAGATCCATGGGCACTCTCGGTTCACTGCGCGCGAAGGCGGTGGCGACAGTCGCCGCCGTCGGTGCGCTGGCGCTGGTCGCCGGTTGCGGCGGTGGCGGTGATGCGGCCACCGGCGGTGGCAAGAAGGACGGCAAGGTCACCATCACGATGGGCCTGTTCGGCGTGATGGGCATCAAGGAGACGGGGCTTCTCGAGCAGTACGAGAAGGAGAACCCCGATGTCGACATCAAGGCGGAGATCGCCGGTGACGAGCAGACGTACTACACCGCGCTGCAGACCAGGCTCGCCGCCGGCAACGGTCTGAAGGACATCCAGGGCATAGAGATCGGCCGGGCCAAGGAGATCACCGAGACCCAGTCGGACAAGTTCGCCGACTTCACCGGCACGGCGGGCACCGACCACTTCCTGCCCTGGAAGCAGTCCCAGATCAGCACCGCCGACGGCAAGGTGCTGGGCCTGGGCACCGACATCGGCCCCATGGCCGTCTGCTACCGCAAGGACTACTTCGAGAAGGCCGGGCTGCCCACCGACCGCGAGGAGGTCGGAAAGCTGTGGGAGGGCGACTGGAGCAAGTACGTCGAGGTCGGCCGCTCCTTCAAGAAGGACTTCAAGGGCGGTGACGTGGCGTACATGGACTCGGCCAGCGGCCTGTTCAACGCCATGGTCTACGGCCACTCCGAGCAGTACTACGACGAGAAGGGCGAACTGATCCACGACAAGAACCCGGTCGTCAAGGAGGCCTGGGGGCTGTCGGCGGACGCCGCGGAGGAGGGCCTGACCGCCAAGCTGCGCCAGTTCCAGCCGGGTTGGGACCCGGGCCTGGCCAACGGCACGTTCGCGACCGCGGTGTGCCCGGCCTGGATGCTCAGCCACATCAGCGAGAAGGCCGGCGACGCGAACAAGGGCAAGTGGGACGTCGCCAGGGCGCCCAAGGGGGCCAACTGGGGCGGTTCCTTCCTCGGGGTGATCGAGAAGAGCCCGGTGAAGGAGGAGGCGCAGAAGCTGGTCGCCTGGCTGACCGCGCCGGAGCAGCAGGCCCACATCTTCAAGGAGATCGGCAACATCCCGTCCTCCGAGAAGGCGCTGGAGTCCGCCGACGTGAAGGGCGCCAAGTCCGAGTACTTCAGCGACGCGCCGATCGGCGAGATCTTCGGTGCCGCCGCGAAGGAGATCCCGGACAAGCAGGTCCTCGGCCGCAAGGACGGCACGATCAAGGACACCTTCTCGCAGGGCCTGGCCCTGGTCGAGCAGGGCACCGCCCGTGACAAGGCGTGGAGCACCACCATGGAGCGCATCGAGAAGGCCGTCGGCTGACCCTGCCGTCCCCGTGGTCGTCCCGGGCCCGCCGGCAGTGCGCGGGCGGGCCCGGCCCCGGGTCACACATCCGCTCTCAGGAAGGAAGTCCGGTGGCCACCTCCACCACCAAGGCCCTGGCCGGCGAGGACCCGCCAGGCACGCCCCGCAGGAGCGGAGGCGAGGGAACGGCCCGACGGCGCGGTGCGCTGCTGCACCGTCTTGACGTCAAGGGCGCGCCGTTCGCCTTCATCGCGCCGTTCTTCATCGTCTTCGCCGCGTTCAGCTTCTACCCCCTCGTCTACACCTCGTGGATCTCCCTGCACGACGTGGAGCTGGCCACCCTCGACGTCATGGAGTGGGTGGCGTTCGACAACTACGTCGAGCTCTGGGGCGACTCGCGGTTCTGGAACGCCCTGCAGAACACCCTCACCATCGGCGTCATCTCCACGGTGCCGCAGCTCCTGATGGCCCTCGGCCTGGCGCACCTGCTCAACTACCGCATGCGTGCCTCGCTGTTCTTCCGCGTTGCCTCGCTGGTCCCGTACGCCACCTCGGTCGCCGCGGCCGCGCTCGTCTTCACCATGATCTTCGAGCGTGACTTCGGCATGATCAACTGGGCGCTCGGTGCGGTCGGCGTCGACCCGGTGGACTGGGAGGCCGACAAGTGGCCCGCCCAGGTCGCGATCTCCACCATCGTCATCTGGCGCTGGACCGGCTACAACGCCCTGCTCTACCTGGCCGCCATGCAGGCCGTTCCCGCCGACCGGTACGAGGCGGCCTCCCTGGACGGAGCCTCCCGGTGGAAGCAGTTCACCCACGTCACCGTCCCCGGGATCCGCTCCACCATCGTCTTCACCATCGTGCTCTCCACGATCGGCGCCACCCAGCTGTTCGGTGAACCGCTGATCTTCGGCCAGGGGCCCAACGGCATCACCGGCGGTGCCGACAACCAGTACCAGACGCTGGGCCTGCTGCTGTACGAGGAGGGCTGGAAGAACTACCAGATGGGCCGCTCGGCCACCGTCGCCTGGGCGATGTTCCTGCTGCTCGTCCTCGCCTTCGTCGCGCAGCGCGTGATCAAGCGGCTGCGTTCCCGTACGTCCTGACCTGGAGTCGTCATGACCACCCACAGCCTCCCGGTCCGGACGGACACCCCGGACCGCGCCCCCGCCCGGAAGCCGGCCGGCCGCCGGCTGCTGCGCCAGCGCGCCGGCCGCCAGCACCACGCGGGCCCGCTCGCCTACGTCCTGCTCGTCGTCATGGCGGTGCTGTCCATCTTCCCGCTGTACTGGACGATGGTGGCGGCCTCCACCGACAACACCCGGGTCAGCCAGACACCACCGCCCTTCCTGCCCGGCCCCAACCTGTTCAGCAATCTCGCCCGGGCCTGGGACGAGGCGGCCATGGGCAGGGCCATGATCAACAGTCTGATCGTGGCCGGGGTGATCGCCCTGTCCACGGTGATGTTCGCGACGCTCGCCGGATTCGCCTTCGCCAAACTCCGGTTCAAGGGACGCAATGCGCTGCTCATGCTGGTGATCGGCACCATGCTGGTGCCGCCGCAGCTCGGCGTCGTCCCGCTGTTCATGATGATGTCCGAACTGGGCTGGTCGCAGCAGTTGCCCGCCGTCATCTTCCCCACGCTGGTGAGCGCGGTCGGCGTGTTCTTCATGCGGCAGTACCTGTCCGAGGCCCTGCCGGACGAACTCGTCGAGGCGGGACGCGTGGACGGGGCGCACTCCCTGCGCATCTTCTGGAGCATCGTGCTGCCCGTCGCGCGGCCCGCCATGGCGGTCCTGTTCATGATCACGTTCGTGCACGCGTGGAACGACTTCTTCTGGCCGTTCGTGGTGCTCGACATGACCAACCCCACGGTCCCCGTCGCTCTCACCCAGCTCAGCGCGGGCTACGTCCGCGACCAGTCGCTGATCATGGCGGGCGCGCTGCTCGGCACGCTGCCGCTGCTGGCGATGTTCGTCGTCTTCGGCCGCCAGATCGTCAGCGGCATCATGGCCGGCGCCGTCAAGGGCTGACCCGCCGCGCCCCCCACCGACTCCCACCAGGCACGCGCCTGCGAACCCCCTCACCCCCGAAAGGACTTACGTGGTCACCGCACAGCAGACCGCGTCCGCCCCGGACGCCGCCGGTACCTTCCCCAAGGGCTTCCTCTGGGGCTCCGCCACCGCCTCCTACCAGATCGAGGGAGCCGCCACCGAGGACGGCCGTACGCCGTCCATCTGGGACACCTACGCCCGTACCCCCGGCCGGGTCCGCAACGGCGACACCGGCGACGTCGCCACCGACCACTACCACCGCTGGCGCGAGGACGTCGCTCTGATGGCCGAACTCGGCCTGGGCGCCTACCGCTTCTCGCTGGCCTGGCCCCGGATCCAGCCCACCGGCCGCGGTCCCGCCGTCCAGAAGGGCCTGGACTTCTACCGGCGCCTGGTCGACGACCTTCTGCACAAGGGCATCCAGCCCGTCGCCACCCTCTACCACTGGGACCTGCCCCAGGAGCTGGAGGACGCCGGGGGCTGGCCCGAGCGCGCGACGGCCGAACGGTTCGCCGAGTACGCGGCCCTGGCCGCGGACGCGCTGGGCGACCGGGTGCGGACCTGGACCACGCTCAACGAGCCCTGGTGCAGCGCCTTCCTCGGCTACGGCTCCGGAGTGCACGCCCCCGGCCGCACCGACCCGGTCGCCGCCCTGCGCGCCGCCCACCACCTCAACCTGGGCCACGGCCTGGCCGTCCAGGCGCTGCGCGACCGCCTCCCCGCCGCCGCCCAGTGCTCGGTCACCCTCAACATCCACCACGTCCGCCCGCTGACCGGCTCCGACGCCGACACGGACGCGGCGCGCCGGATCGACGCCCTCGCCAACCGGGTCTTCACCGGTCCGATGCTGCGGGGCGCCTACCCCGAGGACCTGCTCAAGGACACGGCCGAGCTGACCGACTGGTCCTTCGTGCGCGAGGGCGACCTCTCGCGGATCCACCAGCCGCTGGACTTCCTCGGCGTCAACTACTACACGCCCACCCTCGTCTCCGAGGCCGACGGCGGCGGCACCCACACCTCCGACGGGCACGGCAGGAGCGCCCACAGCCCCTGGCCGGGCGCGGACCGGGTCGCCTTCCACCAGCCGCCCGGCGAGACCACCGCCATGGGCTGGGCCGTCGACCCCACAGGCCTGTACGACCTGCTGCGCCGGCTCTCCTCCGACGTCCCGGGGCTGCCGCTGGTCATCACCGAGAACGGCGCGGCGTTCGACGACTACGCCGACCCCTCCGGCCAGGTCAACGACCCCGCCCGGATCGCCTATGTGCGTGACCACCTGGCCGCCGTCCACCGGGCCATCCTGGACGGCGCGGACGTGCGCGGGTACTTCCTGTGGTCGCTGCTGGACAACTTCGAGTGGGCGCACGGCTACAGCAAGCGCTTCGGCACCGTCTACGTCGACTACCCGACCGGCACGCGCATTCCCAAGGCCAGCGCGCGCTGGTACTCCGAGGTGGCCCGAAGCGGGGTCCTGCCCGGCGCCTGACCGGCACCGCCCCACGAGCCCGCCTCCGCTCCGCGTACGAGGGGGAACGGAGGCGGGCTCCTCCACGCCTCCCGGCCAGCGCCGGCACGGGGTGGACGGAGAAGGCAGAGCCGCGTCGGCGCCGGGGACGGACTCAGTCGAGGATCGCGGTCGCCTCCACCTCGACCAGGACGTCGGGCTCGAAGAGGTGGTCGACCCCGATCAGCGAGGAGGGCGGCAGGGGTACCGTCAGCCCGATCTCCTCCGCCACCTGTCCGACCCCTGCCATGAAGGCGTCGATCTTCTCGGGGGCCCAGTCCGTGACGTAGAACGTCAGCCGCAGGACGTCGTCGAACGACGCGCCCGCCCCCGCGAGGCCCTTCGCGGTGTTCCGCAGCGCGTGGGCGACCTGCCCGGCGAGGTCGCCCGGGGCGACGGGAGACCCGTCGGCCGACCGGGCGACCTGGCCGCTGACATGCACGTGGCGCGTGCCGGTGCCCACGGCGACATGCTCGTACGGGGTGGGCTGCATCATGCCTTCGGGTGTGAAACGACGGACGGACATGGAGGTCTCCTCACTTCGGCCATGCGGTATACCTTTGCTACCTGGTAGACGAAGGACACTTCAAGGAGACCAGGTATCGTGCCGGGTACTGCGGACAGCCACGACGGTGAGCTGAGGATCGATCATCCTCACCGGGAGTTCCTCGACCAGGTGCTGGACAAATGGTCGCTGAGCGTCCTCAACGAACTCTGCGAACGGCCCTGCCGCTTCAACGACCTGCGCCGTGCTATCCCCGCGGTGACCCAGAAGTCCCTCACCGCGACGCTGCGCCGGCTCGAACGCAACGGCATCGTGGAGCGCGTGCTCCTCAGTTCCCGCCCCGTCGCCGTCGAGTACCGGATCACACCCCTCGGCAAGACCATGCGACAGCCGGTCGAGGTGCTCCTGGAGTGGATCACGGCCCACATGCCCGAGGTGGAACGCGCGCGGCGCGCCTTCGACCTCGCATGAGCCGTGCGTACGCGGGCCGCTCCGGCCGGGTCCCGCACCACCGGCGTTCCGGACACCCGGCCGGTCCCGGGCTGAAAGAATCAGCCCGCAGGAGGACCCCCGGACGGAAGTGGGAAACATGCAGCCGGCACGCAACGGGATGTCCGGCTCGGCCGAGGCACCGACAGCCGCGGGGCGCACCCGGTGGGGGATCGTCGCCCTGATCCTCGGCGCCCCGGCGCTGCTCGTGTGCGGCCTGCTGTTCACCCTGCTGCTCTGGGTGGTGGCCGGGTGAGGGGCGACCCCGGCACAGGCCTGTGACCGCGTCGCGCCGCTCCGCACCCGGCGAAGGTCCGTCTACCGGGCGGGCCCGTCCGCCTCCTGCAGGTCCCGCAGGAGTCTGCGCTCGGCCGGCGTGAACTGAGGACGGTCGGGCCGGGGACGCAACGGTCCGACCAGAGCCGTCAGCAACACGCCGGGCCGCACCAGCGATGCGGGCGTGGCCTGGAGGGTCAGGACGTCGGTCAGGGCCGTGGCGGCGTGGAACGAGCCCGTCGCGGTGCGCGACAGACGGCTGACGTAGCGGTGCAGCAGACGGTCGGCGACGGTCGGGGTCCTCCCGGTGGTCGTCCGGAAGTGGATGTCCGTCCCCACGGCCAGGGTCCACGCCGTGTCGACGCACGTACCGATGGCGCGCTGGGCACGGCGGGCGAGGCCCGGTGCCGGGCCCGCCGCGTACACGTCGCGCAGGGCGACGGCACCCTGGGCGGCCGCCGACATGCCCTGCCCGTGGAGCGGGTTGAATGCCGCGACGGCATCGCCCAGGACCACCAGACCCTCCGGCCACGGGGTCAGCCGCTCGTAGTGGTGACGCCGGTTGGCGGTGCTGTGGGTGACGCTGACATCGGTGAGCGGTTCGGCGTGCTTGAGGAGATCCGCCATGACGGGATGGCGCAGCGTGCGCGCGTAGGCCTCGAAGGCGTCCGGGTCGGCGGTGGGGTGCGCGCCCGGGGCGCCCATCAGGCTGACGTGCCAGCGGTCCCCTTCGACCGGCAGGATCCCCCCGGCGTTGGCCGGCCGGGGCAGACGCGGGTCGGCCTGCACAGCGACGACCGGCCAGCCGGTGGTCGGGACCGGCGCGCGGAAGAAGCGACTGGCATAGGCGAGACCGGAGTCGACGTGGTCCTCCGTCAGCCCGGTGATCCCCAGCTCCGCCAGCCACCGCGGCATGCGGGAGGCACGGCCGGACGCGTCGACGACGAGATCCGCGCGCAGCTCCCTCTCCGTGCCGTCGGCGCCGCGTACCCGCACGCCCGTGACGCGCCGGCGGTCGCCGAGGAGGGCGACGGCCCTGGTGTGGGTGCGCACGCCGACCCGGGGGTCCTTGAGGACCTGTCCGCGGACGACGGAGTCGGTCAGGTCCCGGCTCGCCGTGATCACGTAGTGGGTGGCGCGTTTCCAGCGGCGGTACCAGCCCTCGGGCGAGTGGATGACCATGTTGGTGGTCACCGGTACGCGATGGGCGCCCGCGGCCAGCAGCAGGCCGGTCGTGCCGGGCAGCAGCGTCTCGATGGCCTCGGCGCCACCGGACTGAAGAAAGTGGATGTGCACCGCCTGGGGTACCCCCGTGCGCGGGGCGGGGCCCTCGGGCAGCTCGTGGGCCTCGACGATCTCGACGGAGTCGACGTGCTCCTTGACGGCGGCCGCGGCGAGCATGCCCGCGATGCTGCCCCCGACGACCACGGCACGGACGGGAGCGCGGCGCGGGGATTCACTCATGGTGGGCTGCTTTCTGCTGGGGCGCACGGTGGTCACGCAGGTCGTGGACGACGGACGAGGCGAGCGACCGGGACAGCGCGGTCAGGTCCCGGGTCCGCGGGACCGTCGTCCCGGTGGGCAGGACCGGCTGCCCGGGGCCGGCGCGTTGCCGCTCACGGGCGGCGAGGACCATCGCGGAATCCGCGACGGCAGCCGCCCGGTCCTCGTCGTCCCCGTTGCGCAGGGCCGTGCGGAGGGCCGCCTCGCGCACGGCGGGGTCGTAGTGGGGAGTCAGGGCGAGGAGGGCGTCGTACAGAGCCGTTCTCCGTCCGGTCAGCAGCACCGCGGGGGGAGTGCGCCACCAGGGCAGGGGAGCACGGATCGCGCCGGGGGTGGGGATGTCCCGGAGGACCCGCCAGAGCGGGGCCAGCCGCCACAGTTCCCGCACGGCACGCGCGGTCTGCGCCACGCGCGGCCCGGCCAGCGGGACGAAGAAGCCTAGCGCGCCGAGAACGCACGCGGGGGCGGAGAACAGGGGGGAGACCCGGTCCACCAGGAAGTCGAGGTCGTGGCCGGTCCACCGGGCGGCGACCGCGGTCAGTCTCAGCACCACGTAGCACACGATGAGGAGGTAGGCGGGCGCCAGGATGCGCAGCCCCGCCCGTAACGAACCGCGGACTTCCCCGGACCAGCGCAGGCACAGCGCACTCGCGATCGCCATGGCCACGCCCTGAGCGACCAGGTAGACGACGATCATCTCCCGGATGAAGGGCGTGGTGGCGTAGTGGACGTCGAACAGTGTGGGCTGTTCCGTAGGTGTCGTCCCGGCCCAGAACAGGACGGCGACGGCGAGGATCGCCAGCCCGTAGACCGTCACGCAGAGCCGGGACACCCGCCGGGTCCGCTCGGGGGGCGCCGGCCTCCAGTTCACCATCAGCAGCAGGCTCGCACCGGAGAAGGCGGTCGTCGTCACGTAGACCACGGGTGCCGCGAAGTTGGTGATCCCGGTGATCCGGTTGAGCGCGGTGATGGACGCGGGAGCGGCGAAGAGCATCAGGCAGCCGGCGGCGAACAACAGGAGGCAGGCCGCGCGCAACAGCGTGTCGTGGCGTCTTCGGAGCAGCGCGGGGAACTTCATGGCGCAGACGAGCAGGAGCATGATCCCGTAGACGTAGAACCCGACGCTGCTCGGCTCGGCCGTCATGCGATCAGACCGGCCGGAAACGATGTGCCATCGACGCCTGGATCCGCCCCGTGAGGTCCCTGGGGTCCTCGGCGGCCCGCGCCTCGTCGAGGGCGGCCCGGACATCCGTGGCGAAGCGGAAACCGAAGTGTTCCGCCTCCAGCTCCTCCCGGAGCCCCGGGCCTTCGGTGCGGGCGGCGAAGTGGAGCCCCGCGTCCATGTGCCGGACGGGTGAGGGACCGGTCCGCGCCGCGGAGGCGACGGCGGCCACGAAGGCGGCCAGCTCCTCCGCCGCCTCCGTGCCGGCGGCACGGGCCGCGGCGTGGACGTGATCGGCACCGTGGTCCGCGAACATGTGCCAGGCCTCGTGACCGATGATCACGACCTGGTGCTCGGGGCCGGTGTTCTCCTCGTAGACGATCAGGTCGTGGTCGGTCCGGTCCACCCACACACCGCTGGCTGTCGCGGGCGGGAACGCCGCCTCACGGAGCCGGACGGGCCGGCCCCGCACCAGGCTCAGGGCCCGGCCCAGGGCGGGAACCAGCTCGGTCCCGCCGGAGAGCGGCCGTAATCCGTTCACCAGTTGGGCGCTCAGCTTCCGCATCGCCCGTGTCCCCGTACTCATCGGTCCTCTTCCCGGTCGTCGAGCTCCGGCAGCGCGTTCGACGTGGCGTCGAGCAGGGACCGTCGCTCCGGCGACAGGTCACGCGCGCGCCGCGGGACGATGCCGCTGACGCCGTCGCGTACGCATCCGCCGGCCGGACGACCTGCCGCTGTCTCCCGGGGGAGGGGCGCGGGTGGCACCACCGAAGAGCTCCTGACGTCGAGGACCGGCTGTTGCCGTGCGCTTCGCAGCCTAGGTGCCCCCGGTGGCACTTCTCAACGCTCATTTCCGGGCGCGTGAAAGGTCGTTGGGCCCGCGGCACGCGTGGGCGAACCCGTGATCCCCGCGTCGACGTGGTCAGGCCGCGGCCCGGCCGTCGAGCGGAACGCCCAGCCGGGCGGCCACGGTGGTGAGGGCCGCTCCCAGCGGGAGCGCCACGCGGGTGAGGGCGTGCCGGTCGCCCCGGGTGGGGTCCCGGTTGACGATCAGCACCGGCTTGCCGGCCTCGGCCGCCTGACGGACGAAACGCAGCCCGGACATCACCGTCAGTGAGGAGCCGAGGACCAGCAGTGAGGACGCCTCACTGACCAGCGTGCGGCAGTGCTCGACCCGGTGCGGCGGCACGTTCTCACCGAAGAACACCACGTCGGGTTTGAGGACGCCGCCGCAGAGGGCGCAGGACACCACACGGAAGTCCCCCACCTGCTCGTCGGTGAGATCGGCGTCGCCGTCGGGATTGATGTCCGCGGCCACGGGGTCGAAGCCCGCGTTGGCCTCCTCCAGCCGCGCCGCGAGTTCGCCGCGCGGGCTGAGGGCGCCACAGGAGAGGCAGACGACCCGGTCCAGGCCCCCGTGGAGTTCCACGACGCCCTCGCTGCCGGCGGCCTGGTGCAGACCGTCGACGTTCTGGGTGATCACGCCCGAGAGCAGCCCGTGCCGTCCGAACCCGGCCACGGCCCGGTGCCCGGCATTGGGCAGGGCACGGCCGAAGGTGCGCCAGCCGAGGTGGCTGCGCGCCCAGTACCTGCGCCGGGCGTCGGCGCTCCCGGTGAAGTCCTGGTAGGTCATCGGGGTGTGCCGGCTCAGACTCCCGCCCTCGCCCCGGTAGTCGGGGATACCGGACTCCGTGGAGATGCCCGCACCGCTGAGCACCAGCACCCGGCCGGTGCCCAGCGCGTCGGCGACCGGCCCCGGGTCCGTGGTGCCCGGCGGCAGGTCCTCGGTGGGGATCCAGCTCAGAGTGGGGCGCATGCGCATGTCGCAAGGGTACGAAACCGGCGGCCGGGCCCGGGAACACGCCGGTGTTCCCGGGCCCCGTACCGCCGATGACACGCGGCCGGGGCAACTCCGGACAGCCCGTCGGGCCCCGGCCCGAAGCCGGCCGGGCAAGTGCTCCGGCCCGGACTGCGGTCGGCGGACGGGCCGTTTGGAGCGCCCCCGCTCGGACACACGAGGGGGCGTTGCCCGACAGGGCGGACTGCCGTACGTCGGCCACCGGGCAGTCGAGGTGGCGCCGGACCCGGTCCGGCAGGCCCTCCCCGTAGGGACCGGACACGGTGGTGTCGTGCCGCTCGCCCCTCTCCGTTCGCCGCCCCGGGCCCGCCGACCCCGGGCCGGGACCGACCCGCCCCCGTCCGGACGCGAGCGCGCCTCGTCGAAGGCCCTCCCATACTCTCGTGCGGAGAGACATCGGACACCGGAGACGTCCGGTGTCACGGGTATCGACGTCGGGGAGGCAGCGGTGTTCGGACGGGGCCCACGGTTGCTCGCGGGCGCGGTGGTCGTCGCCTGCGCGGTGCTCCTCGGCCCCAGTGCGCCCGGCGGAGTCCCCTTCGCCAGGCCGCTGCCCGCCGAGGCCCCCCGGGAGGTCGTACCGAACCGGGTCATGACGTGGAACATCTGCAACCCCTGCGGGACGAGTGACGCGGACCGGGCGGCGGAGATCGCCACCTACGCGCCGCAGGTCATCGGCATGCAGGAAGCGTGCGTGCGTGACGTGGAGAGGATCCGCGCCCACCTGGAGAACCTCTACGGGCTCGTCTACCACGTCGAGTACGGGACGGTTCTCCAGAACTGGGGCCGCTGCGGGGGAGTGCCGTGGAATCCGGGGGCCTACGGGCAGGCGATCCTCTCGGCGGCACCGATGACGGACCGCGTCAGCGTCGAATACCCCGACGGTGGATCCGAGGACCGGGGATACATGGCGGTCACCACCACGGTGGGCGGCCGGTCCGTCCGGGTCTTCAACACGCACCTCGCCCAACGGCGCCAGGAGGCGGTCCGGGCGGACCAGGCAGCCGTGCTCGCCGCGCAGATCGCCCGGCACGACCGCGCCGTCGTCCTCGGAGACTTCAACGCCGTGCCGGACGCGCCCGAACTCACGCCCCTGTGGGCGCTGGCCGAGGACACGGACCCCGAGTGCCGGCCCTCGCCCACCGGCACCTGCGCGCCGACCACCGACTGGCAGAGCAAGTTCGACTACGTCTTCCTGCGCGGCTTCACCCCGCTCGAGCACCACGTGCGGCCCACCCCGTACTCCGACCACCACATGGTCCACACCGACCTGGAGCCGGCGTGAGGGCGTCCGGGGCGGCCGCCGGGACGCCGGCGCGCCACCGGCCCGGCTCCGGACCCGTCACGCCCGCGCACCGGCGGGATGCTCAGGACTGGGGCCGCTTCCCGTGGTTGGCCGGGTGGCCGCGGCGTGCCTTCTTCTTCCGGCGCCTCTTCGAGGACATGCGCGTCTCCCTTCACTGAACGGCCCCCGGACCGGTTTCCGGCACGGGACCTCGCTCCATTGTTCCGCGAGGTCCCGGGCGTCGCGACCGGCACCGTGGCCCTCGGACCGTCCTGCGCGGGGGTGACGTCCCCGCGTGACGACCGCGACGGGGCGGCCGAGGATGCCGACCCGGCCGAGCCGGACGATGACACCGTCCCGCACCTCGGCTCCTGGCTTTGGCACGCCTCGGCCGCGGGCCCGGTCGGTCTCACGGACGGTCCGGCAGTTTCATCCACTCGTCCCAGGTGACGTCCCGGCCGATGAAGCGCGGACGTTCGAAGGGCCAGGCCTCGGCGATCCAGCGCGGAACGAAAGCGTCCAGCGCCCGCTCTAGCGTGCCGCCCACCTCTTCGTCGACCACCCACCAGGAGATCTCGGCGTCGGCTCCCCGCTTCTCCGGTGGGTCGATGTAGACGCATCCGCGCAGCGCGGTGCGCTCCGCGTTCTCGACCGTGTAGTTGAACGACTGGTGCGCTTCGATCTCCGCGGCGTGCCGCTCCAGATCGGCGAGATTCGCCTCGTACGACATCGTGGCCGACGGCCAGCCCCATGCGGGACCGAAGATCGACCACAGCCGCTCCCGCGAACCCATCACCGTCGGATAGTCGAGCGGAGCGTCCGCACCGCTGATCGGCCGCAGCCGGTGGCCCTCACCCTCGGGTATGCCGACGTGGAGAGGGTGGACGAAGTCATGGGGCAGCCAGGTCATGGGCGTGAGCCAACCATGCCGGAAACACACCGCGCAAAGGGATATGTGCCCGCCGACGTGCCGTGGCCGCACCCGTACCGCCGGCCGCCCGTCGACCGGGCCGCCCGCCTCATCCGGCCCGGTGGAGTCCTCCGCGGCCGTCCGCCGCCGCTCCCGGACCGGACGGAGCCGGGGGCAGGGGCGGCAGGCCCGCGGCGATGCCCGGCAGCAGCACGGGCTCCAGCCGGACCCGGTCCTGCCTGCCCAGGTAGCGCTCCAGCTCCGGCGGCCGGTAGCCGGGGTCCCGGTCATGGCGCTCCTTGGCCGGCACCGCCAGGAACTCGTCGCCGTCCGGATCGCCGTGGGCGTCCACCGCCTCCCCGAGACGCCGGTGCAGCGGCCTGGACAGGCGGTACGCACCCGTCCTCGAGACGTGGACGGTGCCCGAACCGTCCGGCCGTACGCGGAAGTCGGCGCACTCCTCGGGCCTCATCACCCGTGGCCCCTCCGGGCTGAGCGCGTCGGCGTCGAACTCCAGCCCGTGCCGGCGGGCCTGGTCGGCCATCCACAGCAGCGTGACGTCGGACAGCCCCGTCTCCGCGTACCCGCCGCCGACGTCACTGTGGGCCCCGGCGAACCACACCTGCTTCAGCTCCTGTCCCTGCGCGCCCGCACCGGGCTGCCGGTGCCACAGCGCCGGCCGGAACGCGGAGCGCTGTTCATCGACGGCCAGCGCGTGGAAGGCCGCGCGGACCCAGCTGCTCAGCTCGGTGTTGTGGAACGCCCAGTGCCGGTTGACCCGGTTCGCCGCGGGCCGCAGCCAGGCCGCGCCCGGGACGGGGATGCCCAGGGCCCCGACCGTGTCCCACACGCCGATGAAGGCGATCTCCGTCTCCCGCGCGTACGAACGGCGGAACAACGTGGCGGCGGCGCCGTTCGGTTGCTCGACCCGGTCACGGTACAGAGCCCATGCCTGCGGGATCCGGTCGGCGTGGTCCCTGCGCAGGATGCCACTGTTGCGGACCAGCCCGGCCAGACTGCGGGCCGTGAACGCGCCACGGCTGAAGCCGAAGAGGAACACCTCGTCGTCGGGCTCGTAGGACTCGACGAGGAACCGGTAGGCGTCCACGATGTTCCGGGACAGTCCCACACCGAACGCTCCGCCGCGCAGCCGCTCCCACCGGTGTGTGCCGACACCGCTGTGGTAGTGGACGCGCTGCTCCTTCCCGGCGGCGGTCCACGGGTCCACCGACAGGGCGATCTTGGCGACGTTGGTCTTGCTCGGCTGGTCCGCGAAGTTCCAGGTGCCGTCGCAGCAGACGACGAGACGCTTGGCCATGATCCCTCCCGGGAGAGCGGAGCGGCCCGCAGCGCCACTTCCAGCGTCGCACCGTCCGGCGCGCCGCGCGAACGGGAGGGCGCTCCCCGGCCGCCCCGAAGGAGCGCCGTCAGGGACGGCGGCCGTTCACCGGACGGTGCGGAACGGCGGCGACCCGGCGGTCGACCCGCTGGGCGGGCACCAGGTCCAGCTCGGCGAAGATGTCGCGGAGGTGTTCGTGGACGGCGCCGTCGGTGACGACGAGCCGCTCGGCGACGGCGCCGTTGCTCCGTGGTGCGGCCCGCGGAGAGGGAGCGGGAACAGTACAGCCTGCTGCACCACCGCTCCGGCTGCCCAGGGGACCCGCGGCAGGGCCCACCGGCAGCGGAACAGCCGATGTCGCACGGTGAACGGTCGGCGAAAACCGTCGTGCGGGGTTTTGCCGCACGGTGTCCGCCCCTTAGCGTCCCCCGCATGTCCGACGTTTCCCGCCGCAAGGTTCTCGGCGCTCTCGCCGGTGGGGCCGCGCTCTCCTTCCTGCCCCCGTCGCTGCACGAGGCGATGGCCGCGCCGATGCCGCGCGGCGGCCTGCGCGCCATCGAGCACGTGATCGTCCTGATGCAGGAGAACCGCTCCTTCGACCACTATTTCGGCACCCTGAAGGGTGTGCGCGGTTTCGGCGACCGCACGCCGCTGCGTCTGCCCTCCGGGGCCGGCGTGTTCGCGCAGCCGCGGTCCGGGGGCGGCACGGTCCTGCCGTTCTCGGCCCGCCGGGCGGCGGTCGACGCGGGCCGCCCGGAGAGCGACATCCAGTACCTGGGCGCCCTCGCGCACGGCTTCTCCGACGCCCATCAGGCCCGGGCGAACGGCTGGTGGAACGACTGGGTGGCCGCCAAGACCCAGAGCAGCATGGCCTACCACGACCGGCGTGACATCCCGCTCCAGTACGAACTGGCCGACCGCTTCACGATCTGCGACTCCTACTTCTGCTCGGTCTACGGCTCGACCAACCCCAACCGCAACTACCTGTGGACCGGCACCACCGGCTACGAACCGGACGGTGGCGGGCGGGCCGTCACCAACGCCGCGTACGGCCACGACCACGCCGGCTACACCTGGACGACGTACCCGGAACGGCTTGAGGCCGCCGGCATCTCCTGGCAGATCTACCAGGAGTGGGACAACTTCACCGACAACGCGGTCGAGTACTTCAGGCCCTGGAAGGAGATCGGCCGGAAGATCCTCTCCAGGGTCGGCGGCCGGTACGCGACCACCGAGCAGTTCTACGACAGCCTGCTGCGCAAGGACCCGGAGCAACGCAAGGCCGAACTGGCCGAGTTCCAGCAGGGCGTCGACGCGCTGACGGTGGCCGAACGCCGGCTGTTCCTGCGCGGCGCCCACCGTTCCGAGCCGGACACGCTCGTCAGGCGGATCCGCTCCGACATCGCCGCGGGAACCCTGCCGAAGATCAGCTGGGTCGTCCCGACGGCGGCGCTGTCCGAGCACCCCAGCACCTCCACTCCCGTCGGCAGCGCCAACCTGGTCCACGACCTCCTCGACGCCATCGCGAGCGACCCGGAGACCTGGTCGAAAACGGTGCTGTTCATCAACTTCGACGAGAACGACGGCTACTTCGACCACGTCCCGGCCCCCGTCGCGCCACGGCCGGCCTCCGGCAACGACGACGACTGGTTCGACGGCAGCCCGGTCGGCCCCGGCCCGCGCGTGCCGATGACGATCGTGTCGCCCTGGACGGTGGGCGGCTTCGTCAGTTCCCAGGCGTTCGACCACACCTCGGTCATCCGGTTCCTGGAGCGGTGGACCGGCGTCCACGAGCCCAACATCAGCGCCTGGCGCCGCAGCGTGTTCGGCGATCTCACCTCCGCCTTCGACTTCCACCGCGCGCACCGGCAGCCGGAGGTCGAGCAGCCCGGTGCGGTCCCGGCGCCGGTCGGCCGCTGGAACCCCGTACCGCCGAAGGAGCAGTCGCTCCCCGGGCAGGAGCCCGGCACCCGACGGACCCGGCCCTCCCCCTACCGGCTGTCCCTGCGCCCCGACGTCACCCGCGACGGCGTCCGCCTCCGGCTCGGCAACGACGGAGCCACCGGCGCCTGGTTCACCGCCTACCCCGGCGACGGCACCGCCCCGCACACCTGGACGGTCCCCGCGCGCGGAAGGGCCGACCACGCCGTCGCACACGGCGACGACGGCTACGACCTCCAGGTGCACGGACCCGGCTGGTCCGTGTGGGAGCTGCGCGGCACCGGCCGGGGCGCCGAGGCGTACCTCGCCGGGCACCCGGCCACCGGCCAGGTACGCATCGTGTGCTCCAACCCGTCCCCCGGCACCCGCACACTGCTCGTCGGAGAGTCGGTCCACTCCCGTGGCCGTGGCGACCGCGTGCACAGCGTCACCCTCAGGCCCGGCGCGTCCCACACGGTGCGTCTGCGCCCCGCCGGCCACGGCTGGTACGACATCGTGGTCGTCGACCGCGACGACCCGGCCTTCCTGCGCCGCATGACCGGCCGCCTGTGCCACGAAGGCCCCGGTGTCACCGACCCGGCGACCGGCACGGCCCCCGCGCTGTCCGCGGCCATCGGCCTGCCCGAGCCCCTGCCCTCCCTGGACACTCCGTTCACCCGGGGCAACCCGACCGACGTCGTCGTCACCCTGCGCAACCACAGCCGCGACCGGCTCGACGGCCTCTCCGCCGCGCTGATCGCCCCGTCCGGCTGGACGGTCCGACGGCCCGGTACGGCACCGGGAACCTTCGCGGCCGGAGCCTCGGCCGACCTGCGCTTCACCGTCACCCCCTCACGCGACGGCACCGGCGGCCGATTGGCCGTCGCCGCGTACGCCCAGGCGGACGGACTGCTCCGGTTCGCCGACGCGCGCCTGCGCACCGAGGTCGCCCCGGCCGTGACCGTCACGCCGGTCCTCCCGGACGGCTGGCGGGCCACGGTCCGCGGCACCGCGCCGACGTCGGTCCCGGCCCGCTCCCGCGCGACCCTCGCCTGGGACGTCGTGGCACCCGTCACGGCGGCGCGCGTCTCCGCCACCCTGGAGGCGACCGTCAGGGGGAAGCAGGGCGGCGACTCCACGGAGGTGTCCGCGTCCCTGCCCGTGAGGACCGGCCCCGTCATGACCGGGCACCTCCTCGCGGAAGACTTCGAGTCCGCCGCCCCCGCCCTCGCTCCGGCCACCGACCTCGACCGTCCCGGTCTGCTCGGCTGGAGCGGAACCGCCCCCGAGGGCTGGACGGTCACCAACGCGCCCGGCATGCCCGAGGGCACTCGGGAGCTCCAGGGCTGGACGTTCCTGTCCAAGCAGTTCTGGTTCCCCGCCGGGCAGAACCGCTCGCACTTCACCCGGGCCCTCGGCGTCGTCGCCGTCGCCGACCCCGACGACTGGGACGACACGGGGGGCCCGTCGGGCCGCGGCCGGTTCGACACGACACTGACCAGCCCGGCGGTGGACATCCCGCCCGGCACCTCCGCCCTGCACCTGGGCTTCGACTCCCACTACCGGCAGGAGAGCCCCCAGGAGGCCGAGGTCACCGTTGTCTTCGACTCCGGCGACACGGTGCGGCTCCTCCACTACAGCAGCGCAGGCTCCGGCAACATCAACCTGGGACGGGACCAGGAGAACCGCCTCGTCCGGCTCTCCTGCCCCGTCCCGGCCGGAGCCGGCTCGGCACGGGTGGCCTTCCGGCTGTTCAACGCGGGCAACAACTGGTACTGGGCGATCGACAACATCCGCCTGGGCACCGCCCCGATCACGGACGCCTGACCACTGGCCCTCTGTGCTCACGCGACGGCGGTCCCCTCGAGTTCGACCATCTGGCCGGGGACCGCCAGCCGCGTCACCCCGGGCCCATGCCGGCCTCCCCGAACACGGCCTCCAGGTTGTCGAGGCTCAGCGCCAACGGGACGGCCATGTTCCCCTCGTCCAGCGGCTTTCCGTCACCGCTGGCGCGGTGCTCGCTCCGGCCGCGCGCCGAGGGTGCTGGCCGCCGAGGAACTCGCCGAACCGGCCCGGCGACCGCATCGGGTCGATCCGGGCCGGGCCTGGAGGGAGCGCTGCGCGCGGTTCCCGTCCGACGGCCACATCGTCGTGCTGGTCGGGGTGCATCCGCAACGGCGGGAGAACCGCTGAGCACCACGGTGGCCGTCCGCGCGGCGGAACCCGGCAGTGACGGCTGGCTCCGGCTGGAAGCGACGTACCAGGATCTCCGACATGCCGAGTGGGCGCTGTGGCAGCTCGGCACGGACGCCGAGGCGCTGACTCCGGAGCAGTTGCGCGTCTCCCTGCGCGACCGCGCCGCCGCGATGGCAGCCCGGTACGGCCGCACGTCCCGTTCCGAGGAGCCGGCCGAACCGCGCTGACCGGCTCGGACGCATCCGGACCCGGCGTACTTCGTCCTCAACTGCCCCATGCGGCAGGGTGTTTACCCGCTTGCCCGGGGTATCCGGTCGCCGACTCGCTCTTGTGCCGATGGGCGGGCGGACTCGTTGAGGAGATGGGGTTGCGTATGCGTCGCAGGGGGACGAAGGCCGGCACGATCACGATGGCCGCGGTCATGGGGAGCCTGGTCCTGACCGGATGCGGTGGTGACGGTGAGTCGGAGGGCAAGGGTGACGCGTCGCCGAGCGCGACCGTCGGTCGAGGGAGCGGCCAGGAGCAGGGCACGACGGCGGTGCGAGCCGCCTACGACAAGACCGCCGAGGCGGAGTCGGCACGCATGACGGTCCGTATGAAGATGGCTGCCGAGGGCAGGACCGTCACCTCCGACGGGGAGGGCGTCCTCGATCTGGCCGGGGGCGACAGCGTCATGACCGTCGAAGCGCAGGGCGAGCGCCTGGAGCAGCGGGTGGTCGACGAGGTCCTGTACCAGAAGGCTCCGGGGCAGAAGACCCCCGGTGGCAGGCCCTGGATCAAGATCGACCTGCGGAAGGTCGCCGAGCAGCAGGGTGTGAACAACCAGCAGATCGGTGACCCGGCCCAGACCGCGGCCTATGCCAAGGCGATCACCGACAAGGACGTCACCGAGGTCGGCACCGAGAAGGTCGACGGGGTGAACACCACCCACTACCGGGTCTCGGTGGATGTCGCCCGGCTGCCGGGCGGCGATCAGATGCGGAAGCAGCTCGGACCGACGCTGCCGATGCAGGTCTGGCTCGACGACGAGGGCCGGCTCCGCCGGCAGCAGATCGACATGACGGTCAAGGCCCCGGCCTCCGCCTCGGCGAAGCCCGACGGCGGCGCGGCCCCCCGGCAGCTCGAGATGACCACGGTCATGGAGTTCTCGGACTTCGGTACCGAGGTCGACGCCGAGGCCCCGCGGGCCGACCAGGTGACCGACATGACCGACAGGGTCCTCCGCGGCGGCCGACAGCAGGGCTGATCGGCGGGGGACCGCCATGCCGAGGCCGACCGCTGGGTGGGGAGGCCGCGAGGGACGATGGGCGGGACCGTTCCAGGCTGGACGGTCGCAGCGCGCGGACGGTACCCGGAAGCACCCTCGCGAGTGGTGCCGTCCGCGCGCCCGTTCCACGCGCCCGCGGTGTTCGCCTCGCCGCCTGTCCGCCCGCCTCGACCGCTATGCCGGATGAGCCACCGCGGCCTTCTGCAGTTCCACGGCTGCCACCAGGCTCAGCCGCGGTTCCGCCTGACGGAGCGCCTTCACGGCCGCCACCGAGGCGACATCTCCGGTGAAACCGACCGCGGCCAGCCGGGCGCGGGCCCAGCGGGCGCGCAGTTCGGCGTCGGTGGCCGCCGCGGCCGACTCGGCGAGCGCGACAGCGCGCTCCAGACCCGGCCGCTCCTCGGGAGCGGCCTCGGACAGGGCCTCACACAGAGCTGCACCGATCACGTCGGCGTCCCGGATGGTCAGCACAAAGTTGTTGCCGGCACTCAGCTTCCCGAAGCCTCTCATGGAGATCATCCTGGCCGTCGGGCAACGGACGTCACAAGGCAATTGAGAACAAGTTGAGCCTCAACCCGCCGACGGGGCGGCGCCACCGTCCGGCGTGCCGGCGGCCAAGGCCCCCTCCGCCAGACCGGTGTCGCGCATGGCGCGGTCGACGGGGCCGGTGAGGGTGCTGTCGGCCCCGATGACGGTCTCCACGTCACCGCGGCGAAGCCACCGACCGCGTGAACTCCGAGCACCGCTGCGCATGCTGACGCGCCATGTCCATGTCCCGCCCCGGTCGCTCTGACCCGTACGTGCGGTGATGACGAGATCCGGGTCAAGGGGGTGCTGTTTCCCCCCGTCCGGCGTAAGAAGACGGCATCCGGCATGCCGTCGCCCCGGCGCGTGACGTAACAGTCTCCCTATGACAAGCAGACGACACAGTCATGCGGGTCTCCCGCGCACCGCGCGCGGGACCCGGGTCCGGACCGCCCTGGTGGTCCTGGTCGCCGCGGCTGCCCTCGGCACGACGACCGAGGCGGTGGCCTCGCCCGCGATCACCTCGGGAGCCGACTGGGACGCCATCGCCGAGTGTGAATCCGGCGGTAACTGGAAGGCCAACACCGGCAACGGCCACTACGGAGGGCTGCAGTTCAAGCAGTCCAGCTGGGCCGCGGCCGGCGGTCTGAAGTACGCCCCGCGCGCGGACCTGGCCACCCGGAAGGAACAGATCGCCGTGGCCGAACGGCTGGCCCGCATTCAGGGAATGTCGGCCTGGTCCTGCGCCTGAGCCCCCGAACCCGCCGGGACGCGAACGCTTGCGGCGACTGCGGCTGTGCGCTCGCCTTGCCGGCCGAGGCTCTGATACGGCGGGCGGACCGGCCCTGGGCACGGAGGCCGCCCGGGCAGGCGTGCGCACGGAGCCCTTGCGGGAGAGCGCCCACCGACCGACGACGCCCCGCGGGCGGGTCAGCCCTGCCGGGCGTGCACCGGGTCGTTCGCGACCTCCTCCGGGCACCTCCGGTGCGGCTCGCGCGTGCGCCGGTCGCGCCGGAAGTCGAACGCCGCCAGGGCGAGCGACGCCAGCATCATGACGAGGGCGGCGCCCAGCGCGACGACCACGGCGCCCTCGTAGTCGTCGCTCCTGCCGAGCACCAGATAGAAGAGGCCCGGCAGGGCCGCCGTACCCACCGCCGCGCCGAGCCGCTGCCCGGTCTGCAGGGCACCCCCTGCCGCACCCGCCATCCGTACGGGCACGTCCCGGAGCGTCATGGT
Source organism: Streptomyces toyocaensis (assembly GCF_000725125.1). GTDB lineage: Bacteria > Actinomycetota > Actinomycetes > Streptomycetales > Streptomycetaceae > Streptomyces > Streptomyces toyocaensis. The sequence goes on from NZ_JFCB01000002.1 coordinate 263,758, forward strand.
GATGTTGGGGGAGACCACGAAGCCGCTGCCGACGCCGCCGATGAACAGGACAGGGGCGGCGACCCAGGGAGCGACGTCGAGGGGAGCGAAGCGCAGCAACAGCGCGGTTCCGCCCAGACCGACGATCACGCCCGCGAGCCCGCACACGGTGAGCAGCCGACCGAGCCGGTCCACCAGCCGGCCCGCGACCACGGCCGCACCCGCCGAGCCGAGGGCGAACGGAGTGACCGCGAGACCTGACCGGAGCGGCGAGAAGCCGAGGCCGTGCTGGTAGAAGAGGGCGAAGACGAGCCAGACGCCGCTGAAGCCGATGAAGTAGAGCGTGCCGACGCCTGCGCCCACCGCGTAGCCGCGCACCGTGGTGAACAGACGGGGGTCCAGCAGCGGTTTGCTGTCCCGGGCGACGAGACGGTACTGCCTCCGGACGAAGACGGCGAGGACCAGGGCGCCGAGGGGGAACATCCACCACAGGCGGGCCAGTCCACCGGACTCCGCCTGGACCAGGGGATACATGAGCGCGAAGACGCCGAGTCCGAGGAGCACGACACCGGGCACGTCCACCTGCCCGCGGCCGGACCGCCGGGTCCGGGGCAGCAGGCGGCGCCCGAGCAGGACGGCGAGGACGCCGATGGGGACGTTGACGTAGAAGACCCAGCGCCAGCCGTCCTGACCGCCGGCCAGCGCGAGGAGCGCCCCGCCGATGATGGGACCGGAGGCGGAGGAGATGCCGACGGTCGCGCCGAAGTATCCGAAGGCACGACCGCGTTCGGCTCCCCGGAACAACTGCTGGATCAGCGCCGAGTTCTGGGGAGCCATGAAGCCTGCCGCAAGTCCCTGGGCGAGGCGTGCCACGACCAGGAGCGTGATGTCGGGCGCCGCCCCGCAGGCCGCGCTGAAGACGACGAAGCCGCAGAGGGCGAACAGGAAGATACGGCGCCGGTCCAGGGCGTCTCCGAGTCGCCCGGCCGTGACGAGGGCGAGGGCGAAGGTGAGCGTGTAGCCGGACACCACCCACTGCACCTGCGCGGGGGACGCGTCCAGGTCCTCCTGCACGGTCGGCAGCGCGACCGCCACGATGGTGACGTCCAGCAGGCTCATGAAGCCGGCCACCAGGGTGACCCACAGGGCCCGCCACCGGTGCGGGTCCGGCCGGTACTCGTCCTCCCGGGCACCGGGGCCCCGGTCACCCGCCGCTGACGCTGTCACAAGGAGTCCTCTCGCACGCCCGACCCGGGCGAACAAGTTCCCCGGCCGGGGCGTGCGCACACCCGGCGACCTGCGAACGGGCCCGCGGGCGGGGCGGACGGGGCGGCGCCGGCTCCTCACCTCGCGTGGGAGGCGGTGGAGAACCCGGCCCACCCGCCGTCCCGGTCGACGATCTTTCTTTCACATCGAATTTCCGGGGTACCCGCCGCCATGGACAAGAACGGGAGGCCGGCCCGCACGCGTGGCCGGCTCCGCGAAGAACGGACCAGGAGGGATCAATGAGCACGGTCAAGGAAACGGTCGACGTGGAGGTCCCGCTCCGCAGGGCCTACGACCAGTGGACGCAGTTCGAGGACTTCCCGCGCTTCATGGAGGGCGTCGAGGAGGTCAGGCAGCTCGACGAACGGCACAACCACTGGACCACCAGCATCGGTGGGGTGCGACGGGAGTTCGACACGGAGATCGTTGACCAGCTCGTGGACGACCGGGTCACCTGGCGGTCCATCGGCGGTGAGGTCCAGCAGCGTGGCTCGGTCAGGTTCGAGCCGCTGGACGAGACGCACACCCGCGTGGAGCTCACCATGGATGTCGAGCCCACCGGCATCGCCGAGAAGGGCGCCGACGCCCTGGGACTGATCGACCGGCGGGTCAAGAGCGACCTGCGTCGGTTCAAGGACTACGTGGAGAGCGGCGGCAGCACCGGCGGCTGGCGCGGGCGCATCGCGCCGGGAGACCCCGGCGCCACGCACTGACGAGCCGGCACCGGACGACCGCACGGCTGCGCGGCGAGGACCCGCTGGACACCGCCCTTGAGGGCGCGGCAGCCGGTCCGTATCCACCGGGCTCCCGCACGAACACCACGTGCGGGGGCCCGCGCCGTGCGCGACCGGGGAGTGGCCGCGTGCCGAAGGGACCGGGGCCCGGAGTGAGCAGGGGCGGACTTCGTCACCGCGCACGGTGTGCGGCGGACACCGCACCCGGCCCGGTCCGCAGCGGTCGCACCACAGCCAGGTCCTCCTCGAGGCCGACCTTCATGGCGAAGTCGAACCGGTCCACCTCGAGACACAGCCCCACGTCGGTGGGGTGGGCCCCGCGACGTCGCCCGGCGCGCAGGGCGTGCGCGGCCGGGGAGTTGCCCGCGCGGTGCACATAGGGGCCGGGATCGGGACGTTCCCCGGCCAGGAGCCGGTCCAGGTACTCGGCGCACGCCAGATCCTCTGCCGCCCGGCCGTCCTCGCCGGTGGCGACGAAGGTCACCGCGTCGGCGCCGGCGTTCCTGAGCACCCGCGCCGTCGCGCCGGCCACGACGAAGCTCGCGCACAGCGCCAAGGTCGCCTCGACGACCGCAAGGGCCCCGACGGTTCCCGCGGTGGTCCTCTGAATCACCGTGCGGCCGGCCAGGTCGGCGTCCCGGAGCAGGCCCGGGGAGTTGACCAGGTCGAACCCGCTGACCGGGGCCCCGTCCTTGAGCGCGAGCCAGCCCGGGTGACCTGCCTTGATCGCCAGTGCCTCGTCCTGGTCGGCAGCGAGAACGATCTTGTCCGCCCCGCGGTGGAAGGCCCATGCGGCGGTGGTGAACGCCCGCATCACATCGATCACCACGGCCACCCGTTCGGTGCCGTCCACCTCGGGTATGCCGACCACTCGAGCGTCCATGCGGGGAGGGTGTCACCCCAACCTCGCTGTCTGCAAGGGACATTGAACCGGTCCAGGGACGCTCAGTCGAGACAGAACTCGTTGCCCTCGACGTCCTGCATCACGATGCACGACTCGTTGTGGTCGTCGGCGGGCAGCAGCCGCACGCGTGTCGCGCCGAGCGCGACCAGCCGTCCGCACTCGGCCTCGAGCGCGGCGAGTCGCTCTTCCCCCACGAGCCCGGTGCCGGCCCGCACGTCCAGATGGACCCGGTTCTTGACGACCTTCCCCTCGGGAACGCGCTGGAAGAACAGCCGCGGGCCGACCCCCGAGGGATCACCGCAGGCGAACGCCGAACCCTGTCGCTCGGGTGGCAGGGAACGATCGAAATCGTCCCACGTGGCGAACCCCTCCGGTGGCGGCGGCACGACGTACCCCAGTACCTCGCACCAGAAGCGGGCGACGCGCTCGGGTTCGGTGCAGTCGAACGTGACCTGGAACTTCCTGACCGCTGACATCGGCGCACCATAGCAGGGGGACACCCCCCGACAGCCGCACATCGAGTGGCAGCGTGACCGTCGGGGTCACGCTGCGCACAGCCGATGGGAGCACCTCGGAGCCTGGTCACCTACGAACCGGTCGGACTGCTCGTACGACGCTGGCGGCAACGCCGCAACCGGTCGCAGATGGACGCCGCGCTGGGAGCGAACGTGTCCACGCGCCACCTGAGCTGCATCGAGACCGGGCGCGCCACCCCGAACCGTGCCGCGACCGCCTTCTTCGCGGACCTGCCCGCCTCGCTGGTCACCCCGCCGGTCAACGTTCTGCGTGCCACTGCATGCACACGTGCTGCGCCGGCTGCGTCGTCAACCCGTCCGGTCGGCGGACGAGAGGCTCGCGGAACTACTGGCCGAACTCGAGTCGTACCCCGAACCCGCCGGCCGCGCCGAGGAGGAGAACCGCGACGACCTCGCCGTCCCGCTCCTCCTCTCCTCGGACCACGGTGACCTCGCGTTCCTCTGCACGACCAGCCGATGTGCTCAGGGCCATGACCCCGCAGCGGACGGGGGTGGAGAGGCTCAGCACGCCCGAAGACGGCGCAACGAGAAGGCCGCCGTCACCCACCCGAACGCCCGGCCTCCTCCAGCCGCCGGTGTGAACGGTTCCCGCCCCGGCTGCGCAGCGGGGCGTCCGCCTCGGTGAGGACACGGTGGACGAACCCGTACGACCGCCGGTGGGCCTCGGCTATGGCCCGGATGGACAGGCCGTTCTCGTACTGCTCCTTCATCTCCCGCGCGAGTTCCTCGCGGGCCGAACCTGTGATCTGCTTGCCCTTGGCCACGACTCGCCTCCTTCGATGATCGACGACTGGACGTGCTCGTCGTCTACCCCCTACAGGGCAACAGTCACAGGTTCACCGCGCGGCGCCGCCGCGGCATCGCATCCGGCCCCGGACGTCGTTGCCGCTCGCCGGCCGGTCAGCGCTCCAGGTCCCCGCGCATCTCGACGAAGAGCTTCCCCGCATCGGCGAGCGTGCTGTTCTCGAACAGCGCGACGGCCGCCGTTCCCTCGTCGGCCCAGCCGCAGATGACGTTGCCGTCCTCGCTCAGCGAGGCGAGCAGGCACTCCACCGAGCCGCCGAGCGGTCCCGGCTCCACCGGCTGAGCTTCGGGGTTCCCCAGCTCCGGGTCCCACTGGATGTGCTCGAGCATGCCCCGGAACAGGTGCTCACGACGCTTGCTGGTGTCCTCGGGCACATGATCGACGCCCTCGAAGAGCACCGGTGCCCCCTGGCCTCCCGGCTTCCCGTAGTTGCCGGCGACCAGTGTCATGCCGTCCCGTATCTCGCCCGGGTCGACGGGGATGTCCGTCAGGGCCCCCTCACCCGTCAGCTTGTTCAGGCCACCCGCGCTGGGAGCGTCCACCAAGGTACGCGGACCGCTCCGCTCCGCCGAAGGTGCCGGCGACGCGGGCTGTGAGGCCTGCGCGCTCGGGGAGGCGGAGGGAAGCCCCGCGTCTTCCGACCGACATCCACCGACGGCCAGCACCACCGTCACGGCCACCGCCGTCAGGCCCGCTCTCGCCGCAGACGCACGCTTCATCGAATCCCCCCGCTGTTGTTTCGCTCATGATCACTTCCGCCGTCCGTACGGCGGCAATGATCTGTGACGACGTGTTCCGGCCGGATGGTTCCCGCCCCGGGCGCCGCAGGGAGACACGTCCCCCTGGGCCATGCGGATGGTCTCGGGCCGCAAGGCCCCGGCCGGCGGCCCGCAAAGGCGTTGCCCCGAACCGGGAGAGGCGACTAGCGTCGCGCCGGCGCGACAGACGCGTGATCCCGGGATGGGGAGGTCGATGAATATGGCCGCCGTCGGCCCTCATCGGCATGCCTTCACCCGGCCCGCGCGACAACAGGGCGCGGCCCGGTCGTTCCCACGACCAGGAGAGACACATGTCTTCCTCTTCCCCGTCCGTCCACCCCGACGTGGTCACCGAGCGCCTCGTCCTCAGGCCCTGGACCATGGGCGAGGCCACCGCCGTCCTCGACGGCACGCGTTCCCCCCACTGGGCGGCCGACTTCCCCGCCGACGGGGACCGCGTGATCGCGGGCCTCTTCGGCCGGCACCCCGAGTGGCTCGGCATCCATGGCCACCGTCTGATCATCGAGCGCGACAGCGGCTTGGTGGTGGGCTCCATCGGCCTGTTCTGGCCCCCCGGCGAAGGCGTCCTGGAGATCGGATACGGCATCGTGGTCTCCCGCCGCGGCCGGGGCTACGCCCCCGAAGCGACCCGGGCCCTTGCCGAGTTCGCCCTCAGCGCGCCCGGTGTCCACACCGTGTCAGCCACCGTGGAGGTGTCGAACGCGTCCTCGGTCCGAGTCCTGGACAAGGCCGGCTTCCACCGCTGTGCCGCGGAGGGCAAAGAGGTCACGTTCGTGATCAGGAGTCCCGGCCGCGAACGCGGCTGACCCCCCGGGTCCCGGGGGCGAGCCCTTCCGGGACCCGGGCCGGCCCGCCGGCGCTCAGCGGTTGAGGCGGGCGATGGAGGCGTTCAGAGCGGTCGCGAAACAGCACCAGGCGGCGTAGGGCAGGAGGGTCCGTGCGGCCGTACGGTCGACGCGCGCGGTGCGACGCAGCAGGTCGGCGTTGCTGAGGTCGAGCAGCAGGGTGCCGACCAGCCCGGCCGCCGGGCTCCGACGGGCGAAGAACAGCCAGTTCCATGCCGCGTTCAACCCCAGGTTGACCCCCAGGCTCCCCGCAAGGAACCTGCGCTGCCGTACGTCGTCGGCGCGGCCGAGCGCGTGGCCCGCCGCGTACGCGAGGGTGCCGTACAACGGCGTCCACACGGCTCCGAACGACCAGGGCGGCGGCTGCCAGCCCGGTTTCCGGAGCGTGCGGTACCAGTCGCTGTCCGCGTCGACCGCCCGCGCGCCGGCGACGGCGGTGGCCGCCACCGCCGTCGCCGCGGCGCCGTAGCGGAGCCAGGGCTCCGATCGGGAAGGAGCGTGGTGGGGATGTGCGCGCCTCATGCTCCCCGGGTGCCCGAGGCGCAGACCGCCTCACCTGGGGCAGAGCGGAACCGGAACCGGGCCCCTCTCGCGGACAGACGTGAGTGAACCATGGCATTTCGCCCTACTGGTGGGTACGCTGTCGGGAATCCCCTGCCGGGTGCGCGGTGCCGAACAGGCACCGCTCGTCACCATGGGCTTCCGAGCCCGCGAGACAGGCAGGGACAGGCGATGGCCGACCACTACACACGTGCGGACTCACGGCACTGGCTCGATCGAGCGGCTTGCGCCGGCGAGGATCCCGAGATCTTCTTCCCGCTGTCCGACACCCTCGCACCCGGGGCGGAGGCCCGGGTCGCGCTGGCACTGTGCCGCCGCTGCCCCGTGCTGTCGGCCTGCCGCGGCTGGGCCGTCGAGCACGGGGAGGACAACGGCATCTGGGGAGCCACGACCGCCGCCCAGCGTCGAGCCATCCGGCGTGCCACCGCGAACGAGGGGATGAGGCCGGCGCGCCGCCTGCGCCACCCACCGGCGGACGACGCCCCCGGCACCGTGCCGCGGTCGGTGGGCTGATGCTAGCGGGACTCGTGCCGCCGAGCCGCCCTCGGCGACGCCGGAAACCCCCAGGGCTTGCGCGCGCCGCGCCCTACCTCCGCCGAGGTTCGTCGCGAGCCTGCTGAAAGGCCTCGGACACGGTCTCCGCGGCACCGGCCAGCAGCCCCTTGGCCACCCCACGAGAGCCCGACTCGCGCATCTTGTCCGGGAGTTCGGTCAGCCCGGTCGGCTTGCGCGGCCCCGACTCCAGATCCAGACGGTTGCACGCCTCGGCGAAGCGCAAGTAGGTGTCGACGCTGGCCACCACGATCCGAATGTCGATCTTGAGTATCTCGATGCCGACGAGAGACACCCGTATGAACGCGTCGATCACCAGTCCCCGGTCGAGAATCAGCTCCAGGACGTCGTAGAGGCCACTGGAGCCTCCCCCGCCACGCTGCGGCACCATCTGAGTCATCGCGATCAGCCCCTTTCCCAGCCCTCGTGCCCGCTGGGTGCCCCTTCATGTCCCCCACGGCCGGGCGGCCGGGATGCCGCGTCCTACGGTCTCCCGTCGAGCAGTGCCTGGCCGAGAGGACGCAGGGTGTGGAGGACCGCGGTGCCGGTTCTCTCGGTGCAGACCAGTCCGGCGTTGCGCAGCACGGCGGCGTGCTGGCTGGCACCGGCCGGCGAGATGCCGGTGCGTTCCGCGAGGGCCGTGGTGGTGGCCGGTGTCCGCAGCGCCGCCAGGACGGCCGCCCTGGTGCGGCCGAGCAGGGGAGCGAGGGCGTCGGCGGAGACGTCCATGGCGTCGGCCCCGTCGTTCATCGGGTACACCAGCACCGTCGGTTCGTCCGGGTGATACCCCACGAACGGCCTGGCGGCGAAGAAGGAGGGCACCAGCAGCAGACCGCGTCCGCACAGCGGCACGTCGTAGGTGGAGCGCGAGGGCAGGTGGAGGGTCGGGGGCTGCCACCGCCACGAGGGGGCGAGCGTGGTGAGCAGCGCGTCGACGCCTCCGCGCAACAGCATCTCCGCGCGCAGCCCGCGATCCGCCGCGGCGGCCGTCATGATGTGGGGCCACACTTCGTCGATCGACGAGCCGTGATAGTGGCGCAGGTCCCGGGCGAAGGCCTCGCGGCTCCGAGGGCTTCCCTCCGCGAGTTCGCGCAGCCGTCTCTCACCGTCGGTGGGTCGACCGTTGAGGCGCCCCGTATCGCCGGCGCCTTCGACGAGTCGCACCAGATCCTGGCGGAGCCTCGGGGCGGGGACGGCGTGGGCCGACTCGACCGCGTCGCTGAAGCAGGAGGCGTTCGGCTGCAGCAGGAAGTCGGGGAGATAGTCGTCTCGACGGACCAGGTCCGCCAGGATGCCCGCCCGGCTCACGGGTGTGCCACTCATCGCACGCTGCCACCGCAGCACTCCGGCGCGGCGCCCTTGGTGCGCCGTCGGCGCGCCCAGCAGCAGACGCACGCTGAGCGCCGTCTCGAACAGCGCGTCGGGACGCGGTGCGAGCACGATGCGACGCAGGTCGGCGGCCGAGAAATGCAGACGGATCACGATCACCGATTATCGGCAGCACCGAGCTTTTCAACCAGGGGTGAAAGGCAGGGCGTCGTCGCGCTCCGACGACCAGCCTGGGCGAGTCACTCGACGAACTTCTCGCGTTCACGGATGCTCCTGGAGGTCCATCCATGCACATGACGACACGTTTGCTCTGTCTGGGAGCCTCGGTTCTCCTCGCGGTGACCGGTCAGACCGGCACAGCCGGCGCCCGGGACCTTCCCGACACCTACGTCGTCTCCCGGGGGCCGGGAATCCTGCCCGAGGGCATCACCGTGGCGCGCGACGGCACGGTGTACGTGTCGTCCGACGGTACGGGACGGCTGTTCCGGGGCCACGTCAGCGACTCCGAGCTGCGTCCGTTCGCCGCGCGGGGCATCGACGACCGCACCAGCACCCTGGGTGTGCACACCGATCAACGGGGCCGCGTCCACTCCGTCGGTGGCGCGAGCCTCACGGTGCACGACGGGGGAGGGCGGCTGCTGGCCCGGCGTACGGCCCAGGACGGTCCCCTCGGCCCGGCGGACCTCAACGACCTGGTGATCACCAAGGACGCGGTGTACGCGACGGACTGGGCCAACCCCGTCATCCACCGGGCCGAGTTCCGGAACGGCCGGCTCGGCCCGCTGCGCCTGTGGCTCGACATCCGCGGCGCCTTCCCGCAGTTCCCGGCACAGTACTGGCTCCTCAACGGAATCGTGGCCGACCGTGCGGGCGAGACGCTGCTGGTGGCGTCCAACGGCACGGAGGCGCTCTGGCGTGTGGACACCGCCACGCGCGCCGTGGAACAGGTACAGCTGGGCGGAGAGTCGTTCGGAGCCGACGGCATGGTGCTGCGTGGCCGCACCCTGTACGCGGTGCTCAACTACGGCGCCCCGAGCGGGGTCTACATCGCGGAGCTGAACGATGACCTGCGCACGGGTGTGGTGCGGCACCGCATCACCGGCGAGCCGTTCGACCTGCCCACCACGCTCGCACGGCACGGCTGCCGGTTGTACGTCGTCAACAGCCAGCTCGACGATCCGCCCGGCGAGCCCCCGTACACGGTCTCGGCGATCGCCGATCCCACATGCCCGCAAGCGGGCTGAACGGAGCAGCCGGCACCAGGTGACCCCGGCGGATCCGGGCACCGGATCCGCCGCGCACTGCGCCCCGGGCGCGGCATCACATTCGCCGACCTCTCGACGACGACCGGGGCGCCGGAGCGCACCCTTCTCCCGGCTGGAGAGCGAGCAGCGCCGGGCGCCCCCGGAGTTGCTGCTGCCGCTGCCCCGTTCGTGCGACGTCCCGCCGGCCGTCGCGATCCGCGGGCGACGCCTGAACCGCACACCCGGGCTCACCGTCTCGCCGGCTGTACCGCCGGGTGGCCGTCACCGGGTCCGTCGCACGGCCCCCGTGGTGAAGCGCGGGAGGTCCGGTCCGGCGTGCCTGACCTCGACGAGCTGGGGGCACTGCCGGCGCAGCAGTCGCTCCAGCCAGTGGTGGAGGGTGAGCATGGCGGCCGGACATCCGTGGCAGGCGCCGTCGAGACGTACGGTGACGACGCCGTCGTGCACGCCGACCAGTTCGATCGCGCCGCCGTGTGAGCGGGCGCGTTCGCCCACAGGTCCGGCGATGAGGTCCCGTGCGGCGGTGCCGAGCGCTGTGTCGTCACGGGACCGGCCGGCGTCGGCATCGGCGGCGGGGCTCCAACCCGCCGGGTCCTCCAAAGCCTTGTGCAACGCGGTGCGCACCCGGGCCCCGTCCGCCCGCCAGCAGTGGCCCTCGCCGATGCGGGTGACGACGGCTGCGGGTTCGACGCTGACGTGGGCGAGGGTGCCGTCCGCGAGCAGCGCCGCCAGCGCTGCCGGCACCGAGGCGGGTGATCCCGTCCAGGTGAGGACGCCGGCGGGGATGAGCCAGCGCAGCCGGTGCGGGTGGCCGGGAACGGGCTGGGGATGCAGAGGGATCATGGGGCTGCTCACCCACCCGTCAGAGCCGCGGTGATCGTGTGGGCGAGGTACGCCATGAGCCAGGCCGTGACGGTCAGGCAGGTGAAGGCGATCCCCGGCCATTTCCAGGTACCGGTCTCCCGCCGGATGACCGCGACGGTGGCCATGCACTGCAGCGCGTAGGCGAACCAGACCAGCAGCGCTGCGACCGTGGGCGCGGTGAACACCTTCTGGCCCGCACGGGGTCCGTCCTGATGGGCCATGGTCCGCAGCGCGGCAGCCGGATCGTCGGGGTTCTCGGCGGCGGCGACCTGCCCGAGCGTGGCGACGAAGGTCTCCCGGGCCGACTGGGCCGACAGGACGCCGACGTTGATGCGCCAGTCGAAGCCCAGCGGGTCGAAGACGGGGGAGACCAGCCGGCCGAAGTCGGCCGCGTAGCTGTGATCGATCGTGTAGGCGGACACGGTCACGGAGTCGGCGGTGTCGACGCCGGCCGCCTGCAACTGGGCGGGGGAGTGCAACGGCAGGTTCAGCGCCAGCCACAGCGCGATGGAGGTGGCGACGATGACGGTCGAGCACTTGCGCAGGAAGGCCCGGGCGGAGGACCACATCGCCAGGAGAACGTGACGTGGCGCGGGCAGCCGGTAGGGAGGCATCTCCATGAAGAACGGCATGGGTGCGCCGCCCCGGTCGGTGACCTTCTTCATCACCCAGGCGGCTGCCATCGCAGACACGGCACCGAGCAGGTACAGGCCGAACATGACCAGCCCCTGGGCGCCGAACGGGCCCACCCCGGCGGTGGGTTCGACGAGCATTCCGACCAGCAGCACGTAGACCGGCAGCCGGGCGGAACAGGTCATCAGCGGGGCGGCCATCATGGTCGCCAGCCGGTCCTTGGCCGAGGGCAGCGTCCGGGTGGCCATGATGCCGGGGATCGCGCAGGCGAACGACGACAGAAGGGCCACGAAGGCCCGCCCTTCCAGCCCGGCACGCGCCATCACGCGGTCCATCAGGAACGCCGCCCGTGACAGGTAGCCGACGCCTTCGAGCAGGGCGAGCAGCAGGAACAGCAGCATGATCTGCGGGACGAAGACGAGAACGCCGCCGACCCCGCCGATGACGGCGTCGCCGAGAAGCCCGGACAGCCACCGGTTGGTGACGTGGCGGTCGACGAGGGTGGACAGCCACCCGAACAACGACTCCACCTGGTGCTGCAGTGGCGCCGCCAGCGTGAAGACGGTCTGGAAGAACGCCATCATGACCGCGAAGAAGACGATCGATCCCCACACGGGGTGCAGCAGCACGGAGTCGAGACGCCGGGTGGCCCTGTGCCGCTCGGCGGGGCGGTAGTCGGCGAAGGCCACAACCGACTCCGCCCAGGCGTCCAGCTCGGCCGGGTCGGTGGGCGGTGCGAGGACGGGAGCCGGCCAGGACCGCCACGCGGCGATCTCCTCACGCAGTCGCGGGGCACCCAGGCCGCGGTGGCCGACGACGGGGAGCACCGGGACGCCCAGCGCGCTGGAGAGCGCGTCGATGTCCAGGTACCCCTGGCGCACGGCCAGTTCGTCGGTGAAGGTGACCACGACGCAAGTGGGCAGGGAGCGCGAGAGGACCTGCGCGACCAGCGTCAGTGACCTGCGCAGAGTGGTGGCGTCCACGACGAGGAGCAGCGCGTCCGGGCGCGGTGTGCCGTCCAGTCGGCCGTCCAGGACATCCACGGTGATCTGCTCGTCCGGGCTGATCGGCTCCAGGCTGTACGTGCCGGGCAGGTCCTCGATCACATGACCGCGGCCGCCGGCCCGGCAGGTGCCCACGTAACGGGACACGGTGACGCCGGGGTAGTTGCCGGTCTTGGCGTGCAAGCCTGTCAGGGCGTTGAAGACGCTGGTCTTGCCCGCGTTGGGGCTGCCGACCAGCGCGATACGCGCTTCCCCTGTCGTCACCGCGCCCGTGCCGCCGGGCTCGTGACAGCCCGCTGTCACCGCTCCACCCCGGTCGTGCGCACGCATGCGGCCTGTGCCCGGCGCAGGCACACCTCGTAGTCCCTGACCCGGTAGACGGCCGGGTCGCGCAGTGGGGCACGGCGTACGACCTCCACGACCGTTCCGGGCGTGAATCCGAGCGCGCCCAGTCGGCGGGCCGTGCCCGGCGCCGCGTCCGGGACGACCTCTACGACAGTGGCCCGGGAACCGGGCGCGAGATCGGCCAGCGCACGCACCGACACACCCGACACAACCGTCCCCCGACGTTCGTCCGGCACGGCCCCCTCACCACCCACCGTCATCCGCGTCTCCGATACTCCCACCGGGCGGGAACCGCCCGGTCACCGAGTTGTCAGTAAGGTGAGGCTAGCCTTCAGCGGGCCGTTTCATCGCGAGAGAAAGACCCCCGGGAACAAGCCATCCGACCCGGGCCGCAGGACCTATGGCCCCTGGACGGACCGGGCGGTGACTCGAGGGCCCGGGGCAGGTGACCCGACGAGCCGGAGTGCCGTCGGCCCGGCCCGGGCAGGGAGCGTACCGACGTCATGGCCCACGTAACCTCTTCCTGTGCCAGCCTCCCGCCTGCATCGCGTCGCCGTCCTCGTGCTCGAGGGCGCGAAGCCGCTCGACGTCGGCATTCCCGCGCAGGTCTTCACGACCCGCGCGAGCATGCCGTACGAGGTGCGGGTGTGCGGGGCGACACCCGGTCCTGTGACCGGCGGCGACGGTCTCGCGTACTACGTCGCCCACGGCCTGGACGCACTCGCGTGGGCCGACATCGTCTTCGTCCCCGGCTACCGGTTCCCGGACCGCGACGACCCGCCGGGGGCCGTCGTCGAGGCGTTGATCGCCGCCCATCACCGGGGCGCGCGGCTCGCCGCCATCTCGACGGGCGCCTTCGCGCTCGCCGCCACGGGACTGCTCGACGGCCGGCGCGCCACGACGCACTGGCACTACACCCGGACGCTCGTGGCCCGGCACCCGCTCGTCCGGGTGGACGAGAACGTGCTGTTCGTCGACGAGGGCAGCGTGCTCACCTCGGCCGGCGCCGCCTCCGGCATCGACCTGTGCCTGCACATCCTCCGCGGCGATCTCGGCGTGGCCGCGTCCAACCACGCGGCCCGACGTCTGGTCGCCGCCCCCTACCGCAGCGGCGGCCAGGCCCAGTACGTACCGCGCAGCGTCCCCGAGCCGCTCGGCGAACGTTTCGCCGCCACCCGCGAGTGGGCACTGCACCGGCTGGGCGAGCCCCTCACCCTCGATCTGCTGGCACGGCAGGCGGGCGTCTCTCCGCGCACGTTCTCCCGCCGCTTCGTCGAGGAGACCGGCTACACGCCGATGCAGTGGGTGATGCGGGCCCGCGTCGACCTGGCCCGCGAACTGCTCGAGCGCTCCCAGCGCGGCGTCGAACAGATCGCCGCCGACGTCGGGCTCGGCACCGGGGCGAACCTGCGCCTGCACTTCCAGCGCATCCTCGGCACCACACCGACCGAGTACCGGCGCACCTTCACCCGGGGCGAGTAGGGACCGCGGCAGCTCCTGGCGTGATCCTTTCGAACCGTGGCGATCCCGCCACTGTCAGCGGCGCGAGCCGCGAGCGAGCCTGGTGGGGAAGGGAAGGGACTCACTCATGACTCGCATCGCCATCAACGGATTCGGCCGCATCGGACGCAATGTGCTGCGCGCACTGCTGGAGCGCGACAGCGCCCTCGAGATCGTCGCCGTCAACGACCTGACGGAGCCCACCGCTCTGGCCCGGCTGCTCGCCTTCGACAGCACGGCCGGCCGGCTGGGACGCCCGGTGACCGTCGACGGGGACGTCCTCGTCGTCGACGGCCGCCGGATCACGGTGCTGGCCGAACGCGAACCGGCACAGCTGCCCTGGGCCGAACTCGGCATCGACATCGTCCTGGAAGCCACGGGCCGCTTCACCTCGGCCAAGGCCGCCCGGGCCCACCTCGACGCCGGCGCGAAGAAGGTGCTCGTCAGCGCGCCGTCGGACGGCGCCGACGTCACGCTCGCGTTCGGGGTCAACACCGATGCCTACGACCCGGCCGTGCACACCGTCGTCTCGAACGCGTCCTGCACCACCAACGCGCTCGCGCCGCTGGCCGCGGTCCTCGACGAACTCGCCGGTATCGAGCACGGGTTCATGACGACGGTGCACGCCTACACGCAGGAGCAGAACCTGCAGGACGGTCCGCACCGCGACGCCCGCCGTGCCCGGGCCGCCGGCGTCAACATCGTGCCGACCACGACCGGCGCCGCCAAGGCGATCGGCCTGGTCCTGCCGAACCTCGACGGCAAGCTGTCGGGCGACTCGATCCGCGTACCGGTACCGGTGGGTTCGATCGTCGAACTCAACACGACCGTCGCCCGCGACGTGACGCGCGACGACGTGCTGGCGGCGTACCGGGCCGCGGCGGACGGGCCGCTCGCCGGCGTCCTCGAGTACTCGGACGACCCGCTCGTGTCCTCCGACATCGTGGGCAACCCCGCCTCGTCGATCTTCGACTCGGCCCTCACCCGCGTCGACGGCCGCCACGTCAAGGTGGTCGCGTGGTACGACAACGAGTGGGGCTTCTCGAACCGCGTGATCGACACGCTCGAGTTCCTCGCCGCCGGCTGACGGCCTTCCCCCGTACCGGCCGACGCCCGTCCGGTGCGGACGGAGCGGCCCACCGGCTGATTCGCCGCCGCCTGGCGTTGTCGGACGCCCTGGACACGGCCGCCGCCGAGGCGGCCCACGACGACGGTGCCCTCACCCTGCGTGTTCCGCTGGCCGCGCATGCCGAGCCTCGGAAGATCGCCGTCTCCGGCGGAACGCCCGAGCAGCTGACCGCCTGAAGGCCCCGCGGTCCGTCCCGAGTGTCACCGAGGGCTGGATGGCGACCTGGCCCGCAGCTCCAGCAGATCGATGTCCACATCGTCACATAAGATGTGTTTTGTGATCACTTCGGGACGGCTCCGGCGCCGTCATCGTTCGGACGGTGGCCGGCGAGAAGGCGTGCTGCTGTCACCTGTGCTCGTCACCCTGCTCATCGCCGGCCTGGCGGTCTCCACGCCGAGGGAGATCGCCTTCAGCCGTCTGCTTCCCGCGGCACCCGCCCTCGCCGCCGCACTCTGGCCCGTTCTCCCGACGGTCCTGCTGGGGGCGTTCTGCCTGCTGACGATGATCGGGCTCAGCTTCGTCTACTCCGATCTGGGGACGCCGTACACGGCTGCCGCGATCATCGCCGTCACCTTGGCGGCCGCTTACGCGAGCCATCTGCGCCTCCAGCGGGAGGAGACGCTCCTCCAGGTCCGGCTCGTCGCCGACGCGGCCCAGAAGGTACTGCTACGGCCGCTGCCGCACCGGGTCCAGGACGTCGAACTCGAGTCGCTGTACCTGGCGGCCCAGGAGCAGGCCCGGATCGGGGGCGACTTCTACGAGGCCGCCGACACGCCGTACGGTGTCCGGCTGCTCATCGGCGACGTGCGCGGCAAGGGCCTGTCGGCCGTGGGGGCCGCCTCCGCAGTGATCCACTGCTTTCGCGAGAACGCGTACGACCAGCCCGACCTCGAAGCCCTCGTCCGCCGGCTCCAGATCACCATGTCCCGCTACAGCGCCGCGATCTCCGCCGACGACCGGCCGGAGCACTTCGCCACCGCGCTGATCGCCGAGATCCCGTACGACAGGGAGCAGGTCAGAATCCTCAACTGCGGTCATCCGCCACCCGTGTTCGTACGCGGAGGACGGATCCACGTTCTCGAGCCCACGTCCACCTCGACCCCCCTCAATCTCTCGGTACTCCTGGGCGACCACTACTACGTCGACACCGTCGTCTTCGTCCCGGGTGATCAGATGCTGCTCTACACGGACGGCGTGACGGAGACCCGCGACCGGGCCGGCGAGTTCTTCCCGCTGGCGGACTGGGCGCGGGAGCACCACCAGGCACCGCCCCGCGAACTGCTGGACCGGCTGCACGCTGACCTGCTGCGCTACACGGGCGGAAGGCTCGACGACGACATCGCGGCCCTGGCCGTACGCCGCCGCCACACCGGCCCACGACCTCTCCGCCCCGAATGAGCCAGGCATGGGGCGGCGGCTGCGGCTTGTGTGTCTCACAACCAGCCGCGGGCGCTCAATGGTGCTCCGAGTTCGCTGGTGAGCTGCTGGTTGAGGTCCCGTAGCGATCTGGTCGCGATGCCGGTGGCGCAGTGCCATGTCATCCGGTCTGCCCCGGATCACCGGCGTAGTGTTCCGTCCGCCGGTGATGCACGTTGGCCCGCCTCGTGTCGCCTCCGTAGTGCGCCAGCACTTTCGGGTCCATCACCCGGCGCCACAGCGGGGTCAGCCACGCCAGGACGATCATCGAGGCGTAGCCGGAGGGCAGTTGGGGCGCCTCGTCGAAGTGGCGCAGTGTCTGGTAGCGGCGCAGCGGGTTCGCGTGGTGGTCGGAGTGCCGTTGGAGTTGGTACAGGAAGATGTTGCTGGTGGTGTTGTTGCTGTTCCAGCTGTGGCGCGGGGCGACGCGTTCGTACCGCCCGTCCGGGCGGCGTTCACGCAACAGGCCGTAGTGTTCCAGATAGTTGACCGTCTCCAGCAGCAGTATCCCGCACGCCGCCTGGACGAGCAGGTAGGGCAGGACCACCGGTCCGAAGAGGGCGGCGAGCGTGCCGAAGACCAGGGCGGTCAGTGCCCACGCGGTCAGCACGTCGTTGCGGTGCGACCAGACGCGGTGCCGTCGGCGGTCCAGGCGACGGGCCTCCAGGCGCCAGGCCGACCTCACACTCCCCGCGACCGTCCGCGGCAGGAACGCCCACAGGCTCTCGCCCAGCCGCGAACTGGCGGGGTCCTCGGGTGTGGCCACACGGATATGGTGGCCATGGTTGTGCTCGACGTAGAAGTGGCCGTAGGCGGACTGGGCCAGCGCGAGGCGGGCCAGACGGCGTTCCACCGTCTCCCGCTTGTGCCCGAGCTCGTGGGCCGTGTTGATGGCGACTCCGGCGACGACGCCGACCGTGGCGGCGAGCCCCAGCGCGTCCGGCGCGCTCATGCCGTCGGACCACGACAGACACGCGTACAGCAGCCCGGCGTACTGCAGGGGCAGGTACAGGTACGTGCACCAGCGGTAGTAGCGGTCCTCCTCGAGCAGCGGGATCGCTTCGTCGGGCGGGTTCTCCTGGTCCGGGCCGATCAGCGTGTCGAGCAGCGGGATGATCACGAAGGCGAAGAACGGCCCCCACCACCACAGCGCCTGCCAGTCGCTGACGGCGACCAGCGCCGCGGCCTGGAAGGGCAGTGTGGGTACGGCGAGGCCGAGCAGCCACGCATAGCGCCTGCGGTCACGCCAGGGGGTGCCGGCGGGGGATGCGGGAGATGTCGTCGACGGTGCGGTCATCGGCTGTGCTCCTTGCGGGCGTTGGGGATGCGGAGACGCGGCAGAGAGTGGCATCGGCGACCGTCGCTGACAACCGGGGACGCCGTGTCAACGTTGTGACCCTCCGTCAGTCACCGGCCGGTGACGGACCCGTCTCTCGTGCCAGCACCCCCAGCGCCGCCGCGGTGATGAGCTCGGCCGACCCGCGCAGCGTGTGTTCGGGCGGAGGCAGCACGATGTGCGAGAGGGTCAGGCGCACGATGACATCGGCCGCCTGGTCCGTCCGTACGGTGTCGAACCGTTGGTAATGGGACTGGCACCACGACCTCACCAGCAGCCGTGCCCCCGTGACGACGGGGTCCGAGCGTGCCGTGAGGTAGGGGAGCAGGGCATCCGTACCGTCGCGGGCCGCCTTCACCACCGAGACGACGAGCACGTTCTCCCGGGCCTCTTTCAGCGCGTACAGGATCGCGGCGGCCAACGCGTCCGACGCGGTCGGTGCCGGCTGCAGCAGGGCGCGGTCCACACCGATGAGGAAGCGCTCCGCCTCACGCCGTACCAGCGCCCGGCTCAGTCCGCCTCGGCTGCCGAACTCCTTGTACACCGTGGGCCGTGACACCTCGGCGCGGGATGCCACCTGCGACAGGCTCACGGAGTCCCAGCCCTTCTCCGCCGCCATGGCGCGTGCCGCGTCCAGGACGTCGTCACGCATCTTTCTCCGCCAGGCCTCGCGGGGCGGCAGCGCGACCGCCGGACGGTTCGAGGCTTCGGTGAACGATGTGTCCTCCATGGCGCTCCCTTGAGTTCGTCGTGGGCCGGGTGTGCCGACGGACGTTACAGATCGGGCACTCCAGAGGGAATATGTACGACCGGATGCGCTCACGCCAACGTAACGTGAGATACATCTAGTCAGAACCAGAGGCTTTCTGTAACTTCCGGATCGTGGTCGGCGGCCCCTCCGCCGGCCAAGACTCCCGAGAGGTCCGATCCGCCATGAACGCTCGCACGGCCCGCCCCCTGGCGGCCGCCACCGTAGTGACCACCGCCCTTGCCGCGCTCACTGCCTGCTCCGGTGGTGACGACTCCGCACCTGCGGCGAGCGGCAGCGTCTCCGTCGCCGGCGTCACGATCGAGAAGGATCCCGCACTGCACGCCGCGCTGCCCGAGGAGATCAGGGACGCGGGCACCGTCAAGGTCGCCACCGACGTGCCGTATCCGCCCTTCGAGATGTACATGAAGGAGGGCGGGAGCGAGCTGACGGGCCTCGACTACGACCTCGGCCAGGCCCTGGGCGCCAAGCTGGGCGTGCGGTTCACCTTCGCCCCGCAGAAGTTCGACGGGATCGTCCCGGCCATCCAGGCCGGCAAGTTCCACGCGGCGATGTCGGCCATCACCGACAACAAGGAACGGCAGAAGGTCGTCGACTTCGTCGACTACTCGCAGTCCGGCTCCGGCATCCTCGTCGCCGAGGGCAACCCCGGGAAGATCGCCACCCTGGACGACCTGTGCGGGAACAAGGTGGCCGTGCAGACCGCCACCAACCAGCTCGACCTGCTCAAGAGCCACCAGGCCGAGTGCGCGAAGGCGGGCGGCAGCAAGATCGACATCCAGACCTTCCCCAAGGACTCCGACGCCCAACTCGCCCTGCGCTCCGGCAAGGTCGTCGCCCAGGTGCTGACCAAGCCGGCCGCCGGATGGACCGCCAAGACCGCCGACGACGGCAAGACCTTCGACCTCGTCGAGGACCCCGCCGCCCCCGGCGGTTACCACGCCTCGCCCAACGGCATCGCCGTCAGCAAGGACCTGCCGGAACTGACCGATGCCATCCAGAAGGCCCTCCAGTCCCTCATCGACGACGGCACCGCCACCAGGATCTTCGAGAAGTACGGTGTCGCCTCCATCGCCGTGAAGGAAGCCACCAGGAACGCGGCGGTCGACTGATCATGGTCGAGCTGAAGACACCCCGGGACACCGCCGCGCCCGCCCACGGTCACGCGGCGGACGACCTCGTCGTCGTGCCGGTACGCCACCACGGCCGCTGGGTGGCCGCCGCGGCGGCCTTCACCGCCCTGGCGGGGCTGCTCGGATCGCTGGCCCGGAACGACAACCTGCGCTGGGACATCGTCGGCGAGTACCTCTTCGCCGACCTCGTCTTCGACGGCCTGTTCACCACCCTGTGGCTGACCGCCGCCGCCATGGTCCTCGGACTCGCCCTGGGCACGCTGATCGCGGTCATGCGGCTCTCCCCCAGCCCCGTCCTCCACGGGCTCGCCACCCTCTTCGTGTGGATCTTCCGCGGCACTCCGCTGCTCGTGCAGATCATCTTCTGGGGGTACGCGGCCGCCCTCTACAAGTACGTGATGATCGGCATCCCGTTCACCGACATCACCTTCTTCCGGGCCGAGACGAACTCCCTGCTGACCCCGGCCGTCGCGGCACTGCTCGCCCTCGGGCTCAACGAGGCCGCCTACGCCTCCGAGATCGTGCGCGCCGGTATCCAGTCGGTCGACACAGGACAGGCCGAGGCCGCGCACTCGCTGGGTATGCGTCCCGCGCTCACCATGCGCCGGATCGTGCTGCCCCAGGCGATGCGCGTCATCATCCCCCCGATGGGCAACGAGACCATCAACATGCTGAAGATGACCGCCCTGGTGTCGGTCATCTCCGCCCACGACCTGATGTCCAACATCCAGGACGTGTACGCCCAGAACTACCAGGTCATCCCCATGCTCGTCGTCGCGAGCCTGTGGTACCTCGCCCTGGTGACCCTGCTCGGCATCCCGCAGGCCTGGCTGGAGCGCCGCTACGGCCGCGGTACTTCCCGCGCCCAGCACGTCTCCCCTCTGCGGCGCCTGCTCGGCGGAGTCGCCCGGACCACGCGCAGGGGAAGCCGCGTCATGAACAAGGAGGCGGGCCGGTGAGCGCCCCCACGGAGCAGGCCGGGAGCGTGCCGATGGTGCACGCGAAAGGTGTGCGCAAGCACTACGGCAGGCTGGAGGTCCTCAGGGGCATCGACCTCACCGTCCGGCGGGGCAGCGTGTGCTGCCTGCTCGGTCCGTCAGGCTCGGGCAAGTCCACCTTCCTGCGCTGCATCAACCACCTCGAGAGGGTCGACGGCGGCCGGCTCACCGTCGACGGCGAGCTCGTCGGTTACCGCCGGCACGGTGGCAAACTGCACGAACTGCGGGAACGGGAAGTGGCCGAGCGCCGCCGCGACATCGGCATGGTGTTCCAGCGTTTCAACCTCTTCCCGCACATGACGGCGCTGGAGAACGTCATCGAGGCACCCGTACGGGTCGCCGGGGTGGCCAGGGCACACGCCCGTGAGGAGGCGCGGCAGCTGCTGGAGAGAGTCGGCCTCGCCGACCGCGCCGGCCACTACCCCTCGCAGCTCTCCGGCGGCCAGCAGCAGCGGGTGGCCATCGCCCGCGCCCTCGCGATGAAACCCAAGCTGATGCTGTTCGACGAGCCGACCTCGGCCCTCGACCCGGAACTCGTCGGTGACGTCCTCGACGTGATGCGGCAGTTGGCCGACGACGGGATGACGATGGTCGTCGTCACGCACGAGATCGGCTTCGCCCGTGAAGTGGGCGACACGGCGGTCTTCATGGACGAGGGCGTCATCGTCGAGGCCGGCGACCCACGGCAGGTCCTGGTCGACCCCGAACAGGAACGAACCCGCGCGTTCCTGTCGAAGGTCCTGTGAGCGCCCCCTCCCGGAAGCGGCCCGGACCCCGTCCCGTCGACCTGCTCGGCCCGGCCCGCAGCCGTCTCCGGCGCTACCTGCACGACCTCGCCGACCTCGTGGCCACCGACTCCGGCTCGTACAGCCCCGACGGGGTCAACGCGGTCGCCGACTGGGTGCAGACGCGCCTGACGTCGCTCGGATTCGCCGTCGAACGGATCCGGCCGCCTGCCGCGGACGGCCCGCCCGTGGCCGCCCTCCGCACGGGCGACGTGCTGGTCGCCCGCAAGGCCGGCCGTCTCACCGAGGCGGACGGCGGGCGCAGGATCCTGCTCGCCGCCCATATGGACACCGTGTTCGAGGACGGGACCGCCGCCGAGCGGCCCTTCACCCTTGATGGCACGCGGGCCCACGGGCCCGGAGTCAGCGACGACAAGGGCGGGTTGCTGGCCGGTCTGACCGCGCTGGACCTGCTGCAGGAACAAGGGGAGTCCCCATACGCCGAGCTGGTGTTCCTGGCCACCCCGGACGAGGAGATCGGGTCCCCGGTCAGCCGGCGGATCACCGAGGAGGTCGCCCGTGGCGTCGACCACGCCCTCGGCCTGGAGTGCGCGCGCGAGAACGGGGACCTGGTACTCGCCCGCAAGGGCGTCGCGGACTTCCGGCTCACCGTCACCGGCCGCGCCGCCCATGCCGGTATCGAACCCGAGCGCGGCGCCAACGCGGCCCTCGCCGCGGCCCACCTCGTCGTGGCCCTGCAGGCCCTCAACGGGCGCTGGGACGGAGTCACCGTCAACGTCGGCGTCGTCCGGGCCGGCCACCGCCCCAACATCGTCTGCCCCGAGGCCGAACTCCGCCTGGAGGTACGCGCGCCCACCGCCACCGACGAGCGCAGGGCGAGGCGGGCCATCGAAGAGGCAGCCGCACGCCCCGCGGTGCCCGGCACCGCCGTGACCGTCGAACAACTCGACCACTGCCCGCCGATGGAGGCGACCGAGGCGTCACAGCGGATGTTCGCCGCGGCCCAGCGGGCGGCGGCCGCACTCGGATTCACCCTCGGGGCCACGGCCACCGGCGGCGTCGGTGACGCCAACCTGATCTCCGGCACGGGCGTTCCGGTCCTGGACGGCCTCGGTCCGGTCGGCGGCGCCGACCACAGCCCGCAGGAGTGGCTGGACACCACGACCGTGCCCCAGCGCGTCGCCCTGCTGGCCTCGCTGATCACCATCCTCGGTGACGGCGGCAACGACGCATGATCCAGAGCCCTCGGCCGTGACACGCCCCGGCCGAGGGCCCTGCCCGCACCGACGTCCGACACCTCCCGAGGAGCACCCATGCGCGAGCGTTCCCGCCCCCGCCGGCGCCACGTCCTCGCTCCCGACGCCGTCGGCGGTCCGGGACCGGCCGGCAGGTCCGGCCGGTCCCGGCCGCCCGCGCGGGCACTAGGCTCGGCACCGGCGCCCCGCAAGATCCGAAAGGAGCCCTCATGGCCTCCGGCACTCTCGCCGACGACATCCGCCTCAAGCTGGGCACCCTCAGCCCCGCCGAGCGGAAGGTCGCGCGGGTGCTCCTGGCCGCCTACCCCGCCGCGGGCTTCGAGACCGTCGCCACGATCGCCGAACGCGCCGCCGTCAGCGGGCCCACGGTCCTGCGCTTCGTCGCCCGCCTCGGGTTCGGCGGGTTCCCCGAATTCCAGGCCGCCCTGCGCGCCGAACTCGACCAGCGCAACGCCTCGCCGCTCTCCCTGTACGAGGAGACGGGGGACGACACCACCGGCGACGACTCGGCTGCGGGCCTCATGGCCCGCAGCAGCAAACTGTTCACCACCGCCGTGGCCCGGACCCTGGCCGAAACCCCGCCGCACGACCTGGAACGGGCCATCACGCTGCTGTCCGACCGCAAGCGCCGGATCACCCTGGTCGGCGGCCGGTTCACGCACCTGCTCGCCCAGTACCTCGGCCTGCACCTGATGCAGTTGCGCGGCGACGTCCACATCCTGCCCGAACGCGACGTCGAACGGGCCGCCGCCCTGGCCCGGCTCGGCCGCCGGGACGTCCTCGTGGTCTTCGACTACCGCCGCTACGAGAGCGACAAGATGGCCCTCGCCCAGCTCGCGCAGGACCAGGGCGGCAAGGTCGTCGTGTTCACCGACACCTGGCTCTCACCCACCAGCGCGCACGCCGAGGTCGTCCTGCCCAGCCAGGTCACCACTCCCTCCCCGTACGACAGCCTCGTGCCCACCCTCGCCGTCATCGAGACCGTCGTCGCGGGCCTCATCACCGCGCTCGGCGACGAGGCCCACCAGCACATGAGGCGCACCGAGGACGTCTCCCGCCGTACCGGGCTGGTGTGACCGGACCTCAGCAGCGCCGCCTCTGCGGCGAGGGAGCGCCGCCGGGCGCGGGGTCAGGGGCGGACGCCGTTGTGCTGCACGCCGGGCCCCACCTGTCCATGAACCGTGGCGACCGGACGGTTCCAGTGCTCGATCAACGGCACCGCGGCGGCAGCGAGGGCCGGGCGGCCGGATAAGTCGGTGATGCCGAGCAGGCTGTCGGGCCGGCAGTGCCCGCACGCTTTCAGTCCCGCGGCGAGCAGGCGGCGGGCTTCCTCCCGGTCGACGGAGCGGCGCCGCCTGCCGGCCATGTGGCAGTCCCCGGCGTGCACCTGCAGGGGTGGGCGCTGGTCGCCGATGCCGAGTTCGACGATCCAATCCGGCGGTGCCGGCCGGTTGCGGCGCCCACGCTCCTGTTCGGCCTGCCGCCTGGTGAGGGCGGCGATCTTGGCGTCGATGCGCTGCAGCCACAGGGTGTGCCAGACCCGCAAGGTGTGCAGGCGGTCGAGGTCGGGCGGCAAGTCGTCGAACATATTTTTGATTCTATGCCCATGATCCATCACTCGCGCACTCGCGTGTTCGATTTTTCGTTCGATAACGTGGGTGGTGGAGGTGGCTGTCATGACCGCAGAGGCCCTACCGGCACGTGAGGTGCCGACGGTGATGCATGTGCGCTGTCCCGACCGGCTGCCGGAGCCGACCTACCGGCGGGTGCTGGAAGAGCTCACCGAGCTGTCACCCGTGGTGCAGGCGTTGCCGCCCTCGGCGGCTCTGGTCGAGCTGAAGGGTGCCTTGCGCTACCACGGCACGGACACCCTGCGGCTGGGAGAGATGCTGAGGGTCCGCACGGTCTCCCGGCTCGGTGTCGACGTCCGTGTCGGGATCGGCCCCACGGTCACGGTCGCGGCCACCGCGTCCGCCCAGGTGCCCGAGCCGGGCGGTGTCCTGGCCGTCACGCCCGGCCGGGCAGCCGACTGGCTCGCTCCGCTGCCGGTCCAGGCGCTGCACGGCATCGGCCCGCGCCAGGCCGAAGCCCTGCACGAGTACGGCGTCCACACCGTCGGCCTGCTCGCCGCCGTCTCCCCGGCAACCGTGCAGCGCCTGCTCGGAGGCCAGGCCGGCCGGACGGCCGCCGACAGGGCCCGCGGCGTCGACCCACGCCCCGTCGTGCCCCGCGCCCTGCCGGCCTCCGCGACCGTCCGCCGCACCTTCGACCGTCAGGCGATCGACGGCGCCGCGGTCCGCGCGGCCCTCCTCGACCTGGTCGTCCAGCTCGGGCGGCTGTTGCGCCGCCGAGGCCAGGCCGCCCGCGCCCTGACCCTCACCCTGCGCTTCGCCGGCGGCGCCGCCTGGGAGAAGACCCGCCGCCTGACCGAGCCGTCCGCGCACGACGACGATCTGCGCGCCCTTGCCTACCGGCTGATGGATGCCGCCGGCCTGCAGCGCGGGCGTCTCACCGGCCTGGTCCTGAAGGGCGAGGACCTCGCCGACGCCGATCAGGTCGCCCGGCAGATCAGCCTGGACAGCGCCCGCGAGGCCCGCCTGGTCGCCGAAGCGGCCATGGACCGCATCCGCGACAAGTTCGGACCCGACGTCATCGGCCCGGCCGCGACACGCCGTGCGTCGTGAACCCGGCGTCGCCATCCCGCGAGGAGGGGCCGTGCTTGTGTCACCTCGGCCGCCGGCAGGAAAGAGGCCGGTAGGGTGGCCGTTGTGGAAGCGGGGGCACACAGCGAGATGGTCGCGATCCCGTCGGGACAGGTGATGCTGTCGGACCGGCGGACGCAGAAGAGCTGGCCGGTCGAGGTCGAGCCGTTCGAGATGTCGGCGTGCCCGGTCACACAGTCCTGGTACGCGCGAGTCACCGGCCGACGGCCGGGTGGCGCCCCGGGGGAGAGGCTGCCGGTCGAGGGCGTTTCCTGGTGGGACGCGGTCGGGTTCTGCAATGCCTTGTCCCGGCGCGAAGGGCTGGCGCCCGCATATCACCTGAGCGGCGACGCCGAGACGGCCGAATGGGACTTCTCCGCGGACGGGTACCGGTTGCCGACCGAGGCCGAATGGGAGCACGCCTGCCGTGCGGGTACCACCGGCCCGCGGTACGGCCGGCTCGACGACATCGCCTGGTACCGAGAGAATGCGGAGGGACGCCTCCACTCCGTCGGAGGCAGGCAGCCCAACGCGTGGGGCCTGTACGACATGCTGGGCAACGTGTGGGACTGGTGCTGGGACGTCTACGACGCCGAGGTGTACGGCACCTACCGGGTGCTCCGCGGTGGTGGATGGGCCGACGAGCACTGGAGCTGCCGGGCGTCGGTGAGGCGGCGCAGCCACCCGACCCTACGGATCGACGACGTGGGATTCCGCATCGCGCGCTCCACAGCCTGACGCGCCCCGAGGGAGCCGAAGGAGACTCGGTCCGCCCGCTGCCGAACGCCTGCCGTCCGGGCACTGACGCCCGCGCGGCCGCCCGGGCAACCGATGTCATGTCCGGAAGGCTGCCCGCACAGAAAACTCCCGTGCACCGTTTCGTACTACCCTGCGATCATTCCCGAATGGCGCACGATCTCGCATCACTGGTCATCCGGCACACCCACCGCATTCCCTTCCCGCAGGGCTCTGCAGGAGAAGGCGCCGCCGCCGCACGGCAGTTCGACGCGGCGCTGGCGTCCGTGGGCTTCAAGCTCTCGGCGGAGCTGCTGCAGCAGTTGTCCGGACTGTCCGAGGACGCGGTCGTGCGCACCGCCGAGCGGACGCTGGGCACGGTGAGCGAGATGGCGGGCGACCACGTCCGGCACAACGCGTACTTCATCGATTTCCCGGCGAACGTCCCCGACACCGAAGAGTTCTGGATGCGGTGCGTGGCGAAGGCCCTCGGCGACGACACGTCGCGGGAGAACGTACTGACCCAGTTGGCGCGCGGTGCGTTGAACCTGCTCAGTCTCCCCGCGTACGGGCGCTACCAGCACACCTACGAGGAGATGCTCGCCGCGCAGGACGAGCTGATCGCCTCGGCGGGTGACCGGGTGACCGTCCTGCACCTCGGTCGGGACCTGGACGACGAAGTCACGGACCTGTATCTGGCCCTGGCGGGCAGTACGACCCCACTGGGCGAAGACCACCTGGGCGACCTCAAAACCCTCGCCGGGCGGTGCGCGCTCGGCCCTCAGCCGGAGTCGATCCCGGTCAGGGAGAACCGGGCGGTCGTCAACGAGGCCCGTCTCGCTGTCGGCGCGGACCTCCTGCTGGACACCGTCGTCGACGTGCTGCGGCTGGCCTGCGCCCTCTCGGGCGGCGACGTCACGCTGCAGGAGCCGACCCGGTTCCGGGCGTTTCCGCGGCCGGTCCGCCGTGCGCTGCTCGCGGGCCTCGACGCCGTGGTCGCGGCGAACCCCACCAAGCTGACCGACGTACACGCGTACCGGGAACGCTTCAAGCGACTGGGGGAGCGTCTCCACCCGCACGAGTATCCGCGCTGGCCGCACGCGGCCGACGTGTTCGCCGTGGCCCGGGGCGAGAGGGACGCGCGGTCCATCGACAGCCGCCTCGAGAAGCTGCTCGACGAGTCCGACGTCCTCGGTGCCGTGCGCCTGCTGACATCCGCTCCCGGCAAGCTGTTCCGCGCCCTGGACCACCTGCTGCGCGTCGCCGCCGACCAGGCGGAACGGGACGCGGTGGTCGCCGCCGCGGTCCAGGTCGCTCCCGAGGTCTCGGGCCGGGTCGTGCTGTCGGTCCGCGAGCACCTCCAGAACCGGGAGAGGGAGAGCGGCAAGCCCCGCGTCTTCGTCAACCGCCGGGGCCGCGGCTGGGTCGCTCCCGACGTCCGGCCGCCGATCCCCGCAGCCGACCGCGATCGCCTGGTCGCCGCCCTCGACGCCGACATGCGCCGCAGACTCCCCGCGCCGGCCCGGCTGCTCCTCGACCCCGACGTCCTGGACGTCGCGATCCCGCTCAGCGGCAGGGCGACCGCTGCCGGCCTGGGCGTACTGCCGCGAGGCTCGATCTCGGCTGTCGACGGCGAGCAGTTGCGCTTCTTCGTGTACTGGAAGGAGACCGAGAGGCGGACCGACTACGATCTCTCGGCGCTGCTTCTCCGCTCCGACTACAGCACCGACTCCTGGCTCTCCTACACGTCCCTCACGGCTGTCGGGGGCGAACACTCGGGCGATGTCACCGAGGCGCCTGACGGTGCCTCGGAGTTCATCAACCTCTCCCTGGACCGGGTACGAAGCCCGGTCGTCGTTCCGCAGGTCAACATCTACGCCGGCGAGGGCTTCGAGGAGGTCGCGGAGTCGTTCTTCGGTTTCATGCTGCGTGACGGCGAACAGAGAGGCAGGCCGTTCGAGCCGCGCACGGTGCGTATGAAGTCGGAGCTCCGCGGGGTGGGGCGAGTCGCGCTGCCGGTGGTCTTCCGGCGGGAGGGGGACGGCCGGTGGGGCGCGAAGTGGCTGCACCTGTACCTGAGAGGTGTCTCGTCGGCCAACCGGGTCGAGGAGAATCGGATATCGGTGTCGAAGGCGGTGCGTGCCGTCGTGGAGCGCGAGTACCTGACGGTGCGGTACCTGATCGACCTGATGTCCGACCGTGCCACGGCCGTGGAACTGTGGGACGGCGAACGGGTCCCGGACGAGCCTGTGATGTACATCGGTCTCGAACGTCCCGAGGGCCTGCCCCCGGACTCCACGGTCATCACCCTCGACAATCTGCGCGACGTGATCCCGCGCTGAGTGCTAGCGTTGCCCGTGGCGAGGCCATGAAAGGGCTTCCTTCTCCCTTCCTTACTCCGAAACGAGTTCTTTCGCTTTCCTCGCCCTCGACGTCGCTCCGGGCGGCGCCCGCGCTCACCGCGCGGGCGTCGCCCGGAGCCGTTCCACAGCATCGAGCCCGGCCGGCCCGCGTGTCGGAGGCCTGAGCGCGCGTCAGCTGGTGCGGTTGTAGATCGCCGTACCGGGACAGGCCGTGTAGCCGAGACGGGTGCCGCAGCCGGAGTACTGGCTGGAGCCGTTCCACCAGGTCCAGCCACCGATGGTGCGGCCGTTCAGCCAGGTGTACTGGCCCGCGTAGTTGGCGTCGTACGTGCGCAGGCTCCAGTGCACGTGGGCGCCGGTCGCGGAACCGCCGGCACAGGTGTCGGTGCCGATGGTGCCGAGCAGGGCACTGCCGGAGATCGCCGTCCCGTTGTAGTAGGTCGCGTTCGACATGTGGTAGTAGTCCGTGGAGAAGCCGCCGGGGTGGATCACCCGGGTCCAGCCGCCGCCGGGGCCGCACATCGAGGTCGCCGTGCCCTCACGGGACGAACGGACTCGCCCGCTGGCGTTGCCACCGGCGAAGTCGAGGGCGCTCCAGTAACCGGTCGCGCCGTCATGGGAGTGCGGGCCACCGGTCAGTGTCATGTAGTAGTCGGGCATCCAGGGCAACAGCAACCCGTTCGTGTTGGCCTGGGCCCCGGCCGGCGACACCTGCGTGCCAGGCGTCGCCCTGTGCTCGGCGTACGCCGTCATGGTCTGCCGTTCCGCCTTGCCCACCAGCGGGGACCGGGCCACGTGGTCGGCGAACTCGCGGTCGCCCTCGAGGCCCGAGATCCATTGTCCGTCCTTGCGGTGGGCGATGTAGAGCCAGCCCTCCGGCTCGCCGTGCCGCGCGCGCGACGCCTCCACGTAGGCAACGCCACGGGCCCAGTCGCGCGAGGCGGTGCGTACGTCGACGACCACCTTGCGGCCCTCGTCCGCGAGCTTGGCGACGGCGGCCTCGGGGGCCAGTCCCTTGGCGTCGTGGGACCGGGAGAGGACGTCCGTGGAGACGGCGTCGACCAGTGCCTGACGGCCGGTGCCGAGACGGTCGGCGACGACGCCGGGCATCTTCGCGGTGACACCGGGGGACGGCGACTCGGCGGCTACGGGAAGCGTGGACGAGTCCCGGTCGGCCGCCGGCGCCGAAGGCGCCGCCGCGAGCAGGCCGGTGAGAGCAAGGGCGGTGACGGTGATTCTCATGGACAGTGCGGACAGCATGGGCGGTGGTCCTTCCGTGAGAGGACGGGCACGCCGTCGGGCGGACGGCGAAGCCCGAAGCGGAACGGCCTCAGGGGCAGCAGTCGGAGGCCGGCCGGTACAGGCCCGGCCCGGATGCCGCGCCGGAGGCCGGTCCGAAGCGGGTGCGCGGTTCCGGGCGTGCCGTGCGGGATGGAAGAGCGAGTGCGGACCGTCGCCGGGGTCGGCAGGGTCACCTAACGGGTGTTCAACCTGCTTTGACGTGTACCTGATCGAGTGTGCTGTCCTGGGTCAACGCGTGTCAACCAGGTCATGACGTCGTCATTCGTCGGCCCAATGACGGTTGAGCCCAGAGGCGCCGGAGTTCGTCGGCGCGGTGCACGGCCTGCGCGGCCGCCGGCGTTCCCGTCAGCGACCGGGGCAGCACCGGGGCCGACGGCGGCGAGCCCGTCACCCGAACCTCGCACCAACCGTGCGCCGCGCTGCGCGACTTCACGGCGGCCGACTGGTCCGCGTGGTCAGCCGGCAGACGTCGGGCGACGCGGGGGCGGCACGGCCCGCAGCAACTCCCACAGTGGACGCGAGCTCGACGCCCACACCGCCAGGGTCTGCCGGTCCACGACATGGAGCCGCTGCTCCTTGGCGAAGGTCACGGCCGGGCCCGTCACCCGTCCGTTCGTCACGATCACCGCGACGTCGGCACCGTGAACCTGCCGAGCCGTTCCGTTGAGCACCTGAAGCTCGGGCGTACCCACTGCCGCCCCACTGGCCCCGTTGCGGCGGTGCTTGCACTGGATCACCCAGCGCCGCCCGAAGGGATCCGTGGCCTTGACGTCCGCGCCCAGGTCACCTCTCCCACCGACCCGCTGGGCATCCTGACAGCCGTCGCGGCGCATCAGGTCCCGCACCGCGTCCTCGAACCGGGTGTGGTGCAGCGCGTCCAACTGGGGCAGCCCATACCGCAGACCACGCGCCCGTACGGCCTCCCAGCGCGCCTGCTGCCGCCGAGTGTGGAGCCGGCCGGCACCCACCAGCACGGCGAGCGCCAGGAGCACCATGAGCACCCACCCGTGCGCCACCAGCCACTTGGCCACCATCACGGCCAGTCCTACGCCGGCGGTGGCCGCCACGGCGAGCGCGGTCAGCTGGGCGTCCCTCTGCTGCTTCCTGCCGGCCCGACGCGTACGCCGCCGCGCCGGCGGCCGCCGCCGGGTCACCGATCCCTCCGCATCGGGCATGACACCGCGAACTTCGTCCGCGGGACTCTGTCGCCCGCCCCAAGGGCCCTTTTCATGTACGTCCGAACCCCAGGCATGCAAGCCTCCCCCTCGCGACGACTCCCCGTGCAACCGCATGATGGCAGTGCTCACTGACATCGCGTCAGGTTCTCATCACCTGACGGGACACGTCCTCGGAGCCGCACTGACGCGTAGGGAGGCCCGGCCTGCTCTCGGCCTGCAGGTCCGTGCGGGCGTGAGCCCGGCGGGTCTCCGCCGGCCGGTTTCAGGTGGTCCACGCCGGCGCCCGGCAGGATCCTCCTGGACGTGTGTCAAGGAGGGTCCTCTCCGACCGTTCACCGCGGCGTGAGCCGACTGCCCCACGCGCGCGGCGGACTCGCTCGTTCGGAGGCGGTTCCCGCCGACCCGATGTCGCCGGGGCGCCGACTCGTCGCACGGGTAAGGACGGACCACATGACCGCGCCGAAAAGTCTCATATGCGACAAAGGTGCACTCTGTCAGGGTAATGTGCTCATATGACTACTGACCCGGGAGTCGAATGCGGGCGCGGCCTGCACGGACGGCGCGTGCCGTCCGGTGCCCTGCCGGTCGGGATATCCGCACGGCCGCTCTGAGTGGCGTTCCGGGCGTCGGCGAGGGAGTTCGCCGATGCCCGGAACAGTCGATTCCGCCATCCGTCGGATCGTGCTCACCGCCCTGTCGGCGCCTGGTCAGGAGAGTGTCTCCGGCCGTCTGGTCCGGTCCGGGCAACGGTGGCAGACCCACGCCTTCACCTGCCTTCCCTCACCAGCGAGGTACACCCAGTCATGCGCACGGACCACACCAGTCAGACCTCTCCCACGCGTCGTGCCGTACTCGGCGCGGGGATCGCGGCCGCGGGCTCCGGGCTGCTCGCCGCCTGCTCCTCCGTCGGCTCGCGTGACCGCGGCAATCCCGGCGCGCCCGCGCCGGACACTTCCACCGGATCCACGCCGAACGGCAGAGAGGCCGGCGAGACGCATCCGGCCCCCGCCGAACCGCGCCGCAAGCACACCCTCAGGGCCACCCTGTCGCCGGTCGAGCTGGGCGCCGGACGCACCTTCAGGTCATGTACGTACGAGGGACTGCTGCCGGGCCGGGAGATGCGGGTCACCGCGGGGGACACCCTGGCGCTGACACTGGCCAACCAGCTGCCGGAGGCGACGACCGTGCACTGGCACGGCATCGCGCTGCGCAACGACATGGACGGCGTGCCCGGGGTGACCCAGCCGCCGGTCGAACCAGGGGAGACGTTCGACTACCGCTTCACCGCCCCGCACCCAGGCACCTACTGGTTCCACCCCCACATGGGACTGCAGATCGACCGCGGTATGTACGCGCCGCTGATCGTCGACGACCCGAGAGAGCCACTCAGGTACGACCACGAGTGGATCGTCATGCTGGACGACTGGATCGACGGCGTGGACGGCTCCACGCCCGACGACGTTCTTTATCAACTCCGCAAGGGCAAGCCGCCGGTGGGCCACGGCAACAGTCCGGAGGGGCCTGTGGGGGCCGGGGGCGGGGCGTTGGCCGGCGCCGCGTCCGAGGGAAGGGACGACGGGAAGGGCCCCGGAAGGGAAACGTCGCCGTACCGCGGAAAAGGGCCCAGGCGACTGATGTCGGGCGCCACCAGCAAGCTGCTCGGTGGCCACGCGGGACACATCGCTTACCCCTATTACCTGATCAACGGGCGCACGGCGGACGACCCCACACAGTTCAGGGCCAAGCCCGGCGACCGGATCAGGCTGCGCATCATCAACGCCGGCGGGGAGTCGGCCTTCCGGGTGGCTCTCGGCGGGCACCGGATGACCGTCACCCACAGCGACGGCTTCGCTGTGCAGCCCTACCGGACCGACGCCCTGGTCATCGGCATGGCCGAGCGGTACGACGTGCTGATCACCGCGCAGTCCGGGGTCTTCCCGCTCGTCGCGCTCGCCGAGGGCAAGCAGGGCAGGGCCATGGCTGTCCTGCGCACGGGCGCCGGAGCGGTCCCCAAGCCGTCCGCGCATCCGGTGGAGCTGGACCGTGAGGTGCTGGTGTCCGCCCGCCGGCTGCGGCCGGACGAGTCGGTCGCGATGCCCCGCCGTGGTTACGACCGCCTGCTCAGGCTGAAGCTGACCGGTGGCATGAAGAACTATGACTGGGGGATCGACCACAAACCCTACGACCCGGACACGCTCCACAGGGTCGAGCGGGGTGAGAGGGTGCGGCTGGTCATCATCAACGCCACCCACATGTGGCACCCCGTGCATCTGCACGGCCACACGTTCTCGCTCGCCGGCCTGGATTCGAACGGCGCCCGCAAGGACACCTCGATCGTGCTGCCCCACAACAAACTGGTGGCGGACTTCGACGCGGAGAACCCCGGAGCGTGGATGCTGCACTGCCACAACATCTACCACTCGGAGTCCGGGATGATGACAACCCTCGCATACCACGGCTGAGGCGTCTGCGAGCGAGCGGCCCGGCGCCCGGGGTTCTTGGGCACTCCTGACAGGAAATGACCGGGTGGACGTCGCCGCGTCCTGCTAACGTCTCCGACATGAAGCGCGCCGCTGTGACGACGACGCCGGAGAGTGTCCCGGCGCGCTGACGGACGACCTGACGTGAAGCCCCGGGGCAAGTGCTCCGGGGCTTCGTCGTGGGTCCGGTCACTTGCTCCGCCAGCAGCGAGGAGACCGCGATGACCACCGTGCACGAGCACCGCAGACTGGGCCGTGAGCTGGGCCTGTTCGACACCGACCCGCTGATCGGCGCCGGCCTGCCGTACTGGCTGCCCGACGGTGCGACCGTCAGACACACCCTGGAGGAGTACATCCGTGCCGTCGAGCGGCGGGCGGGCTACCAGCACGTCTACTCACCGGTCCTCGGCAAGCGGGAGCTGTACGAGATCTCTGGGCACTGGGCGCACTACAGCGACGACATGTTCCCCCCGATGGACCTCGGCGGGGAGCAGGTCGTCCTGCGGCCGAGCCTGTGCCCCCATCACGCGCTGATCTACCGCTCCCGCTCCCACAGCTACCGCGAACTGCCGCTGCGTATGGCCGAACTGGGCGGCATGTACCGCTCCGAACTGTCGGGCGTGCTCGGCGGGCTGACCAGGGTGCGGGCCATCCAGCTCAACGACGCGCACGTCTTCTGCACTCCGGGCCAGGTCGCCGAGGAGGCGCAGGCGGCACTGCGGATGATCCGCCGGGCGTACGAGGCGCTCGGTATCACCCCGACCCGTTACCGGCTCTCCCTTCCGGACTCCGGTGGCAAGTACGTGACCGCACCCGGGATGTGGGAACGGCCAACTGCCCTGCTGACCGACGTCCTCGACCGTTCCGGCCTGCCCTACGAGGCAGCCGGGGGAGAGGCCGCGTTCTACGGCCCCAAGATCGACGTCCAGGTCACCGACGGCGCAGGCCGGGAGTCCACCCTGTCCACCGTCCAGGTCGACTTCCACCAGCCCGAGCGGTTCGACCTGCACTACATCGGCGCGGACGGCGCCAAGCACCGCCCGGTCATGATTCACCGCAGCGTCATCGGCAGTGTGGAACGTGCCGTCGCCCATCTCGTCGAACAGCACGGCGGTGCCTTCCCCGCCTGGCTCGCCCCCACTCAACTGGCCGTCCTCCCGGTCTCGGACACCGAACTGCCCGATGCCACGGGCCTCGCCCGGCGCTGCACCCGCCTCGGAGTGCGTACCGAGATCCTGGGACCGGACCGCGGCAGCCTGGCCGCCCGTGTCCGCCAGGCCCGCCTGGTTCCCTACCAAGCAGTCATCGGCGCCAAGGAGGCCGCTGACGGTCACGTCGCGCTGCGCTTGCGCGACGGACGCCGGCTCGCCCCGCGACCGGTCAGTGACGTACTCACTCGCATCGGCGCTCTCATCGGGGCCCACAGCACCGACCTGTGGGCGGACACCGCCTCGTGGCAGCGCCCTGATCAGCAGCCCTGACTCACCCCCCAGGCAAAGCCACCACCGCGGCCGAGGCGGTCGGGGTGACGGCGCGGGGACAGCTTCTGCCACGCCGACGGCATCGGCAAAGGCCCTTGCACGTCTGCGGAGACGATGACCGGGCATACGGGCTTCACCCCCTTCGAGAGGAGCTCGTTCCATGGCCGGCATAGTCGCGGCGGTGCTGTTCTTCGTGGCGTTTCTGATCAACGCGGCGGATATCGGCACCAACGATGTGTTTTCTTCGACGAACGTGATGCTGCTGGGACTGACCGCCCTTGCCCTGCACGTGGCCGGGATCGGCGCCGGCAGGTCCCGCAGACGCTGACGCGGGTCTCTTCGACGGGTCGGTCAGTTGAGCGGATGGGTCCCTCCGCTCAGCGATCACCCGACTGGTGTGGAACCGGATCGCGCCGCTGACGCCGGCCGATCCGGTCCGCACGTGAACTCACGATCACATGGGGCCACGGACGGCGGTGCACGGACCCGGGCGTTCACCGTAACGGCACGCGTCCTTCTCTGACCGCGATTCGTACGCCACCCGTGCGGTACATGCATGCTGTCCGTACGGCTGGCGGGGTAGCATGCCGGCCAGGAGGTCGTGCATGTCCGAGCTGTTCGACGCGGTCGACGCGCTGGTGGCGTCCCGCGCCCCGCTGCCCCCGGCGCAGGAGCGCAAGAGGCTGCGTACCGCGCACGGCCTGACGCTGGATGAAGTGGCTGCCGTGCTCAAGGTGCGCCGGGCGACGGTGTCGGGCTGGGAGTCGGTCAAGAAGACGGTCGAGCCGCGGGGCCCGGAACGGGAGGCGTACGCGCGGCTGCTGAACAAGCTCGCCGAGCTCTACCCCGCCCCCGCAGCGCCGAAGGAGCCGGCCTCCACGGCGGTGCCGGCCGCGTGCACCGGCACACTCGCCCCGGTGGAAACGCAGACTGTGCCCCCTGGCCCGGTATCCGACGCCGCGGACACGACAGCATCCGGGAGCACCCGGACCCCTGTCTCCGCTCCCCCTGCCGCCGCTCGGGCCGCGACGTCGCGCCCGGCGCGCACCACCAGGCCGTCACCGCCGACGCGCCGTCCGGATCCGAAGAAGGCGCCCCGGGCCGACACCCCGGCGGACGGCACCGGCCTGCGGTTCGAGAACGGCCCGCTGGCGGTCGTCGACGTGGAGGACGGGCAGGTGCTGGCCTACTGCACCGGCGGCTTGGTCCTGGACGTGCCCGCCAAGAGCCTGCCGGCTCTGGTGGAGTGGACCCTCGGGGAGGCGAGGCTCGGGCAGCCGAGATTGTCCGGTGCGGGCCGGGACGCCGATCCGCTGCTCGTGCTCACCGAGGCCGCGCTGAAGCGCTTCGGCCTGCCGACAGCTCTCAGCGAGGAGGAGCGGCTGGCCGGGCGGATCCCGGAAGGCCACAGGGTCGTCAAGCAGCTGGCGCGCGCCGATTGGAAGCTCACCAAGCGCGGGTTGGGGCCGTGGGCGCGGATCTATCGCCCCGCGCAGGGTTCGGAGCGTGCCTGTGTGCAGCTGTGCATCCCGGCGTGGCACGCGCTCGACGCCCGCCACTGGGGTGGGGCAGGGCAGCTGCCGCCGGCGGAACTCGCCCGCATGCTCGGGCTGTACGCCTCCCGCGTGATGACGCCCCGCGGCTCCACCGCCGTGACCGGCCTGGAGCTGATGACCGCGCTGCACCCGCCGACCCGCGCCTCCGCGCCCGACACCGACGGCCGTCGCCACTCCGAGCACAACCCCGGCAGCCTGGGCAAGGACCCGGTCGACCCGGCGCCGTGCGAGGCACCCGACGGGCACCCGCTCCTGGCCGACCTGCCCCGCTTCCACGTCCGCGGTCCCCGGGAGAAGCTGTTCGAGGAGGCGTACGACTGGGCGCGGCCGATGACGGATGCCGAGTGCACCCTGCGGCACCTGGTCGGCATCGACGTGAACATGGCCTTCGCCGCCGGCGCGAACGGCCTGCTCGTCGGCCTCGGTGCGCCCACCCACGTCAAGGCCCCCCGGTTCGACCCGAAGCTGCCCGGCTCATGGCTGGTCGATCTCTCACACGTCGACCTGTCGAGGGTGAAGGTCGGCAAGGAGTGGGTGCAGCTGGACGGTTCGCTGCTGCCCAGCCCGTTCACGCCGAAGGGCGAGCGCCCCGAGGGGCCGGCCTGGTATGCGACACCCACCGTCGCCTACGCGGTGGAACTCGGCTACGAAGTGCGTCCACTCGAGGCGTACGTCCGGTACGAGAACGGCCGTTACCTGGACGGCTGGTACCAGCGGCTGCGGGACGCCTACCTCGCCACGATGGCCGACCTCGGCGTGCGCGCCGACATGGACCCGCCCGAGTTCCTCGCCGCGATGCACGCCTACCAGGAGCGCGATCCCCACCTGGCGATCGTCGCCTCCGCGATCAAGGCGACCGTCAAGGGCGGCCTGGGCAAACTGCGCGAGCGCCCCCGCGGTGAGGGCTGGCGGCCCGGGCAGCCGTGGCGCGCGCTGTCCCGCCCGACGTGGCGGCCCGACATCCGCGCGGCGGTCATCTCCCGCACCCGGACCAACCTGCACCGCAAGGTCGTCAAGCATGCGGCGTTCACCGGTCGGTATCCGGTCGCCATCCTGTCCGACTGCGTCGTCTACGCTGCCGCTGGTCCCTCGCCACTGGACGTCCTGCCCTACCGCGACGGCAAGCCGCTGCCGGGCGGCTTCAAGCTCGGCGTCAACCCCGGCCTGGTCAAGCACGAGGGCACCCAGACCGTCCTGTGGGGCGAAGAGGTCCGCGAGCGGTTCGACGCCCCCGACCTCAACCTCGCCCGCTACATCAAGGACGGCGCCGTCACCGACGTCGACAACGGAGAGTAGGGGAAGGCGAGGATGAGCCTGTTCGGTGAGGGCCTGGACGCCGCGGTGCACAGGGTGTTCACCCGCCCGACACCCAAGAGCGCACCCGCCCAGATGCGCTACCTCGTCAAGCAGCTCAAAGGCACCCGGCCTGTCGCCCGAACGCTTCGCATCTCCCAGCGCACCGTCGAGCGGTACGTGAAGGGCCAGATCAAAAAGCCCCGCCCCGACCTGGCCGCGCGCCTGGAGCGCGAGGTGACGAAGCGGTGGCAGCCGCAGATCCGGGCCAGGGCCAAGGCGAAGGCAGCCACCACCGACGGCATCGTCATCGACACCCGCGCCCGCCTCGGTTACACCGCACCCGTCGGCTCCACCGACGAATCCCGCATCCGGCACCTGACCGTCGCCCTGCCCCCGCGGCACGCCGCCCGCCTCTTCGAGGCCCGGGAAGCCGGCGCCGGCGACCAGCAGCTCCAGCAGATCGCGGCCGAGGCGCTCCGCGAGGTGTACTTCCAGGACAGCGGTCGCCGCGCCGGGAGCCTGGAGGAGGTCCGCTTCACGGACATCGAGCACCTGGAGTTCGAACTGTAGGCGCCACCGCACACCACGCGAGCCCTGGCCCGCTTGTGGACCTCGCCCGAGGCCGACCGCTCACTGCGCCTGTGATGCGATCTGGATCAGATTGCCGCATGTGTCGTCGAAGACGGCGGTGGTGACCTGGCCCATCGCCAGGGGCTCCTGGGTGAATCGAACGCCGAGGGCGTGCAGGCGCTCGTACTCCGCCTCTACGTCGGTGACGGCGAACTGGGCGAGCGGGATCCCGTCCTTGACGAGCGCGTCGCGGTAGGGCTTGACGGCTGGGTGGCCGGCGGGCTCCAGGAGGAGTTCGGTGCCGTCGGGCTCGTCGGGCGCGACGACGGTCAGCCACCTGGCCTCCTCGCCCAAGGGGATGTCGTGCTTCTTCTCGAAGCCGAGGATCTCGGTGTAGAAGTGCTCGGCCTTGGCCTGGTCGTCGACGAAGACGCTGGTCAGATGGATCCTCATGGTGTTCTCTTCTCTGGTTCGGACGGGTCGGGCATGGGCCATCGCTCGGCTATCCGCCGAAGCGGGGCTGTGTTCAGGTCGTGGAACTTGTAGCGGCCCTCCCGTCTGGTCTCAACGAGCCCGGCGGCCTCCAGCAGGGCGAGGTGCTGGGACACCGCCTGACGCGAGATGCCGAGCTGGTGCTTCATGCTCAGTCGCGAGCAGATCTCGAAGAGCGTCTGTCCGGACTTCTCCGTGAGCTCGTCGAGGATGGTGCGGCGGGTGGGGTCGGCCAGGGCTTTGAAAAGGTCGTCGGCCACGACCCCACGATAGGCAAGAAACTACTTGCCTAACAAGTCCGTCGCAATCACCTCATCCGGATCCGGACCCGTGACGGTGGAAACGCCGCTCGGCGCTCTGCCGCCGGAACCCACGGGCGACGCCGTTCTCACCGAACGGGTGTCGTGGACGATGCGTCAACGCACCGTGGCCATGGAGCGGGATACCGGGGAAGACGAGCGCCGCGTGCGAAGGCGGCGAGGTGACGACCTACTGGCGGACGGCCTCAGCCCGGCAGGACGTCCTCGAGCTG
Organism: Streptomyces toyocaensis; assembly: GCF_000725125.1. Lineage (GTDB taxonomy): Bacteria > Actinomycetota > Actinomycetes > Streptomycetales > Streptomycetaceae > Streptomyces > Streptomyces toyocaensis. Next base: position 303,129 of record NZ_JFCB01000002.1, read on the forward strand.
TGCCAGCTCCTCCGCGCTCAGCGTGAGCTCCGCGGCACGTGCCGAGTCGGTGATGGAGGCCGGGCGGCTGGCTCCCGGCACCGGGATCACTGCCGGGGAGCGGGCGATCAGCCAGGCCAGCGCTATCTGCTGCGGGCTGACGCCGCGCTCGGCTGCGATGCGGTGGAAGGCCGTGCCCGCCGAGGTCGGACCGGACGGACCGTCGAGGGAGCTGCGGGAGATACCGCCCAGCGGGCTCCAGGGCAGGAAAGCCAGGCCCAACTGCGTGCTCAGCCGCAGTTCGGGCTCGCTGGTACGCAGGGCAGGCGAGTACTGGTTCTGCACGGAGACGAGTCCGTCGCCGAGAATCGTGTGTGCCTGGCGGATCTGGGCGGTGTTGACATTGGAGATTCCGGCGGTGCGGATGGTTCCGGCGTCGAGCAACTCGCGCAGGGCGCCGACCGAGTCTTCCCAGGGCACCGTCGGGTCCGGCTTGTGCAGCTGGTACAGGCCGATGGCCTCGACGCCCAGACGCCTGGCAGAAGCCTCGGCGGCCCGCTTGACATGGGCAGGAGTGGCCGTGACGGTCCAGCTGCCGTCGCCGGGGCGGCCGCGGCCGCCCTTGGTGGCGACCAGGACGCCGGAGGTGTCGCCGCCGTAGCCGGCCAGGGCGCGGGCGATGAGGAGTTCGTTGTGGCCCACCTCGTCGGCGTGCCAGTGGTAGCTGTCGGCGGTGTCGATGAGCGTGACGCCGGCGTCGAGGGCGGCGTGGACGGTGGCGATGGCCCGTGTCTCGTCCGGGCGGTGCTCGATGGACAGTGGCATGGCGCCCAGGCCGATGGCGCTGACGGCAGTGTCTGCGACGGTGCGGTACCGCATGGTGGCTTGATCCTCAGACGGTGGGTGACGGCTCGGTGGTGAGCGTTTCGGTGACGGCGCCGGGCATCCAGTCGGTGCTGCGGGAAAAGGAAAAACCCAGCTTCTTCGCGCGGGCGTTGCTCATGGCGTAGTAGCGGTCGAAGGAGAACGGTGAAGCTTCCCCGCCCGCCGGGACGGTCCGGTGAACGGGCTCCCGGCCGATTCGCCTGGCGATGATCGCGACCAGGCCGTGCACGTCGAGCGGGCCGTCGGAGCAGGCGTTGATCGGACCGGTGAAGTCGGCTGCGGTGGCCCACAGCATCAGCTCTGCCAGCTCCTCGTAGTGGATGAAGACAGTGGGCTGGGCCTTCGTGTGCACAGCGATGGCTCGGCCTTCGGCGATGCGCTCGGTGTAGTGCGCCAGCCGGCCGGTGAACTCCAGCGCGCCGCCGCCCAGTACGTGGGCACTGCGCACCGAGACGAACTCGAAGCCGCCGGCGCGGGTGAGGACGGCCTCCGCCTGCCGCTTGCCCTCGGCATAGTGCGCCTCCAGGTACGCGTCGTCGTGCCAGGGCAGGTCCATGGCCACCAGCCAGGCCGCCGGGTCCACGACGTCCTCCGGAACCGGCGTGTCTGCCGGCGAAGCAGGCAGGGCGGCGGTCGCGGGGTCGTAGACCTCGATCGTGGAGGTCATCACGTAGCGCCGGGTGCGGCCGGCGAAGACGCGGGCGGCGACAGCGGCCTGAACAGGGGTGTAACAGACCTGGTCCACCACGACGTCGAAGGTGCGGGCGTCGAGTGCGGCCGTCAGGGCGGCCTCGTCGTTTCGGTCGACGACGAGGTGCTCGACGCCGGGAGGTGGCGGGACGGAGCCGCGGTTGATCACAGTGACCTGGTGGTCCTCGTCCTGCAGCCGTTCCACCAGGAGCTTTCCGAAGTACCGACTTCCGCCGATGACGCAGATCTCTCGCATGCACTCATCCTGAAGACCTATTGTCATCGGCAGAAGTGCCGGCTTGGTAACTGGGTATTAAGGAAAACTGTTGATCGATGTGCAGCGGCTCCGCGTCCTGCGGGCGGTGGCGGAGCACGGCAGCTTCAATCAGGCGGCCATGGCTCTCCGCCTCACCCCCTCGGCTGTCTCTCAGCACGTGGCCGCCCTGGAGCGCAGCCTCGGCGCCCAGGTCGTCGCCCGCACCACCCGCGGCGTCACCCTCACGCAGGCCGGCCGGATCATGGTCGGCGCCGCCGAATCCGTCGCCGCGGAACTCGCACACGCGCAACGGCAGATCGCCCAGCTCAGCACCGGCCGTACCCTCCTCACCGTCGCCACCTTCACCAGCGGGGGGAGAATCCTGCTCCCCGGCGCCCTCTCCCGGCTCACGGCTGCGCATCCCGGCACCGTCCTGCACATCAGGGAGGGCGAACCCGAGGACACCCTGCCGCTGGTCCGCCAGGGAGCCGTGGACCTCGCCCTCGCCTACCACTTCGACGGCCCGCTACCCGTAGGACCGGGAAGCTCCAGTCTGGAGTGGACGCCACTGCTGACAGACCCCCTGCACGTGGTCCTGCCGCAGGGGCATCGCCTCGCCGATCGCAACGCGCTCGACCTCACCGAGCTGGCAGCCGAACCGTGGGTGCTCGGCTGCCTGAAGACCGAGGCGTATCTGCGCGGCTACGCCGAGCGCGCCGGCTTCGATCCGGAAGTGCGCGGCACGACCACCGACTACTTCTTCGCACGCTCTCTCGTCGCCGCGGGCATGGGTGTATCCCTCATACCGTCCATTGCGCTCGACCCGGAGATCCCCGGCCTGTGCGCCGTCCCGATCAAGGCTCCGGGACCGATCCGGCACATCGGTGTCGCCGCAATCAGCCGTGGCGACCGGCCCCACGTCACGAGGCTCGTCGACGCCCTTCGCGAGGAGGCGAAGCAGTCGCTGTGATCTGGGGAGGGGTGGAGACCGCGGACGCTCGTGTGCGGATTCATGTCTCGGCATACGCCATGCATCGAGTACCGCGACGAACACAGTTGCCTCGTGGCGGACAGTGAGTTCTCGAATCTCGTGCTCGGCCCGGTGGCGCTTGAGGAGGTTGTTCCCGCATGCGACCCCGTGTCGCTCACGGCAGTCGGTTTTGTTGTAGACGGCAGACCTAGAGGCCGGCGCAGATTCTGCGAGCCTCGGCCAGTTCCTTCTTCACCTCGGTGTCGACCTGGAAGACCTGGCGGTGGCGGTTGTGCGCCCGGGTGATGGCCTCCGCGAGCGGCTCGTACGCGGCGTCGCCCGCGGCGGCGGCCGTGGCCAGGTCGAAGGCGCCCGCGAAGCGGTACAGCGCCTGTTCGCGTTCCTGCTCGCGGACCTTCTTCTTCGGGAGAAGCTTCGCTTCGTCCATACCGGCCAGCGCCTCGCACGCGCCTCGGGCGTCGCCCCTGGGACCACTGCCCGTGTCCGGCGTGCCTCCGGTCAGTGCCCAGGCCACGCCTACCCCCGCGCCGCCCACCAGCACTCCGATCAGCAGGGCAGTCGCCAGCGGACCCCGGCTGCGAGGCGGCCGGACAGGCGGGGCCGGTGGGACGGGGACCTGATTCGGCTGCTGTGCCTGCATGTACACGACCATAGCGGGCTGTTCGTCCGCGTCCCCCGGTGGGTCGTCGGCCGGGTCCCGTCACCGCGGACGACGTCGACCTCGGGGTGGGGCGGTAAGGCCGGTTCGCTGGAGTGGGACTGCTGGGAGACCGTCGAGCCCTCACCGGTCAGGCCGTCGCGTGAGGCGCGAATCGGTCGGCTCATGGGTTCCAGTACACGTTGGTGAACGTCCGGTCGAAGCGCCCGGCAGCCAGGTCCTTGCGCTGGATCGCCCAGTGGACGCTGGACCCGGCCGCCACTTCACCGAGGTCGGGGCTCCAGCTCGCGAGCAGCACCCAGTCCGCGACGTTCTCGGACACCGGTTCCCCACCGCCCCAAGCGCCCGTCGACGCCTGCTCCGCCGCACAGCGCACCAGGCCTGTCAGCGGGTCGAGATGAACCATCTCCTCGTCGGCGTACCCGCCCAGGTGCAAGGGGCCCCGGAGGTCGAGATGGCGGCACGCCATCTCCCACTCTTCGGCCAGTTCTTCGGCGTGGGGGAAGCCGGGCAGCGGCTCCAGGCCGCCATCGGGCAGTTCGACCTCGAAGTGGTACGGCAGCGACGGTTCGGTCCGGACCCGCAGCTCGCCCTGAGGGAAGGCATCGGCTACCTCCCGCTCCTCGGGGACGCCGTCCAGGTCCCAGGCGTACGGGTCGTGCACCTCCGTCGGCGTCCCGACGGGGACGTGCACGACGGCGCCGTGGTTGGTGAGGTCACCGTGGTCGCGCGGCCAGGCGAAGAGGAGCAGGCGGCCGTCACACGGCAGTGGCAGGTCGGTCGAGGCCTGGGGCAGCGCCGCGAGGTCGACGGAGGCGACGTAGGGGAAGGGAGGGTGCGGGAGTCCGGCCGGCAGGAGCACGGGGCCGCCGAACCGGGCGGCGACCGGGCCGTCGTCGCGCCTCGACAGGACGGCACAGGGCCGCACCATGTCGATCCAGCGGTCGACCTCGTCGGCCGGAATGCCCAGTTGGATCGCTTCGTCGCGGAAACGGGCCAGTCGCTCGCGCAGCTTCTCGAAAGTCACACGGCCAAGGTAGGGCCCGGTACTGACACTACGCCCTGCTGCCGCCCCGGTGGCGTTCTGATGCTCCAGGACGTCCTCGGCCCACCGGAGTGGGCGGACCTGCCCACGCCCGCCGGCCGGCGTGGCGTGACCCCGCTCGGGTGGGCAGACGGCTCCGCTCGGTCAGGTCGGCGATGCGTCAGTCGGAACGGGCGCCGGATCCCACGGCTGCTCCTCACGGTTGACCTGGGCGGGATTCGGCCGGCGGTTCCCGCGGCCGGCAGCCGGAGGAGTGCGCAGCCGTAGGCGCTCGCCCTGGGGTCCGAACATGATCAGGTACTCGACCGGTCCGCCGGGTGCGGCGTTCGCCACCCCGTGCGGAATGCGGGTGTCGAACTCGGCGACGTCCCCGGCGGCAAGAACGAGGTCCTGGCTGCCGAGGGCGAGCCATAGTCGTCCGTACAGGACGCACAGCCACTCGTACCCGTCGTGGGAGACCTGCCCGGGGCGTGCGGGCGCGTCCTCGACGGCGGGCAGGACGTGCTTGTGGGCGTGCAGACCACCGACGTACCGGGTCAACGGCAGCACCGCTTTGCCATCCCCGAATCTCAGCGGCGCGGCAGCACGCGGCTCGGTCGCGGGGGCGGGCGCGGTGCCTGCCAACTCGTCCATGGAGACGCCGTACTCCTTCGACAGCTGCAGCACCACCTCCAGGGTGGGCTTGCGCCGGCCGGTCTCGATCCGCGACAGCGTGCTAGGTGAGATGCCGGTCGCGCGGCCGACCCCGGCGAGCGTCGCACCGTGCCGCTCGCGCGCTGCCCGCAGCCGGGGCCCCATCGCGGCCGGCGTGCCGTTCACATCGTCGACCGCCACCTCGCCCGCTCCTTCTTCCCCTGCCGCTCCATCGCCCCCTGCCCTGCAAGTTTGCCATCCTGGCAAGGCTGATCGCGTCGGGCGCCTGTCACGCCGCATGATCGGTGACGCGCCGCGTCCCCCGCGAACCGAGGAGAAGCCCATGCACCCCGAGCCCACCGCCGAGCTCCGCCATCGCACCGTCGAGGCCCCGGCCGGGCGCCTGCACCTGGTCGAGCAGGGCACCGGACCACTCGTCCTGCTCGTGCACGGCTTCCCCGAGTCCTGGTACTCCTGGCGCCGCCAGCTCCCGGCCCTCGCCGCCGCCGGCTACTGGGCGGTGGCGATCGACGTACGCGGCTACGGACGCTCCTCCAGGCCCACCGCGACTGAGGCCTACCGGATGCTCGACCTGGTGGAGGACAACGTCGCCGTCGTGCGCGCTCTCGGCGAGGAGAACGCGGTGGTCGTCGGCCACGACTGGGGCTCCAGCATCGCCGCCGTCTCCGCCCTGCTCCACCCCGAGGTCTTCCGCGCCGTCGGCCTACTGAGCGTCCCCTACGCGCCGCCCGGCGGCGGCCCCCGCCCCACTGACATCTTCGACCGGATCGGCGGCCCCGAGCAGGAGTTCTACGTCTCCTACTTCCAGGAGCCCGGCCGTGCCGAGGCGGAGATCGAGCCCGACGTCCGCGGCTGGCTCGCGGGCTTCTACGCGGCCCTGTCCGCCGACACCATGCCTGCCCACGGCGAGCCCGACCCGCACTTCGTCGCCCGCGACGGCCGGCTTCGCGACCGCTTCCCCACGGGGGTCCTCCCGGCCTGGCTGAGCGAGGACGACCTCGACTTCTACGCCGGAGAGTTCGAGCGCACAGGGATCACCGGCGCACTCAACCGCTACCGCAACATGGACCGTGACTGGGAGGACCTCGCCCCGCACCGCGGAGCCCCGATCAAACAACCGTCCCTGTTCATCGGCGGCGCCCTGGACGCCTCGACCACCTGGATGTCCGACGCCGTCGACGCCTACCCCACCACCCTCCCAGCTCTGTCCGCCTCCCACCTCCTGGACGACTGCGGCCACTGGATCCAGCAGGAGCGCCCCGACGAGGTCAACCGCCTGCTGACCGGTTGGCTCGCCACCCTCCAGGGCTGAACCAGACGGCCCGCCTGGGCACCAGCCCCGGCCGGCGGCAGCGAGCCCGTCGCCTCCCGCATCGATGCAGCACCCATCAGCGCCTGAACGATCCGGCGATCGCAGGGTGTTCCTTGATACGGTGCGCCGATGTCAGCGATCAAGAGGTTCCAAGTCACTTTTGACTGCGCAGAGCCGGAGCGCCTTGCTCGTTTCTGGTGCGAGGTGTTGGGGTACGTCGTACCGCCGCCACCGGAGGGGTGGGCCACGTGGGACGACTTCAAGCAGTCCCAGCCCCCTGAGCAGCGGGACTCATGGTTCGCCTGCACTGACCCCACGGGTGTGGGCCCGCGGCTGTACTTTCAGCGGGTTCCCGAGGGAAGGGCCGCCAAGAACCGGTTGCATCTCGATGTGCGGGTCGCCACCGGACTGGTGGGTGAAGAGCGCCTGGCCGCACTCGAGGCGGAATGTGCGCGACTGATCCCGCTCGGCGCGGTACACGTGCGAACGCTGTACGACGGCAAGGACGCCTGCATCCCCATGCTGGACATCGAGGGCAACGAGTTCTGCCTTGACTGAGCATCTCTCCCGGTCCGGCCGGGGCGAGACCGGCTTCCACACACCCGGCCGGCTTTGAGGCCGCCGGGACCGACGAGGAGGCGACAGGCACGGCCACAGCCGCCGCCCGGACACTCGCCGCTCCGATCCGCATCGACGGCGCCCGACGACGCGTGCGATCGCGTGCGCCGCCTGCGCGGTCGGCTCGACACCGTCGTGCACGGGCTCCCGCAGGGTCACGTCCGTCTCGGCTGCGCAGCACAGCGGATCCACGACGAACCAGCCTCACCGCTCACCACGGTGGCGAGGAGCGCCGCCAACCCCGCACCCAGCCCAGCACCTCGGGGCAATCCAGAGCCATGACCCAGGCATCGGCATACCCGGTGTTCCCGCCGTCCGGCAACGGGCCCACGCCGACCACCCGCAGGCCGGCACGCCACGCCGACTCGATCCCCGTGAGGGAGTCCTCGACAGCCAGTGCGGCTTCCGGGAGGACCTCGCACAGACGTGCCGCCGTGGTGTACACATCGGGCCACGGCTTGGGCCGTACTGCGTCCGACCGCTCGACGTCGTTCACCGGCTTCGGTTCCTCGGGATTTCCCGGTGGCACCGTGGGCACGACGACGTGGCGGAAGTGGCGGCGCAGTCCGGCGCGGCCGAGGCTCTCCTCCACCACCTCGAGCGGGCAGTTGCTGGCCACGGCCAACGGCAGCCGCCCCGAGAGGAGACGTACGACCTCACAGGCGCCCGGCATCGTCAGTGGGTCCTCCGCCACGAGGGACAGGAAGTGCCCCAGCAGAGCCGTGGTCAGGCCCGCGGTCAGTTCGGGTTTGTTGGTCTCCTCGGCCATCAGGCGGCCGCAGTCGACGTAGTGCACGCCTTTGGCTCGCTCGGCGAACCCCGGCGGGGGTAGCAGACCGAACTCACGGAAGGCGCGGTTACGCGCATTCTGCCAATGACGTTCCGTGTCCATCAGTGTGCCGTCGCAGTCGAAGACGACGGCCTCGGGCGACCAGTTCGACAGGGTTTGAAGCGTCGGCGTCATGGTGGCCTCCTGGGGGAGAGGGCGGGGGGCGGTCAGTCACGCGACGTGTAGGACCGCGGGGTGAGGAGGCGCGGCCCTCGATGCCGGGCCGCAGGGGGAGTCGGGTTCTTCCGACGGTGCGACCGACGAGACGGCTCGCATTTCAGGGCATCAGCCACAAACAGAAAAACATTGCGACGACTACGATATTTAGGCCCGGAAAGGCGATGCAATCACCACTTCGAGTACTCGACCGTCAGGCGCTCAAGGTGTATGTGGTCGCCGCAGCCGACTGCCCGTGAGTTGCTGATCGTGTGTCATGAAACCTTTGTCATGGGCAAGTTGCGGCAGATGCGCGCGGCAAGAGAATGACGCGCCGGCATGCGGCGAGAGATTCGGCCGACGAACCATGAGTGGCACCCGAGAAGCCACTTTCCACTCGTGGGTGTTCAGATTCGAAAGAAATGCGCAATCGCCGTGCGAGGGTGACGGTTCATTGCTCCGGGCGTACGCGGGCGCACTACATTCTGGGTCGTTCACGACGGAGCCGGACTGAGGTGCACGAGATCTTGCAGGAACGGGCCAGAGCAACCCGCAGATCACTCCTGGAGGCAGCGGCCTGCCTCTTCGCCCAGCAGGGTTACGCGGGCACGAGTGTCAATGACATAAGCGCCCGGTCCGGGCGAACCAGCGGATCCGTCTACTTCCACTACGCCAGTAAGGAAGGCATCGCTCTGGCTGTCGTCCAGGACGGCTTCGCGACCTGGCCGAGCCTCGTCACGTGCTACGGCGACCGGAGCGTGCCGCCACTGGAACGTCTCGTCACACTGAGCTACGAGATTGCCCGCGCCCTCGCCGAAGACTCCCTGACACGCGCGGGTGCCCGCCTGTGGGCCGAGCGTCACACCATCAACGTGGATCTTCCCGACCCCTTCCCCCTCTGGACGACCGCAGCCACACGTCTGCTCGCCCAGGCCCGAGCCGGGGGCTGTCTGGCCGCCGATGTCCGCCCGGCCGCCACCGCCCGCACCCTGGTCCGGGCCTTCTTCGGATTCTGCACCCTCACGGAGGCGCTGGAGGGCCCCCAGGCCCTCACCGGCCGCCTCTCCGACTGGTGGCAGTTGGTCTTGCCCTCACTCCAACGGAACCCCGGATCCGGCCAGTTCGCCAGGCGGCCGGCACTCGTCACGTATCCCTCCGGCAGCAATCCGCCCGTACCCGTACCGCTCCTGCCGACGCCGCCGGAGACACGCTGACCCCCAAGCACCCCGCCCACCGCCAGGAAGGGCGCCCACAGCCCGTCAAGGAGACAGGCCCTGGCCGGTGACGGCGTCACGTGGCTTGCCGCCGTCGGCCAGGGACTCGGCGGCTCGTACCCGGTTGGTGCGGAAGCGGCGCAGGTACGACCGTGCCATGGGGCCCGGCGGGACGCCCCGGGCGAAGGCGCGCATGTTGCGTTCACCCGTGTTGTATCCGAGGGCGAGGAGTTCGTCACGGGTGTAACGGTGTACGTGCCGCCGGGGCAGCTTCCGGTCGAGGTCCTTCAAGTGCAGGGCGGCCGTGCGGATGGCCAGGGCGGGGTCGTCGCGCAGGTCCTGCCATCGCTCCGGCAGACTGTGCGCGCGCCGGACCCGCTCGAAGGTCGCCCGGTGCATGTTGGCCACGCCGAAGGACGCCCCGGGCTTCCACCACTGCCACAACCGCTCCAGCAGGGGATGGTGGGGTTTGTACGCCTCGTTGTGGAGCACGGTCATCACGAGCAGGGGGGAGACTCCTGCCTCCCGGGCAGCGCGCACCACGACCGCGGCGTAGTCGGCAGGCGTGTAGTCGCCGGGACGCAGCGGCGGCGTCCGGGTGTGTTCACGGTCCACGGTTCGAGCCCCCTGCTTCGCCGCCTGCATCGATGGTTCGCCCATGGCGATCGATCACCCCTCCACCGTCCTGGACCGTCCTGAGGAGCACCTGCCCCTGCGGTGCCGCCCCAATCCCGACCTGTGGCGAATGAAGGACGAGCGCTGATCCACTGACGGCGACGGAGGCCGGCTCCGGTGGGCTGCTCAGGTGACGGTCGGGGCCCGGGGGAGCAGTGGCCCGGGCACGGGGCGCGTTCACTCCTATCGTGGAACCACGGTGATGGTCGGCGTCGAGGCGGGCAGTACATGCGTGATCCGCGGATCGATTATGAGGCGGCCTTCCAGGCTCTGCCCGGGATGGTGGCGCTCCTCAGCCCGGACCTGGTCTTCGCCGACGCCAACGAGGACTTCCTCCGGCTGGCCGGGCGCACACGCGAGCAGCTTCTGGGCCGCTACATCTTTGACGTCTTTCCCGAGAACCCCAACGACCCGGCCGCCGCCGGGTCGCGCGAGGTCGAGGCGTCGTTGCAGCGTGTGGTGGCGACCGGGGAGCGCGACAGTATGGCGCTGCTGCGCTACGACATCGAGGATGCCGACCGGCCCGGGCACTGGGAGGAGCACTTCTGGAGCCCGGTGAACTCGCCCGTGCTGGATCCGGACGGACGGGTGGTACTGATCGTGCACCGGGTGGAGGAAGTGACCGAGCTCATCCGTGCTCGCGGGGGCACGGGCACCGACAGCAGCCGGGCCCGTGTGCTGGAGGCCGAGCTCTACACCCGCTCCCGTGAACTGCAGGAGATCAACGAGCGCCTGCGCCGGGCCCATGCACGTGAACGTGAGGTCGCCCTGGCCCTGCAGGAGGCGATGCTGCCGGCTCCGGTGCCGGTCGGGCACCACAGGGCAGCCGTCCGCTATCGGCCGGCCGTCGGCACCCTGAACGTCTGCGGCGACTGGTACGACATGGTTGAGCTGCCCGGCGACCGCATCGCGGTCGCTGTCGGCGACGTCGTCGGCCACGGCCTGGAGGCGGCCGGTGTCATGGGGCAGCTGCGCAGCGCGCTCAGCGCGGCCGCTCGCGTCGCCGACGGTCCGGCCCAGGCGCTGGAAGCCCTCGAACTGTACGCCCGTCATGTCGCCGGTGCGGAATCGACCACGGTGGTGAAGACCTACATCGACTGGGGCATTCACACCCTCACGTACAGCAGCGCCGGCCACCCACCACCCGCCCTGCTGGACCCCGACGGCACGGTGACCTTCCTCGACCGGGCGACCGATCCGCCTCTCGGTGCCCGGCCGGAACACGTTCCGCGGCCCGAGGCCAGTACGGCCTTCGCCGAGGGCGCCACCCTCGTCCTGTACTCGGACGGTTTGATCGAACGCCGCGGCGAGGACATCGACGTGGGCCTGGCCCGTCTCGCCGGCTCGCTCGTCCGCCACGGCCGAGCCGGCCCCGAGGCCCTGGCCGACGCCCTCCTGGCCGACCTCCTCCCCCCTGCCAGCACCAACGACGACACGGCCCTGGTCATCATCCGCCTGTGACAGGCCCCGTGGCGCCGTGTCCGAGGCACCTCACCGCCGTTCTGCGGGTGCCGCCGCCGTCCTGTGATGCGGTGGCGGCACCCGGAGGGCTGATCGGCGTCGGCGACAGGTGAGCCGGTGAGCCCCGCACGTTCAGATTGATGGCTCGCTCACTCCGGTGCCAACGGGGATACGACCGAACGGTTTCGGCAGTGCGGCACCTCCTTCAGCCGGGGGATGACGACCCGGGGCCCGGAGAACGTGGGCGGCTGCCGGGACCGCCGCGCTGTCGGCCACCCTCGTTCAGGGATTCGGTTCGGGCGGAGTCCGAGGTCATGAGGTCATGCCCCGGTGGATCCATGGGTGTGCGCCGAGGGTGGGTGCTGTTCCTTCTTCCGTGCGCTCCCGGTTCGCAGCAGGACGGCGAGGGCGGCGGCGGCCGCGGCCACCGCCAGACCGAACAGCAGGAAGCGGTCGGGGACCGCGCCCGCCCACCGGGACAGTCGTTCCTCCCAGGCGAACTCGGCGTCCACTCCCATCAGGGAGGGCAGTGCGGAGGTGCCGTCGAACGCCAGGAACAGGACGCCGAGCAGAATGAACATCACCCCGCCGGCCAGGGAGGTGGTGTGCAGAGGCACGGTCCCGACGTGGATCATCCGGCCACGCAGCCACTGCCGGCGCCCGAGGTCGTACCGGTCCCACAGGGCGGCCAGGACGAACATCGGCACGGCCATGCCAAGGGCGTAGACGGCCAACAGCGCACCGCCCCGCCAGGGGCTGCCGCCCATGGCCGCGACGGTCAGGACGGCGCCCAGGATCGGCCCCGCGCAGAAGCCCGCCAAGCCGTAGACCGAGCCCAGCGCCAGCACGGAGAGCGCGGATCCCGAGCGGCGCCTGCCGGCTGCCTGCTGCAGCCGGCGTGAGCCGAATCCCCGGCCGAGCACCTGAGCCACGCCCAGTGCGATGACCAGCCAGCCGCCGGCCGTGACGAGGGTGTCCCGGTGGCCGTAGAAGAGCCGTCCGGCGAAGGAGCCGGCCACCCCGAGCGGCACCAGGGTGAGGCAGAGCCCGGCGTAGAAGAGGGCCGTGCGGCCCAGGAGCCGGGTGCGGCTGGTGAAGGAGTACGCGAAGAACGCCGGCAGCAGCAGGGCCGAACAAGGGCTGAGCAGGGCGAGCAGGCCACCGAGGAAGGCGAGCAGCACCCCGGGGTCACTCATCGCCGTCTTCCCGCTGCCGCGCCTGCTCGGCGGCCTCGTCGATGATGTCGGTGAAGACGTCCGTGGGCTGGGCGCCGAGCACCGGCCGGCCGTTGATCAGGAACGCGGGTGTGCTGGTGACCCCGATGCCGTAGCCCTCCTCACTGTCCCGGGTGACAGCCTGGCGGGCGGCGCCGGAGGCCATGTCCTTCTTGAACCGGGCGAGGTCCCCGACGCCGGCCTTCCGGGCCATGGCGATGAGCTTGTCCTCGTTGAATTCGCCCGCGTTGCGGCGGCGCGATTCGGCGTAGGCCTCGTCGTGGAACTGCCAGAAGCGGTTCTGCCGTCCGGCCGCCCAGCCGGCTCGTGCGGCGTGGTCGGACTCGGCGCCGAAGACGGGGAAGTTGCGCCACTCGATGCGTAGGATCCCCTCGTCGACGTAGTCGCGGACCAGGTCCGGCTTGGTCTCACGGGCGAACCGGCCGCAGAACGGGCACTGGAAGTCGGAGAACTCGATCAGCACGACGGGGGCGTCCGGACTGCCGAGGGCGAGCGGGTCGGTGGCGTCCCGGCGTGCCAGGGCGAGCAGTTGGGGGTTCGCCGGCTGCTGCTCCCCGGGAGTCGACACCGTGGCGGGAGCGGCTGTGCCCCCTGCGGTGGTGTCGCGGCCGGGGGTGAGGGCGAGGACGGCGGTCACGACGGCGGCGGCCAGCACGATCAGGGCGAGGACGCGCCGGGTGAGGCCGGGGCGTGGCCGGCCGGCTCCTGAGGACGCGGGGCGTGCGGATGTCTGGGGCATGGTGGTGCTCCGAAGGGCGAGAAGGGGCGTAGAAGACGGGTGCGCGGAGCGGCGGAGGCTCAGCGGCGGGCCGGTACGGGGCACGCGTCGGCTGTGGAGAGCCTGCGCAGTGCCGCCTCGGCCAGCAGGGCGAGGGAGACGACGGCCACCAGCGGTTGCAGCGGGGCCCAGTAGGTGAGCGCCCCGGAGGTGCCCAGCAGGACCAGGACCAGCTTGTTGCAGACGGGGCAGCCCACTGCCAGCAGCGACAGCACGCCGCCGGCCGACCCGAGCCGTCCGGCGGTCTTCGCGGACGGATCGCCGTGGTCCTCCGGGGCTCCGGCGTCGCGCCGCGGTGTGACGAAGGTGGCCAGAATGAAGCCGGCGAGGACCGCGGTGGCGGCCAGCACGGGGTAGTTCCACCACTGGACGGGGACGGAACGGGAGAACAGGGGCGAGGGGACCACCGCGGTGGGCACGCCCACCAGCACTGTGGTCAGGGCGGCACCGGCCGTGGCGGCGACCCACTGCGGGGACTGCCACGCGGCCAGCGTCGCTCCCGCCCGGCGCGGTGACCGGGAGGAGGGCATGGGAAGGACTCCGTTTCGCTGAGGATGTGAGGGGACACGGCGCGTGGGCCGGTCTAGATCCTCAGGACGGAGAGCCGCACCGGGTCGGGTGCGGGTGGCGCGGATTCCGGCCGCGCGCTCGCGGCGCCCGGGCCGGCCGGCGCGGGCGCTGTCCGGCGCTCCCCGTGTTCCGGCGTCGGCAGCGGTGTCGAGGGGCGGGAGCCGTCCCGGGTGGCGGCGGTGTCGGTGTCGGCCTGTCCGCCGCACTGCTTGGAGTCCGACGACGAAGGGGTGGCCGCCTCATGGAGAGCAGCGGCTTCCCGGGAATCGCTGCCCGGCTCTGCAGCAGCTCTGCTCAGGAGGAATCCTGCTGCGGGCGGTGCGCCGGCTGCGGCGGAGGCCGGTCCCGTGCGGACGGATTCCGCCGCGGACTGCCCGGCCGCACACAGGGACGAGACCAGCACGGCGACCAGCACCAGAACGCAGCGCAGCACGGAACCCGCTCTGTGGTGCGAGAAGGGCAGTGTCATCGTGAGGGCTCCGTGAGGCGGTACTGCGTGCGGTAGCCACGATAGGGCATACGGGTAGGGGTATGCCTCCGAGGGTCGGTGGCGGCATCGGGCCACCGCACCGGGGCCGGGGATAGGGTCGGCGGATGCGCCGGTTCATGGACGATGAAGTCCTGTCAGGGATTGTGTACGAGGCACTGGGGGCGGAAGCCGACGTCGTCGGAGTGGACCGGCTGCGCGGAGGGAGCAGGAAGGGGGTCTACCGGGTTCACACGGGCGGGGCACGTGGCGGGAGTGTGATCGTCTACAGCTGGGCCGGGGCCGAGAACTTCTGGCCGGCCGGTGAAGCCGTCGACCCGGCCCACCCGTTCGCTCCCGCCTCCGGGCTGGTCCCCTTCCTGGCCGCTCAGCGGCGGCTGGACGACCTTGGAGTCCGGGTTCCACGGGTGCTTCTGGCTGACGACAGCCGACGCCGCCACCCGGCCGATGTGGCAGTGGTCGAGGACGTTGCCGGGGGCACTCTGGAAGCGTTCCTGGAGACGGATCCCGCACCCGCGTCACATGCCTTGAGTGAGCTGGCCGCCATGCTCGACGTGATGCACCAGCAGCACAGTCAGCACTACGGCAGGGTGGACGTGCTCGAACGGGGCGACCAAGCGGGTGGCGATTCATGCGAGCAACTGGTGCTCGACCGTGCCATCGAGGATCTCGCTGAGGCGGCCGAACGTGACCCGAGGGTCGGATCAGCCGTGTCTCCTTTGCATGATCGCTTGCAGGAACTGGCCACGCGTGTGGCTCCGCGCACGGAGCACGGACTGATCCACGGCGAACTCGGGCCCGACCACGTCCTGGTCGATGCCTCCGGACACCCCGTCCTCATCGACATCGAAGGCCTGATGTTCTTCGACGTCGAGTGGGAGCACGTGTTCCTGCAGTTGCGTTTCGGTGGCCATTACCCCGTCCTGGCCCGCCCCGGACTCGATCCGGCACGGCTCGACCTCTACATGCTCGCGATGCGTCTCTCACTGGTGGCCGGCCCCCTTCGCCTGCTCGACGGCGACTTCCCGCACCGCACGGTGATGCGGGACATCGCCGAGCACAACGCGAAGGCAGCACTGGCCTCGTTGGCCCAGTAGCACCCCGCTCCGCGACACCAGGGCCCGCACGGGCGGTGTCGTGGTCATGAGGGCCGCACCGGGACCGGATATTCGGTGTCGTGCCCGTCCCTTGAGGACCCAGGATGGTGCGCATGACTTTGGCCGCTCCCGTACTGCACACCGCTCGCCTGCGACTGCGCCCCTTCACCGACGCTGACGCGAACCCCCTCTTCGCGCTGCACAGCAGCGCCTACGTGCTGCGCTACTGGGACTCCCCGCCGTGGACCGAACGGGCCCGCGCGGAGAAGTTCATCACGACGTGCCAGAAGATGGCGGACGAAGGCACCGGGGCGCGGGTGGCCATCGACCGTACCTCTGACGGGGCCTTCGTCGGCTGGTGCGGGCTGAGCGGATGGAACCCGGACTACCGCAGCGCGTCGCTGGGCTATCTCCTCGGCGAGGAGATGTGGGGCCACGGCTACGCGACGGAGGCCGTACAGGCCTTGCTGCGATGGGCGTTCGACACCTTGGACCTGAATCGTGTGCAGGCCGAGGTCGATACACGCAACGTGGCATCTGCCCGGGTCCTGGAGAAGATCGGATTCGCGCGTGAAGGGACGTTGCGGGAGGACTGCGTGGTGAACGGCGTGGTTTCCGACTCGTGGGTGTTCGGGTTGATCAGGCGAGAGTGGCGACCGTCGGTTGTGCCGATGTCGGCCCGGCAAGAGGGCAGTTGAGTCCGCTTCGGTGGACTCCGCGCTCGGGTCGGGTGAGGAAGAACGCGACCGTGCAGGGCTGAAGGCCTTGCTGACGACCCGCGGTCGCCGCCGGGACGCGGGGGTGCGCTTACGGGTGTCCGCACCGCACAGCAGTCGCCGACGCGGCGCAGATGTGCAGGTTGCGGCAGGACCGCAGTTCCGCCCGTCGCGTATCGCCCCGATCCCTCGCCTGCCGGCGTCCACCGTGCACGGCATTCCCACCCGCCACCGCCCGAACCCCCTGGCCCTCCCGGACCGGCCCCCGGCCGGACGCCCCTCGTCCATCGGAGGGAACGGTGGGCCGTTGTTCTCGCTGAACGCCGGGATGTGAGACGTCTAACTGCGAGATTACCGGGAGGCAGTTGACGATCACTATCAGGTCAACCTAGGCTCCTTCTCGGTTCGAACGTGGAAGCAGGCGGGGGAAGTACTGCTCCACGGCGAGTTAGGGGGGTAAGGGAATTCCACGACGCGTGTCAGGCGCTCTAGGCCGGATCGTGCGCATCCTGTTTGCCTAGGCCGTCTTCTTCTGTTCGGTTCTTGGGTGTTCCGCGGCCCGGCTTTCGCGTGCCCGCGATCCCTGTGACCACTGTTTCTCGGTTCGGCTGTTCCGGTGATGACACGGAAAAGCGCCCGGGAGTGCGGCCATGACCCAGTCGTGCCCTTGTGAGGTGTTGTGTGTCCA
This sequence comes from Streptomyces toyocaensis, assembly GCF_000725125.1. Lineage (GTDB taxonomy): Bacteria > Actinomycetota > Actinomycetes > Streptomycetales > Streptomycetaceae > Streptomyces > Streptomyces toyocaensis. The sequence continues at coordinate 320,123 of NZ_JFCB01000002.1, forward strand.
GTTCTTTCGAAGAGACCGATGGCAACTACCACGTGCTGCTCAATGACGAAGAACAGTATTCAATGTGGCCGGCCTCGGTGGACGTGCCCGCGGGATGGCGGATCGCACTGAACGACGCGAAACACCAGGACTGCCTCGCCTTCATGGAGAACAACTGGACCGACATGCGACCGCGCAGTCTTCGCTCGGCCATGGCATCCACCACGGGTGCCCGTTCCGCCAACGAAAGTTGAATTCGACACCAGGAGGACGACGCGTGCGCTCGCACATACTCGGCCGTATTGCACTCGACCAGGAACGCTTAGCACAGGACCTCGCCCATCTCGCCGCGGTGCCCACCGTGGAAGAGGAGTACGACGAGTTCAGCAACGGGTTCTGGAAGAACATCCCGCTGTACAACGCGAGCGGCGCCAGCGACGACAGGCTGTACCGCGACCTTCACGGCGCACCGGCGCAGCCCACCGGCCACGTGGAGCATGTTCCGTACCTCAACGAGATCATCACCACCGTCTTCGACGTCGAGCGGCTCCAGATGGCGCGCACCAGGAACCTGAAGAACGCCGTCGTCATCCCGCACCGGGACTTCGTGGAGCTCGACCGCGGACTCGACCAGTACTTCCGCACCCATGTGATGCTCGAGGACAGCCCGCTGGCCTTCCACTCGGACGACGACACCGTCATCCACATGCGCGCCGGAGAGATCTGGTACCTCGACGCGGCCGCCGTCCACTCGGCTGTCAACTTCGGCGAGTTCAGCAGACAGTCGCTCTGCGTCGACCTCGCCTTCGACGGCGCGTTCGACGAGAAGGAAGCCTTCGCCGACGCCTCCGTCTACACCTCGGACGTCAGCCCCGCCATCCATGAACGCAAGCCGTTCACCAAGGAGCGGGAGGCCGGGATCCTCGCCCTGTCCGGGGTGATCGGACGAGAGAACTTCCGGGACATCCTCTTCCTGCTGTCCAAGGTCCACTACACGTACGACGTTCACCCGAGCGAGACCTACGAGTGGCTCGTGGCCGTCTCGAAGGAGGCCGGCGACGACAAGATGGTGGAGAAGGCCGAGCGGATCAGGGACTTCGCCATCGGCGCACGGGCATTCGGCGAGCGCTTCTCGCTGACCACCTGGTAAGCGATCGAAGAACGGGCCCGAGGGAACAGTGATCGAAGAGCTACTTCCCGTCGACGTGAGGTCCGCGGAGGCGTTCGACGACGACGCGGACATTCATCTCTTCCCCGAGGAACGCGCGGCCGTCGCCGACGCGGTGCCGCGACGCCGACGGGAATTCTCCACGGTGCGCCGGTGTGCCCGCACCGCGCTCGGCGAACTCGGAGTTCCCCCGGTCCCCCTGCCGCCCGGGCGGCACAGGGCCCCGCAATGGCCGGCCGGAGTGGTCGGCAGTATGACGCACTGCTCCGGATACCGGGCGGCCGCGGTGGCACGGGCCAGCCGGGTGCATTCCGTGGGCATCGACGCCGAGGAAAGCGCCCCGCTTCCCGAAGGCGTGCTCGATCTGGTCGCCCTGCCGGCCGAACGGGACCTCGTGGAACGGCTCGGCGCGCGAAGCGACACGGTGCCCTGGGACCGATTGCTGTTCAGTTGCAAGGAGGCTGTCTACAAAGTCTGGTTCTCCCTCGCCCAGCGGATGCTGGGGTTCGACGGGGCCCGGATAGACATCGATTCCGGCGGGTTCTTCTCCGCGCGGTTCCTGGTGCCCCCACCCCGGGCGGCCGGGAAGCCGGTACCCCGGCTCACGGGGCGCTGGATGCACCGCGGCGGTTTCATTCTGACAGCCATCGCCCTCCCCTGTCCTTAAACGAATTCCCGGTGTGTGCCTCGCGCATCCGGGCACCCTCGCGCGCCTTCCCTGGGACGGAAATCCGATGACCGAATCGCCCACGTTCACCGAGACCTTCACCGTCACCGCCGACAACCCCCTGTTGAGCGGGCACGTCGTGTACGGCCGCAGCCTGCTGCCCGGTGTCGGCTACGTGGACCTGGTGCTCCAGGTGCTCGCCCGGCAGCAGCACCCCATGGCCGAGGTGGAGCTGCGCAACCTCACCATCCTCGCGCCGCTCGTCGCCGGGCCCGGTGAGGCCGTCCTGACCACCGTCGAAGGGCGCCCCGCTGCCACCGGGGGATGGACCGTCGAAGTGCGCAGCCGGCGCCCCCAGGACTCGACCGACGTCCTGCACGCCGTCGTCACCGCCTACCATCGCGGCCCCGTCACCTTCACGGAGCGGCTCCCGCTGCCCGTCCAGGGGACGACGCGGCACACCACCATGGGCGAGATCTACACCTGGTGCCGGGAGTACGACCTCTTCCACTCGGGTCTGATGAAGCTCGACGGCGCTGTCCACCACCGCCCCGGCGACTGGATCGCCGAGCTGGAACTCGCCCCTGAACACCAGAGCAGTACCGGGGCGTTCCTCTTCCACCCCGCCCTCTTCGAAGCCGGGCTCCTCGGTGGCGGTGTCGCCCTGGGCATGCTGCACGGGGACAACGACGGCCCCGGCCTCTACCTCCCGCTGATGTTCGACCGGTTCCGCGCGGCCGGGCCACTCGGCGGGCGCTGCTACGTCCGGGTGCCCGCCGAATCCGTCCGCCGCGACGACGAACTCATCCGTCTCGTGGTGGAGTTCTACGACGAGACCGGCCAGAAGGTCGCCGAGGTCGGGGAGTTCGTCGCCAAGCGCATTCGGGCGGCCGCCGCACTCGACGTCCGCGAGGACACTTCCCCCGCCCGGCCCGCAGCCCTCACTCCCGCTGTCGTGCCGGTGGCGGATTCTCCGTCCGCTGCGGCGGTGTTGCGGGAGTTGGTGGGGGCTCGGCTGGGTGTGGCGGCGGATGCGGTGGATGTGGGCTCGGGCTATTACGAGCTGGGGTTGGGATCTGCTGATCTGCTGGCGCTGGTGCGAGAGTTGGAGGAGCGGCTGTCGGTGGAACTGTCGCCGACGGTGATGTTCGAGCATCGGTCGATCGCTGAGCTCGCGGCATGGCTGGCGCCCCGGTTGCCCGCGAGCGCCGACGCGACGGCGCCGGCCGCCGCCGCTGTCGTGCCGGTGGCGGATTCTCCGTCCGCTGC